>NZ_CP047898.1:2481258-3721887 GCF_009911795.1 Pseudarthrobacter psychrotolerans | reverse complement strand
GGTAACCTCGTGGTCGATGACTTGGCGGACGGTGGCTTGGCAGTCAGTGGCTTCGCGGTCAGCGAATCCTGAGCCGGCCCCTCCGCCGCCGGGTCCTGCGCCAGTTGTTCGCCGAGGTGCGCATAAAGGCCCACCACCGTCTGCTGGTCGAGGACCGGAGGCAACGCCAAGACGGCAGCAACAACGTGGTCGACGCCCGCTACGGCGACGTCGGAATTGGTGATGCCGAAGAGGTCAGGCTGACCGGCGAGGCAGATCAACGGGCGGACGAACCGCCGGTGGGGCGGCGCCAGCACGGACGCGACGGCGGCGCACTGCGCCAATGCCCCGTCCACGGACTGCGTCCTGGCAAAACGGCCCTGCCACAGGACCCCGGCCGAGACAGTGACCTCGCCGGTCCAGTTCTTGGCATCGACCACCACCACGCCGCCGGGACCCACCAGCACATGGTCAAGGTTGGCTTTGGGCCGCCCGGGCCAGTGGACGTCGTTCAGCAGGTACCAGCCGTGCGGAATAAGCCCGCTCAGCCGGTCCGTCACGAGCCGCTCGCCCACGACACCGGCGTCCCACGACTTCGTGGCACGCTCGGCCAGATCGAGTTGGCGTTTCAGTCGCTGCACGCGTTCTGCAGCCAGCCTCGACTGCTCTGCCGCGCCGTCCCCTGCCGCCATGACCTGCCCCCTGATCGCTGCGTACCGACTTACTGCAGTACCCGACGCTAACTGCAGTGCCCGACGGCGGCGCTCCCCGCCGTCGGGCATTCCCTTCCTGAGCTTTTCCGAACGTAGCAGCGCCGCAGGGAGCCGGTATATAGGTACTTTTGGGCCCAGTACTCGCTTTAACTACTTGTTGCCCACCGCCCGGAAGGGACTTTCCGCGTCATAGGGGCCGGATTATGGACCCGGCGTTTTGACTGCCGCCCACGTCTGGCATGCTGGTGCCATGGCTAGCCGCGCGGGCACAGTTGCCCAACCCCAGGACCTTGTTGACATCACTGCGCTCCTCGACGCGTATTACGACATCACGCCGGATCTGGGTGATCCCGGCCAGCGCGTGGCGTTCGGCACTTCCGGGCACCGCGGCTCGAGCCTCAAGGCGTCGTTCAACGAAAAACACATCCTCGCGATCACACAGGCAATCGTGGAATACCGCGCCGGGCAAGGCATCACCGGCCCGCTTTTCCTGGCGAAGGACACCCACGCCCTCAGCGAGCCGGCGCAGAACTCCGCCCTCGAGGTCCTCGCCGCCAACGGTGTGCACGTGCTGATCGACGCGCGGCACGGCTACACCCCCACCCCGGCGCTGAGCCACGCCATCCTCACGTACAACAACAACCGCCAGCCCGGCACTCCTGAGGCGGACGGCATTGTGGTCACACCCAGCCACAACCCGCCCGGAGACGGCGGCTTCAAGTACAACCCTCCGCACGGCGGCCCGGCCGATTCCGACGCCACGGGCTGGATCGCCAACCGCGCGAACGAACTCCTGGAAAACGACCTGCGGGGCGTGAAGCGCATCCCCGTCTCCGACGCCCTCGCAGCGGACAGCACCGGCAAGTTCGATTTCCTCAGCAGCTACGTTGACGACCTCCCGTCCGTATTGAACCTGGACGCCATCCGCGAGGCCGGCGTACGCATCGGCGCCGACCCCATGGGCGGTGCCGCAGTGGACTACTGGGGCGAGATCGGCGAGCGCCACCACCTGGACCTGACCGTGGTGAACCCCACCGTGGATCCGCAGTGGGCGTTTATGACCCTGGACTGGGACGAGAAGATCCGGATGGACTGCTCCTCGCCGTTCGCGATGGCCTCCCTGATCAACAGGATGTCCGACGGCGGCAGTTCAGCCGCGTTCGACATCGCCACCGGCAATGACGCCGACGCCGACCGGCACGGAATCGTGACACCTCTTGTCGACGGGGTGGGTGGCCTGATGAACCCGAACCACTACCTCGCCGTCGCCATCGATTACCTCTACCGCAACCGCAGCGGCTGGAACCCCAACTCGGTGGTGGGCAAGACCCTGGTCTCGTCCTCCATCATCGACCGCGTGGCGGAAAGCCTGGGCCGCAAACTGGTTGAGGTCCCCGTGGGCTTCAAGTGGTTTGTGCCGGGACTGCTGTCCGGCGAAGGCGCGTTCGGCGGCGAGGAATCTGCCGGCGCATCCTTTAACAAGCTGGACGGCAGCGTCTGGACCACCGACAAGGACGGCATCCTGCTGGCACTCCTGGCCTCGGAGATCACCGCCGTCACTGGCAAGTCCCCGTCCCAGCTGTACAAGGGCCTGACGGACCAGTTCGGCGCCCCGGTCTACGCGCGCATCGATGCAGCAGCCACGCGTGAGCAGAAGGCGGCACTCGGCAAGCTCTCGCCGTCGGACGTCACTGCAACGGAACTGGCCGGCGAAACCATCACTGCCAAGCTGACCGAGGCGCCCGGCAACGGCGCGTCCATCGGCGGACTCAAGGTGGTCACGGAGAACGCTTGGTTCGCCGCGCGCCCGTCCGGGACCGAGGATGTCTACAAGATCTACGCCGAGTCCTTCAAGGGCGAGGAGCACCTGAAGCAGGTCCAGGCGGAAGCCAAGGCGCTGGTGGACGGCGTCATCGCCTAGCTTGCGCAAGAAAAAACGAACGCTCTCTCACTAGATGCACTAAAACGAACAACGCTCTCTCACTTTCCTCAGGAAAGTGAGAGAGCGTCAGTGTTAAAGCCGCGTTAAGTGAGAGAGCGTTAGACGGTGCGGACAACGTCCTCGTAGCTGAACTTGGGCTTCGCTGCACCCCAGGCGTCTTCGCCGGCCTGGCCGATGTTGACCACCAGGAAGCTCTTCTGGTCGCCGGCCGGGAAGAACGCGGCGTCGATGGCACCGAAGTCGGCTCCGGTCATTGGGCCCGCGGCGAGGCCGATGGACCGGACGGCCAGGATGAAGTAGCCGGCCTGCAGGTGGGCGTTGTTGTTGCCGGTGGACGCGGCGAGGTCCGGGGCGGCGTCGTACATGGCCTTCGGAGCGTTGTACTCGGGGAGGAAGTTGTCCCACTGCTCGGCCCAGGCGGTGTCGTAGCTGAGGACGGCAACCAGCGGTGCGGAGGCGGTCTTGGCCTTGTTGCCGTTGGCCAGGGTGTCAACGAGCGTGGCGCGGGCCTCGTCAGAGCGGACGTAGGTCACGCGGAGGGGCTGGGAGTTGAAAGCCGTGGGGCCGAACTTGGTCAGTTCGTAGATGGCGCGGGCCTGGTCCTCGGTCACCTCGCCGGTGAAGGAGTTGGCCGTGCGGGCCTCGGCAAAAATGGCGTCGACGGCGGCCGAATCGATAACCGCTTCTTCGTGGGCAATAGTCATGGCGTACCTTTCGCTGGGCCCGCTCATCGCAAATGATGGGCCGGCGGTCTGCTTTCCATAGTTGTAACTTCAAGCACGCCCGCCTTCTTCCCTATACGCACGTGACGTTCACCACAGCAGGACCGCGCGGTATTGTTGCACCGGAAGATCCCAGCCCCAGCGGCAACCCCCTTGAAAGGCCCCGACCATGAGCATGCTCGGAATGAAATGGAAGCTCCACGGCACCGGCAAATCGATTAAGCCCGGCCACGTGGTTGCACCGGATGAGCGGCTGGCCTGGCCCCTGACCATCGGCGTAGGCATGCAGCACGTCGTGGCCATGTTCGGAGCCACCTTCCTGGTTCCCATCATCACCGGGATGCCGCCGGCCACCACCCTTTTCTTCTCCGGCATCGGCACGCTGCTGTTCCTGGTCATCACCAAGGGGCGAGTGCCCAGCTACCTCGGCTCCAGCTTCGCGTTCATCGCGCCCATCATGGCGTCCCAGCAGCAGTTCGGCGTGCCCGGCGCGCTGGGCGGAGTGGTGCTCGCCGGCGTCGCACTGGCCCTGATCGGTGCGATCGTGCAGAAGTTCGGTGCAGGCTGGATCAACCGGCTGATGCCGCCTATCGTCACCGGCGCCATTGTGGCGCTGATCGGCCTGAACCTTGCCCCCGCGGCGAAGATGAACTTCGACGCCGCACCGGTCACCGCCGTTATCACGCTGGCCACCATCATCCTGGTGAGCGTTCTTTTCCGCGGAATCGTCGGCCGGCTCAGCATCCTGGTTGGCGTGGTGGTGGGCTACCTCGTGGCCATGCTGCGCGGCGAAGTGAGCTACGAAAAAATGGAGGCCGCCGCCTGGATCGGCCTGCCGCACTTCCAGACCCCCGAGTTCCATGTGGGCGTGCTTGGCCTCTTCGTCCCCGTGGTGCTGGTCCTCGTAGCCGAGAACATCGGGCATGTGAAGTCCGTGGCGGCCATGACCGGCCAGAACCTCGACGGCGTCTCCGGCCGCGCGCTGATGGCGGACGGTGCCGCCACGGTCCTCGCCGGCCTGGGCGGCGGCTCCGGCACCACCACGTACGCGGAGAACATCGGCGTTATGGCGGCCACCAAGGTCTATTCGACGGCGGCGTACTGGGTTGCCGGTGTCTTCGCCATTGTGCTGAGCTTCTCGCCGAAATTCGGCGAATTAATTGCCACGGTCCCGCCGGGCGTGCTGGGCGGCGCCGCCACCATGCTGTACGGCATGATCGGCATCCTGGGCGTGAAGATCTGGGTGCAGAACAAGGTGAACTTCTCCAACCCGGTGAACCTGACCACCGCAGCCGTCGCGCTGATCATCGGCATCGCCGATTACACCTGGACCATCGGGGACCTGACCTTCACCGGCATCGCCCTCGGCTCAGCCGCTGCCCTGGTGATTTACCACGGCATGAAAGCCATCGCGAAGGCGCGCGGCTCGGTGGCGGAACCGGAAACGGAGCAGGCGGGCCTGCCACCGGCTGCAAAGGCGGCCATCAACGCCGCCGCGAAACGCATGCCGAAGAAGCGCTGACTCTTCGGGCCCCGGGTCAGCCCCCGGTTAGGCTCTGCGTCAGGCTGCGTGACCGCCGCCGATAAATGGTCCCGGCGGAGTTCCGATGCCGAAAACCGGCCGCGGCTCGGGACGTTTGGCAGTCAGCTCCGCTTCTGGCGGGTGCCTCAGTTGCCGGATCACCCACGGAACCAGGTATTCCCGCGCCCAGATGAGGTCCTCGGTCCTGGCTTCCTTCCAACTGTGGGGCAGCGGTGGCTTGGGCTCCAACGGCTCCAGCGTGTGCGGGACACCCAAGGCCTTCAGCACGGCCGCGGCGATGGTGTGGTGCCCCAGCGACGAGAAGTGCAGCCGGTCCGGATCCCACATGCCCGGGTTCGACAGTTCGCGCAGGAACCACAGGTCAACCATGACCGCGTCGTGGCGGGCGGCCACCGTGTGAAGGTTCTCGTTGAAGATGGCCACTTTGCCGCGGATCTGGCTGAAAACCGGCGTCGCACCCCAGTCCGGCCCGGCAAAGAGGACCACGGTGGCGCCGGACCTTGCCAGTTGCCCCACCCCGTCGTCGATCTTTTCTGCGAGCCGGTCAGGATCGCTGCGCCGAAAAACAATGTCGTTACCGCCGGCGGAGAGCGTGACCAGGTCAGGTTTCAGGGCGACTGCCGCGGCAAGCTGTTGATCGAAGATCTGCTGCAGCATCAGTCCCCGGACGGCAAGGTTGGCATACGCGAAATCTGGCTGGTTCGCGCTGAGTTCCTCGGCCACGCGGTCCGCCCAGCCGCGCAAACCACCCTCGCTGCGCGGCTCGGGATCCCCGATTCCCTCGGTGAACGAATCACCCAGTGCCACGAGGCGGTGCCACGGGTGGGGCGGAGGCCCCCCAGGGGCGTTCCGGGCTGCATTGTCCTGTTTCCAGACGTTCATGCCGTGCTCCCTGTTTTGTAGGGTCCCTCGCTGAGGGAAGGCGTTTCAATGTCAGCGAGCCCTCTGAAGCCGGCATTTTCCTGGCCGGGCTCCGCCGCGCCGGGGCGCGAGGCAGCCGCAATATTCAGGGCCGTCTGGTGCAGCCCCTGGTTGGCATGCCTCGAGACGGTCCGGAGGTACTGCAGGGCCGCCTCATGGCCGAGCCCGTAGTCGGACATCAAAATGCTGACGGCCAGGTCCATCAGCACCATGGAGCTCTGCGCTACGGCCAGCTGTGCCTCGGCTTCAGCCCGTTCGGCCACACGTACCGCCATCTGCAGAGACCGGGCCACTTGCCGCGCATACCGGCGCGTCCTGGTGATGTCTTCGCTGGTGAAAGCATGGGGGCTGGAAGCGTAGAGGCTCAGCGCGGCACGCCATCCTGCCGCAGCCATGATCGGCATCGACAACAGCGCCCCGACGCCGTGGTCCGCGGCAGCGCTGGCGTAGCCTGGCCACCGCCGGTCGCGGGCGACGTCGGCCACATGCACAAAGTCGCCTTCGCGCAGGGCTTCCAGCACAGGTCCGTCCGCAAACGAGCACTGTTCTTCGTCAGCGGCCCGGGCCCCGGAACTGCCGGCGGCGGCGGTCCGCGCGGAGCCGGGGCGGAAGAAGGTGACAGCCCAGCTGATACCGCGGGAATCGCCATCGATGTCGCGCATGAACTCGCGGGTGACCGCAACAAGGAAGTCCTCGACATCCGTGCTGTCGAACACCACATCCTGGGGGTCGGGAAGCGATGCCCAGCCAGGCTCCCCCGGGGTCTCCGCGGCCATGATCCACGCCTAGGTTCGAAACGCGTGGCTCACTGCAAAACCTGTTTCTAGGATACGTCCGGGGATGGCTCCGCGGGCGGGGTCCAGCCACACAAAAACCGCAGTCCGGGCACAGAACAGTGCTTGCCCGGCGTCGAAACGTTCCGGGTCGCCGGCGTTGGGTGATTCGTCCTTGGGGAGGTCGTTTCAGCTGCCGTCCGGCAGGCCGGCAGCATCCTGTCCGGATTCCGACGAGAAGGGTTCCGATCCCTGCGAATCGGCGTTGGCCCCGTTGATCTCCGCCTCGGCGGAGGGCACGTCGGCGTCGCGCGGGATCGGCGGTTCGCCCGGTTCGAAGCCGGGATCATTAGTGTCACTTTCGGCGTGGTGCTGGTCATCGGTGCCGCCGAAGCGGCCGGCACCCGGCTCGCCGGCACTGTCCTTGTCCTCCTCATCGAAGTGGCTGAGATTGGGCGTGCCTGTAGAGAATGTTTCGCCGTCAGGGCTGTCCTGGTTCAGGCCGGCGGCATCAAAATCCTCTTCCTCACGGGGCTGCGCAAACTGTTTGCTGTCCGCGCCGCCCATCTCCTGTTCCGCCGTCGGCGTGCCGTAACCGCCCATTCCCTCGTCCGGTTCCGTGCGCTGGTTGTCCTGACTCATGGTTCCTCCTGTTGCGGATGTGGATGAATCTGACGTGCAAACTTCGTTGCAGGCCCTTGCCGCCGGTCACGGGCAGCACGACTCCGGAGATGCACGAGGCTCTCTTCGAAGCTATCCCGCCCGGCAGAGCAAGTCCACCGTCCGGAACAAGTAATCAGTAAACTTACCAAGCATTGATCTACGCGAAACTTCGGCCTAGCTTTGGAGCACGCGGCTATGCGCGGGGAGCGAGGAGAAGCATGTCTGATGTGCAGGACTTCACCGGAAGCACCGGGCGGAGTGAGACCCGGGAAGAGCAGCTGGACCGCAACTGGGCCGAGTTGCTGCAAGAACTCAGGGTGCTGCAGACCGGAGTCCAGATCCTTGCCGGTTTCCTCCTAACGCTCCCGTTCCAGCAGCGGTTCGAGGGCCTGGACGATTTCCAGGTGGGCCTCTACCTCGTCAACGTGGTGATGGCGACGCTGACCACCGCCTTTATCCTCCTTCCCGTCAGCGTCCACCGCCGGCTCTTCCGCCAACGCCTCAAGGAAACCTTGGTCTCCAGCGCTGACACCATTACCAAGATCGCACTGGCCGGCGTGGGGATGCTTAGTGTCGGGACAGCCACCCTGGTCTTTGATGTGACCGCCGGCCGCACCGCCGGCCTGACCGCCGGCGGAATCCTGCTGGCGGTCCTCCTGGTGCTGCTGATCTACGTCCCGTTGCGGCTCAACAGGCGCGCAGCGGAACGGTAACAGGCCACCAAACCAGCAAGTTGCAGGGGATCCAACCGAAGGAGTGCACATGCGCAAGTGGGTCAAGGAACACGGGCTTTTGCTCGCCAACGCCGGACTGTTCCTGGCGTTTTTCGTTGGCATGATCCTCTCCGGCGCCGCGGCGTACAGCGAGGACCAGACGACCCACGGGCAGCCGGGAGTCACGGTCCTGGAATACCTGTCCACCGGCGATTTTGTCGAAGCCACGTTTGAAAACTGGGAATCCGAGTTTCTGCAGATGGCCATGTACGTGATCCTGACCGTCTTCCTTTTCCAGAAGGGCTCCTCCGAATCCAAGCCGATGGGAAAGACTGCACCGCAGGACCAGGATCCGCGTGATGCCACCATCAAGGACTCCACGCCATGGCCGGTGAAGCGGGGCGGCCTGGTCCTGAAGCTGTATGAACACTCGCTGTCCATCCTCCTGCTGCTGCTGTTTCTTGCCTCCTTCAGCCTGCACGCCGCCGGCGGCGCGGCGGCCTACAGCGAGGAGCAACAAAGTCACGGCCAGCCCACCGTCACCATGCTGCAGTACTTGGCCACCAGCCGGTTCTGGTTCGAGTCCTTCCAGAACTGGCAAAGTGAATTCCTCTCCGTGGCCGTCCTGGTGGGCGCCTCGGTCTACCTCCGCGAGAAGGGTTCACCGGAGTCCAAGCCGGTGGCCGAGCCGAACTACGAGACCGGAACCTGAGCAGAAGTGCAGCGCGCCTGAGGCCCTGGCTTCAGGCGCCTTCCAGAACCTGGCTGGTGGCCCAGGCCAGATATTTTGCGGCGTTGGCGACGGCGTCTTCCGGGCTGGACGCCACATCCAGCAGTTGCGCGGCGGCCACCACGCCGTGCCCGGCCAGGTCCTCGGGCGTGACCAGGATCCGGCCCGCCACCACGATCACCGGGATCCCGCGTTCCCGGGCCGCGTCGGCGAGCGCGATGGGTGCCTTGCCGGTCAGCGACTGCGAGTCCAGGGAACCCTCACCTGTGATCACGAGGTCCGCGTCGTCCAGTTGGCCCGCGAGGCCGGTGAGCCCTGCGACGAGCGCGAACCCGCCTTCCAGCCGGGCATTGGTGAAGGCAATGAAGGACGCCGGGAAGCCGCCCGCCGCCCCCGCCCCCGGGACGTTGACGTCCCGGCCAGTGGCCTCCCGGAGCACGGACGCCCAGTTGCGCAGCCCGGCGTCGAGCTGTTCCGTTGCCTCGTCGTCGGCGCCCTTCTGGCCGCCGAAGACGTGGGCCGCGCCGGTGGCGCCATACAGCGGATTCTGGACGTCCACGGCGATCCTGAACGAGACGGCGGACAAGCGGGGATCCAGTCCGGAGATATCGAGGGCTGCAACGTCGGCGAGTGATCCGCCGCCCAACGGGACCACATTGCCGGCGGCGTCCAGCGGCTTGAGGCCCAGCGCACGCAGGGCGCCGCTGCCGCCGTCGGTCATGGCCGATCCGCCCAGGCCCAGCACGATCTCGGTGGCACCGGCGTCGAGGGCCGCTGCGATCAGCTGCCCGCAGCCGTAACTGTGCGCCCGCAGCGCGTTGGCCGGCGTGGGTTCCATCTGGGCAAGCCCGGAGGCCTGCGCCGTCTCGATGACGGCGGTAGCACCGCCGTCGGACTTCTTCCGGATAGCCCAGGCGGCTCCCACCGGGGCAAGGATGGGACCAACAACCGCGTTGAGCCGCTCCTCGTAGCCGGCCGAAACGGCGGCCTCCAGGGTTCCCTCACCGCCGTCGGCGATGGGAAACTGGTTGGCTACGGCGTCCGGGTAGACGCGCAGCGCACCTTCGGCGATGGCAGCGGCGGCCTCCGCGGCGGTGAGCGAGCCCTTGAACTTGTCCGGAGCAATAAGAATGCGCATGCCGTCCATCATGCCAGTCAAGCCCGGGAAAGCGCTTGCCCAATCCGTCATGCGGACAGTGCGGAACGTCCTCTACCGGCCGGCGTCGGGATCTTTGGCCTTGAGAACCGCAAAGTAGCCCGGCACCCGGCTGTTCCCCGCAGCGTCCATGAGCGGGTTGGTCTCGATGGTTGCGGCACCGTCTTCCACCAGCGTCCAACGGTCCTTCGGCATCGCGCGGGCGAGCTCCTCCGGTCCGAAGTGACCCGGCATGGGCAGTTTCCGGATCGCCAGTTCCAAGGGGGCCGGGATGCTCCGCAGCGACGCGCCCAGATGCGAAACGTACTCCACCGGGTTGCCTTGGAAATTCGTTTCCGCCAGGAACACGGTGCCGCGGGCGCCCACGAGCTGCCTCAGGTTCTCCATCAGTGCGGCCTGATTCGCCGCGTCCAGGACGTGGAGCACACCGCGGACAAAAACGTTGGCATCCGTGGAACCCACCAGTCCTGCGCCGGCGCCCGGCCCGGTCATGTCACGCGCCAGGTAGCTGACACCTTCAACGCCTGCCGATTCGCCGCTGGCACGGGCCACGGCGTGCGGAGACACATCAACGCCCAGCACCCGAGGTGAATACGCCGTCAGTGCGCGGCTGAAGGCGCCATGCCCGCAACCTACATCCACAATGGGAAGGCTTGGATCGAAGTGCCGCCGCAGGACGTCGCGGTAGGCCAGCAGTTCGTGGTCCGTCCCGGAGTCCCAGAGCACGTCGCTCCGGGCGCCCGTCCTGGCGATCCCTGCCCAATACCTGTCCCAGGCCACAGTCCTGTTCTTCGGCGCAGACCAGGACAACCTGATCAGTTTGGGCAGGATCAGGTACTTCCGCAAGGCTGAGAGCACCGGTTTCGCTGGGGATGGCATCGTACAAATATATGACCCCAAACGCGCCGCGGACGTTTGCCGGGCCGGTCCGTTCAGGCTGTGGCCGCGGGTTCCTTCAACAGCCATGCCATGGCGTCGTCGCGGGACGTAAAGAACCGGGTGGGGCAGGGCAGTTTGTTGATGCCCAGGATGAAATTGGCCAGCACTTTATCAACCGGCGAAGCCCCCAGCAGCGCAATGCGCGAGGCCTGGCAGGGGCGGCCAAAAACGGCACGGGCTCCCCGGCTGACCTGGGCCGTGGTGGCCATATCCACCAGCATGGGAAGGCGGCGGGCCCCGCACAGTTCGTTGACGTTGCGCATGGCTGCCTCGGCGTCGGATTCCGCAATGGACACGCCCCGCGGCCACTTCAGCTGGACAACACCCTGTTCGTCCAGCGTCAGGTCCGCTTTGGTCTCTTCTGCAGGCTGACTCGTCACGATTACCTTCCGCGCATTCTTATGGGAGCAGGTGTGCTCCGTCACCCTACAATGTACTCAGTCAGGACCAAACGTGGGATCACTCAGGAGCGAAGGGGGGCAGGTTGCCAGCGGACACACCACATGTCGCGACCGTGCCATATCTGGCTGTGGTTGGGGACCCCGACGCCGGGCGCCGGGAATTCACGACGGCGGCACTGGAGGCGGCGGGCTTTACGGTCAAGGCTGCGGGCAATGCCGCCGGCCTGTTGGCCCTCCTGGACGAGTACGAGCCCTCCGTGCTTATCCTGGACAGTTCACTCTCCGACGTCGACGCTACCGCCCCTGTGTTGTTCCTCGTGGATCTCGACAGTCCGGCAGAGATCAAGGCAGTGGAGCATGCCGGCATACGGGACAGCATCGCCAAACCGCCTACTGCCAAGGAGCTCGTCCACCGCGCCACGGCCCTGATCACCCTGGTCTCCCGCCGGAATGAAGCGCGGCAGGAAGCGGAGACGTTGCGCGAAAGGCTGCGGCAGGTATCCGCGGCGGTCCGCGGAACCAACCATCCGCAACAGATCGCCGACTTTGTGGTCAGGGGGTTCGGTGAGGCTTTCGGCGCGGACCGGGTCTGGCTGACCACGTTCGACGACGAGAGGGTGCCACCCATCACCGCCCAGTGGCACCGGCCCGGCCTGGCTCCACTGCCTGAAGGGTTGTTCACGGACGAGGATCCGGTGCGCAGGACGGCTGACACTCTGTGGGCGCGGGCTGAGGCGCTCACAGCGGACGGAGCGTTCGCACCGCTCGGCACCGGCGACGTCCGGCTGCCGGCCGAACTCGCGAAACTGCGTGCCGCCGCGTCCGTGGCCGTCCCGATGGGGGACGGCAGTTCCTCGCTGGGAATTATCTGGATTGCCCTGCTGGACTCCCCCAGGGAATGGTCGCGGGCTGAGCTGGCACTGATCCAGCACGTGGCCGGCAATACCGCCCACGGCCTGATCCAAAGCCATCTGATCACCAGCCAGCAGCAAGTGGTCAAGCAGCTCCAGCAGCTGGACAAAGCCAAGACCGATTTCCTGGCCACCGTCAACCATGAGCTCCGCACGCCGCTGACATCGATCATGGCGTACCTGGACATGATCCAGGAGAACACGTCCGATCCGGTGTCCAGCGGGGTCCACCAGATGTTGGACATCGTGGTCAGGAACACCGAACGGCTGCGGTTGCTGATCGAAGACATGCTAAGCGTCTCCCGCAACGGGCATGAGCAAAGCCCGCTGCATCTGACCCCTGTCCGGCTGGCGCGGACGCTTGAGATCGTCACCGGTGCGCTGAGGCCGCTCGCAAAAGTGCAGAACGTCACCATTGCCACGGCACTGGCCCCGGAGGACCTGGAAATCCTGGCAGACGAAGTGCAGCTGCAGCAGGTTTTCACGAATCTGGTCTCCAACGCCATCAAGTTCACCCCCGGCGGAGGACAGATCGACGTGGCCAGCCTGACGCGGGCCGACGCAGACGGCACCCGCTGGGCGACGGTCAGCGTCTCGGACACCGGGATGGGGATCTCCAGTGACGAGATAGCCCACATCTTCACCCGTTTTTACCGCGCCTCGAACGCGATGTCCGGGGCAGTTCCGGGCACCGGCCTTGGGCTCGCCATCACGCAGGACATCGTCCAGCGCCACGGCGGCCGCATTGACGTAACCTCGGAGCTGGGTGTTGGCACCACTGTCACCGTAAACCTCCCCGTTGGAGCCCGCGGGTCCCAGGAAACCTGACCCCGGAAAGGAGGCACCAGATGTTCGCTGACGATGACCCCAGGCTCTCCCAGCTGCTCGATGGCATCGTCCGGCTTGCCTCCGGAGACCTCCAGTCGCGGATAGAAGTATCGCCGGCCCGGGACGAGCTCGACGCCATCATCATGGGCACCAACCTCCTGGCCGAGGACCTGCAGATCATTTACGAAGAGCTGGAGCAGCGTGTTGAGGTCCGCACGCAACTGCTGCACGAAGCCCACCGCGAGATGAAGATTATGGCCATGCAGGATCCCCTCACGGGCCTCGCCAACCGCTCGGCACTTCTGGCCGCGCTGAAGTCCGCCCAGGACAACGACGGCGGCGCCCTCAGCCAGCCCGTCATCCTGCTCCTTGACCTTGACGCCTTCAAATCCATCAACGACACCCTCGGCCACACTGCCGGGGATCAGGTGCTGATCACCGTGGCCCAGCGCATCCGCGGCGCGGTCCGGGCCCGCGACGTTGTTGCCCGCCTGGGCGGGGACGAGTTTGCCATCGTTATGCCGGACACGGGCGGCGACCAGGCCGCCGTCGTAGGCCAGCGCATCCTGGCAGCCATCAAGGAACCCATCGACCTGCCCGACCGGACCGTCCGCTGCGGGGCGAGCGTAGGACTCAGCGTCGGGGCGGCCGGCCGGAAGGCCGAGGACCTGCTGATGGAGGCCGATGTGGCCATGTATGCCTCCAAAGCCGAGGGCCTGAACCGGCTCCACGTCTTCGAACCCGGGCTCCTGCTCATCCGCAGGCTCCGCAGCCAACTGCTGGAGGATCTCCGGGCCGCCATCAAGGGCGAGGGTTTGGTGCTGCACTACCAGCCCGTGGTTGAGCTGGGCACCGGGCAGATTGAAGGGGTGGAAGCCCTCATCCGCTGGGACCATCCCACCCGCGGGCGCATCATGCCCGACGAATTCATCCCGCTGGCAGAAGATGCCGGGCTGATCTCGGAGCTGGGCCTGTGGGTGCTCAGCACGGCTGTAGGCCAGCTGCGCCGCTGGATTGATGCCGATCTGGTGGACAGCCGGTTTTCTGTCCGGATCAACATCTCAGCAACGGATCTGCAGAGCCTGCAGTTCATCGAGGACGTCCGCGCCGTACTCAAGCAGACGGGTGTCCGCCCCGCGCAGGTTGTCCTGGAGCTGACTGAAGCGGCCATCGTCAGGGGCAACGATCTGGACCGGTATTCCCTGGGCGGGCTGCGCGGTCTGGGCGTAGGAATCGAGATCGACGATTTCGGTACCGGATATTCCTCCATCAGCTACCTGCGCCTGCTCCCGGTGGACCGGGTCAAGGTGGACCGGTCCCTGATCGAGGGCCTGGGAACAGACCCCAGCCAGCCGGCCCTGGTGGCTGCAGTCCTGCAGTTAGTGCGCGCCTGCGGGCTCGAAGCCGTGTGGGAAGGCGTGGAAACAGCAGAACAGGCCGAGCACCTCAGGAACCTCGGGTGCCTCAGCGCACAGGGCTATTTCTTCAGTAAGCCCGTCCCGCCCGAACAGATTCCTGCGCTGCTGGCCCAAACTTCATCCCAAAGTAATAGAGGTTGATCGCATAAGGGCTGCGCTTTTGGATCATCCCGATATACGATCAAGTAGCGGTACCGATTCTTCGAGGCCAGGAAGATCGGCATTAATCAGAAGTAACGAATTCCGAAGGCATCTGGAAATTTGAAAATAACGGGGCCAAGGAGCCATTACTTCGTCAACTGGGGGCGTTGCTAATGACGGTTCGGGTACAAGCTTGGGGAGTTATTGCTGCGGTTTTGGCGGATTCAAATCCTGCCGGAGCGGCAATACGTCAGCGCCTTAGCGACCGCTTGGGGGAGAACCCCGGCATGCCGGAACGGGCCCTGCTGGAGTACCTTCTGGAACGCCGGCAACAGGACACCGCAGGCACGGAAACCGCCGACACGGCCCGCTTCCCGCAGCCTCTCAGTGCCATGCCGCCGCAGATTGCCGAACGGCTGGATTCGCTGCGCAGCCTGTCACGGATCAGCGCGCTGCTGGAAAACCAGATGCTGATGACCGCGTTCCAACCGATCTACGGTCTGGAATCCAAGGGCGTTGTGGGCGTCGAGGCGTTGTCGCGCTTTGTCAGCGACGACGGCGCGAGCGCGGAACTCTGGTTCGCCGAGGCAGCCGCCGTTGGCTTGGGTGCCAACCTGGAATTCTCGGCCCTCGCGTCCGCAGCCACCGCTGCCGCGAAACTCCCCGCGCACCTCTTCGTGTCCCTCAATATCTCCCCCACGTCATGCCTGGATCCCCGCCTGCCCGAATTATTTGACCACATCGAGCTGCCGATAGACCGCATTGTGCTCGAATTGACGGACGAAATTCCGGACGAGGAATACTCGCATTTCGTTTCAGCAATCACGCCGCTCCGGGAACGCGGGCTGCGCATTGCAATCGATGATTCACACCCCACCGCCGGCGCCCTGAGCCGGATGCTCCATCTGCGGCCTGACTTCATCAAGCTGGGCCGGAACGTGATCAGCGGCGTGGACACGGATACTACCCAGCACGCCCTGGCCGCGTGCCTGGTGGACTTCGCGGAGCAGATCGGCAGTGTTCTGGTGGCCGAAGGTGTTGAAACCGCCGAGGAACTCAGGGTCCTCACCGAGTTGGGCTTCAGCGCCGGCCAGGGCTTCCTGCTGGGCCGTCCCTCAGTGCGGCCGAAGGACTGGGCGGCGTGGAATACGCCGCTCGACCCTGATGGGCTTCGTCACCTCGCCGCCGCAGCGGATCACGCCACTCACGGTCCCGGCAGCTCCGACTGACGTTGGCAGCGCGGCGGCTCAGCGGCTGACGGCACGCCGGCGGCGGAACGCCCGGAAACAGGACACTCGAAAGCCGGTCAGCTGCCCGCCCACGCGCCGCGCTCCTGCAGGACCTGCTTCAGCAGATCCGCACGGTCCGTCACGATCCCGTCCACGCCGAGGTCCAACAGGCGGTGCATCTCGGCGGGATCGTTGATGGTCCACACGTGGACCATCAGGCCCAGGGCGTGCGCCCGCCGTACATAGGCCGGCGTCACCACCCGGATGGCCCCGTACCGGACCGGAACCTGCAGCGCCTGGACATCCCGCAACGGAGCCTGCAGCGCAAAGCGCAGCCACGCGGCCGGAAGCACCGGGCCCAGCAATACAAACAGCGCGTTCGTCACCATCCCTGCCGACGACGCCACCGGACGGCTGAGCAGTTTCAGCACCGCCCGGCGTCGGCGGTCTGAAAAGCTGGCCACGAGGACCCTGTCATGCGCACCGTGCCGTTCGATGCCGGCGGCCAGGCTTTGCACGGAGTTCCAGTCTTTGACGTCCAGGTTCAGCCGGGCAGCCGGGAAGGCTGTCAGCAGGTCATCGAACAGTGGCACGGGTTCGCGCCCGCCGATCCGCGCGGCGGAAACCTCGGCGGCGGTCAGCTCGGAAATCCGGCCACGGCCGTCGGTGACCCGGTCCAGGGTGTCGTCGTGGAAGAGCAGCAGCACGCCGTCGGAGGTGGTGTGCACATCCGTCTCGAAGTACCGGTAGCCAAGTCCGGCGGCGGCCCGGAACGCGGCCATCGAGTTCTCCAGCCCCTCCCGGGAGAATCCGCGGTGGGCCATGGCGATGGGACGCGAGGCACGGCCAGCACCGCCGGAAGCATCAAAAAACGGCTCAGTCACGTTTGTGAGCGTACCGGAGCCGGCGGGCTACGTGTCCTGCGGCACAATCTCCACACCGTCGCTGCAGTGCAGCAGCGTGCGGCCATGGCCGTTGTCGAGATCCACCCACACAGCGGTGTGGTCCCCGGTGATGGCATCCACGAACCCGCCGGTTTCGAACCCCGGGCTGAGGCGGACACGCACGCGGTCGCCCTCTTTCAGCGCCTTCCAGTGCGCAGCCGGCTCTGCCGGGCGCAGCGGCGCTTCGGCCGCGCGTTGGTTGCCGTTCCTTGCCATGACTCCCCCTTTTGCTGCGGATGGGTATCCACCGCCCACGTTAGGGGTCAAATGTGAACGCAAGGTGAGCGGAAGCTGTGAATTCCTGGCCCGGGAGCCGGGACCAGGAAGCCGGGGTCAGGACAGCTCTATCCCCAGCGCCGCGAGCCTGGCCTCGAGAATCTGGGCCACGCCGTCGTCGTCAAAGTGGGGTGCCTGCTGCCCGGCAGCGCTGATGGCGTCCGGATGGCCGCTGGCCATAGCGTACCCGTGGCCTGCCCAGCGCAGCATCTCGACGTCGTTGGGCATGTCCCCGAACGCGACAACGTCGGCTGCGTCAATGGACAGCGCTTTGGCGTATTCGGCCAGGGTGACGGCTTTGTTGACGCCAGGGAGGGACAGTTCCAGCATCGCCACGGTCGGCGCGGAGTGGGTGGCGGACGCCAGATGGGCGACGGCGGGCCGCACGGCTGCCAGGAAGTCGTCCGCGGTGCCTTCCCTGACAATCGCCAGGAACTTCACGACGGCGTCGTCCGGGGTCAGCGTTTCGGCCAGCGGGGCGGGGGTAAATTCGGCCAGCAGCTCGCTGGAACCGTTTTCGATGAATCCCGGCTCAAGGTGGAATCCGGTCAGTGTTTCCGCTGCGAAGAGCGCGGCGGGGCGCAGTTCCTTGATGATCCGCCGCAGTTCCAGCACCGCATCGATGCCCAGCGTCCGGGCGGAAACCAGCCGGTCCGCTTCGAGGTCCCACACCACGGCGCCGTTGGAACAGATGACCGTGCCGGTGTGTCCCAGCTGTTCCTCCAGCGGGTGGAGCCAGCGCGGCGGACGGCCGGTGACAAAAACGAGCTCGATGCCGGCGTCCCGGCAGGCATGGAAGGCCCGGACGGTGCGGTCGCTGATCTTTCCGTCGTGCCCAAGAATTGTTCCGTCAATATCACTTGCTACCAGCCGCATCCTGCCAGTCTACGTGGGGCAGGGGGCTTCCCGGGCCGTGCCGCCGGTCCCTGGTGGCCAGCCCGTTGGAGTCGCCGGGCGACGTTTTTTGACGCCGCACTACGTTCTGTTGAGCCTGCGCGTCGTTGCGTGAACGTCCGTGTCCGTCGCCGTTGTGGGGCGTGGGGGCCGTCCGTAATCTCATCTTCAACATCTCCGCAAGCAAAGGAAATACTGTGACAACTCCCCCGGATAACACTCCGCAGAACCAACCGGCGGCCACCCGCATCGTGGCCGGCCAGACTTCCGCCCCGAAGCGTCCGCTCGGCCTGAAGATCGGCATCGTGGCCGGCGTTCTGGCCCTGGTGGGCGGCGGCGTGGCCGTGGCATCGGCCGTCTCCGGCGACAACGCGGCCACCTCCGCGGCGTCCTCCGCCGCCCCGGCCGGCAACCCGGCAGCAGAGCTCAAGCTCGGCTATTTCGGCAACGTGACGCACGCACCCGCCTTGGTGGGTGTCAGTCAGGGGTACATCGCCAAAGAGCTGGGCGATACCAAGCTCAGCACGCAGGTCTTCAACGCCGGGCCCGCCGCGATCGAAGCCCTGAACGCCGGCGCCATCGACGCCACCTACATCGGCCCGAACCCCGCCATCAACTCGTATGTCAAGAGCGCCGGGGAGTCCATCAGCATCATCGCCGGAGCGGCCGCAGGTGGCGCTCAGCTGGTGGTCAAGCCGGAAATCAACTCCGCGGCCGACCTCAAGGGCAAGACCCTCGCCTCGCCGCAGCTCGGCGGCACCCAGGACGTGGCGCTCCGCGCCTGGCTCGCCGCCCAGGGCTACAAAACCAACGTGGACGGCAGCGGTGACGTGGCCATCAACCCCACCGAAAACGCCCAGACGCTGAAACTGTTCCAGGACGGAAAGCTCGACGGCGCGTGGCTGCCGGAGCCCTGGGCCTCCCGCCTGGTGCTCACCGCCGGAGCCAAGGTCCTGGTGGACGAAAAGGACCTCTGGGACGGCTCACTATCCGGCAAGGCCGGCGAGTTCCCCACCACCATCCTGATCGTGAACAAGAAGTTCGCCGCCGAGCACCCGGACACCGTGAAGGCCCTGCTCAAGGGCCACGCCAAGTCTGTTGACTGGCTGAACAGCGCGGCTGCGGGCGAGAAGGCCAGCGTCATCAACGCTGCCCTCAAGGAAGCGGCAGGCGCCGAACTCAAGGCCGACGTGATCGAGCGGTCCCTGAAGAACATCGTCTTCACCGTGGATCCGCTCGCCGGAACCTACCCCAAGCTGCTCAAGGACGGCGTGGAAGCCGGCACCACCAAGCAGGCGGACATCAACGGCATCTTCGACCTGACGGCCCTCAACGAGGTCACCGGGGAGAAGACCTCGGCTGCGGGACTTGGTAAAGAGTAGCCCCAGGCGCCGTCGGCCCAGTCCGCATCATGCAACCCGCTCATCCGCCCGGAACTGTACCTAATTCCGGGCGTATGGGCGGGTTGCCGCGTCTCGACTGCCCTTTAATGGGCGACTAACATTCGGATGCTCACCGCATACCGCCAAAATGGCCCGCGTGGAGAGACAATGACGGTATGAGCTCAGAAGAACCGCTGCCACCCACCGTTGTACCGCCGACGCCAGAGTCCGAGCCCACGGTTCAGCGCAGCGAGCCCGCCCCTGCGCCCGTGCCCGCGCCTGCGCCTTCGCCTGCGCGTAAGACTGCTTCCCCACGCGTCACCCGCGCCGCAGTCATTTGGAGTGCCGTGGCGGTCAGCCTCGCGGTGCTGGTGCTGCTGATCATCTTCTTCATCCAGAACCAGGACATGGTCTCCGTCAAGTTCCTTGGCTGGGAGGGCCGTCTTGCCCAGGGCGTGGCGTTCTTCATCGCAGCCGTGGGAGGCGGCATACTCGTGGCGATCGCGGGCGGCGCGCGCATCCTGCAACTCCGCCGTACTGAACGACGGCGGCGCAGGGTTACGAATCTTTAGCAGCCGAGCTGCTCCCCTGCCCCTACTCCGCCGGGACCGCGTTCAGTTCGGCACGCGTGGGCGGGTTGGCGCCCGGGCGGGAAACCGTAACGGCCGCCGCGCGGGCTGCGTGGGCCAGGAGTTCGGCCAGGCCCTCGGCCGGAAGTTCGCGCAGGTCCTTCCGGTTCTGCGCGCCGTCCAGGCCGCGGTCCACGATCCCCGATAGCAGCGCGGCCATAAAGGAGTCACCGGCACCCACGGTGTCAGCCACTTCCACGCGAGGCGCGTCAACCGCAGCTTCACCCGCGGCTGTAATCCCCCACGGACCGGCCGCGCCGCGCGTGACAACCACCAAAGCCGGCCCCTCGGAACCGCCCAGCGACAGCCAACGCCGCGCCGATTCCACCACATCCACACCCGGGTACAGCCACTCCAGGTCCTCGTCCGAGGCCTTGACCACGTCCGAGAGGGTGACAAACTTCTCCGCCTGCGTCCGCGCATAATCCACGTCGGTGATGATGCTGGGCCGGCAGTTGGGATCGAAGCTGATGGTGGCGGCGGGGTGGGCGTGCTCGACGGCGGCCAGCACCGCCGCGGCGCCCGGCGCCAGCATCGTGGCGATGGAGCCGGTGTGCAGCAGGGTGGTTCCCTGGAGCATAAAGGCGAGGCGGTCCGCCAGGCCGGGAAGCTCCCAGGCGAGGTCGAACGTGTAGGTGGCGGCGCCGTCGTCGTCAATCACGGCGGTGGCCACGCTGGTAGGCAGCTCGTCGGGGCCCAGCGGCAGCATGACCGAGCTGGAGCGCAGGTGCGCCGCCACCGAATCCCCGTAGGCATCACGGCCGTAGCGGCCAACGAACTGCACGGGATGGTCAAGGCGGGCCAGGCCCACCGCGACGTTAAGGGGACTGCCGCCCACGTGGGCTTCGATTCCGGAGGCGCGCTGGACAACGTCAACAAGGCCTTCGCCAATAACTGTGAGCATGGTCATAACTCTGCCAGACATGCGCCCGCCTACACATGCGTGTTACGTGTCCTCTACCATGGAGATATGACATCCCACGTCCTCCAGCCAACGGCGGCTGCCATGCCCGACGTCGAACACGTCCTCGCGGTCCGCGGCACTGGCGGCTACCGGCAATACAGGATCCCCGCCCTCGCCGTCTCGCGCCGGGGCACCCTGCTGGCCGCTTACGACGGCCGCCCCAACCTTGATGACCTGCCCAACCCGATCGACCTCCTGCTCCGCCGCAGCACGGACAACGGCCGGACGTGGGGCGCGCAGCAGGTAGTAAGGACGGGCAGCGGCCTCAACGGCTACGGCGATCCGAGCCTCCTGGTGGACGTGGAGACCGGCCGGATCCTAATGTTCCACGCAGCCGGAACGCACGCCGGATTCTTTGAAGCCGCGGCCGGACTGGAACCCGATGACAACGTCCAGCACTGCGACCTCAGCTACTCGGACGACGACGGCCTGACCTGGCAGCACCGCAGGATCACCGCCCAACTCAAGCTCCGCCCGCCGGTTCACATGCGTGGGCCAAGTACAGGCGAGCCGGACATCACCGGAATCTTCGCCGCTGCGGGGCAGGGCATCCAGATCCACACCGGCCCTCACCGCGGCCGGCTGGTCCAGCAGTTTGTGGTCCTGGCCGGCGGCGAGATCATGGCCGCCTCGGCGTACAGCGACGACCACGGCGACACCTGGACCCTCGGGGAGCTCATCGGCGCCAAGACGCACGGCCACGCCCCAACGAAAACAAGGTTGCCGCCCTCCAGGATGGCCGGCTCCTGCTGCACAGCCGCGGCACGCCGCGCCGCCTTGGCGCAATATCGGACGACGGCGGGGCCACCTGGAGCGCACTGCGACCTGTCGCGGACCTCCCGGACCCGGGTGACAACGGCTCGCTGGTCCGCTTCGACGGCCTGCCGTCCGTGACCTCCCTCGCCGACGAGTCCACCGGCTCATGGCTTCTGGCCACCAACAACCAAGACACGGCCCTGCGGCGGAACACGGTGATCAGCCTGTCCGCCGACAACGGCCTCAGCTGGCCCGCGAAGCTGGTCCTCTGCCCCGGAAGCTCGGCATATTCGACGGCCGCCCGGCTCCCCGACGGCAACATAGGCATCCTCTACGAGCGCCAGGGCTACCGGGAAATCGTGTTCACCTCCGTGCCCGCGGAGCAACTCACCGAACAGCTCACCGGCCGTCCCGCCGCCACTGGGAGCGCCGCCGGGAGCATCCCGCCCGAGTCCACCGTCGAAGCGGGCGTGCCCGGCGCGGGTCTTGTGTTCGACATGGTTCTGCGCTCCATCACGCCCGGCCGCCCGCCGGCCTGGCAGAACGCCGGCGAGTTCCACGTCATGCAGTCCGGCGGCGGGGACTGGGGCGTGCACACCTGGAAGGAAATCGGCCAGGGCTACTCGGCCGAAGCTGCGCAGGTCATCGGCACGCGGGAGGCGCAGGACCTGAACTATGGCCCCATCATTCCCGGCTACAAGGCCGGGGACATCCTGGCCTTCACGGGCCGGGCACGCAATGACGGCCCCCTGCCGGCAACCTCGGTCCGGCTGTCCGGTCCCGGCTCGGACGCCTTCCCCGCCGCGGACCTTGGCCCCGGGGAAGAAGCCCTGTATTTCACCCCGGGGTACACCGTCACCAAGGCCGATGTGGCGCGCGGCTACGCCGAGGTGGCCTACGAGGTGGCATTTGAAATGACCGGCGAGCGCGGCGGCACTGCCGAGCGCCGCCGTCGTGCTTTCAGGTTTGACACTGTCTCCGGCGACGTCAGCGCGCCCGAGTGAGAGAGCGTCCGCCAAAAACCCACAGGAAGTGAGAGAGCGTTCGCCGGAAAGCCGCGTTAAGTGAGAGAGCGTTGCAAAAGTGGCGCTTGACGTGAAGCTGTGATGACGCTTACAGTCGACATACGAGCTCGGACGTCCTACATCCGATAAACCTTCTGGAATGGCGAGGCCCTCATGAACAACATCACCAAGAACCTGCCGCTGGTCAATGACGCCAGCCGCCGGAACTTCCTCAAGCTCACCGGTGCCATGGGCGCCGCTGCAGCATTCACCGCCTCTGTCGCCGCGTGCGGCAGCCCGGCAGCTACCACCACCGGCAGCTCGGCAAGCGCTGCGGCAGTCAACAAGGACCTCACCATCGAAGCGGGCATCTCCTACGCCCTCTCCACCGGCTTCGATCCGCTGAGCTCCTCAGGCGCCACCCCGATGGCCGCCAACCTGCACATCTTCGAAGGCCTCATCGAGCTGCACCCGGCCACCCGCGTGCCGTACAACGCGCTGGCGGCCTCGGACCCCAAGAAGGTCAATGACACCACCTACCAGGTGACCATCCGCGAGGGCGCCAAGTTCCACGACGGCACCCCGGTCACCACCGAAGACGTGGCCTTCTCCTTCACCCGCGTGATGGACCCGGCGAACAAGTCCCTCTTCTCGCAGTTCATCCCGTTCATCAAGGAAGTCAAGCCCGTTGACGCCAAGACGGTCGAGTTCACCCTCAAGTACGCCTTCCCCGGCTTCGGACCGCGCATCTCCGTAGTAAAGATCGTCCCCAAGGCCCTCGCCACCGACCTGAAGGCTTTCGACGCCAAGCCCGTCGGCACCGGCCCCTACAAGCTCATCTCCGCCGCCAAGGACGACAAGATCGTCTTCGAAGCGTTCGCAGACTACAACGGCCCCAAGCCGGCACTGGCCAAGGGCATGACCTGGCTCCTGCTCTCCGACGCCGCAGCCCGCGTCACCGCCGTCCAGTCCGGCCGCGTCCAGGCCATCGAGGACGTCCCCTACCTGGACATCGACGGCCTGAAGTCCAAGGTCAAGGTTGAATCCGTCCAGTCCTTCGGCCTGATGTTCCTCATGTTCAACTGCAACAAGGCGCCGTTCAACAACAAGCTGGTCCGCCAGGCCCTGCACTACGGCCTGGACAAGGAAGCCATCATCAAGAAGGCCCTGTTCGGCAAAGCCAAGGCCGCCAGCTCCTACTTCCAGGAAGGCCACCCGGACTACGTCAAGGCCAAGAACGTCTACGGCTACGACGCCGCAAAGGCAGCAGACCTCCTGAAGCAGGCCGGCGTCACGAGCCTCGAATTCGAGCTGCTCACCACGGACACTGCCTGGGTCAAGGACGTTGCCCCGCTGATCCTCGAATCCTGGAACAAGATCCCGGGCGTCAAGGTCTCCGTCAAGAGCATCCAGTCCGGCGCCCTGTACACCGACCGCGTCGGCACCGGCGACTACTCAGTGGTCGCAGCCCCCGGCGACCCCTCAGTCTTCGGCAACGACGCGGACCTGCTCCTGAGCTGGTTCTACTCGGGCGCCACCTGGATGGAAAAGCGCGCCTACTGGACCGCACCGGAACGCGCCAAGCTGCAGGAGCTCATGAACAAGGGCTCGCAGGCTGCCGCGGCAGACGCCAAGAAGATCACCGGCGAAATTGTGGACCTCGTCTCCGAGGAAGTTCCGCTGTACCCGATCTTCCACCGCCAGCTGCCCTCCGCCTGGGACGACAAGAAGCTCAACGGCTTCAAGCCGCTGCCCACCACAGGCCTGTCGTTCATCGACGTCGGACGCACCGCCTAAGCTGCGCTGAGAACTAGCGCATCACCCGGGACTTCCCGGGAAACGGCATCACCAACTCGACGCAGCAGAGGGGCTGTGGCCCGCTGGCCATGGCCCTCTGGGCTGAGAAGCACCACCCCGTGACGCTCCCCCCGCGGCACAACCAAACAAACCGGAGAACAAATTGGTCACGATATTGCGTCTGCTTGGCCGCAGACTCGCAGCACTGCCATTGATGATCCTGGGCATCACCCTGCTCGTCTTCCTTGTCCTGCAGGCCGCTCCCGGCGATCAGGCAAGCTCCGCCCTCGGCGACGGCGCCAGCGAAGAAGCGAAGCAGCAGTACCGCCAGGAAAACGGCCTGAACGACCCGCTGGTCATCCAGTACTTCAGCTTCCTCGGCAAGCTGCTGCAGCTGGACCTCGGCGTCACCACGCCGCCGGCCAAGTCGGTGGCCTCCATGATCGGCTCCGCGTTCCCCCTGACGCTGCAGCTGACTTTCCTGGGCGTGCTGATCGCAATCGTCCTGTCCCTGACCTTCGGCATCCTCGGCGCCCTTTACCGCGACAAATGGCAGGACCAGCTGGTCCGCGTTTTCTCGATCGCCGCGATCGCCACGCCGTCGTTCTGGCTCGGCATCCTCCTGATCCAGTGGTTCGCCCTTGGCGCCAGCCCACTGTTCCCCTCCGGGGGAATCGCGACGCCGGAATCCGGCTTCGGTGGCTGGCTCAACTCGATGGCCCTCCCGGCCCTTGCCCTCGGCATCCCGGTCTCCGCCTCGCTGATCCGCGTGGTCCGTACTTCGATGGTGGAGGAGCTGGACCGCGACTACGTCCGCACCGCCATCGGCAACGGTGTCCCCTACCGCGAAGTGGTCTCCAAGAACGTCCTCCGCAACGCCCTGGTGACTCCGGTGACCGTGCTGGGACTCCGCGTGGGCTACCTGCTCGGCGGCGCCGTCGTGATTGAAATGATCTTCGCCCTGCCTGGCATGGGGCAGCTGATCCTCAACGGCATCACCAACCTGGACGTCAACCTGGTCCAGGGCGTAGTGCTCACCATCTCCGTCACTTTCGTTCTGGTGAACATCGTGGTGGACCTCCTGTACCTGCTCATCAACCCCCGAATCAGGACGGTATAGCTCATGCGTAGCAAGCTTGCTGAACGGCTGAGTGCCCCGGGCATCCGTTTCAAGGCCCTGCCTTGGGGCTCCCGCATCGCCCTCCTCTTCCTCATCATGATCGTCCTCTCCGCCGTGTTTGCGCCGGTCATCGCGCCGCACGATCCGCTGGAGACCTTCATCCCCGCTACCCCGCCGGGCGCCGAGCACTTCTTCGGGACCGACCGGTTGGGCCGCGACATCTTCTCCCGCCTGCTCTTCGGCGCCCAGTCCTCGCTGATGATCGGCCTCGGCGCCGTCATCCTGGCCATCCTGGCCGGCGCCCTGCTGGGCTCCTTCGCCGCGACGTCCAGCAAGGCCGTCAACGAACTGATCATGCGCCTCATGGACATCCTGATGGCGTTCCCGGGCATCGCCCTGGCCGCAGTGCTGCTGGCCGCGTTCGGCAACTCGGTTCTCACCATCATCATCGCGATCGCCATCATCTACACCCCGCAGCTGGCCCGAGTGGTCCGCGCCAACGTGCTCTCCCAGTACGGCGAAGACTACGTCCGCGCCGAGCGTGTGATCGGCGCTGGCCGCTTCTACATCCTGCTCAAGCACATCGTCCGCAACACCGCCGCCCCCGTGCTGGTGTTCGCCACGGTGATGGTGGCCGACGCCATCATCCTCGAAGCCTCGCTGTCCTTCCTCGGCGCCGGCGTCCAGGACCCCGCACCGTCGTGGGGCAACGTGATCTCCTACGGCCGCAACCTGGTCCTGTCCGGCGGCTGGTGGGCCACCACCTTCGCCGGTGTGACCATTCTGCTCACCGTGCTGTCCCTGAACATCCTCGCCGAGGGCCTCACCGACGCCATGGTGAACCCGAAACTGCGCAAGGCACCTGTAGTAAAGGACGACGACGGCGCGTCGGCCGTTGTGGCCGGCGCAGCGGTGGGTGCCGGCGTCGACACCGAGATCGGCACCTCCGTTGCCCAGCCTTCGGTGGTGGAAGCGCACGAGCTCGACGGCGTCCGCGCCGCCTACGGCGACGTCCTCACCGAGGAGCACTACAACGAGGCAGCCATCCTCTCCGATCCGAAGCTGGCCGCGGCGAACCCGCACCTGCTGCTGGACAAGGAACTGGAGCTGCTCTCCGCCATCGAGGCGACGCGCACCGACCGCCTCCCCCAGGTACCGGCCGGCGCACGCAACGTCCTGGAGGTCAGGAACCTGTCCATCCGCTTCCCCGGCCGCTTCGGCGACACCGCGATTGTGGACAACGTCTCCTTCACGGTCCGCGAAGGCGAAACCATGGGCCTGGTGGGCGAATCCGGCTGCGGCAAGTCCATCACGTCCCTCGCGGTCATGGGCCTGCTGCCCAAGACCGCGCAGGTCACCGGTTCCATCAAGTTCGACGGCAAGGAACTGCTGGATCCGGCCACCAGCCACAGCAGCGTCAAGGCCTACGAGGGCCTGCGCGGCCAGCAGATCGCCATGGTCTACCAGGACGCCCTGAGCTCCCTGAACCCGTCCATGAAGATCAAGGACCAGATGGAGCAGCTGACCAAGCGCGGCGGCCGCAAGACCCCCACCGAGCTGCTGGAACTGGTCAAGCTCGATCCCGTCCGGACGCTCGCCAGCTACCCGCACGAGCTCTCCGGCGGCCAGCGCCAGCGCGTCCTGATCGCCATGGCCCTGTCCCGTTCGCCGAAGATCGTGGTTGCCGATGAGCCCACCACCGCCCTGGACGTCACCGTCCAGAAGCAGGTAGTGGACCTGCTCAACGAACTGCGCGAACAGCTCGGCTTCGCCATGGTCTTCGTCAGCCACGACCTCGCCCTGGTGGCCTCCCTGGCCCACCGCATCACGGTCATGTACGCCGGCCAGGTGGTGGAATCCGCACAGGCTTCGGAGCTGCTGCAGAACCCCAAGCACGAGTACACCCGCGGCCTGCTCGGCGCTGTCCTCTCCATCGAGGCCGACGCCGTGCGACTGCACCAGATCCCCGGCACCGTCCCGTCCCCGCGGGACTTCGCCCCGGGCGACCGCTTCGCCCCGCGTTCACTGCGGTCCGACGCCGACCCCAACCAGCAGCTGGTCCTGACGTCAGTAGGAGCCGCCGGCGGCGGGGACGCTGACCACTACTGGGCGAGCCACCTGAAGGAGGATGCAAAGTGAGTGAATCAACCGGCAAGCCGGTCATCGAGCTCAAGGACGTCAAGGTCTACCACCACGCACGTGGCGGCGGGCTCTTCCGCCCCAACATCGTCAAAGCGGTCGACGGCGTCGACTTCACCATCAGCCGCGGCGAAACCGTGGGCATCGTGGGTGAGTCCGGCTGCGGCAAGTCCACGCTCGCGTCGGTGCTTGTGGGACTGCAGCCGCCGACGTCGGGCGAGGTCCTCTTCCACGGCAAGCCCGCCATCAAGCGCAACGCACACATGCGCAAGGAATTCGGCCGCTCCGTGTCCGTGGTCTTCCAGGACCCGGCCACGGCGCTGAACCCGCGCATGACCGTCCAGGACATCCTCACCGACCCGCTGCAGATCCACGGCATCGGCAACGCCGCATCCCGTGCGGCGAAGGTCAAGGAACTGCTGGCCCTCGTGGGCCTCCCGCAGTCCGCGGCCGAGGTCACGCCGTCGCAGGTTTCCGGCGGCCAGCGCCAGCGTGTGGCGATCGCCCGCGCCCTGGCCTTGGACCCGGACATCATTGTGGCGGACGAGCCGACGTCGGCCCTGGACGTTTCCGTCCGCGCCCAGGTGCTGAACCTGCTCTCTGACCTGAAGACCCAGCTGAACCTCGGCATGGTGTTCATCTCGCATGACATCCAGACCGTCCGCTATGTCTCGGACCGCATCTGCGTTATGTACTTCGGCAAGATCGTCGAACAGGGCACCGCCATGCAGGTCTTCGACAGCCCCACCAACGACTACACCAAGAAGCTCCTGGGCGCTGCCCCGAGCCTGCTCCACATCTAGCTTTCCCACCTGAAATTTTCGTCTAACCACCAATATTTGGAGAACACTGTGACCACCGTCGCTTCCCGTTTCCAGGGCGTCATTCCGCCCGTCGTAACCCCCCGCACCGCCGATGGCGCCATCGACGTGCCGTCGCTGGAAAACGTCACCAAGCACCTGCTCGACGGCGGCGTCAGCGGCCTTTTTGTGCTGGGTTCCTCCGGCGAGGTCACCCACATGACCAACACCGAGCGCGACCTCGTTGTGCAGACCGTGGCAGGTGTGAACGCCGGCCAGGTGCCGGTGATCGTGGGCGCCGTAGAGCAGACCACCAACCGCGTCATTGAGGAAGCCAAGCGCGTCATCGCGCTGGGCGCCGACTCGATCGTGGCCACCAGCCTGTACTACGCCATCTCCAACGCCCAGGAGAACAACACGCACTTCCGCTCCATCGCCGCCGCCGTCGACGTTCCCGTCTTCGCCTACGACGTGCCGGTGCGCACCCACTTCAAGCTGCCCACCGACCTTCTGGTCGAGCTGGGCCGCGAGGGCGTCATCGCCGGGGTGAAGGACTCCTCCGGCGACGATGTCTCGTTCCGCCAGCTGCTGCTGGCCGCCAAGGACATCCCCAACTTCGACATCTTCACCGGCCACGAAGTGGTTGTGGACGGCGCCCTCCTGGGCGGCGCCCAGGGTGTTGTTCCGGGCCTCGGCAACGTTGACCCGGCCGGCTACCGCCGCCTGTTCGACGCCGCACAGGCCGGCGACTGGGCCCAGGCCGCAGCCGAGCAGGACCGCTTGGCCGACGTCTTCGAGATCGTCTACACGCCCAAGGCTGGCCGCATGTCCGGCAACGCCGCGGGCCTGGGCGCCTTCAAGACCGCCCTGCAGCTCATGGGCATCATCAAGACGAACGTCATGAGCGTCCCCATGCTCTCCCTGGACGAGGACGAGACCAAGGCAATCAGGGTCATCCTGGAGCGCAACGGCCTGATCTAGTCTTCGCGGCCGGGGCACTGGGCATGCTCCTTTTGCCGGTTGCTGCGCTCGTTCCTCGCGCTCTGACGCAACCTACACAAAGGAACCATGTCCAGCGCTGCTTCCGTGATCAACCACACCCGGTGATCGAGCCTGTCGAGATCCCCTGTTAGGAAGAGAATGATGTACGCGATCGGTGTTGACCTTGGGGGTACTAAGACTGCTGCCGGGGTTGTTTCCGGGGACGGGGAGGTCTTGTTTTCGGAGACCATTCCTACCCTGAACCGGGATGGCGGCGACGCGATCCTGGACGCTACTGCGGCACTGGTTTCTTCCCTCATGGTGCGGGCTCAAGCAGAGGGCCTGGACGTGGTGGGGGTCGGGGTTGGCTCGGCAGGAGTCATCGACGCCGCTCACGGTGTTGTGGTGTCCGCTACCGATGCCATCCTCGGGTGGGCCGGGACCGAGCTGACCGCAGGGTTGGCCCGCCGGCTCGGCCTGGCGCCGGAGGCTGTGCAGGCAGTGAACGACGTCCACGCGCACGCCCTCGGCGAGTCGTGGACGGGTTCCGCCGCAGGAACCGCAAGTTCGCTCCTGGTGGCCTTCGGTACCGGCGTCGGCGGCAGTTTTGTCCTGGCCGGGCACCCGGTCCTGGGACACCGCTACGCGGGCGGCCACGTGGGCCACTTCGCCTCCCCATATGCGTTCCACGAGGGCCAGGCTGTCCCCTGCGTCTGCGGCGGCGCCGGGCACGTTGAGGCGATCGCCTCCGGGCCCGCCATCCGCGAGGCGTACGTGCGTCTGGGCGGCAAGGAGCCGGTGCTGGACGCCCGCGGCGTCTTTGCCCTGGCCGGCGCCAGCGATGCCATCGCCATCAAAGCAGTGGGCATTTGCGCCGCCGCGGCCGGCCAGGCCGTGGGCGGACTGGCCAACATCCTGGATCCCGAAGTGGTGGTGGTTTCCGGCGGGCTCTCCGACGCCGGCGCCCCCTGGTGGCGCCCCATGGAACGTGCCCTCCGCGCCGAACTCCTGCCGGCTTTGCTCGGCCTTCCCGTCCTGCCCGCTAAACTCGGCAACGCAGCAGCAATGGTGGGCGCCGCGCGACTGGTCCTCACCACCCCGTCCTGACACCGCCGTCCAAGCACCTCGCCTGACTACTTCGCCCCACCCCGATCTTCAGCCCGCTCCGCCAACCTTCCAGAGGAACCGACCGTGATTCTGACCCCCGAAGCCCTCGAAGCCCTGCGCGGGCAACTCATCGTTTCCTGCCAGGCGTATCCGGGCGAGCCCATGCGGGACCCGCGCACTACGGCGCAGTTTGCCGCCTCGGCAGTGATCGGCGGCGCCGCTGCTATCCGCGTCCAGGGCCTGGCCGATGTGCAGTTCACGCGGGCAGCGGTGGAGGTTCCGGTGATCGGGCTCTGGAAGGACGGGCACGACGGCGTCTTCATCACTCCCACGCTCCGGCACGCTTTGGCGGTGGTCAACGCGGGCGCCCACGTGGTAGCGATCGATGGCACGCGCCGGGAGCGTCCGGACGGCCTGACCCTGGCCCAGACAGTGGCGGGCATCCACCAGGATTCCCACGCGCTGGTGATGGCGGACTGCGGCTCGTTCGACGACGCTGCCGCGGCGGTCGAGGCCGGAGCCGACCTGATCGGCACCACCTTGTCCGGTTACTCCGGCGAGCGCCCCAAGACGCACGGCCCCGACCTGGAACTGCTGGAGCAGATCGCCGCGGCCGGCTTCGGCGTGCCGCTCATCGCCGAAGGCCGCCTCCACTCCCCCGCCCAGGCCCGCCAGTGCCTCGACGCCGGCGCGTTCGCCGTCGTCGTCGGTACCGCGATCACGCACCCGGCCACCATCACCGGCTGGTTCGCCGGGGCCCTGAAGTGAAGCCCGGGCAAAACGCCGCCGAGGCGGGGAACTACCTGCTGGCCGGCACGGTCCTGACCGACGGCTCGGCCCAGACTGACGCAGTGGTGGCCGTTACTGAGGGGCGCATCGCGTATGTGGGGCCCCGCGAGGGCCTGGATGCGTCGTTGCTGCCCGGCCTTGAAGAACTGGAACTTCCGCCGGGCAGCATGATTCTGCCCGGCCTCGTTGACCTGCATTGCCACGGTGCCGTCGGAGGCGACTTCCCCAGCGGCGACAGCGACCCTGCCCGCACGGCGGTGGACTTCCTGCACCGCAGCGGCACCACTACCCTGCTGGCAAGCATGGTCACGGCGTCCCGCGAGGACCTGCTGCGTGGCTTTGCCACCCTCCGGCAGCTCGCCGACGAGGGACTCATCGCGGGCATCCACTCCGAGGGGCCGTTCCTGTCCCACGCCCGCTGCGGCGCCCAGGACCCCCGGTTCCTGCGCGAGCCGGACCTTCCGTTGCTGGGCGAGCTGCTGGCCGCGGCCGGCAGTTACCTTCGGACCATGACGTACGCGCCCGAACTTCCCGGCGCCAACGCCGTGGTGCGTACCCTCGCCGAGCACGGTGTCACGCCGTCGCTGGGCCACACTGACGCGGATGCCCGGACGACGGCGGCCTCCCTCACCGAGGCGGCGGAGCTGCTGGCGGCATCCGGCCTGGGGACAGTGTCGCGCCCCACCGTCACACACCTCTTTAACGGCATGCCGCCGCTGCACCACCGCAGCCCCGGACCCGTCGCCGCGTGTCTCCGGCTGGCCGGGGCCGGCACGATTGCCGTCGAACTCATCGCCGACGGCGCGCACCTGGACCCCGAAACGGTCCGGATGGTCTTCGACCTGGTGGGCGCAGAAAACGTGGTGCTGGTGACAGACTCCATGGCCGCCACCGGGTTGCCGGACGGCGACTACGAACTTGGCCCAGCAGCCGTCTCCGTCAGCGGTGCCGTGGCCCGGCTCAGCAACGGCACCCTCGCCGGCGGCACCGCCACTCTGCTGGACGTTGTCCGGCGGACCATTGACGCCGGCGTCGAGCCGGCCGCCGCCGTTCTTTCCGCCACCGCCGTGCCGGCGGCCATCATCGGCCGGGAACAGGAAATCGGAAGCCTCCGCGCGGGCCTGCGTGCCGACGTCGTGGTGGTGGACCGGGACTTCCGCCGCGTCCTGGTCCTGCGGGCCGGCCGCACGCTGGGCCGCCCCGCCGTCGGAGTCTAGCTTTAGCGCGGGCGGAGTTCAGCAGGTCGACTGGACTATCCGGAAAGGCCGACGTCCAGCACTGGCGCGCACGCCTGCTGAGGGCGGACAATTGGAGCACCTTGCAGTGACTGTTTGGAGCCATCATGCGCCGTTCCACTGGCTGGCTAAAACACCACAGGCTTCTGGCATTCTTCGTCGTGACGTACGCGATTTCCTGGGCATCGTGGCCCGCATACGCGTCAGGGCTGATTCCCCGCATGGAATTCCTGCCGATAGGGCCGCTTGCTGCGGCAATTGTCGTCATCGCTGTGGCCGAGGGCCGCCCTGGTTTCCGAGACTGGGGCCGGCGGCTCGTCCGTTGGCGCGTTGGCTGGGCCTGGTATGCCGTCGCGCTTCTCCTTCCCCTGGTCTTTGTCACGCTCACGGGGCTCATCAATATGGCGCTCGGGGCCTCCGCTCCGAGCCTTGCACAGCTGACATGGAGCGGGCTGCTGACCGTCTTCGCCGTCCGGCTGGTCAACCCGCTGGACGGGCCGCTGGGCGAAGAGCCGGGTTCCGCGGCTACGCCCTCCCGCTGCTTCAGGCGTCCCGTCCTCCGCTTTTGTCCGCAGCTATTCTCGGCGTCCTCGTGGCCCTCTGGCACCTGCCGCTGGTCCTCTTTGGCGGGCTAAGCCTGATAGGCCTGCCGACGACGTTCGCCATCACCTTCCTCTACGTGTGGCTTTTCAACCGCACCGGCGGCAGCGTCCTGCTGACGTTCCTGTTCCACAACAGCCAGGGAACTTTCACAACGGGTTCCTTCGGCTTCACCGGCGCCGGCGCCGACCTCGCGGAGATGATTTACTTCGTCGTCGTCGTTCTCGCGGTTCTGGCCACTATGACGCTGGACCGCCGGGCCTGGCGCAGGGCACCCCGCCCGGTCACCGCCGTCGGGCGTTTCTCCTTCAGGAGGCGTCCCATGTGAACGACGACGGGCGACAGTCGCCGGGCGCACGGCGACTGTACTCCCGGTCAGGACCTGGCCACCCCATCCACATCCGGAGGAAAAAATGGCCTCACCGCTAGCTAAGGCTGCCGGCCCAATCGCGCTGGTGTCCGGCGTCGTGTTCGCAGCTGTGGACGCCGCCCGCCTGCTCGCTGCCGACCGGAGCCTCGACCGGATCGAAATGATGAGGCAGACGCCCTTCCAAGTCACCAACGCCCTGTATTGAGCGGTGTTCATCGGGCTTGTCCTCGCCCTGGTGTCGGTCTACTTCAGGCTCGGCGGCCGGGCGCGGGGACTGGTGATCGGCGGGTTCTCCAGTTACGTGCTTTTCGCCGTCGGCTGGATGGTCCTTGGCATCGCCGGCTGGCGTTCAGACAAGTTTCCCGCGTGGATTGGCCTGCTGTTCGTTGTCGCAGGACTCCTTGGCTACAACGCCGGGATGCCGCCCTACGGGATCCCCATCGGCCTGGTCATGGCAACTCTGGGATGGTGGATCATCCGCACAGGCGCCCCGGCGGCGCCTGTGGGCGGCGCGACAACGTCCGGACAGGCGGCAAGGTCCGCAGGCCACCTAGCCGACACGTCGCGCTAGGCTTTCGATTATGAGCGGTGCCCCTACCCGTCTTCTGGCCTTGCTCGTCGCCCTGACGATGCTCCTCGCGGCCTGCACTCCGGCGATCGACCTCGGCGAGGTTGCCACCGATCGACCGGTAGCGTCATCCTCGGCCCGGCCGGCCGCAGACGATGTCACTCCTGCCCCGCACTGGGCTCCGACGCCCACCCCGACACCAGTGCCCACGGCAACCCCGGTTGCCCAGGCGTTCGCCCTCAACCTCTACCAGGAGGGGGACTTCGTGCCGCAGTACACCTTTGACTGGTGTGTTGCGGCGAGCATCCAGATGGCGCACAACCTCATCGACGACACCGGTGGCGGCACGTGGGCCGATCGCGCCCAGCAGAATGAACTGTGGGAGATGGCCCGGGCACGGTCATCCAACTCGTTCAACGGTGCCAACCCGTTCGGCTGGGCAGCGGTGCTGACCGAGGTCGGGATGGGGCCATACACCGTCGTCAGCATCGCCGACTACGAGGACGCGCTGCAGACCGCGGCGCGCGCCATCGCCGACACGGGCCGGCCGGTCGGGCTGGTCATGTGGAGCGGCCGCCACGCATGGGTGATGAGCGGGTTCGAGTCGCTCGGCGATCCCGGCCAGTTCCTGGAGTTCTCGGTCACCGGCATCCACGTCCTGGATCCGCTCCACCCGCACGGCAGCGGGCAATGGGGGCCGTCGCCCGCGCCTAATAGCCTGCTCACACCCGAGCAACTGGCGACGCAGTTCGTGGTCCGCGAGCCGCGACGCTGGAGCAGCGACCTGCCGGCCGGCTACCTGCTGGTGCTGCCGCAGGCCGAAGCCTGACCAGGCCTCTGTGCCCTTCGGATTGCGGATTGCGGATTGCGGGGCATGGTGTGATTTGGGCTTCAGCACGTTCAAGGAAGGGGTAACGCGCCTAGCTTCTGTCACTACCGTTGGCGATGTTCTTGGGCGGGGCCGCACGTTTCAGCTCACCAATGCGGAGCCGAAGGAAGGTGATCACCAGGATCAGGACGTACGCCGCCAAGCCGATCAGTACGGCCATGAAGACCACGTAAAGCACGGGCCAGATGCTGAAGACTTGAGTCACAGGTAATTCCCCCAATAGTTGTGCCTACGCCCCACCCTACGCGGCTCGTCCGCGCACTGCCGGGAGCGCCATCATCGAGTGATCAGCCTGTTGTCGCGGATCGCCGGCCGCGCTTTTGACGGCTCTTGCAGCAGCTCGATATGAAACCCGTCCGCGCGTACTACTTCAATGCCTCGACGTTGAACTGGTTCCGCCTGTGGTTGTCTAGCACGCTGAGGTAGGCCAGCCGCGGCTCATTGTCCGGTACTGCGGCATCAGGGCCCTCACAGGGGTACTTCCGGTTCGTTTTTGGGGTGACGATCCCCGGCAGCCATTGACAGTGATCGAATGGCTTGGGCTGGCGGAGCTTCCTTAGCGCGACATCCAAGCGCATTCAACGTGCCGCAAAGTCCGCCATGGCGTTCCGTAAGAGGCGTCCCGTTTGGAGCCTTCAAATCGACCCCTTAGGTGGTCGTTCGTGAATCAGAGGCTTCGTTGCCCAGGATCCTCTTTCCGGAAGACGTGCACGTGCGGATATCGTCGGGGGTGGTGAAGGCTTAGCTCTTCGTGCACTGCCCCGGCGCTCCTGTCGGGGATTCGCTTCGGTGGGAGTTCTATGTCTGGTGTTAAGGTCCATCCGGATGTCGCCATGGTGATGAGGATTCTCGGCGACCTCGCGCTCGCCTGTTCTCCCGCCATACTCGAGGCCGACAACGCTGAGTACGGTGCCGCGATCTCGGAAATCGGCCGGTCCCCGGTCCGGTTCCGGGTCGGCAAGCTGACCCCGACGAAGGTGGGATTGTTCGTGACGGTGTGGCGGCGCTCCCTGGGTGGGTCGACCGAACCTCTGCCTGCGGAGGAGTACACCGACATGCTGGTGGTCTGCGTGCGGGAGGATTCCCGAGTCGGAGCATTCGCATTTCCGAAGGCGGCGCTGGTCAAGCATGGCGTCGTGTCTGTGGGGGGCGCCGGAGGCAAGCGAGGGTTCCGCGTCTATCCGCCGTGGTCAGCAACGACGAATAGGCAAGCGAAGAATTCCCAGCAGTGGCAGTGTGATTACTTCTTCGAGGTAGCTGACGAATCCGCCATCCATCCGCAGCGAGCCCTTCGACTCTTCGTTGCGGCCAAGACGGATTCGGCGGCATTCGGTCAGCGAGGCCAAGTCAGCGGCGGGCCGCGTTGAGCCCTGCTGCACCCTGACGGAGCCGGACAGATTTTGTCGCGAAAGTGCTGCCACTAGGGGTGTGATCCAAGGCCGGATTGGTTGTGGATCTCAGCGGTAATGGCGTTGTTCTGTCAGCGATAGATGACAGGTGTCCCGTTTGAGGAACGTCCTACGGGACGTCTTCGGTATGACGCTGGCCCGTCCCGACTTTCAGTTTTCCTCCGTGACCCGCACGCCGCGCCCCCGGCGGTGGTGCCAGGGTTGGAAATCGGAACTCCCGCGTTTGTGGGTGTCGTTCGTGTCCTGCCTACCGTCGGAATGGCCCCGGCTAAGCTTCCGTGAACTCTTTTCCTCCGAAGGGGCAATACATCTTGTGACGACCGACAGTGAACTAATCCATAGATCTCGCGATGATCCCCAGGCCTTCGCTGTGCTGTACGACAAATATTGCCGCGCAGTGCACCGATACGCGGCGACCAGGGCAGGTGAATCCATTGCCGATGACGTGATGTCGCAGACCTTTTTGGTTGCCTTCGAAAGCAGGGAGTCCTTCGACCACGAATGGGAGGACGCCAGGCCCTGGCTCTTCGGTATCGCAACCAACCTGCTTCGGCGCCATCACCGCACCGAAGCAAGAAGGCTCAAGGCATTCGCCAGGGCAGCCGGCCGGGACAGCTACGGCGACGGAACCGACCGCGTTGCCGAACGACTTGACGCCGCCGCCGCTACGGCGAACCTCGCTGCGGCTACGCGGAAGCTCGCCCCCACCGACCGGGAATGCCTCCTGCTCTACGCCTGGGCCGACCTCACCTATGAAGGCATAGCCCTGGCAACAGGAGTGCCGGTGGGCACCGTCAGATCACGGCTCAACAGGGCCCGACGCATCCTCCGTGATGCAGCCGCCCTCCACCACATTATTGACAAGGAGATTGATCATGAACGAGCTAACGCTCCTGCAGGCAATGCGTGACAAGACGCTTGTAGCCAGCGACGCCGCAGTAGAAGACGGGCGCAGGAAGCTGCTCCACCGCATCGACCCTTCCCTGCCACACCACCGCCCAGCACCCCGCCGGCGGACTGCTATGAAGATCGGAATTGCTTCCGTAGCGACAGCTGCAGTTGTGGCCGCTCTCGTCGCGGGTGACGTAGCTGGCCCCACAGGCTGGCGCGGGGCTGCAACAGCCCAAGCAGCACAAGTACTCAACGATGCCGCCCAAAACACCATTGAAACCGCGGACCCCGTAGTGAACCCAGGGCAGTACCTGAAAATTCAGAGCAGCAACCTTTGGGGCTCTTTCTCAACCGACGAAAAGGGCAAAGAGTTTCAGTGGCTCGACACGGAGCACATGACCATGTATATCCCCGCCGACCGCAACGGTGAGTGGGTGTGGGAACGATCAGGGCGGATCCCAACAACGTTCTTTGACGAGGCATCCAAAGAACACGCGCTTAGCATCCAGACGAACGAACCCACGGGACATGTACTGCGAGGAGCAAACGGGGGCTTCTACGGCGCACCCGATCAATCCGGATTCCCCTCGCCCGACTACCTGAACTCCCTCCCCCGCGACCCGCACATGCTCCTAAACAACATCTTCAAAAGGACATTGGGACAGGGCCAATCCATAGACGGCGAGGCGCTGGTCTTCATTGCCGACCTGCTCCGCACGGGCATGGTTCCAGCAGATCTCCGAGCCGCCCTCTACAAGGCCGCAGCACTGATTCCAGGAGTCACGGTCACGGATGATAAAGCCACCCTGGATGGACGCAAAGGCATCGCAATCGGACGCGTGGAAGAAGCCTCACATACTCGACAGGACATCATCATAGATCCCAAAACCGGCCTACTAATCGGCGAACGCCAAGTTCTAACCCAAGCACAAGGGACCATGCCAGCCGGAACAGCCATTACGTTGACGACCATCGAAACCTCAGTGGCCGACACCGCACCTTAGATCCCAGGGCCTAGCACGGCCCACAACGAACATCAGGCAACAGCGTGTCCCAGTTCTTGGAACAGGGACACGCTGGGGACTGTGGAATTAACGGTGTATCCGGCTCGACACGCCGGGCGGTAAGCCTGGCGGGGAGGAGCCCGATATGGCCGCAACACTTGAGGCTGTGCCGAGTACGAAAACCGCTGAGAAGAAGACAGAAATATCCGAGGCCGACGCTGCCCGTGAGCTGGTCAGAATGGCGAAGGAACAGGGCCTGTCCCTGACCGGTCCTGACGGTCTGCTCAAGCAGCTGACCAGGACCGTGATCGAGACCGCGCTCGATGAGGAAATGACCGAGCATCTCGGATATGAAAAGCACGATACGGCCGGTAAGCAGACCGGCAACTCCCGCAACGGGGTGCGCCCGAAAACGGTGTTGACGGAGACCACCGGCCCCGTGGAGGTGGACGTGCCGAGGGACCGGGAAGGAACGTTCGAGCCGGTCATCGTCAAGAAGCGCCAGCGCCGCCTGACCGGGGTCGATGAGATGGTCCTCTCGCTCTACGCCAAGGGCCTGACCACCGGGGAAATCAGCGCGCACTTCGCCGAGATCTACGGTGCGTCGGTGTCGAAGGAGACGGTCTCGCGGATCACCGACAGGGTGCTCGAGGAGATGGCCGCGTGGCAGAACCGGCCGCTGGATGAGGTCTACGCGGCGATCTTCATCGACGCCATCGTCGTCAAGATCCGGGACGGGCAGGTCGCCAACCGGCCCGTCTACGCCGCGATCGGGGTCACCCTCGACGGTGAGAAGGACATCCTGGGGCTGTGGGCCGGGACCGGCGGGGAGGGCGCGAAGTTCTGGATGAGCGTGCTCACCGACATCAAGAACCGCGGCGTCAAAGACACCTTCTTCCTGGTCTGCGACGGCCTCAAAGGCCTGCCCGAAGTCGTCACCAACGTCTGGCCGCTGACGACCGTGCAGACCTGCATCATTCACCTGATCCGGAATACCTTCCGGCTGGCCTCGAAGAAGGACTGGGACGCGCTCAAACGCGATGTGAAGCCCATCTACACCGCTGTGAATGCTGCGGCGGCCAGAGCGGCTTTCGAGGAGCTCACGGAGCGCTGGGGCAAGAAATACGGGGCGATCGTGCGGCTCTGGGAGAACGCATGGGAGGAATTCATCCCGTTCCTGGACTACGACGTGGAAATCCGGCGCGTGATCTGCTCGACCAACGCGATCGAATCCCTCAACGCCAGGTACCGGCGCGCCGTGAAGGCCCGGGGTCATTTCCCCACCGAACAGGCTGCGCTAAAGTGCCTCTATCTGGTCACCCGATCCCTCGATCCGACCGGTGCCGGCAAGACCAGATGGGCCGTGCGTTGGAAGCCCGCTTTGAACGCCTTCGCCATCACCTTCAGCGACCGATTCCCGGCCGCCGAAAGCTACTAAATGAAAACGCCGGATACACCGTTTATGAGATAGTCCCACACGCTGTTGCCTGCCGCTTGATATGGAAGCTATGGCCAGTTCTGCGTGGGGAAGGTGACATGGATGGCGAACGCTAACCGGGACGTCATTTGAGGGTAGGCCGCGAGTACAGTTGACTGGTGTTTAAACCGCGTCAGCTCAGTGAAAATGTCAGTATGCGCACATTGCGCTCGAGTGATGCGTCAGCGCTGGCAGCTGCGTATGTGCGCAACCGTGCATACCTTTCTTCCTGGGAGCCGGTGCGTCCCGAGGAGTACTACACCGAGAAATGGCAGGCTGCGGATATTGCGAGTCGCCTTGTTGCGGCTGATGCCGGGGAAGGGCTCCCTTTTGGGTTATTTGCTGGCGACGCCCTTGTCGGCAGATTCAACTTGGCCGGCATCGTGCGTGGACCGTTCCAAAGTGCAGGTCTAGGTTACTGGGTGGATGGCGCTTACGCGGGCCGTGGTCTGGCATCCGCTGCCGTCCAGATAATCGTCGAAACGGCACATGACGTACTTGGGCTGCACCGCATAGAGGCGAGTACTCTCCTCCACAATGCTGGTTCGCAACGGGTTCTGTGGAAGGCGGGATTCCGGCAGATCGGGATGGCTCCGCGGTACTTGAAAATTGCCGGGAAATGGCAAGACCACAACCTATACCAAGTTGTCCTTCACGAATAAGACCCTGAGCTGCCGCCAACAAACGTCCAGCGGTATACACGACACCTCCCATTCCGTTTGGGGATCGTCTACCGGGCACTCGTTTCTAGGGCGTTGCTGCTTATCTCGTCCTGGATGCGTGAAAGGCTGGGTGGCACCACCTGGCGAAGGGCAAGGTCGTGTTCGAATACCCGTAGCTTCGGGCGCGTGTCCGGCCAATCTCCGGATCCACCGTTATTCAGACACTCACGTCGGGGGCGCCGGTGCCACCCTGGGCTCCGGTACTGGCGTTCCTGACGAGGATGCCGATCGCTCCCAGGCAGGCCCATCCGTGTCTGCGCAGAACTGTGCGCGGCGGACGCAGTCGAGCCGAGCGTTCATAGTTAAGCCAGCCGGGGCCTTCATTCCGGCTTGAACCGTCGGGGAACTGTTGCCGGCGGCCAGTGCGCCCGTCAAGTTTTTGAGACAGTTTGATTGATTTTCTTCTTACGCTGCTATCTGGTGGATCTTGTTTTGGTATTCGGCCAGGGCGCGTGCCGGGGGCAGGCCCAGGTTGTTGGCATGGGGCCGGCGCCGGTTGTACCAGGATTCGATGTATTCCATCACAGCGGTCCTGGCTGCCATGTGATTGGGGAAATCGTGGTGGTGGTACATCTCGGTCTTCAGGTGCGAGAAGAACGACTCGGCCACCGCGTTGTCCCAGCACACACCGACCACGCCCATGGACTGGGTAACGCTGTTCGCCGCGCACCAGCCCTGGAACCCGGCAGAGGTGTACTGCGAGCCACGGTCGCTGTGAAAGACCGCCCCGCCGGAGTGAAGCCGGCCATGGTCACGTGCCATGGTCAGCGCGTCAATGATCAACGACGTACGCATATGGGAGGCCATCGACCAGCCCACAACCATCCGGGTCGCCAGATCGATCACGGTGGCCAGGTACAGCCATCCGGAACCCGTTTGCAGGTAGGTAATGTCCCCGACCATCCGGGTTCCCGGCACGGTGGCGGTGAAATCACGGTTGCCCTCACCGTCCTGCATATGGTTGCGGATATGCCCGGTCCTGGCCGCCGGGTCAACGACCGTGGTCTTCTTCCACGCACGCATCCGCACCGCCCGCAGCCCCTGCTTCTTCATGATGGAACCCACCGTGCCCGGCGCCACCGCGACGCCGCCCTCATGGCCCAGGATCGTGGTGATCTGGTCCCGCCCGGCCATGCCCTTCTCGCGCCCAAACACGCGCTCCACCTCCACGGTCAGCTTGTTGTGGCGGACCTGTGTCGGGGTCGGGCCCTTCGGCAACGTCCATCGGTAATACGAGGACCTGGGGACCTTCAACTGCTGGCACATCCAGTCGATCTTGTAGTAGGCCTTCTCCTGCCAGATAAACGCGTAGTAGTCGTCTATCGTTGCTTCGCGGCGAAGAAGGCGCTGACTTTTCCCAGGAACTCGATTTCCCGTTTCAGCTCGGCGTTCTCGGCCTGCAGCGCCTTGTACTTCGCCCACTCCACAGGGCCCGGCTCATCGGCACCCACGTCGGGATGCTCTTCCTTCCAGACCCGCACCCAATTCCCCAACGTCCCTTCATTGACCCCAATATCGGCCGCGACCTGAATAACAGGACGACCCGAGGAAATCACCAACTCAATGGCCTCAGCCTTGAACTCCGAGCTGTATTTACGACGACTAGACATGAAACAGATTCTCCTAAACCCTGTCTCAAATCACCATACGGGCGCACAGGGTGACGCGAGCAACGCGGGATGGTGGCCTGACCGGATAGCTGGACGGCCTGCCTGCACGTGGTGTGCAGGCCGGCCGTCAATATTTGAACTCCTTGAATGTCGCTTCAAGGCCCTTGTACCGGCGCTGGAATCGCCGAGGTCCCTCCCGGGGTCAGGGGCGGAAGAGTTTCTCGAATATGCCTGATGTGGTCGGTGAGCAGGTGTTGGCCAGGCAATCCAGGTGCCACAGGTGCTCGATGGTGGAGAGCAGGGTGTAGTGGTCGGACAGCTGGTTGGTTGTCTTGTGCGGGCCCTCCGCTGAGTTGATGACGATCATGGGGGCGTGACCGCCGCCGAGGACGGCGCCGTTCTGACCGACCGGGCTGCCCGGGCCACCGGTGGATCCGGAGTAGTCGTTCTCGTCCCAGGCCAGGACGATGCTGGACTTGGTCGTCTTCCACGTTGGGGAGTCCATGATCTGCTGGACGGTCTGCTTGACGTAGGTGTCACCGAGCTGGATCGCGCCGTGGTCAAGGCCGGAGTCCGGGTAGCCGCACTGGGGCAGGCCGATCAGGGCCGCCCCGGACGGGGAGATCCCGTGCATGTCGTGGCACTGGTTCGGGCTGATCCAGACGAAGTTCGGCACGGTGCCGCTGGCGAGGTCGGTCTTCAGGTTGTTCTCCAGGGGCACGATGTTTTGCAGGCGCGGGCTGCCGGGGTAGTTGATGTTCGAGAAGTACATGAAGGGGTTGTGTTTCTGCGCGTACAGTTTGACCGTGGTTGAGCCGATCGTGGGCGCGTATTCGACCTGGGAGCCGGTGCTTGGGAGGTTCTCCATGTACGCCTTCCAGCTCAGGCCCTTGCTCTCGAGCTGGTCCACGATGGTTTGGCCGGAGAACATGTGCGGCGTGGATGAGGCGTTGGCGACCTGGGCCGGGGTGAGGAGCCCTGTGGCTTCCGGGTCGCTGGAGCCGGGGACAAACTCTTCGGGGGCACACTTAACATCTGCGCCGGCTTTGCAGTCGTCCCAGATGCCCTGGGAGCTTCCCGAGATGGTTGCGAGGTAGTTGGGCAGGCTCGGGTGGGTGACGCCGTGGTAGTTCGCCGCTGTGTTGTAGCGCTGGGCGAGGGTATTGATGTAGGGCGCGTCGGCGGTGTTGCCGATGACCTGGTCGGAGCCGTGGTTCTCCATCATGATGACGAAGACGTGGTCAGGACCGTTCGTCCCCTGTCCGCTGGCCTGGGTGACAGCGCCGGACGTCGTTTGAGCGTCTGCGGGTGCAGCAGCGCCGACGGCTGCGGATCCGGTGAGGGCGATGGTGGCAGCAAGCGCCGCCGCTCCTGCCGCCCGGTTTTTCAGCATGCTGAGCATTGAATAATCCTTTCGGGTTGCGCCCGGGACGGGGGCGCGACTGTTTCTCTGGTAGGGCAGAAAGGTGACGTTCGGTTGGCGGCAGAGTGGAGGCCAGCTATCAGCCCTCGCGCCGACGCTGGTTCGGTCATCGGCCCAGTTGGGGGTCGCTCGTGAGGTGCCGGCCGTTTTCGAGCCGGCCGGCCAGGACGCGGATGAGCTTGGCGTCCGCTGCGGAGGTGATGGTCAGGTCGTACCAGCCGCCCTGGGTTGGGATGACGACGGTCTTGCCCTGGCCAGGGGTGAGTGAGAGGGTCTGGGAGCCGGCGCCGTAGGCGTCCTTGAGGGTCAGGGCTACGCCGGCGGGGCCGGTGTTCTCGATCCGGAACTGTGCTTGCGGCGATTTGCCGTCGGCGGTGACCGTGACGCGGAGGTCCGCGGCTGCCGTCGTGCCGGCAAGGCGCCGGTACCAGCCGGCCGGGCCGTGCATGTGCACGTCGTACTCGGCGCCGAGCGCCCAGGACGCGTCGAGGGAGGCCGTTGCCCCGATCGTGTATGAGTACGGGGCCTGCGGCAGCAGGTTCGAGCGGACCTGCACGTGGGCGCCGAGGGTGCCCCGGTTGGCCCAGTGGGCGGTGAGCTTGCCGGCGTCGATCTTCGTCTCGAGGTCGAGGGCGTAGCCGAGCGGTCGGGACGGACGCGTGCCCTTCTCCTGTGTGGGCATCGAGTTCGTGGCCGGGGGCGTCGGAACGTAGTTCGGGTGGCGGTTGTGGTCAGCAGGCTTGTATGCCGAGGTGTCCGGCATGGCTGGCGCCGCGCCGCCGGCCGCGGTGAAGTCGAACGCGCTGGTGAGGTCGCCGCTGATAGCGCGGCGCCACGGCGTGATGTTCGGTGAGGCCACGCCGAAGCGGGCCTCGAGGAAGCGGATGATCGAGGTGTGGTCGAAGGTCTCGGAACAGACCCAGCCGCCCATGCTCCACGGGGAGAGGACAATCATCGGTACGCGCACGCCTAGGCCGAATTGCCCCGGGACGTCGTTGCTGCCGTAGAACGTCGGGGTGCCGTCGTACCACTCGCCGGCTGTCGAGACTGTGGACGCGCCCGGGATCTGCGGGGTGTTCGGGTGGGGCGGGACGATGTGGTCGAAGAACCCGTCGTTCTCGTCGTACATGAACAGCACTGCCGTCTTGCTCCACACCTCGGGGTTGGAGGTGAGGATGTCCAGGATGTTCGCCGTATACCAGGCGCCGAAGTTCGGCGGCCAGTTCGAGTGCTCGGAGTAGGCCTCCGGGGCTACGATGTAGGACACCTGCGGAAGCTTGCCCGATTTCACGTCCTCCCGAAGGACGCGGAAGAGGTCCTCGCCGGTCTTGGCGCTGGTGCCGGTGCGGGCCTTCTCATACAACGGGCTTCCGGGTTTCGCGTCCTGGTACTGCTTGAAATACAGCAGCGAGTTGTCACCGTAGTTCCCGATGTATGCGTCGTTGGTCCAGCCCCAGTAGCCGTTGGCATCGAGGCCGTTGCCGATGTCCTGGTAAATCTTCCAGGAGACTCCGGCCTTTTCGAGTTCCTCGGGGTATGTGCTCCACCAGTAGCCCTTCTCGTCGTTCCACAGGTCGGGGCCGCCGCCCTTGCCGTCCGGGTCGTCGCCGCCGGCGAACATGAAGTAGCGGTTCGGGTCTGTGGGGCCAAGGGTGGAGCAATGGTACTGGTCGCAGACCGTGAAGGCGTCGGCGAGGGCGAAGTGGAACGGGATGTCCTTGCGCCCGTAGAAGGCCATGGTCGCCTCAGACTTCGCCGGAAGCCACTGGTCGTACTTACCGTTGTTGAACGCCTCATGAGTGAGCTTCCACGAGTGATCGAGGTCCTCCATGAACTGCATACCCAGATCCGGTGCGTCAGGGTGGTATGGGAGGACGTCGCGGCTGCCGTTGTTCTGATGCCACACGTCCTTCCCGCTCGGGAGGATCGCAGGGTGCGGATCAGCGAAACCGCGCACGCCCTTCAGGGTACCGAAGTAGTGGTCCAGGGCCCGGTTCTCCTGCATGAAGATCACAACATGCTCGACGTCCTTGATCGAACCCGTGGCCCGGTTGGCCGGGATCTCCGCAGCCCGGGCGATGCTCTCCCCAAGCATCTGCGAGATCGCGGTGCCGGCGGCGCCAGCGGCCGAAAGCTGAAGAAAACGTCGGCGGTCCAAACCTGCCATGAGCTGCTCCTAGTGCATTTGTGTAACTGATGACCCCCGACGGAGTGTGCCAGTGCCAGGTGAAGGCCCGGTATAGGCGGGGTGAACTTTGCGCTACATGCTTCCCCGGGAAGGGAGCAGGCTGGAACCGCTGCCGGAACCGGACACGCTGAAAGAAGTCCTCACCATCGCCGATAGCCTCCACGACCAAGGAGTCGGCCTGCGGATTCTCACCGGCACCCTCACCGGGGCCTACAACCCGACCGGAGAAGGGAAATTCTTCTTCGTCATGATGGCTGCGTTCGCCGAACTCGAGCGCGACATGATCCACGAACGAACCATGGCCGGCCTCGCAGCCGCCCGGGCCCAAGGCCGCACCGGCGGCCGCCCAACAGTCATGGATACCGACACCCTCTCAGCCGCCCGGGCCAGACAGGCCAAAGGCGAAAGTCCCACCCAGATCGCTAAGGCGCTCGGCGTCTCCCGCGCGTCCACCTACCGCCACCTCCCAACCAGCAACCCCCGAACCGTGCCGCCGGGACAGAATCCTTAGCGCCAACCACTGTTCCGCTGCAGGTCAGACCCCAAGATCACTCGGTGCTGACAGGTGACGACGACGCGCGCATACCAGAACTCATGCCCACCGCAATGGACGGAACAGCTCTGACGAGCGAAAACACACGCGTCCGACATGCTGAGTGACTTCCTGGGGGTCGGACGACGACGCGGGGCTCCCCGATGATGCGGTGACTTCTGAATTGCTCTCGGGTGAGGTCGATCTCGAAGCCACCGGGGAACCGGTTCCAGTAATGGACTTCGTCCTCCTCGTTGCCGCCGCTGACGTCTGCGATGAGGAGATCACCGCCGAGCAGGTCTTGAACGATGAGAGCTGTGGGTCCGCACTGGCCGTGTGCCGCATTGTCGGGGTGCCACTTCGCGAGGCTCTTGGCGTCGAGACAGGTCGTATCTGCGCTCCAAGACAGACGGAATGCTCGCTCGAGGTCGAGCAACGTATGAGTCATGGCGACAGCGTACCAAGGGACCTACTGAACGGTGAGGGATCCCTCACCGAGCACCTCAGCGGAGGGCGAGAATTGCCCCGTGAGATCGCTGCCCGGTGGTTGTCCTTGCGTGCGTCTCGACCACATCGAAGCCCGCGGCTACCAGCTCGTCGCAGAGATCACTTACCGGCCACTGGTATGCCGGGACGACCGCATGATCGAACTTCTCGACGACGTGACCATCGAAGAAGCCGATCAGCAGGGCGCCACCAGGGCTGAGTACTCGACTGAACTCCAAGAGAGGAATGCGGATCGTGTCTGGCTCATGGTGGATCAGTGAGTACCAAGCGAGCACTCCACCAACTGTCCCGGTGCTGACATCGAGGGCATCGAGGCTGCCTGTCCGGAACGGAATGCCAGGATAGGCAACGCGGGCGTGCTCGATGAACTCGGGAACCAGATCCACTCCGAGTGCAGGAATCCCGGCTTCATTGAGAAAGTTCGTCCATTGGCCCGGACCGCAGCCAGCGTCGAGTACTGCACCCTCGATACCATCCGCCCAAGTCGCCACCAGTTGACGATCTGAAGGGTGCACGGCCCCCATGGAAGCAAAGCGTTCGACGTATTCCGCCGCCCTGCGCGAATACGCATCGCTAACAACGTTGATCATGCGTTTGAGTCTAGGCAAGCTACGACCAAGTGCCCGGTAGCCGGTCCTTCACTGGCGCAAGCCCACCCGAATTTCCGGATCGCGATCGCCGCGTTTCAGGAGTCTGTCGATTCCCGTAAGACCCGACCGCAAAAATGCCCGGCGAAGGGACGGCGGACCATATACGGCACACTCCTGAGTCACAAGATCCCAGTCAGAATGGCAACCAGCCGCGACCTAGACGCTCGCGGCCGCCCCGGATACGCGCACGGCCACCTGCCCGCTCCCCTGGGCCAGTTGCGACGCCGCGGCTTCGTCAGCCACCACCGTCACGTGCGGGTGCAGCTGCAGGACCGACCCCGGGCAATCAGCGGTGACGGGCCCGTTCAGGGCGGCGGCCAGGATGCCGGCTTTGTCCGCGCCGTTGACCACCAGCAGGAGGTGTCGGGCTTCCAGGATGGTGCCCAGACCCTGCGTGATGCAACGGAGCGGCACTTCCTCCGGCGTACTGAAGTAGCGGGCGTTGGCCACACGGGTGCGTTCCGTGAGGACTTCCACACGGGTCCGCGAGTCCAGGGCGGAGCCAGGCTCGTTGAAGGCCAGGTGGCCGTTGTGGCCGATACCGAGGATCTGCACGTCGATACCGCCGGCGCCGGCAATGGCGGCGTCGTAGTCAGCGGCGGCGGCCTCGGGGTCCGCGGCGCTTCCGTCCGGTACGGCGACGTTGGCGGGATCCAGGTGCAGCCGTTCAGTCACTTCGCGCCGGACAACTTCAGCGTAGCTTTCGGGATGTCCGGCGGGCAGGCCCACGTACTCGTCGAGGGCGAAGGCGCGGACGGAGGACATGTCCAGCCGGTGGTTGGCGAGCGCCGCGTAGATGGGCAGCGGCGATCCGCCCGTAGCCACGCCCAGGACGGCGTCGGGCTTGCTGCGGATGACGGCAGCGAGGATCCCGGCGGCGACAGAACCGGTGGCTGAGGCGGTAGGCACAACGAAAATTTCCACGACAAAGGCACTCTCTACGAAAACGGCAGGGTTAGGTCCGCCCGGGGCGCGGGCGGCGAAGAAAAATCAGGCTAAGCGGCCGCGACGTCCTTGAGTTTCAGGCGGATGCCGTCAAAGTGACGCTGCAGGCGTTCAGACGCAAGGGCTTTGTCCTTGTTGGCCACGGCCTCGAAAATGTCCCAGTGGTCCTGGGTCTGCTGCTCGAGGTTGACCGGGCCGGTACCGAGGGCCAGATGGATCTTGCGGTAAACCTGCCAGAACACATCCATGAGGTTGATCAGTAGCTCATTGTTAAGCGGGGCATAGAGCCGGCGGTGGAATTCGGCATCGTGCTCGTACAGGGGCTCATCGTTGCGCGCCGCGTTCTCCATGGCTTCCATGGTGGCGCGCAGGTCCGCCAGATGATCGTCGGTGAGCAGGTCAATAGCCGTACCGATAAGCCCGGACTCGAGCGCCTGGCGCACATCGATGAGCTCCATGGCCTCTTCGCCCTTGTGGCGGAGCGACAGCCGGCCGCGGAAGGTCAGGCCGGACACCAGGGCGCTGAAGTTGTTGGGCGCCACGAACATGCCAAAGCCGTGCCGGATCTCGATCACGCCCAGCGCCTGCAGCACTTTCAGGGATTCGCGGACGGTGTTGCGGCCCACGCCCAGTTCGGCGGAGAGCTCGCTTTCGGTGGGCAGCGCGTCGCCGACATCCAGGCCGCGCTCCAGAATAAGATCCATGATCCGTGTCTGCAGGGCGTGCGAACGGAGCTGCGCGCTGAAACGTGCGGGCGATACTTCTTGCGATGCGATGGCCACGTGGGTCTCCTCCTTGCCGCGGTTAAGGGGTCGCGACTTGTCCTACATCTCAAGGGTACAGGAGATGGGACGTCCAATGTCTAGAAGTGAGGTACCTATTTTTAAGCAGTTATAACCGGGAGGGACCCAATCTAACCCAGGAGCGCCGAATCTAACCCAAAAGGGACCGAACCAGCTCGCGGCACGCCCGGTAGCCCGGCGTTTTGGGATCGATCAGCGCGTAATGGTCCCCGGGAACCCTCACCAGGCGGGTCTCCATGTTTGCAGCAGTTCCGGCGTTGACATAGGCCTCGGACTGGCCCAGCGGTACAGTACTGTCCTCGGATCCATGGACGGCAATAACAGGCACCGCCAATGGAAGGGCGGTCATGGGGTCAGCGTATCTGTAGCGGTGCGGATATTTCGACGACGACCCGCCCAGCAGGTTGCTCACCGCACCGTTGCTGAGGTTCAGCTTCTCCGCCTCGGCCAGGTTGAGCAAGCCGGACTGGCTGACCACGCCGGTGAGGTGCACCGCCGTCGCATCATTACGACGCGGCACCTGGCGATCAGCATCCGGCATGCCCAGCTGGGCAAGCTTGCCCCGGCCGGCAGCCCAGGCTGCCAGGTGCCCGCCGGCTGAGTGGCCCAGCGCCACTACCGGGCCAAGGTTCAGGGCATGTTTAGCCGCGAGGTCCTGCAGCTTGTCTATTCCGGCGAGCACGTCAATGAAGGTGTTTGGCCAGCCGCCGCCGTTTCCGGCCCGGCGGTATTCAAGGTTCCAGGCGGCCATGCCATGGGCGGCCAGGTCGCGGGCGATCGGCTCACCCAGCTCTGCGCCGTACTGCGAGCGCCAGTAGCCGCCATGGATCACCACCACCACGCCGCGGTGCTCACCGCCGGCCGGCAGCTCCGGCAGGAAGAGCTCACCCCATTGGCTGGCGTCCTCGCCGTACTGGTACTTGTGCCGCTTCACCGCATCCCCCTTGGCGCCGCCGCCGGCGGTACCGTCCCGCTCGGCACCGGGCGAACACGCGGTGCCGAAAGTTCCAACGGCGGCCGCAGCCGCCGCACCAACCAGCGTGCGGAAGACAAACGTCCGACGCCGCAGATCAGCCATGTGCCGAGCCTACAGCGTGTAGCGGGTAGCCCTGGCGTCGAGCAAGAAACGGGTAGATTTGTGCCCGTGGATTCCGTTAACGCGCACTGGACCGGGGCCTTCCAGGTCGTCACGGACACCGACGGCTGGCAGCACTTCCGGCGACTCGATCCCGCCCTGCTGATATCCCCGGCCACCGACGGACTCGAGAACCGGGCCACCATGGGCGCCGGCATCCGGGCCAGCTGGACGGCGTCGTCAGGAACGGTGGTCCTGGAAGCGGAAGGCACTTCCGACAGTTCCCCGTTTGACGTCCTGGTGGATGGGACGCTCGCCCACCGGGTCACGGCTGCTGGCCCGGTGAGCTACAGGCTCGCCTTGGAAAACCTCAAGCCCGGGACGTCGGTCCAGCTGTGGCTCCCCCATTTCGGGACGGTCAGGATCCACGAGGCGTCCCTGCAGGGGCAGGGCGTGCGGCCGGTGACGGAGTCCGGCAAACGCTGGTTGACGTACGGCAGTTCGCTGACACATTGCCAGCAGGCTGACGGCCCGTCGGAAACCTGGCCTGCCCTTGTGGCAACCCGGTATGACTGGCAGCTCACCTCGCTTGGATTCGCCGGCGAGTGCCAGCTGGATCCCGCTGCGGAGTCAACGCTCCAGCAGCTGCCGGCCGATTTCATCTCACTCTGCCTGGGCATCAACTCCTACAACGCAGCCGTCTTTTCAGAACGCAGCTACGGCAGCCAGGTCCTGGGTTTCCTGGCGAACATCCGCAAAGCCCACCCCCTGGCTCCGATTGCCGTCATCACGCCCATGCTGTCGCTGCCGCGGGAGGAGCTGCCCAACGCCGTCGGGATGACCTTGAGGGACTACCGGGACGCAACCGCCGCCGTCGTGCGTGTCCTGCGGGAACGCGGCGACCACGGGATCCATTGCCTGGATGGCGCCGCCGTCTTCACTCCCGACGAAGCGGCCGAACTCATGCCGGATACACTCCATCCCAACAACACGGGCTACCGGCTGATGGCCGCACGGCTGGGCCCGCTGCTTTCCATCGTGGCGAACACGCCTTAACCCCATTTTCTGCGGGCGCTCCCGGCTCCTAATACTTCGCCGGGGACCACCGGCGGCCGTCCGGGAAGGGCGTAGTGTCAGTAGTAGGAGATTTCGGGGTGGCGAATAGGTCCGGGTTTGAATGTACGGGCCGCGCGCGAAGAGAGCGCACAGCCGCCAGCGGGGTCGTGTGACCGCGGCGATCCTTGGAATTGAGGCCGCATGGCCGAGAACGATGCCCTGCCGACGGCGGAGCAATTACAGGACCTGCTTCTTGAGAGTCCGGGTTTCACAGAATTCCTCTTAGGACTGACCGCGATTTCCGCGTCCTTGCTTGGTGGGGACACGCCCCTGCTGTGTGCCATCACGGTGGAACGGGAAACCGGGCCCGTGACGGTAGCCAGCAGCACGGAGACGGCCCGGACCCTGGACGAACGCCAGTACGCTTTGGACAATGGTCCCTGCCTGACGGCGTTGCGGGAGCAGCGCACAGTCCTTATCCGTGATCTTCAGGCCGACGAAGGTTGGGCCTGGTATGCCGGGGCGGTCGCAGACGAAGGCATCCGGACAATCCTGGCTGTCCCCATCCCCACCGACAACGGTTCCCGCTCCGCCCTGAACTGCTATTCAACCCAGCTCAATACGTTTGGCCCGGACACGGTGACCGCCATTGAGGAGCACGCTGCATCGCTTTCCCGGATCCTGCGGCTGGCAATCCGGGTGCACCCTTCGGACCCATACCCGGAGCATTTGAGGTCGGCGCTGCGGTCCCGGGCCGTTGTGGACTCTGCGGTGGCCCTGATCATGGTGCAGAACCGCTGCAGCCATGAAACCGCCGTCAAACTCCTGCACCTTGCCTCCCGCAGCAGCAACCGCCGGCTGCATGACATCGCCGAGGACATCCTCCACCACGCGTCAGAGATCCCCATCGTCACAGGGGGCGGGGAGAAATGATGGACGACGGCGGATTGGGCACCCCCCAGCCTGCCTTCGAGGCGGACCAGCGCAAGTTTGCGGCCGCACAGTTCCAGAGCGGGAACATCAGCCTCCCCGGGTTATGGACCTACTATTACGGGATCGGCGGAAGCATCGATCAGCTCTGCGTGGACGCCTATCTGCACGAGCTGATGGAATTGGCCCCACTGCAGATGGACCTCATCCAGACCGCCATCAAGGAGATCACGGCGGACGGACCGTGAAGGAAGCGCACATGTCCCAGGACTTTGATACCCGAGAACCCCAATTCGGCAGCGTCGGACGAGCCGGCGCCGGCCTGCACGAGTTTGTGCTGCACCTTCAGGACCTCGTTCTGACAAGCTCCGACGTCCACGAATTCCTCACGGACACGGCCTCGATTTTCGCCATGCAACTGTCGCAGCCCGGGAACCACCTTTCCTGCGGGATCACGGTGCTCCGGCAGAAGCGGCCGGTCGCTGTGGCAAGCAGCGATACCCGCGCCCGGGACCTGGACGAACTGCAAAACAGCATCCGCGACGGACCCTGCCTGACAGCCCTTCAGACAGAAACCATGGTCCATGTCGCGGACCTGGACGCCGATCTGCGTTGGCCGAAATACAACCGTGCCGCCGGCGAGGCTAGCATCGGCTCTATCCTGGCCGTCCCGATGCAACTGCAGGCTCCTTCGCAGGCGGTGGTAAACCTCTACTCCCCCAACGCGAACGGCTTCCCCCGTCACGGAATTGATGCGGCTGCTGCGCTTACGGGCATCGCCGCCAAGGCGCTGGACATTGCCTTGAACATCGCACAGTTGCGCGACGCCCGTGACGACCTCTCCTCGGCCCTGAAGTCCCGCACTGTCATCGACACGGCCATTGGGGTCATCATGGCGCAGAGCCGATGCAGCCGCGATGCGGCATTCCAGATATTGGTAAAGGCATCCAGTCACCGCAATATCAAGTTAAAGGACGTGGCCGCCGGCATCATTTCCGGAATTGCCGGCGAACGGGAATTTCTTACCACTTACGATGAATAGCCGAACAGCCGGAATTCGCGCAGGTCCGGGCGCGCAGCCCACCACGCACGTTAGGCTTTACCTCAAGCGCTGAACGGTTACAAACAGGCTCATCCGGCCCGCCGGAGGCCGGTCACGCAGAATGGCCGGAGGCAAGAAACATGATCAAGAAGTATCCCCTGGATGAACTATCCACTGCCTTGGGCAGAATTATGGGGCTGCTCCTCACGGAAGAAAAAGTGGACAACGCCGTCCAGCATCTCTCCCGCGCCGTAAAGGATTCCATCCCGGGAACGCTTGGGGCAGGCGTCTCAATCCTTGATCCCCATGCCCGCCCGGTCAGTTCCGGATCTACCGACAGCGTCGTGGAACGTGCCGACGCCCTTCAGTACGAATTGGTCCAGGGGCCCTGCCTGACGGCGTGGGCTATGCAGGAGAGCATCCTCATCCACGACGTTGCAACTGAAGCCCGCTGGCCAAACTGGAGCGCCGCCATCGTCGACCTCCCCATCCGCTCGGTGATCAGCACACCCCTGATCGCCAACGGGCAGGCCCTAGGTGCAATGAAGATTTATGCCGCCACTCCCGGCGCTTTTGAGGATGCCACCACGGCCCTCATGGAGCTTTTTGCTTCACCCGCGGCAACGCTGCTGTCCCACATCCAAACCGCCGAGACTCCTGAACGGATCAGTGAGAGCCTTCAATCTGCCCTCTACAGCAGGGACCTGATTAACCGGGCCTGCGGAATACTCATGGAGCGACGCACGCTCACCGAGGACGCTGCGCTTCAGCACCTGATGCGGCGGGCCCGCGCTACCCGCAGCACTCTTAGGCAAGTCAGCGCCACTGTACTGGCAAGCGTGGCCTCCGACCCGCGTAGAGGCAGTAGTGATGGGCTTCGATAGCAGCGAACCGGAGCAACGCCGCAGGCTCCAGGCAGCGCTGGCAGCAGCACACATCAGCACCGGCGACCTATGGCTCTACTACTTCGGCATTGGCGGATCGGTAGGCGAGTATGAAGTGGAGGCCTACCTGCAGGGACTCCTCTCCCTCCCCGAACTGCAACGGGACCTGCTGGCCATGGCGGCAAACGAACTTTCGTCCGCCCAGGCCGGCCCCCGCGCGCCCTATGCGGACGAGCTTGGGCCAGGGGATCCCTCCCGGCCCGGGACTCCTAGCGGACCAGACGCTCTCTCACTTAATGCAGATTTAAGCCCAACGCTCTCTCACTTTCTTGAGGCAAGTGAGAGAGCGTTTGTGATTTTCTTGCGTTAAGTGAGAGAGCGTTTGATGGTGCCGCTGGCGGGTGCGTTGCCGCCCAGCCGGGCCGTGACTTTGTCCGCCGCCGCCATACAGGATTCGCCGAGGCTCTGCAGGCGGTCCTTGGAGACGCGGAACCGCGGGGCCGGGATGAGGACTGCTGCCACAAGGTCGCCGCGGTGATCGTAGACGGGGGCGGCAACGCCCACTTCATCAAGGGAGGATTCGCCGTAGTTGACGGCCCAGCCCCGGCGGGAGTCGTCCTTGAGGCGGAGCAGGTAGTCATCAAGGCTGGCATCATCCAGCCCGGAGTAGGTGATGGCGCCGCCGAGCAGCAGGGAACGGACCCGTTCCTCCGGTTCCGTGGCGAGGAAGACCTGCACCGACGCACTCAAAGCGTCGTTGTAACGCGCCCCCAACGGCGTGGTGTGTTTGATCTGGTGGCGGCTCGCGATCTGCTCCACACAGATGGACTGATTACCCTCCCACATCATCAGGGCACTGGTCTCCCCTGTCAGTTCGGTGAGCTCGCGGAGGACAGGATAGGCGACGCGCCGCTCCTCCAGTTCAGCCAGGAGCGGCCCGGCGACGGCGATCAGGCCGAGCCCCAGACGGAAACGGCGGGTGTCCGCATCCCGCTCCACCAGGTTTTCCTGTTCGAATGTTGCCAGGATCCGCGACACGGTGCTCTTGTGCAGGCCTACCCTGTTGGCGATTTCCGTGACACCCAGCAAGGGTTCGTCGGCGGAGAATGACCGAAGAACGGCGATGGCATTGACAATGACGGAGGCGCCCTTGGTATCGGCCTTGCCGTTGGTGTCACTGCCGTTGGTGTCACTGGAATCTGGTGTGGTCATGGTGCTCACTATCATTCCGCATTGTCAGCCGAAAGCGGCGCCGTGGCAGGCACGGTGCGTTCGCAGTTCAGCTCGCGGGCCAAGTCCACGGCCAGATCTTCGACAACCTGCCGGTACAGCAGTTCGCCCTTGGCAGCACTGGACCCGGCAGCCGAGGAGAGGCAGCCTGTGGCCGGTGTGCGTTCAGGAACCACAGGGAGCCTGTCGAAGCGCGGCAGGACTGCGGCAGGCCCGTCAACCAAGCGGTCCATGCCAACCCGGGCCGGCTCAAGGTGGAGCATAAGCGAGGTTTCCAGGACGCCGCCGTGCTCGATTTCCCAGCCCGGGAATCCGTCCGGGTACACCTCCACCAACGTGTCCTGGCTGACAAAGTCCCAGTAGGACAGCAGCAGCACGCTCTGCTCCGCTCCCGGCTTGACCCCCAGGTCTTCCAGGGCCAAGTCAATTCCCTCATACAGAAACTGGTAGTTCTCGAAGTGGCCATTGACAAAGACCACATGCCGGACGCCTTGGTTGAGGAAAGACTTGACCAGGTTGCGCGCCACCCCTATGAGCGTTGTGCCGTCCAGGCTGGTGGTCCCGGAGAGGTGGTTGCCGCCCCGGATTTCTGCTGCGACTTGTACCCGTAGGCAATCGGCTGGGCAACGAGTGCCCCCAGGCGCCTTGCGACACCCTCCGCAAATCGCGACGACAGGAGGGTGTCAGTGCCCAGCGGCAGGTGCGGCCCGTGCTGCTCCAAGGACCCGACAGGTATCAGGACGATCGCTTCCCGGGAGGACAGGACTTCGCGGTAGGCGAAGGCATCCAGGTCTTCCAGAAATACTGACTTGTCCATGCTCGTGGTGCTCCTTGTTCGGTGGTGCGGAAAAGCGGCGCCGTGTCGGGCACGGCGCCGCTTTCTTGGCCGGCTGTTTGGCGGTGTCAGGCTCCGATGATGTTGTATTCGGGGCCGAAGGGGAACTTGGTGATGTTCTCTGCTCCGTCTTCGCCCACCACGAGGATGTCATGTTCGCGGTAGCCGCCGGCACCCGGCCGGCCGTCCAGGACGGTGATCATCGGCTCCATGGAGACCACCATGCCCGGCTCCAGCACGGTGTCGATGTCCTCGCGGAGCTCCAGACCGGCTTCGCGGCCGTAGTAGTGGCTCAGGACTCCGAAGGAGTGGCCGTAGCCGAACGTGCGGTTGGCCAGCAGGCCGTGGCCGACGTAAATCTCGTTGAGCTCGGCGGCAATGTCCTTGCAGACGGCACCGGGCTTGATCAGCTCAAGGCCCCGCTTGTGGACCTCAACGTTGATGTTCCAGAGTTCCAGTGAGCGGGCATCGGGTTCGCCGTAGAACAGGGTGCGCTCCAGTGCCGTGTAGTAGCCGGAGGTCATGGGGAAGCAGTTCAGGGACAGGATGTCGTGTGCCTGGATCTTGCGGGTGGTGGCCCAGTTGTGGGCGCCGTCCGTGTTGATGCCGGACTGGAACCACACCCACGTGTCGCGGATTTCGGAGTTGGGGAACGTCCGGGCGATCTCGTGGACCATCGCCTCGGTGCCGATCAGGGCGACCTCGTACTCCGTGATGCCGGCCGTGATGGCGTTGCGGATGGCCTCGCCGCCGAGGTCGCCGATCCGGGCACCGTGCTTGATGACCTCGATTTCCTCGGCTGACTTGATCATGCGCTGGCGCATCGCTGCCTGCGCCACGTCCACGAGCGTCGCGCCGGAGAAGGCGGCCTGGATCTTGTTGCGGTTGTCCAGCGGCAGCGAGTCGTCCTCGACGCCGAGGCGGCGCGGGTTGATGCCACGGGTGCGCAGGACTTCCTGGATGGCGAAGATGTAGTTGTCCCGGCGCCAGTCCGTGTAGACCAGGTTGTCGCCGAAGCTGCGGCGCCAGGGCATGCCGGCGTCGATATTGGCCGTCACGGTGACGCTGTCATCCTTGGTGACCACCATGGCGTATGAGCGCCCGAAAGTGGTGAACAGGAAGTCGGAGTAGTACTTGATGGAGTGGTAGCTGGTCAGGACGACGGCGTCGAGGTCCTTCTCAGCCATGATGCTGCGCAGCCCGGCGAGCCGGCGTTCGAACTCGGCGTCGGAGAACGTGAGGCTGACCTTTTTGCCGTTCTTGAGGGCCTTGGTGCGCTCCAGTTCGGAGATGGACGATGCGTTCTCGGATGTGGTGATGGTCATGATGGTGATGCCTTTCTGTGGTGCAGTTACTTGAGGTGAGAGGAAGTCTGTTATTCGTGGCGGAGCGGTTCGTTGCAGGTTTCCCTGGAGAGTGTGACGGCGATCAGGGAGATCACGGCGGCGCCCACCAGGTACCAGGCCGGAGCGAGGTCATTGGCAGTGACAGCTATAAGGAGCGTGGCCATAAACGGCGCGGTGCCCCCGAAGAGCGCGTTGGAGAAGTTGAAGCTGACGGCGAAGCCGCTGTAGCGGACCCGGGTGGGGAACATTTCGGCCAGGAAACTGGGGAGCGTGCCGTCGTTAAGGGTGAGCATCGCACCCAGGAGGATCTGGACCAGGACGATGACCAGGAAGTTCCCGGTCCCCAGCAGTGCGAACGCGGGCACGGTCAGCACAATGAAGGTGATGGACGCACTGATAAGCACCTTCTTGCGTCCGTAACGGTCCGAAAGCATCCCCGTCAGGAAGATGAAACCGATGTACGTGACCAGCGCGATGGTTGTCGCGAGGAATGCTTCGGTGCCGCCCAGACCCAGTTCCGAGGACAGGTAGGTGGGCATGTAGCTGAGAATCACGTAAAAGCCGACGGCGTTGAGCAGCACTGCTCCGACAGCCTGCAGCAGCTGCCGCCAGTGGTTCCGGAACAGGCTGGATACGGGAGCCTTGACGGCCTCGTCCTCAGCTGCCAGTTCGCGGAATGCCGGAGTGTCTTCCAGCCTGGTCCGGATGTAGCGCCCGATCAGTCCCATCGGGGCGGCCAGCAGGAACGGCAGCCGCCAACCCCAGCTGTGCATTGCCTCGGAGCTGAGCAGAACTGTCAGCAGGCCCGCGATCAGCGAGCCGAGCAGCAGTCCCGCAGCGGTGCTCGCAGGAACCACCGCAGCGTACAGTCCGCGCTTGTTGGCGGGGGCGTACTCGACCAGGAAAGCCGACGCTCCAGCGTATTCACCGGAGGCGGAAAAGCCCTGCGCAACCCGGACCACCAGGAGCAGGACCGGGGCCCAGATTCCGATGGCGTCATAGCCCGGAATCAGCGCGATACAGAACGTTGCGCCGGACATGATCAGGATGGAGAGGGAGAGGGCTGTCCGCCGGCCGACCTTGTCACCGATATGGCCCCAGACGAATCCGCCAAGCGGGCGTACAAGGAACGAAATCGCAAACAGGGCGAAGGTCAGCAGAAGCCCGGTCGGGGGTCTGACTCAGGAAAGAAGACAGTGGCGATCGTGACGGCCAGGTAGCCGTAAACGGCGTAGTCGAACCATTCAACGAAGTTGCCGATGAAGCTGGCCGCGATGACCCTGCGGCGGGTTTGCTTGCTGACGCCGTCACCGTTGACGGGCAGTCCTTGGTACGTCGGAGGCAGCGAGGATGTTTCGTTACTCATATTCCACCAATGAAGATTTGGGTTGCGTTGCTAGCAACACTGTTGCATCAGGCTAGGGCGTGACATGGGACACGGTCAAGACCCTGAAGTCCTAAATCTCCACAATTTTCTGCTGTGCGCCGTGGGCGCACAAAGTGATTGACGTAACACGTAACTGAACTTACGGTTGCATTTAACGCAACATTGTTGCGACAGGGCGGATTTACTTTCAAGAATGCGACAGGCCGCCATGACGGGCGCACTCAATGAACCCCTGGCAAGGGACCGCGAGCTCACGGCGTGACGGCAACCGGAGTGCGTTGTGTGCTGACAGACTGTGGAGATGGCAAGGGGAATTCTTCGCATTTTTCTGGGCGCCGCGTCGGGGGTAGGCATGACTTTTGCCATGCTGCAGGAGGCGCACCAGCTGCTGGGCAGCGGCAGGGATGTTGCTGTCGGGATAGCCGCGGACCACGGCCGGCTGGAAACGCGGGAACTCATGACCGGGCTGGAAATAGTTGCCCCGCGACTGGTTGATGCCGACGGCATCGATGCCCAGGAAATGGACGTCGACGCCGTCTTGGCCCGGCATCCCGAGGTCGCCGTCGTTGATGAGTATGCGCACTCCAACTCATCCGGTAGCAGGAACGAACAGCGGTGGCAGGATGTCGAGGAGTTGCTCGACGCAGGGATCGATGTGCTCTCCACCGTTAGCGTCCAGAACCTTGCCTCTTTGGAAGATGTTGTGTCCGCCATCACCCAGGTGGCACGGAAGGGAACGGTGCCTGATGAGGTCGTTCGCCGGGCGGATCAGATCGAACTCGTCGATATTTCTCCGGAGCTGCTGCGCCAGCGGATCTCGGATGGAAACGTCTATCCCAAGGACAGGGTTGACGCTGCCCTGGCTAATGAATTCCGGCTCGGCAACCTTTCCGCGCTGCGGGAGGTCGCCCTGATCTGGCTCGCAGACAGAGTCGATGAGGGGCTGGCGAAATACCGGGCCAGCGAGGGCATCACAGCGAACTGGCCGGCACGGGAACGCGTTGTCGTCGGTCTCACCGGGGGCCCTGAGGGCGAAGCGCTCATCCGGAGGGCCTCGAGGATTCTGTCGAGGGTCAATGGCGGGGACCTCTTGGCTGTTCACGTTCGCCTTTCTGAGAGTCGGCTTGGGGAGGCGCCGCGGACCCTGGAGGTTCAGCGCCAGCTGGTGACCGATCTGGGCGGCAGCTACCACACGGTGTCAGGTGACGACGCGGCAGAGACGTTGCTGGAGTTTGCCCGCAATGTCAACGCAACCCAGATCGTCGTGGGCGTCTCCCGGGGCCGTCTGACCAGCCGACTGCTGGGCACCGGCGTCGGGTCCAATGTGGTCCGGGGATCCGGCGACATTGACGTTCACATGGTGTCCCACCCCTTGGGCAGTCACGGGCTGCCCAGGGCCACCTCCCGCGGGCTGGGCCGTGCCAGGACAACCGTGGGCTTTGTCCTGGCGGTACTCATCCCCGTATTGGCCACCGGAATCCTGTCCCTGGCCCCGGAGCTTAACCTCGCTACCCATGTACTGGTCCATCTGACCGGAGTCATGGCGGTCGCGTTCATCGGAGGTCTCTGGCCCGCGGTGCTTGCCGCGATTCTGGACTCGCTGCTGCTGAACTACTTCGAGACCGACCCCGTCGGGACCTTCAGCATCAATGACCCGCAGAATCTGTTCGCGTTGCTCGTGTTCCTGGGCGCCGCGATAGCGGTTTCCCTCCTCGTGGGCCTCTCGGCCAAGCGCGCACAGGAGGCTGCCCGCGCCCGTGCGGAGGCCGCGACCCTGGCGGATCTGGCCAGGGACGCGCTGATAGCAGATGACACCATCGCCGCATTCCTGGACAAGGTCCGCGAGACCTTCCAGGTCAGCTCCGCCGGCCTGTTCACCAGAGCCGGAGACGCTGGCGGCGGATGGGAACTTCAAGCCCACTCCGGAAAAGTGCCGCCGCCGCCCCCGGGGTCGGCGGAAGCCGGCACCGATGCCTATGAACTGCCCGATCCGCGGACGGCCCTGGCGGTCTCCGGCAGAACACTCACAGCCGGGGAACGGCGGCTGCTAACAGCGCACGGGGCCCACCTGCTCTTACTCCGGCAGCGTCATTCACTCCAGCTCAGGCTCAAGAACACCACCAAACTGGCTGAGGGCAACAGCATCCGGACATCCATTCTGCGTGCCGTCAGCCATGACCTCCGGACACCGCTGGCCGGAATCAAGCTCGCCGTCACCGCCCTGCAGCGCCAGAAGCGACGCCTTCCCGACGAGATCCGGGATGAAATGCTCGACACCATCGACTCCTATGCCGACCGCCTTGACTCCTTGATCGGCAACCTCCTGGACATGTCCCGAATATCCAGCGGATCCACCGCCCCGCTCACATCTCCAGTGGCCTGGCGCGACGCCATCGAAGACGCGCTACGCGGATTTCCCGGAGGAGCCATCCGGGTCGATCTGGCCCCCAACATGCCCCCCATCGATGCCGATCTCGGCATGCTGGAACGGGTCATCGCCAACGTCGTCGAGAACGCCCTGAAATACGCACCCGGCTCTGACATCGTCATCATCGGACCCGCCAGCGGATCCGGGGTCGCCACCATTAACGGACGCCCCTGCGGGGAACTCCGGATCGTGGACCACGGCCATGGCGTGCCCGCGGCGGACGTGATCGCCATTTTTGAGCCGTTCCAACGCCTCGATGACGCGCCGGAGGGTCTCGGCATAGGACTGGGCCTGGCCGTCGCAAAAGGATTCTCCGAAGCCATGGGCGGACAGCTGGCGGCTGAACCAACGCCAGGAGGAGGACTGACGATCGTGATCCGGCTGCCCCTCTCCGCCGGCCCTCAGCTCACCCACCCCGAAACGCGTAGCACGGACAGGAGCGCGCCATGAGAACCATACTTGTCGTGGACGATGAGCCCCAACTGCTGCGCGCGTTGCAGGTAAACCTGCACGCTGAGGGCTATAAGGTGCTGACCGCCCTGGACGGGACGACGGCCCTCCAGCACGCAGCGAGCAACCATCCCGATCTCATCGTTCTGGATCTGGGACTGCCGGACATCAACGGAGTGGACGTCATCACCAAGATCCGAGGCACGAGCAGCACGCCGATCATCGTTCTCTCGGCCCGGCACAGGTCCGTGGACAAGGTCCGGGCCCTCGACGCCGGAGCTGACGACTATGTCACCAAACCCTTTGGACTGGACGAGCTCCTGGCACGGCTGCGCGTCGCCGAACGCCGTCTCGGTACATCCGACGGGATCGAACAGGTCCCGACTGTCGACGTCGGGGAATTCGAGGTGGACCTCGCAAACCGGAAAGTGATCCGCGACGGCGCATCCGTACGGCTCACCCCGCGGGAATGGGCCATCCTGGAACTGCTGGTCCGCAACCCGGGACGGCTCATCACCCAGCAGCAGATGCTGGCCAAGATCTGGGGCCCTGGTTACGGCGGCGAAACCCATTACCTGCGCGTGTACATGGGACAGCTGCGCCGCAAACTTGAGGCCGACCCCGCCAGGCCCAGGCACCTGCTCACCGAAGCCGGAATGGGGTACCGCTTCGAACCCTGACCAACGCCTGCCCTCACGCCGGAACCGACCGGCCGGCATCCCGGGGCACAGGCGTAAATGATTCGTCAATAAATACGCCTTTCGCCGTTCACGGTTTCTTCCCGGTGCTAGTTTCGGCTGTGATCGCGGCGCGTTGTGCCGCGTGGGAAGGAATCCATGACCACGTTGAGCAGGCCACCTGCAGACCACTCGGCCCCCAGGCCGGCCGGCAAAGCCGCCCTGAAAAATTGGCTGTTGTTCGGGCTCCAGGACAGCAAAGGCACCCACCAGGGTCCCGGCGGTATCACGACCGCCCACGAGAAAAAGCATCAGTGGTGGCAGGTCATGTGCCTGACCGGTGTCGATTACTTCTCCACGCTGGGCTACCAGCCGGCGATCGCGGCCCTGGCCGCCGGTGTGATCTCGCCGCTGGCGACGATGGTGCTGGTCGCCGTCACCCTGCTCGGGGCCCTGCCGGTCTACCGCCGGGTGGCCGGAGAGAGCCACCGCGGCGAAGGTTCCATCGCCATGCTTGAACGGCTCCTGCCGCGTTGGGGCGGCAAGCTCTTTGTCCTGATCCTGCTCGGCTTCGCAGCGACCGACTTCATGATCACCATGACCCTCTCGGCCGCCGACGCCACCGCACACCTGATCCAGAACCCCGTCGCCCCCGGATGGCTGCAGGGCCAGAACGTCCTCGTCACCCTCTTCCTGTTGGCGCTGCTGGCAGCCGTGTTCCTGCGCGGCTTCAAGGAAGCCATCGGAGTCGCCGTCACCCTCGTCGTCCTCTACCTGGCCCTGAATGCCGTCGTTGTGGCCGCGACGCTCATCCAGGTCTTCACGCATCCGGTTGCCATGGGCGATTGGTGGGAGACCCTCTGGACCTCGCACGGGAACCCGTTCATGGTCGTGGGAATCGCACTTCTCGTCTTTCCCAAGCTCGCCCTCGGCCTGTCGGGCTTCGAAACAGGCGTCGCCGTTATGCCCCAGGTCCGCGGGGACGAGACTGACACCGAGGAAAACCCGGTCGGCCGGATCCGCGGAACCCGCCGCATGCTGACCACCGCCGCCGTGATCATGAGCGGTTTCCTCATCACCACCAGCTTCATCACCGTCGTCCTGATACCGGCGCAGGAATTCCAGCCCGGCGGCCAGGCAAACGGCCGTGCCCTGGCGTTCCTGGCCCACGAATATCTCGGCGTCGGATTCGGCAGCATCTATGACATCAGCACCATCGCCATCCTCTGGTTCGCGGGAGCCTCCGCGATGGCGGGGCTGCTGAACCTGGTCCCAAGATACCTCCCCCGCTATGGGATGGCCCCGGATGGGCCAAAGCCGTCCGCCCGCTGGTACTCGTGTTCACCCTGGTCGGTTTCCTCATCACCTACCTGTTCGAGGCTGACGTGGACGCCCAGGGCGGCGCGTACGCCACCGGTGTCCTGGTGCTGATGACTTCGGCAGCCGTTGCGGTCACCCTGTCGGCCCGCCGCCGGGGGCAGCGCAAACGCACCTTCGGCTTCGGCGCAATCTCCGTGGTGTTCACCTACACCACCATCGCCAACATCTTCGAACGCCCCGAAGGCATCAGGATCGCAGGCGTCTTTATCCTGGGCATCATCGTGATTTCCCTGCTCTCCCGTGTCCGCCGCTCCTTTGAATTGCACGCCACCCACGTTCACCTGGACCGGCAGGCGCTGGAGTTCATGTCCGACGCGCTCGAAGGCCCCATCGCGATCATCGCGCACGAACCGCTCCGCCTGAGCGCCGACGCGTACCGGGAGAAGCTCACCTCCGCCATCGAGGTCAGCCACCTCCCCCTTGAACAGGAGGCTCTGTTCCTGGAAGTGATCGTCGATGATTCCTCCGACTTCGAAACAGATCTGCACGTGCGCGGAGTGGCGCGCCACGGGTACCGGATCCTGGAAGTCCACGGTCCCGTCGTCCCGAACACCATCGCCTCCGTCCTGCTACACATCCGTGACGTGACCGGGCTGATGCCCCACATCTATTTCCGCTGGACCGAAGGGAACCCGGTGATCAACCTCCTGCGGTTCCTGTTCCTTGGCGAGGGCGAAATCGCTCCCGTCACCCGGGAAGTTCTGCGGGAGGCCGTGCCCGACGTGACCAAACGCCCGTGGGTGCATGTCGGCTAACCACGGCCGAGCACGCGCGATCCTCAACCTTCCCGCGCAGTTGCAGACTTGCCAGCAAAGGCAACAGGAAGGCGATCTGGAGGCCGCTTTGACATGGTTGCACAAGGAAGCCTGAAGCTATCCATCGAAGTTCGACCAACGAAGCCCCTGAACGGGGAAGACACGGGCGCCGCCTTACCCTCCGCGACGGCCTCACTGAGGGTCTGGCCAGCTTTCACCCCATTCGTTCGCCTGCCCAGGAAGGCTAGCCGATGACCGGGCATCGAGAGTACAGAGCCGCCGGGCTCAGGTTCGCTGCAACGCCAGACGCAGTGGAGGGTTACAGTGGCCGCGGCGTGGACGGTACTGTGTACCGCCCACCGGGCGGCTACCTCTTTCGGGACCAGGCCGGGGACAACTGGTGGATCATTTTCCAGGAATTCCCTCACACTGCTTCTCAGAGAAGCAGTGTTCACGGGACGTCCTGGGCTGCAGCGAATCCCACGATGAGCTGGTCCACGTACGCGTGCTGGCCTCCAACGTGACCCGTGTCGACGCCGACGCTGCCTTCCGGCAGAACACACCATCCAGCTATGAGGAAGTTGCAGCGGTTGCTGCCCGGATCCCCCGAACCGCTTAGCACCGTAAGGACTTGCGCCGATGTCCGTTGGGCGCCCTCTTCGTAGACTTGAACGGTGAGCGAGACCCGAGTGATCCAAACAAGCCTGGGTACCGTGGAGGTCATGTACCTGCCCGGGGACAAGCCAGCGGTGCTGTTCTTCCCCGGAGGCCATTGCTCTGCGGCCAGCGACTGCGGGTGGAGCCTGTACACGTCAGAAGGGCACGGGGTGCTGGCGTTTTCTCGCCCAGGCTACGGGAACACCAACGTGGGACGCCTCACCCCGGCCGAGTTTGTCCCGGCGGTGGCTGAGTGCTGCGAGGCCCTGGCGATTGATCAGACTGCAGGGGCCGTGGGGATCTCCTTCGGCGGCCCGCAGGCCATTCACGCCGCGTCGTCCCTGCCGGGATTGTTTCCTCGACTGGTCCTGCACAGCTGCGCCCCTTCAACCCTCGCATACCCAGACACGCGCCTAGAATCGCTGTCAGGCCCGGTGGCTTTCTCCCCGGCCCTGCAGGGCCTGACCTGGAAGGCTCTCGGACGCCTGGTCGATTCCGATGCCGGGCTACGCCGGATGGTCGGCGCACTGTCCAAGAGGCCAGTGAACGACTGGTGGCATACCTGGTCAGTCGAGGACAAGCGACGGGCACGGGAGCTGTTCCAGACCATGCGCTCGGGGACCGGGTTCGTCAACGATCTGCATCAAGCCCGACCTGACCGTGCGTCGTACCGCCGACTGGTCCAAACCCGGACCATCTGTCCGACTCTGGTGACCGCATCACGCCATGATGCCGGTGTCGCCTTCGCCCATGCTGAGGACTATGCCGGCACCATCCCCCGAGCCACACTCGTCGAACTGAGTGCACCCAGCCACCTCTTCTGGCTCGGACCAGCGTATGCAGAAGCCCAGGCAGCTGTCAGTGCGTTCATGGCAAGTACTTCCTGATGGCCCTCCAAACGGAATCGTGGGCCAGCGACTACACAAGTCGTACGTGACATTGCCCCACTGGGAGGCTGGTGGAGGGGAGCTTGTCCGATACGCCCTTAGGTGATTTTTCGCCGGTAGACGACCATGGCGAACACGTAGGCGAGAACGAGGATGCCGACGCACCATGCGAGTGCGATCCAGATATCGTTGCCAACCGGGCGAGACGCGAACAGATCCTGGATGGTGTTGACGATCGAGGTGACCGGCTGGTTCTCGGCGAACCAGCGAACCGGACCCGGCATGGTCTCCGTCGGGACGAACGCCGAGCTGATGAACGGCAGGAAGATCAGCGGGTAGGAGAATCCGCCGGCGCCGTCCAAGGACTTCGCTGACAGGCCGGCGATGATTGCCAGCCAGGTGAGTGCCAGGGTGAACAGCGTCAGGATTCCGGCCACTGCGAGCCATGCCAGGAGGCTTGCCGATGTACGGAACCCCATGAGAAGGGCTACCAGCACGATGATCACGAGCGACAGCCCGTTGGCAACCAGCGACGTCAGGACATGGGCCCACAGCACGGATGACCGTGCGATCGGCATGGACTGGAATCGTTCGAAGATGCCGCTCTTCATATCGGTGAACAACCGAACGGCCGTGTAGGCGATGCCCGACGCGATCGCGATCAGCATGATTCCAGGCAGCAGGTAATTGACGTAGTTATCGGTGCCCGTGCTGATGGCGCCGCCGAAGACGTAGACGAACAGCAGCATGAGGGCGATCGGCGTGATCGCGGTGGTGATGATGGTGTCCACGCTGCGGAAGATGTGCCGCATGGAGCGGCCCAGCAGCACGGAGGTATCCGCGAAGAAATGCGTACTCATGACCTGTCCCTAAGTGACTCGTCCTTATCGTTGTTACCCACGAGCGCCAGGAAGACGTCCTCCAGGCTCGGCTGCTTCTCGACATATTCGACCTTCGCCGGCGGCAGCAACCGCTTCAGCTCGGCGAGGGTGCCGTTCGCGATGATGCGCCCCTCATGAAGAATGGCGATCCGGTCTGCGAGTTGTTCGGCCTCGTCCAGATACTGTGTGGTGAGTAGAACAGTGGTGCCCTGATTGGCGAGTTCCTTGACTACCTGCCACACATCGTTGCGTCCTTCGGGGTCGAGCCCGGTGGTCGGCTCGTCCAGGAAGATCACCTTCGGCTGCCCGATCAGGCTCATGGCGATATCCAGGCGACGGCGCATGCCGCCGGAATACGTGGCCACCTTTCGAGAGCCTGCATCGGTGAGGTTGAAGCGTGCCAGAAGATCATCAGCGACCTGGCCGGGGGCTTTCAGATGCCGCAACCTGGCAACCAGTACCAGGTTCTCCCGGCCTGAGAGGATTTCGTCTACCGCGGCGAACTGCCCGGTCAGGCTGATGGACTCCCGAACGCGAAAGGCGTCCGTTGCGACGTCGAATCCATGCACGGTGGCTGTGCCGGCATCTGCTTTCAGCAGCGTCGACAGGATCTTCACCATTGTGGTCTTTCCCGCTCCGTTCGAGCCGAGGAGGGCGAAGATGCTACCCGGGGCCACCTCGAAGTCCACGCCACGCAGGACGTGCAAGTCCTTGTAGGACTTCTCCATGCCCTGCACCCGGATCGCGGGTCCGCTGAGCCGGCTTCGTGTCACCTCGGTGCTCATGATCCTGTCTCCTTCGCCTTCGCCTTGTCGACCGCCTCGTTGAGACGGGCCCGTTCCTTGTCGATCCACCGCTTTCCGCCGTATGCCTGAGCGAAGCTCTCGGCGAACTCAATGGGATCTTCGCCGACGATCTCGCTCACGGGCGTGCCGTCGATGGCGGCGCGTTCCCACAGGTCCGCGAAGTCCGCGAACATCTGCACGATCGTGTCCCCCTCGGTGACCCCCCCGTAGTACATGAAGTACCGGTTGAAGGCGTTCGCCACGGAGTGGTACAGCTCAGGCAGGGCATCCAGCCGCGCCTTGGACTGCTTGTACTGCTTCTTCTGCTCGAGCGAGCCGGTCACCAGCTCGATCCACTTCGCTGCCATATCACTTTCCTCCCTTGCGGAGCTGTTCAAGCCGTTCGGACAAGAAGCTCCATGTGTTCCAAAATTCGTGCAGTTCTTTTTCGCCCCGTGCGTTGAGCGTGTACACCTTGCGTGGGGGCCCTTTTTCGGAGGGTCGCTTCTCGACGTCCGCCAGGCCTTTTTGCTCGATTCTGACGAGCAGCGCGTACACGGTGCCCTCAGCGATTTCGGTGAAACCCAGCACCCGGAGCAGCGTCGTGATTTCGTACCCATATGCCGGGCTCCCGGTCAGGAGGGCAAGAACAATGCCCTCCAGTGTCCCCTTGAGCATCTCCGCCCTACGTGTCAGGCTGGAACGGTACCAGGGGCTCATAGCAAGTCCGTTTAATCGCGTGGGGCGAGAGCCAGGAATCCAGCAATCATGTCCAGTCCAGTTTTGAGTGCAGTACGCGAAGATAGTGCTGTGAATAGTAGTAATTCTTCCGGGCCGCGGGCCGGTGGTCCGCGGCCGCGCCGGTCGTTCACTCCGGTCCAGAAGCTCGAGTTCCTCGCCGCCTACGAGAACGCGTGTGAGACCAATGCCGGCGGCGCTTTCCTGCGCACGGAGGGCCTGTATTCGTCGCAGATGACCGAGTGGCGGCGGCTGCGTGACGCCGGTGTCCTGGCCGGGAAGAAGGCTGGGGATTCGATCGGGAAACTCTCGGCGGAGCAGGCTGAGAACGCGCGTTTGCGCCGCCAGTTAGAGGTGAGTGAGGGCCGGTTGAAGCAGACCGAGGCAGCCTTGGAGCTGATGGGAAAACTACAGGCGTTCTTAGAGAGCGCCTCAGAGGATATGCCGGACGGGCCCCGGTCCAAGAAACGCTGATGGCCACGTACCGGTCGATGCTGGACCTGAGGATCCCTACGCGCCGGGCAGCATCATTGACCGGTGTTTCCCGGACGACCGCGAACCGGAAACCGGCCCCGCCGCGGGACCAGATGGCGGTGGTGCCGCAGAACAAACTCAGCGCCGCTGAGCGGGCCGGGATTCTGGCGGCGCTGAACTCGCCGGAGTTCGTGGACCTGGCCCCCATGCAGGTCTATGCGAAGCTGCTGGATCAGGGGATCTATCTGGGGTCCCTGTCGACTTTTTACCGGGTGCTGGAGGAAAACCGGATGGTCAAGGAGCGCCGCCGGCTGGCCAAGCACCCGCCCCGGGCAGTTCCTGAACTGGTCGCCACCGCCCCGGGACAGGTCTACACGTGGGATATTACAAAGCTCGCGGGCCCGGTCAAGGGGAAGTATTTTGACTGCTACATGATGGTGGATATCCATTCCAGGTTCATCGTCGGCGCGCACGTCCACGCCACCGAATCGGGGGCATTGGCCGTGGAAATGATGAAGGGAATCTTCGGAATCCACGGCATCCCCCAGGTCGTGCACGCGGACCGGGGAACATCCATGACCTCCAAAACCGTCGCGGCGCTGCTCTCGGATCTGGAGGTCACCCGGTCCCACTCCAGGCCCCGCGTGAGCAATGATAATCCCTACAGTGAGTCGATTTTCAAGACCCTGAAATACGGTCCGGAATTCCCGGAACGCTTCGCCTCAGTCCACGACGCCGGAGCATTTATCAGCAGTTTCGTGGACTGGTACAACCATCATCACCAGCACTCCGGCATCGGCTTCCACACCCCCGCGAACGTCCACTACGGCCACGCCGCCGGCGTCGCCAGGGAACGCTCGGAAACCCTCGCTGCAGCCCGCACGAAACACCCCGAACGATTCACGACAACTGCGCCCGTATGGTGATTTGAGACAGGGTTTAGGAGAATCTGTTTCATGTCTAGTCGTCGTAAATACAGCTCGGAGTTCAAGGCTGAGGCCATTGAGTTGGTGATTTCCTCGGGTCGTCCTGTTATTCAGGTCGCGGCCGATATTGGGGTTGAGGTGTGTCAAGGATGTGAGACAGCCGGGTAGTTTCGGTTGGGTCAGGCTGCCGCGGGTAGCGGCTGCTGGTTTGTGGTGAAGTTGGCCATCGCGGTCGCCGGCGGCAGGCCGTCATTGTTGGTGTGGGGCCGCCAGCGGTTGTAGAACACTTCGATGTAGCGCATGGTCGCCCGGCGGGCGTCCTGGCGGGTGGCGAAGCTGTGGTGGTGGTAGAACTCGTTCTTCAGGGACGAGAACGCCGACTCGGCGACCGCATTGTCCCAGCACACCCCGGTAGCGCCCATCGACTGGCGGATACCGTTGCCGGCGCACCACGCGCCCATTTCCCGGGAGGTGTACTGGGTGCCTCTGTCACTATGGAAAATCGCATCCGCTGCAAGGTGTCCCCGGTCCCTGGCCATCCTCAGCGCGCCCGTGACGAGAGAGGCGCGCATGTGATCGGCCATGGCCCAGCCAACGACCATGCGGGTACACAGGTCGATGACGGTGGCCAGGTACAGCCAGCCCTCGCCGGTGCGCAGATAGGTGATATCCCCGACGAGCTTCGTGCCGGGAACCTGGGAGGTGAAGTCCCGGCCGATGAGGTCCTGAAAGACCTTGTCCGGATCCGAGGGGATGGTCGTGCGTTTGAAGGCGCGCATCCGCTTGGCCGTCCAGCCGTTCTCGGCCATGATGGCAGCCACCGTCCCCACCGAAACTTCCACGCCGGTGGCGGCGAGTTTGGTGTGGACCATGCGGTGGCCGAAGATCCCGTCGGAGGAATCGAACATCACCTTGACCTGCCCGGTCAGTTCGCGGTGCCGGGCGGCCGTCGGTGATTCCTTCTGGTCCAGCCAGCGGTAGTACGAGGCCCGCGGAACACCCAGCCGGGCGCACATCCAGGCCACAGGGAATTCGGCGTTCTTCTCCTGAACAAGCCGGTAGAGGTCCTCTACCGTTGTTCTTTGGCGAAGAACGCCGAAACTTTTTTCAGGAAATCATTTTCCCTTTCGACTTCCCGCAGCCGGGCCTCCAACGCCTTGTATTTCGCGGGATCCACCGGATCATCAGGCTTGCCGCCGGCCCCGGCTTCTCCTTCCCGGTGCAGCTGCACCCACCGCTTCAGCGCGGTCACGGAGATCCCCAGCTCGGGGGCAACCGAGGCGGGTGAACGGCCGGAGGAAACGACCAGATTCACTGCATCGGCCTTGAACTCATCGGAATAGGTGGGACGGGAAGACATGGGCACAATCCTTTCAAACTGTGTCTCACATCAGTAGTACACCTCAGGTCAATGAAGGGACGTTGGGGAATTGGGTGCGGGTCTGGAAGGAAGAGCATCCCGACGTGGGTGCCGATGAGCCGGGCCCTGTGGAGTGGGCGAAGTACAAGGCGCTGCAGGCCGAGAACGCCGAGCTGAAACGGGAAATCGAGTTCCTGGGAAAAGTCAGCGCCTTCTTCGCCGCGAAGCAACGATAGACGACTACTACGCGTTTATCTGGCAGGAGAAGGCCTACTACAAGATCGACTGGATGTGCCAGCAGTTGAAGGTCCCCAGGTCCTCGTATTACCGATGGACGTTGCCGAAGGGCCCGACCCCGACACAGGTCCGCCACAACAAGCTGACCGTGGAGGTGGAGCGCGTGTTTGGGCGCGAGAAGGGCATGGCCGGGCGGGACCAGATCACCACGATCCTGGGCCATGAGGGCGTCGCGGTGGCGCCGGGCACGGTGGGTTCCATCATGAAGAAGCAGGGGCTGCGGGCGGTGCGGATGCGTGCGTGGAAGAAGACCACGGTCGTTGACCCGGCGGCCAGGACCGGGCATATCCGCAACCATATGCAGGACGGTGAGGGCAACCGTGATTTCACCGCCACCGTGCCGGGAACCCGGATGGTCGGGGACATTACCTACCTGCAAACGGGTTCCGGATGGCTGTACCTGGCCACCGTGATCGATCTGGCGACCCGGATGGTTGTGGGCTGGTCGATGGCCTCCCATATGCGTACGTCGTTGATCATTGACGCGCTGACCATGGCACGTGACCATGGCCGGCTTCACTCCGGCGGGGCGGTCTTTCACAGCGACCGTGGCTCGCAGTACACCTCTGCCGGGTTCCAGGGCTGGTGCGCGGCGAACAGCGTTACCCAGTCCATGGGCGTGGTCGGTGTGTGCTGGGACAACGCGGTGGCCGAGTCGTTCTTCTCGCACCTGAAGACCGAGATGTACCACCACCACGATTTCCCCAATCACATGGCAGCCAGGACCGCTGTGATGGAATACATCGAATCCTGGTACAACCGGCGCCGGCCCCATGCCAACAACCTGGGCCTGCCCCCGGCACGCGCCCTGGCCGAATACCAAAACAAGATCCACCAGATAGCAGCGTAAGAAGAAAATCAATCAAACTGTCTCAAAAACTTGACGGGCGCAAACCACTGATCCCAAAATTCTCGCGCTCCCAGGACCAGCGTGGATCAACCAACCCAAGGAAATCACCGAACAGTCAGCCGCCTAACTGGCTCTTCAAGGTTCCCGGGGAAATAGGTTCGTGTTGTAGCTAGCAGAGGACTCGTGGTCCTGCTGGGATGAGTGTTATCTACGCATTCAACCTGAACAGGAACCACGAGCCTTGTTAGAGCCTACTTTGGCGGCCGATGATGCTGCCAGCTTGATCTTCAACCTGCCTGATTACCGTGTCACGGCCGCCGTGCTGCTTCCTGACGGGGCACGCCACATTACGGTGGAGACGACATTTCCGCCGGGCTGCCCGAGTTGCGGCGTCGTCGCCTTCCGGGTGAAGGAGCGCCGTTGCCAGCGGCTGCGTGACATTCCGGTCGCTGGCCGGGTGGTGCTGCTCTGGGACAAGCGGCGCTGGTTCTGTGACGAGTATTTGTGCGAGCGGAAATCGTTCTGCGAAGCGACGCCGCAGGTCCCGCGCCGGGCCCGGTCGACGCGGCGGCTACGGCAGTCGGTGCTGGAGGCGGTCATCACCTCGGGGCGGGCAGTGTCCGAGACCGCCGTGGCGTTCGGGATCTCGTGGTGGCTGGTCCAGCAGATCATCGGCGACGCCGCCCTGCGCCTGCCGGACGTGGACCTGCTGGCACCCAGGATGCTGGGCATCGATGAGCACCGGTACCGGTCCGTGCGGTTCTTCCAGGACCCCGGCACCAAGGCATGGATCCGGTACGAGCCCTGGATGACAACGATCGTGGATCTGGACACCGGCCAGGTCCTGGGCATCGTGGACGGACGTGACCGCAAGGGCGTCGGGAACTGGCTCTTCGCCCGGCCACTGGACTGGCGGCTTGGGGTGCAGGTCGTCGCGATCGACCCGTCCGCGGCCTTCCGGAAAGCACTACGGATGTGGTTGCCGCGCACGGCGGTCTCGGTGGATCTTTTCCACGTGACGATGCTGGCCAACGACATGCTCACCACCGTCCGTCAGGGCCTGTCCCAGCAGGTTCGGGGCCGGCGGGGCAGGACCACGGACCCGGCGTGGGCGAACCGGATGCTGCTGCTGAAGGCCAACGAGAACCTCTCAGAACGTGGACATCACCGGTTGGCGGGCGTGTTCGCTGCCGACGATCCGACCGGCAGCCTCCAGGCCGCCTGGCAGGTCAAGGAACAACTCCGCACCCTGCTCTCCACCGGGTCCCTCGAGGACGCAGCCGCCGCGAAGACTGCCCTCGCCGACCTGGTGGAACGGGCCGCGATGCCGGAGACGAACAGGCTCTACCGGACCGTGTGCCGCTGGTGGGCCGAGATCGAAGTCCTCATCGTCACCGGCGCTACAACAGCCAAAGTAGAAGCCAACAACACCGCGATAAAACACATCAAACGAACCGCCCGCGGCTACCGCAACCCAATCAATTACAAATCGCGTATTCTCTTGAGAAGTGCAGCCCGGATGGCAGCATGAGCAATCATCTCAGCAGACCATTCCCCGGGAACCTTGAAGAGCCGCCTAACTCCCGTTGGTACCGTTCAGCTTGAAAAATTCCGCCCCTCCCCTTTCGAACGAGTCCGGTTCCTACCGGAGCCGACGTCCCTAGGAGACGGTCAGCGTGAATCGGCTGACCGGCGGATCGACGGGCCCCGCCACTTCGGTTCCGAAGCATTTCGGGCCACTGGCCAGGGGAACGTGCCGCGGCAAGGGGAAGGCAAGTTCGAGCCGAAGGTCGTCGTTGAAGCACCAGCGCGGCCGGACGCCGTTGATGATGTGACCTTCTCGCTCAACGGCCCGGTCCGCAACGGACTCGAACGCGGACATGAAGCCGATCCACGCGAATGCGACATTGCAGCGTGAGGTGCGGGAATATGCCCAAATTCACTGCCAGGATGTTGTGTGGGTGCGCGGCCTTGAGGTGCGATGGCGGCGGTTGGGGCGTTCTGGGGTGGTGGGTGGTTAACGTGGGAGAGCCCCCGACCTGGTGGTTGGGGGGCTCTCGACCTGTAATGATGTTCCGGCGGTGACCTACTCTCCCACACCCTCCCGGGTGCAGTACCATCGGCGCTGTGGGTCTTAGCTTCCGGGTTCGGAATGGGACCGGGCGTTTCCCCCACGCTATGACCGCCGTAACCCTTGCTCCTCACCCGCTGGCTGTGCCGTGGGTGGGAATTCTGTGGTTACAACATGCTCCTGCCGGTTAAGGCAGGTGTGGTGTTGTTATGTTGTTGTGTTTGTTCCTCAAGCAACGGGTTTGTTGTTTGGGAACCACATAGTGGACGCAAGCAGTCTTGTTATCTTTGTACCAACCCTGTGGTGTAAACCTCTTTTGAATAGGTTTACGGGGGTGGTGTGTGGTGTAAGTTATCGGCCTATTAGTACCGGTCAGCTTCACGAGTCGTTAGTCCTCGCTTCCACATCCGGCCTATCAACCCAGTGGTCTGGCTGGGGGCCTCTCACACACAAGGTGTATGGAAATCTCATCTCGAAGCGAGCTTCCCGCTTAGATGCTTTCAGCGGTTATCCCATCCGAACGTAGCTAATCAGCGGTGCACTTGGCAGTACAACTGACACACCAGAGGTTCGTCCGTCCCGGTCCTCTCGTACTAAGGACAGCCCTTCTCAAATTTCCTGCGCGCGCAGCGGATAGGGACCGAACTGTCTCACGACGTTCTAAACCCAGCTCGCGTACCGCTTTAATGGGCGAACAGCCCAACCCTTGGGACCTACTCCAGCCCCAGGATGCGACGAGCCGACATCGAGGTGCCAAACCATGCCGTCGATATGGACTCTTGGGCAAGATCAGCCTGTTATCCCCGAGGTACCTTTTATCCGTTGAGCGACGGCCATTCCACAATGTACCGCCGGATCACTAGTCCCGACTTTCGTCCCTGCTCGAGATGTCTCTCTCACAGTCAAGCTCCCTTGTGCACTTACACTCGACACCTGATTGCCAACCAGGCTGAGGGAACCTTTGGGCGCCTCCGTTACTTTTTAGGAGGCAACCGCCCCAGTTAAACTACCCATCAGGCACTGTCCCTGACCCGGATTACGGGCCGAAGTTAGATGTCCAAAGTGACCAGAGTGGTATTTCAACGATGACTCCACCCGAACTGGCGTCCGGGCTTCAACGTCTCCCACCTATCCTACACAAGCCACTCCGAACACCAATACCAAACTATAGTAAAGGTCTCGGGGTCTTTCCGTCCTGCTGCGCGTAACGAGCATCTTTACTCGTACTGCAATTTCGCCGAGTTTATGGTTGAGACAGCGGGGAAGTCGTTACTCCATTCGTGCAGGTCGGAACTTACCCGACAAGGAATTTCGCTACCTTAGGATGGTTATAGTTACCACCGCCGTTTACTGGGGCTTGAATTCTCAGCTTCGCCCGTAAGGGCTAACCGGTCCTCTTAACCTTCCAGCACCGGGCAGGAGTCAGTCCGTATACATCGTCTTGCGACTTCGCACGGACCTGTGTTTTTAGTAAACAGTCGCTTCCCCCTGGTCTCTGCGGCCCCGATCCCCTCCCACCAGCAAGTGGTGTTCAAGGTTGGGGCCCCCTTCTCCCGAAGTTACGGGGGCATTTTGCCGAGTTCCTTAACCATAATTCTCTCGATCGCCTTAGTATTCTCTACCTGATCACCTGTGTCGGTTTGGGGTACGGGCGGCTAAAACCTCGCGTCGATGCTTTTCTCGGCAGCATAGGATCACCAAATCCCCCGTGAGGGGGTCCCATCAGATCTCAGGCATCATGAACGGCGGATTTGCCTACCGTTCGCCCTACATCCTTAGACCGGGACAACCATCGCCCGGCTTGGCTACCTTCCTGCGTCACACCTGTTAATACGCTTGCCTCCCAGGATCAGGTCCCGCGCTCCACCAAAACCCACACACCCCGAAGGGCGATAGGGCAGGTCTCGGGCGGTTAGTATCCCCTGTTCAACATGGACGGTTTTTCGCCGGTACGGGAATATCAACCCGTTGTCCATCGACTACGCCTGTCGGCCTCGCCTTAGGTCCCGACTTACCCAGGGCAGATTAGCTTGACCCTGGAACCCTTGATCATTCGGCGGACGGGTTTCTCACCCGTCTTTCGCTACTCATGCCTGCATTCTCACTCGTGTAGGCTCCACCGCTGGTTTACACCGCGACTTCACTGCCCACACGACGCTCCCCTACCACTCCAGACGCCTGAACCAACCCACAAGGGGCGGCTTAGCTAATATCTGAAATCCACAACTTCGGCGGTGTACTTGAGCCCCGCTACATTGTCGGCGCGGAATCACTTGACCAGTGAGCTATTACGCACTCTTTTAAGGATGGCTGCTTCTAAGCCAACCTCCTGGTTGTCTTCGCAACTCCACATCCTTTCCCACTTAGCACACGCTTAGGGGCCTTAGTTGGTGGTCTGGGCTGTTTCCCTCTCGACTATGAAGCTTATCCCCCACAGTCTCACTGCTGCGCTCTCACTTACCGGCATTCGGAGTTTGGCTGACGTCAGTAACCTTGTAGGGCCCATTAGCCATCCAGTAGCTCTACCTCCAGCAAGAAACACGCAACGCTGCACCTAAATGCATTTCGGGGAGAACCAGCTATCACGAAGTTTGATTGGCCTTTCACCCCTACCCACAGCTCATCCCCTCCATTTTCAACTGAAGTGGGTTCGGTCCTCCACGACGTCTTACCGTCGCTTCAACCTGGCCATGGGTAGATCACTTCGCTTCGGGTCTAGATCACGCCACTGCAACGCCCTATTCAGACTCGCTTTCGCTACGGCTTCCCCACACGGGTTAACCTCGCGACGTAACACTAACTCGCAGGCTCATTCTTCAAAAGGCACGCCGTCACACCCATACAGACAAGCTGCAGATGCTCCGACGGATTGTAAGCACACGGTTTCAGGTACTGTTTCACTCCCCTCCCGGGGTACTTTTCACCTTTCCCTCACGGTACTGGTCCGCTATCGGTCATTAGGGAGTATTTAGGCTTATCAGGTGGTCCTGACAGATTCACACGGGATTTCTCGGGCCCCGTGCTACTTGGGATACTCTCCAGGCGGCACAAAACATTTCGGTTACGGGGCTCACACCCTCTCTGGCCGGCCTTTCAAGACCGTTCACCTATGCCTGCACATCACACCTCACTGTCCCGGCAGAGACAGTACGGAAAGTCCCACAACCCCGACCATGCAACGCCCGCCGGCTATCACACATGGAACGGTTTAGCCTGATCCGCGTTCGCTCGCCACTACTGACGGAATCACTATTGTTTTCTCTTCCTGCGGGTACTGAGATGTTTCACTTCCCCGCGTTCCCTCCACACACCCTATGTGTTCAGATGCGGGTCACCAGGCAGCTCGCGCCCCTGGCGGGGTTTCCCCATTCGGACACCCTGGGATCACAGTCCGGTTATCGACTCCCCCAGGCTTATCGCAGATTCCTACGTCCTTCTTCGGCTCCTAATGCCAAGGCATCCACCGTGTGCTCTTAAAAACTTGACCACAAAAGATCAAAAAACTAATTCACGAGAGAACCACAGAAACCACCCACACCCCAAAGGAGTGCGGACAGATCCAGGTTCATAATTCTTGGAAATTGCTTCTTATAAAAGATGCTCGCGTCCACTATGTAGTTCTCAAACAACAACCCCAAACCACACACCCCACACACAAAAAAGTGCATGCTCGGTGCAGCCAGGAAACCAGAAACAAACAAACCCGACAAAACACACCACAACCCGTAAGCTGCAGCCCGTCCTCCCGGCCCTGTTGCCTCAGGACCCAACAGTGTGCCAAACACTAAACCACCCAACCCCGCACCCACACCATTCCAAGACACCCTCAAGAGGGCATCCGTACTAGGCGAGGCACAAAACAAGCGGCCGCTATTCATTGATATTCCACCCTTGAGCACCCGCCGCAGAACTAGCGTCTGCGCAACGGGCATATACTCCTGACAACCCCTCCACACCCGCACAAATGCGGGGCAAGGTGACTGTAGGTGCTCCTTAGAAAGGAGGTGATCCAGCCGCACCTTCCGGTACGGCTACCTTGTTACGACTTAGTCCCAATCGCCAGTCCCACCTTCGACAGCTCCCTCCCACAAGGGGTTAGGCCACCGGCTTCGGGTGTTACCAACTTTCGTGACTTGACGGGCGGTGTGTACAAGGCCCGGGAACGTATTCACCGCAGCGTTGCTGATCTGCGATTACTAGCGACTCCGACTTCATGGGGTCGAGTTGCAGACCCCAATCCGAACTGAGACCGGCTTTTTGGGATTAGCTCCACCTCACAGTATCGCAACCCTTTGTACCGGCCATTGTAGCATGCGTGAAGCCCAAGACATAAGGGGCATGATGATTTGACGTCGTCCCCACCTTCCTCCGAGTTGACCCCGGCAGTCTCCTATGAGTCCCCGCCATCACGCGCTGGCAACATAGAACGAGGGTTGCGCTCGTTGCGGGACTTAACCCAACATCTCACGACACGAGCTGACGACAACCATGCACCACCTGTAAACCGACCGCAAGCGGGGCACCTGTTTCCAGGTATTTCCGGTTCATGTCAAGCCTTGGTAAGGTTCTTCGCGTTGCATCGAATTAATCCGCATGCTCCGCCGCTTGTGCGGGCCCCCGTCAATTCCTTTGAGTTTTAGCCTTGCGGCCGTACTCCCCAGGCGGGGCACTTAATGCGTTAGCTACGGCGCGGAAAACGTGGAATGTCCCCCACACCTAGTGCCCAACGTTTACGGCATGGACTACCAGGGTATCTAATCCTGTTCGCTCCCCATGCTTTCGCTCCTCAGCGTCAGTTAATGCCCAGAGACCTGCCTTCGCCATCGGTGTTCCTCCTGATATCTGCGCATTTCACCGCTACACCAGGAATTCCAGTCTCCCCTACATCACTCTAGTCTGCCCGTACCCACCGCAGATCCGGAGTTGAGCCCCGGACTTTCACGGCAGACGCGACAAACCGCCTACGAGCTCTTTACGCCCAATAATTCCGGATAACGCTTGCGCCCTACGTATTACCGCGGCTGCTGGCACGTAGTTAGCCGGCGCTTCTTCTGCAGGTACCGTCACTTTCGCTTCTTCCCTACTGAAAGAGGTTTACAACCCGAAGGCCGTCATCCCTCACGCGGCGTCGCTGCATCAGGCTTTCGCCCATTGTGCAATATTCCCCACTGCTGCCTCCCGTAGGAGTCTGGGCCGTGTCTCAGTCCCAGTGTGGCCGGTCACCCTCTCAGGCCGGCTACCCGTCGTCGCCTTGGTGAGCCATTACCTCACCAACAAGCTGATAGGCCGCGAGTCCATCCAAAACCACAAAAAAGCTTTCCACCCCCCACCATGCGATGAGGAGTCATATCCGGTATTAGACCCAGTTTCCCAGGCTTATCCCAGAGTTAAGGGCAGGTTACTCACGTGTTACTCACCCGTTCGCCACTAATCACCAGTGCAAGCACCAGGTCATCGTTCGACTTGCATGTGTTAAGCACGCCGCCAGCGTTCATCCTGAGCCAGGATCAAACTCTCCGTTGAAGTAAAACAAAAACGAACACAACCAACACCCCCGGAAATAACGGAAGAAGAAGGCTGCAAAATTTGAAACCAGCTGTAAAAACCAGACCCAACCACGAGGTGGCGGACCCGGCCAAAACAACCAATCAATAAAACAATTGGTATCAACAAACTTGGCACACTATTGAGTTCTCAAACAACAGACACACCCGGCACCACCACAACCAAACAGCCGTGGATCGCTCCGGAGCAACTTATCAAAGTTACCCGGTTTCCCGCCCCGATGCAAATCCATATTCCAGGACCCGCACCAGCAGAAAACACATCCCCACCAAACCGAGGCGCTCAAAAGAACAACCAACATTTGGTCTTGAATTTGGGGGTTTGGCCGCCCGCGGTAACCAGCTCTTCGCTGTTCCCCTCGCGGCGACTTAGAAAACAATACACCCACCCAACCCCCACCGCAAATCCACCCCCACACCAAGCCCAAAGCCCGCCGCTCCGGGCCCAAAGCCGGCATTGGCACCCAAAACCGGGCGCCGTCGTCGTACGTGGCTTCTGTGTGCTGCACCACAACCGCCGACGCCGCGTGCGGATCTTGAGAAGCTCGAGCACCAGCGGGAGCTTGATCACCAAAGGCCTTAAATGCAGAAGGGCCGGCAACCAAACGGTTGCCGGCCCTTCTCAAGCAGCTGGAATCAGCGGTACTGAATTACCAGGAAGACTTGGTGATGCCCGGGAGCTCACCACGGTGAGCCATGTCGCGGAAGCGAACACGGGAGATACCGAACTTCTGGAAGGTACCGCGGGGACGGCCGTCGATGATGTCGCGGTTACGCAGACGGACGGGCGACGCGTTGCGGGGAAGCTTCTGCAGGCCGAGGCGTGCTGCTTCGCGAACTTCGTCGGTCGAGTTGGGGTCAACCAGAGCCTTCTTCAGTTCGAGGCGCTTTGCAGCGTAACGCTCAACGATGACTTTACGCTGTTCGTTCTTTGCGATCATTGACTTCTTAGCCATGTGTTTAGCGCTCCTCTCGGAATTCGACGTGCTGACGGATCTTGGGATCGTACTTCTTCAGAACCATACGGTCCGGGTCGTTACGACGGTTCTTCCGCGTCACGTAGGTGTAACCCGTGCCCGCAGTCGACTTGAGCTTGATGATCGGACGTACGTCCTTGTCCTTAGCCATTAGAGCTTCACTCCCCGAGCAAGGATGGCGGCGACGACTACGTCGATGCCGCGTACGTCGATGGTCTTGATGCCCTTTGCAGAAAGCTGCAGAGTGACGTTACGGCGCAGGGACGGAACCCAGTAGCGCTTCTTCTGAATGTTCGGATCGAACCGACGCTTGTTGCGACGGTGCGAGTGCGAAATGCTGTGCCCAAAGCCCGGCTCGGCTCCGGTCACTTGGCAGTGTGCTGCCATGACTTCTCCTCAAGAATTGAATGTAATGATCCGCATATCTGCTGCAGGATCATGCGGCTAAGTGCGACCCAAAGTGATCAGGGTGAACGGTTAGTCACGCAACTTGAGCCCCTAACTACCGGCTACCCTGGAGAAAAATACCGGGCCACCGGAGCAATTGCGCACGCTCCGCGCACTTAGCGCTCACCAAGTCTACGAGTTCACGCAATTAAAGACCAATCCCGGCCCGGACGGTGTATAACCGCGCCGCAACAGGGCGCTCCCTTCCTGCAAGGTATTCATAGCCCGCCAACCCGCAAATTCACAGGTGAATGAAAGCTTTGGAGCTCACCGTTGAAGCATGACAACGAGGCTCCGAACCGCCACCAGGGCTCCACACCGCTCCGGTCACAATGGTCCGCGCGCAACGCCGGGACGCCCTTCGCGGGCCGGTCTATTCGCCGGACAACTTCGCCGGCGACGGCTCCGCACAGACGCGTTGACGGTCATCGCCTGGGGATCCGTGGCCGCCGCAGTGGCGTTGTGGCTGGCCGACGGCGGCGCTACAGTCATTAATTCGCCCGCCTCCGCGTTTACAGCGTTGGGGATCGTGGCGGGATTGGCAGGCATGGATCTGGTCCTGCTGATGCTCTTGCTGGCGGCCCGCATTCCTTTCGTTGACCGGACCATCGGCCACGACCGCGCCCTGGAATTCCACCGGATGCTCGGCAAACCCTCGCTGTACCTCCTGCTGGCCCATGGGCTCCTGATCGCGGTGGGCTACGGGCTGGCCGAGGGCCTGGACCCCATCAGCGAATCCGTTGCCCTTTGGGTCTTGGTCCCGGACATGTGGCTGGCCTATATATCCATGGCCCTGTTCATCGCCGTGGTGGCCACCTCGCTGGTGGCCGTCCGGCGTCGTTTCCCCTACGAATTCTGGTACGCGGTGCACCTGCTGACGTACGCCGCCGTCGGCACCTCCCTCCCCCATCAGTTCAGCGTGGGCGGGCTCTTCGCGGAGGGGACGTGGCAGCGCTGGTACTGGCTGGCCATCTGCGTCGCCACCGGCGCGGCCCTCCTGTACTTCCGCATAGTGCAGCCGATCGCTGCCACCTCCCGGCACAAGCTCACGGTCAGCCGCGTGACGATGGCGGCTCCGGGCGTGGTGAACATCGAGATGACCGGGCTCCAGCTGGAGCGGCTCGCCGGCAACGGCGGGCGGTTCTTCATCTGGCGCTTCCTCGCCCCGGGCCTCTGGTGGCATCCGCACCCCTTCAGCCTGTCAGCCGAGCCGCTGGCGCCCGGACCCGGACCTGGGCGTGGGTCCGCGCTTCGGATCACCGTCCGTAACCTCGGCCGCGGATCTGCGCAGCTTGCCAGGCTGCGGCCCGGCACCAAGGTCGTTGTGGAAGGCCCGTACGGGCTGTTCAGCACCGCGGCCCGGACGCGGAACAAGGTGGTGCTGGTCGGAGCGGGAATCGGTATCACTCCGCTGCGCGCCCTCTTGGAATGCACCCCCTTTGCCCCCGGAGACGCCACTGTCCTGCTGCGGGGCCACAACGAACAGGAGCTTTACCTGGGGTCCGAGATCCTGGCGCTTTGCCAACAACGCGGAGCCGAACTGTTCCATCTGACAGGTCCCCGGGCTGGGTGGGACAACCGCAGCTGGCTGCCTGACGGCGCCGTCCGCAACGGCTACAACATCGCGTCGTACGTCCCGCACATCGCCGATTCGGACGTCTACATCTGCGGCCCTGCAGGCTGGGCCCGCAACGTCATCTCCGATGCCCGGGCAGCGGGCGTTGGTCCGGAACAGGTCCATCACGAAAGGTTCGACTGGTGAAAGCACGGGGAGCAGTTTCAGCGGCGCTGGCCTCGGCCGGCATCCTCCTGGCCGGCTGGCAGGCCGGTGCACAGGTTGCGGAAATCCGCAGCTCGGTTGCGGCCGCATCGGCAACAACCGGCACCGGAGGGACCGGCGCGTCCGGTTCCGGAAGTGCCGGTTCCGGAAGCGGGTCCACCGGCGCCTCGGGGGCCAGCGGCACCGCCGGTTCCACCGGTTCCACCGGTTCCACCGGTTCCACTGGTTCCACTGGTTCCACCGAAGCGTCGTCGGCGGCCGGGACGTACGACGGCGCGGTGGTGCCGACGCGGTTTGGCTCCGTTCAGGTCCGGATCACCGTGCAGGCAGGAAAAATTACCGAGGTCACGGCACTCCAGCTCACCGACGACGACCGCAAGTCCATCCAGATCAGCAACCGCGCTGCGCCCCTGCTCCGGACCGAGGTCCTGACCGCCCAGTCGGCCAAGGTCAAGACCATCAGCGGCGCCACCGTCACCAGCAACGCCTACCTCACGTCCCTCCAGGGAGCCATCGATGCCGCGAACCTCTAGGAACCCCGCCGTCCGGACCGACTGTCCGCCTCTGAAAGCAAGGACATTCCGCAGCATGGGCACTGTCATCAGCCTGACGATGCCGGTGGACCCGGCTGCGGAAGGGAACGCGCAGGAAGATGAACTGGCAGCCGCCACCGCCGTCGTCGAACGCCTGTTTCTGGACCTGGACCAGAGGTTCAGCCTGTACAGGGCCGATTCTGAAGCGAGCGCCATTGCGCGCGGCGAACTGTCGCTGCGGGACGCGTCGGCGGTCATGCGCGAGCGGTACGCCGAGGCCGTGGCCTGGCGGTTGCGCACCGAAGGTGCCTTCACACCGGAAAGGCCCGACGGCGGGTTAGACCTTTCCGGCCTCATCAAGGCCATCGCGATCCAGGAGGCCGCGACCTCGCTGCTGGCGCTCGGGCGTCCGGACTGGTGTCTGAACGCGGGCGGCGACGTGCTGGTCAGCGGTTCGCCGGTGCCTGGAAGCAACGAACCCTGGGACGCGGGCATCGTGGATCCTGCGGACCGTGGCGTTCTTCTGGCCGGCTATCCGCTGGGACAGCGGCACGCGGCATTGGCGACGTCCGGCTCCGCGGAGAGGGGAGACCACATTTGGGGCCGGCCCAGGGATGCCTCGGCGTATACCCAGGTATCGGTTGCGGCTGCGGACATTACGACCGCGGACGTCCTGGCCACGGCGATCGTGGCCGGCGGCAGGCCGATGCTGGACAGGGCCACTGACGGCTGGGACGTTGCGGTTCTGGCCATCCGGGCGGACGGCGAGCTGCTGGCCACGCCGGGCTTCCGCCGCTAAAGGATTCCGTCGCTAGAGGCGGGTGAGCTGAGCGTACTTGGGCGCCAGTCCGTCGCCGGAGGACTTGCCGGTGACGCGGCGGACCACCCACGGTCCGGCGAATTCGCGGACCCAGCGGGCGTTGGCGCGGATGGCTTCGGCCCGGTTCAGTTCGGGCACCGGGGTCATGGGCGGGACTTCGATTGAGTGGTCGTACTCCAGGACGGTAAGGACCCGTTTGGCCATGTTGGCGTGCCCGGCGGCAGACATGTGCATCCGGTCCGGGGCCCACATGCCCCAGTCGTAGTACTCGTTGAAGCGCCAGTAATCCACCAGCAACGCCCCGTGGTCCCCGGCAATGCCGCGGACCAGTTCGTTGTAGATGGCGGTGCGGCCGCGCATGGTGCTGAACACCTTGGAGCCGCGTGCGTCGAAGCCGGTGAACATCACCACGGTTGCGCCGGTCGCAGCCAGTCTGCGGATGCCGGCGTCGTATTCCGCCAGCAGGTCGTCGATGTCGATCTTGGGCCGCAGAATGTCGTTGGCGCCTGCATAAATGGTCACCAGGGTGGGGTTAAGTTCGACGGCGGCGTCCACCTGCTCTGCCATGATCTGGCGGAGCTTCCTGCCGCGGATGGCCAGATTGGCGTAGCCGAAGCCGGGATCCGCCGCGCCCAGCTGCTCCGCTACGCGGTCCGCCCAGCCGCGCACACCGTTGGGGCGGCCGGGATCGTCATCCCCAACCCCCTCTGTGAAGGAGTCGCCGAGCGCTACATACCGGGTCGAAAAATCCATGGCCTTAGTCTTTCATCTGTTGCCGGGAGCAACCAAGACGGGGCGTGCCAGGACGGCGGCCTAGGGCTGGCTTTCGGGGTCCCGGAGGATCCAGTGGTCATCGTCCAGCCGGGCCACGATCTTTTCGCCGATGCGTGCCAGATCGTGGACGTCGCGTTCCGTCAGGGCATCAAGGAACTTGGTACGGACTGCCTCAACGTGCCCGGGTGCGAGCGACTCCAAAGTGGCCATCCCGTCGTCGGACAGGTGTGCAGTGGTGACACGGGCATCGCGGGGGTGCGGACGCCGCTCCAGCCATCCGCGTTTCTCCAGCTTGGCAACCACGTGCGAAAGCCGGGACAGGGACGAACTGGTGCGGGCGGCCAGCTGGCTCATCGGCAGGAAGCGGCCCTCCGCTTCGGACAGCATTGCCATGACGTTGTAATCGAACAGGGACACCTTGCCGGCGTTGTGGAGCTGGTTGTCCAGGGCAGCCGGCAGCATCGTGTTGATGCTCAGGAGTGCCAGCCAGGCACGGCGTTCGTCGGCGTTGAGCCAGCGCGGTTCGGTCATGCGTACATTCTAGAAGCAGAGCGCGGTTGAGAGTTCAAGTGACGCACCTGTTCCGTGCACCCATCCGAGTAGGCTGGCTTTATGTTTGTTGTATCGCTGACCTACAAGGTGCCCGAAGATATTGTGGACTATCACCGCCCCGCGCATATGGCCTGGGTTAAGCAGGCGTTCGACGACGGCGTGTTCCTTGCGTCCGGACGCCTGGTTCCCGCGGTGGGCGGTGTGCTGTTGTCCAAGGCCGACCGAACCACGCTGGATGCTGCGTTGGCCAAGGATCCTTTCTACAGTAACGGCGTGGCCGAGTTCGAGGTCATCGAATTCACTGCCACGAGGGTGGCACCGGGGTTCGAGAACCTGCTGGATCCCTAGGCTTCAGGCGCCTCTGCCCTGGGCGCAGGCTCCGGGGGACTGCCCGGTATCCCGGCAGTCCCCCGGACGGACCTACTGCTCCAGAACCAGGAGCTGCGCTTTGTCCGGCTCCCAGGCGACGAACAGCTCCGCGCCGGACGCGGGCCGACCCGACGCGTCCGAACTGAGTTCGCGCACCTGCAGCTCGTGGCCGCCGGCCGTCAGCCGGTGGCGCACCGTGGCGCCCAAGTTGGTCGAGGAGACCAGCGTGGCCAGGCCGCAGTTGTCCGCGCTTGCCTCGGAGCTGAACTTGAGGTGTTCGGGACGGATGGACACGGCGTATTTCTCGCCGGTGACGCCGCGGTCGCGGACCCTTCCCAGGCCCAGGCCGCCGAGGTCAACCAGCGCCTCGCCGTCCTTGCGTTCCAGGACGGTGCAGGGGATCAGGTTGGTGTCGCCCAGGAAGCTGGCCACCCAGTCCGTGAGCGGGTGGTTGTAGACCTCCTCGGGCGGGCCCGACTGGACGATCCTGCCGTCTTTCATCACCACGATCCGGTCGGACATGGCCATGGCCTCGTCCTGGTCGTGCGTGACGAAAAGGACGGAAATGCCCAGGCTCTTTTGTAGTGTCTTGATCTCTTCCTGCATGTGTTCGCGGAGCCGTTTGTCGAGGGCAGCCATGGGCTCGTCCAGGAGCAGCGCGGCCGGGTTGAACACCAGGGCGCGGGCCAGGGCCACGCGCTGCTGCTGCCCGCCGGAGAGCTGGCGGGGCTTGCGGTCGCCCATCTTGCCCAGGCCCACGCGGTCCAGCGCGGTTTCGGCGCGTTGACGCCGTTCGGCCTTGGGCACCTTGCGCATCCGGAGCGCGAATTCCACGTTTTCGCGGGCGGTCATGTGCGGGAAGAGTGCGTAGTTCTGGAAGACGACGCCCAGGTTCCGGTCCCGGGGCGGGAGCGCATCCACGGGCTTCCCGTCGATCAGAACGCTCCCGGAGGTGTGCTCCTCGAAGCCCGCCACCATCATCATGGTTGTGGTCTTTCCGGATCCGCTGGGTCCCAGCAGTGTGACGAATTCGCCGGGTTCCACCACCAGGTCCAGCTCGTCGACGGCAACCACGTCGCCGTATGTCTTGCGGACCTGCCGGAGTTCAATCGAACCTTGCGCAGACGCCGTCCTGCGGGTGTTTGCTTCTGCGGAAATCACTGAAGTAGTCATGGGCCTTCCTTAGTTTGGTGCGGACACGGCCAGCGGCAGCATCCTGGCGGTGGAGCGCCGTTTGAGAACGAACATGACCTGGAACAGGAGCCCCAGGGTGGCCACGGTAACCAGCAGTGCCGAGGACACCGCGATCTTGGGCGTCAGGTTGAACTGGATGTCCGTGAACATCTTCACGGGCAGGGTGGTGGCGCTGGGCGTCTGCATGAACAGGGACATCACGGTCTCGTCGATGGAGACCGAGAAGGCGAACAGTGCCCCGGAAACCAGGCCAGGCAGGATGACCGGCAGGTAGACGTGCCGGAACACGGAGAGCCATCCGGCGCCCAGGCTCTGTGCCGAACGAACCAGCGCCGGGTTCAGTCCGGCGAGGCTGGCCCGGGTGGTCAGATACACGTACGGGGTGGCAATCACGGCATGTGCCAGGCCAATGGGGAGGATGCTGCCCAGCACACCGAGCGAGATGAAGAACTGGTAGAACGCCAACGCCAGCACCACCGTGGGGACGATCATGGGCGCCAGGATCAGCCCGACGACAGCCTGCTGCCCGGGAAACTTGCGCCCGTGCAGGCCGATCGCCGCCATCGCGCCGAGAAGCACACCGATCACGACGGCGATCGCTGCCGATTGGAGGCTGGCCGTCAGGGCCGAGGTCCAGGCCTTGTCGGCGAAGAAGCCGGCGACGGCCGCGAACGAGATCCCTTCGGGCGGGAACGTGATGTAGCGGCTGTCGTTGAGCGCAACAGGCACCACGATCGCCGTCGGGACCACCAGGAACAGGAACACCGGGATGGAAAGCAGCCTCAGCAGGCGCTGCCGGGGATTAGTTGTCTGCATGTTGGCCTCCCGCCTTGAGCACGCGCTGGTAAATGGCAACGAGGATGCTGACCAGCACCGTCAGGATCACGGCCAGGGCCGCGGCTCCGGAGAAGTCCGTCAGCTGGCGTGCGTAGTAGTCGATCTGGTCGGCGATCATCATGTCCCCGGGTCCGCCCATGACCACCGGGGTGATGAAGAAGCCGGTGCTGATGATGAACACCAACAGGCCTGCCGCGGAGATGCCGGGCGCACTGAGCGGCAGTGTGATCCGGCGGAAGATCGAGGCTTCCCTGGCTCCGAGCGACCGAGCCGCCAGGGCCAGCCGGTCATCGATGGCGGTCAGCGACGAGAAGATCGGGAACACCGCGTACGGGAGCAGGCAGTGCACCATGCCGATGATCACGGCCAGGCGGTTGTGCAGCAGCTCGATGGGAGCATCGGTGAGGCCTACCGCCTGAAGGAAAGAGTTCACGATGCCGTTGTCCTGCAGGAGCACAGCCCACGCGAAGTTCTTCACCAGGATGCCGGTCCAGAACGGCAGGAGTACCACGGCGAACAGGATCACGCGGGTCACCGTGCCGGAATGCCACAGCACCAGGGCGATCACGTAGCCGAGGACCACGGTGACGATGGTGGAAGCCAGGCTGATGCTCAGCGTGTTCACCAGCGAGCGGATCACCAGCGGGTCTTCGAGGACCCGCTGGTAGGCGTTGCCGGTAAAGCTTGAGCCCACGAGTTTGCCCAGCGGGCTGAGGAACAGCAGGACGTCAAAGGCCAGGATCGGGGCGAGCAGAAGCCACCAGCCGGTGCGCCGCCGTCGGGGTTTCTCCTGATCCGGCGCCGGGGTGCGCCCCTCCGGACGCGCCCGTTGCAAGGTTGCGTTGCTCATCTCAGCTGGCCTGCCACAGCTTGAACTGCTGCTCTGTCTTCTTCAGGTTCTCCGACCACCATTTGTCGTCACGGACCAGGATCTTGTCGGCCAGGCGCGGGCTGGTGGGCAGGGTGTCTGCGATTTCTTTGGGCAGTTTGGTCAGCGCCGGAGTGTTTGCCAGAGTCAGGTTGGTGACCTTGTCGAACGCGGCTCCCGCCTCAGCGTCGTTGGACATGAAGTTCATCAGCTTGAAGGCGGCTTCCTTGTTCTTGGCCCCCTTCGGCACCACGAAGTAGTCGCCGGCGAGGACGGCGTTCTCCGCGCTGAAGTTCAGCTTGGCGCCGTCGTTGCGGGCCGCGTTGATGCGGTTGTTGAAGCTCGTTGACAGCGAGACCTCGCCCGAGGTGAGCTGCTGGATGGGCTCCTGGTTGGCCGCGTGGTAGAGCAGGCGGTCCTTGCCCGGGTGGTGGCCCAGCACGCGCAGGGCGCGGTCGACGTCGAGCGGGTAGATCTGGTCGAACGGCACGCCGTCGGCCAGGAGCGCGGCCTCCAGGACGGAGCTGTCAGAGAGCTGGTTGTAGACCGAGCGCTTGGTGTCGTACTTGCCCTGGTCGAAGAACTGCGCCCAGTCCTTGGGGGCCTGCGCATCGGGGATGGCCTTCTGGTCCCAGGCCATTACGAACAGGAAGCTCAGGTACTTGATGCCATACTCGGCCTTGGCGTAGCCGGGCAGGCCCTTGTCGCTGATGATGTCGTAGTCGAACGGCTCCAGGAGGCCTTCTGCCACGGCGGTTTCGTATTCCGGGGCGGTGATTTCCACGAGGTCCCACTGCACGTCCCCGGACTGCACCTGGGCCTTGAGCGCGGCCAGGCTGGTGTTGGCCAGCAGTGTGGTTTGTATCCCCGACTGCTTGGAGAACGGGTCCAAAATGGTCTGGGTCAGCTGGTCATTGTAGGAGCCGCCGTAGGACGTGACCGTGACTGTCTTATTGGCGGCCGCACTATCGGCGGGCTTTGCCCCGCAGCCGGACAGCGCCAGGCCTGCGAACGGGGTCAATGCTGCTGCTTTCAGGAGTTTCCTGCGGTCAAAATGAAGGGAACTATCAGTCATCGCGGTGGTGCCTCTCACGGCTGTGGCCCGCCCGGCGCACGCCAAAAGACGCCGTGTGCCGAGGGGCAGGTTGGGGATTCCACGTTCACACTGGGATCCCGTCGGCGGCGGTTCACGCCCCGAACGGTCCACGCAGCGTTGAGCGGACTATGTGCTGACGGGTTGAGTCGTCGTCAGTGTGCGGCAACAGTATCTATGATGTTGCCCACAAGTCAACAGCTGTTTACAAATCCCGCACTTTGGGGCCGCCCTACAGTTTCACGTCCCGGCCCATCAGCTTTTTCAGCCCGCGCTTCCGCGGCACCTTGACGGGCTCCGGCCAGCGCGGCGCCAGCGTATCGCCAAGGGTGACGCCCCTGATCTTGCGGCCGAAGAGCGGCAGCACCCAGTCATTGACCCAACGCCGCTGCCGCTGCTCCCACTCCCGCAGGCTGAGCCGGACCGGCGGATCCCAGTCCTTCGGGCGGATCTTGTGCGGCACCCCGAGCTGGTCCAGAACCTGCCCGGCGAGGTATTTGTGGCCCGCCTTGGACATGTGGAGCCGGTCCGAGTCCCACATCCGACGGTCATGGAAGGCGTCCAGGCACCAGTAATCCACCAGGACCGCCCCATGCTTCGCGGCGATCTCGCGGACCCGCTGGTTGTAGACGGTATTCCGCTTCTTCAGCAGCTCCAGGACCGCTGAGACTTTGACGTCGAAGCCGGTGAACAGGACCACGGTGGCCCCGCTCCCGGCCAGCTGCGCCACGAGGCTTTCGTACTCGTCCATCAGGGCGGCCATGTCCGTGCCGATGTCCAGGATGTCGTTCCCGCCGGCGTACAGGGTGATGAGCGCTGGCTTCATGGCCAGGGCTGGCGCCAACTGCTCGCTGATGATGTGGCGCAGGCGCTTGCTCCGGATCGCAAGATTGGCATACTCCCAGCCCGGTTCAGCCTTGGCCAGCTTCTCCGCCACCCGGTCAGCCCACCCCCGCACACCGTTGGGCAGCCGCTCATCCCGGTCCCCTACGCCCTCCGTAAAGGAATCCCCCAGGGCAACAAAGACACGCCGCCCTTCCCGCTCAGGCAGTAAGGGAGAGATATCCACGCGACCACCCTAGCCACCAGAGGCAACGACAGGGTTAACGCCAAGCGACAGGAAGTGAGAGAGCGTTGCAGAAAAACCCACGGGAAGTGAGAGAGCGTTTGTAAGTGGGGTCGGAGGGGAGGAATCCGGCAGCGTGCGTCTAAGCGAGGAACGAGCGAGCACGCCGAGGATGTCTGCCCTCCGACCCCGAACGACGGAAAACGGCTTTAGAGCTCGGCCTTGCCCTGGCGCCAGTACCCCATAAACGCGACCTGCTTGCGGTCGATCCCGACGTCGCGCACGAGGTAACGTCGCATGTCCTTGATAACGGCGGCCTCGCCGGCGATCCAGGCGTAGAACGGCATGGCGCCGGCCGGCATGGCAGGGTTCTTGGTGGCCTCGATCGCGGCTGTCTCCATCCGCGCAGGAGTCTCCCAGAGGATGTCCACGTCCACGTTGACGTCTTCGGGCTCCGGGCCCGCGCCGGCGTCGGACGCCTTGATGCCCACCCAGCCGGGAACGGGCACCGCCGCGCGCACAGCCTGCTGCAGCAACTCGCCGTGCGGGAGTGAGCGGCCGATGGCGGCACCGCGGGCCAGCCAGGTGATGCCGATGTCGGCGTCCGTCTTGAGGCCGAGGAAGTCGCCTGCCTCCGGTACTTCGAGGAAGGCGTGGCCGGTCATGTAGGACGGCAGGCTTTCGAGGATGGCGGAGATGGCGGGAATGGCGGTTTCGTCGCCGGCGAGCAGGATCCGCTGGGCCATTCCGGGCCGCCACTCGATGCCGCCGTAGATCTCGGCGGTGTAGCACTGGGCGGCACGGTTGTTGGGGCCGATGATGGTGATCGCATCGCCCGGCTTGGCGTTCAGGGCCCAGTTCGCGGCCGGACCGCCGCGGCCGTCGGCGTCGAAATGCATCACGAAGTCAACGTCAATTTCCGGGTAAACGGCATCAAGCCGGGACTGGCGGACCGTGTACGTGCGCATGGAGCCGCGTACGGCGGGGTCCATGGCAAGCCATTCCCGGTACCAGCCGGCCTGCTCCATTTCGAAAACCGGCAGAGGCAGTTGCGTGCCGTCCGCTGCCAGGGAAGGGATCATCAGTTTGATCCTCAGGTCAAGGGTGTCGCCGTTAACGCCGAAGTCCCGCAGCGAGTACCCGCCGAAGGTGATCCGGCGGAAGTTGGGGCTCAGCGCCTGCACCGAGGAAACGGTCACCTCGAAAGCCAGGGTCATGGGCTCGGTGGCGGCGATGTCGCGGGTCTTCATGAAACAAGCTCCAGTTCGGTTGCGGTGCTGTGGTGGCGGCCGATGGGGATAATCAGGGGCGTGCCCGAGACGGGATCGGGAATCACCCGGGACTCTAAGCCGAAGACATCACGGACCATCTTTTCGGTGACAACGGTTATAGGGTCACCCAGGGCCACGATCTCACCGCCCTTCATGGCGATGACATGGTCCGCGTAGCGTGCCGCGAGGTTCAGGTCGTGCAAGACGATGGCCACGGTGGTGCCGCGCTTGCGGTTCAGGTCCGTGACCAGGTCCAGGACCTCCACCTGGTGCGCCAGGTCCAGGTAAGTGGTGGGTTCGTCCAGCAGGAGCACGTCGGTTTCCTGGGCCAGGGCCATGGCGATCCAAACGCGCTGGCGCTGTCCGCCGGAGAGTTCATCGACGTTCCGCTCAGCGAGTTCCAGCGTTTCCGTCGCTTCGAGCGCGCGCTGCACGGCGAGATCATGGTGCGACAAGTCACCCGTGCTCCAGCTGCGGAAGAAGCCCTGGTGCGGATACCGCCCGCGGCCCACGAGGTCGCGGACGGCGATGCCGTCCGGCGCGGTGGGGTGCTGCGGGAGGAGGCCCAGGGTGCGCGCCAGTTCACGGGCCGGGCGGGCGTGGATGTCCTTGCCGTCCAGCGTGACTACACCGGCTGCCGGTTTGAGGAGGCGGGACAGGCCGCGGAGGAGCGTGGATTTACCGCAGGCGTTGGCGCCCACAATCATGGTCACTTTGCCCTCGGGGATATCCGCCGTGAGGCCGTCCACCACACAGCGCTGGTCGTATTTGAGGGTGAGGTCCTGGGCGCTAAGAACGGCCATGTCAGGCATCCTTTCGGTTGGCCGTGACCAGAAGCCACAGCAGGAACGGGGCACCGAGCGCGCCGGTGATAACGCCGACGGGCAGCACGGTGCCGTCCAGCAGCAAGGGGGCGAGGTTGGCCGCGACGTAGTCGGCGGTGAGGACAATCAGCGCACCCACCAGGGCCGACGCCGGGAGGCTGGCTTTACGGGTGAAGCGCCGGGCGATGGGCCCAGCCAGGAAGGCGACGAACGAGACCGGCCCGGCAGCCGCCGTCGCCACCGCGGCGAGTGCGACGGCGGTGACCACCACGGCGAGGCGGGTGAACCCGACGCGGATGCCCAGCCCGGCCGCGGCGTCGTCGCCGAGTTCCAGGATGCGCAGCGGCCCGGCTAGGGCGATGACGGCGGGGACCAGGACCAGCAGCGCCAGTGAAAGCATGCCCGCCCGGTCCCAGTTGGCGGAGTTGAGGGAGCCGTTGAGCCAGACGAGTGCGTCGGCTGCCGTGCGGATGTCCGCGCGGGTCATCATGAAGTTGACCACCGCATGCAGGGCGGCGGCGATGCCCACACCGGCCAGAATCAGCCGGTTGCCCGCGGCATTCCCTCGATTGCCGCCGCCTGAGCTCAGTGACGGTCCGCGGGAGATGGCGTAGATCAGGGCTGCGATGCCCAGCGCGCCGCCAAGCGCCGCTCCGGACACGGCCGGGCCGGTGGCGCCGAAGATCACGATTGCAGTGACCGCGGCCGCGCTCGCTCCGTAGCTGATGCCGATCACATCCGGGCTGGCCAGCGGGTTGCGGAGCATGGTCTGGAACAGGCCGCCGGAGAGGCCGAACGCGGCGCCTATCATCACGCCGATGACGGCCCGGGGCAGCTTGTTCTCCATGACGATGAAGCTTGCGCCGGGGATTTTCTCGCCGCCGATCAGGCGCCCGATGAGGATCTTGAAAAAGTCCGGGACAGTCACGGTGTAGCTGCCCAGCAGCACGTACACGGCGAACATGACCACGACGCCGAGGGCCAGGGCGGCGGTCCGGTTCAGGATGCTCCGGCGCACGGTTTGCACTATCAGTTTTGGTCGCCAAAAACCGGTTTTGGCAACCGGAAGTGATAGGTCAACTGGGGGTTTGGTTTCGACGAGGTTCACAGTCCGGCCCCCTTTCCGCGGCGGATGAGCCAGACGAAGACCGGCGCACCAACGAGTGCCGTCATGATCCCGGCCGGAACCTCGCCGGGAAGCAGCACAATGCGGCCGATAATGTCCGCGCCCAGCAACAGTGCCGGAGCGAGGACCAGGGAGAACGGCAGTATCCAGCGGTAGTCGGGGCCGGTGAGGAAGCGGACCGCGTGCGGAATGATCAGGCCAACAAATCCGATGGGCCCCGCCAACGCCGTCGCGGAGCCGCACAGGAGCACGATGCCCAAAGCTGTCACGCCGCGGGTCAGGCCCACACGCTGGCCGAGGCCGCGGGCGATGTCATCACCCAGCGCGAGGCTGTTGAGGATGCGGCCGGTGCCAAGAATAATAAGGGCCCCGACGGCCAGGAACGGGAGGCCCGGGAGCACTACTGCCCAGTCGCGGCCGGAGATTCCGCCCACCTGCCAGAAACGGAAGCGGTCCAGGGTGTCCTGGCTGGAGACGAGGATGACGCTCATCAGGGAATAGAGCCCGGCGCTGAGCGCGGCGCCGGCGAGGGCGAGCTTGACCGGCGTCGCACCTTCCCTGCCCATGGACGCGACGAGGTAAACCACGACGGCGGCGGCTCCGGCGCCGATGAACGCGAACCAGATGTAGCCGCTCAGGGAGGTGACGCCGAAAAGGTAGATGCCGGCGACCACGGCCAGCGCGGCTCCGGCATTAACTCCCATGATGCCCGGATCTGCCAGCGGGTTGCGGGCAACGCCCTGCATTGCGGCGCCGGCCAGGCCCAGGGCTCCGCCAACGAGGATTCCGAGGACGGTGCGGGGGATGCGCGCGTGGACCACGGCGTGGTCCCCGTTGGCGGGGTCGAACTGGGTGAGCGCCTGCCACACGGTGGCCAGGGAAAGGCCCCGGGCGCCGATGGCCAGGGAAGCTGCGGCCAACAAAGAAAGTACGACGACGGCGGCCAGCAGCCAGGCAGCCTGCCTGGTTCTGGCCTTCCCGCCTTTTCGAACTTCACCGCGAACTGGCAGATAATGCCCTGTTTTTGCGGCTTTAAGGGCATTATCTGCCAGTTCGCGCTGCTCGGCGGGTGCCGACGTCGTACTTTCCGTCATGGAACGGTGCTTACTTCACTGCAGCGGTGACGTTGTCCGCTGCACGGGCGAGCTGCGGGAGGAACGTGTCCAGGGCCCACGGCAGGCTCAGCGGCGAGGAGGCGGAGATTGCCAGGACCAGGCTCTTGTCCGCATCTGCAACGAACGCGCCGTTCTTGATGGCCGGAATCTGGCCCAGCAGGGGGTCACTCTTGACGGCCGCAGCGGTCGCGGCATCCTCAACCGAGGTCAGGAAGATATCGGCCTCAAGTTCGTTGGCCTTCTCGGCGGACCACGGCACAAAGAAGTCCTTGGAACCGGCGGAAGCCTTCTCGGCGACCGGGGCCAGTTTCATCCCGATGGCGGACAGGAACTTCGGACGGTTGTCATTGGCGGTGTAAAAGCCCGTGGCGGTGAGGTCTGCGGGATCGGTGTAACCGTAGATGAAGCTCTTGCCGGCGATCTGCGGGTACTTGGCAGCTTCTGCCTTGACCGTGGCCTCCGTATCGGCGATGAGCCTGGTGGCCTCGGCGTTCTTGCCCAGAGCCTTGCCGATGATTGAGGTTGCATCCTGCCATGAGGTTCCGTAGGCAACCTCGGGGTGGGCCACCACCGGCGCGATCTCGGTGAGCTTCTTGTAGTCCTCTTCGGTCAGGCCGGAGTAGGCGGCCAGGATGACGTCAGGGGTGAGCTTGGCGATCTCGGTGAAGTTGATGCCGTCGGCCTCGGAGAACTGGACCGGAGCCTTGTCGGAACCGAAGCCTGAGCCGAGTTCCTTCAGCGCCGCGTCCTTCCACGGTGTGGAGCCCTGCTCGTTGCCGCCCCATTCGTTCTTGGGGACGCCCACCGGGACAACGCCGAGAGCCAGGGCAACGTCATCGTTGACCCAGGAAACCGTGACTACGCGCTTGGGCTGTTCCTTGACGGTGGTTTCACCGAAGACGTGCTTGATGGTGGCCGGGAACTGCGAGCTGCTTGTGCTGGAAGTGCTGGCGTCCGAGGTGGAGGACGCGGGGCCGGTGGAGCAGGCGGACAGTGTGAGCGCCGCGGCGGCCAGAACGGCCGTTGCCTTGCCGGCTGATTTGAACAGCGTACGGCGGGTGGTACTCGGGCCGTAGAAGAGGGGGAAGTCACGGAACTCCTTAGGTGAATGATGCGAACCTAAGTAAGGGTAGCCTAGCCTGCCAATAATTAGAAAAGCTTTATGTTGCGTAATTGATAATGTGACGCAACAAATAGCACCAGGTCATTGCCGGCAGGGGGTGAACAGTGGTTCACTCTTAATGGGTAAACGTGCGTTCACCGCACGGACCCCCTGCCCACTCCACACTTGAAAGCACCTGATGCCGCGTTCCAACGCCAACACCAAACGGGGCCCGTCCCCGTCCGCCATCACCGCCGTCCTGGCCCTTAGCGGCACGGTGGTGGCCCTCATGCAAACACTGGTGGTGCCGCTCCTTCCGGACTTCCCCCGGATCCTGGGCGTAACCGCCGACGACGCCTCCTGGCTGGTGACAGCCACCCTGCTCGCCAGCGCGGTGGCAACGCCCATTGTGTCCCGCAGCGCGGACATGTACGGCAAACGCAAGATGATGGTGGTGTGCCTGGCGATCATGGTGACCGGTTCGGTCATAGCCGCGGTTGGCGGATCCTTCCTGTGGCTGGTCATCGGCAGGACGCTCCAAGGCTTCGCCTCGGCCCTGATTCCGGTCGGCATCAGCATCATGCGCGATGAACTGCCCAAGGAGAAAATGGGCTCCGCGGTTGCCTTGATGAGCGCCACTTTGGGAATCGGCAGCGCCTTGGGCCTTCCCATGGCCGGAGTGCTGTACGAGAGCCTTGGGTGGGCCTCGATCTTCTGGGTTTCCGCTGCTGCAGGCACCCTGCTGCTCCTCGCTGTGGTGTTGGTGGTTCCTGAATCCAAGGTCCGCACGCCCGGGCGCTTCGACTTCGCTGGCGCGTTGGTGCTCTCCGCAGCCCTGGCCGCCCTGCTGCTGTCGATCTCCAAAGGCGGCACCTGGGGCTGGGGCTCGGAGCCGGTTCTGCTGCTGTTCCTCACCGCCGCAATACTCCTGGCCGTCTGGGTTCCCTATGAGCTGAAAGTCAGCCAGCCAATGGTCGACCTGCGGACATCGGGACGCCGGCCGGTGCTCATGACCAACGTGGCCTCCCTGCTCATCGGCTTCGCCATGTTCGCCAACATGCTCCTCACCACCCAGCAGCTCCAGCTGCCTACGGCCACGGGCTACGGCTTCGGGCTGAACGTCATCACCGCAGGGCTGTGCATGGTCCCGTCCGGGCTCGCCATGGTGATTTTCGCCCCTGTCTCCGGGCGCATCATCCGGGTTTTCGGCGGCAAGTCCGCGCTGATCGCCGGCGCCAGCGTGATGATTGTGGGCTACGTGAGCCGCGTCTTCTTCTACGACTCCATCGCGTGGGTGATCATCGGTTCAACCGTAGTCAGCGTGGGCACGGCCATCGCCTACGCCGCCATGCCCACGCTGATCATGGGTGTCGTGCCGATCACCGAGACTGCCTCCGCCAACGGGCTGAACAGCCTGGTCCGGTCCATCGGCACCTCGACGTCGAGCGCCGCGGTTGCCGCGGTCCTCACCTCAGTCAGCATGACGGTCGGGGCCGTGCACCTTCCGTCCTTCGAAGCGTTCAAGGACGTGTTCTGGCTGGCCGCGCTGGCCGCGGCAGCATCGGTGCTGGCGGCCGTTTTCATCCCGCGCGCCGCTGCTGCGCACCGCCCGCCGACGCCCGCCGTCGCCGCCACCGAACTGGTGGTGCAGGGCCGTGTCCTGGCCCCGGACCACCGCCCCCTCACCCCCGCTGTCGTCACCGTTCTGCAGACCGACGGCGAGCCGGTGGACTGGAGCCGGGTAGACGCTGAAGGCAACTACTCGGTGGCGCTGCCCGGTGCCGGGAGGTACCTGATGGTGGCCAATGCCGGCGGCTGGGCACCCATGGCCGAAGTATTTGACTTCGACGGCCTCACCCTCCAGCAGAATTTCCTCCTCCGGGACCGCTTGGAGCTCAGCGGCTCGGTCAGCGCCGGCGGGGAGCCTGTGGCCAGCGCCATGGTGACGCTGATTCAGGCCAGCGGCGAGCATGTGGCCACCACCCGGACGGACGACGACGGCGGGTACGCCTTTCCGCTGCCCGTCGCCGGCCGCTACGTCGTGACCATGCTTCACCCGGTGACCCACGGGGCCGTGGCTAAGAAACTCGCGATCGACAACCGCTCCATAACGCTGGATTTCGCCGCGCCACCTGTGGAGGAAAAGTCCACGGAGCCGGTGGGCGCATGAGCAGCCCCAGCCACGACGCGATCCTCAGCACCGCCGGACGCCTTTTCGGGGACCGCGGCTACCGCGCCGTCACGGTGCGGGACATCGCCGCGGACGCGGGCGTCTCGGCAGCCCTGGTCATGAAACTCTTTCTTTCCAAGGAAAAGCTCTACGCCGCCGCGCGGCCCGACGAGTCGCTGGTCGGGGAACTGAACGTCCCGACGTCGGAACTGGGCAGGGCCCTCGTCTTCCGCGTGCTGATGCGCCGGGAACGCGGAATGCAGGAACCGTGGGCCACCATCCCGTTCGCCGTGCTGGATTCGCCCGACCCCGAGGCTGCCCGGACGGACATCCGCGAAAGGTACCTCGCCGCCATCGCGCGGCTGATCGGGGACACCACACCGGAGCGCCGGTTCGCCTCCACCGTGGTGGCCCTAATGACCGGCTTCGGCGAGACCGTCCGCACCCTGGGCCTCTTCGACGACTGGGAGTTTGACGAGCTGGTGGGACACTACGGCGCAATCGTCCAGGCTCAGATCGACGCCTGCAACGCCGCCAGCTAAACCCTCTCTCACTTAATGCGGGAAAAACGGCAACCCTCTCTCACTTAATGCGGGAAAAACGGCAACCCTCTCTCACTTTCCTAAGGAGAGTGAGAGAGCGTTGCTCGAGAAACTGCGTTAATTGAGAGAGCGTCCGGGTCAGCGGAGCACGATGTCCACGGGGTTCGCCTCGGACCGCCACTGACCTTCGGCGCCGGGCCGGGGCCGGATCACCGGGGCGGTGAGCACGCCGGAGCGGTTGGTGCGCTTGTCCCGCAGGATCTCCGTCACCGAGCCCAGGTGCCGGGACAGGTCAATCACGTTCTCCGGAGCGGCCAGCAGCAGCTGGAATCCGAACTCGTGCAGGGCCTTGATCCCGGCGCCGGCGAACTCCTCCGAGGCCAGCACAAACGCCTCATCCATCATCACGGTGCCGTACGTGGTGAACCCCTGCTCGGCGATGCCCAGCTGGTAGCTCAGCGCCGCGGCCATGATGAACGCCGTGAAGCGCTGCCGCTCGCCGCCGGACATGGAGCCGGTGTCAGCATGCATGTAGACGTCCGTCCGCTTGCCGCCGCCCTTCTTGGCGCTCATGCCCCCTGACGCCGGCCCGGTCACCTCCCGGTGCTCCTTGCACTGGATGAACAGGTGCCCGCGGACATCCAGCACTTCGGCACGCCAGCGCCGGTCCTCCGGCGTGGGCGAGCCGAGCCGCTTGACGAGCGTTTCGAGGGTCTTGTACCGGGCGGTGAGCTCGGCGTCGTCGCCTCCCCCGGTTTCCGGGCCTGAACCCGCACGGGCAGGACGCGTGTGCCGGGCCTTCAGCGCGTTCTGGATGGCGTCCTTGAACTGCCTGGCCGTGGCCGGCAGGGTCTGCTTGATGTCCAGTTCCAGGAAGCTGCCCTCATGGAAGTTGACCTCGGACAGGATGCCGTTGAGCGGCAGGATGCGGCTGGTGATGGACCGCCGCTCCTCGTCCAGCAGGTGCAGCAGCGTACTGAAGGATTCATGCGTGCGCTGGTTGAAGAACTGCCGGAACTCGGACTCCTGGGCGGGCAGGCCGTCGCTGATGATGGCGTGGTAGCGGCCTTCGAACTCCCCCGCTGCGCCGATGGAGGTGCCGTGGTCGGCGGAGATTGCGGAGCCCCACTCGCGCACAAAACCCTCGAAGATCCGGGTCAGCCGCTCGGAGGTTGCCTGCCCGCGCGTCTCGGCGGCGTGCAGCTCCCCGAGCAGCGCCGTCCGGACGCGGTTGGCCAGGTTGTCCAGCTCATGCATCTCGCTGACGTCGCCGAAATCAGTGAAGTACGGTTCCAGAGCGGTAACGGTGGCGTCCGACGGCGGCACTTGCTCCAGGCGGGCACGCGCGGCTTCCAGCAGCGAATCGGCAGCGCTCATTTGCCGGTCCAGTGCCTTGTATTCGCTTTGCAGGACGGCTGCGGCTTCGGTGCTGGCCTGGTGCTTCTGCCGCGCGGTTTCGATGTTGGCCCGCAGCGGTTCCAGGTCGGCCTGGGCCGCGAGGGCATCCTTGAGCCGCTGTTCAATCCTGGCGAGTTCATCGGCGGCGACGGCAGCTGAGACCTGTTCCCAGTTCCGGTGGTCCTCCGCGATCCGGCGGAGGGCATCGAGCTGCCGGCTCATGCCCTGGTGCGACTCTTCACGGCTCTGGGCCAACTCGGCGGCCTTGGCGAGTTCCTGCTGCAGGTCCTCCACCTGGGCGGCCACGAGTTCCAGCTTGGCGGCGTTGTCGAACCCGAGCACGTAGTCCTGGCGGCTGGTGAAACGGTCGTCCTTGTCTACCGTGTGCCGGTTGCGTTTGACCACACCGCCCAGGCTCAGGCCCTTGTCCAGGGTGGCCAGTTCGTTGGGGTCCTCGACGCACGGGTAGGCGAAATCGAGGGCGATCCGCTCCCGGATCCATTCCCCGGCGTCCGCCAGCGTACCGCTGGCGAGGATGTCCAGCTTGGTGAGCAGGTCGCCGTCGCGCGCGTCCTCCACGGCGAGGGCGCCGCCCGCGAGCGGCTTGGACACGTCCACCGCCCGCAGGGCGCCACGCACTTTGTTGTCGTTCAGGTAGCGGGTCACCGCGGCGAAATGTTCGCCGGGGACCAACAACGTGGACGCGAGGTTCCGGAGCGCGCGCTCCGCGGCCGGCCGCCACTGTTCCTCCCCTCGGCGAGGTCCATCAGCTCGCCGCCGAACGGCATCCGGTCTTCAGGAACGCCGGTGGACGCGGCGATTGCCGCACGGTTTTCAATGCTCGACGGCGGCAGCAGGGACTTGCGCGTCTTCAGCGACAGCAGCTCCTGCTGGGCTGCTGCCAGCTCACGCTTTTTGGTGGCGTGGCCGTCGAAGGCTTCGAAGCGGAGCTCCTGCAGGGCCTCCGAGTCATCCTTGAGCTCGGCCGACCTGGCGGCAGCCTGCTCGTGGGCCTGTTCCCACCCCTCAGCGGTCCACTCCAGCTGCAGGCCGGCGTCGGACAGGGCCTTGCGGGCCGCTTCCTCCACCTGCTCGCGGAGCCGCAGACCCACCTTGGCGTTGTCCAGCGACTGCTCGATCGCGGAGATCGCGTTGCCGCCCTGGTTGTTGTAGTCGGTCTCCAGCTGGCGCAGATCCTTGGCCAGCCCGTCCCGGACGGAGCGTTCCGCGCCCAGCTCCTTGGCTTTCACCTGGGCCAGGTCCTTGAACCGGGACAGGGTCTTCTGGTGCACCGTGACGGCGAGCTGTTGCTTGTAGGATTCGAACTCCTCGCCCGACAGCTCACGGAGCCGGTTCGCGTCCAGGAGCGACTGCGCATACTCCTTGTTCAGCCCGGGCACGGGGGCCAGCTGGTCCCGCTGCTGCCGCACATCCTCCAGCCGCTGCCGGATGGACATCAGGTTGCTGAATTCCTCCACCACGTCATCGGCCGCGGCCAGCGTGGCCGGGGCGTCCAGGACCTGGTCGCGGAAGAACGTATTGACACTGCCGCCCAGGCCCTTGCCGGCCTGGATTACACGCAGCAGGGGCAGGGCCTGGTCCGAGCTGATGCCCAGGAGGCGGCGGAAACGCTCCGCGAAGGCCTTGTGGACATCGAAGACCTGGGCATCCGGGAAGATCGTCTCCAGCGCAGCCTTGGTGAAGCGCTTCTCCGCGATGTCCTCAATGGCCGGCAGGTCCAGCGGTTTGCTGTCGATCACGTAGAAACGGCCGACGCTGGACTCCGTGCCGTTCTTGGGCAGGTCGAACAGGGCGGACACCGTGATGCGCGTGCCCGCGGCGTTATCGAACGTCAGGGCGACGGCGGACCAGGTGGCACCCGGGCGCTGGAACGCGCTGGCCGAGCCTTCGCCCACCGCTTTGTCACCCACCTTGCCGCGCATGTACGTGAACGTGGTCCGCTTGTCCTCCACAGCACCGCCGGCACGCTGGGCCGCGGCCTCGTTGGAGCGCGGCCGGGCATCAAACACGCGCAGCATGGCGTCAAACAGCGTGGACTTGCCTACGCCCGAGTTGCCGGTCAGCAGCGTTCCGTTCCGGTCCACGTGCATCGTGTGCGCCCCATGGAACGTGCCCCAGTTGACCACCTGCACCAAGGCAAGGCGCATCTGGCCGGGGTTCGTGAGGTCGCCCATCGGCAGCATGGTTGCGATGCTCACTTGGCTTCCTCCGTTTCGGTGGTCGAGGATGTCGCGCCGACACCGGACACATGCTCTGCATGCTCGCTCGTGCCTCGCTTAGACGCATGCTGCCGCATGTCCCCGGTCTCGTCGCTGTGGTCAGTCACCGGTTCGTCGTCCTCAGTGTCGCCGTCCGCGCGGAGGGGATTCTCGCTGTCGAGCTCTATCAGCGCTTCTGTGCCTGTGGGGTCTGTGGTGGCGGCTACCAGGGCTTCGATTTGGGCCGGGATGTCGCCGATGTTTTCGAAGGGGAGGGCCAGCGGGAGGGCGTTGGAGATGGTGTAGACATCGTCCAGGCCGGTGGTGAGGAGGAGCTGGCGGGCCAGGAGCTTGGTGATGGCACGGGTGACCACGTCCGAATCGCGCAGTGCGTCCTGCTGTCCGGCGGGCTGGTAGTGGGCCACGAGGTCGGCGATCTCCTCGCGGGTGATGGTGGCATCGGTCTGGGCCGTGACGTGGCGGTCCAGCAGCATCCGCAGGCGGAGCAGCACGATGGTCTCCACCCGGCTCAGGGCACGCTGCTGGCGCAGGATGCTGGAGCGGCTGCTGCCGCCGATGGCCTCAGGATCCACCGGGCGCAGGACGGCGATCTTGCGTTCGTGGTCCAGCTGCAGGGTCAGGAACAGCTCGGACAGGCGGCTGCGCAGGATGATCTGGTTGTCCAGCAGCGTGGTCCACAGCTTCTCGTCGCGGCCGCCGTCAACGTACGGGCCCTTGAGCAGCTTGACCAGCGCCTGGCGCACCTTCATCGAGAGAACGCCGGTGTCGCCGGGAAACAGTGCCGCGCCGTCCACAAACGTATCGCGGGGCGTAACTCCGCCACTCCTGGTGATTGAGCCTGTCGAAATCCCTTGCGTCTCGGGCTCGACCGCCGGTGCGGCCTCCTCAACGGGAGGTGCCGCCGTCGTAATTTCTTCAGTCATCGTCAATCCTTCTTGAGGGTGACCACCGGCAGGTACGCCGTGCGGGTGGTGCCGTCGATCTGTTCGTAGTCCAGGCCATCCCAGGCGTCGCGGTCAAAAGCCGCACCCTCCTGGAGGGCGTGCGAGAGAAGCGCGCGGATGGAGTTGATGTGCTGTTCCTCCGGCGGCAGCTGTTCCCAGGCCTCGGCCAGGGTGGACGCGCCGGCCACGGCGGCCCGGATGGCGTCGGGGCGCGCCTTGCCCGTTCTCGGCGAGCGCACGCGGTCTGAGTCGCTGAAAGCGATGGGGTCAGCCAGCTTGGGCGGGACGGCGAACTCGTCCGGATCGTAGAGCTTGACCATAGCCAGCGATTCGAACCCTGCGTTGAACAGCACCGGACCGCGGACCAGGCCTGGCCGTTCACGTTCATACGGGAGGGACCTGATGGCCTGCTCGGCCTCGCGCAGGACCTTCCGGAGGCGGACGGACTGACGGAAGTCGTCGCTCTGGACGTACGTGTTCAGGCTTTCGCTGAGCTTGCCGTAGATGCGCTGGATCTGGCTGTGCTGGTGGCGGAGCTCGGCCACCATGTTCTTGAGCGTCTCGCGGTCCTCCGGCGAAAGATCGTCCGCGAACTGCCGGCTGAGGACCTCGCCGATGGCCGAACGGAACCGGAGCTGCTGCTGAGGGTCCTCCAGGAACGCGGTGAAGGAGCGGAAGGTCCTGCCCTCGGGGCTCTGCCGCAGCCGCTTATCCGCGTCGAGGACCTGCGCCATGGTGGCACCCTTGCTGAGCGACTCCTCGATGATCTGGTTGCGCAGCTCGCCCACGAGTTCCTCGATGCGGTCGCGCATCTTTTTGTAGTCGGCGGGCAGGCTGGCGGCGAGGTCCAGGATGTTACCGGCGGCTTCCACGGCTTCGTCGTCGTCCAGCAGGCCGTCAAAGTCACCGGAGCTGATGTCCTGGATGAGCTGCTGCCGTTCCCCGATCTCGTCCTCGAGGGATTCCAGCCGGGCGCTCTGGTCCGGGTTGGTCTCATTGGCCAGCTTCTCTACGTCGCCCAGGAGCGTGCCCAGCCGGGAACCATTCAGCGTGGAACGCTCGCTGGAGAGGCTGTCCAGGAAGGCGAGCACGCGGGCGGCCGGCTCGGTGACCTCATAAACAATCTGCCCCGCCTGGTTGCGGCGGGTCAGGAAATGCTTGCGTGTCCACTCGTCCGCATAGTTCCTGCCGGACGACGTGCCGATGGCGGTACCACCCGGCCCGGGCTCCTGGCGCCGGAGCTGCTCAAGGAAGGAGTCGACGTCGGCATGGAACTCCTCGAGTGGAAGCTGCGGACGGGTGCGCGTAAAGGATTCCTGCAGCACCGCGATCACCCACGGCGCCGAGCGCGTCAGGGCCCAGGCGGGTCCCTTCGTGAGGAGTTCGAGGTCCCGGAGCCGGGCGCTGATCGCGTCAGCGGATGACCTGGCGGAGCGGGGCACGCGCTCTCCTTCAGCTGCTGGGGGATGGTTGGGCAGCGCGGATCGCGAAAACTGCCAACTACAAGGTTAACGCAGACCTTCCGCAAGCAACGCGGAGTCACTTAGCGCCCATCACAGGCGTCAACACGGGCGCGAAGTGACCCCGCGTTGGGTGGGAACGGCGGGGGCCTCCGCGACCGCTCCGTGACCTACGTCCCGGTAGCATTGCGATCCCGTATCAACCGGGCGTCACGGCGGGGCAACTCTGGCTGGGGCGCCCAAGCACCCCCTACGCTCATGCTACTGATCTCAACCGAAGCAACGGCGCAGCAGGGGGAACAATGCAGTTCGACTTAAGTGCAGTGGAGACGGCCACCATGGTGTTCATTGGAACCCTGGCGTTTGCCTTGGTGCTGGTGGGCTTCGTCCTGACAGCGGGCTTTCTGGCCCTGGTCCTGGTGGGGGTAGGCAAGCTCGCCTGGTTCCTCATCTCCACCACACTGCTGTCAGTGGTCCACGGGATCAACCATGGCTGGGACAGGCTGGTCCACCACGCCTCCACCGTGGAGATCCCCGGGGACTTTCAGGGCCAGCCAGCCCCTAGCACTGGAAGCTACCCGCGGGTAATGTTGAGAGACAGCTGAGGGGTTCTCCAACCTGGCGGATCCATGGCTCGAACCGGCCATCCCGGGCAGAGGAGATACCCCATGAGCTCCGCCACTGACAGTCCCGCAACGAACCCACCTGCCATCGACGCCCCGGACGCCGAAGTCCCCGTTGCCGCGGCCAATATCGGGCCCGAAGCCACCGCGGCGGATGCCCGGGCACTTGCTGAAGCCTCCCGCGAGCTCGACTGGGACCGGCCCAGCTTCGCCAAGGGACTGTACCTGGGGAATTTCGACCTCAGCCTCATCCACCCCTGGCCGAAGGCAAAGGCCGATGACGTGGAACGCGGCGAAGCCTTTATGGAGCGCCTCACCGAGTACGCCCGCACCATGTCCGGCCGCGCGATCGAACGCGAGGCCAGGATCCCGGACGAGTACCTCCAGGGCCTGGCGGGCCTTGGCGTCTTTGGCATGAAGATCCCGCAGGAGTACGGCGGACTCGGCCTGTCCTTGGTTTACTACGGCAGGGCCCTGGCGATGCTCGGCAGTGTCCACCCGAGCATCGGCGCCCTGATCTCCGCGCACCAGTCCATCGGTGTTCCGGAGCCTGTGAAGGTCTTCGGCACGCCGGAGCAGAAACGCGAGTACCTGCCGCGCTGCGCCGCCGGCGCCATCACAGCTTTCCTCCTCACGGAACCGGACGTGGGGAGTGATCCCGCCAGGATGGGCAGCACCGCCGTTCCCACGGACGACGGCGGGACTTACGTCCTGGACGGCGTGAAACTTTGGACCACCAACGGCGTGATCGCCGAGCTGGTGGTGGTGATGGCCGTGGTGCCGGCCCACACCGACGCGGAGGGCACCGAACATAAGGGCGGCATCAGCGCCTTTGTGGTGGAAATGGACTCCCCCGGCATCACGGTGGAGAACCGCAACACCTTTATGGGACTGCGTGGGATCGAAAACGGCGTCACCCGGTTCCACCAGGTGCGGGTGCCCGCTGCCAACAGGGTGGGCCGCGAGGGCCAGGGCCTGAAGATCGCGCTCACCACGCTGAACACGGGCCGGCTCGCCCTGCCGGCGTTGTGCGTCGCGTCCGGCCGCTGGAGCCTGAAGATCGCCCGGGAATGGTCCAACGCCCGCACCCAGTGGGGCCGTCCGGTGGGCCAACACGAGGCCGTGGGCAAAAAGATCGCCTTCATCGCCGCGTCCGCCTTCGCCCTGGATGCCGTCTTCGAACTGTCTGCGGAACTCGCGGACGCCGGGCAGAAGGACGTGCGGATCGAGGCTGCGCTGGCCAAGCTGTGGTCCACCGAGATCAGCTGCCGGATCGCCGACGAGCTGGTCCAGATCCGCGGCGGGCGCGGCTTCGAGACGGCGGACTCCCTGGAAGCCCGGGGCGAACGCGCGGTTCCGGCCGAGCAGCAGCTGCGGGACCTCCGGATCAACCGGATCTTCGAGGGCTCCTCGGAGATCATGAAACTCCTCATCGCCCGCGAAGCGGTGGATGCCCACCTGGCGGCCGCCGGCGACCTTGCGTCCGTGGACGCGAGCCTCCAGGACAAGGCGAGGGCCGCCGTCGGGGCTTCAGGTTTTTACGCCCGGTGGCTGCCCAAACTCGTGGCGGGCGCCGGAATGGATCCCCGGTCCTACAGCGACTTCGGCAGGCTGGCCAAGCAGCTGCGCTTTGTGGAACGGTCCTCGCGCCGTCTGGCGCGCCAGACGTTCTACGGCATGGGACGCTGGCAGGCGAAGCTGGAGTACAAGCAGGCGTTCCTGGGCCGGGTAGTGGACATCGGCGCCGAACTGTTTGCCATGGCTGCATGCTGTTCACGGGCCGAGATGATCCTTCGCACCACGCCGGAACATGCCGCCAGTGCCTACGAACTGGCGGAGGCATACTGCGAGCAGGCCCGCGTCCGCATTGACGAGTACTTTGACCAGTTGTGGCGGAACACGGACGACGGCGACCATATACTCTCCCGCAAGGTTCTGGCCGGGGACTACACCTGGCTTGAGGCGGGCGTACTTGATCCGTCGGAAGGCACCGGCCCGTGGATCGCCGATGCCACACCGGGGGCCTCCACCAAGGAAAACCTGCACCGGAAGTACCGTTAGCTACTACTAAGCAGCCTTGTTATCGCTGGTCAGCAGTGGTTGAGTTGACCCATGAGCAACCAAACGGACCCCGAGGACAGATTTCCGCCCACGACGCGGAACGCGAATCTACGGAATGAAACTGCTCGTGACCAAACCTTCGCCAATGGCGAGCCCACGCGCGCCTTCGACCAGGCGCCGGCGCCCTATGCCGAGCAGGACTATGACCCGACAGCCCAAACGCCGCTGACCGACTCTCCGGTGCTGGATCCACGCCTGACGGATCCGCGCCTGACCGACCAAGAGACGGCCGTAGCTAGAGAGAAGGACCAGTTCGGCGGCATCAAGGTGGGTTCGGCGTTCTTCGGCTGGCTCGCTGCCACCGGCATGGCCGTGCTGCTCACAGCCTTTGTGGCCGCTGCGGGAACCGCGGTGGGGTTGGCGAACAACACGGACGTGAACGACGCCGTCAACCAAGTGACCACGAACGGCACCGTCGGGCTGGTGGGCATCATTGTCCTGCTGGTGGTCCTGTTCATCTCCTACTACTCCGGCGGCTACGTCGCCGGCCGGATGGCACGGTTCAACGGCGCCCGGCAGGGTTTTATGGTGTGGATCTGGGCGCTGATCGCTGCGGTGGTGGTGGCGCTGCTGGGCCTCATCGCCGGCCAGCAGTTCAACGTCCTGGCCAGTTTGAACAGCTTCCCGCGGATCCCCATCAATGAAGGCGAACTGACCCTCACCAGCATCATTGCCGCCGTCGTGGTGGCCTTGGTCGCGCTGGCGGGTGCCGTGCTGGGCGGGCTGGCGGGCATGCACTTCCACCGCAAGGTGGACCGGGCCGGCTTCACCCCGGACGAAACGTACAGCGGGAGCTAGGCGAGCATCACGGCGTCGACGTAGTACCAGCGGCGGTTCTCGCGGACAAAGCGGCTGGTTTCGTGGTGGACCCCGCGTTCGCCGTTGTGCCGGAAGTGGGCCTTGAACTCGACGGTACCCTCGGCATCCAGCGGCCCGCCGCGGCTTGTGGACAGGATGTCCAGGCGGCGCCACTCCATGCCGGGGTCCAGTTCCAGGTCCGAAGGCGCAGTATCCGGATGCCAGGTTTTCCGGAGGTATTCGGCGTTCAGCAGGGCAAACGCGCTGTAGCGGGCGCGCATCAGCTGCTCCGCCGTGGCCGCTTCGGCCCCGCCATCATGGAACCGCCCGCAGCAGTCCGCGTAAGCCTCGCCGGACAGGCAAACGCAAGGGCCGGCGTTGATCGAATTCTCGGGCATGGTGCTCCTGTCGCGGTTGTCCGGACCGCTTTCCGGCGGCCTCGCGGATCCCTTCCGACTATAAGGCGCGGCCGGTGTTGTCATTTCCGGTAACAGCTTCGAAACAACCTCGGACGAACCCCGCCCGGAGCCCGCACCAGCGAAAAATAGTCCGTAAGGTGGTGGAGGGCTGTTGCCCGTGGTGATGAGTGCCGGGACGGACTCCGCCGCCGGCAGAGAGGAGAGATGACGTGGGAGATTCAACGACCATCGCTCTCAACCTGACTTTTTTCGGCACGCTCGGCCTCGCGTTCCTGATGTTCCTGGGCCTGGTCCTACTGGTGGTCATCACCTTGCTGCTCGCCGGCTTCGGACGGCTGTTTGTACTGACCCTAATGGCCCTCTTGGGGCGGCTCCCCAAAAACGAAACCCTCCCCCTGGTCCGGTTGACCGGGGAGCCCGGACCGCCGTCGGACGCCACCGCCGCAACGCACGACGACGGCGCCGCCGCCTCCACTGCCGGTAAGCCGGCCCGCGCCGGGGCGCTGCGCGCAAAGGCCGGCGCCGTGCGGACGACGGCCGGCGGAGCCCTGTCCACGGTGCGCGCCCACATCGCTGCCGCCGTGGCCGTTGTGAGCACGCCGCGCGACTGGCGCCAGGCCCTTCGAGACGGCCGCAGCTACCTGAACCCATCCGAAATCCGGCCCCGCTTCCACGATGCGGTGGAGCATCACCCCCTGCTGACCGCGGCCCGCAAGGAGCAGCCGGTGCTCGCCGAGGACTGGGCCGCTGCTGTGGCCGAAGCGGATGCCCGGGCCATGGAACGAGCCCGCGCTGCCGCCCCCGAAATCAAAATCTCGGTCCGCGATCTTCCCGGCCCCTCCGTTCCCGCAGCGAAGGTCGAATCGGTGGCCCCGCTGGTGGAATCGGCGCTGCATCAGGACAACCCCAACCACGAGAACGCCTCCCGCGCGAACGCCGCCCTTGTGGCTGCCCGCTCGTTCACGAAGCCGCCCGCCCCGGCACCGTTGTCCCTGCTGGACACAGGATCGCTGGTGTCGCTGTCCGGCCATGCGAAGGTCCTCAAGGCCAAGCTGCCCGCCGACAAGCGCTGAGGACGGCGCGGCGCCCCGGCGTCACAAACCGTCCCCGCTCCGGCCCGCGTTACCCCGTGCTACGAAAAGCGAAGCACTGTGGCGCTTTCCTGCAGCCCCGCGCCGAATTTGTGTAGCGTCGTGACGATCCACAGCAATCCGCGTGGACAAACGATTGTGAGGAGCCGGGGATGAGCCTCAGCGAACTTCGTGTGTTCGGCCGGTCCGGCACGCCTCTCAGCCCGCTCACGCTGGGCACCATGAACTTCGGCGAGCGGCCGGGAGGCGCATCCGGCGGCGCCCCGACCGGAGCGGATGAAAGCATCCGTATCATCCAGACAGCCCTCGACGCCGGCATCACCGCGGTGGACACCGCGGACGTATATTCCCAGGGTGAGTCCGAGCAGGTGGTGGGCCGCGCGCTCCGCGGCCGCCGGGACGACGTCTTCCTGGCCACCAAGTTCCACGGGCAGATGAGCGCCAACCCCGCGCACTCCGGGAACTCCCGGCGCTGGATCATGCAGGCGGTGGAGGGCAGCCTCCGCAGGCTGCAGACGGACCGGATCGATCTGTACCAGGCGCACCGGCCGGACTACAACACCGATGTGCTCGAGACCATCACCGCCCTGAACGACCTCATCCGGCAGGGAAAGATCCTCTACTACGGCACCTCGGTATTCACCCCGGCGCAACTCGTGGAGGCCCAGTGGCTGGCCACCACCAACCACCTGATCCCGCCTGTTGCCAACCAGGTCCCGTATTCGATGCTGGTCCGCGGCAACGAACGCGATGTCCTGCCCATTGCGCAGCAGTACGGCCTGGGCGTGCTGGCGTACGGCCCGCTGGCCGGCGGCTGGTTGTCCGGCGAATTCGTCCTCGATGCCGGGAAACCGCCAACCCGGGTGCATTCACTCCCGGGACGCTACGACATTTCCGGGCCGTCCAGCGAACGGAAACTGCTGGCTTCGGATTCACTGGCCCGGCTGGCTGACAAGCTGGAGATCTCGCTCGTGGAACTGGCCATCGGGTTCGCGCTGAACCACCCCGCCGTCAGCAGTGTGATCATCCGCCCGCGCACCGAAGACCATCTCAAGGCCTACCTCAAGGCAGCGGACACCCTCCTGGGCGAGTCCGTGCTGGATGCAATCGATGAACTGGTGCCTCCGGGAACCAACTTCGTGGAGCGCGACGCCGGGGCAGTAGTGCCGTCCCTGGAGTACGCGGAACTCCGCCGCCGCTGATCGCGGGGCAGCGCACCGCCGTCGTGCGTTGTCCGCACATACTCCACCAAGCCCTTACCCTGAGCAACCAACTCCGTTAGCGTGGAACCCATGGAATTCAGATACCTCGGTAACAGCGGCTTCAAAGTCTCGGAAATCACGTTCGGCAACTGGCTGACCCACGGCTCCCAGGTGGAGAACGACGTCGCCATCCAGTGCGTGCGGGCCGCGCTCGACGCCGGCATCAGCACCTTTGACACCGCGGACGTCTACGCCAACACCGCCGCGGAAACCGTCCTCGGCGAGGCGCTGAAGGGCGAGCGCCGCGAGTCCCTGGAGATCTTCACGAAGGTCTTCGGCCCCACCGGCCCCAAGGGCAAAAACGATCTGGGCCTGTCCCGCAAGCACATCATGGAGTCCATCAACGGCTCGCTCAGCAGGCTGCAGACGGACTACGTGGACCTCTACCAGGCCCACCGCTACGACTTCGAAACGCCGCTGGAAGAGACCATGCAGGCGTTCGCGGACATCGTCCGGCAGGGCAAAGCGCTGTACATCGGCGTCAGCGAGTGGACGGCGGAGCAGCTCCGCGCCGGCCACGCACTGTCCAAGGAACTGGGCTTCCAGCTGATCTCCAACCAGCCGCAGTACAACATGCTGTGGCGCGTCATCGAGGCGGAGGTGGTGCCGGCATCCGAAGAGCTGGGTATCTCCCAGATTGTCTGGTCCCCGATGGGGCAGGGCGTGCTGAGCGGCAAATACCTGCCCGGCCAGCCTGCACCCGCGGGCAGCCGTGCGACGGATGACAAGGGCGGCGCCAGGATGATCGAGCGCTGGATGCGTGACGACGTACTGGCCGGCGTCCAGGACCTCAAGCCGATCGCCGCCGAAGCCGGGCTCTCCATGCCCCAGCTCGCGGTGGCCTGGGTGCTGCAGAACCCGAACGTTGCCTCGGCCATCGTGGGCGCGTCGCGCCCTGAGCAGCTCGCGGACACCGTTGCCGCTGCGGGCGTGAAGCTCGAGTCAGAGATCATGAAGAAGATCGACGACGCGATCGGCTCGCTGGCTGAACGTAATCCGGCGTTGACCAAGTCCCCCGCCAGCCGCGAAGCCTAGAAGGCCACATGATGTCCCTGCCAAACCTGGCCGTGACCGGATCCACCGGCGTTTTGGGTGGGATGGTGGCCCGGCAGCTCGCCGAGGCCGGCACCGCCCAGCGACTGCTGGTTCGCGACGCCGGCCGGGCACCAGCGCTCGAAGGTGCAGTCCCGCTGGTGTTCAGCTACGCGGATTCCGTGCTGGCCGGCCAGGTTCTGGAGGGGGTCAAAGTCCTGTTCATGGTGTCCGCGGCAGAAGCGGAAGACCGGCTGGAGCAGCACTACAGCTTTATTGACGCCGCTGCTGCTGCCGGCGTGCAGCATGTTGTGTACACGTCGTTCTACGGCGCGGCCCGGGAAGCCACGTTCACGCTGGCCCGTGACCACTACGCCACCGAGGCGCGGATCCGGGCGTCCGGGATGGACTTCACGTTCCTGCGGGACAACTTCTATCTGGACTTCCTGCCCCTCCTGACAGGCGAAGACGGTGTGATCCGCGGGCCCGCCGGGGATGGCGTGGTCTCTGCAGTTTCCCGCGAGGACGTTGCCCATTGCGCGGTGACGGTGCTCCGGGATCCGGCTCTCCATGTGGGGACCACCTACAACTTGACCGGTCCCGAGGAAATTTCGTTGGCCTTCGCCGCGGAAGTCCTCACGGCGGAAACCGGGCGGACCGTCACCTATCACCCCGAATCTGTTGAGGAAGCCTACGCATCCCGGGCGTCGTCTGGGGCGCCGCCGTGGCAGCTGGATGCCTGGGTGAGCACCTACACGGCGATCGCCGCCGGGGAACTGGCAGGACTGTCGCCCGATGTGCGGACCCTTACCGGCCGGGAGCCGCTGAGCCTGGAAGCGTTCCTGGAGCATCCGCAGCTGTAGCCCGTTTAGGCTGGCAGCTATCAGCATCATCGGCCGCCAGGCCGGCGGGAACTATCCGGGGGACTCTTGAAAAATCTGTTCGACCTCTCATTTACCAGGTTTGTTTCTCCATCGATCGCCAGAATTGTCTACATTCTGATCATGGTTGCTCTGGGTATCGGCTACATTGTCAGCGTCATTGCCTCGTTCGCCACGCGAAATGCTGTGCTGGGCATTCTGGTCATGCTGGTGATCGGACCATTGGTTGGGCTGATCTACCTGGCCGTGGCCAGGATCGGTCTCGAATCACTGGTGGCAGGCATCCGCACCGCCGAAAATACCGCAGAACTCATCCGGATTCAGGGCGGCACGCCTCCAGGGTCGGCCCACACTGGCCACGCAGGTGGGCCTGTGGCTCCCAGCGGCTGGAACCAGTCCGGTATCCAGCCGCCTGCATCGCCTCCGAATTACCCACCGAACTACCAGCCGCCAGCGCAATAAGCCGGGCTGGGCTGGTACTGCTACAGGCTCAGCAGTCCTCGAAGTCGGTGAGCACCTTGACCTTGTCCGCCGAAGCGGAGCTCGGATCAAAGGTGTAGCCAATCCATTCGCGGGCCAGCCTGCTGGCCAGTTCTGGTGGAAACAGAGCTGTCCGAAATGCTCCAGATCAGCCGCGGCACGTTGCGGGAAGCACTGCGCCAACTCGAACAGGAAGGACTCCTCTCCCCCGGCCCCCGGGGCCGGCTTTCCGTCCGGCACCTGGATGCCAAGGAAATCCGCGATATCTACTCCGTCCGCGCGGCGCTGGAATCTTTGGCGGCCCGCACCCTGTGCGAGCTGCCCGACCGGCAGCCGGTCATCGGCTCGCTGCGGGCCGCCATTGAGGCCATGGCCGCAGCAGAGAAAAGCAGCCTGGAGGAACGGATCGAGTCCGACCTGGAATTCCACCGGACCATGTGCCGCCTGACCGGCAACGAAACGTTGCTGCACTCGTGGGAGTCCCTGGAGGGGTCCATCCGCATGTCCATCATGTTCGCCGGCCGAGACAAGGGCGTAAAAAACATGAGCGTGGACCGGCACCACGACATCGTCGCCGCGATCGAGACCGGCGACGCCTCACTTGCACGGAAGACGATCCGTGAGCACATGGACAGCGCTGCCGAAACCCTGATCTCTTAGCGGCCGCGCTTGAGGTGCTCCGCGTTGAGGTCGTCAAGTTCCTGATCCGTGAGGTCGTCAAAGCTGCGTGCTTCACGTTTGTCGCTCTTCGAAAACCGCATGAACATCAGGATGATCAGCGGCAGGTCAACAATCTCGCAGATGAACCACAGGAGGTCCCCGGCCAGCTGCTGGTCCCGGAGGGCGCCCGGGAACCAGGCCGCGCCTGACGCCGCAACTGTGGTGATGTGGTCCAGCACTTGGCCGTTGAGCCGCAGCAGGATCCCGGGAACAGCGTCGATCAGCAGCTCAATGAAGACGAACACGAACTCCAATGTGATGAACGCGCTGGACCGGTGAAAATCGGCTTCTTCGATGATGGGCAGCGCCATCAGCAGGCCCAGCAGCGGAACTCCGACGGTGAGCACCGCCTCGGCTACCGGATCCGTTCGCAGGGTGTAAAAGAACGGCGTGAGGAACGTTGAAAAGAGGGCCAATCCCAGCAGCGGAGCGGCCATCGAATTGCTGAAAAACCGGACCAGGCGGTGGGACAGCGTGGCGTTCAGCCGAGTGATGCCTGCGGGTGGCAGCGCTGCACGGGCCAGCGTGATGGGTTTCCCCAAGCCAAGTAGCAGCGGCACCACAAAGAGCAGCAGCGAGATCTTCAGAGTGAACGCCCACCGCAGCTCCGCGCTGTAGACGCCCGGGAAACCGCAGGTCAGGACCGTCAGTGATCCCAGGCCGAGGAGATAGAACGCCGCGGTCCGCCACCACGGCCAGCGGCTGCCGTTGGCGGCCGCTGTCCGCAGGCCGAGTCCGTAGAGCACGCCGGAGGCAACAATGAGCACAAGGGCGGCCCAGTCGATCTGCCAGGCGCCAACAAGAACTTCGAGTGGGGCACGGCCCAAGGATAGTGGACCTTCCTTTGAAAACTCCGGGGTGGCGTCGAACCTGAGGCCATTTCTTAAGGATTCCTTAAAGCCAGCGGGCCAGACTTGTTGGACGCGGCCAGCTGGCCGCAGAGACCGAGCCGGAGTATTTGATGCCTGACACCGTCCACGATCGAAGTTTTCCATCAGACCGCGCGGCCTCCGCCCATAATGGTGGCAGGACGCGGCTCCTCGCGCTGCCTCAAGCCCTGCTCTGGGCGCTGTGGGGGATCCTCCTGGCCGCCGCCGTCGTTGTTCTTGGCATTGCCGTTACTGACGTTCCCGGAATCAGCGCGGGCGAACTGGGCGTGGACCAGAACCTCAGCCTGCATCACATTGCCTTGCTGACCGGCGTCGCCATGGCCCTGAACCTGTTGTTCGGCCCCGTGGTGGGGGTGCTGCTGATCGCCGTTGTCGCCCTTGTTTTGCTGTTCGTGCGCCGGGCGCCGGTCAATGCCGTGGCATTCGGTCTGGTGGCCGTGTCCGGCTGGGTGGCGAGCGAATTTTTCAAGATCCTTATCGCCAGGCAGCGCCCGAATGCTGCGTTGCTGTTCGACCCGCTGGCACCGGAAAACGGGACCGACAGTTTTCCCAGCGGTCACGTCAGCTTCGCGGTGACGCTTGCGTTCGCTGTGTACTTCCTGGCCCGCGGGACCCGCTGGGCGAATTTCGCGGCAGTTGCCGGTGTGGTGGTCGCGGCGGTGGTGGCGTGGTCGCGGCTGTACATCGGCGTGCACTACCCGTCCGACGTCGTGGGGTCGGTTCTGGCGGGCACCGCGGCTGTGATTCTCCTGAGCGGGTGCTGGAACTGGTTGGCGCCCCGGGCTTGGAAGCGTGTGCCCGTGAACGCGGTAACCCGACGGTTCCTGCTCTAAGAGTTTCGCCCTACGAAAGGCATTATGCAGACGTTTCATGCACTGGCCACTGGGGCGGCCTCCGCTGCCGCTTCCTCACCCCTCGATCCTGCCGGGCTCCTGGAAGGCCTGGGGCCGGCCGCCCTCGCGGTCATCGCCGGGATGGTTTTCATCGAATCCGGGGTTCTCTTTCCATTCCTGCCGGGAGATTCGCTGCTGTTCACGGCCGGCCTGTTGCACCAGCAGCTGAACCTCACCCTCCCGCTCCTGATCGGCGTCGTCGCTGCGGCGTCTGTGGCCGGTGACCAGGTGGGCTACCTGCTGGGCCGGAAGTTTGGCCGCCGGTGGTTCAAAGATGATGCCCGGATCCTGAAGACCTCGCATCTGAGCCAAACGGAGGAGTTCTTCCAACGCCACGGCGGCTCCGCGGTGGTGCTGGCCCGGTTTGTGCCGATCATCCGTACCTACGCCCCGCTGGCGGCCGGCACCGCCCACTACAATTACCGGAGATTCACGCTCTGGAACGTCCTGGGCGCCGTGGCCTGGTCTGTGTCCGTGATCATACTGGGGTCCTGGCTGGGGCACTTCGACATCATCGCCAACAACATCGACCTCATCGCCGTGGCCATGGTCCTGGTCTCCGTCATCCCGTGGGGCATCGAATTCCTCAAACGCCGAAGGAACCGGGACACCATCGAACCTGTGGAAGAACCCGAAAAGGAGCCCGCGGCAGTCCTGGCCACGGAAGAATAGCCCCATGACAACAGATGCGCGGCCGTCCCTGCTCCTTGTCGAGGACGACCCCGTCCTGGGGCCGCTGATCGCCGAACTGCTCGACGGCGACTACCGGACCAGGCTGGTCGCCGACGGAACGCTTGGCTTGAGCGTCGCTCTCGGGGAGCCCTGGGATGTCATGGTGGTCGACCGCGGGCTGCCCGGCATGGATGGCATCGCCCTGATTGCCGCGCTGCGGGACAAAGGAATTTCGACGCCGGTGCTGGTCCTGACTGCGCTGGGCGCAACGGAGGAGAAAGTCCGCGGCCTCGACGCCGGCGCCAACGACTACATGACCAAACCGTTCGACGCCGGGGAGCTGGGGGCACGCCTGCGCGCCCTGACGCGCAACTACACCCCGGCGCACCAAACGGTGGATATCGGTGATTGGGAGCTGAACGCCGGCGCCCGTTCCGTCCGGTCCGTCTACGGACCGCTGGTGACGCTGACTGCCAAGGAGTGCGACCTGCTGGCCGCGCTGGCCATGGAACCGGACCGGGTCTTCAGCCGCGACGAGTTGGTCCGGTCCGTTTTTACCCCCACAGACCAGCCAAGCGTGATCGACACCTACGTCCACCACCTGCGCCGCAAGATTTCACGGAACGTCATCCGCACGGTCCACGGCATCGGTTACCAGATCGGGGACGGCCATGAATGAGGCCGGACCTTCCGCGGACCCGGACCAGGCCACCCTCCGCAAGGCCTCGCTCAGGATCGCCGTGCGCATCAGCGCGGCCTGTGCTGTGATGGTCGTCTGCCTTCTGGCCGGTGCTGCCATCTATCTCACGAATCAGCTGTCGCACCCTGAACTGCCCGGCAGTGCGGGCTCCGCGGCTGACTACACCTACCTCGATTACAAGGACCTGCTCAAAGCCCTGATCATCGCAGGAGCAGCCGGCATTGTGTTTGCCGGCGTGATCGGCTGGCTCAGTGCCCGAAGCGCTATCCGGCCCCTGGGTGAGGCGATGGCGCTGCAACGCAGATTCGTCCAGGACGCCAGCCACGAACTGCGCACGCCCCTGGCGATCCTGGACGCGCGGATCCAGCTCGCCCAGCGCGACGCCCCTCCTGGTTCGAAACCGGGCCAGGCCCTGGCCCGGATCCGGGACGACACCTCAACGTTGACAGCGATCGTCAACGAGTTGCTCCTGGCCGCAACCGGCGGCGCTGCTGAACCGACCACCGACCCAATAGACATCGCCGAGGTCACCGCGTCTGTGGCCGACAGCGTCCGCCACATCGCCCGGGACCTGGGCATCGACATCTCGGTCACCAGCGACGGCCGGGCGTTGGCCCGGATCGATGCGAACAGTCTCCGCCGCGCCGTGCTGGCGCTGGCCGACAACGCCCTCGCGCACACACCGCCCGGGGGCCACATCACCCTCGCCTCGGCAGCGACCCACCGCAGCGCGGTGATCACCGTGACCGACACGGGAAGCGGGATCACCGGCGTCGAACGGGACAGAATCTTTGAGCGGTTTGTTCGGACGCCCCGCCTGGACGGGGCCCCGGGCACAGGAGTTTCGGCATCGGGCTGGCCCTGGTCCGCGACGTCGCCACGGCTGCTGGCGGGACTGTTGAGATCGCCAGCACCGGCACGGACGGAACTACCATGAGGATCAGGCTTCCGCTGGCCGTCCCCTGAATCGCCAGCGCCTGACCCGGGACGCCGTATACTCGGTGCCAGCCATGACCATCCTTCCCTCCTCCCTCGCCAGCGTCCGCATTGATGCGTGGCTGTGGGCGATCCGCGCCTACAAGACACGCTCGGCCGCCACCGCTTCGTGCCGCGCAGGCCATGTGCGGCTGAACGGAAGCCCGGCCAAAGCCTCTGCCACTCTGGTCACGGGAGACACTGTGACGGTGCGGATGTCCGGCTTCGAACGCACCCTGGAAGTCCGCCGCCTCATCGCCAAGCGCGTGGGGGCAGAGGTGGCTTCGCACTGTTTCACGGACCACACGCCGCCACGGCCGGTGGCACCTGAGCTGGGCCTCCCGCAGCGGGACCGTGGTGCGGGGCGTCCCACCAAGAAGGATCGCCGTGAGATGGAACGGCTCAAGGGCTCCGCAACCTAGCCAGAGTCCTGTTCGCCCGTTGAGCCATCAGAATTGGAACTGTGAACAACATTGTTCTGGCCTCCGTCCGCCAGCCCGGCGAGGACGCCGTCTCGGACCTGCACATCATTGATGGCGTGGTGGCCCGGATCAGTGGCGGCGGCGGAATCCCGGGCGACGCCCGCGTGGTCAGCCTGGACGGGCGCCACGTCATTCCAGGGCTCTGGGACGAGCATGTCCACATGACCCAGTGGGCGCTGCACTCAAACAGGCCGGACCTGTCCGCCGCCGCCTCCGCGCAAGAGGCTGCCGCCGCCGTCGGATCTTATGTTCACGGCGCCGATCCTTCGGTCACCACCGTGGGGGTGGGCTTCCGCGACGCCTTGTGGCCGGACGTCCCCACTCTGGAAATGCTCGACGCCGCCACCGGCAACCAGCCCACCGCCCTGATCAGTAACGACCTTCATTGTGTCTGGCTTAACAGCGCTGCCGCCCGGCGGTACGGGGTGGAGGTTGATGCCGGCGGCCTGCTCCGGGAGGAACCTGCTTTTGCGCTGACCCGTGAGCTGGGCGAACTCCCGGACTCGGTGGTGGACGGCTGGGTCCGCGATGCCGCAGACGCGGCATCCGCCCGGGGAATTGTGGGCATCGTTGATTTTGAAATGACGTGGAACCGCGACGTCTGGTTGCACCGCATCGCCGGTGGATTCAACAGCCTGAGGGTGGATGCCGGGGTGTACCCCGAGGACCTGGAGCGGGCCCACAACGCTGGCATTCGCACAGGCCTGGAGCTCGACGGCGGCAAGGGGCTCCTGCGCGCCGGCCCGCTGAAGGTGCTCATTGACGGTTCGCTGAACACCCGGACGGCTTTTTGTGTGGACCCATACCCCGACGGCGGCTACGGGCTACTGACTGTCAGCTTTGACGACTTGGTGTCCCTGCTTCGGCGGGCGCGGGAATACGGCTTTGTCCCGGCGGTCCATGCCATCGGGGACGGCGCCAATCAGGTGGCGCTGGACGCCTTCGAGCACGCAAGGATCGGCGGCCGGATTGAACACGCGCAGTTTGTCCGGACGGAGGACTTGGCCCGCTTTGGGGCTCTGGGGATTACGGCCAGCGTCCAGCCGGTACATGCACTGGATGACCGTGACGCCGCGGAGTCCAACTGGGGCGGCCGCACGCAGCGGTCGTTTCCGCTGAGATCGCTCCTCGACGCCGGAGCCACGTTGGCGCTGGGTTCAGACGCGCCGGTTGCGCCGCTGGATCCGTGGGCTGCGATGTCGGCGGCCAGCACCAGGTCCCGGCAGGACGGCCGCGGGCCGTGGCATCCCCAGGAATGCATCAGCCGGGGGCAGGCACTTGCCGCTTCAGCAAGGGGCCGGAGCCGGATCCGGGTGGGGGACCCGGCGGACCTGGTGGTGCTCGACGCCGATCCGCTGGCCTCGCCGGACTCCGAATTCGCCGCCATGCCGGTTGCGGCAACACTGTTGGCTGGCCGCTTCACGTACGACGGCGGCCTGCCTTAGTTCCGCACTTTGGCCTGCACGAGATTCGCGAACGGCAGCCGGCCATGGTCCGCAACAAAGGCTGCGTGATAGGCGGCCTCGGCTTGGTTTACTTCTTCGGCGGGCACCTCTTTCCACGCGATGATGAGTTCATCCGTGTGGGTCAGCTGCCAGATGAGCCGGCCGTCCCAATGGCCCGGCGGCCTGCCCCGCCCAAAATCCAGGAACTCCTTGATCTGATTCCGGAGGCCGCGGTTGCCCTTGCTTCCCGGCCCGGCCTTGCCAAGATAGAGAATGTCCGCGCCGTCCACCCATTCCGCCAGAATGGCGTCCGCCGGCAGGGTGGGATTCTTTTTCTTGAAGGTCCCGGCCGTGCTGATCTTCAGGAAGTGCGGCTCGAACTCATTCGGCCGGAGAATGGCGAACACCCCGGTGCCCTGCGGAATCCTTATGATCTCCAGGCTGTCGAAGGCCCGGAAGCCGGCAAAGCCGTCGGACTTGAGCGTTTTCCTGTTCATCATGATGACGTTACCCGGCCCGGCGCCGGTCCGAAGCAAACTTGCACTGCGCACCTATACGTCCAAAAGCGTAGAGTGGGTTTAGACGCCTGTTTCTGGACGCCGTGCTGCTGAGGGAGAGATCGTGACGATTGACTGGGACGAAAAAAAGGCCCTGCTGCAGGAACCAAACATCGCGGCGGTAACGCAGCTCTGCGATGAACTGATGGAAAAGAAGCCAGGGTCCGTCGTCCCGTACATCGACCCCGTGCACGACGAGGACGAATGCCGGATCGTCAGCCTCCACGTCACTCCCGGCAAGGGCACCGAATCCGGCTTCGTCTCCCATTTCAACGACGACGAAGCCGCCCGCCGCGCCACCCAGATTTATGAACTGGCCGAGCTTGATCCGCGCTATGTGATGCCGTGGAATGCGTATCCGTGGGTGCGGGATCCGGAGCTTCCGTCGGCGCTGAACGTCCAGGAGAAGACTGACGGACTGCGGCCCTTCCGGCAGTTCCTCAAGATCAACCGCCGTGTCTCCGCAGTCATCGCCCACGGCACGGATGCCTCCACGTTCCTTACCCTCTTTGAGAAGACCTACCATTCTTCCCTGAAGAACAGCGGCATCAAGATCTACAAGGCCAGCGCGCTCGGCGGGCGGGCCTTTGCTGTTTCCGAAGCAAAACAGGAGGATCTCCTCGCCAAGAGTGTGGACGTCTACAAGGACGCCATGCAGCGGGCCGGCATCCAGCACCTCTAACCACGCACGACGGCGGTAGTCACCGCGGGTGCCTCAGCCTTCCAGCAAGCGCCTGCGGTGCTTGAGCTCCTTCACCCACGCCCTGGTGACCATGTCCGGGAACGGCGAACCGCCGTCGTCGTTCTTCTCCGGCCCACCGAGCCTCGCGAACGCGGCACCTGCCTCCAGGTCGGCGATCAGCGGACCTGATGCTCTTAGTGCCAGCTCCACCACTTGGGCGGCTGTGCGGTCACTCAGTCCCAGGTCCGCGGCCCAGCCCATGAAGTGGCGTCGCGAGATCCCGTTCCGCTTCCCGTTCAGGGTCAGCGCAAGGGTCTTGTCTCCGTAGACCACTGTGGAGGGAATGTCGTAGACCGGGGCGATAGTCCACTCCCCGTGCGGCTGCTGGACCATGGAAACGTTCTTGGCGTGGAGGTCCCCGTTGCCGCTCAGCCACGCAAACGCCCCCTGGATGGCCAGGTTCCGGAGTGCCGGGAGTGGCGCCGCGCAATAATCGGCCAGAGCATGGCAGACCTGGCCATAAGCCACGTTGTACTTGTCCGCAGGGTAGAGCTTCAGGATCTGGGCTCCGTCCTCCACCGCCAGCCGCCGGACGTCGTCGGGCCCGCTGCCTGGGATGGGCACCCTGTCGAAGCGTTCCACCAGAAGCCCGGGCCGGCCCGCGACATCCCGGATCAGCCGGACCCGGCTCAGCGGAATCCGGAGCCTGACCGCATACCGGAACATCACCAGCTCGTTCTCCACCACATGCGGGAATTCGGGGGCGTTGAGTTTGAGGATGAACCGCTTGCCTGCGCTGGCCACAGGGAGCGAGATCATGCCGGCCGACAGCTTGTCCTGCACACCGGCCAGCGCCACGGGGTCGATCAGGTCCGGGTCGCCGAGCAATTTATCGAAGTCAACCGGCAGCCTGGGATCCAGCTCGACAGCGTGCTCGTCCGGATCCAACGCTTCGCCGTGGCCTACGATCTGGACGTCGCCCACCGGATTCCCGCCGGCGGCGATCAGCAGGGACAGGTCGTCGTCGGCGCTGGTCTTGATGGACCGCCGCAGCGCGTTGAGCCGGCGGCCTTCCGGCAGGAGGCCGGTGAAATAGGGCGGCGCCGCCCCCGCCGCCGAGAGGACCGGCTCGCCGGTGAGCGGCAGGGAACTGGCGACGGCGGGCCCCCCGGTTGCGAGGTACGCCGGAAGGTAGCTGAACCGGGTGCCGCCGTCGTGCCGTTCAAGCCGCGCGGCGAGCACTCCAGCCTTGTAGATGTCCGCGATGCGGTGCTTCACGGCTGTGATTCCTGGCCGCTGGGGTGGCCGGTGAGCGCGCGCGCGGAGTGGCTCGTCTTGGTGTCGAGCCGGAGCTCGAGGCCCAGCGTGTCCAGGACGGCCAACAGGGAATCCAGCTGGACGCTTGGCTTGCCCTGCTCGACGAACCTGACGAAGCGTTCCGAGACCCCCGCCATGTAGGCGAGGTCCTGTTGGGTCAGGCGGAGCACGGCGCGACGGGCCCGAACTTCGGCAGCAACGTGCTCGGAGAAAGAAGAATTCATGACCCTCCATAGGCACGAGCGTTCCGATTCGCCATCCCATCCATTCTAGGGCGAGGTTCTTATGCTTGGAAAGCCATTTTCGGTACGAACGTACCGCAGTTACCCCATATGGGTTAGAAAATGGGCTCACGCTACTAAACTCACTGTGGTGATCACAGGTGAAATCAAGTCCCAAGTAGACAAGGTCTGGAATACGTTCTGGAGCGGCGGTATCTCCAACCCCTTGGAAGTCATCGAACAGATCACGTACCTGCTGTTCCTGAAGCGCCTCGATGAGCGGCAGACGCTGGAGGAGAAGCGGTCCAACATGTTGGGCCAGCCCATCCAGAACCCCGTGTTCCCTGAGGGTAACGATCCTATGGGCCGCCCCTACGCGGATCTGCGCTGGAGCCGTTTCAAGAACTTCGCCAAAGATGAAATGTTCACGCTCTTCCAGTAGGACATCTTCCCGTTCCTGCGCAACGAACTCCCCAAACTGGCCAATGGTGAGGATTCCACGTACAGCCACCACATGCGGGATTCGCAGTTCAAGATCCCCAACGCCGGCGTCCTGCACGTCCGGTCGCTGGTCGGCTTGGACCGCGATGCCGTGGAGGAAGCCCTCGCGGATTTCGTCGCCGGAACCACACTGACGTCCCAGCAGCTGGACTTCCTGCAGGTCCTGACCACGCACCTGGTGGAGAACGGCAAAGTGCAGCCCGGAGCGCTCTTCGACTCGCCCTACAACGAACTTGCTCCGTCCGGGCCGGACGTTCTCTTCGGCGACGACAGGGTCGTGAAACTATTCAGCATTCTGCGTTCCATCGAGGACCGCGCGAGGGCCGGATAACAGGGACGAAGGCTGCGCGGACCGTTTCAGAATTTCGCCAAGGTATCGATAACAATTAAGAGCATCCACGAGTCCACTCCTAGAAATCAGGGAAACCTCGCACTCAGAGCAGCGACGGATTTAATTTGACCCGTGTGCAGAATTAAGGCGGGGCCCGGGTGGCGGATTCTGCTCGATCATTCGCGCTCTCCGGTCCCAGAGGCCCTGGGACTCTGCGGCACAAGGACCGAGCCGACGGAATGATCGTGCAGAATGCCCCGCTTCGCGATAGGTAACGGGCCGGATAACAGGGCCGCCGCACCGCCGCCCTGATTACAATGGATTCCGGCTGTGTTCCCGCTTGGCCAGGCAACCCCAAACAGAAGCCGACGAAAATGACCGGATTTGTCGACGGCGTCCTGAACGTCAGTCCGCTGCTGGCCTACATTGTGGTGTTCTGCCTGGTGTTCGCCGAGGACGCACTGTTTGTTGGTTTTGTCATTCCCGGCGAGACCGCGGCGGTGCTCGGCGGAGTGGTGGCCAGCCGGGATCAGGTGCAGTTGTGGCTCATGATAATGCTGGTGGTCCTGGCCGCCATCACCGGTGACAGCACGGGTTACGAAGTGGGCAAACACTTCGGGCCCCGGCTCTTGAAACTGAAGATCTTCAACCGGCACCGGGACCAACTCGAAAAGGCCCAGGATTTCCTGCGCAGCCGGGGTGGCTCCGCCGTCTTCCTGGGCCGCTTCACAGCGTTCTTCCGCGCCGTTATGCCTGCCCTGGCCGGGACGTCGCGCATGCCGTACGGGACGTTCCTTGCGTACAACGCGGCCGGTGGGATCATCTGGGGCGTCGGCTTCGTCCTGCTGGGATACCTCGCGGGCAATTCGTACGAAGCAGTGGCCAAGGCAGCCGGCCGGGACATCGCCGTCGTGATTGGAATTGTGGTGGTCCTCGCGCTGGTCATCTGGCGCATCCGGTCCCACCGGAGCAAAAACAAGGCGTAGGGCGGCCGCCATAATCCGCGTCCTTGACACTGCATAGTGACAGATGCCATAGTCTTCATATGGACCTGTTGGACAGCTGGACAGCTAGACAAGATCGCGTGGTGCGCGTGGGCGCCGCTGAAGCTGTCTTTGCCTCCCTCAGGGGGCCATCGAAGGCGGCATGATTCCCGTCGGTACGCGCCTGGACTCGGAGACATCCCTGGCCAAGCAGTACGGCGTGAGCCGCACCATGGTCCGGGAAGCCCTGCGTTCCTGCACCGCCCTCGGGCTCACCGCCACGCATACCGGCAAGGGCACGTTTGTCATCGCTGACCGGGTTGCCCAGGACCTCAAGCTCGGCAAATATTCCGCCCGCGCCCTGGTGGAGGCACGGCCCCATATCGAAGTGCCTGCAGCGGGCCTTGCCGCCGAGCGCCGCAGCAACGAAGATGTGGAGGCGCTTCGGGAAATTCTCCAGGAGATGTCCCGCGCGGATGACCTGCAGCAGTGGGTGCTCCTGAACACCGAGTTCCACGCCACGATCGCCCGGTGCAGCGGAAACGGCGTCTTTGAGCAGTTTCTGTCCGACATTGTGGATGCAATGGCGAACCAGTCCAACACGCTCAACCTCGTGGCGGACCGGCGTGCCGAGTCCGGTGAGGAACATGCCCGCATCTTCGAAGCCATCGAGAAGGGCTCGGTGGAGGGTGCACGCGAAGCGATGACCCAGCACCTGCACGGCGTGGAATGCGCCTTGAGCACCATCGTCCCCGGAGGAAAGACGCCGTCCGGCCTCATCGCTTAGTCCACCCGCACCCCTAAGTCCCCGGCCTACCCACCCTCCTCCGGAGTGTGCCGGCTATCCCACCCAGCTGTTCCCCGCCCGCCTACCCGACGGGCAGCTCAACCACGCCTCGAGCACACCCTGAACCTATTCCGTCCAAGCCCGTCAACGAAGCCCTGTGAGGACCAAAATGACCACCATCCTGACCGCCCTTGATGCCGTACCGGAGACCCGGTCCGAGCATGACCTCCTGGGTGACCGCGACGTCCCCTTCCACGCCTACTGGGGTGTCCACACGCTCCGTGCCGTGGAAAACTTCCCCATCACCGGGCAGCCGCTGGCCTCCAACATGCATCTGGTCCGAGGACTGGCCGCCGTGAAGCTCGCCGCCGCCCGCACCAACCACGAACTCGGCCTGCTGGACGCCGAACGCGCCCAGGCGATCGAACAGGCCTGCACCGACGTGATGAACGGACTGCTCAGTGACCAGTTTGTGGTGGACGTTATCCAGGGTGGCGCCGGGACGTCGTCGAACATGAACGCGAACGAGGTCATTGCCAACCGCGCCCTGGAAATCCTGGGCCACCCCAAAGGGGACTACACACGCCTGCACCCCAACGACCATGTGAACCTCAGCCAGTCCACCAACGACGTCTACCCCACGGCCGTCAAACTGGGCACCATCTTCGCCGGCCGGGAACTGCTGGACGCACTGGCCGAACTCGAAGAAGCCTTCGCCGCCAAGGCGCTGGAATTCCGCACTGTAGTGAAGATGGGCCGCACCCAGCTTCAGGACGCCGTCCCCATGACCCTGGGCCAGGAGTTCGGCACCTACGCCATCACCATCGGCGAGGACCGGCTGCGCCTGGCCGAGGCGGAGCTGCTCATCCACGAAATCAATCTGGGCGCCACGGCCATCGGAACCGGCCTGAACGCCCCCGCCGGCTACGCCGAGGCAGCCTGCCGGCACCTGGCCGAGATCACGGGACTTCCCCTGGTCACCGCCGTCGACCTCATTGAAGCCACGCAGGACGTTGGCGCCTTTGTGCACCTGTCCGGCGTGCTCAAGCGCGTGGCCGTGAAGCTCTCCAAGATCTGCAACGACCTCCGTCTGCTCTCCTCCGGTCCGCGCGCGGGCTTCGGCGAGATCAACCTGCCGGCGGTCCAGTCCGGTTCGTCCATCATGCCCGGCAAGATCAACCCGGTGATCCCGGAAGTGGTCAGCCAGGTGGCCTACGAGGTCATCGGCAACGACGTCACCATCACCATGGCAGCAGAGGCCGGGCAGCTCCAGCTCAACGCCTTCGAACCCATCATTGTCCACAGCCTGCACAAGAGCATTTCCCACCTGGAAGCAGCCTGCCACACCCTCACGGCCCGCTGCGTCCGGGGCATCACAGCCAACACCGAGCACCTCCGGCTCACCGTGGAACGGTCAATCGGCCTGGTCACCGCCCTCAATCCCCACCTGGGCTACGCCACCGCCACCGCCATCGCCCAGGAAGCCCTGGCCACCGGCAAGGGCGTCGCCGAACTCGTGCTCGAGCACGGCTTGCTCACTGCCGGCCAGCTCCAGGATCTCCTCAGCCCCGAACGCCTGGCCAACCTCAGCAAGTAGTCCCCAACCGCCCGCGCCTCCCCGATCACTTCATCCGATCCGGGGCACCCCGTTGCGCCCAAAAATCCCCAGCCGGATCCAGAGAATCGACCCTCAAAGACGAGGACCGCGCCCCCACCGGGCTGAATCACGGCACCAACCGAAGGATTGACTTTGAAGAACAAATCAACGAAATGGATTCTGGCGTCACTCCTGATGGGAATCATCAGTGGCCTGGTATTCCACTGGCTTCTCCCCGCTGACCTGCGGGATTCCCTCGTGGCCGTCTTCGACACCGTGACGCACATGTTTCTTAACCTGATCAAGATGATCATTGCCCCGCTGATTTTCGCCACCCTGGTCTCGGGCATCGCCGGAGCCGCAAAATCAGCCGGTGTCGGCAAGCTGTTCGGGCGCGCCATGGTCTGGTTCCTCACCGCGTCGGCACTGGTGGGCGCGTTCGGTTTCATCATGGCGCACGTGCTCAATGTGGGCGATGGCCTCCACCTCGTCCCCACAGGTGGTGCGGCCCTGGAGTCGCACCCCCTCGATTTCCAGGCGTTCATCACCAACATCATCCCCACCAGCGTTTTCTCGGCCCTGACCACAAACAACCCGCTCCAGATCCTTGTATTCGGCGCGCTCTTCGGCATTGCCCTGCTGAACCTTCGGAAGAAGGGCCGCTCCTCCATCGCAGATGCGATTGACGAACTGATGAAGGTCATGTTGAAGGTCACCGGCTACGTGATGCTCGCAGCGCCAGTGGGTGTTTTCGCCGGGATCGCTTCGGCGTTCACTGCACAAGGCCTGGACGCATTCGCCACCTACGCTTCTTTCATCGGCGGTTTCTACCTCTCCCTTTCCGCTCTGTGGGTCATCATGATCTGCGTCGCCGCCGCGTTCCTCGGCCGGGCGGTATTCCGCCTGGTGCGCATGGTTCGCGAGCCGATGGTCATAGCGTTCGCAACGTCAAGCAGCGAAGCCGCGTTGCCTAAGCTCATCGAAGGCCTGACCAAGTTCGGCATCGAAAAACGGACCACCGGCTTCGTGCTGCCGCTGGGATATTCCTTCAACGTTGACGGTTCCATGATGTACATGACCTTCGCTTCCGTCTTCCTCATCAACACCTACGGTATCGACATGGACTTGGGCCAGCAGATCGCCATGACAGCCATGCTCCTGCTCAGCAGCAAAGGCATGGCCGGCGTTCCCCGGGGTTCGCTGGTGGTTGTCGCCGCCGTCGTCCCCGCCTTCGGCATCCCGGCCGCCGGCATTGCAGTCCTGCTGGTAGTGGACCAGTTGCTGGACATGGGCCGCACCGCCACCAACATCCTCGGAAATGCCATCGCCACCGCCGTAATCGGCAGGAAACACGACCAGGACACAATCGAAGCAGACGAGTTTCCGGCAGCGGACGCGGACCAGAACCGGGTCCCCGCTCCCGCAATGCACTGATCGAGTCACGCCCTGAAAGGAATTCGAAATGGTTCAATCATTCAGGTCCCCTGAGGACGCGGCCCGGCTCAGCAACGTGAGGTCAAGGATCCTTGAGTATCTCGCCGGCAACGGGGCGAGCAAGGTGTCCGACATCAGCAGCGCCGTCGGGTCCTCCAGGGACAACGTCCGCTACCACCTGGCGGCGCTCGAGGCCGCTTCGCTGGTCCGCTCCAATATTTCCCCCGGGACCAGGACCGGCTGCACTCCCTTTTATGCCCTGGCCCCTGTGACTGCGGAGTCCAGGGAGCTGGTCCACTGATCGGTGACTGACGGCCGGTGGGGCTCGCCCGAGGATAATTACGCGCTCCTCGGGCGAGACTCCACCGGATTGCCGGCACTCGGATTGACACGCCGTGTGACCCGTGCCATATTTTAAGCGTGAACCTGTCAGACAGCCGGACAGCAGGACAGCCTGCGGAGTCCATTGAAACCCAGCCGCTGGCCCGCCTCAGCGCTGCCGAGGCGGTGTTCAACGCCATACGTACAGACATCGAGTCCGGTCAGGTGGCGATAGGTGGAAAGCTCAGCTCCGAGGCCACCCTTTCCCAGCAGTACGGGGTCAGCCGATCGGTCATCCGTGAAGCCCTCCGCTCCTGCACCGCCTTGGGCCTGACCGTCACCAAGACCGGCAAGGGCACGTTTGTGGTTGCCAGCAAGGTAGCCAATGACCTCACACTGGGTCAGTACTCTGCCCGGGATCTCACGGAAGCCCGCCCCCACATCGAGGTGCCCGCAGCAGGATTGGCCGCCCAGCGCCGGACCGTTGAAGAACTGGAAACGCTGCGGCACATCGTCGCCGCGATGAGCACTGAAACCGACCCTGAATCGTGGGTGGCCTTAGACTCCAGCTTCCACGCCGCCATCGCCCGTGCCAGTGGCAACAAGGTGTTCGCCAGTGTGGTGGCCGACATCCGGGGAGCCTTGGCCTTCCAGTCTGAAACCCTGAACATGGTGGCCGACCGCCAGCATGCATCGGACACTGAGCACCAACAGATCCTCGCCGCTATAGAGGCCGGCTCCGCTGAAGCCGCAAGCAAGGCCATGGCCGAACACCTACGCGCCGTGGGCGTTGCCCTCGACTCCATCCTTAACAAGTAACCCCTGCCCCGAGGACTACATGCCACTCCCTGCCATGCCCGCCGTCCAGACCACTCCCCCCGGTACGGCCGCCACCGGATCCCGGTCCGCAACCGAAACCGGGACTCTCCCGCAGCACGCGCCCCTGGTGGTGGCCACCCGGGGCGGCCTGGTGGAAAGCGTCCACTACGGCTCGGCCATCGCCACCGCAGCTGGCGGCTCGATCCTGGCCGCGGCAGGCGACCCCCTGGCCCCGTTCTACCCGCGTTCTTCCCTCAAGCCCCTGCAGGCCGTTGCCATGGTCCGCGCCGGCCTTAACCTCCCCCCGGATCTGCTCGCGCTGACCGCGGCCAGCCACTCCGGCGGAGCCAAACACCGCGGCGGCACGCAGCGCATCCTCGCCATGCACGGGCTCACCGCGGGCGACCTCGAGAACAGCACCGACATGCCGTACGGCACCAACGAGCGCGAGGACTGGCTGCGTTCCGGCTTCAAGCCCACGCAGCTGACCCAGAACTGCTCCGGCAAGCACGCCGCCATGGCCGCCACCTGCGTTATCAACGGCTGGCCGGTCAAGGGTTACCTGGACCCGTCCCACCCGCTGCAGCAGCTGGTCGCGACCACCGTCACCGAGTTGACCGGCGAGGACCCCTTCGCCCGCAGCACGGATGGCTGCGGCACGCCACTCTTCGCCCTCACCCTCCGCGGCATGGCCCGCGCCTTTGGGACCATCGCGGCCGCCGCCGCAGCCTCAGAAAGCACCTCCGACGACCGCGGGGCCACCCCGCTGGTTGCGGAAGCCGCCGTCGGACTCGCCATGCGCCAACACCCGGACATGGTGGCCGGCGAGCACCGCGATGTCACCGAGCTGATGCGGCTGCTCCCCGGCTCAGTGGCGAAGGACGGTTTCGAAGGCGTGCAGCTGGTGGGCCTGCCGGATGGCCGTGCAGTTGCTGTGAAGATTTCCGACGGCGGCGACCGCGCCCGGATGCCCGCCACCGTCCGCGTGCTCGAATCCCTCGGCGTGGCCACCGCGCCGCTGGCCGGCATCGGCACCCCCCCGGTTTTGGGCGGCGGCCGCACCGTCGGACTCCTCCATGCCATCCATTTCCTGTCCAAGCCCGTCAACGAAGCCCTGTGAGGACCCCATCATGACAAACTCACCCATTACGGACCACACCATCCCGCCCCAGGCGCACGCCACCGAAAGTGCGCTGCACGCGGAGGACAAGGGTTACCACAAGAACCTCAAGCCGCGGCAGATCCAGATGATCGCCATCGGCGGCGCCATCGGCACCGGCCTGTTCCTCGGCGCCGGCGGCCGCCTGAACGCCGCCGGCCCGTCGCTGGTCATCGCCTACGCCGTCTGCGGTTTCTTCGCGTTCCTCATCCTGCGGGCGCTGGGCGAACTGGTGCTGCACCGCCCGTCCTCGGGCTCGTTTGTCTCCTACGCCCGGGAGTTCTTCGGCGAGAAGGCCGCGTTCGTCTCCGGCTGGTTCTACTGGCTCAACTGGGCCACCACCACCATCGTGGACATCACCGCCGCCGCGCTCTACATGAACTTCTTCGGCAACTACATCCCCTGGATGGCGGCCGTCCCGCAGTGGGCCTGGGCCCTGATCGCCCTCGTGGTGGTCCTCGCCCTGAACCTCGTCTCCGTCAAGGTCTTCGGTGAACTCGAGTTCTGGTTCGCCATCATCAAGGTCGCCGCCCTCGTGGTCTTCCTCGTCGTGGGCACCTACTTCGTCATCTTCGGCACCCCGGTGGACGGCCAGCCGGTGGGCCTGAGCCTCCTCTCGGACAACGGCGGCGTCTTCCCCAACGGCCTGCTCCCCATGATCATCCTGATGCAGGGCGTCCTGTTCGCCTACGCCTCCATCGAACTCGTCGGCACCGCCGCCGGCGAGACCGAGAACCCCGAAAAGATCATGCCCAAGGCCATCAACTCCGTGGTCTTCCGCATCGCCGTCTTCTACGTCGGCTCGGTCATCCTGCTCGCCCTCCTGCTGCCGTACACCTCCTACGAAAAGGGCGTCAGCCCGTTCGTGACATTCTTCGGCTCCATCGGCATCCAGGGAGTGGACGTAATCATGAACCTGGTGGTCCTCACCGCCGCGCTCTCCTCGCTCAACGCCGGCCTATATTCCACCGGCCGCATACTCCGCTCCATGTCCGTAAACGGTTCCGCCCCGAAGTTCGCGGGCCGGATGAACAAGGCCGGCGTCCCCTACGGCGGCATCGCCATCACCGCCGGAGTGTCCCTCCTCGGCGTCCCCCTGAACTACCTCGTACCCGCACAGGCCTTCGAAATCGTGCTGAACGTGGCATCCGTGGGCATCGTGATGACGTGGGCAACCATTGTCCTCTGCCAGATCCAGCTCAAACGCTGGGCCGACAAGGGCTGGCTCAAGCGCCCGTCCTTCCGGATGTTCGGCGCCCCGTACACGGGCTACCTTTCGCTGCTCTTCCTGGCGAGCGTGCTGGTGATGGTATTCATCGAATCCCCGCTCACCATGCTCGTCACGGGCATCGCCTGCGTGCTGATGGTATTCGGCTGGTACGCCTGCCGCCAGCGGATCCGAGAGATCGCCGAGACCCGCGAAGGCTTCACCGGCACAGCCCCCGTCATCGCCAACCCGCCCGCGGAGTCCTTCAAGAAGTAACGCCCCGGCGGCCAGCCGCCAGTGACGTCCGACGGCGGCACCTGGGTTCTGTTTCCACGGAACCCAGGTGCCGCCGTCGTCGCTTCCAGAATCCTCTTGACGGTTCACAGACGCAGGTCTAACGTCAGCCACATCCCGCTGTTTCAACGGTGAAATCAGTTAAGGAGCATCAGTATCATGCCGGAATTCATGGACGTTCATCGCAACATGGTCGGAATCACCCAGGAGGCCCTGCGAGCAGCCCACGACGCCGATCTTGCTATTCAAGGCGACGAGAGCGTTGACTTCAAATCTGCCTGGGCAGATCCCGAGTCAGGTCTGGTTTACTGCCTGTCAGAGGCCCCTTCAGCGGACGCTGTACGGCGTATCCACGAGCGCGCGGGCCACCCCGCCGACGAAGTCCACCCTGTTCCGATCAGAGTCTGATCAGCCAGCAGAGTTCGACGGCGGTACGCCGGGGTTCCATTCACCCGGAACCCGCGGTGCCGCCGTCGTCAGTTTCCACCTTCCAAGGAGGACCGTCATGGAGAACCCCGAAGCCAAGATTGTTGTAGGCGTGGACGGCTCCGATTCCTCGGTGCAGGCGCTGCGTTTTGCGGCACGTCTGGCGCCCGCCCTCGATGCCCGGATCCACGCTGTGGCCTGCTGGGACTTTCCGCAGATCTACGCCGGCTACGTTCCGCCGGACTTTGACGCCTTCGAAGGGGCCGCTGCCAAGACCCTGGCCGAGGCGCTTGGCAAAGCATTCGGGCCGGACCTGCCTGTGAACGTCAGCCAGGAGCTGGTCCGCGGCCCTGCACCTGCCAAGCTGGTCGAAGCCGGTGCGGACGCCGCGATGCTGGTGGTCGGCCGCCGCGGGCACGGCGGAGTCACGGGTATGCATCTAGGGTCTGTGAGCTCAGCATGCGTTTCTCACGCTGCCTGCCCGGTCCTAGTAGTGCATACGGACGCAAGCCACCGTCCCCACCATCTCTGGAAAGGCTCCAAGGGCGAGAAAACGTCGAGGCTGTAGCCCCGGATCCGCCCGGCCGTCATGCAACGCTCCCGCAACCCCCGTACGGGAGGTGATCGCCTATGCTCAGCAGAGCGCTTCACACGCGACCTCTGTGAAAGTTCAACGACGAACCACCCGGGAGACACGGCATGACCAACTGGCGCATCAGGGATTTCCATTCAGCAGACCTGGACGGGATCCTGCACCTCTGGGAGTCACTCAAGGCCTCAGATGTGGAGCCCGTCTATGCCCTCTCCGAAGTGCTGGCATCCTGCGAGAAGGACCACGCGGTGGTGGCGGTGCAGGGCGATCAGGTGGTGGGCGCCGCCGTCGGACGCGCCGCACACGACCAGGGCTGGATCGTCTTCCTGGCCACGCTGCCGGAATACCGCGGGCGCGGGATCGGCACGTCGCTGCTCGCAGCCGTCGAAAACCGGATGGCCCCGCACGGCCTCAACAAGCTCTCGGCACTGATGCCGGAGGCGGAGACCCGGGTGGAGGCGTTCCTCAGCCGCGGCTTCGCGCTCAAAAAGAACCTGCGCTATTTCGAGCGGACCATCCCCGTCCAGCGGCAGGAGCTGGGCGCGCTGGGCCAGCTGGGCGGCCGTATTTTGGCCCGTGACCTGTGGGAGAACGTGGCCGGCATGCGCAAGGAAAAGGAACTCCTGGAGCGCCGGCTGGTCCTGCCCCTCGCAGAGGCCGACCTCGCCGATGAATACGGTGTGGTGCCGCCGCGCGCCGTGGTGCTGTTTGGTCCTCCCGGCACCGGCAAGACCACGTTTGCGAAGGCCATCGCGTCCCGGCTCGAGTGGCCGTTCGTGGAGGTTTTCCCGTCCCGGCTCGCGTCCGATCCCAAAGGCCTTGCCGGCGCCCTGCGCGAAACGTTCCTGGAGATCGCGGAGCTGGAACACTGCGTGGTGTTCATCGACGAGGTGGAAGAGATCGCGTCCCAGCGTTCGGGTGAACCGCCGTCGCCCCTGCAGGGCGTCACCAACGAGCTCCTGAAGATCATCCCGGCGTTCCGCGAACAGCCCGGCCGCCTGCTGGTGTGCGCCACCAACTTCATCCGCGCGCTGGACACCGCCTTCCTGCGGCACGGCCGGTTCGACTATGTCATCCCCATCGGCCTACCGGACCGCCAGGCCCGCGAAGCCATGTGGCAGCGCTTCATCCCGGCCGCCGTGGTGGACGACGTGGACGTGGAGCTCCTGGTGGAACGGACCGAGGGCTTCTCCCCCGCGGACATTGAGTACGCCGCCCGCAGCGCCTCCCAGCGTGCGCTGGAAAAGGCAGTGTACGACGACGGCGGTGCGGCTTCCGGCGGCAACGCTTCAGTCCGCGAGGCGGTCCGGAAAGGGCCCTGCACGGAGGACTATCTCTTCACGATCGGTGATACGCGGACCACCGTCAGCCAGGAGGTCCACGAGCAGTTCCTTGAGGACATCGACGCGTTGGGGCGGGTCTAAGCTCCCCGGCCCAGGGCGCGAACTGGAAGGAAGGCAACAGGGCTCTGGAGCCGGCCACGGCCCTGGCGGTAATCTTTGACCCATGTCATCCAACCCCTCCGGCATGCCTTCTCCCGCATGGGCGGCCGGGATCCGCATGAGAAGCACCGGGCCGCCACCCCGCTGGAACTCTTTTTCGACCTGACGTTTGTCATTGCCTTCGGTGTGGCCGGCAGCCAGTTCGCCCACGAGATCGCGGAAGCCCACTTCGGCGCCGGACTGCTCGGATTCTCCTTCGCGATGTTCGCCGTGATCTGGGCGTGGATCAATTTCACGTGGTTCGCCAGCGCCTACGACACCGACGATTGGGTATTCCGGCTGGTCACCATGGTCCAGATTGTTGGCGTCCTGATCCTGGCGATGGGCATTGAGCCGCTGTTTCACTCCATCGTCGAAGGACACCACGTCGACAACCGGGTGATCGTCGGAGGCTATGTGCTCATGCGTCTGGCGCTCGTGACCCAGTGGGTGCGCGCGTCCAGGCAGGACCCGGACCGACGTGAAACCTGCCTCCGCTACGCCCAGTACCTCGCTGTGGTGCAACTGGGCTGGGTCGCTGTGCTGATCATCGAGGCCGACGTCGCCACCACCTTCCTCATAACGGCGCCGTTGGTTGTGCTTGAAATGGCCACGCCGTACGTCGCCGAACGGAAGGCCAAGACGCCCTGGCACGCGCACCACATCGCCGAGCGCTACGGCCTCCTCGCCATCATCGCTCTGGGAGAATGCCTGATCGGCGCGATAGAAACCCTTCGTGCCATTGTCGCCAACCACGGCTGGAGCATCGACGCCGCCCTCGTCGGCTTCGGTGGCACGGCGCTGGCCTTCGCGATGTGGTGGATCTATTTCATGCTTCCCGCCGGACGCGCCCTTCACCTCCGTCGGCACAAGTCATACCACTTCGGCTACGGGCACATCCCCATCTTCGCGGCCATTGCGGCAACGGGGGCCGGACTGCACGTGGTCGCCTACTATATTGACCACCAGGCACACATCAGCGGTGCGGTTGCTGTGGCCAGCGTCGCGGTACCGGTGGCACTGTTCAAACTCGCCCTGACCTGGCTGTTCAGCATCATGATGGGCCGGGACCGGACTGTGCTGGCGGTCGCCGCCGCCATAATGGTGGCCCTCGCCGGATCCATCGGCCTGGCGGCAGCCGGGGTTTCGGTCCCGGTATGCCTGCTGGTCATCGTGTTGGCACTGGGGGCTTCGATTGTCATCGATGAGCGGCGCGGCGCTGAGCGTGTGAACGCTGCGTTGGCGAAACTCGAAGCCGAGGCTACTTCTCCTGGCCCGTAGTGGCGTCGGCCTGATCGACAGGCTCAACAACCGGGTCGGGCTCGACGACTGGAGCCTCGTCGTACGTCAGATTCTCGTAGTCCGTGTCGTCTTCGTCGTCGAGCCTGTCGTTCAACTCGTCCAGCAGCCAGGGATTAACCCGCGCAAGGATCATGCGGACTTCCTCGACGTCGACGGCGGCGTACAGCACCGGACGCGCATCCCGGTACTTGGTGACGGGCGGCTTGTCCGGCCATTTCGCGGCCAGAGCCCGCACCCGTTCGGGCAGCGAATTGTGGGCGTTGTCCGCGATCTTCACCAGTGCCGCATCGTGGTCCTCGGCGATGAAGTGCATTCCGGCCTGATAGTCATCGGGATTATCGTGCAGCCGGTTGGTAACCCGCTCGATGATGTCCGCTGCCCGCTCGGAAACGCCCATATCCAGCAGCGCCTGCCGCGTGATGGGAGTGTCCTCGGCAATGTCATGCAGGTAACCGGCAATCCGGATATCGTCGTCGAAATCTGCCAGGGCATCACCTACCGCAATCACATGGTCACGGTAAGGGCGCTTGAGCTTGTCCTTCTGCCGGTTGTGGGCCACCTCGGCCAGGACTTTCGCGGTTTCGACAGTGAATCCCGGTTGAGGGATTTTGGCTTCAATAAATTCGGGTTCCGACATGGCTTAAGCCTACGCGCAGGGGCTCAAGTGGCCGTTCGCGCAGGTGTTTAGATGGGGTCGCCCCAGACGGACTTGCGGAGGATAGCCCGGAGGGAGGCCACCTCCTGGTCTGTAAGCATGCTCAAATGCGCAACTTCCGCCCCCTGGGCTGCTTTCCGGGCAGCGGCGTGGATCCGATGCCCCTCGGAAGTGGCGGTCACGATTTTCTGCCGGCGATCCGCGATTCCTGGTTTCCTTTCCACCAGGCCACGCTGTTCGAGTTCGTCGATGAGGGCCACAATCTGGCTGGGGTCAAGGCTGAGGAAGTCCGCCAGTTCCCGCTGGGTCGGTCCCAGATTGCCGCACGCCAGCGCCAGCACGGAATAGGAACGTTCCTTCAGCCCGAACTCCGCAAGGGCGGCATTGTTAAGCAAGGACCCTGCTGCGTGCAGCTTGGCCAGCAGGAAGCCCATATCGTTGCTGATGGTGGATTCCGCCAGCCGCGTGGACGGCTCGCCAGCGCCTTCGATGGCGTCATTTACCTGAAGTGTCATGGTGCCTTTCGGGCGTCGAGCCGGCTAGGTCGTTGATTTATTCAATGATCCCACTGTTGCCGGCCTCGCGAAAGTTGTTTGCCTGGGTGACGAACCAGTCCATCGCCTCGGGGTTGGCAAGAGCCTTCACGCTGACTGCGTCCCGGGGAGCCAGCCCGCTGAAGAGCTTCTTGATCGGCACCTCGACCCGTTTCATGGAGTGCGTGACGGGGATGGCCGGCGCCTGGATGATTTCGTCCGGCACGTGGCGGGCCGAGGAGCGGGTGCGGATTGCCGAACGGATGCGATCCTGCAAAACCTCGTCCAGGACGGCTCCAGGTGCGAGCACCACGAAGAGCGGCATGTAGTAACCTCCGTCCGGCTGTTCGGCGCCGACGACGAGGGAATCTGTGATCTCCGGGATGTCGGCAAGAGCCGCGTAGATGTCCGCAGTACCCAGCCGAACGCCACCACGGTTCAGCGTGGCATCAGATCGGCCATGGACGATGAACGAGCCCTGCGGGGTCTCGGTGATCCAGTCACCGTGCGTCCAGACTCCCGGGAACTTCGCGAAGTAGGAATTAAAATAGCGGGATCCGTCCTGGTCGCCCCAGAAGAAAACAGGCATGGACGGCATGGGCCGCGTGATGACCATTTCACCGATCCCGCCGATCAGCCGCTCCCCCGCTTCTGACCAAGACTCCACCGCGACGCCCAGCAGGGGTCCCTGGAGTTCGCCCAAGTGGACCGGCTCCAGCGGATTCGAACCGATGAACCCGGAACAGATGTCCGTGCCGCCGGAGTCGGAGCCGAGGTGGACGTCGCCCTTGACATGGCTGTGGACCCAACGCCACGTCGAGTCAGGAAGGGGCGAACCCGTGGACATGATGAATCGCAGTTTCGTAAGGTTCCACTCCCGCCCCGGTTCCAGTCCGGACTTCTCCACCAGCGACAGATAGGCAGCGCCGGTGGCAAACACCGTGGCGCCGGTATTGGCCAGGATCTGGAACTGCCTGTCCTTGCGCGCCAGAGTGGGCGAACCGGAGTAAGTGACCACCGAGGCTCCGGTGACGAGGTAGCTGACCAGGGTGTTCCACACCATCCAGGAGGTGTTGGCGGCCACGTAGTACAGATCCCCCGGCCCGGCGTCCTGATTCAGGCCGATACCCTTCAGCGCCTCCAAGGTCATGCCGCCGTGGGAGTGGACGATTCCCTTCGGTGCGCCGGTGGTGCCGGATGAAAAGAGTACCCACAGCGGGTGGTCGAACGGAACCCGCTCGTAGTCCGGTTCGGCGTCCTCGGCCAATAGCTCGTCAAAGGAAAGCCGGCCCGCCTCCGGTTCCTGGCCAGGGTTGAGGCAGCGGACCAGGATTGTCTGGCGAAGACTAGGCAGCCCTGCCTCGACCTCGGCCAGCTGAGCGAGCCTCGAAATTTCCTTGCCGTTGAACCGGTACCCGTCCACGCCGATCAAGACCGTTGGCTCGAGCTGGCGTAAACGGTCCAGGCCGGCCTCGGCCGAGAGGTCCGGGGAGTTGATGGACCACACAGCGCCGATGCTCGCGGCGGCGAGGAGTCCGATCAGCGCCTCCGGGATGTTGGGCAGGACAGCGCCCACGCGGTCACCGGGCTTCACGCCCAGCCGCCTCAGCGCGGCGGCCATTGACGCGACCTGGCGTTCAAATTCCTGCCAGCTGAGCGAACGGCTGGAATCGTCCTCCTCAACGGTGAGCACCGCCGTCGTACGTCTCTGCTTGCCTCTGTTGCTGCGACGGAAGATGTTCTCGGCCAGGTTGAGCCTGCCGTCCGGATACCAACGGGCGCGGGGCATCCGCTCCTCGGCCAGGGCCGGCCCGTCGAGTCCGTCGCCTATCACATGGAAGTATTCGGTGACGGCGGCCCAGAAGTCACCCAGCTCGTCTACGGACCACTGCCACACCTCGCGGTACGTGGACAGGCCGATGCCCCGGTCCCGGGAGACGTGCTCCATGAAGTCCCAGAGCCGGGTCGACTCGCGCTGTTCCGGACTGGGAGCCCACATCACCGGCGGGACGGTGACGGCCTGGGCCTGGACTTCTGGAGGCATCGTTGCCCTTCCTGGATTGTGCTGGTACTACAGAAAGCCGTTAGGCGAACTGATTACGGATGGACCCAATACCCTCAAGGGTGCTGGTGAGGACGTTGCCGGACTTGAGGAAAATGCCGTGCGACATTCCCACCCCGGCGGGCGTCCCGGTGAAGATGAGGTCCCCCGGCTGCAGGGTCACCACCTGGGAAAGGTCCGAGACGATCCGCGGCACTGAAAAGATCAGGTCGCGCGTATTGCCGTCCTGGACTGTCCATCGGCCTTCCACCCCGGGACCTTCAAGAACCGCGGAAATACGGAGTGAATTCTTGTCGTCAAGTTCATCCGTGGTGACCACGGCGGGCCCGAACGGTGCGAAGTTCGGGTACGACTTGCCGAGGCTGAACTGGGCGGCCGGACCGCGGCGCTGCACAACACGCTCGCTGTAATCCTGGCCAAGGCTCAGCCCCGCAACATGGTCCCAGGCCTTCTCCTCGGCAACTTTGTAGCCTTCTTTGCCGACAACGACGACGAGTTCGGTTTCGTAGTCAACGCTGTCGGAGGGGAGGTCCACCGTCACATTTGGCCCGGCCAGCGAGGACTGGAACTTGGTGAAGACGATGAGGTGCTCCGGGTATGGAAGGCTGGCCTCGTCGGCGTGGTCCTTGTAGTTGAGGCCGATGGCAAAGATCTGCCGCGGGTTGGGAACGGGAGCACAAAGGTGGTCCTCGTTGAAGGGCTCGGCGGCGGAGTAGTCAGCACCGTCCGCCCAGCTTCGGAATGCGTCCCAGTCCTGGTAGACGGACAGGGGATCTGCAGCGAAGGCGCCGTGACTGGCCCGTTCGATGTCGAGGGCTTTGCCCGCCTTGAGGAGGACTGAACGGCCTTTGAGGTTAGCGATGCGCATTGTCAGCAGCCCTTCTAGTCGATTCCCGGCGCGACGTCGGCGCTGGGTGGGAAGGGGACGCCGTCCGCGAGGGCCGGATTGGCCGCGATCCGGGCTGGCCAAGGGTCCGGGAAGGACATGTCGGGGCTCTCATTGTCCGGCCGGTACTTTCCCGCATAGGCGCTCTTGTGGATCTGGTCGCCGTCGAGGCCGTCCCTGCGGGCCTGGACCAGCTTCTCCGGATCAAACTGGGGGCCTACCTGGTCTTCGGAGAATTCCTGCGCTGCCCACATCCATTCCTTGGACAGGCCCCAGTCCCCGAAGTTATCCACCTGGATTTCGATACCGTTGCCGTCAGGATCCACGTAGTACATGGACATGGTCATGCCGTGGTCCAGGCACACCGCCGGGAGGATGCCCTGGTCGCGGAGACGCTCGTAGTTATCCAGCCACTGGTCAAACGTGGCGTACTCGAACGCCGTATGGTGCAGGCCTGCGGTGTGGGGCTTGTCCACCGGCGGCTTGGTGCCGGGCAGGCGCAGGAGCGCGATGCGGTGGTTGGCTTCATCGTTGGTGAGCCAGGCGGCGTGCGAGGAGTAGTACACCGGTTGAAGGCCGCAGACCAGTTCGTAGAAGTGCACCATGGCGTCCACATCCATCGTCATGAAGGTTGCATGATGCAGCTTGGGTGCCGTGATTGGCCGCGGCTTGGGATTGCGCAGGTAGTTGGACTGCTCATTGGTCGACATCGTTGTCCCTTTCATCGAAGGCAGATGACCGGGATTCTGGCACCGGCTCCAGCCTCCATCAGAACCCAGGATTCTCGGAATGTCAATAAATTCTCGATAATCTCTTGATTAGTGGTTAAAACTGGGAAAGGATGGCGGTGGCACGAAACGTGCCCGAGATCACTTACTCAGCGTGGAGGATTCAGTGTCAGATATCGAAGTTCCCGTCCTTATTGTCGGTGGAGGAGGGGCCGGACTTACGGCTTCGATGCTCCTGTCCGATCTGGGCATTGAGCATTTGCTGGTCAGTGCCCTGCCCGGAACGTCCACCTTGCCCAAGGCGCACGTCGTCAACCAGCGTTCCATGGAGATTTTCCGCAAACTCGGCGTGGCCGCGGACATCTACGAGGCGGGAACCCCGCCGGAAGCGATGGCCAGGACCGCCTGGTACGCGGGCTTGAACGGGGATGACCCCGTCTATGGGCGGGAGATCGCCAGCCAGGAGGTGTGGGGAGCCGGCTACACGGACCCGGATTACATCGCCGCGAGCCCTTGCCGGATGACCAATCTGCCCCAGTTGCGCCTGGAACCTGTACTCCTTGCGCACGCCAAGCGGAAGAACCAGGACGCGACCCGGTTCAACCACGAGCTGCTGTCCTTCACCCAGGACGACGACGGCGTTACCTCCACCGTCCTCAACAAGGACACCGGTGAGACGTATACGGTCCGTAGCCAGTACCTCTACGGGTGCGACGGCGGGCGGAAAGTCGGTGCCGACGCGGGCATAGAACTCCTTGGCCAGCGCAACATCCTTTACACCGTCTCGGTGCATTTCACGGCGGACCTCAGTAAGTACCTCAAGGATCCCAGTGTCCTGATCAACTGGATGTGGCCTGCCCACACCGGCCTGCTGACCCTCCTTGTGGCGATGGGACCCGACAACTGGGGACCTGACTCGCAGGAATGGGTCTTCCACGAGAACTACGCCTTCGACGACAAGAGGGTGGCCGACGATGAGGCCCTGATCGCGAACATGAAGAACGCGCTCGGCCTGCCTGATCTTGAGCTCACCGTCAACAAGATCAGTCGCTGGACCTTTGAGGCCTTGGTCGCCGAGCGTTTCCAGGAGGGCCGGGTGTTCCTGCTCGGGGACGCAGCGCACCGCCATGGTCCCACGGGCGGACTGGGCCTGAATACCGCCATTCAGGATGCCTACAACCTGTGTTGGAAGACCGCCGCGGTCCTGCGCGGGCAGGCCTCGCCCGGGCTACTGGAGACCTACCAGGCCGAGCGGCAGCCGGTGGCCGCCACCAATGTCCGCCGGTCCACGGAGAACGCCATGAACCACATGGCCATCGGGGAGGCCCTCGGTGTCAGCCCGGCCAACAGCACCGAGGACAACCTGGCCTCCTTGCGGCGGGTCTGGAGCGAGGACGCCGCCGACGACGGCTTCCGCGCCGTGTTGAGCGCGGTGATTGCCGCGCAGTCGATGGAGTTCCGGGAACACAACGTTGAGGTCGGATTCCGCTACGATTCGGCTGCCATTGTGCCCGACGGCAGCCAGGAACCGGAACCGATCGAGGAAATCCGGATCTACCAGCCATCGACGCGTCCGGGCTCTCCGCTGCCGCATGCCTGGCTGGAAGACCATCGCGGCAACCGCTCCGCGGTCCAGGACCTTGGTGGCTCCGGCGAATACATCCTCATCGCGGGCGAAGAGGGCCGGGAGTGGGTCGAGGCGGCCCGCCGCATCGCCTCAGAGGAGGGCCTTGCTCTGAATGCCTTCACGGTGGGGCACTCCAGCGGGGACTACCTCGATCCCCGTTGTGCGTGGATCCGGGACCGCGGCCACACAGCCGCCGGAGCCATTTTGGTCCGGCCGGATAAGTTCATTGCGTTCCGGGCTGACAAGGCAGGGGACTCTCCGGATGACGAGCTCCGGCAGGCCTTCCTCTCGATCGCTGGCCGGTCCTAGCCAGAGGAAGTACCGGCAGCTGGGCTGAAGACCGAAGGGCGGTTGCGGAACGTGAGTTCCGCAACCGCCCTTCATTGGTGGATGAGTTCCGGTGTGCGTCGAGAGCCGGCAACCGAAGCGTGCCCTCAGCTGAGGCGCTCGATCACCATCGCCATTCCCTGGCCGCCGCCAACGCACATCGTGGCCAGCCCGAACTGCTGGTCGCGGGTGTCCAGCCCGTTGATCAGGGTGGTGAGCAAGCGGACGCCGGTGGCACCGAACGGATGGCCCAAGGCGATGGCGCCGCCGTGCGGATTCAGTTGTTCGTCGATGTCGATGCCCAGTTGGCGGGCCGAGGGAAGCACCTGGGCGGCAAACGCTTCGTTTAGTTCGACGATGCCCATGTCCTTGATGCCGAGTCCTGCCCGCCGGAGGGCCATCCGGCTGGCCTCCACCGGCCCCAGTCCCATGATCTCGGGTGACAGGCCGGTCACTCCCGTGGAGACGATGCGTGCCAGCGGGGTCAGTCCGTACTCGCGGGCCAGTTCCGCGGACACAATGACCGACCCCGCCGCGCCATCATTCAACGGGCAGGCATTTCCGGCCGTGACGCTGCCGTCTTCCCTGAACACGGGCTTCAGTCCGGCCAGCTTCTCCGCTGTCGTGCCTGGCCGCGGCCCGTCGTCGGTGCTGAACACCTGTCCGTCGGGGCCGGTCACGGGGATTATTTCGCGGGCAAAGAACCCGTTCGCGGCAGAAGCGACTGCCCGCTGCTGGGAGCGGGCGGCAAACGCATCCATCTCGGGCCGGGTGGTCCCGGTCAGCGTGGCCACGTTTTCTGCGGTGTGGCCCATGGACATGTAGTAGTCCGGGAGCAGGCCCTCGAGCCGCGGGTCGGACCACGTTGCACCCGTGGACACAATGCGGGCGGTCCGCGCCGAGGCGTCGGCGAACCCGGGGTTGGTGGCCTCCCGGTTTTCTCCGTACCGGGAGACGCACTCCACGCCTCCCACCAGATAGCCGCGGCCTTCACCGGCACGGATGGCGTGGAAGGCCATCCGTGCGCCCTGAAGTGAGGACGCGCAGTACCGGTTGACGGTGGTTCCGGGCAACAGATCGGCGCCCAGTTGCACCGCGACCCGCCGGGCCATGTTCCAGCCGTGCTCGTCCTGGGGCTGGGCGCAGCCCAGATGCAGGTCTTCGAATTGGCTGAGGGGCAGATCGGGAACTTTCGCCAGGACCCCGGCGAAGACCTCGGCGGCCAGGTCGTCGGGGCGGATGGCAGTCAGGGTGCCTTTGCCTGCCCGTCCGATGGGTGAGCGGCCGATGGCGACGATGACGGCGTCGTTGTCTTTGAGGGTCATGGCGCTGTGCTCCTGGAGAGTTCGGTTTCGGTCGAGTTCAGGCTGTCGCCCAGGCCCGTGATAAGACTGTGCAGCTCTGCGAGGTCCGCGGCGCCGTCGTAGATGTAGAAGTCGGGACGGAACAGTTGGGCAATGTGGCCGTATCCGGCGAGGTAGTCCAAGTACCGGCCGCCCGCGTCGGCCACCGTCAGCACGCCGCCGGGCGCCGCCGTCGTGCTTTCTGTACGTACATCCGCTGGAAGCGCCGACCCCGCCGGCAGAACGCGGACCACCCAGCCGGGAACCCCGGCGGGAAAGCAATCGGAAAGTTCGACGGCGGCTTGCTGGCTCACAGCGGAACCGTCGCAGATGAGCGTGAAGCTGCCGAACGTGCGTCGGTCCAGCAGGTCCGTGACGCCATCGGGGAACGTGACGCGTGCCTGCATGCCGATGATGCCTGCCACGGGGGAAGCGAGCGGCTCGCCGCCCGGGACGACGCCGCGGCCCAGCCGTTCCGGCGGGATGGGAGGCAGCGCCGATACGGGGTCCGGGCCCTTGGCGAGGAAGTGCGCGTCCCGCGCCGCCACGGCAGCCGGATCGGTTTCGCAGATGACCTTGCCCAGCTCGACCGACATGCCAATGGCGTGCTGGACGTGTGCTGAGCATTCCGAATCATAGGTGTCCAGCAGGACGTCCGCAGCAGCACCGCGCAGGACAAGGTCAAGCTTCCAGCCCAGGTTCACCGCGTCCCGCACGCCGCTGACCATGCCCTGGCCGAAGAACGGCGGCATCTGGTGGGCTGCGTCGCCGGCCAGGAAAAGCCGCCCGTCACGCCAGGCCGACGCAAACCTGGCCTGGAAGGTATAGAGGGCGCGGCGTTCCAGCGCCGCATTCGCGGGGGTGATGCCCCATGGTTCGAGGAGTGCCCACGCCGTCTGGTCCGTGTCGAAGGTTGTGAGGTTGTCCTGGGGCATCCGCATGAATTCGAAGCGGCGCCGGCCCGGTCCGCCATTGACGGCAGAGGTGGGGCGGACGGGGTCGCATACCTGCAGGTTGTCCGGTGTCCATTCCCTTGCCTCCTGCGGCAGGATGTCCACTATCAGCCAGTCATAGAAGAATCCCAGGTCGGTGACCGCGGTGTTCATGTACTGGCGGATAAAGCTCTTGGCCCCGTCGCAGCCCACCACGTACCGGGCGCGCAGCTTCTTGTGTTTGAGCGTGGGGCTGGTGATGGCAAGGGTGGCGTGGTCTTCGCCCTGTTCGACGCCTACCACCTCCGTGCCGCGCAGGACCCGGATGTTGGGGAATTCACCGGCCCGCTGCCGGAGCCTGCCCTCCAGGGTCGGCTGGTTGAACATGGTGGATTCCGGCCAGCCCTGGGAGCCCTCCATGGGGAACCTGAACTGCAGCAGGGTTTCCCGCGCTGCGTTCTGCCACTCGTAGATATCCGAGGCGGAGGAGAACTCAGCCATGAAGTCGGCAAGGCCCAGGCCGTCAAGGACCCTGGAAATGTCGCCGTCGTAGTGGACGGCTCGGGGAAGCGGATAGGGCTCAGTCTGCTTCTCGACGACCACGACGTCGTTCCCCTGCTGGGCCAGCAACAGCGCCAGCACCTGGCCCACGGGCCCAAGCCCGACGATTGCCACATCGTGGACGCGGGCGGTGACGGCGGCCTCCGGCATGTCCGATGGGTTTGATGCGTAATCTGACATGCGATTTTCTCCCTTGAAACCATGCCTGCGTGCAAAAAATGACGGGGTTGTGGCAAGCATTGCAGAGATTTTTCATGAATTCAAGAATTATCGAAAATTACAGGATTCACGTTGATCGACTATCTTGGAGGCATGGCAACCACCACCAGCGGCTCGACCCTGACCGAGCACGTCTACGAACAGCTTCGTGCCGGGATCCTCAAGGGGCGCTATCTTCCGGGCAGCCCGCTGCGACTTGCTGCACTGTCGAAAGAATTCGGCGTCAGCATGGCAGTGGTCCGCGAGGCCCTGGTCCGTCTGGCCGAACAGCACCTGGTGGCGCTTGCGCCGAACCAAGGGTTCAGGGTCATCACCATCTCCCGGAATGACCTGATCGACCTGAACGATCTGCGGATCCGGCTTGAGGGTCTGGCCTTGCAGCGCTCCATCGAGTCCGGGGACATGGGCTGGGAGGCCAATGTCGTGGCAACACACCACCGCCTCGAGCGGGCACCCCTGACCCACCCAGGCGAACCCGGCACCACCGAGGAGTGGAGCGCCGCCCACGCCGCCTTCCACGACGCCCTCGGCGTTGGCTGCGGCAGCCCCGGCTGATTGCCTTCACCCGCACGCTGCGCGACAGTTCGGAGTTGTACCGCCAGCTTTCGGGAACGGCAGTGGAAGGAAGCCGCGATGTCAGTGCCGAACACCGCGAATTGATGGATCTGGCGACTTCCCGCAAGGCCGACGAAGCAGTCGAGTCCCTTCGCCGCCACCTGCAGCGGACCACCGACACCCTCCTCGCATCAGTCCTGGCCGAGCCGGCGGAAGCCGCAGCAAGCGCCCGGTAATCACCTTAGAATTGCCTTATTTTCGAAAATCTATTGTTTAACGACTAAAGCTGGGGCACTCTGGGCTAACGACAGGCGCGAGGATGACCGCGCGCCGCGACCCAGCAAAGGGATCTCAATGGCGATTCTCCCGACCCCCACAGGCCTCATCGCGAATGGAGCCGCCCCCGGAGCCTCCGAGCGTTCGGGCACAACATTCCAGGGCATCCTGCTCCTGATCGGAAGTTGCCTTCCCGTTCTCGGCGCCGTCCTGCTCGCGCCGTCCCTTCCGAATCTCATGCAGATTTTCGCAGCCACCCCGGGGGTGGCTGTCCTCGTGCCGATGATGCTGACGGTGCCCGCGCTGATGGTGGCCATCGTGGCCCCCATGGCAGGTGCCGTGGCAGACAAGGTGGGACGCAAGCAGGTGCTGGTGGTGGCGATGGTTGCTTACGCCGTCCTCGGCGTCGCCCCCTTCTTCATGGACAGCCTCGAGGCCATTGTTGTGACCAGGGTGGGCGTCGGCATCTGCGAGGGCTTCATCATGACGTGCTGCACCACGCTCCTGGGTGACTACTACTCGGCGCAGCGCCGCAACAAGTACCTTTCATTGCAGACTGTTGTCACCACCATCAGCGCCACGGTCTTCCTGGCAGCGGGCGGCGCGCTGGGCTCACTGAGCTGGCGTGCACCGTTCTGGCTCTACGCCATCAGCATTCTGATCGCCGTGCCGATGATGTTTGTGCTCTGGGAACCGGTGAAGCAGCCCACCAAACATCTCCGCCAGGCGGTGCCGTGGACCCAGATCATCAGGCCCGCCCTCGTGACTCTGTTCGGCGGCATCGTTTTCTACACCCTCGTAGTCCACCTTTCATTCCTGCTCGCCGGCCAGGGGCTCACGGATATCGGCGGCATCGGCCTGATGGCGGCGCTGGCTTCGCTGGCCACCGCCGTAGGTGCATTCTCCTTCCGTGCCATCGGAAAATTCGGACCGCACCGGCTCATGCCGGTCGCGTTCGGCCTGTCCGCCGTCGGATTCATCGTGATCTGGTTCGCGGGCAGCGTTCCGGCAGTCATGACCGGTGCCATGCTCGCCAGCGCCGGCGCCGGACTGCTGCTGCCGACCCTGCTCACCTGGGCCGTGAACCTGCTTGCTCTCGAGGTCCGCGGAACGGGCACCGGCATCTGGACCAGCGCCCTCTGGATCGGCCAGTTCATCTCACCGTTCATCATTGCCGCGCTGGGCGCGGCAGCCGGAGGGATGCCGGCCGCCGTCGGGATCCTGGGCATTGCCGCCGCAATCGCCGCAATCGTCAGCTTCTTTGCCCCCGGCACGTCCGCCCGCACGGCAGAGGCTACGTCATCGGTCCCGGTGAACTAATGGCCACCGCAGGCAGCGCAGCAACAGTGCACGCGACTGGCCAGGCCGGGCCAGCCGCGGAAGAAGACGTGCGCCGGGCCGAACAACGACGCTTCGCAGCGCTGGTCAACGGCGACTTCGACACCTTCGACGATCTCTGTGACGACCGCTTCATCTACACGCATTCGACCGGCCACCGGGACACTAAGTCATCCTTTTCCGCTGCTTGCCGCAAGGGTCTGATCCGCTACCACCGGATCGACGCTACCGCCGAACAGATAGCGCGGGCCGGGGATTGCGCCGTGGTCACGGGCTCCATGGAAGCGGAACTGACCGTGTCCGGAGCCCTGCGAACGGTCCGCAATCTCTCCACCTCCGTCTGGGTCCGCGAGGCCGGGACCTGGAAACTGTTGGCATCCCAACTAACGGCCATCCCGGCTTAGCGCCGGCGACGAGCGTTTCCCGGCCGGAATCTCCGGCTGGGAGGCGCTTATTCGCCGTTTGAGGGCCTATCGCATTTTCGATGCAGAAATAAATGATTGACATTTTCAAGGATCTGGTTTTTGATTGAACCAGACAACGGAGACGGGCCTCACCTGCCGGCTCCCCAGGAGATCCGCCGCAAGGCGCAATGCAAAGGAGCAGCCATGAGCCTGACAGGCAAAGTAGCAATCGTCACCGGAAGCGGACGGGGCCTTGGCCTCTCCTACGCCCGGGAACTCTCCCGCCAGGGCGCCGCCGTCGTTATTAACGACGTCGACGCCAATGTGGCGGCCGAAGCCGTCGCACTCATCGAGGCCGACGGCGGCAGTGCAGTCGCCGTCGTAGCTCCCGTGGGCACCACAGAGGTAGCCAAGCAGTTGGTGGAGAAGGCAGTTGCTGAGTTCGGCCGCCTCGATATCCTGGTCACGAACGCCGGGATCCTGCGGGACAAGAGCCTGTTGAAGATGACCGACGAGGACTTCGACCTGGTCATCAACGTCCACCTGAAGGGCACCTTCACCTGCGTCCGCGAGGCCTTTGCCTACTTCAAGGAAAACAACGTCCAGGGCCGCATCATCACCATCGGTTCCCCGACGGGCCAGCGCGGCAACTTCGGCCAGACCAACTACGCCGCGGCGAAGGCCGGGATTGTGGGCATGGTCCGCACCTGGGCGCTGGAAATGAAGAAGGCTGGCGTGACCGTGAACTCCGTGATTCCGGTGGCCGCCACGGCGATGACCAAGACCGTCCCGTATTTCCAGAAGGCTGTGGAAGCGGATGAGCGCGGCGAGGCAATGCCGTCCTTCTTCCGGCATGACCTCGGTTTCGGCACGGCCGACGACGTCGCGGGCCTCATTGCCTTCCTCGCTTCGGATGAGGCTGCCAACATCACCGGCCAGGCCATCGGCGCCGGCGGAGACCGGCTGCAGGTCTGGACCCACCCGGAGGCAGCGGCCACCGAATACCGCGAAGGCGGCTGGGGCTACACGGACCTGATCGAAAACTTTGATGCTCTCTTTGGCGACAAGCTGCAGAGCTTCGGAGAGGAGTTCCTCCCGTTGCCCGACGAGCTCAAGCCCGAGCCGGCCCCCGCCCGCTAGTCCACTGCCCGCTAAGGAATCCGATATGCGCTATGAACTGGGCATCGACGCCGCCAAACTCGATGCGATCGACATGCACGTCCACCTCGAAGTGGACGGCCACGGCCACGAATCCCTGCCGCCAGCCCTCACCGAAGCCTCCGCCAAATACTTCAAGGCCGAGGACCGTTCGCCGTCGCTGGACCGGATCGCAGAAATATACCGCGAACTGAATATGGCGGCCGTGGTGTTCACCGTGGACGCCCGCACCCAGCTCAAGCATGAGCCCAACAGCATCGACGACCTGATCGCCGGTGCGGCCCGGAACAATGACGTGCTGATTCCCTTTGGCAGCGTGGATCCCCGCACGGGACCCGAAGCGATCCGGGGTGCCATGCGCCAGGCTGAAGACCTCGGTGCGCGGGGATTCAAGTTCCACCCGAGCCTGCAAGGCTTCGACCCGTCCAACGAAGTGTTCTATCCCCTCTGGGAAACCCTGCAGGAACTCCGCCTCCCGGTCATCTTCCACACCGGCCAGAACGGCATGGGAGCCGGACTGCCCGGCGGTTACGGCATCAAACTGGCCTACTCCAACCCGCTGCTCCTGGACGCCGTCGCTGCAGACTTTCCTGAACTGCAGATCATCATGGCCCACCCCTCCGTGCCTTGGCAGGACGAAGCCAACTCGATCGCGACCCACAAATCGAACGTCTTCATAGACCTCTCCGGCTGGTCTCCCAAGTACTTCCCGGAGTCCCTGGTCCGCATGGCCAACTCGGTGCTGCAGGACAAGGTGCTGTTCGGCACTGACTTCCCGCTGATCACCCCGCAGAAGTGGCTCGGCGCGTTTGCGGACCTGCCGCTCAAAGACGAAGTCCGTCCCAAGATCCTCAAGCACAATGCCGTCCGTCTGCTCGGGCTCGGAGGCTGACATGAGCGCCGGCACGGCCGAACAGACCAGGCTCTACGACGTCTGTGACTATTACGACGCCGAATCCCTCCTGACCCGGGACGAACGCGCGGTTCTGGGCAGGCTTCGCAGCTTCCTAGACGAGAAAGCCCGCCCACTTCTGGCCGATCACTGGGAACGCGGGGAATTCCCGGCCGAACTCGCCCAGCCACTGATCGCTCTGGACCTGATGGAACCGGCCGAACTCACGGGCGCCCCGGATGGGGACCGAATTCCGGCGCGGGGCATCTATCAGGGCTTCCGGATCTTCGAGCTGGCCCGCACGGATGCTTCGCTGGCCACCTGGTACACCTCGCAGGCCGGGCTTTTCCGCACGGCCATCCGGGTGGGCGCCTCGGCTGAACAGCAGCAGGAGTGGATGCCCAAGGTGATCGACTTCTCGCTCAAGGGCGTCTTTTCCCTCACCGAGCCGGAATCCGGTTCGGATATCGCCGGCGGGCTCTCCACGACGGCCCGCAGGGAAGGGGATACTTGGATCCTGGACGGCGCCAAGCGCTGGATTGGCGGTGCCGTCAGCGCCGATGTTCTCGCGGTGTTCGCCCGGGACGTGGCCGACGGGCAAGTGAAGGCCTTCCTGGTGGACCGCCAGGCGGAGGGCGTGACGCTGGAGAAGATCCTCCACAAAACCGCCCTGCGGATGATGCAGAACGCCCACATCACTCTCAACGGCGTGCGCGTGCAGGAGTCCATGCGGCTGCACAACGTGAACTCCTTCCGGGACGTGGCAGCGATGCTGCGGGCCATGCGTTCGGACGTCGCGTGGATCGCCACCGGGATCCAGGCCGGCGCCTTCGAAGCCGCCCTCCGCTACGTCACTGAACGCCGGCAGTTTGGCCGTCCGCTGGGATCCTTCCAGCTGGTCCAGGAGAAACTGGCCCGGATGCTGGGCAACGTCACCTCCTCACTGTCCCTGGTGGTGCGGCTGACCGAGCAGCAGGCCAAGGGCATCTACCGCGACCAGGACTCAGCCTTGGCCAAGATGCAGGTCTGCCTGCAGATGCGCGAAACCGTTGCTTTGGCCCGCGAAGTGGTGGGCGGCAACGGCATCACCCTCGAGACCGACGTGGCCCGGTTCCACGCCGACGCCGAAGCCGTCTATTCCTACGAAGGCACCCACGAGATCAACGCGCTCATCGTTGGCCGAGCCCTGACCGGCGAGAGCGCTTTCACGCGCTGAACCGCGCGTACCTGCCCCAACCCGGCGCCCCGCCGTCGTACTTCCCTAAATATCCATCCCACTACAGGAGGCAAAGATGCCCAACCTCGTCGTCGACTTCGACAAACTGCTCACCCTTTCCGGCACTGATCTCGGTGTCACCGAGTACGTAGAGATCACGCAGGAACAGATCAACAAATTCGCGGATGCCACGGGGGACGACCAGTGGATCCACGTTGACCCGGAACGCGCCAAAGACGGCCCGTTCGGCGCCCCGATCGCCCACGGCTTCCTCACCCTCTCGCTCATCATCCCGTTCTGGGGCGAGCTGTTCGACGTGGACGGCGTCACCACCAAGGTCAACTACGGCCTGGACAAAGTCCGCTTCACCTCCCCCGTGAAGGTGGGCTCACGCATCCGCATGCAGGCCACCATCGCCGAAGTCACAGAGGTCAAGGGTGGCGCCCAGATCAAGGTCGCCAGCACTATCGAAATCGAAGGCCAGGAACGCCCCGCCGTCGTCGCCGAATTCCTCGCCCGGTTCTACAAGTAAATCCCCCTTCCTCCACTTCCGTAGTCAAAAGGAACAATCATGTCCGGAGTCAACCAGCTGCAAGCCATGGGCACTGCCGAGCGTCGCAAGGAAGCACGCACCGTCATCGCCTCCAGCTACCTGGGCAGCACCATCGAGTACTACGACTTCCTCCTCTACGCCACCGCCGCCGCCGTGGTTTTCCCGAAGGTCTTCTTCAGCGGGATGGACGACTGGGTGGGCGTAGTAGCCGCCTACGGCACGTTCGCCGCTGGCTATGTAGCCCGCCCCCTGGGCGGCATCATCTTCGGCCACTTTGGCGACAAGCTCGGCCGCAAGAACATGCTGATCATCTCCATGCTGATGATGGGCATCGCCTCCACGCTCATCGGATTGGTTCCGGACGCCTCCGTGGCAGGCCCCTGGGGCGCTGTTCTCCTCGTCATCCTCCGCGTCTTCCAGGGCATTGCCGTGGGAGGCGAGTGGGGCGGCGCAGCACTGATGGCGCTGGAGCATTCCGAATCCGGCAAGCGTGGATTCGCTGCATCCTTCGTGAACGCCGGCGCGCCCACCGGCGCCGTACTCGGCACCCTTGCCATGGGCGCATTTTCGGCCCTGCCCAATGACCAGTTCCTCAGCTGGGGCTGGCGCGTGCCTTTCCTGCTCTCCTTCCTCCTGCTGGGCGTGGGCATGTTCGTCCGCCTCAAAGTCTCCGAGAGCCCCATCTTCAAGGCCGCGCTAGAGCAGGAGAAAGCAGAGCGGGCAAAGGCGGACCTGGAAGCCAGCCGGCGGGGCCTCACCAGCAAGCGGGACATCCCGCTGCTGCAGGTGCTGCGGCGCCCCAAGAGGCTGATCTTCACCATGCTGGCCGGGGCGGCGGGCTTTGCCCTCCAGGTGGTGCTGGCAACGTTCTCGGTCACCTTTGCCGTATCCAAGGGCGCGGACCGGCAGGGCGTGCTCTACGCGTTTGCCGCAGCGTCGGCCCTGTCCATCGTGTTTGTCATCCTGGGCGGCAAGCTCTCCGACAAACTCGGACGGCGCCCGGTCATGATCGGAGGCCTGGTCCTGTTCATCATCTATCTCGTGCCGATGTTCCAACTGCTGTCCTCCAACAACATCATGCTGATCTTCGTGGCGTTCGCCATCGGCCTGATGATCCACTCCACGCTGTTCGGGCCCTTGGCGGCCTTTGTATCGGAGCAGTTCGGCACCACGTCCCGCTACACCGGTGCTTCACTCGGCTACCAGCTGGCCACCCTACTGGGCGCGGGGTTCACTCCCGGAATCGTTGCCCAGATCTTCAAGGACTCCGGCCAGGACACGGCATCGGTGGTGACCTACCTGGCCATCATGTCCGTGGTGTCAATCGTGTTCATCCTGCTCACCCGGGAACCCAAGAACAACGACCTCCTCACCGTGAAGTCCTGATCCTTCGTTCCACGTCCGCTATGACGGGCTACCCTCGCTTTAGAAAGGATTCGCCGTGGAGAACTTCGGCATCGGTTCGTGGCTGCAGCGCCGCCGCCCCAAGTCGGGCAGTAAAGCAGCGCTCATCAATGGAAACCGGGAAATCAGCTACGAACAGCTCGCTGACCGGAGCGTCCGGCTGGCCAATGCCCTCCGGGACAGCGGAGTGGCCAAGGGGGACCGGGTGGCCTATTTGGGCGACAACCACCCGTCCTTCCTGGAAACCCTCTTCGCGTGCGGACAGCTGGGCGCCATCTTCGTCCCCCTCAATACCCGCCTGGCACCGCCGGAGGTCCAGTTCCAGCTCCAGGACTGTGGAGCAGCAACACTGATCCATGCCGGGAGCCTGGACGTCCTTGCCGCCGCCGGAGTGGCCGGCACCGGCGTGAACCGGCGCATCTCGGTGGATGATTCCACCGACGGCGCGGCCAACTCTGGGGATGCCGGCGGACAAGGCACGACGGCGCCGGAAGACTTCGAAGCGGTCCTCGCCTCGGGCGCGGACCAGTACGCGGACGAAGCGGTGGGCCTGGACGATGGCGCCATGATCCTTTACACCTCCGGCACCACCGGGCATCCCAAAGGGCTCTGCTGACGCACGGGAACATCGTGTGGAACTGCATGAGCGTTGTGATCGACTTTGATTTTGCTTCCACTGATGTCGCCCTGATGATCTCGCCGATGTTCCACGTGGCCTCCCTGAACATGGGTGTCCTGCCCACGCTCCTCAAGGGCGGGACGGTGGTCCTTGAGCCCAAGTTCGATCCCCGGCGGATCCTTGAACTCATCCAAAAGCACCGCACCACCACCATCAGTGGAGTGCCCACGACCTACCAGATGCTGTGCGAGCATCCGGACTGGGACACCACAGACCTCAGTTCGTTGAACAAACTCACGTGTGGCGGATCTGCGGTTCCCCTGCGCGTCTTGGAGGCCTATGAACTGCGTGGCCTGCGCTTCTCGAATGGCTACGGCATGACGGAGACCGCCCCCGGCGCCACCAGTCTGCCGGCCGCCCGGTCGCGGGACAAGGCAGGTTCGTCCGGCCTTCCGCACTTCTTCACGGATGTGCGGATCGCCGATTTCGATGGCACGGCGGCCGCATCGGGATCCGTGGGAGAAATCCAGATCAAAGGGCCCAACGTGATCCACGAATACTGGAACCGGCCCGAGGCAAGCGCCGAATCGTATGACGCGGGCGGCTGGTTCAAGTCCGGAGACATGGGCTACAAGGACCACGACGGCTTTGTCTTCGTGTCCGACCGCCTCAAGGACATGATCATCTCCGGCGGCGAAAACATCTATCCGGCCGAAGTGGAACAGGCCATCACGGAGCTGGATGCGGTGGGCAGCGTGGCCGTGATCGGCGTACCCGACGACAAGTGGGGCGAAGTTCCCCGGGCCGTGGTGCTCCTGCGTGAGGGCGCCCAGCTCACGGAAGCCGAGTTGCGCGCACATCTTGAGGGACGGCTGGCGCGTTACAAGATCCCCAAGTCCGTGGTGTTTGTGGATGACATGCCGCGCACAGCCAGCGGAAAGATCCGCAAGGCGGATCTCCGCAAGCTCACCGCCGGCCAGGGGTAAGGGCAACTAGTACTACAGTCGCGTTTATGGGGTGTGTCCGCGGGCCTTGTAATGACAGTATCGAGCGCGGTGTTGGTGTTTTCGTCGCCAGGTTGAGTATTCCAGGACGTGTTTCGGGCTGGTGGTGCGGTGCCAGACGAGCCGGACGAGCAGCCGCCTGATTTCGGGCAGCGAGAGCCGGATCAGTTCCCCGCCTCCGGCGGCAGCGCCCCTTTTTTGGAGCGGATCACGGTCAGGAAGGCCTGGGCGAACATGGAGAGGGTGATGTGCCGGTACCAGCCGGTGTATTGGCGGACCTGGTAGTGGTCCAGTCCGGTTTCGCCCTTGGAGGTTTGGAAGGTTTCCTCGATCGCCCAGCGGGCGCCGGCGATCCGGACCAGTTCGGCGAGGGAGACCCGGTTGGGGCCGTGGCAGATGTAGTAGGCCAGGTCGGTGGGGTCTTTCAGGGAGCGGCGGGCCAGCAGCCAGTGTTCTCCGGTTTCGGCGGGTCCGTTGATGCGGGTCCGTGCCCAGGAGTAGAGGCGGTCGCCCTTGGTTCCGGCCCCGGCGGTGCGGGTCCGCCAGGCATTGGCGCGCAGGGAAGCGATGAGTTTATCGGCACGCCATTGCTCGCCCGGCCAGGCGGTGGGGGCGATGATGTTTTGGTTCATGGGCACGGCCAGCACGTAATGCAATCCTCTGGCTTCCAGGCGGCGGCGCAGCCCTGTGTGCTGGCCGTAGACCGCGTCCCCGGTGGCCCAGCGGGCCGGGATCCCGGCATCCAGGGCGCGGTCGATCATGTCCGCGGCCAGTACCGGTTTCGTGGCGAATTCCCGGGTTTTGGGGATCCCGGCCCGGGTGCATCTTTCCCGGTCATCGGCCCAGGTTTTGGGCAGGTAGAGTTCCCGGTCCAGCAGGGTGCGCCCGGCCGGGGCGGAATATGTCAGGAACACCCCGATCTGGCAGTTCTCCACCCGCCCTGCCGTGCCCGAATACTGGCGTGCGACCCCGGCTGAGGCGGCGCCCTTCTTGAGGAATCCGGTCTCGTCAATGATCAGGATCCCGCCGGGATCGCCCAGGTGGCGGTTGACGTAGGTGAACAGGTCATCCCGCACAGCATCCGGGTCCCAGTCGGTGGTCGAGAGCAGGCGCTGCATGCCATCCGGGGTCCCGTGCCCGGCGCGTTCAGACAGGGTCCAGGAATTTTTCCGTTCCTCATCCGAAAGCAGCCCGCGCACATACCCCACAGCGTTCCGGCGTGGTTCGGACCGGACAAACCGCGGCCCAATAAGATCGCCGATTTCTTCCAGACCTTCGGCCCACTCTTCTACGTCCGCCACACAAATATCATCACTCACCACCAACGATTAACAGGTTCCCTGCCGAAAGTCCGATTAAACCGCCGACGCAGCCCATAATAAACGCGACTGTAGTACTAGGGGCCGTTCCACACCCACGGCTCCCGCGGGAGGTTCGCCGGTTGGAACGCCGCGAGCGCGTGTTCCAACGTTCCGGGCGGCAGTCCCAGTGACCGCAGGATGAGGTCCCGCACGTCCGCTGCGGAAACGCCCGCGCGGGAAAGGTCGGCCAGCGTGACGGCACCGTCGCGCTTGGCCAGCCGGGCGCCGTCGGAATTCACCACGAGCGGCACATGCGCATATTCCGGAATAGGAATATTCAACAACGACGCAAGATATGCCTGCCTGGGGGTAGAGGGAAGCAAATCATCGCCCCGCACCACCTGGTCGATGCCCTGTGCGGCGTCGTCCACCACCACGGCCATGTTGTAGGCCGTCACGCCGTCGTTGCGGCGCAGGACAAAATCGTCCACCACGGCGGTGAACTCGCCGTGCAGCACATCCCGCACGGTGTACTCCGTTACCTCGGCGCGGAGCCGGACGGCGGCAGGCCGTGTGGAGCGCCTAAATTCCAGCTCGGCAGGATCGAGGTCGCGGCAGGTGCCCGGATAGGCGCCCAGCGGCGCGTGCGGGGCCGAAGGCGCCTCCTGGATTTCGCGGCGAGTGCAGAAGCATTCATAGGTGAGGCCTGCAGCAGCCAGCCGCCCGATCGCTTCGGCGTAGACAGAACCCCGGTCGCTCTGGCGTACAACGGCGCCGTCCCACGTCACGCCCACGGCCTCCAGATCGCGGAGCTGCTCCGCCTCTGCGCCGGCCCTTGCCCGGTCCAGGTCCTCCACGCGCAGCAGGAAGTCCCGTCCGGTGGACCGGGCGAACAACCAGGCGAGCATCGCGGTGCGAAGGTTTCCCACATGCAGTTCACCGGAGGGGCTGGGGGCAAAGCGGCCGGCTGGGGTCATGGAACCAGCCTACGCAAATGCAACGCGGGGTCACTTACGGCCCATCCAGGAGCCGCGGATGGGCCGTAAGTGACCCCGCGTTGCAGTAGGAGGGGGCAATACACAAGAGCCCCTCAGCTACCGATGACTTCGGGGATCCGACGTCGGTGGCTCAGGGGCTCTTGCCGTGTGTGCAGAATGACCGTGGTGTGAACAAGTGTCAATCAGCGGCGTCCTCCTTGCGGGAGGTGGTGTCCAATTGCCGGGTGGTGTGCCGGGTTCATGTAGCCTGCGGGATTCGGCGGTAGCCTCAGCCCTTGTTGCCACAATTTGAGCAGACACCATACAGTTGGCACAACCGGCAAGGCGTTCGTTGGTCAGTCTGACTAATACCGGCCGCACACACCGACAGGAACTGATCAGATTGCAGCAATTGGACGCCACGGACAAACGCATCCTCAATGCCCTGGACGAGGACCCCCGCGTCCCCATCATGGTGCTGGCCCAACGGCTGGGCCTGGCGCGCGCGACTGTCCAGTCGCGCCTGGAGCGGATGACGGCGTCGGGCGCTCTCCGTCCCAACAGCAGCCGGGTGCTCCCCGCCGCCCTGGGCCGGGGTGTGGCGGCGGCCGTCAGCGCCGAACTGGACCAGAGCCACCTCAACGAGGCCATTGCGGCGCTCCGCAAGATCCCCGAGGTCCTGGAATGCCACGCCCCTGCCGGCGACACCGACCTGCTGATCCGCGTGGTGGCCACCAGCCCGGACGACCTCTACCGCGTGTCCGAGGAGATCCGGCTCTGCCCGGGAATCGTCCGAACCTCCACCAGCATGTTCCTGCGCGAGGTCATCCCCTACCGCACTACCGGGCTGCTGCAGGACTGAGCCACCCTTCGCGCAAGGACAAGGCGGGGTCACTTACGGCCCATCGAAGGGCCTCGGATGGGCCGTAGGTGACCCCGCGTTGCAGCTACACCGGCGGACCAGCATTCGACTTCAGGTTCTTCATCACCAGAGTGGAGGTCAGCCGCTCAACCCCGGGCAGTGACGTGAGTTCGGCGTCGTAGAAGCGCTGGTAGCCAGGCAGGTCCTCGGCGATGACCTTCAGCAGGTAGTCCGGGGAGCCGAAGAGCCGCTGCGCCTCCACGATGTTGGGATTGTCCGCCACCCGGTTCTCGAAGATCTCCATGGTGGAGCGGTCCACCTGGCGCAAAGTCACAAACACAATGGCTTCGAAACCCAGCCCGACGGCGGCCGGATCGATGTCCGCCTTGTAGCCGCGGATCACTCCCGACGCCTCCAGGTCCCGGAGCCGCCGGTGGCACGGCGCCACCGTGAGTCCGACCTTCGCGGCCAGTGCCGTGGCGGTCATCCGGCCATCTTCTTTGAGGTGGCGCAAAATGTTTCTGTCAATGTGGTCAATCACGCAAGTATCTTACCAATTCCGCGTCGCAGAGGGCGAAAATGGTAAGCACTTATGGCTGGAAACTTCATAAGGTTTGTTCTGTACCCAACGGACAGGAGCCCGCCATGAATCCCCAGCTGTTTTTCGCCTTTGTAGTGGTGGCAGTCGCCCTGGCCTGCACCCCCGGCGTGGACTGGGCCTACTCCATCACCGCAGGGCTGCGGCAGCGCAGCTTCGTCCCTGCCGTGGCCGGACTTTGCGGCGGCTACGTCCTGCACACGCTGCTGATGGTGGCGGGCCTCGCGGCCCTGCTGTCCGGCCTGCCCGGCGTCCTGGGCTGGCTTACGGTGGCCGGCGCGGGCTACCTGCTGTGGCTGGGCGTCAGCACGCTCCGCTCCTGGCGCGGGGCGTCCTTCAGCGCGGCAGACGCCGTCGGGAAGCCCGCCAACCAACTCCGGACCTTCCTGCAGGGCATGGGCACCAGCGGCATCAACCCCAAGGGGCTGCTGTTCTATGTGGCGCTGGTGCCGCAGTTCGTCAGCCCGGAGGCATCTCTTCCGGTGCCCGTCCAGTCCGGCCTACTGGGCCTGACGTTTGTCCTGCTGGCCGGAACCGTCTACACCTGTGTGGCGCTGCTCGCCCGGAAACTTCTTCAGTCCCGGCCCGGCGCTGCGCGGACAGTCACCCTGGCCAGCGGCATCATCATGGTTGCCCTGGGCGTCGTGCTCCTCTCGGAGCAGCTGGTTCCGCTGGTTGCCGGGCTCGCCGGAACGGCCTGACGCCACTTTCGGGCACAGCAATTCAGGCTTTGCGCTCCATGAACCATTCCGTGAACTCCGACGCCAGCCCGTCAGGCTCAAGGCGGATCACCCACAGGTTGTCGTAGCTGGGACTGTCACCGAGGTAGTCCGTGAAACCCTGCACAAAGGCCAGCCCGCCGTCGGTCCCCAGCACGGACCAGTCGAAGGTCCAATTCCCGGGGTCGTCCCGCGCCTCCAGCCAGCTCTCCACAATCTGCTCGCGCCCCCGCCACGGATCCTTGTCGTGCGGCCGGGTGGCGTAGACGGCTTCCTCGGTGAACAGTGCCCGGATGTCCTCCGGGTTGTTGGTGGTCCACGCCGCGATGTACTTCTGCATCCAGGACCGGGCTGCGTCGCTCATGCCTCCGGTGTACTCCGGGGCGGCCGGCTCCACAAGGCAAGTCCACAAGGCAAGTCCATCAGACCGCCCGTAAGACGAAGCCTATTTCCCGTCCAGGTTCTCCCACTCCTGCTCCCACAGCCGGCGCTCATCAACGTCCTTGCGGATGACTTCGAACGTCTCCAGCTCCGCCGGCCGGCCGCGGAGCCAGTCCCGCGGGTTGAGGGACTTGCGGCCGTTGTCGAGTACCAGCAGGGCGCGGTCGGTGAGGGCGTCGTTGCGGAGCACCACGTCGGTTTTCCGACGGCGGAGCACCTCCTTCAGGGCATCGTGCGCTTGTGCGTGGGCGCCGAGCCGCCGCAACGCGCGCCCGCGGAGCAACAGCAGGGCCGCCGAGAGATCGTCGGAGTTCAGCAGCCTCTCGGTCCAGATCACCACTTCCTTGTCGCGTCCAAGCGCGAACGCCAGCGCGCACCGCGCCAGTGCTGAGGGCAACGACGGCGGCAGGCCGGCCACCGTCTGCAGTGCGGCTTCCAGCTGGCCCGTCTCCCGCAGGGAGTGCGACAGTGCCAGGAAGACCGATTCCTGGCTGAACAGCACGGGGACTTCAATGCGCTCGGCAACCTCCACCCGGGTGACCACACGTGTCAGGTACGTGGCCGCATACTGGTTGGCGTCGTCTTCGTTCCTGATGGACAGGCCGCGCTGGAGGAGTTCGGAAGCGCGCAGGTAACCGCCGTGCTGGTACGCAAGGAGGCCCGCCATAACTGAGCAGAGCCCCGCCCAGCCCGGATAAGCGCGGCCCAGGGCGATCAGCCGCTCCGGTTCCTTGCCGGCGAAGATGGCATCATGCACGGCTTTGGCCGCCTTCCCGGGCATCCGCTTGAGCCTGGGAACCTCGCCGTCCACGGCGATCAGCGCCGCATCCCGGCCACCCAGAACACCGTGGATCAGCCCGCCCACGCTGCCGGCGAGCTCGCGGACGGGGGTCTGCATGCGGGCGTTTCCGAACGGTGTCAGGTCACGGGTGTCCCGGTAGATCGGTCCTCTGGCATCCCCCGCGGTCATCTCTCCATGCTACGTGGCGGACCATCGTGGACGGACTATGTGGCCGCGGCGACCCAGAGTCCGATCACCCAGGTGCTGGCCGCCAGGCACGCCAGCCCGAACTCCACCAGCATGCCCAGGCCAGTAGCTTTGAGGGCTGCCCAGCTGGTGGACGTCGCCGTGCCGAAGTTCCGGGTGCGGAGCAATTCGCTGAGCAGCAGGCCTACGGCAAAGCCCACAAAAAGCCCCACCACCGGGATGATGAACATGCCGGCCACGCCCGCCACCAGGCCGATCACCACGCTGCGGCTGGGAATGCTGTGCTGCCTGAGCTTCCGGCCGGTCAGCACCGTGCTGGCTGCCATGCCGGCCAGCACAAACACCATTCCCACCGCGAAGACCACCCAGCCAGTGGTCCCGGCGCCGCCCCAGATGGCCCACGCCAGCAGGCTGAGCCCGATCAGGAAGCTGCCGGGCAGAATGGGAATGATGGTGCCCGCCACCCCCACCAGGATCGCCAGGCCGCACAGGATGCTCACCACGGTTTCGGAGTTCATGCGCCCCAGTTTAGGGCGGCGCAGCGGTCAGCACCGCAGCTTAACGCCCGACGGCGGTGCGTCCCCTGCGCGGGGAGGCACCGCCGTCGGGCGTTGTGTCAGTGTGTGGCTGCGGAGGTTACTCGGCTTCCACGGCGGCGGCGACCGCGGCCGTCACTGCCGGGGCAACGCGCGGATCCAGCGGGCTGGGCACGATGTAGTCCACCGAAAGGTCAGCTTCCGCGAGTTCGGCAATGGCTCGTGCCGCGGCAAGCTTCATGGCGGGCGTGATCCGGCGGGCACCGGCGTCCAGCGCGCCGCGGAAGATTCCGGGGAAGGCCAGGACGTTGTTGATCTGGTTGGGGAAGTCGCTGCGGCCGGTGGCCACCACGGCGGCGTACTTGGCGGCCACTTCGGGCAGTACTTCGGGGTCCGGGTTGGAGAGGGCGAACACGATGGAATCGGCGTTCATCAGCTTCAGATGCGCCTCGTCCAGCTTCGAGGAGGAAACCCCGATGAACACGTCAGCGCCGAGCAGCGCTTCGCCGGGGCCGCCCGTGACACTGCGGGGGTTGCTTCGCCCTGCCATCTGGGATTTCTTGCTCTGCGGGTCCGCGGCGATGTCGGCCCGCTCCCGGTTGATGACGCCCTTGGAGTCGAGCAGGACAACATCCGTGATGCCGGCGGCGAGCAGGATTTCGGCGACGGCGATGCCTGCGGCTCCGGCGCCGGAAACCACTACGCGGAGGTCTGCGAGTTCGCGGCCGGTGACCTTGGCGGCGTTGGTGAGGGCGGCAAGTACCACGACGGCGGTGCCGTGCTGGTCATCGTGCATGACCGGGCAGTCCAGGGCCTCGATGAGCTTCTCTTCAAGCTCGAAGCAACGGGGGGCCGAGATGTCCTCAAGGTTGACCGCGCCGAAGCTGGGGCGGAGCCGGACCAGGGTTTCCACGATCTCGTCAACGTCCGTGGTGTTCAGGACCAGGGGAATGGAATCCAGCTCGCCGAAGGTCTTGAACAGGGCGGACTTGCCCTCCATCACGGGGAGTGAGGCGGCGGCGCCGATGTTGCCCAGGCCCAGCACCGCGGTGCCGTCGCTGACCACAACCACCAGGCGCTGCGCCCAGGTGAGGGTCTTGGCGAGTTCCGGGTTGTTGTGGATGGCGCGGCTGACCTCGGCTACACCGGGGGTGTAGGCGATGGACAGGTCGCGCTTGTTGGACAGCGGGACCGTGCTGGTCACCGAGAGCTTCCCGCCCTGGTGGGCGTCGAAGATCTCGGCCTCGGTCAGGGCGGTGGCTGCTGAATTGTCGGTAGGTGCGATTACGTCAATGGACACGTCGTTGTCTCCTGGGGCTAGCCGTGGGCGCACGGCGCAGAATGGCTCAAGCGCAGGGAGGCTCAAGGTGGAATTCGTTGCTTCTTGGGCCCAGAGGTGGCGGGCCCGGTGTGAAGCCCTTGCAGATGCGGGTTGCCAGCCACTCCGGTCCTGCAATACTAAACAGCGCCCACACCCCGGAAAGTGCATTCGAGGGTCCGTAGTCGCGCTAAATCGTTTAATCAGGCGTATTTGTGAGCCACGTCACGGCATAAAGACGTATTTATTGGGTCTCTGGTCTAGACCAGTTACGCCGATCGGTGGGCGGCCCGGGCCCGGACGCGACCGGAGCAAGCAAAGTACACGCCTTTTTGAGGTCCTCTTCGGCCTCAAAGAGCGAAAGCCGGCGGTTCCGGACGGACTGGACCAGACCAGTGACAGTCAGCAGGAGCACCCGGGCCGCTACGGCGTCGTCGGAGGCGGTGGCCACCGCCGATTCGCTCAGGGCGTCGATTTCATGCAGGAGTGCCGTGGTGTCCTTGTCCTTGAGGTAGACGCAGCGGCTCAGGCACTGCTCGACGGCGGGCTGCATCACCCGCATATGGAAGATCTCCATGACCACGCCGGTGAGGGCCCGGCCGCCGAAGCTGGCCGCTGACGTGCGGGCCCTGCCCTGAAGCTCGTCCAGCTGCTGGCGGTAGAGGGACAGCATCAGGTGGTTCGCGGTGGGGAAATAGCGGTAGACGGTGCCCAGCGGCACCCCGGACTTTTCCGAAATTTCCGCGAGGTCCACAGATTCCAGCCCTTTGCGGGCAAATCCCGCGGCGGATTCAAGGACGCGCGTGTAACGCAGCCGCTGGCGCGGGGTGGAGGGCCGGGCGGCCATGGACGGATGGGCTGAAAATGTCTCGGGCATCAGGATTCCGGGGTTGTGTTCTTATGGTGCAGCGGCAGGGAGAGTCCTCATCCCGTGGGCCTGCAGTCCGCCTCAACTATACGGCACAGGCAAATGCCGAAGTCAGTCGACTCCCTTGATTTTGACGACGAACACGGCTCCCAGCAGGCCGATGACGGCGGCCGTGGTGAACAACGTGACGTACCCGCCGAAGTGGGTCACGGCGAGGAATGCAAGGCCGGACGCGAACACCTGGGGCAGCGAGTTGGCCACGTTGATCACACCCATATCCTTGCCGCGGTCGGCAGCCTGCGGGAGTACCTGCGTCAGGAGCGCGAAGTCAACGGCAAGGTAGGCGCCGAACCCCACGCCCAGGATGCCGGCTCCGATAAGGGCGCCGGTCCATACCGGGAAGAAGGCCATGATCAGGCCCGCGGCGGCAATCATGGCAGAGGACCCGATCACAAAGGGCTTCCGCCGGCCCAGCCGGTCGCTCCACGGCCCCGCTATCACTGCGGTAATCATCACCATCACCGCGTATATGCCGGTCAAGGTCAGGACCCCCAGCGCCGGGTCCTCGTGTTTGAGGACGTCCCGGAGGAAAAAGAGCAGGTACACAATGGTCAGCTGGTTGCAGACGTTGACCAGGAAGCGGGTGAGCCAGGCCCAGGCGAAGTCCGGGTAGCGGGCCGGGCTGATCCAGAAGCCGCGGAGGAAACTGCCCCACGAGAACGGCGGGCGGAGCTCCCTGGGCAGCGGCGGGTCATTCCGGTGGAACAGATACGGCAGCACCGAGAACAGCAGGGCGGCAGCACACATGGTGTACCCCACCATGTAGTTCCCGGAGACCACCGCCCCGAATACCGCGCCGAGCAGGATTCCCAGGGTCTGGCCCATGGCCGCCAGCCCGCCGACTCCGCCGCGCTGCAGGACCGGAACACGGTCCGGGACGGCAGCGGTGATGGCCGCGTAGGCAGCATTGGCACCGAGCTGGACCAGGCACCAGAAGAGGACCATGAGGGCCACGGCCGTGGCTCCGGACATCGCCAGCAACGCAGCCGTGGCCAGGACGGCGCCGGCCAGGACCCACGGGGCACGCCGGCCGAAACCGGAGACAGTCCGGTCGGACAAGGCGCCAAAGAGCGGGTTGGCCACCAGCGAAACGGCGGCGCCGCAACCCGTCACCAGGGAGAGGATGGCTTCCTTGCTGCCTTCGTCAATGCCGATGGCCTGCTGGCCGATGAAGATGTTGATGGGTCCAAAGAAGGCGGCGTTAATGCCGACGTTGACCAGCACCAGCCCGGTCACCCAGCGCGCGGTGACCTTTTGCGTCGGCTCGGCGAGCGCCGCCGTCGAATGCTCCGATCCTGCAGTGGCTTGTGACGAAGAGCCGGGATCCGACGCACGGCTGGGATCCGCTGCTGCGGGTGTGTCGGGCAGGCTCATAGCTGGTTCCCCTGGAACGGTTGAAATTCTGGAGATCAGACTATCGTGGGGATCAAGCCCCGCCTGTCATACGGCGCACGCCGGGCGGCGGGCCGCCCTGAACACAAGACACCGGACACCTGGAGATGCAATGAACGCACCTGCCCAACGCCCCGCCGACGCAGTCAATACCGCCGATCTCTATGACGAGCGCGGCGACGAACTGGCGTCAGTATCACTGCAGTTCCAGTCCCTCGGCGGCCGTCCACACTTCAGCGGCCCGGTGCGGACCATCCGCTGCTTCCAGGACAATGCCCTGGTCAAGTCCACCCTGGCCACCCCCGGCAACGGCGCCGTGCTGGTGGTGGACGGCGGCGGTTCGCTGGGCACCGCCCTGATGGGGGACATGATCGCCGAGAGCGCCGTGGCGAACGGCTGGGCCGGCGTCGTAATTAACGGCGCCATCCGCGACCGCGAGGCGATCGCCGCGCTTGACCTCGGGGTTAAGGCGCTGGGCAGCAACCCGCGCAAGAGCGCCAAGGCCGGCGCCGGTGAGGTTGATGTGTATGTAGTGCTCGACGGCGTGACCTTCCGTCCCGGAGTCACCGTCTGGTGCGATCCGGACGGCATCCTCGTGGAGCGCTGATCGGAGTCCACCGGCTGCGGCGGTGCCGGCCGGGGTCCCGGAAGAAATTTCCGGCAGCGGGAATGACGGGAATGAAACGGGAACTAACATAGTTACTGAAAGCAACTATCGAGCGTGTTCCCTTTATTCTTTCCTGGAGTAGCCATGTCCAAAACAACCGCTGTGCGTGCCGCCGGCGAAACCCTGACACAGCGTCAGATCGTCACCGTGATGGTGGGGCTCATGCTGGGCATGTTCCTGGCATCCCTTGACCAGACCATCGTGTCCACTTCCATCTACACCATCGCCAACGACCTCGACGGGCTTTCCCTCCAGGCGTGGGCCACCACCGCGTACCTCATCACGTCCACCGTCAGCACGCCGCTGTACGGCAAGCTGAGCGACATTTTCGGCCGCCGCCCGCTGTACCTGATCGCCATCGTCATCTTCCTGATCGGCTCGCTCTACGCCGGCTCAGTGCACTCCATGACGGAACTGGCCATCGCCCGCGGCGTCCAAGGCCTGGGCGCCGGCGGCCTGCTGGCCCTTGCGCTGACCATCATCGGCGACATTGTGTCCCTCAAGGACAGGGCCAAGTACCAGGGCTACTTCATGTCGGTATTCGGCATCTCCTCCGTGCTCGGCCCGGTGGTGGGCGGCGCGTTCGCAGGGTCGGCCAACATCCTGGGCTTTGACGGCTGGCGGTGGGTGTTCTTCATCAACCTGCCCATCGGCCTGGCGGCCCTGGCCGTGGTGTTTATGTTCCTGCACCTGCCGGCCAAGCACGTGAAGCAGAAGATCGACTACTTCGGCGCGGCCGCCATTACGCTCGCCATCGTCCCGCTGCTCCTGGTGGCGGAACAGGGCCGCAGCTGGGGCTTTATGTCGCTGAACTCCTTCCTTTGCTACGGCCTTGGCGCGGTGGGCATCATCTGGTTCCTGCTCGCCGAAAAGCGCGCCGGGGACTACGCCCTGATTCCGCTCCGGCTCTTCAGGAACGTTACTTTTGGCCTGTCCTCGCTGCTGAACTTCATCATCGGCATCGGGATGTTTGGCGCCATCGCCATGCTGCCCATGTACCTGCAGCTGGTCAAGGGGCTCACACCCACCGAAGCCGGCCTGATGATGATCACGTTCACCCTGGGCATCCTGACCGGTTCCATCACCGCGGGCCGCACCATTTCGGCGTCGGGCACGTACCGGATTTTCCCCATCGTGGGTACGGGCATCCTCACTGCAGCCGCCGTGACGATGGGCCTGTCCCTGGGCGTGGACACCGGGCTGTGGGTTCCTGGTGTGATCGCCGTGTTCTTCGGCATGGGCCTGGGCTTCTGCATGCAGCCGCTCACTCTGGCCATGCAGGTCTCCGTGCCCCCGAAGGACATGGGCGTGGGCACCTCCTCCGCAGCGTTCTTCCGGTCCATGGGCGGCGCGGTGGGCACGGCCGTGTTCATCTCCATGCTGTTCAGCCTGGCCGCGAGCCGGATCGCCGACACGATGAAGTCAGCCATGTCCAGCGCCGACTACCAGGCCGTGCTTCGCGACCCGGCCGTGGCGGCGGACCCCGCCAACGCCAAGCTCTACGAGTTCTTCCAGAACGGGGCATCGGACGACTCGCTCAATGACACCAGCTGGCTGCACTCCGCGAACAGCGTGCTCACGCGCCCCATCACCGAGGGCTTCGCGTACGCGATCGACACCGTCATGATCACCGCGGCGGTCCTCACCGGGATCGCGTTCCTGATCAGCTTCGCGCTGCCGAACAAGAAGCTGACGGACCCTAAAGTGGCCCCGCGGGGAGACGCTGCGCCGGTGGCGGCCCACTAGCTCGCCCGGGTTCGCCGGGTTGACCGGGTTCACCGGACCCACGCATTCGCGCGGGATCGCGTCACGGCAACCTGTCACGGCAGGCAGTCTTTTGGGCTGCCTGCCGTTGTCATTCCGCGGAAACCCGGGCCTTTCCCGCCCCGGCCAGCCCAAAAGCGTGCTCCGCGTGACAACCGGCTGCACGCACGCAGCGGCTAGACTCCGGAACGTGCCGGCCCCGGCGCAGCCGCCCGAGGCACGCAGCACTCACCGGGCCGCAACCCACCGACGAGCCAAGGAGTCCGATGACCACCGTCCCGACAGAGCGCCGGCCCAACCGCCCGCTCAGGAAGTCGTTCTCGCCGTCCGCGGTGACGGCGGGCTTCGTGGCCGTGGCCATTTCCTACGCCGGCCCCATGCTGGTGGTCCTGCAGGCCGCCCAGAGTGCAGGCCTCAGCGCGGAACGCACCACATCCTGGGTCTGGTCCCTGGCGGTGGCCAGCGGCGTGACGTGTGTGGTGCTCAGCCTCGTGACGCGCCAGCCGATTGTGGTGGCGTGGTCCGTTCCCGGGGCGGCCCTCCTGCTGACGGCACTGGGGAATTACGAGTACAGCGACGCAATCGGGGCCTATGTCGTGGCGGCTTTGCTGGCCCTGATCGTGGGCGTGACCGGCTGGTTCGGCCGGCTCCTGGCCATCGTGCCGAAGCCGGTGATGGCCGCGGTACTCGCCGGGGTACTGCTTCCCTTTGTCCTGAAGGCCGTCGAGGCGGTGGTCACGTCACCCATCGTTGCCGGCGGGCTGGTGGTGGCTTTCCTGATCGGACGGCGGATCACGCCGCGGTACGCCGTGCTCGTGGCCATGGCAGTGGGGGTGGCGCTGAGCGCCCTGACGGGTCAGGCCCACGCGCCCGACCTGGCGCTGGACCTCTCCGGACCGGTGTGGACCACACCCACTTTCGATTTCCAGGCGATCATGGGCATCGCCGTGCCGCTGGTGATCGTGACCATGGCCGGGCAGAACGGACCTGGACTGGCCATGATGGGCACACTTGGCTACAAGGTCAACGACAAACTGGTCCTCGGCGGGGCCTCACTGGCCTGGCTGGTCTCCGCCCCGCTGGGCTCGCACGGCATCAACCTCGCAGCCATCACGGCCGGGATCTGCGCCGGCCCGGAGGCGCACCCGGACAAGGACCGCCGCTACATGGCAGGCATTTTCTGCGGCGTCTTCTACATCCTTTTCGGTCTTTTCAGCAGTGCCGCCGTGACTCTCTTCTCTGCCGTCCCGGCAGCCATGATGGCGGCCCTCGCCGGCGTGGCGCTCCTGGGCGCGCTCCACGGCTCTCTCATCGATACCATCTCGGACTTCAAGGCCAACCCGGTCGCGGCGGAGGCGGCACTGATCACGCTGGTGGTCACCGCGTCGGGTGTGGCCCCGGCGGGCATCGTCTCGCCGTTCTGGGGACTCCTGGCCGGAAGCGTTGCTTACCTCGCTCTGCGCCGCTACCGCGGGAAGGCGTAACCAGGTCCTGCGGAAAGCATAGACAGGACGACGACGGCGGCCTCCCGCCGTCGTCGTCCCCCTTCCGCGGGAAGCGTGAAGTGGAACGACGGTCGGTGACGTGCCACACTGTTTAGCGCGTGTGCGCCGGTCATGAGCCGGTACCGCAGCCGACGACGTCCGCACCGCATCCACCCGACCCCCAAACCCAGGGAGCAGCATGCCCACCGCCAAGGAGCAGACAACCGCCAAGATCCCGCAGCGGGTGATCTGGCTGGCACTCGCAGGCGCGGTGGGCGGCTTCCTGTTCGGCTTCGACTCCTCCGTGGTGAACGGTGCAGTGGACGCCATCAAGGACGAGTTCGCGCTCTCCGAGGCTGTCACCGGCTTCGCCGTGGCCATCGCCCTGCTGGGCTGCGCCGCCGGTGCGTTCCTGGCCGGAAAAGTTGCCGACCGCTACGGCCGCATCCCCGCCATGAAGCTCGGCGCGCTGCTGTTCCTGGTCAGCGCCATCGGAACCGGCTTCGCCTTCGGCGTCTGGGACCTGATCTTCTGGCGCCTGGTTGGCGGTGTGGGCATCGGCCTCGCGTCCGTGATTGCGCCGGCCTACATTTCCGAGATTTCCCCGCGGCAGGTCCGTGGCCGGCTGGCGTCGCTGCAGCAGCTGGCCATCACCACCGGTATCTTCGCCGCACTCCTGTCCGACGCCCTCTTCGCCACCACCGCCGGCGGCGCGGACCAGGCCTTCTGGCTGGGCCTGGAGGCCTGGCGCTGGATGTTCCTCGCCGCAGCGGTTCCTGCCGTGGTCTACGGCTGGATTGCCTACACGCTCCCGGAATCCCCGCGGTTCCTGGTGTTCCAGGGCAAGGAAGACGAAGCCCGCAAGGTCTTCGACTCCATTGCCCCGTCCGGGGACACCGACCGGCACATCCGCGAGATCCAGGACGCCATCGAAGAAGACAAGCTGTCCGGCCAGAAGGGCTCGCTCCGCGGCAAGACTTTCGGCTTGCAGGCAGTGGTCTGGGTGGGCATCATCCTCTCCGTCCTGCAGCAGTTCGTCGGCATCAACGTGATCTTCTACTACTCCACCACGCTGTGGAAGGCCGTCGGTTTCGAGGAGAAGGACTCGCTCACCATCTCGGTGGCAACCTCCATCACCAACATCCTGGTGACGCTCGTGGCCATTGCCTTGGTGGACCGGATCGGCCGCCGCCCCATCCTCCTGGCCGGTTCCATCGGCATGGCGGTTTCACTGGGCACCATGGCGCTGGCGTTCTCCTCCGCCGTTGGCTCCGGCTCCGAGATCTCGCTGCCAGGCGCCTGGGGTCCGGTGGCCCTAGTGGCGGCCAACGTGTTTGTGGTCAGCTTCGGCGCATCCTGGGGCCCGCTGGTCTGGGTCCTCCTTGGCGAGATCTTCCCGTCCCGGATCCGCGCCCGCGCCCTGGGCCTGGCCGCGGCCGCGCAGTGGGTGGCCAACTTCGCCATCACGCTGAGCTTCCCGGTGATGGCCACCGCGTCCCTCCCGCTCACCTACGCCGTGTACGCGCTGTTCGCGGCAGCGTCGTTCTTCTTTGTGATGTTCAAGGTGCCGGAGACCAACGGCATGTCCCTGGAGCAGGCCGAGACGCTGTTTGTGCCGAAGGGTTCCAAGAAGGCCTAACCCCCGGGTCAGAGCGTGAGCTTCATGCCCTCATGGCTGGCGTCAAAGCCGAGCCGCTCGTAGAAGCGGTGGGCGGCCGTCCGCGTCTTGTGTGTGGTCAGCTGCATCAGCGTGCAGCCGCGGCGCCTGGATTCGTCGATCGCCCACCCCACCATCAGGTTTCCCAGGCCGTGGCCACGAAGACTGCCCGCCACGCGGACCGCCTCAATCTGCGCGCGCCAGGAGCCCTGCCGCGAGATACCGGGCAGGAAGCTCAGCTGGAAAGTGGCCACTACGGGGCCGTCGGCCGCCCCGACCGGCACGTGCTCCCCCACGACGAGCAGGTGGCACGGATCGGCGTCGATCGCTTCGAAAGCCCGCTCGTAGGGCGCCATGTCGTGGCCCGGTTCGCGGGCGGCGCCCAGGGAATCGTCCGCCAGCAGTGCCACGATGGCGGGCAGGTCCGCGGACACGGCGTGCCTGAGGCGGAAGGTCCCGCCGTCGACGTCGGCAGTCAGCAACGGGGTCAAGGCGCCGGGGTTCGTGATCATCTCCCCAGCATTCCACAGCCGCCGGCACCCACCGTGCGACGCCGAGACCCCCGCCTCAGGGCAGGAGAACAGAACGCACGACGCCGGCACTCAGGTGAGTGCCGGCGTCGTGATTGCGAGAGCGTTTGGGAAAAACCCGCAGGAAATGAGAGAGGGTCAGGCGGTTGCCTTCGCCCCTTCTGCCTGGCGTTCTTCCACCAGCGTGGACACGGCCGCAAACAGCGGGTGTTCCGGGGCCAGCCCGGTGATCCTGGCCGTGGCGTCTGCCGCCGATGAGGACGCCAGGATCTGCGCGAGCTCGGTGGCCTCGGCGTCGGCGGGGTCCGTGAAGCGCAGGGCCGCGGCGATGGCACCCAGGAGCGCCTCGGGCACGATTCCGCGTTCGGCCAGTTCAGCCGCGGGGCCGATGAACCGTTCGTGCCGGCTGAGCTTGCGCATCGGGGCGCGGCCCACCCGGTTCACGGTGTCCGGCAGGTGCGGGTTGGAGAACCGGACCAGGATCTTCTGGACGTAGGCTTCCTGCTCGTCGTTGTTGAAGCCGTGCTTGGCCACCAGGAGCTGCTTGGTTTCCTCCAGGACCGCACGGACGTCTTCCGCCACGTCCTGGTCGGCCATGGCCTCGGAGATCTTCTCCAGGCCGGCCTCAAAACCGAAGTACGCAGCGGCGGCGTGCCCGGTATTGACCGTGAAGAGCTTCCGCTCGATGTACGGCGAGAGCTCGTCCACAAACGTTGCTCCCGGGATGACCGGCGCCGCACCGCCAAACGCCGTGCGGTCGATGACCCACTCGTAGAACGTCTCCACCGTGACATCCAGGCCCTGGCCCGGCGCCTGGTTGGGCACAATCCGGTCCACGGCGGTGTTCGCAAACACCGCCGTGTCATCCAGGGAGCCGGCGGCGTCGTCCCAGAGCGCGGCCACTTCGGCGCGCAGGATGTCCGTGGCGCTGATCGCGTTCTCGCAGGCCATGACCTGCAGCGGCGCCAGCCCGGCGGCCCGCGCAGCGATGCCCTTGGTGATGGCGGGCGCCACGAACTTCAGGATGTGCGGGCCCACGGCGGTGGTGACGATATCCGCCGTCGCGATTTCCCGCACCAGCTCCGCTTCCTGCGTGCCCGAGTTCAGCGCGCGGAAGTTGTCCACCGTCTGGACGGTGGGGTTCTCCCCCACCTCGTGGACGTCATAGCTGTCTGCTGCCGCCAGCTGGTCGATGAGCGCGTCCGCGACATCCGCGAACACCACCTCATAACCGGCCTGGTGCAGCAGCAGTCCCACGAAGCCGCGGCCGATGTTCCCGGCTCCGAAATGTACCGCCTTCACTATGCGTTCACCTTTCCGAACAGCTCCAGGACTTCCTCAACGGACGTGGCCGCTTCCAGCTGGGCCACCTGGGCCTTGTTGGTGAAGACCTTCGCGATGGAGGACAGGATGTGCAGGTGTTCGTTGTTGATGCCGGCCACGCCCACCACGAACTTGACCTGCTTGCCGTTCCAGTCGATGCCGTCCGGGTAGCGGATCACGGACACCGCGGACTTCAGGATGTGGTCCTTGGCGGCGTTGGTGCCGTGCGGGATGGCCAGGAAGCTGCCCATGTAGGTGGACACGGATTCCTCGCGCTCGTGCATGGCCGCGAGGTAGCCCTCGTCCACGGCGCCGCGGGCCAGGAGGAGCTGGCCGGCCTCGTCGATGGCGGCATCGCGGGTGGTGGCGGTGCCGTTGAGGATGACGCTCTCGGCCACGAGGATGTCCGACGGCGCCGCCATCTCTGCAGCCTCGGCTGGTGCCGTACCGCTGCCAGCGGCGGGCGCCTCGTCCACCGGGGCGCTGGCAACGTGCGCGCCGTGGCCGGCCGCAGCTGCGGCACCGGCGGCAGCACCGGCGTCGGGCGTTGCGCCTTCGGTGTTGTGCTCCCTGACCAGCTCCACAATCTCGTCGTACCGCGGGCTGTTCATGAAGTTATCCACGGAGTAGTGTGCGGCGCTGGAGGTGACGGGCTTGGCACGTTCGGTCAGGTCCTGGTGGGTGATCACCACGTCGTAGGTGTCGCTGAGGTTGGCGATCGCCGCATTGGTGACCTTGACGTCCGGGAACCCGGCCGCCTTGATCTTGTTCCTCAGCACCGAGGCGCCCATGGCACTGGAGCCCATGCCGGCGTCGCACGCGAACACGATGTTCCTGATGGGACCGGCCAGGACAGCCGTTCCCACTCCTGCACCGGCGCCGGTCAGCATTGAAGAGACGGAGCTCTTTTTGCCCTTCATCGCTTCCATCTTGGACGTGGCGTCGGTCAGGTCCGTCTCGTCGCTGTGCTTGGTGGTTTTCAGGATCACCGAGGCCACGAGGAACGAAACGGTGGTGGCGAGCACCACCGCAAGGATCACCCCGACGTAGCTGTCACGGGAGGTCTGGGCGAGCACGGCGATGATCGAGCCAGGCGCCGCCGGAGCCACGAGGCCGGAGCCGGTGATGGACAGGGTGGCGATGCCCGTCATGCCGCCGGCGATCGAGGCCAGGATCAGCAGGGGGCGCATCAGGACGTACGGGAAGTAAATTTCGTGGATGCCACCGAGGAAGTGGATGATCGCGGCGCCCGGTGCCGAAGCCTTGGCTATGCCCTTCCCGAAGAACATGTAGGCCAGCAGGATGCCCAGGCCGGGGCCGGGGTTGGCCTCGAGCAGGAACAGGATGGACTTGCCCTGCTGCAGCGACTGCTGGATGCCCAGCGGGGTCAGCACGCCGTGGTTGATGGCGTTGTTCAGGAACAGCACCTTGGCGGGCTCGATGAAAATACTGGTGAGCGGCAGCAGGCCGTTGTTGACCAGGAACTGGACCACATTGCCGGCGCCGGTGCTGAAGGCCTGAACCAGCGGGGAGATGCCGTAGAAGCCCAGCATCGCCAGCAGCGCGCCCCAGATACCGGCCGAGAAGTTGTTGACCAGCATCTCGAAGCCCGGGCGGATTTTGCCCTCCCACAGGAGGTCGATCTTCTTCATGGTCCAGCCGCCGAGGGGCCCATGATCATGGCGCCGATGAACATCGGGATGCCGGCGCCCACAATGACGCCCATGGTGCCGATGGCTCCCACCACGCCGCCGCGGACGTCGTAGACCATCCGGCCGCCGGTGTAGGCGATCAGGAGCGGCAGCAGGTAGGTGATCATGGGCCCACGAGGCCCACATTGGGCTTTCCGCCAGTCTCGCCGAAGCCGCCCAAGGCCGGGACCGGAATCCAGCCCTTCTCAATGAAGAGGGCGGTGATGAGCCCCCACGCGATGAACGCGCCAATATTGGGCATGATCATGCCGGACAGGAACGTCCCGAACTTCTGGACGCCGACCCGCAGGCTGGTGCGGGGTTTCGCAACCGTCTCTGTTGCCATGTGCTTTCCTAACCGTCATTCCTGCTGCAGCGCAGGATGGGTCCGATACTTACGACGACGTGCTGGTGGAGATTCGGTGAAGCCATTCGAGGAACAGTTTGAGTTCCGAGCTTGAGAGCTGGTCTGAGTGCGATGCCTGAAGCGCGGCGTTCAGGGCAATCGCTGCCACCACCACCGAGGACTTGCCGGAGTCTTCCGGCGGGGCCCCTTCGGCTTGCGCCGCGGACACCGCAAAGATCATGGCGTCCCGGGTCATGATGGACAGTTCAAGGTTCCGTTCGGCGGCGGGTTCCGCAATCAGCATCAGGGTCACACCCACGTTGGCGGCCAGGATGGACCTGGCTGCTTCGCGCGGCTGGACGTTCAGCTGGCCCGCTGCCGCTGCCTTGTTCAGCATTTCCTCCATGAGCGCCTCGGCATCGGCAACGATGGCGGGGCGGCTTTCCGGGCGGATATTGCCGAACATCACCAGATACAGTTCCGGCTGCTTGAGCCCGAACTGGACATGGTTATCCCACATCCGCCGGATATCCTCCAGCGGGTTTCCGGACGGGGCGAAGTCCCTCTCGCCCGCAACGTACTCCTCAAAACCTGCGGCGACGACGGCGTCGAAAAGACCTTCCTTGTCACCGAAGTGGTGGTACAGGGTGGGCGCCGTAACCCCTGCCAGCTGCGTGATCTGGCGGGTGGAGACGGATGCTCCCGCGGATTTTGCCAGCAACTCGGCCGCTGCACGCAGCAGACGCACTTTGGGGGGAAGCTGGCCATCCAAACTCATAGCCGCTACCCTATCACCTATAGCATTGCTATATGAACTGAATCACATACACTTTTTTCAGGCACGTTTCCGCCCTCGCACACAGTGGTCGCGGCGGCCCCGGCATGGCGCCGGGATAAACCTAGGCGGGCCTGGCTACCGGCAGAGAACGAGGACCTTCAGTGCAGACCTTCCCAGGAGTAGGCGTCAGCCCCGGCCGCATCATCGGAACCGTCCGGCAGATGCCCAAACCGATCAGCGAACCCCCCGCAGGCGAGCAGTTGGCCGGCGACACGTCAGCCGAAGAAGCCATCGCCGGGCTCAAGGCGGCAGCGGCCGCTGTCCATGACGAGCTCAAAGCCCGCGCGGAAACGGCCAGTGGAGACGGCAAAGCCGTCCTGGAAGCCACGGCACTGATGGCCAAGGACACCATGCTCCTGAAGAACGCCGCCAAGCTGATCGCCCGCGGCACGTCGGCGCAGCGCGCCATCTGGGAGGCCGGTGCCTCGGTCTCCGAAATGCTGCACAACCTCGGTGGCTACATGGCCGAACGCGCCACGGACGTCCTTGATGTCCGGGCCCGCATCGTGGCCGAACTCCGGGGCGTGCCCGCCCCGGGCATCCCTTCCGCCAGCACGCCGTTCATCCTTGTGGCAGAGGACCTGGCGCCGGCGGACACGGCCACACTGGATCCCGAAAAGGTGCTGGCGCTGGTCACAGCCGGCGGCGGACCGCAGTCCCACACCGCCATCATTGCCCGCTCCCTGGGCCTGCCCGCCGTCGTCGCCGCGGCAGGCGTGGACGAACTGGCTGACGGCACCGAGGTGTACGTCGACGGCGCCGCCGGCTCCATCTCGGTGGATCCGGATGACTCGCAGCGCGCTGCCGCCGAAGCATGGGCAACCAACGCGTCCCTGCTGGCCTTGTTTGACGGCAACGGCACGACGGCGGACGGGCACCTGGTTCCACTCCTCGCCAATGTGGGCGGCGGCAAGGATGCCGTGGCCGCTGCCGGCCTCAGCGCGCAGGGCGTGGGGCTGTTCCGCACGGAATTCTGCTTCCTGGAACGCGATACCGAACCCTCCGTGGAAGAGCAGGCAGCCGCGTACAAGAGCGTGTTTGATGCCTTCCCCGGCAAGAAAGTGGTCCTGCGCACGCTCGATGCCGGCGCCGACAAGCCGCTGCCGTTCCTGACCGACGCCACCGAACCGAACCCGGCCCTCGGTGTCCGCGGCTACCGCACCGACTTCACCACCCCTGGCGTCCTGGAGCGCCAGCTGCAGGCGATCGCCCTCGCCGAGAAGGACTCCGAGGCTGACGTCTGGGTCATGGCCCCGATGATTTCCACCGCGGAGGAAGCAGCCCACTTTGCCTCGATGTGCACTGCCGCCGGGATCACCAACCCGGGCGTGATGGTGGAGGTTCCGTCCGCTGCGCTGACCGCCGAATCCATCCTGCGCGAGGTGGGCTTCGCCAGCCTGGGCACTAACGACCTCACCCAGTACGCCATGGCTGCCGACCGCCAGCTGGGCCCGCTGGCCAACCTCAACACCCCGTGGCAGCCTGCTGTGCTGCGCCTGGTGGGATTGACAGTGGAAGGCTCCCGCGCGGAGGGCCACAACAAGCCCGTGGGCGTCTGCGGTGAGGCGGCCGCTGACCCGGCCCTCGCCGTCGTACTTACCGGGCTGGGCGTCACCACACTGTCGATGACCGCGCGGTCGCTGGCCGCTGTGGCCGCCGTATTGAAGACCGTCACGCTGGCCGAGGCGCAGCAGCTGGCCAAGCTGGCCCTCTCCGCGCCCAGCGCCGCCGAAGCCAAGGCCTGGGTACGGGAAAAGCTGCCCGTCCTCGAAGAACTCGGCCTCTGAGCACACGCCTGAAATCAACCGCCCGCCGCTAGCCACCCAGACACCAAGAAGCACCCATCAGGAGGAACAATGCCCGAACGCATCGCCACCATCGCCAGCCGCTCCGGCCTGCACGCCCGCCCCGCCGCCCTGTTTGCGGAAGCCGCGGGGGACGTGGGCGTGGAGGTCACCATTGCCATGCAGGGCGACCCGGAGGATGACGCATTGGACGCTTCGAGCATCCTGTCGCTGATGACCCTGGGCGCCGCCAAGGGCGATGTTGTGGTGCTCCGGGCGGAGGGTGACGGCGCCGACGCGGCGTTGGATTCGCTGGTCAAGCTCCTGGAAACGGACCTCGACGCCGAGTAGTTTCGGAGGCATGAACGCGAAGGGGCGCGCCGTGCGCTGGCCTCCGAGCTGGCGAACCCGGACGAGTTCTGCCGCGGACTCCAAACGTGAGATCTCGGCCTTTTGCGGGCCCGAAAGCGCCGAGATCTCACCTCTGGAACAGCCTGCGGTGGAGTGAGATCGGCGTGGACGTCGGATTCTGCTCCATCATTCGCCCGTTCCGGTGATGCGGCCTCGTGATTCCGGGGCTTGCCGGAGGGTGGATCGGAATGATGGAGCAGAATCCTCCGCTGGCAGCGCATGTCTGGGCCATGACCCGGCGGCACGGTTCAGACCGGGCGCGGAAGCGCGCGGGTTAGGCTTCTGGCATGGCACTGATAGCTCCGAGAATGACTGCTGCGCTTCCACCCGAGGACGCAGGGAAACTTCAACGGGCCCTGGCGGGCGGCAATGACATCACGGTTTTTGTGGACGGAACCGTCCACCGGCTGACGCCCCAGGCGAGGGACGCCGTCGTAGACATCCTCAGCCGGTTCAGCCGCGGCGAAGCGGTGACCGTCAGCAGTGTGGAGGAAATGCTCACCACCTCCCAGGCCGCCGAACTCGCCGGGATTTCCCACACGTACCTGCGCAACATGACCGATCGCGGCGAGATTCCTGTGGAATACCGCGGGACACACCGCCGGATCAGGCTCGCGGCCATCATGGCCTGGCTGGACGAGCAAAAGAAGGGCGAGCAGGCTTAGGTCTGTCGACGTCGACGCCTAAGGGAATTAATTCCCCTCCCGCGTTACATAGAATTGTCCGGTGCCCGGACCTCAAGCAATCACCGTATCCATTGCCCGCACCGTCCAGCCCGGCTACCACCGTCAGTTTGCCGCCTGGGCACATGCCGGTCAGGAACTGGCGCGTGAATGGCCCGGCTACCTGGGGTCGGGCTGGGTTCGAACCGGGCCGGATTCGGATGAATGGCACGTGATATATCGCTTTGCAGATATCGATTCGCTCCAGGCCTGGGACGATTCGCACGAGCGGCGCTGGTGGATCGACAGTGCCGGCGGCCTCATGGAAGTCACCCGGGTGGAACACCGGACCGGGATCGAGGGGTGGTTTGACCAACCGGGCGATGCGTCAATCACGATGCCGGAGACTGTGGTCCCACCCCGATGGAAGCAGGCCGTCGGCATTTTCCTTCCGTTCTTCCCGCTCAGCCTGCTGGCAAACTTCCTGCTGCACCCGATCACGGGCCAGTGGCCGCTGGCGCTTGCTGTGCTGCTGAACGTCTGCCTGCTGACGCCAGTCATGACCTACCTGTTCCTGCCGTTGAGCACGCGACTGCTTCGGCCGTGGCTGCAGGCCCCAAGGAAGCGCGCGAAGGGCTCCGCCGGACGTTAGTCCTCCGGGCCGAACTCCAGAGTCCGCGATCCTAAATCCGCGGGCGCGCCGCCCAGCGCCGCATTTTCAGTGCCGCATGGAGTTCCAGCCGGGGCATCCCCTTCAGCGGGTCCACGCCCAGGAGCTGCCTTATGCGGCCCAGCCGGTTGTAGATGCTGCTGCGGTGCAGGTGAAGTTTGGTGGCCACGTCCTGGACCGAACCGTCGTTGTCATAGATGAGCTCGAGAACGGGGAGAAGCTCGTCGTTGCGGTCGTGGTCCTCCAGCATCCGCACATAAACGGACCCGGAGTCAGCCCACGCGCCGGCTCCCCCGCCCGCCGAGGCCAGCAGCTGGTACACCCCGGTGGCGCGGCAGTCCACCAGTTCTCCCAGCTGGGGGTCCACAGCCGCCGCCTGCGCCGCCAGCCGGGACTGCCGGTATGCCTCGGCGAGCTCGCGTGGCTTGGCAAAACCCTCGCTGATGCCCAGGATGATGCGGTGCACCGGCCGGCCCGAGCGTTTGGCCAGCTCCAGCTGGTAGTGGACCAGTACCTGGGCGTGGTTGGCCCGGCCCACCGACTCACGGAACAGCACCACGGAATGGGTTTCCGTGCCCGCGCTGAACAGCGCCACGTCCACTCCCACCGTGGCCTGCAGCGCGGCTGACCGGTGGATCAGCGTGGAGGCGATGGGGTCCGGGCCACCGGCCCAGCCATCGGCGTCGAGCACTGTGACCATCTGCCACGGCCCCCTGCCTTGGATTTCCTTCCAGCCTGCCACGGCGGCCACGGCGTTGGCTTCGCCGGAACAGGCAGCCAGGAACTCGCGTTCGCGGCCCCGCCGGAACTCGGACTCGGCGGTGTTGGAGTCCAGCAGCAGGGCGGAAAGCAGCCCGATCTCCGGGGTCACGTCCGGCAACTGGGAGAGGATCGCCGTCGGATTTTCCTCTGCCGAGTCCTGCTGCACCCAGAGATAGCCGACCCGGAAACCGCGCACCATCAACGGAACACAAACCCGCCCCAGCATGCCCAGTTCCTGGTTGGCGGGAATCGCGACGGGGCGGACCGCCGTGGCGATGCCGTGGGAAAGCTGCCAGGCACTGACATCGGCCGGGACCCGCTTGCTCAACAGGAAGTTCACCCGGACCCGGTCCGCATGGGACTGGTTGGAGCTGTAGGCGAGCAGCAGGCCGTCCAGGTCCTCCAGCGACAGTCCCCGCCCAAGCTTCTGCGCCACCTGCTCCACCAGTTGTTCCACGTCCTGCTGCATGGGGTAACACTACTGCTCCTGCAGGCATCCGGGCGAACGAACAGCAGGCGACACCTGACGCCCTCACGCTGAACATTTGTCGACCCGTGAAAGCAAAAATTCCCGGACTGACGCGGAGCTCGCACGCCCCGAACGCTGCTTTCCTGTCAGCTGAGTCACAACCGGATTTATTCTGGAATCACAACTTCCGCCGCAATTTCGGGCCTACACGGCCTGAGAATATGGAGCCACAAATGATCATCGGTGTCCCCAAAGAGATCAAGAACAACGAATTCCGCGTCGCCATCACCGCTGCCGGCGTCAACGAGTTCCGCACCCACGGCCACAGCGTCCTGGTGGAGCGCGGCGCAGGCCTGGGATCCGGCATCACCGACGAGGAATACGCCATCGCCGGCGCCGAGATCGTCGCCGAAGCCGACGACGTCTGGGCCCGCGCCGACATGGTTATGAAGGTCAAGGAACCCATCGCCGCGGAATACCACCGCTTCCGCAAGGGCCTGATCCTCTTCACCTACCTGCACCTGGCTGCCGAGCCGGAACTGACGCAGGAACTCATCAACTCCGGCGTTACCGCCATCGCCTACGAGACCGTGCAGGAAGGCCGCACCCTTCCCCTGCTGGCCCCGATGTCCGAAGTTGCCGGCCGCCTGTCCGTGCAGGTGGGCGCCACCTCGCTGATGGCTCCGGCCGGCGGCAAAGGCGTCCTCCTCGGCGGGGTACCGGGCGTCCGCCCGGCCAAGGTCGTTGTCCTCGGCGCCGGCGTCGCGGGAACCAACGCCGCCGCGATGGCGCTGGGCCTCGGTGCTGATGTCACCATCCTGGACATCAACATCAACCGCCTGCGCGAACTGGATGCCCAGTACCAGGGCCGGCTCAAGACGGTTGCCTCCAACTCCTACGAAATCGAGAAGTCCGTCGTCGACGCCGACCTCGTCATCGGCTCCGTGCTGATCCCGGGCGCCAAGGCACCCAAGCTGGTCACCAACGAGCTCGTCTCCCGGATGAAGCCCGGCTCCGTGCTCGTGGACATCGCGGTGGACCAGGGCGGCTGCTTCGAGGACACGCACCCCACCACGCACCAGGAACCGACGTACAAGGTCCACAACACGATCTTCTACTGCGTTGCCAACATGCCGGGCGCCGTCCCGAACACCTCCACCTACGCGCTGACCAACGTCACCCTGCGCTACGCCGTGGCCCTGGCCAACCTGGGTGTCAAGGCCGCATTCGACGGCGACCCGTCCCTCGCCGCCGGCCTGAACATCGCCGGTGGCAAGGTTGCGCACCGCTCGGTCTCCGAGGCGCACAACCTGCCCCTCGTTTCGGACTGGCACGAGCTGGTCTCCGCGTAAGCACCCCATCGATTGCTCTATAAGCGCCGTTTTGAAGCCCCAGAACGGCGCCTACGGAGCAACCGATTCAGAATAGGCGCGCACGACGACGGGTCCGCGGCTTCCGAGCGAAACCGGGGACCCGTCGTCGTACTTTAATTGTTGCGACGAGCTGAGCGTCAGCCGCCGATTGCGCGGAGGGCGTTCACCTGGCCGTGGCCGCTGAAGTTGTTGTAGCCCGCACCGCCCCGGCACACCTGCGGTGCGCCGTTGTCCACTGCCGGGAAGAAGTCGTAAATACTCACGTCGGCCGGGCATGGCGTGGCATCCGCCGTTCCGGTGATCCGGGCCGCAACGGCCCCTGGGTTGCTCACCCCTGTACTGGCCACGAGAGCTGCGACGCCAGCGACGTGGGGTGAGGCCATTGAGGTGCCCCGCAGGTAGCAGTACGTGGCACCGGCATCAACAACGGGCCGAAGGCAATTGCCGATGAGGCTCGCCGGGTAGGTCGAAAGCACCCGCCCGTTAGGGGCGGCGGCCGTCAGCTGCAGCACCGAATCTCCACCGGGGGCCATAACATCCGCACTGCCCGCGCCATAGCTCGAGTAAAACGACTTGAAACCCTTGTTGCCACTGGCAGTCACGCCAATCACTCCGGGCACCTCCGTGGGAACTACCGCGCAGGCGTTGCTGATCTCGCGGGCGGCTGGAGTGGTGTTATCCGGGCTGGTGAGGTCCTGGGTGGGATGGGCCAGATCGTCTGCCTGGTTGCCCTCGGCAGCCACAACGGTGGTGCCGTTTTGCTGGGCGAATTTGATGGCCCGGCGCTCGGCCTCCCAAATAGCCCGCTGGCCTGGGTCATTTTTGCAGTTGAACAGCCAGGGATCGGCGAAATAGCTGTTGTTGGTGACCTGGATACCGTTCGATCCCGCCCACATGAATGCGCAGACCACTGCCTCGGGGAAGAAGAAACCATCATCATTGCCGGCCTTGATTCCGGCGATCTTGACGTTGGGGGCAACACCCACCATCCCGATGCCGTTTTTGGCTGCCGCGATGGTGCCCGCAGTGTGGGTCCCGTGGCCGTTGTTATCCATCCATGCAGCCGGGTCCTGGTTCGGGACGCCGCCAACGCAGGAAACGCTTCTGGAGAAGTCAAGGTTCGGGGCAAGGTCCGGGTGCGTGTAGTCCAGGCCGGTATCGATGTCACCCACCACAACGGAGGAGCTTCCACCATTGATGGCGCGGGCTGCCGGAGCCTGGATCTGGTCCATGTCCCACTGGAGTGCGGCGAGGTTGTCGTTGCCGGGCAATGGAGTGCCGGTTTCCGCGGGAGCGGCGGTGGTACCGGTGTTGTCGTCCTTGACAGCCACTGCGAAGCCGGCTGTGGAGGCGGCCCCCTGAACGGAAGTGTCTCCGGCGCGCAGGGCCGCATCGAAGCTGCCGCGGTCTGACTTCACGATAGCCACACCGATCTGCGGATACGCCTGCACCACGGTGCCGCCGGCGGCCCGCACCGCCGCAAGCGACGCGCCCGAGACCCCGTTGGCCTTGTAAAGGACGATGTACGTCTGGGTCCCGGTCTGAGTGGAGGCCTGCGTGCCGGTCTGGGTGGGCTGGACGCCGGCTGACACCGCCGCGGGAGCCGCGGCGGCCGAGAGACCAATGGCAAGCGCCATAGCGCCCACAGGCGCCACAAACTTGGTGAATCTTTGCATGGTGTTGCTCCATTTCTGCAAGCCCGGGCAACACGCGATAGCAGGCCACCTCAGGCAAGTGTCGATGTTCACGATCCTGATGGCTGTTTGCCCAGGATCCTTCCGGGTACACCAACCCAGCAATGAGGTGTGGCCCGCAACAACAGACCCTAGTGACTCACTTCACAACAATTCAATAGCCGCCGGTCTCACAAGGCTGCGGAATCAACCACCCGAGCCGATTCAATGATCTCCAGCACCTGCACTGCGTCCGCGGGGTCCACGGGGAGGGGCAGTCCTGAGGAAGCGCCGCCGTCGTCGATCTTGGCTGCCAGCAGCCGGTAGAACTCGGGGTAGGCGCCTCGTTCCGTAGGCAGCGGATCGAGGTGGCCGTCGCGGCCCAGGGTTCCCGCCCATTCCGGTGCCTCAACGCCGTATTCCGCGTCCAGCGGGCCGCCGCCGGCAACAATGAACGGCTCCTGCGGGTCGATCCCGTGCTTGGTGAAGCCACCGTTTGAGCCGAGGAGGCGGAAGCGCGGACCCTGCTGCGCGCAGAGCAGGTTCATGCTCAGGTGACTGGTCACCCCGGACTCGTGGTTGAGCACCAGGAAAACGTCATCGTCCACCTTCTCGTGCGGCCGTCGAGCCTGCAGTTCCGCGTGGGCCACGGTGGCCGATCCGAACAGCTGCAGGGCCTGGTCGATGAGGTGCGTGCCGAGGTCGAACAGCACACCGCCGCCGTCAGCCGCGGTGGCGCTGGCTTTCCAAGCCTTGGAAATCTCCGGCGACCAGCGCTCGAAGCTGGACTCAAAACGGGTCACGGCGCCCAGCGCTTCGCCGGCCAGGAGCTTCCGGACGGTCAGGAAATCGCCGTCCCAGCGCCGGTTCTGGAAGACCGTGAGCACCCGTCCCAGCCGCTCCGCGAGGGCGATCAGTTCCCGCCCCTCGCCACTGCTGACGGCGAATGGCTTGTCCACCACAACATCCAGCCCGGTCTCCAGGGCGGCCTTCGCCAGCGGAAAGTGCGTAGCCGGCGGGGTCCCCAGCACCACCAGGTCAAGGTCACCGGCGAGCGCAAGGACAGCGTCGCCGTCGGGCACTGTTTTGACGCCTTGGTACCGCTGCGTCGCCGCAGCCTGCCGGCCGGCGTCGGACGTGGCGATGACGTCCAGCGAGTAGCGGGGATCCGCCGCAATGAGCGGCGCGTGGAAAACGCTGCCGGACAGGCCATAGCCGACGACGGCGGTCCGGATACGGCGTTCGGGTTCAGTCCAGGTCATATGGAAAACGGTACCCGCACGCTCTCTCACTTCCTGTATGTTTCACGCGAACGCTCTCTCACTTCCTGACCGGGAGTGAGAGAGCGTTGCGGAAAAACCTGCAGGATGTGAGAGAGCGTCCCGGGGTATTACTTCTTGATCCAGCCCAGGGTGGACCAGTCCGGAACCTGGGAGAGGCTCTGGAACAGGGACGGGCCGTAGTTGGCCAGGCCGGTGCGGACGAAGGAGATCTGCGGGCCGTTCATGACAACACCCATGGAGAAGTACTTCGCCATGTGCTCCTTTTCAACGTCCATGGCTGCCTTGTTGCGCTCGGCGTTGTCCTCGATGGAGGCCAGGGCGGCGATCTTCTTGTCCAGCTCGGCATCGCCCAAGCCGTTCAGGTCGGTCTTGGAGTCGTAGTACTGCTTGACCGCGTCCGTGGCGTCCGGACCCACCGTATAGCCCGACACGCTGACGTCGAAATCGCGGGACCCTACAACCTTGCCGAAATCGGCTGAGGCGCGCTGGTCGATCCCGACGTCCATGCCGCCTGCCTGCAGCTGCTTCTGGAGCGTCTGGGTGAAGGCCAGGGTGGTGGGATCGTCGCCGAAGTTGCTGATCTTGAAGGCTGCGGGGTTGCCGCCCTTCTCCATGATGCCGGCAGCGTTGGCGGTGTAACCGGCGTCGGTCAGCACCTTCTTGGCGGCGTCCGGGCCGGTTTCCTTCACGGGGTAGTTGTCCTGGTAGTACGCCGAGAAGGGCAGGAGCATCATGGAACCGGAGCTGGGCTCCTCCCAGTTCAGCCCGTTGAAACGGACCTTGCGCAGGGCGTCGCGGTCGACGGCGGCAAACATGGCTTTGCGGACGGCCACGTCGGTGATCTTCTTGGCGTTGATGTTCATGCCGCCGGCGAAGAGGCGCTGGCCGCGGCGCACCTCGGAATCCTTGGTGCCGTCCAGCTGCTTGTAGAGGGCGATGGTATTGGCCGACATGCCGTCGATTTCGCCGTTCTTGAAGGCGGCAACCTGGGCGCTCGTCTCCAACTGGCGGAAGACTACGCTTTCCAGAACGGGTTTGGTGCCCCACCACTTGTCGTTGGGCACCAGGCTGACCGTCTTGGCGGCAGCGTCGTACTTGTCCAGCTTGAAGGGGCCGGCCATCCACTCCGGGTGCATGTTGCCGGTGAAGCCTTCGTTGAAGATCTGGGGGGTGTTCACGGCCGGGTGGATCAGGCCGAAGAAGAGTGAGTCAACGGGGTAGACCGGCTGCTTGGTCTTGACGATGACTTCCTTGGCGCTGCTGCCGGCTTCCACCGATTCAACAAACTCGTATCCTCCGGAGCTGACAATGTCATAGCCGGCGTCCGGGCTCTTCAGGATGTTCCAGGTGTTCTGGAAAGTCTTCACATCGATCGGCGTGCCGTCGTTGAACGTGGCCTTGTCATTGACCTTGATGGTGATGGTCTGCTTGCCGTCCACCACTTTGCTGTCCACCGACTCGCAGAAATCCTTGTTCGGCGTGACCTTACCCGCAAAGTCCACCTTCCAGCAGCCGCCAATGCCGCCACCGGTGACGGCGACCGGATTTATCGGGGCCATCAGTGCGGAGTTGTCCGAGCTGTTGCCGTTGTTGGAGAATCCGTTGAAATCCGGCCCGATGCTGCCAAGCGGCAAGGTGACCTTGCCGCCGGGCTGAAGATCCGCGGCCGGCTTCTCATTGATGCTGATGAGCTTGGCCAGGTCGCTGCCTGCCCCCTGCCCCTTGGCGGTCTCCGGTCCGGTGGGTGTTCCTCCACCGCCGCAAGCCGTCAGCGTCAGGGCTGCGGCAATGGCCGCTGCGCCGCCGATCTTGGTCAGATTCCTCATTGTTTTCCCTTCATAGGTGCGGGTGATGCTTGTGATGGGTCGAAAAAATCTAGGGCGCATGGGGTTCCACCGTTTCGTGGACCACCAGCATTTGCTCGTCCAGCTCGCCGTCGGGGAAGAAGCAGGCGAACTGCTGGTCCGGCACGGGCACCGGGCCAGCCTCCAAAACCTGCACCGCGGACGAAGGCTGCACGGCTTCAAGCGGCGGCTCCAGGGTCAGACACTGCTCCTGCTTCGCTGCGGGAAGCGCCGCGAAGACAGGGCAGCGCGTGGCGAAGTTGCAGCCCTTCGGAGCATCCAGCGGGGACGGCAGGTCCCCTTGGAGGATGATCCGTTCCCGGGTGCGCTCGAACTGCGGGTCCGGGACAGGGATCGCGGACAGCAGGGCGCGCGTATACGGGTGGCGGGGGTTGTCGAAAACCCGGTCAACCTCACCGATCTCCACGATCTTGCCCAGGTACATAACAGCCACCCGGTTGGAGATGTGGCGGACCACGGAGAGATCATGGGCCACCATCAGGTAGCTGAGGCCCAGCTCTGCGCGGAGCTTGTCCAAGAGGTTGATGACGCCGGCCTGGACCGAGACATCCAGCGCGGACACCGGCTCGTCCAGGACCACCAGTTTGGGGTTCACAGCCAGGGCCCGGGCGATGCCGACGCGCTGCCGCTGGCCGCCGGAGAACTGGTTGGGGAACCGGTTGACGTGGTCCGGTTGCAGGCCCACCAGTTTCATCAGTTCCATGATGCGTTTCTTGATGTCCGGCTTGCTGAGTCCGGCGTTCTGGAGCGGCTCGGCCAGGACCTCGTAGACGGTGAAGCGTGGGTCAAGGGCGCCGGTGGGATCCTGGAAGACCATCTGCATTTCCCGGCGCATGGCGCTTTTGGTCTTGGCGTCGGCGGCTTGCTTGTTGCTGATGCCGCCGATGATCACCTCGCCGTCCTGGTCCTTATGGAACTCCATGATTTCGAGCAGGGTGGTGGTTTTACCCGAACCGGACTCCCCCACGATGGAGAAGCACTCGCCTTCGCGGATGTCGAAGCTCAGGCCGTCCACGGCCTTCACGGTGCCGATGCGCCGCTTGAGCAGGGCGCCCTTGGTCAGCGGAAAGTGCTTACGGACATCCTTAAGTTCCAGCACTGTTGATCGCTCCCCGCGGGGGATCAGGTCAAAGCTCGAAACCGGGACCGGCGGGGCGGAAAAGATCTCGTGGACATCCACGTCCGCGCCAAGGGAGCCGGATTTGATGCACGCCGCCTGGTGGTAGCCGCTGCCCGGAACCGGGCCCAACGAGGGCTCGCCGTCGAGGCAGGCATCGGTCACCAGCGGGCACCGCGGCGCGAAGGAGCAGCCGGTGGGGGTGTGGAGCAGGTTCGGCGGAATGCCGTCGATGGGGACCAGCGAGGATTTCTCCGAGACGTCCACGCGTGGCACTGCCCCGAGCAGGCCCATCGTGTAGGGCATCCGGGGATCGTAGTAGATGTCATCCACGCTGCCGGTTTCCACCGGCTTACCGGCGTACATCACCATGATGTCGTCGGCGATGCCCGCCACCACACCCAGATCGTGCGTGATCATCACAACGGCGGCGCCCGTTTCCTCCTGCGCCGTATGCAGCACCTCAAGCACCTGGGCCTGGATGGTGACGTCCAGTGCCGTCGTCGGCTCATCCGCGATGAGTACGCGTGGGTTGTTGGCGATGGCGATGGCGATCATCACGCGCTGGCGCATGCCGCCGGAGAACTCGTGCGGAAAGGCCCGGAGCCTGTTCCGGGGGCTGGGAATGCCCACCATCGCCAGGAGCTCGACGGCGCGGGTTTCCTTCGCCGCTTTGCTCATGCCCGGATTGTGGATGGTGAGGGCCTCGGTGATCTGGGTTCCCACCGTGTACACCGGCGTGAGGGAGGACAGCGGGTCCTGGAACACCATGGCGATGTCGTTGCCGCGGTAGGCACACATGGCCTTGTCGCTCAGGCCCAGCAGTTCCTTGCCCTTGAGCCTGACGGAACCGGAGATCTCGGCAGTGGCTGGCAGCAGGCCCATGATGGCCAGGGATGTCACCGACTTGCCGGACCCGGACTCCCCCACGATTCCCAGGGTTTTGCCGGGCATCAGGTCGAAGTTGACGCCCCGAACGGCATGCACCGCCCCGTTCTCTGAGTTGAAGCTGACGTTCAGGTCCCTGACGGACAGGACCGCGTCCGACGGCGAGTGGAGACCGGCGATGTGGAGCCGCTCGGCGGCTGTGGGGGCCGGGTCAGCCGGCTCAAGGAAGGTGCTCATTTGCTCTTCTTCTCTGTGCTGTTCTTCTTGGCCCGGCCAACCGAGCTGGAGCTCGGGTCAAAGGCGTCACGCAGGCCATCGTTCATCATGGCCAGGGACCCCGTGAGCAGGAACATCACGGTGAGCGGAACCCAGAACATCCAGGGAAACGTCTGGACCTGGGACGTGGCGCCGCCGATCAGCACGCCGAGGCTCACATCCGGCACCTTGATGCCGATGCCGATGAAGGAGAAAGCCACTTCGGCCAGGATGGCCCCGGTGACGCCGCGGGTGATGTCCAGGACCAACAGTGACCCTATGTTGGGGACCAGGTGGCGCCACACGATGCGCCGCGGCGGGACGCCCATGTACTGGGCCGCCTTGACGAAGTCCCGCTGCATCAGCGACATGGACATCGAGCGGATAAGCCGCGCGGTCCCCATCCAGCTGAACACCAGGAGCACGATAATCAGCAGGAGCCAGCTGGGGAGGTTCTTCTTCAGGCCGTCCCCTCCGCCGCTGGTGGCCACTGCCACCACCAGCAGGGCAGGCATCATGATGAGCGCCTCCAGGACGAAGAGCATCACCTTGTCCACTTTTCCGCCGAAGTAGGCCATGGTGCAGCCGTAGACCGCGGCGACCAGGACGGACACGAGGCCCACAATCAGGCCGATCAGGATGGAGATCCGGGTGCCTTCGACGGTCATGGCGTAGAGGTCTATGCCGGCCTGCGACGTGCCCAGGAAGTGGTCACCGGACGGCGGCATGCCGATGTTGAAGGGGTCGAGGGTTTCCTTGTCCCAAGGAGTAAAGAACCCGCCGACGAAGGAGAAGAGGGTCAGGCCCAGGAAGACCGCCAGCCCTGCGACGGCTGTCTTGTTCCGCATAAAACGGCGGAAAATGATGGTGGACTTGGCGATCACCACATCGGCGCTTTCGAGGTGCGCTTCCTGCGCGACCGCTGCCGGATCAATGGCGTTGAGGTTGGTCATGGCTACTGCACCCTCACTCTCGGGTCCACAAGCGTGGTGGCGAAGTCGGCCAGGATGGCGCCGAGGGCGAAGATGACCGAGCCGTAGGCGAGGGTGGCCGTGGCCGCGTTAACGTCCTGCAGCGAGATGGCGTCAATGCTCCAGGACCCCACCCCGGGCCAGGCGAAGATCTTCTCGGCGAAGAAGCCGCCGGCGAAGATGGCCGGGATGGTGAAGGCGATGCTTTGGGCGACCGGGATGAAGGAAACCCTGAGGGCGTGGCGGGTGATGGCCTGGTTGCGCGTCAGCCCTTTGGCGCGTGCCGTCCGGACGAAGTCCGCATTGACGTTATCCAGCAGGTACTGGCGCTGCGCGATCTGGTACGAACCCCAGCCGACCAGGGTGATCGCGATCGTGGGGACTGCATAGTGGGCCACCATGTCGACAAACTGCGCCCACCCGGGTTGCATGCCTGGCGTGGAGATGCCCGTCACGAAGAAGATTCTCTCCCCGACGGTCTCGTTGATATTGATCGCCCCGAGCTGCACCAGGAAGTAGGCAATGGGGGCCGGCACGATGTACGCGAGGTAGCTGTAGGAGGTGATCACCCGGTCCTGGAACTTGTACTGCCGGGCCGCCGAATACACCCCAAGGGCGACGCCGATGACCAGCGTCAGGATGATGGCTGCGAGGAAGAGCCGGGTGGAGATCCAGACGCGGTCCCCGAATTCAGCGTTGATGAAGGCGCCGTTAGGGCTGCGTCCCCAGTCCCAGCGGGTCACGATCCCGGTGAGCCACTCAACGTAGCGCTCCCACGGGCCGAGGTCCGGGTCCAGGCCTTTCAGGCGCATGGAATTGGAGACCTGCTCGGGTGTGGGACGGGGAATCCGTTCCTGTTCGAGGAGCGCCGGCTTGAGCGAACTGACCGCCAGGAAATAGCCGGCAGACGTGGTCAGGAAAATCATAAAGACGTAGGTGATGCCGCGCTTGGCGAGGTACCTGATCATGTGGCAGCTACTTCAGGATCTTTGCCACCACAACTATGGACGAACACTCCAGGGGATCACCCTGGGCTGGCAACGGTTGTCCTGCCATAACTACATCCACGTTCCAGATCCTTCCGATTTCCCCGGCCAGCAACGGGTCTCGCCGCCACCGGGTTTTCACCAGCGTGTAGCCGGTCTCCCGCGACCAGCGCAGAATAGGTCCGGGTGGACTATGTTGCGGGTCACATTCCAGAGGAAACTACCACAGAGTAGCGTCCGAAATGCGGCCACCTGAGCGGAATCCGCGCGCTCCGTATCAGATTGTTATGAATAATTCTGTGGAATTGATTTGACTGGACGACTCGCAGGATTTAGGCGTATCCTACGGTCCGCGGACCACGCGCGTGACAAGCTCCCGCCAGGAGTCGGCCAGTCGCTCGGGCGCCAGGCCCTGGACGCGGACGGCGTGCAGGAGCCGGTCCGGATCCAGCGTTGCGGTCAGGGACATGGCCATCAGCAACGGGTCCGCGTCCATGCCTTCTTCACGGAGGAGGTGCTCGACATGGCGTTGCCACAGCATGACTGCCGGGACCTCGTAGCGGCTGTGGGCCGAAGACTCAGCAGCTCTCGCCAGGTCCCCATGTTCCATCACGTAGGCGACCCTCTCCGCGCCGAAGGCGATCAGCCGCTCCAGCCCCGGGGCGCCTGGCCCCAACGGCGGCGGGCCGAACATAAAGCGCGCCTGGAACGCGGCCTCGGAATCGCTCAGCAAGGTCATCATCAGCCCGGCGCGGCTGCCGAACCGGCGGAAGACCGTGCCCTTGCCCACGCCGGCCCGCTCGGCCAGCCTGTCCATGGTTAGGGCGTCCGCCCCGCACTCGGCAATCAGCTCCCGCGCCGCGCCCAACAACCGCGCACGGTTCCGCGCAGCGTCACTGCGCTCAGCGGGCGGACCGGCGAGCGAACCGGGCAGCAGCGGGATAAAGCTCACAGTCCATATCCTAGTCCCGGGAATAATAATCGGACTACGGTCCGTTTAGTCCATGAAGGCACCAAGCCTCCACCCTTCCACCGGCCAGCGGCCCAGCCGCAGCCCCACTAAAGGAGTCCGTATGTCGAAAAGCACCGTCCTTACCCTTGTTGGCAGCCTCCGCGCCGAATCCACCAACCAGAAGCTGGCCGAAGCCATCCAGCTGAACGCCCCCGAGCAGATTGAAGTGGTCATCCACGAAAGCCTGGGCAACATCCCGTTCTACAACGAGGACATCGACGTCGAGGGCCAGGTTCCCGCCGCTGCCGCCGCCTCCGCGCCGCCGCCAATGAAGCAGACACCCTCCTCCTGGTGACCCCGGAGCACAACGGCACGGTGCCCGCATCGCTGAAGAACGCCATCGACTGGCTGTCCCGCCCCTTCGGCGCCGGCGCCCTCTCCGGCAAGCCCACCGCCGTCGTCGGTACCGCATTTGGCCAGTTCGGTGGCGTGTGGGCCCAGGACGAAGCCCGCAAGGCAGTGGGCATTGCCGGCGCCCGGGTGCTTGAGGACGTCAAGCTCGCCGTCCCGGGCTCCATGGTCCGCTTTGCAGAACTGCACCCGAAGGACGACGCCGAGGTTGTGGAGCAGATCAAGGGCGTCTTCGACGCACTCGCCGCCGCGCAGCCGGCAGCGTAAGGCAGCCTCGCAGCAGCGCCAGGCATCCAAATGCCCCGGGCACCGAAAGGTGTCCGGGGCATTTGTTATCTCGCCGTGAGCACGAATGGGTCCAGGGCCCGCGTACGTGACCAAGTCTTGTTCCAACCGGTACCGCGCGGGCATGTTCAGGGTTGAGGGACCGCCGTAACGTTTAATGCACGGACAGCATTAGGCACGGGAACGCGGTGCGGACATGGCAGGCAGGCGGAGCGCCGGAAAGCTGATGGCGACGGCGGCAGCACTAACGCTTCCGCTGTGGCTGGGAGGCTGCGCCCCCGCCTCCAACCCGCCTGCCGGCAGCGGCGTCCCGGCCGGCGCAACCTCCATAGAACGCTACGACCCCGCCCAGCCGCCCCTGGTTCCAATTCCCCAGCCACAAGCACCGCCGCCGGCCACCGCTGGGCCCCCCGAAGCCACCAGTCCGTCCGCCCCTCCATCCCCGAGCCTTCAGGCGAAGCGTCCGGCGGGGCGCGGGCAACATCGGAGCGGAGCCCGGTCAACGCTCCAGGGTCCGGGACGGGCGCGCCCGGGACTCCCGCTCCCGGCGGCGGAACGGTAGCCGGTACGACTACGGCCGTTGGGGTAAGCCCATCGCCGGCCGCGGAGCCTTCGGCGCCGCCGCCAGCCGAGCCGGCCGCTGGCCAGCCCCCGGTACCCAGACGGTGACGGCCTACTACGTACTGCTCGACGACGGCGGCGCCGGAGGGGTGCGCTTTGGCTGCAATGACAGCCTGGCCGGGGTCCGCAGGTCCATGCCCGGATCCACGGAGCCCCTCGCCTCCGCAATGCGCGCATTGCTGGACGGATCAGCAAAGCCGGCACCCGGGCTGTACAACGCCCTGTCCGGCTCCACTCTCACATTCCTGTCCGGCACCTTCGACGGCAGCACCGTGACCGCGTACCTGTCCGGCTCGATCCGCCCGGCGGGGGTGTGCGACATCCCCCGCATCGAGGCCCAGCTCACACAAACTGCCGTCGCCTCGGTTGGTGCCATCCGCGCCGAGGTCTACATCAACGGCGTGGGGCTGACCGAAGCCCTGAGCCTCAAGTAGCGTGATTGATCAACAGATGTTGCCTGATCGGCAACTGTCGGCTGTATCCTGAGAATGTGAGCCACGAAACAATTGATGCCGGCGCAGTGCAGCTACCGGCCGAAGCCATTGATGCCATCGAGCGCGCGGCCACGTCCGCCCATCGCGCCGCCCATCCCACGAGGCGCTGTTTTCGGAGCGCGCAGCGAACATTAAGCAATCAGCGGTGCGGGACGTTTTTGACATCTCGATGCGCCCCGGACTGGTGTCCCTTGCCGGGGGCAGCCCGTACCTGCAATCCCTTCCGCTTCAGCGGCTGGCCGCCACGGCTGCCGGCATCATCGCCGACGAAGGGCTCACCGCCCTGCAGTACGGCGGCGGGCAGGGCACGGAAGAACTGCGCACCCAGATCTGCGAGGTGATGGCGGCAGAAGGAATTCTGGACGCGATCCCGCAGAACGTGGTGATCACGGCAGGCTCCCAGTCCGCCCAGGATGTGGCCACCAAGGTCTTCTGCAACCCGGGGGACGTGGTGCTGGTGGAGAACCCCACGTATGTGGGCGCCCTCAATACGTTTGAGGCTTACCAGGTGGAGGTGGCCACCGTGGAAATGGACGACGACGGCCTGGTGCCTGAGCTTCTGGAGGCCAGGATCGCCGCGCTCCAGACGGCCGGGAAGAACATCAAGTTCCTCTACACCATCCCGAACTTCAATAACCCCTCCGGCATTACCCTGGCCCGGGAACGCCGTCAGCGTGTGGTTGATATATGCCGGAACGCGAATATTCTGGTACTGGAGGACAACCCCTACGGGCTCCTGCGGTTCGACGGTGAGCCGCTGGAACCGCTCCGCGCGGCCAACCCGGCGGATGTCATCTATATGGGGTCCTTCTCCAAGATCTTTGCCCCTGGTCTGCGCATCGGCTGGGCGCTGGTTCCGGAGCACCTCCAGCGGCGCTACTACCTGGCATCCGAATCTGTCACGCTCTGCCCTCCGACGCTGAACCAGATGCTGGTGTCCGCCTACCTCAGGGACTATGACTGGAAGGGCCAGATCGAGACCTACCGCGGACTTTACGCCGAACGATGCACGGCAATGCTCGCAGCCCTGGACGAACACATGCCCGCCGGCACCAGGTGGACCAGCCCGGAGGGCGGCTTCTTCGTCTGGGTCACCCTGCCCGAAGGCGTGGATACCTATCCCCTGCTGCAGAAAGCGATCGATGCCGGCGTCGTCTTTATCCCCGGGGCTGCTTTCACCACGTCTGATGCGCCGTCCAATAAACTGCGGCTCGCGTTCAGCGCGGTGCCGCCGGACGCTATCAAGGAAGGTGTCCGCCGTTTGGCCCCGGTACTGCGAGAAGCCCTTGCAGCGCTGTAACGTTGGCCGGACTGAGTGTGGCCACTATTGATACTGAACAAGGAGTACAAAGCATGAGCGGAATTATTGTTGTGGGGGTTGACGGCAGCGGCACCGCCAAGAAGGCCGCCGAATCGGCCCGGGATCTTGCCGCCGCCGTGGGCGCCTCGCTGCACGTCGTCTCAGCCTTCGACAGCGACCGCACCGAGATCTTCGGCTCGGGCAGCGACCAGTGGATCGTTTCCGACGCCGACGGTGCCGAGCATGTTGCCAAGACAGTGGCCGAGGCGCTGGCCGGCTCGATCAAGGTCACGTATTCGGCCGCCCGTGGCAAGCCTGCCGAAGCGCTCATCAAAGAAGCCGAGCGCTTGGACGCCAAGATGATCGTGGTGGGCAACCGGCGGATGCGCGGCATCGGCCGGGTCCTGGGAAGCGTGGCCAACAGCGTGGCCCACAATGCCACGTGCGACGTCTACATCGCCAACACTTACGACGCCGACTAACTGACAACGGGACACCGTGCACCGGCCGCACCGGGACAGTGCATGGTGTCCGTTCTCACCCCTCAAAGGCCGGTTTCAGCACCGGCCAGGCGATAAAATGGGAGTGCCCTCAACGGAGCGGACAACCACTCTCCACTCCAGCCATAGGGGCCCCCTTGATTACTCTTCAGCGCCGCCAACTCGTAGGCCATGACATCCTTCTGGCCCGCCACGGCAACCACATCTGCTCCATGCGGGTGGACCGCGGCAACGGCCGCGTCATTGCCCTGCTGGATGACGGCTCCGTGGACAGCGCACCCAACCTCATCGCGCCGGGACTGCGCCTGCCGGAGACCTTGGAGAGTGTCCTGCGCGAGGACTGGAAATTCTTCGGGGCCGTCTCAGGCATTGCCCTGATCCTCGGTGGCCTGGCTTTCGCAACATACGCCGCCTGGGCGGGCGCCATGGGCGGGAATCCCGAGATGGTCGAGATGCTGACGGCCTACTCCGCCTACGGTTACTGACACGCAGGGTTACTGCTAGAGGATCCAGCCGCGCAGGAGCCACCACAGGCCGGCCATCACCAGGCCGCCGAAAAGCGAACCGGCCACTACCTGCGCCAACGTATGTGCACGAAGCACTACGCGGGACCAGCCGACAGCGGGAACCAACAGCACCAGTGGCAGCCACGCCGGCCCCATCATCAGGACGGAAATAACCGCTGCCGACGATACCGCGGCCGCGTGGCCGCTGATCTTCCAGAAGGGGCTCACGGCGGCCAGCACAATGATGCCGGCGACGATGGCCAGCACCATGACCAGCACGCTTCGCGGCGCACCGGTGGCTTGCAACACCACCAGGCCTGCGATCACAAACCCTAGCGCCATCAGCAGCACGGGCGCGCGCTGTTTGCGGTTGCTGACGTGGTGGTCCGTGACCCTGCCCATCCTCACGAGCACGAGGAGCGCGACCAACGGCAGCACGCACACGAACAAAGCAGCCAAGGCTCCATATCCGATGGTGCCGGGGAACCCGGCCTCGATCACTGGGCTGATCAGCAGCTGAATCGTCACCACCACCGGCGGCTGGAACACCTCTGTCAGCCATCTGGCTGTTCGGTTCCTTGCGCGAATGGCAGCTTGGTTCTCGGTTTTGATGTTCTTGGTCCCGGCGTCCCTAGTCCAGCAACAGCGCCGGCTCCTCAAGGATGGCGGCGACGTCGGCCATAAAGCGGGCGGACAGGTCCCCGTCCACTACCCGGTGGTCAAAGGAGCCGCCGAGTGTGGTGATCCAGCGCGGAATGACTTCGCCGTCCAGAACCCACGGTTTCTGCTTGATCGTTCCGAAGGCCACGATGGCCACTTCGCCCGGGTTGATGATCGGCGTTCCGGTATCGATCCCCAGCGCCCCGATGTTGGTGATGGTGAGCGTTCCGCCCTGCATTTCGGCGGGCTGGGTCTTGCCCGCCCGGGCGGTGGTGGCCAGGTTGTTCAGCGCCAGCGCCAGCTCCTTGAGCGACAGGTCCTGCGCGTCCTTGATGTTCGGAACCATCAGCCCCCGCGGGGTGGCCGCGGCGATGCCCAGGTTCAGATAGTGCTTGACCTGGATCTCCGCGGCGTCGGTGCCGTCCACATTGTCCACCCAGGTGGCGTTGACGCTGGGGTTCCTGGCTGCAGCCCAAATGACAGCCTTGGCAAGGATCAGCAGCGGGGAAACCTTGATTCCCTCAAAGTCGCGTGAAGCCTTCAGGCGCTTGACGAATTCCATGGTCCGACTGGCATCAACATCAACAAAGATGCTCACATGCGGCGCCGAGAATGCCGACTCCACCATGGCCTTGGCCGTTGCCTTGCGGACGCCCTTGACCGGAATCCGTTCAATCCGCTGGTCCTGGGGCTTGCCCGCTTTGCCCCAGAAGCCCTCGGCCTGATCCAGCTCTGCATCGCGCTGGGACTGGTAGCTGACCAGGTCCTCGCGCGTGACTTCGCCGCGGGAACCGGTGGCCACCACATCGGCGAGGTCGATCCCCAGATCCCGGGCGATCTTGCGGACGGGTGGCTTGGCCAGGACGCGGTTCACGAGGCCTGTGATCGTTCCGCCGAGGGTGGGCCGGTTATCGACGGCTTCGGTGATTGAGCTCGTCGAAATCTCGACAGGCTCGACCACCGGGACGGTCACGACGGTCTCGACCACCGGGGCGCCGGCTGACCCGGCGGGCGCTGCGGGTGCCGCCTTCCGGGGACGGCGCTTGACGGCGTCGGCCTTAGGACCCGATCCCACCAGCGGACCGCCGGCCAGGGCACTGCCTGTGGTGCCGCCGTCGTCCGCTGGAAGCTTGCCGTACAGGGGCTGGACGGGAGTTTCAGGGGCCGGGACATCGGCCGGCGTCGGATCACCGGAGACGACATCGGAGACACTGATGATGGCGGTTCCGACGTCGATGGTCACGCCCTCGGGGACCAGCAGCTCGGTCACGGTGCCGGCGTAAGGGGATGGCAGCTCAACGAGCGACTTGGCGGTCTCGATCTCGCACAGGACGTCGTTGATGGCGACGGTGTCCCCCGGTTTGACCTTCCAGGAGACGATTTCCGCCTCGGTGAGGCCTTCGCCCACGTCGGGCAGGTTGAACTTGTTCAGAGTCATGGTGTCCTCTTTCGCGGGAAGCGTGAGCGGCAAGCGTGAGCGGGGAAGGTGCCTGCGCCTAGTAGGCCAGGGCGCGGTCCAGCGCCTCGAGGATGCGGTCGATATCGGGGAGGTAGTCTTCCTCGACCTTCGCCACCGGGTACGGCATGTGGAAGCCACCCACCCGGATCACGGGAGCCTCCAGTGAGAGGAACGCCCGTTCGCTGATCCGGGCTGCGATCTCGCCGCCGATGCCGCCGAACGTCGGCGCCTCGTGCGCCACAACAAGCCGGCCCGTCTTCTTGGCGGACGCCGTGACGGTGTCGAAGTCGATCGGTGAAATGGAGCGCAGGTCGATGACCTCGATGCTGTGACCGTCTTCGGCAGCGGCGTCGGCAGCGGCAAGGGCCACCGGCACGAGCGGTCCGTAGGCCACAACCGTGGCGTCAGTACCCACGCGGAGAACGTGAGCCTTGAACGGATCGGCCGACGCGCCTGGTGAATCCGTATCAACCTCGCCTTTGAGCCAGTAGCGGCGCTTCGGTTCGAAGACGATCACAGGGTCCTGGCACTCCACTGCCTGCCGGATCATCCAGTAGGCGTCGTGGGCGTTGGACGGTGTGATGATGCGCAGGCCTGCAGTGTGGGCGAACAGCGCCTCCGGTGATTCCGAATGGTGCTCAATGGAGCCGATGCCGCCGCCATAAGGGATCCGCACCACGACGGGAACGGTGAGGTTGCCGTTGCTGCGGGCGTGCATCTTGGCCAGCTGGGTGGTGATCTGGTTGAAGCCGGGGAACACAAACCCGTCGAACTGGATCTCGCAGACGGGCAGGTAGCCGCGCAGGGCAAGGCCGATGGCCGTGCCGATGATGCCGGACTCGGCGAGCGGCGTGTCCACCACACGGTCGGCGCCGAACTCCGCAAGGAGGCCGTCGGTGACGCGGTAGACGCCGCCCAGGGCCCCGATGTCCTCGCCCATGAGCAGGGTCCGCGGGTTGTTGTCCAGGGTGGCGCGCAGGCCCTCGTTGATGGCCTTGGCTATGGTCATGGTGGTCATCAGCGGGCCACTCCTGTCGCTGCTTCATCGGGGTCCGGGCTGCCGGGTCCAGCACTGTCAGGTCCAGCGCTGTCGCGCTCCGTCGTTTCGGCGAACCCTGCGCTGTATTCCTCAAACCAGGCCAGTTCCTCGGCCACCAGGGGTGGGCCTCGACATAGGTGTTGGCGAAGGCGGTCCGGATGTCCGGGGTCTCAAAATCGTAGGTGGTCTTGCGGACGTAGGCGGCGAGTTCGTCGCCGTCGGCCTTAACCTGTTCAAAGAACGCGTCGTCGGCCAGTCCCTCGGCCCGCAGGTACTTTTTCAGGCGGTCCAGCGGATCCTTGGCCCGCCATAGGGCTTCCTCGGCGGATTCCCGGTACTTCGTGGGGTCATCAGCCGTGGTGTGCGCACCGACGCGGTAAGTGAACGCCTCGATCAGCACCGGCCCTTGCCCTCACGGGCGTGTTCGAGCGCCCACTCGGTCACGGCGTGGACGGCGATCGCATCGTTGCCGTCCACCCGGATTCCCGGGAAACCGTAACCCTTGGCACGGTTGGACAGCGGAATGCGGGTCTGCACCGAGCTGGGAACAGAGATGGCCCAGTGGTTGTTCTGGCAGAAGAACACCACCGGCGCGTTGTAGGAGGCGGCGAACACCATGGATTCGTGGACGTCGCCCTCGGAACTGGCACCGTCACCGAAGTAGACCATCACGGCGGCCTTGGGCTCGGCCGGCCCGTCCGCCGCCCCGCCCGCGGCGACTGCAGCGGCCGCGAGCTTCTGGTCCCGCTGGATTCCCATGGCGTAGCCGACAGCGTGCGGTGTCTGCGCGGCGAGGACCAGGGTGTAGAGATGGAAGTTGGTGTCCTTCGGGTTCCAGCCACCGTTCGAGACGCCGCGGAACTGGCGCAGGAGCTCCGCGAGGTCCACATTGCGGGTCAGCGCCACGCCATGCTCGCGGTACGTGGGGAAGATGTAGTCCTGAGGCTGGCTGGCCCGCCCGGAGCCGATCTGCGCAGCCTCCTGGCCGGTCAGCGGGACCCACAGGGCTAGCTGGCCTTGGCGCTGGAGCGCGGTTGCCTCCACATCAAAGCGGCGGATCTTGGCCATGTCAGCGTAGAAGCCGCGCAGCTTTTCACCGTCCAGCCGATCCGCATACGCAGAGAAGACCGGGTCTGTCCCCAGGGTCCCGTCAGGCGCCAACAGCTGCACCATAGGCTCGGCCGGGCCGCCCAGTTGGGCCTCGGCCGCAGCCTCGAGCTGGTCGTCTGCCGCTGTCTCATCGAACTCGGTGGAGGGCAGATGTGTGGCGCCCATACCGTCTCCTTGCTTGCCGCATGCGGATGCATTGCAATGTCGCTGGGATATATGCCGCCCGAGGAATGCATTCCCCTGTTGGCATATATATTGGCTTTCTGGTCCTTACTTTATCTTCAGTAGGTGCCGCTCCTGATGCATGTTAAGCGCTAGGAACGTCGTGGCGCCTTTGTATAGTTCGCACAGAGCTTGAGGAAACGCGTGTTGGCCTCCGGCTCGCCGATGCTGACCCGCACGCCTTCACTGCCGAAAGTGCGCACCGAAAGCGCCTGCGCGCCCGCCAGCTCGGCAAATTCCGAGCTGTTTTCGCCGAGGTTCAACCAGACGAAGTTGCCCTGCGCCTCGGGCACAAACCAGCCCAGCTCACGGAGCCCGGAGGTTACGCGGGTGCGTTCGTCCACAATGCTTTGTACCCTTTCTACAACCTGTGGGTAATTCTGCAGTGAAACAATGGCGGCCTGTTCGGCGATCTGTGACACGGCGAAGGGCGTGGCCGCGACGCGCAAGTGCTGGGTCAGCCCGTGGTTCGAGACGCTGTAGCCCACGCGCAGGCCCGCCAGCCCGTGCGCCTTGGAGAACGTCCGGAGCACCACAACGTTCGGGTATTTGCGGTACATCGCGATGCCGTCCACGGCGTCTTCGAAGCGGACGAACTCCTGGTAGGCCTCGTCAATGACCACCACAACGTCGGCCGGGACCGCCTGGATAAACCGCTCCGTTTCGGCAGTGGTCAGGATGGGCCCCGTGGGGTTGTTCGGAGTGCAGAGCAGGATGACCCGGGTCCGGACCGTGACGGCTGCAGCCATGGCGTCAAGGTCGTGGCGTCCGTCTGCAGTCAGCGGGATGCGGACGCTTTCCGCGCCCACCAGGCCAACGCTGATGGGATAGGCCTCGAAGGACCGCCACGCATAGATCACTTGGTCCGCTTTGCCGTCCTCGTTCTGGCCCGCGAACGTGGACAGCAGTTGGTTCAGGGCGCCCAGGCTTCCAGCTCCCGTGACGATATCCTCGGCCGGCACATCCAGGAACCCGGCGAGCGCAGCACGAAGCTTGCTGCTGAGAGGGTCGGGGTAGCGGTTGAAGTCCGTCTGGTTGGAAATCGCCTCCAGCACCGCCGGAAGAGGGGGCAGGGGGTTCTCATTGGAGGAGAGCTTGTAGCTGGCCAGCCCATCCACGGCGACGGCAGGCTTTCCTGCGGCGTAGCGGGGAAGCCGGCCAACCACGGGGCGCGGCCGGATTTCGCCAGGCAGGATCTCTGAAGAAGTCATGCAAACTAGCCTACTTCGCCTGAACGCCACGGATTGGGCGGGTGCCCAGGCGGGGCTCAAGGGCAATGTGACAGCATGGGCGTATGCGCTCTTTTATTGTTCGAGTCCTCATCAACGGGCTGGCCCTCTGGATTGCCAGCTGGATACTACCGGGCCTGGATATCTCTACTTCGGCCACTACCGAGGTGGTGGCCAACACGGGCGTAACGCAGGGCACGGAGACCGTCGGCATCATTCTCGCGTACCTGTTCATCGGGTTGATCTTCGGTGTGGTGAACGCGTTTGTACGCCCCCTGGTCAGTTTCCTGTCCTTGCCCATCACCATCCTCACGCTGGGGCTGTTCACTATCGTCATCAACGCCGCCATGCTGTATCTGACGTCCTGGCTCAGCAGTTACACGCCGGTGCATTTCACCATCGACTCGTTCTTCTGGACTGCGGTCCTCGCGGCCATCATCATCACGCTCATTTCGCTGGTGGCGGGCCGGGTGCCGGGCGGCCGCCGGCGCTAACGGGCGGATCACCTCGCCCGGCCGATCTGAGAGGCCCGCGGTGGTGGGTCTGGCTTGAGCCTCGGAAGAGCTTCAGGTGGCTTCGCGCGTGTCAGCGCAAAACGGGTGGCTGTTGCCGTGCCGCCGGCTCCCAGCACGCCGGCAAGAACCGCGGTTGACGCCGTGAGCGAAGGATCGTCGCTCTCCGCGACGAGCCGTGCGCCGCCCGTGTAGTTGCTGAGCCGGTGCCCCGGACCAATACCGAATTCGCCACCTTCGGGAGTGGTTACCGGGCTGTTGAGGGTCACCGTAACCCGGTTTCTGGCGTCCGGGTTCGGCGTCCCGTCAGTTCCGGGCACCCAATCCTGCCTATGCTCCAGATGCAGAGCAGTGACGTCTGCGTCCGGAACAATGCCACCTACGGGAGACCCTGCAGTGAGCACATATTTCATGTCGTACTCGTTGAGGAACAGTTCGTCGGCCGCAAGGTTCATGGCATGGATTCCACCTTGGCTGTAACCCACGGCAACTACGGGCGCACCCTTTTCTGCGCCGGCATCCTGCAAGGCCCGCAAGACCGCCGCGTTGATTTCTGCGGAGTTGTGACCCAGCCCTTCAACGATTCCGGCTTCATCGAAGGGATTCACTCCGCCCATTTCGCCGCCCGTCTGCGTTCCGGGAATGACCACAACGTAGGCCTTCTGTCCCCCGTTATCCACTTCGACGACTTCGATGTAGCCTTCACCGCGTTCATCGATGATCTGCGCCCGTGCCAACAACGCAGCCGGAGAGCCGTCGAATTCAATAGGAAGCGTTTCCTTCCGGTCCGCCGTGACCGGACGCGGTTGCAGAATGCGGAGGGAACTCCCTGCCGCGCCGTTGAGCATGGGAACGGCCGCCGCGACGTGCCTGCCGGCCACAATGTCTGCCCCGAGCGCTACCAAAAAGCGCTCCGGCGCGACTGCGAGCAAGGCCAACATGGCCAGGGGGCCCGTGGCGAGTTCCGCGACTTCCCTGTTGGGAACAAAGCCCAACCCGAGATCTCCCGCCTGCCGACCGAGAGTTTCGGCGCTGGTCAGGCCGCCGCCAATTCCGCGCGAGAAACCCGCCCATGCTTCCGCCGTCTCGTAATCCCATTTGCAGTCCCGTACTTGCTGGCTGATTCGCTGCAGCTCCACACGGACGGCCTGGACGCTCCACTGCGCCTCTCCGACGCCCATCAGGGCTGTCGTGCCGGTGGGACGCGCTTCCTCCTGGTAGAGGCACAGGTCTTCCCAGATACGGCGAACCTCCACTTCCACGCCAGCCAGCTCCCCCGCAGCGGCGTCGAGCTTCTCCGCGCCGCTTATCAGTTCCTCCAACTGAAAACTAATGCCACCGACACCACCCCGGATTTCCAAGAAGCCGTCCGCAGCGGGCCCGGTCAGCTGGATGGGTCCGCCACTCCCGGACGGGGTCACCTCGGCCATCAGTACCGCCCGCCGGGTTGCCGGCCGAAGCTCCCACCGCCTGCGCGTGGCGTCGCACCGAAGCCAACGCGTCCTCGAGCCTGACGCGCGCCCTTCCAAGCGCCGCCTCCTGGAGGGCTACCGAATTCCGGTAGGCCCGCCCGCGGGAGACTGCCAGTCCAGGAGCTGGATCTCGCGAAAGCCGCCGAGGACCTTTTCCACCCTCCCCAAGCAAAGGTCAACCCGGGCCGCCAACTGCTGAACCTCATAACCGCGGGACATGCATGCCGCCATGTCGGCTGCCGTCACGTCACTGCCCATGCCCGTCCCCCTCCGGCTACCCGTATGACTATCTGATCCGTCAAGGCCAAGCCCTGAACCCCGACGCTACGGAAAGCCGCCCACACGGCGGAAGCACCGCCGTCGGCTATGTGGACAAGTCCCCCCGTTGTGCACATCAGACGGACGGCTTAAGCGGCAGTGAAAAGTTCATGAAAGAATCAGCACATGCCTGAAACTGCCGCCACAGCTGATACCCGCACGCCCTCCGGACGCCTGGCCCTTGCCGCGTCACCGGAGCCGATCGCCCTGGGCCCGCTGGACGGCCGTTACCAGTCCGCCGTCGCGCCCCTCGTTGACTACCTGTCCGAGGCAGCCCTGAACCGTGACCGCGTGGCCGTGGAAGTCGAGTGGCTCATCCACCTGACCAGCAACAACGTCCTCCCAGGCGCAGGCCAGCTCACCGCGGAACAGCAGGAAAAGCTCCGCGCGATCGTCACCGAATTCGACTCCGCCTCGGTGTCCGAGCTCGCCGAAATCGAAGCCGTGACCGTCCATGACGTGAAGGCCGTGGAGTACTACATCGGCCGCCGCCTGCCCGCCGTCGGCCTTGAGAACCTGACCGCCATGGTCCACTTCGGCTGCACGTCCGAGGACATCAACAACCTCTCCTACGCACTGGGCGTCAAGGGTGCTGTGGAGGACGTGTGGCTGCCCGCCGCACGCGCCCTCGTTGCCCAGATCAGCAAGATGGCCGAGGACAACCGCGCGGTCCCCATGCTGTCCCGCACGCACGGCCAGCCCGCCACGCCCACCACCCTGGGCAAGGAACTGGCCGTCATCGCGCACCGCCTGACCCGCCAGCTGGACCGGATCGCCAAGACCGAATACCTGGGCAAGATCAACGGCGCCACCGGCACCTATGCAGCGCACGTCGCTTCCGTTCCCGGCGCTGACTGGCAGCACGTGGCCAAGTCCTTCGTCGAGGGCCTGGGCCTGACCTGGAACCCGCTGACCACCCAGATCGAAAGCCACGACTGGCAGGCCGAGCTTTACGCCGACGTCGCGCGGTTCAACCGGATCCTGCACAACGTCTGCACGGACATGTGGAGCTATATCTCCATCGGCTACTTCGCCCAGATCCCCGTGGCCGGCGCCACCGGATCCTCCACCATGCCGCACAAGGTCAACCCCATCCGGTTCGAGAACGCCGAGGCCAACCTGGAAATCTCCTCCGGCCTCCTGGACGTGCTGGGCTCAACGCTGGTGACCTCCCGCTGGCAGCGCGACCTCACCGACTCCTCCAGCCAGCGCAACATCGGCGTGGCGTTCGGCCACTCCCTCCTGGCGATCTCCAACGTGGCCAAGGGCCTGGACCGTCTCGACGTTGCCGAAGACGTGCTCGCCGCTGACCTGGACACCAACTGGGAAGTCCTGGGCGAGGCCATCCAGATGGTCATGCGCGCCGAGGCGATCGCCGGCGTCGAAGGCATGGAAAACCCGTACGAGCGGCTCAAGGACCTCACCCGCGGCCAGCGTGTGGATGCCGCCCGCATGCAGGAATTCGTTCAGAGCCTGGGTCTCTCCCCCGAGGCAGAGGCGCGGCTGCTCGCGCTCACTCCGGGCAAGTACACCGGCATTGCAGACCAGCTGGTGGACCACCTCAAGTAGGCAGCTCGGTGGTTGAGCGTGCAGCAACCACCGACCATAAACGCACGACGGCGGTGCCGCGCCCTGTTCGACGTCGGCCCGGCACGCAGATGCCGGATCGCGCCGCCGGATGCGAAACTGGAGTCATGAAGCTGCTGCTCATCCGCCACGGACAGACCCCGGCAACGTACTCGGCCAGCTGGACACTGCCCACCCAGGGCCCGGGCTGACCGAGCTGGGCGAACGCCAGGCCGAGGCCATGGCGCGGTCCCTGGCGAACGAGCAGATAGGGGCACTGTACGCATCGACGCTTCTGCGGACCCAGATCACGGCCGCCCCGCTGTCACGGCTCCACGGGCTTGACGTTGAAGTCCTGGACGGTCTGCACGAAATCGAAGCAGGGGCACTGGAGAAACTGACCGATCATGAGTCGCACATGCGCTACATGGGCACGGTGTTCGCGTGGGCAGCCGGTGACCTGGACCGCCGGATGCCGGCGGGCACGGACGGCCACGAATTTTTTGAGCGGTTCGACGCCGCCATCACCCGGATTGCCGAGCGCGCGGCGAGCAACGGGAACTCCGCCGTCGCGGCCGTGGTGAGTCATGGCGCCGCCATCCGCACCTGGACAGGGCTCCGCGCCGCCGGCGCCGACCATGAGTTCGCGGCCCGGCATGTCCTGTCCAACACCGGCATCGTGGCCTTGGAAGGGGACCCCGGCGCCGGCTGGAAGTTGATCCATTGGGACGGGAGCCCGGTGGGCGGCCTCGCTCTTGCAGATCCGACCGCCGAGGACCCCACCGGCGCCCGGGGGTAACAGGCAAGTTCTTCGTTCCCTTACGCACCGGTAACACGGCGTTAACCGCACGCCCGTACGCTTAATCTGCATCACCCTTCGGCGAAACGAGGCAGTCATGCAGACCAATCCGCGGCTCAACATCAGGTCCGTCACGTGGTCCAACCCCGTGGGCGCCGATCTGCGCAGGGCCCAGCAGGCCGAACTGGACGCCCGCTTTGGCACGCCTGACCACGAACGGGGGACCCCGCCGTCGGGCGCTGACTGTGCCGTGTTCCTGGTGGCGTACGACAAAGGCTCGGGACAGCCCGTGGGCTGCGGCGGACTCAGGCTCCTGGACAGCGCCACGGCCGAAATCAAGCGGCTATACGTGCTCCCGTATACACGGGGATCGGGCGTGGCCAGCTCCATCCTGGCTGCCCTCGAAGCCGAGGCGCACAAGCAGGGGATCACGCGTATAAAAGCCGAAGCAGGCTCGGCGCAGCCGGACGGCCGGAACTTCTACCAGAACTCCGGCTTCGAATCCGTCCCCAACTTTGGCGCTTACGTCGGCGTGGAGCATTCGTACTGCTACGCCAAGTCGATTGACTCGCATAGCGCCGCCCACACTGCGATGGCCTGAGCCAAATCCGGGCGGCGGTCCGTTACACAACAACAAGCAACGACGTAACGTGCGCCGCGGCACGCTAACCTCGCCATATGGAATCCACTGACATCACTTTCCGCACCCGCAAATGGATCCGGCCGGAGGACCTGAATGCCAACGGGACCCTCTTCGGCGGAAGCCTGCTGAAATGGATCGATGAGGAAGCCGCGATCTACGCCATCCTCCAGCTTGGCAACGGCCGAGCGGTCACGAAGTACATCTCGGAGATCAACTTCGTGAGCTCCGCAGTGCAGGGAGACCTGGTGGAAATGGGCCTTACGGCAACGCGCTTCGGCCGGACGTCACTGACCATGCGCGCCGAAGTCCGCAACATGATCACCCGCCAAAGCATCCTCACCATCGAAGAGATCGTCTTTGTGAACCTCAGCCCGGCCGGCAAACCCGAGCCGCACGGCTACACCGAAATCACGTATGAGCGGGACCGGATTCCCACCCATCACCTGACCGAAACCCTCGTTCAGGACTGAGGCGGGACGTGTCGGCCATCCGTCACTGACACGTCAGGAGCAGGTCCCTCAACGTTCACGGCCAGTTAATGAACCGTGCGCTGGATGTTCCCTTGACCGGACAAGACTAGTCAGCCGGGCTGTTTATCAAATCGATAGCATTTAAAGCCCTTACCTGACCGGTCCGGTTATAGAGTTGCCGGAATATGCTCCGGTTCGTTCCAGTGAAGAAATGAGTCCTGATCGTGCGTAAAGTCCAAACCCTGGCCGCCGCCGTCCTCGCCATCACCCTGCTTGCCGGTTGCGGCGGAGGAACACCCACCCCCGCGGCCTCCGGTGATTCCTCCTCCGCACCAGCGGGAGGTTCCGGCGAAACCCTCGTGATCTACACCAATTCCAATGGCGAAGGCCGGGGGGAGTGGCTGACCGCTGAGGCCGCGAAAGCGGGCTACAAGGTCGAAGTTGTAGGCGCCGGCGGAGCAGACGCCACCAACAAGCTGATCGCCGAAAAGAACAACCCGATTGCTGATGTGGCGTTTGGACTGAACAACATGTACTTCGCACAGATCAAGGCCGCGGACGCCCTTGAGGCCTACAAACCGGCCTGGGCAGGCGAAGTTGACCAGGCACTCGGTGACGGCGAAGCCTATTGGCCGCTGGTAAAGCAGGCCATCCTCCTGGGCTACAACTCGGACAAGGTCGCCGCCGACGCCGCGCCCAAAGACTGGACGGACCTCTGGACCAAGGATGAATTCAAGGACCGCTACGAACGGGTCACGGGCATGGGTACAGCCACGGCGCAGCTGGTTTTCGCCGGTATCCTCACCCGCTACAAGGACGACTCCGGCGACCTCGGTATCTCCGATGAAGGCTGGAAGCAGGCGGAGCAGTACTTCCAGCACGGCAGCCCGGCCGTGCCCAAGACGGACCTGTTTGCCCGCATCGCCAGCGGCGAGACGGATATGGGCCAGATGCCGTCGTCCATCGTCGCCGAACGTGAGAAGACCTTCAAGGTCAACGTGGAGACCGTCAAACCGTCGGTCGGCGTTCCCCTTGCTGTAGAGCAGGTGGCCCTCGTCAAGGGGACAGACAAGAAGCAAGAAGCACAGAAGTTCATCGACTGGTTCGGCAGCGCGGACGTGCAGGGCGCCTGGGCCAAGCAGTTCAATTCGATGCCTGTGAACAAGAGTGCCGCTGCGCAGGCGAACCCTGACGTGGTGGACTTCTTCTCCGACCTCAAGCAGCAGGACATTGACTGGGAATTCGTCCAGGAAAACATGGGTTCGTGGGTGGAGAAAATCGAGCTGGAGTACATGCAGTAAATCGTCCCTGCCCGCCCAGTCCCACTCAGACAGGTCTTGCCATGATCCGCTTGGACAACATCGAAGTCACGTTCGGTGATTTCACTGCCATCCCCAACCTTGACCTCCATGTCAGGCCAGGGGAATTCTTCACCCTGCTGGGTCCATCCGGCTGCGGAAAAACGACGGCGCTGCGTACGCTGGCCGGGTTCATTGCGCCCTCCAGGGGAACCGTGCAGGTGGACGGGAAGAACGTCACGAAGCTCCCCAGCGACAAACGCCAGGTGGGTATGGTGTTCCAGAACTATGCGCTGTTCCCCAGCATGAGCGTGTGGGAAAACATCGCGTTCGGCCTCCGAGTCCGGAAGGAGAAATCAGCCGAAAGCGACCGCCTGGTGCGCGATATCGCGCACCGCGTGGACCTGAGCGATGAACAGCTGCACAAGAACGTCGCGGAGCTTTCGGGCGGCCAGCAGCAACGCGTGGCAGTTGCCCGCGCCCTGGTACTCAAGCCCAAGATCCTGCTTCTGGACGAACCGCTGTCCAATCTCGACGCGAAACTCAGGCACCAGTTGCGCCAGCAGCTCAAGGACCTGCAAACCGAGTTCGGGATCACCACGGTCTATGTAACGCACGACCAGGATGAGGCCCTGGCCATGAGCGACCGCGTGGCCGTCTTCAACAAGGGCGTGGTGGAGCAGGTGGGAACACCCCAGAGCATCTACGATCAGGCAGCCACGGAATTTGTCTGCAACTTCATCGGCGACAGTTCCGCCCTCACTCCCGAGTTCATGGCCGAAGTGAACCGGAACTCCGGCGCCGGGCTCAGCCTCGCAGCGAACTCCTACCTCCGTGTGGAAAAGGCGTCCTTGGTCCCGCCAGCGGACGGAGGCACCGCCGTCGGCCTTTCCGGGACAGTGGTGTCACGCACCTACCACGGCCTCCACAGCCGCTATGTTGTGCGCAGCCACGGCGCGGAGATCCGGCTGCTGGTCAAGGAGGACGGCGGCGTGCACCCGGTGGCCGGCGCCGCGACCACGCTTTACGTCCAGCCCGGGCACATCCTGCAGTACCACCCGGACAGCGGCAAGGCACTCGACAGGCAGGACCAGGCAGTGTCCCTGCCATGAGCGCTCCGTCCGCCAAGAGCATGTTCCGCTCCCCGTTCGTCCTGACAGTGGGGGTGGTCCTCACCTGGTTCATCGCCGCATTCCTGGTGTGGCCCAACCTGAATGTCCTGATCGCCACCTTCTTTCCGGACGGCAGTTTCTCCGGCCGCGCCGCCGAAAAGTTGTTCTCCTCGCAGCGGGCCATGAAGTCCCTGGGCAACAGCTTCCTACTGGCCCTGGCCTTGTCCGTCACGGTCAACGTGGTGGGGATTTTCATTGTGCTGGTCACGCAGTACTTCAGGATCCGCGGATCTCGAATTCTGTTCCTGGGCTACGCCTCCACGTTCATCTACGGCGGAATCGTGCTGGCCGCAGGCTACAAGTTCATTTACGGGGACAAAGGCATCGTCACGTCCCTGCTGGTGAAGGTCTTTCCCACCATGGATCCGGCGTGGTTCTCCGGCTTCTTTGCCGTACTGGTGGTGATGACCTTTGCCACCACTACCAACCACATGCTCTTCGTGGCCAACGCGCTTAAAGGCGTGGATTACCAGACCATCGAGGCCGCCAAGAACCTCGGCGCCTCCGACTGGACGATCCTGCGCCGCGTTGTCCTGCCCATGCTCAAGCCCACGCTGTTCGCCGTCACCATCCTGTCCTTCCTCACTGGCCTGGGTGCCCTCAGTGCCCCCCAGGTGCTGGGTGGAAGGGATTTCCAGACCATCACTCCCATGATCCTGACCTTCACCAACAGTCCCACGTCCCGGGACCTGGCAGCCCTCCTTGCCGTCATTCTTGGTGTGGCCACGATCCTGATGCTCGCGGTAATGTCCCGGCTGGAAAAGGGCGGCACGTACTTCTCGGTCTCCAAAGTTTCCTCGGCCCTGCAGAAGCAGCGGATCACTAACCCGGTGACCAATGCTGTGGTCCACGGCATCGCCTATCTGCTGTTCGCTGTGTACACGCTGCCGGTGGTGCTGATCGTGGTGTACTCGTTTGCCGACGGCGCCGCCATCCAAACCGGGCAGATCTCGCTCGGCAGCCTCACCCTGGACAACTACGCGCGGGTCCTGGCCCAGCCGTCGGGGCTCCGGCCGTTCATCATCAGCGTCGTTTACAGCGCCCTCGCCGCCATCATCGCGGTGGGCGGGCTCCTGTTTGTGGCCCGGCTGCTGCAGAAGTACAAGAACTTGGTCACCACGGTGTTCGAGTATCTGCTCCACATCCCGTGGATCTTGCCGTCCGCGCTCCTCGCACTGGGCCTGATCATCAGCTACGACCACCCCAATCCGCTGGTGGGCGGGGCGGTACTCACCGGCACCACCGTGATCCTGCTGATCGCGTTCGTGACCGTCAAGATCCCGTTCACCCTCCGCATGCTCAAGGCATCCTTCGCCTCGGTGAACTCATCGCTGGAGGAAGCGGCGGCCATCATGGGCGCCAAGACCCTCTACGTGTTCCGCCGCATCCTGCTGCCCCTGGTGTTCCCGGCCGCCGCCGCCATTACGGCCCTGAACTTCAACGGCATGCTGGACGACTACGACACGGCGATCTTCTTGGCCCACCCCCTGTTCCAGCCGCTGGGACTGGTCATTAAGGCCAACACCGACGGCGCCGAGGGCGTGGCCGGCGTGGCCAACACGTTCGTGTACACAGTGCTGTTGATGGTCATCACCGGATTGACCATGTACTTGGTCTACGGCCGAACGAGCGGGCGCCGCACCACGCGGAAGCGCCCCCGCGGGATCCCGGCCACACCGGTTTCGGGTTCCTCGTTGGCTGATTTTTCAGGCAACGTCGCGGGCAACAAGGAGCCTGCGGCTACCGTGCGCTAACCGGCCCGCGGAACAAGGTCCGACGGCGGCGGGGCAACGTCCGCGGGACGGGCGGCAGCCGCGTGCCATGGATCCCAGGGGCGTACGGCATAGGATCGATAGCCGGACCCATTGAAAGGACCCTCTTGGCCAAGCTCTACTTCCGCTACGGCGCCATGAACTCAGGAAAGTCCACCGGGCTCCTGCAGGCCGCCTTCAATTACGAGGAGCGGGGCCAGCGTGTCCTGCTGGCCAAGCCCGGCGTGGACACCAAAGGCGATACCGACATTGTGTCCCGGCTGGGCATGACACGGTCCGTGGACTTTCTTCTCTCTGCCACCACCCCGGTGCGTGAGCTCTTCGCCGCCCATGCTGCCGGCGATGACCCGGATGCCCTGCTGGAGCACGTGGACCAGAAGCCGGTGGCCTGCTTTCTAGTGGACGAGGCACAGTTCCTGACCCCGGACCAGGTGGATGACCTGTTCCGCATCGCCGTCCTGGACAACGTCCCGGTACTCGCCTACGGCATCAGGACGGACTTCCTGACCCACGCGTTCCCGGGATCACGCCGGCTCCTGGAGGTCGCCCACACGCTGGAAGAGCTCAAGACCATCTGCCGGTGCGGGCGCAAGGCCATCTTCAACACCCGGCGCGTTGGCAACAAAGTTGTGTTCGACGGCGACCAGGTGGCCATCGACGGCCAGGACGTCTGGTACGAATCCCTGTGCGGCTCCTGCTACCTCGAGGAGTCCGGCGGCCGGCTGGGTTCCTGACGCCCCGCCGCTCCATCCTTTGAGCCTTCGAGGGGCCAAATTTTGTCGCCGTTTACACCGGGCGCAGGTTGCATCCGGCGCAAATTACACCAGGCGCGGCCGCAGCACCCGCCGCCAGAGGACAGGTGCCAGCACCACGGCAATGCCGACGGCGGCGCCGATCACCGTCTCGGCGATCCGGTCCCGGAGCAGAATGGTGGGCGACGCCGGCACCACGAGCAGCGTGGAGATCAAGGCCAGCGGCGTGACGAAGAGCTGCGCCAGCACGTACTGGCGGGCGATGAACAACTCGGCGCCGAACTGGCACAGCGCGATCACCAGCACCGTCTGCCACGGTGCCAGGCCCAGCAGCAGGATCCCGGCCAGCACAGCCAGCCCCAGAACTGTGCCGATGATCCTCTGCACGCCGCGGCGGACGCGGTGCACAGTGGTGTGCCCCACCAGCGGCACCACCGCCGCCACCATGGCCCAGTAGTTGTGGCCAAAGCCCAGGCGTTGCCCCACCAGGGTCGCCAGCGAACCGGCCAGCCCGGCTGCCACAAAATAGCCCAGGCCTTCCAGCCAGGCCGCCCGCCGCTCGTCCGGAGTGCGGCGGAGCGGGCGCGGCCGGACCCAGGGTGTGCGGTGGCTGGGCAGCACCCGTGCAGAGAAGCCGATCAGCAGGCAGAAGGCGGTGGTGAGGACAGCCACCAGCATGCCTTCCAGGAGCGGCGGCTGGTTGGGGATCGAGGCAATGGCTGCGAAGGCGAAGATATGGAACAGGGACCCGGCGGGCCGCAGCCGAAGCCAGGAGATGGCCACCGAACAACCGCCCGCCACCAACGTGGTGGCCAGGACCAGGAGCCAGGTGGCTCCGGCCCCGTCCAGTCCCCAGGCCGCGCCGGCGCGGGCCGCGAGAACTGCCAGCAAGATGACAAGCAGCATCAGCAGGCCGGCCCGGAGCTGAAGTAAGAAGCGGGATCCATGGGGCTCGCCGCGGCCGTAGATCCCGGTGAAGGCGCCGAAAGAGGCGAAGATCGCCAAGTCCAGCCGGCCCAGCAGCACCAGGGTCAGGAGCGGAACAAACACGCCCACGGCGCACCGGAGCGCCGGCTGGTGGTCCTTGTTTGCCGGAGCGATGCTGAACATCTCAGCGAGGATCTTCACGTGCTGATGGCGCCTTCCTGCAGTACAACCGGTACATCTCTGACGGGCGGCCGCGCTGACGTCCCCATCGATCCTACGCCGCAGCCTGTTCCCACAATCGGAACGGCAGGGCAACGCCGCCGAAACACCACCCTGTGATCCTTGAGGCATGAAGCCCACTGCAAGGAACCCTGCCGAGGCTGACTTGAGCTGTGAAGTCTGCGGCCTGATGCCGGAACCCACCAAGACCCGCCTGACCGTGGCCAACGTGGCAGTCATGCTCCCGATCGAACTGCTGGTCCATGCCCTCGTGGTGGAAACGCACCTGCCGTATCTTGCCAAAGTGCTGGTCCTCACGCTCACGGCCACCGTGCTGGTGATTTGGGTGGCGGAGCCCTCCGCCGCCCGGATGCTCCGCGGCTGGCTGCACGCGCCGGCGCTCCGGCACCGCAGGAAGCTGGGCAGCGCACCGGCGTTGTGGCGGGCGCGCACGGTGCTCCAGGACCAACCGGGTTCGCTGCAGAAGATCACCCGGGCGCTGGCCCGCCTGGACACCAACATCCTCAGCATCCACGTGCACCCCGTTGCCGGCGGCGTGCTGGACGAGTTTGTGCTTTCGGCGCCCGGGAACCTCAGCGAGCGGCACCTGCTGGAAGCACTGCACGACGGCGGGGGCTCGGGTTCGCGGGTCTGGCCCACCACCGCCCTGGCCATGGCGGACGGCCAGACGAAAGCGCTGAGCCTGGCGGCCAGGATCGCCGATGCCCCGGACGAGCTTCCGCTGGCAGTCGCCGAACTGCTTCGCGCCCGCATCCTCACCCCCGCAGAGGCGGTCCTGGAAAAGCACGACGCCGGCACCCGACTTAAGATCCCCACCGCCTGGCACGGACCCATCATGTTCGCCCGTCCCGGCGAACCGTTCACACCCGCCGAGTCAGCCCGTGCACACCGGCTCGCCGAGCTCGCCGAAATCCTGGCCCACCGGCCGTCGCCCGCCCAAGTGCCTGGCACTTAGCGTCGTCATTTCCGCGCTTGACGACGTTAAGTGCGAGCCAGTTGGGCTACATCCGGATGGTCAGCGCGCCGGGCTCAATGGTCATCAGGACGTGCTTGCCTTCGCCTTCGTGGTCGCCGTCGATCTGGTAATCGTCGTTGTGCTCCAGCGTGATTTCCACGGACTTACCTTGGTAGTACTCCACGGACGTGTCCTTGCCCCGGCCTTTGCCGATCATCCCGGCGACCACGGAGAACCACCCCAGCTTCCCCCGCGGGGCCAGCACCGCCACGTCCAGCAGGCCGTCGTCCATCTTGGCGTCCGGGAAGATCTCCAGTCCGCCCTGGACCTTGCCGCAGTTCCCCACCATCACGCTGCGGACCCCGCGGTGCACCACTGTTTTGCCGTCGAGGACAATGGTTGCCTTCACCGGCTTGCCGGGCAGGTTCCGGATGCCGGCGTCCACGTAAGCCAGCCAGCCCACCTTGTCCTTGAGGTCCTCATTGGTGTCGGCCATGATGGTGGCGTCGTAGCCCACGCCGGCCATGACCAGGAAGACCTGCTCCTTGTCCGGATCATTGCGGGCGGCCCGGACAACGTCGATCTTCCGCTCCGTGCCCGCCAGCGCCCCGGCCATGGCCCCGTCAAAGTCCGTGACGTCCATGCCCAGGTTCCGGGCCAGCAGGTTCCCCGTGCCGAACGGAAGCAGCCCCATGGGCACGTCCCCGCCGGCAAGGACCTCGGCCACACACCGCACGGTACCGTCGCCGCCGGCAGCAATAACGACGTCGGCTCCTTGTTTGAGTGCCTCCTTCGCCTGGCCGACGCCGGGGTCCTCCTTGGTAGTTTCCAGCCAGATGGGATCGCCCCAGCCATTCTCCGAGCAGTGCTTGGCCGCCAGGGCACGTACGTCGATGTCCACCGGCTTGGCAGGATTGATGATGATGGCCGGGCGCTTGGGGGAAGTGGAGCTGTTGGCTGTCATGGTGTCCTTCGCTGACATGGGAATCGGGCCTTGGGGACAGCGTACTTCGCTACAGCGCCTTCACCGCGCCCAGCACCTTCGCCAGGGAATCCTTGGCATCGCCGAAGAGCAGCGAGGTCTGCGGCTCGTACAGGAGTTCGTTCTCAATCCCCGCGAATCCAGGCCGCATGGAGCGTTTCAGGAAGATCACCTGCCGGGCGTCGGCCACTTCCAGGATTGGCATGCCGTAGATCGGCGAGCCGGAGGACGTCTTCGCTGCCGGGTTCACCACATCGTTGGCGCCCACCACCAAAGCCACGTCAGCCGTCCGGAACTCGGAGTTGATCTCGCCCATCTCCTTGAGCGATTCGTACGGCACGTTGGCCTCGGCCAGCAGCACGTTCATGTGACCTGGCATCCGGCCGGCCACGGGATGGATGGCGAAGTCCACTTCGACGCCGCGGGCCTCGAGGGCCAGGGCCAGCTCGGCCGCGGTGTGCTGGCCTTGCGCCACGGCCAGGCCGTAGCCGGGCACAATGATCACCCGCTGCGCGTAGCCCAGGAGCACGGCGACGTCCTCCGGGCTCGAGGACCTGACCGGGCGTTCGCTCACGGCGGTGGATCCCGCCGTCGAACTTCCCTTGAAGGCGCCGAACAGGATGCCGGTTACCTTTCGGCCCATCGCGGCCGCCATCGCCCGGGTGAGGATGGTACCGGAGGCCCCCACCAGCGTGCCCGCCACCACCAGCAGCACGTTGCCCAGCACCACGCCCGAGGCCGCAACGGCGAGGCCGGTGAACGCGTTCAGGAGCGAGATGACGATGGGCACGTCGGCGCCGCCCACCGGCAGCACCAGCAGTGCGCCGGCAACAAGGCCCAGCACCATCAGCAGCACCGCGAGCGCCACCGACCCGGTCAGGACGACGGCGACGGCGGTGCCCACCGCTGCGAGCAGCACCGCGGCCATCACCACGGGGAGGCCCGGAAAAACGACGGGGCGGGTGGTCATCAGCTCCTGGAGCTTGGCGAAGGTGACCCCGGATCCGGCGAAGGACACGGCCCCCACCAAGAGGGTAAACACGATGGCCAGCCGGACCCAGGGGTCGGCGGTGTGGCTGAGTTCCAGCAGCGCCACCAGGGCTGCGGCGCCGCCGCCCACCCCGTTGAACAGCGCGACGAGCTGGGGCATCTGGGTCATCTGCACGCGCCGGGCCACCGGTGCCGCCACCGCGGTCCCCACCGCGATGGCACCGATGATCCAGGGGATGTTGTCCAGCCGGGCGGAAAGGAAGACCGTGACGACGGCGAGCAGCGCACCGAAGGCGCCGATCAGATTGCCACGCCGGGCAGTCCGGGGCGAGCTGAGGCCGCGGAGCGCCAGGATGAAGAACACCGCGGCGGCGAGGTAAAGGAGCGAGGTCCAGACCGGGTCGAGGATGGTCACTTTGCTTCCTCCTTGCCGGTTGTTTCCTTGGCCACCGCTTCTTTGGCCGTGGCTTCCTTGCGGGCGACTTCCTTGCGCGCCCGGAACATGTGCAGCATCCGGTCCGTCACCACAAAGCCGCCCACCAGGTTGGCGGTGGCCAGCACCACGGCGAGCAGCGCCACGGCCAGAATCCACGGGTCAGAGGCCTGGCCGGCCACGATGATGGCGCCCACCAGGATAATGCCGTGGATGGCGTTGGCTCCGGACATCAGCGGGGTGTGCAGGGTGCTGGAGACCTTGGAAACCACTTCGAATCCCACAAACACGGCCAGCACGGTGACTGTCAGCAGGCTCATGGCGTCCATCAGAATCCCATCTCGTTCTGGACCCGGTTGTTCTGGACGCCGTCGTTCCGGAACGCATCACTCCGGACCCGGGGCGCGTGGTCTGGCAGGGCGGGGACAAGTGCCGCCAAAGCCTCAGCTGTGGGCAGGTGCCGCACGGCGCCGTCGTGCGTGAGGCACGCACCCGCGATCACCTCGTCGTCAAAATCGGGGGCGACGGTACCTTCCCGGACCATCAGGGCGAGCAGGTTGGCCACGTTCTTGGCATACAGCCGGGACGCGTCCTGCGCCATTGCGGAGGGCGCGTCCTTCAGCCCCACCAGGGTGACGTGGCCCTGACCGTCAGCGGTGGGCACCAGGATGTCCTCGCCGGGAATGGCACCCTCCACGTTGCCGCCGGACTCAGCGGCAAGGTCGACGACGACGGAACCGGGGCGCATGCCCTGCACCATCTGGCGGCTGACGAGGAGCGGTGCGCGCCTGCCGGGGACAGCCGCCGTCGTAATCAGGACATCCGCCGCGGCAACGTGCGGGGCGAGAAGTTCACGCTGGAGGGCGCCGCGGTCGGCGCTGAGTTCGCGGGCGTAGCCGCCGGAGGCCTCTGCCGTTTCCAGATCCAATTTGATGAACGTACCGCCCATCGACGCGACCTCGTCTGCGGAGGCGGGCCGGATGTCGTTGGCGGAGACCCGGGCGCCCAGCCGTTTCGCGGTGCCGATGGCCTGCAGCCCGGCAACCCCGGCGCCGAGCACCAGAACCCGGGCAGGCGGGACGGTACCGGCGGCGGTCATGTACAGCGGGAAGAAGCGCGGCAGCCGGATGGCGGCTTCCAGCACGCAGCGGTAGCCGGCCACCAGGGCCTGGGAGCTGAGCGCATCCATGGACTGGGCGCGCGAGATGCGGGGCACCAGTTCCAAGGCGAAGGCGGTGACGCCGGCCTCCACGAGCGCCTGCACGGTGGCGAGTTCGGACGACGGCGAGGCAAGGCCAACGGTGACGGCGCCCCTTTTCAGGGCTGCCGCCGTCGGGGGGTCCAACGGGCGGACGTGGACCAGGACGTTCAGGTCGCCGGGATCCAGGTCCTGGACGATCCGGGCGCCGGCGTCGGCGTAATCGTGGTCTGAGTGGCCGGCGGCGGCCCCGGCTCCTGCCTCGATCAGGACGTCCAGGCCCAGCCCCGCCAGCTGCTTGACCGTATCCGGTGTGGCGGCCACACGCCGCTCACCCTCATGACGTTCCCGCGGTATGCCCAGTTTCAAACCGCCAACTCCCTTACGGACGTAGTTGGCTCGAGTCTATGGCGCTTTGAGGGGATGCGGTGGCTATTTTGTGAGGGATATCCCGTCTGTTTGGTGAGTTACTCATCGAAGCCTGGACAAGGCCGTTTCAGCGGCTTTGCGAACCCAGGTGCGCTGATCTGATGTCATTGATTCAAGTCCGGCACGTGCTCGGGGATCGCGCAGCTTTCCGAGGGCTATTACTGCGTGTCCGCTGACCTCCGGATCGTCGAGGTGACGGATCAGAACATCCACTGCCTTGGGCAGCTTGGACCGCCGAAAGCCGAGGACGACCATCTCGCGGGCCTTGCCGAAACGCTTATCTTTCGTCAGCGCCACCAATTCGTCGAATCGAGTGTCGTCCCATAGGACTTCCAGGGCGTTCCCTACTGCCCATCTCAGCAATTCGCCCATCGCGTCCGACGGGACGGGATCCGCTTGGAACAGAGCGATGAGCGGGTCCAGCGCCTGGGACTTTGCCCAGGGGACTGACAGTGCCCGGACAATGCTCTCCATCTCCCTCAGTGCGACCTTGGGCAGCCACTTGAGCAGCACCGGCACCGCAGCTTCGTACCGCAGTCCCGAGTTCCGCAGATCCGAGACAGAGGCGACCGGGTAGCCTGCATCGGCCAACTCTGACAGCACCCCGCTCATAGCGTGTGAAGAATTGCGCCCCCTCGAGGCGGATGAGTCGTCCTGGATAACCATTGTCAGCTGACGCGGCTCGCCAGGAGCCGGCGTTCTACCTGTTCCGTGATGGACTTCACTGACGGATGGTAGTCACGCCGGTTCTGCATACGCAGGTCGGTGAGTTCCCGCAGCCCCATGAGGGCTGACAGGTCACCATCGACCACCCGCGTGGTTCCGTACGCATAGACCTCTCTCAGATGGCGAAGGTTGGCCAACGGCGTGAACGATGCAATGTCACCACAATCACCAATGTTCAGGTAGGTCAGCCCAGTGAGACGGCCAATTTCACCGAGTGAGGACACTCCGCGGCACAATTCCAGCTCCAACGTCCGCAGCTTCTTGGGCGCGGAGGCTGAGCCAAGGTCCACAACATCCTTCAGCAGGAGAGCACCAAAGATTCCGAGTTCCTCCAATGCAGCGAATGCGTCGACCCCGTTCAGTGACTCCAGGCGTGGACGGTCCTTCATTTTGATCGTGGTCAGGTTGCGGTTGTTTGCGAGTGGCAGGAGGTCCCCTGGCGTGTAAGAGCCGGCGTAGAGGTATTCCAGTGAGGTGCACGCCGCGATGGTGGGTTCGATCTGGCTCCAGTTTTCGCAGGAGAGGTGTTTCAGCAGCGGAAGCCTGGTGAGGTCGACCGCGGCCCTGTCGGACGAGGTGAGATCGAGGTGCTCCAGGGTTTCGGCCAGGCGGTAGATCGGCTCCAGGTCAGTGATGGTCCGGGCCAGAATCGTCAGCCGGCGTAGCGGCCAACCCTGCAGGAAGTCCAGGTTTCGTTCACGGAAGCCACGCGCGTAATTGAGGATGAGTCCATCGGCTTCACCGCGCTCCAAGACACCGGCCGCCTGACGCGTCCAGTCGCCCACGACATCCAGGCTCCAGCCGCCTTCGTCGTCATGAATCAGGAAGGAGTCCGTTTGAGAATTTGAGAACACTGGATCACCTGCTGTAGGGCTGGTTGGGCATGATCCGGAACCGAGCTCCCTCGGCCGCTACCGTTCCCCGGCGACGCCGGCCAGTCGCCAGCTGAGGCCCTGCAGGACGCTGCCCTCCGCGATGAGGCCTGACCGGAATTGAAACGTGGCCAGCGCAGTTGTCCACAAACGTCTGTTCGGTCGAATGCAACCAGTGTGATGACCTGAAAGGGGACAGGGGTGCCCGCCACCCCGACCCTCGTGTCATGGTTACACGCCTGATTGGCCGGGGGCCGAGTTGGATGGGTCGAACTCCGCATTGAACGGGATGGTCCGCGCGGCACGGAGTTCCATTGGCTCGGAGTAGACCTCCCGCCCATCTGTAATGGCATCGCCGAGCAGATCCAGAGTCTCGATCGCTTCGAGTCGCCAGCGAACTTCCTGGCCCGTCCCGCCTCGATAGGTAGACTCCATGGTTCGTCCAAGGTCGATGGCCCGCTGCTTGGCCTCGGAGAAATCCTCGGCACGGAAGACGACCAGCAGAAACGATGAGACCGGACAGAAAAGTGCGCGCAACAGACATGCCGCCCCCCCCCATTTCCAGGTGCTCCCAAGCGAGCAACTTCGCGCCCCCCATCGAGCACAAGATGATCATCCGACGTGGCAAAAACAATTGCAAGAGAATTTCGCAAATTGGTGGATCCTCCTGCCGAACAGGCTCGCGCCTTGGAGGTTCTTGCAGCTGGACCCGCAGGCTCGTCGTCCCGGCGTCGCCGCCGCCATGCAAAAGCCCGGCGGGATTTCGACCTGAAAATGAGCCAGACGGCGGCCGCTCGACGCTACCTGACCGTGACGGGCCCTAGTACTACAGTCGCGTTTATGGGGTGTGTCCGCGGGCCTTGTAGTGACAGTGCCGGGCGCGGTGCTGGTGTTTTCTTCGCCAGGTTGAGTGTTCCAGGACGTGTTTCGGGCTGGTGGTGCGGTGCCAGACGAGCCGGACGAGCAGCCGCCTGATTTCCGGCAGTGAGAGCCGGATCAGTTCGCCGTCGGCGGCGGAAGGGCCCCTTTTTTGGAGCGGATCACGGTCAGGAAGGCCTGGGCGAACATGGAGAGGGTGATGTGCCGGTACCAGCCGGTGTATTGGCGGACCTGGTAGTGGTCCAGCCCTGTTTCGCCTTTGGAGGTTTGGAAGGTTTCCTCGATCGCCCAGCGGGCGCCGGCGATCCGCACCAACTCGGCAAGGGAGACCCGGTTGGGGCCGTGGCAGATGTAGTAGGCCAGATCGGTGGGGTCCCTCAGGGACCGGCGGGCCAGCAGCCAATGTTCTCCGGTTTCGGCGGGTCCATTGATGCGGGTCCGTGCCCAGGAGTATCGACGATCGCCCTTGGTTCCTGCCCCGGCCGTGCGGGTCCGCCAGACATTGCCGCGCAGGGAAGCGATGAGTTTATCCGCGCGCCATTGCTCGCCCGGCCAGGCGGTGGGGGCGATGATGTTTTGGTTCATGGGAACCGCCAGCACGTAGTGCAGACCTCTGGCTTCCAGACGGCGGCGCAGCCCTGTGTGCTGTCCGTAAACCGCGTCCCCGGTGGCCCAGCGGGCAGGGATCCCGGCATCCAGGGCGCGGTCGACCATGTTCGCGGCCAGCACCGGTTTCGTGCCGAATTCCCGGGTTTTGGGGATCCCGGCCCGGGTGCATCTTTCCCGGTCATCGACCCAGGTTTTGGGCAGGTAAAGTTCCCGGTCCAGCAAGGTGCGCCCGGCCGGGGCGGAGTACGTCAGGAACACCCCGATCTGGCAGTTCTCCACCCGCCCCGCGGTGCCCGAATACTGGCGTGCGACCCCAGCCGAAGCGGCGCCCTTCTTGAGGAATCCGGTCTCGTCGATAATCAGGATCCCGCCGGGATCGCCCAGGTGGCCTTTGACGTAGGTGAACAAATCATCCCGCACAGCATCCGGGTCCCAGTCAGTGGTCGAGAGCAGGCGCTGCATGCCATCCGGGGTCCCGTGCCCGGCGCGTTCAGACAGGGTCCAGGAATTTTTCCGTTCCTCATCCGAAAGCAGCCCGCGCACATACCCAACAGCATTCCGCCGGGGTTCAGACCGGACAAACCGCGGCCCAATAAGATCGCCGATTTCTTCCAGACCTTCGGCCCACTCTTCTACCTCCGCCACACAAATATCATCCCTCACCACCAACGATTAACAGGCCACGAGCCGAAAGTCCGATTAAACCGCCGAGACTGCCTAAATAAACGCGACTGTAGTACTAGGGTGTGTTGCTAAACCACTGATTTGATCCAGATTAGGGCCGAGGCGAGGGTGACGCCGGCGAGGTAGCTGCGCGCTGTTTTGTCGCTTCTGGTCGCGATGCCACGCCATTGCTTGAGCCGGTTGAAGCAGCGTTCAACGACGTTTCGGCCTTTGTAGGCTTCCTTGTCGAAGGATCGGGGCCGTCCGCCTTTGGAGCCTCGCCGGGCCCGTCCTGAGATCTGGTCGGAACGCTCCGGAATCGTGATTTTGATTCCTCTGCTGGCCAGGTAGCCGCGGTTGGCGCTGGAGGTATAGGCCTTGTCTGCCAGCACCCTGTCGGGCCGCGTGCGTGGCCGTCCCCGGGATCCGCCGGTGACTGAGATGTTCGCCAGTACGGTCTGGAAAAACGAAGTGTCAGCGGCCTGACCGGCTGTGAGGACCAGGCCCAGCGGCCGTCCCTTCCCGTCCGTGGCAAGGTGGATTTTGCACGTCATTCCGCCCCTGGACTTGCCGATCGCGTGGTCCGCGGGCTCTTCATCGCCGAGTTTCTTGTAATTTGGCGGGGCCCCCTGTGACGCGCGGAAGGGTGGCACCATGCTGGTGCACGCGTGTGATCGTCGCGTCCACGGATACTGTCCAGTCAACATCACCGGCACGCTGGCCGGCAGCCTGCGCGGCCGCGAGAACGTTTGCCCACGTTCCGTCCCTGGACCAGTCCGCGAAACGACCATAGATCGAGTTCCAGTTCCCGAACCTCTCAGGAACATCACGCCAGGGCGCCCCGGTACGGAACCGCCACACGATAGCTTCGACCGTCCGGCGCATATCCATGATCGGACGCCCGTTACCCTTCCATACCGGGAAATGCGGCGCCATCACGGCCCATGCCTCGTCGGAAATCTCCTGCCTTGCTGCCATGCATCCAGCCTGCCGGAAACTAACCCCACAACGGTTTAGCAACACACCCTAGTACTACAGTCGCGTTTATTTAGGCAGTCTCGGCGGTTTAATCGGACTTTCGGCTCGTGGCCTGTTAATCGTTGGTGGTGAGTGATGATATTTGTGTGGCGGAGGTAGAAGAGTGGGCCGAAGGTCTGGAAGAAATCGGCGATCTTATTGGGCCGCGGTTTGTCCGGTCTGAACCCCGGCGGAATGCTGTTGGGTATGTGCGCGGGCTGCTTTCGGATGAGGAACGGAAAAATTCCTGGACCCTGTCTGAACGCGCCGGGCACGGGACCCCGGATGGCATGCAGCGCCTGCTCTCGACCACTGACTGGGACCCGGATGCTGTGCGGGATGATTTGTTCACCTACGTCAAAGGCCACCTGGGCGATCCCGGCGGGATCCTGATTATCGACGAGACCGGATTCCTCAAGAAGGGCGCCGCTTCGGCTGGGGTCGCACGCCAGTATTCGGGCACCGCGGGGCGGGTGGAGAACTGCCAGATCGGGGTGTTCCTGACGTACTCCGCCCCGGCCGGGCGCACCTTGCTGGACCGGGAACTTTACCTGCCCAAAACCTGGGTCGATGACCGGGAAAGATGCACCCGGGCCGGGATCCCCAAAACCCGGGAATTCGGCACGAAACCGGTGCTGGCCGCGAACATGGTCGACCGCGCCCTGGATGCCGGGATCCCTGCCCGCTGGGCCACCGGGGACGCGGTTTACGGACAGCACACAGGGCTGCGCCGCCGTCTGGAAGCCAGAGGTCTGCACTACGTGCTGGCGGTTCCCATGAACCAAAACATCATCGCCCCCACCGCCTGGCCGGGCGAGCAATGGCGCGCGGATAAACTCATCGCTTCCCTGCGCGGCAATGTCTGGCGGACCCGCACGGCCGGGGCAGGAACCAAGGGCGATCGTCGATACTCCTGGGCACGGACCCGCATCAATGGACCCGCCGAAACCGGAGAACATTGGCTGCTGGCCCGCCGGTCCCTGAGGGACCCCACCGATCTGGCCTACTACATCTGCCACGGCCCCAACCGGGTCTCCCTTGCCGAGTTGGTGCGGATCGCCGGCGCCCGCTGGGCGATCGAGGAAACCTTCCAAACCTCCAAAGGCGAAACAGGGCTGGACCACTACCAGGTCCGCCAATACACCGGCTGGTACCGGCACATCACCCTCTCCATGTTCGCCCAGGCCTTCCTGACCGTGATCCGCTCCAAAAAAGGGGCCCTTCCGCCGCCGACGGCGAACTGATCCGGCTCTCACTGCCGGAAATCAGGCGGCTGCTCGTCCGGCTCGTCTGGCACCGCACCACCAGCCCGAAACACGTCCTGGAACACTCAACCTGGCGAAGAAAACACCAGCACCGCGCCCGGCACTGTCACTACAAGGCCCGCGGACACACCCCATAAACGCGACTGTAGTACTAGCGCCGCGCGGTGAGGTCCGCCGAGATGAGCTTCGCGGTCGCCACGATTTCGCGGGCTGCCGAGGCCAGGTACGCCTCCGGGTCCGGCCGGGCCGCCACCGACTGGGCCTGGAGGGACACGTTCACCGCGGCCACCACCTTGATTGGCCCGTCGTACACGGGCGCGGCGACGGACATCAGCCCGAGCTCAAGCTCCTGGTCCAGCAGGCACCAGCCCTGGGCGCGGACGGTGTCCAGCACCGCCAGCAGCTCGGGGACCGTGCCCAGCGCGCGCGGCGTCAGCGGTTTGATCTCTGCCGCTGCCAGGTAGTCCTTGAGTCCGGCGGGCGGCAGGGCCGCGAGCAACACCCTGCCCATGGACGTGGCGTAGGCCGGGAAACGGGTGCCTACGGTGATGCCCACGTTCATGATGCGGCGGGTGGTCACCCGGGCGATGTAGGCGATGTCCGTGCCGTCCAGTACCGCCGCAGACGTGGATTCGCCCAGCTTGAGGGACAGTTCCTCCAGGTGCGGCTGGGCCAGCTGCGGCAGGGACAGCCCGCTGAGGTAGGCGTAGCCGAGCTGCAGGACCTTGGCCGTGAGCGCAAACGTCTTGCCGTCGGTCCGGACGTAGTCCAGCTCAACGAGGGTGTGCAGGAAGCGCCGGGCCGTGGCTCGGGTCAGGTCCGTCCGGGCCGCCACCTCGGTCAGGGTCATGACCGGGTGGTCGGTATCAAAGGCCCGGATCACGGCCAGCCCGCGCGCCAGCGACTGCACGTACTGGTCACTCGCCTGCGGAGCGGCCCTTGAATCTGCAGGTGCGTTGGTCATGGTTACCAATCCTATTTGTCGCGAACGGGCAGGTAATCCCCTCAAAACCTGGGTTTGAGGGGATCTGCTGCCAGTTCGCGGCGGTGTGGGGGCTTAAGCGTCCGTTCGCGGCCGGGTGGGGTTAGAGCGCGACGGCGGTGGCTGCCTTGAGCGGGACGGGCACCAGTTCCTGGAGCTCCTCCAAGGTGCAGCCGAATGTCTCGCGGACACTTACGCCGTCGGGCCCGGTGAGGAAGACGGCTTTGTCCGTGTACACGCGCGTCACGCAGCCCACGCCGGTGAGCGGGTACGTGCACGCGTCCACGATCTTCGACGCGCCGTCGCGGGTCAGGAGCGTCATCATCACAAACACGTCCTTGGCGCCCGTAGCGAGGTCCATCGCGCCGCCCACGGCCGGGATGGCATCCGGGGCGCCGGTGTGCCAGTTGGCGAGGTCTCCCGTGGCCGAGACCTGGAACGCGCCGAGCACGCAGATGTCCAGGTGGCCGCCGCGCATGATCGCGAATGAATCCGCGTGGTGGAAGTAGGACGCCCCGGGCAGTTCCGTGACCGGGATCTTGCCGGCGTTGATGAGGTCGCCGTCGATGTCGTCGCCCTCAGCCGCGGGGCCCATGCCCAGCATGCCGTTCTCCGTGTGGAGCGTGATGTTCTGCTCCGGCTTGAGGTAATTGGAGACCAGGGTGGGCTGGCCGATGCCAAGGTTCACAAACGAGCCCGGCGCGATGTCGCGGGCCACGAGTTCGGCGAGGTCGTCGCGGCCCAGGGGCATGTCGCGGGTCTGAATGCTGGCGTGGCTGTTGGTCTGTGCGCTCATGTTCAGGCCACCTTCACGATGCTGTTGACGTAGATTCCGGGGGTCACGACGTTTTCGGGGTCGAGCCCGCCGGTGGGGACGATCTCGGACACCTGGACCACCGTGTGCTTGGCGGCGGCGGCCATGATGGGGCCGAAGTTCCGGGCGGTCTTGCGGTACACAAGGTTCCCCACGCCGTCGGCCTTCAGGGCCTTGATCAGTGCGACGTCGGCGTGGATGGGGGTCTCGAACACTTGGCCGCGGCCGTCGATGATGCGGGATTCCTTGCCCTCGGCCAGCATGGTGCCGTAGCCGGTGGGAGTGAAGAACCCGCCGATGCCGGCGCCGGCGGCGCGGATCCGCTCGGCCAGGTTGCCCTGAGGCACCAGCTCCAGCTCGATCTCGCCGGCGTGGAACTTGGCGTCGAAGTGCCACGAATCGGACTGCCGCGGGAAGGAGCAGATCATCTTCCTCACCCGGCCTTCCTTGATCAGCAACGCGAGGCCCTGGTCGCCTTGGCCGGCGTTGTTGTTCACCACGGTCAGGTCCTTGGCGCCGCAGTCCATCAGCGCGTCGATCAGTTCGAACGGCTGGCCGGCGTTGCCGAACCCGCCGATCATCACAGTGGAGCCGTCCTTGACGCCGGACACGGCCTCGTTTACGGAGTCAACAAATGTCAGCATTCCCTATGCCTTTCCTGTGCCGGTACCGGCAGTGACGTTTTCGAGGACAACGGCGAGGCCCTGGCCCACGCCGATGCAGATCGCCGCCACGCCCCAGCGCTCACCGGAGGCCTGCAGGCTCCGGGCAAGCGTGCCCAGGATTCGCGTACCGGACGCGCCGAGGGGGTGGCCCATGGCGAGTGCGCCGCCGTGGCGGTTCACGATGGCGGGGTCGATGCCCCAGGCGTTGATGCAGGCCAGGGACTGTGCGGCGAACGCTTCGTTAAGTTCGACGGCGCCTACCTGGTCCCAGCTGATGCCCGCCTTCGCGAGGGCTTTGTTCGCGGCCTCCACCGGGGCGTAGCCGAAGAACTGCGGATCGTTGCCGTGCGCGCCGCGGCCGGCGATGCGGGCCAGCGGTTCGAGCCCCAGCAGCCCGGCGGCGGTTTCGCTGCCGATCCAGGCTGCGGAGGCGCCGTCGGACAGCGGGGACGCGTTCCCGGCGGTGACGGTGCCGTTCTCGGTGCGGAACACAGTCTTCAGCCCGGCGAGCTTCTCCGCGGAGGAACCGGCGCGGATGCCTTCATCGCGGACCAGGTCGGTGCCCGGAACCGGGGTCACGAGGTTATCGTAGAAGCCCTCGTCCCAGGCGGCGGCGGAGAGGTTGTGGGAGTTCGCGGCGAACTCGTCCTGCTGCTCGCGGGTGACGCCGTACTTTTCGCGCAGCCGTTCGGTGGCCTCGCCGAGGGAGATGGTCCACTCCTTGGGCATGGCCTTGTTCACCAGGCGCCAGCCCAGCGTGGTGGAGGCCAGGGTCATGTCCCCGGCCGGGTAGGGCTTCTCCGTCTTCGGCAGGACCCAGGGGGCACGGGACATGGACTCGGCGCCGCCCACCAGCATGAGCTCGGCGTCGCCGGCGTTGATCTGGCGCGAGGCAATGATCGCCGCGTCCAGGGAGGACCCGCAGAGCCGGTTCACGCTGGTGCCCGGGATCGAGACCGGGAGGCCGGCCAGCAGGGTGCCCATCCGGGCGATATTGCGGTTCTCTTCACCGGCGCCGTTGGCGTTGCCGAACACCACCTCATCGATCCGCTCGGGGTCGAGTCCGGGCGCGCGCTTCACGGATTCCCTGATCACGTGCGCGGCCAGGTCATCCGGGCGGACGGCGGCAAGGCCTGAGCCGAACTTGCCGAACGGGGTGCGCACGGCGTCGTAAACAAAAGCCTGGTTCATAATGCTTTCCTCGAATTCTGCGTGTGGGTGGGTGGGGCGCTAGTTGGGCGGGGCCGGGGCGTCCATGGTTGCGCTGTCCATTTCCTTGAAGACCTGCTGGGCGGTCTTGAAGGCCGTGTTCGCGGACGGGACACCGCAATAGATCGCGGTCTGCAGCAGGATTTCCTTGATGTCGTCCCTGCTCAGGCCGTTAGTGATGGCCGCGCGGATGTGCATGGCCAGCTCTTCCCAGTGCCCGTGCGCCACCATGGCGGTGATGGTCACGGCGGAGCGCATCTGCCGGGTGAGGCCCGGGCGGGTCCAGATGCCACCCCACGCGATCCGCGTGATCATGTCCTGGAAATCGTCGGTGAACTCGTCCTTGTTGGCGTTGGCCCGGTCCACGTGCGCGGCGCCCAGCACCTCGCGGCGGACCACCATGCCGCCGTCGTAGATCTCCTGGCTGGTGGCGTCCGGCTGGACGACGCCGTTCCGTTCCGCGCCCGGAAGGTCAGTGCCGGTCACTTGGCTGCTCCCCGGGATTCGGTCCAGGAGATGAGGTTCCGGAGCAGGTCGGCCACATGCCCGGGAGCCTCGAACGGGGCCAGGTGGGCCACGCCGCCCAGCGTTACAGCGCTGGCCGTGCCGCCGCCGGCTATAATCCCGTCAACGGTTTCCTGAGCCATCGACGGCGGCGCAACAGTATCCTCCGCACCGGCCAGCGCCTGCGTGGGGACACTGATGCTGCCGAGGTCCCCGCGGACGTCAAAGGATGCCAGGGCCTCGCAGCAGAAGGCGTAGCTGAAGCGGTCGGTGTCGCGGAGGGCGTGTAGGAGCCGGCTGCTCCGCTGGGGCTCACGGTCCATAAAGCCCGGCGCGAACCAGCGCTCCGCGGAGCCCTGGATCAATACGGGAGTGCCCTGGCTGCGCACTGTTTCGGCGCGTTCCAGCCAGGCTTCGGGGGTGCCGATCTTGGCGCCGGTGCACTGGACGGACAGGCTCTTGAGGCGTTCGCCGTGCTTGATGCCCAGCTGCAGGCCGGTGGCGCCGCCGAGGGAAACTCCGGCGTAGTGGAAGCCGGAGCCGGACGCGATGGTGTCCACGAGGTCCACCACCGCATCCGCGAGATCGGCCACGTCAAACGTCTCCGTGGCGGCGGGAGAGACGCCGTGCCCGGGCAGGTCCCAGGCCACCACGTCGTAGTCAGTGCCGAGCAGTGTTGCCGCCTCGGCCCACAGGAGGGTGGACGTGCCCAGGGAGGGTCCCACCACCAGCAGGGGACGTTCGCCAAGGGCCCGTTCGGGTGAAAGCAGGACTGCCTTCAGGGTCGGTTTAGCCACGGTTGGCTCCGTTCTGGGTTGGTGTTGAAAAGTCGGGGAAGGCGGCCAGGATGCGGCGGGAGATCCCGGCGGCCTGGCCCAGGTAATTGGCCGGATCCAGGAGTTCCGCCAGCTGCCCATCGGAAAGCGTCTGCGCCGGGACGGCCTCGCGGAGCAGCCTCCGGTAGGTGCCCGACTGTTCCGAGGCCGGCGCCTCAAGGGTCCGGTCCACCACTGCCTGGAGCTGCTCCTTGCCGCTGCGGCCATCCTGTTCGGCGAGCAGCGGCGCGACGGCGGCGCCCACCCCTTCGGCCAAGAGCAACGGTCCGGCAAGGTCCAGGTTGCGGCGCATGGCGTCGGGGAAAACCTGCAGGCCTTCGGCAAGCTCCCGGAGGTGCCCGGCCGCCCCGAGTGTCAGGCGGAGAAGCTGGCGCAGGGCCGGCCATTCCGTGTGCCAGGCGGCGTCGGGGCGTTCGTCGTTGAAGTTGGCGGCGGCCAGGTGCAGCTGGGCCACCAGCTGGGGCGCCTGGAGCGCGGAGCTACGGATAAGTACCGACAGCACCGGGTTCTGCTTCTGCGGCATGGCAGAGGAGACGCCGCGGCCGGCGACCCGCGGTTCGGCGAGTTCGGCCACCTCGGGACGGCTGAGGAACAGGACGTCCGTGGCGATTTTGCCGGCGGCATCCAGCGCCGAGGCCAAGGCATGTCCGAGGGACGTGACGGCCAACCGGTTCGTGTGCCACGGTGCCGGTGCCGCGGCCAGGCCCAGTTGCCGGGCCAGTGAGTCGGCCAGGTCAAACGGGCTGGTGGCCGAGCCGGAAGTGAGCACGGTTCCGGCAGCCAATGTTCCGGCCGCCCCACCGAACTGCACCGGGAACTGCACGTTGCCCAGCTGCCGGCCTGCGGCGGCCAACCCGTGGAACCACTGCGCGGCCCGCAGCCCGAACGTATACGGCAGCGAGTGCTGGGTCAGGCTCCTGCCCACGCCCAGCGTGTCCGCATGCTTTTCCGCCAAGGAGGCGAGCGCCGCCGTCGTGCATTTCAGATCCGCCAGCACCGCCTCAACGGTGTTGCGCGCGAGCAGCATCAGGGCCGTGTCCAGCACGTCCTGGCTGGTCAGCGACGTATGGACCGCCTTCACTGCGCCGATGCGGGCGCCGTCCAGCGCCGTGACGTGCTTCCGCAGGTCTCCCAACAGCGGGATGACGGGGTTGCCACCGCCCCGGGCCCGGAGCGCGATGTCTGCCGCGTCGTAGCGGCCCGCCTCCGCGGCGGAAGCCACGACGGCGGCGGAACCGGCAGGCGCCAGGCCCGCCTTCTCCAGCACGGCGGCCCAGCCGGATTCGACGGCGAGGATCGCCGCCAGCACGGCGCGGTCACCCGTCAGCGCCGTCACCAGGGGCGACGCAGAGACGGGACTCAGCAGGCCGACGTCGCCGTCCGCGGCGGTTCCGAAGCGGACGGTACCTCCCGTGCCGGGGGTCTCCGTCACCGGAAGTCCAGGAAGACTGTTTCGCCGTCGCCCTGCAGGCGGATGTCCCAGGTGAGTCCGCCGTCGGGATCGCGGCGGGCAATGAGGGTCTTGCGGCGTTCCGGGTCCAGGGAGCTGAGCAGCGGGTCCTGGGCGAGGGCTTCCTCATTCTCCGGGAGGTACACGCGGGTGAAAAGCCGGTTCATCAGGCCGCGGGCAAACACGGCCACGGAGATGAACTGAGCGGCGCCGGGTCCAGTGGGGCCCGGGTTCACGGTGGTGAACGTGTACACGCCGGAGTGGCCCACGGCGCCGCGGCCCCAGCCGGTGAACGTGTAGCCGTCGCGGACCAAGGAGCCGGTCCGCTGCACGATCCTGCCGTCGGCGTCGGGCTGCCAGATCTCCAGGATGGCGTCCGGGATAGTCTCCCCGGCGCCGTCATAAACGGTGCCCTGCAGGCGGAGGGACCCGGGCGAGCCGGGGGCCAGGAGTTCGTTGTCCTTCTCGTAGGGCAGGGCGTACCCGTAGAACGGGCCGACGGTCTGGCCGGGTGTGGGAACAAGCTTGGTGGTTGTGCTCACGTTATTCCTCGTCTCCTGCTGCGCCGAGCGCCTCGTTTTCGGTCCAGGTCCGCTTGGAGCCGGTGAGGACGATGTCCCAGTTGTAGCCCAGGGCCCACTCGGGCTCGGTCAGGTTGTGGTCATAGGTGGCCACGAGGCGGTCGCGGGCGTCCTGGTCCACGATGGACTGGTAGATGGGGTCCAACGGGAAGAGCTGGTCGCCGGGGAAGTACATCTGGGTGACGATCCGCTGGGTGAACTCCGTGCCGAACATGGAGAAGTGGATGTGGGCCGGGCGCCAGGCGTTGACATGGTTCTTCCACGGGTAGGCGCCGGGCTTGATGGTGGTGAACCGGTACGAGCCGTCCGGGCCGGTGATGCAGCGGCCGACGCCCGTGAAGTTGGGGTCCAGCGGTGCGGGATGCTGATCGCGTTTGTGGATGTAGCGGCCGGACGCGTTGGCCTGCCAGATTTCCACGAGCTGCCCGGCCACGGGGCGGCCGTCGCCGTCCAGGACCTTGCCGGCCACGATGATCCGCTCGCCCTGGGGTTCGCCATTGTGCTGGATGGTCAGGTCCGCTTCCAGGGCGTGCACGTCCTGGTGCCCAAAGGCCGGCGAGTACAGCTCGATGGTTTCAGGGTCCGCATGATGCAGACTCTTGGTGGGGTGCCGCAGGATGCTGCTGCGGTAGGGCGCATAGTCCAGCCGTGGCTGGGTCTCGGCCGGGGCGCCATCCTTGAGCGCCCGCGCGTAGGCATCGCCCATGGCGTTGATCTCTGCACTGAGATCCTGCTGTGTCTCCACTGCGGCCTCCTTTTCTCTGGTTGTTGCTGCTGGTTGTTGCTGCTGGTCGGTGTTGAGAATGCGTAGTACTGCGGACAGGTGGTTTACCGGTGCTGGAGGTGGTCGTACTGGACTGCGTGGCGCACGGGGGCGTTGGGGGCGCCGTAGCCGTCGTAGGCGCCACGGCGTTCCACCATTTCGAAGAACACACTGCCCACGGTGGCGGTGTAGAAGTGGAGGAATTCGCCGTCCGCGTCCCGGTCGTACAGCAGGTTCAGGTCCTTCAGCGTGGCCAGGAAGTCCGGTGCCAGGCCGAAGCGTGCGTCCAGGTCCTCGTAGTAGTTCGCCGGGATCTGCAGGAATTCCAGGCCGCGGGCCTTGCAGTCCCTGGCAGTGGCCACCAGGTCATCCACGGCGAAGGCGATATGTTCCTGGTAGGTCTTGCGCTGCTGATTCAGCGGCGCCAGGTTCAGCACCAGCCGCACGGCGCGGTCCCCGGTGGCCATGACCTGCGAACGGATCAGGCCGGTGGGGCTGGGCACCTCCGCGAACGGCTGGGGCTCCAGGGCCAGGGCGCTCGTGTAGAAGAGGACGGCCTCGTCGAAATGCTGCCACGGCTGGGCCAGGTTGACGTGGTCGATCACGGCGGAGGGTCCGGCGGCGGGCTTTTCCAGCCCCTCCCCGAACTCACGGGTCCAGGCCGCGGTGCCGTCGGAGGTGCCCTGGCACAGGAAGACCTCGGTGGAGTCCGGGGCGGCGAACCCCTGGAACACTTCCTCGTTGGCCTGGCTCTTGCGCGGGACCGCGGGGGCCTTGAGCTGCTGGGCCCGGGCGGAGGCAATCACCGGGGAGTCGACGTCGAACCCCAAAGCGGCGATGGCCGGTGAGGCATCCTCCGCTGATGTGTCCCCCTCAAGGTGGGCGGTCTCGTTGACGATCACCCGGGCGTGGCCCATGCTCCAGAGCTGCACGGCCTTGGTGCGGTGCCTGCCGTTGAACTCAAATCCCAGCTGGCCCAGGACCGTTTCCAGCCCTTTGGTGTCCGCCGCCCTGACTTCGGCGAAGTTGTAGCCGGCCGGTTCGGTCACCTGCGGGAGCGTGGCCAGTTCCATCGGATAACGACGGCGGCCGGGGGCTTGGGTGCCACCGGTAGCAGTGCCACCAGCACCACCGCCGACGCCACTGTCAGAAGCAGCTTCCAGCCACTTGGCGCTCTGCTCCTCCAGCCAGATGAGCGAGCGCATGGCGTCGACGGCGGTGCGCTCCACGTCCGACTGGCGGAAAACGTCGTTGAAGATCTCCAGCGACACCGGGCCGGTGTACCCCGCCCGGACCACGTGGCCCATGAACTTGGCGAGCTCGAACTGTCCCTCGCCCGGGAATACCCGGTAGTGCCGGCTCCACGAGAGGACATCCATGGAGAGCTTGGGGGCGTCTGCCACCTGGACAAAGAAGATCTTTTCCGGGTTGAAGGCCTGGATGGGGGTGGTGTCCCAGTTGCGGGACAGGATGTGGAAGGAATCCAGGCACGTGCCCAGGTTGGGGTGGTCCACGGCTTCCACCAGCTTGTGGGCATGCTCGTAGTCGTTGACGTATTTGCCCCAGGCCAAGGCCTCGTAGGCAACTTTGACGCCGTGGTCCACTGCCAGTGCAGCCAGTTTGCCGAGCTGTTCCACCCGGAGGTCGTCGCTGTCGATGCTGGCCGAGGCCACGTTGGAGCAGACCAGGATGGTGTCCATGCCCAGCCGCGCCATGAGCTTGAATTTGGCTTCGGCGCGCCGGAGGTTGGCGGCCAGGAGGTCTTCGGACACGCTGTCGAAGTCGCGGAACGGCTGGTAAAGATCCAGCGTGAGGCCAAGGTCGGCCGCCATCTTGCGGACGTCCTCGGGCGTGAGCGGCGACGTAACCAGGTCCTGTTCGAAGATTTCGATCCCGTCAAAGCCGGCGATGGCGCAGGCCTGCATCTTTTCCTTCAGGGTGCCGGAGAGGCAGACCGTGGCGATTCCGGTGCGCATCAGGCAGCCACCTCTTCCTTGGCCACGAGCTCCAGGAAATGGCTGCGCATGCGTTCCGCGTCGGCGTCCAGCCCGGTGAAAATCCGGAAGGAATCCGCGGCCTGCCCCACTGCCATGCGGCCGCCGTCCAGGACCTCGCAGCCTTTGGCGCGGGCGCCGCGGACCAGTTCGGTGTCGATCGGGCGGTAGACGATGTCCGCCACCCAGTGCCGCGTTTCCAGCAGGTCCAGGTCCAGCGGGACGCCCGGGTGGGCGGCCATGCCTACCGGCGTGCAGTGCACCAGACCGCCGGCCATCGGCATCAGCTGCGGCAGCTCCGCCGTCGTACGCGCTGTGACGGTGCTGCCCGGGAACAAACCCGCCAGCTCTGCGGCGCGTGCCGCGCAGCGGGCGGGGTCCACGTCCACCAGGTCCAGCGCCTGCACGCCGGCGGTGAGCAGGGCGTAGGCGACGGCGGACCCGGCACCTCCCGCGCCAAGCTGGACCACGCGGTCCAGCCGCGCGCCCGGAAGGCCGGTGGCAAGCGCGGCGGCGAAGCCGGAGAAGTCGGTGTTGTGGCCAATGAAGCGGCCGTCCTCGATGACCACGGTGTTGACGGCGCCGAGCCTGAGGGCGTCCGGTGAGACCTCGTCCAGGTGCGCCAGCACAAGCTGCTTGCACGGATGGGTGATGTTCAGGCCGTTGAAGCCCAGGCTGCGGGCACTCTTGAGCAGATCCCCTACGGCATCGCCGGAAAGTCCGAGCTCCAGCAGGTCGATGGGGCGGTAGAGGTAGCGCAGGCCCAGCACATCGCCTTCGCGTTCGTGCATGGGGGGAGTGAGGGACGGCATCACACCGTCGCCGACCAGTCCCACAAGGTAGGACTCAGTTCGATTGCTCATCCGGGCAGCTCCTTTTGATACGGCACCCGGCGGGCGGCGGCGCTCGAGGCAGCCGCGGCGGGTCGGGTGATTGGGATTACAGTACAATACTTGTTCACTTCTCGCACCCTTGTTCTACATACGAACATCCGAGAGTTATTTACCGCTGCGGCAAGCGCGCGGCCAGCTCCGCCGCCGCATCCTGCAGCAGAGGCACATGGGCCAGCAGTGCTTCCATACTGAGGCGGAAGACGGGAACAGCGGTGGCCAGGGATGCGAAGGCGTGGCCTTGCGAATTGAGCAGCGGCACAGCGACGGCCCGCATGCCGTTCTCGTTTTCCTCGTCCATGACGGCATACCCCTGCCGGCGGACCTTCTCGACCTCCGCACGGAAGGCGCCACGGTCCGTGATGGTGTGTTCGGTAAGGGGTTCCAGCTCAAGCTCCCCAAGCAGCGCCTCACGCTCCGCATCCTCGGCAAAAGCCACCAGCGCCTTGCCCACGGCTGTCGCGTGCAGGGCGCCCAGGTGTCCGGGATCGCTGGTGACGCGGAAGGTCTGCGGGCCGTCCACCTTGTTGACCGTGAGGTGATGGTGGCCGTCGCGGACGCTGAGGATGGTGGCCTCCCCCGTCTGTTCGGTCACGCGGCGCAGGACCGGCAGCGCCGTCCCGGCAAATCCGTGATGGTTGGAGACGCGCTGCCCCAGCTGGAAGATCCGCAGGCCCAGGTGGTAGCGGCGGCCGTCCGGCTCATAGTCCACAAATCCGTCCCGCGTCAGGGATCCCAGCAGGCGGTAGGTGGTACTGAAGGGGAGGTCGGCGCGGCGCGAGATCTCCGCGGCACTGGCGCCGCGCGGCTCGTCACCCAGGAGGACCAGCAGGCCCAGGGCCTTGCCCACCATGTCCGTACGGTCACCCTTGGGCGCTTTTGGCTCGGCGGCGACGTCGTCGGGCGCTGTGGTTTGATTCACACTCATACGTCGATGTTGCCACATCGTGGGAACTATTTCTAGATGGTGATTATTTTCTTGACAAGTGACTGCCCTCACAGCCATCATTGCTGTATCGCACAAGTAGCTCCCACCATGTGGCTACTGGTCCGGGTCTTTCAACGGACTCCAGCCGCACCGCACCAGCTCCACTCAGGCCGCTGCGGCTGCGACCCTCCAGATCCATCCGCGACAACGTCGTCACACCTAAGGAACTCCATGAGCCAGACACTTCCGTCCGCCGGGCCGGGCACTGTTGCCCCGGCCGGGACGCCAAAAAAGGCAGCCCTCGCCAGCTTCCTGGGCAGCGCCGTCGAATACTACGACTTCTTCATCTTCGGTTCCGCCGCCGCCCTGATCTTCCCCACGGTGTTCTTCCCGGACGCCGGAGCCAACGCGGCCGTTATGTCCTTCGCCACGTTCGGCTTCGCCTATGTGGCACGGCCGGTGGGTGCCGTCATCCTGGGCCACTTCGGTGACCGGGTGGGCCGGCGGAAGGTCCTGATGTTCACGCTGCTGCTCATGGGCGCCTCGACGTTCCTGATCGGCTGCCTGCCCGACTTCAACACGGTGGGCTGGTGGGCTCCGGTCCTGCTGGTGCTGGCGCGGCTGTGCCAGGGCCTCTCCGCCGCCGGCGAGCAGGCCGGCGCATCATCCATGACGCTCGAACACGCACCCGACCACCGCCGCTCCTTCTTCACCTCCTGGACCCTCACCGGCACCCAGGGCGGCCAGATCCTCGCCGCCCTCGTCTTTATCCCCGTCCTCGCCCTTCCGGACGAGATCAAGTACGGCATCGGCTGGCGCATTCCGTTCTGGCTCAGCGCCGTCGTCGTGATGGTTGCGTTCTTTATCCGGCGCACCCTGCACGAACCGCCGGCGTTCGAGGAAGCCCAGAAGACCGCCCAGATCTCCAAGCTGCCAGTCGCCGATCTCCTCAAGGACCACTGGCGCGACGTGCTCCGCGTGGTCTGCTGTGCCTTCATCGCCGCCGTCTCCACCGTGTTCGGCACCCTCGCCATCAGCTACGCCAAGACCGTCGCCGGCGTTGACGGCACCACCACACTCTGGCTGGTGGTCGGCGCAAACCTGGTCGCCTTGGGCACCCAGCCGCTGTTCGGCAAGCTCGCGGACCGGATCGGCCGCAAGCCGGTCTTCATCTACGGTGCCGTGGCCAGCGCCATCCTGACGCCGGTGTTCCTGCTCAGCCTGGAATCCGGCAGCATCCCGCTGATGTTCCTCGCGGCCATCGGCTTCTTCTCCTTCGGCTACGCGGCCTCCAACGCGGTCTGGCCGTCGTTCTACGCCGAAATGTTCAGCACCAGGGTCCGCTTCTCCGGCCTGGCGATCGGCACGCAGCTGGGCTTCCTGATGGCAGGTTTCGCCCCGGCGATCGTGGCAGCGATGGGCGGCATCAGGCCCGGCGGCTGGGTCCAGATCAGCATCTTCACCGCCGTTATCTGCGGCATCTCGGCCATCTCCGCCCTGACGGCCAAGGAAACCTTCAACGTCCCCACCAAGCAGCTCGGCCTGAAGTAACTACCCGCTGGTCTCGACTACAGCTCGGACGTCACAGCCCGGACGCTCCTGCCCAGTTGCTTACGTGAAAGCCCGGCATGTCCCCAGGACACGCCGGGCTTTTCCGCGCCCCGCCGTGCGTGCGGACTGGAACGTTCGACGCCGGCGCGAAGCAACCGGGCTGGAACGCACGGCCAGAAACGTAGGAACGTACGACGGCGGGCGGCGGCTTGGGTGCCTTCCGTGAACCGGGCGCCTACTGCCGGCCGGTGTCCAGGACCGAGGCAAGGTCGAAGCTGACCGGTTCCTCCAACTGTTCGAAGGTGCAGGATCCGGGATCGCGGTCCGGCCGCCAGCGTGAAAACTGGGCGGTATGCCGGAAGCGCTCACCTTCCATGTGGTCGTACCTGACCTCCACCACCAGTTCGGGCCGGAGCGGCACAAAGGACAGGTCCTTGCCGGCGCTCCACCGGCTGCCCTCCGCGTTGCGCGGGGTGCGTTCGCCTTCCCCTGCTTTGCCCAGGCCCAGGGGTGTCCGTCGAAGTCGGTCACCAGCGCCTGGAGTTCCTCGAACAGCTCCTGCCGGCGCTTCATGGGGAAGGCGCCTATCACGCCCACGCTGGCCAGGCCGCCGTCGTCCTTGTAGAGGCCCAGCAGCAGCGAGCCGATCGCGTCCGGTCCGCTCTTGTGCACGCGGTAGCCGGCCACGACGCAATCAGCCGTGCGTTCGTGTTTGATCTTGAACATCGCGCGTTTGTCCGGCAGGTAGCTGCCGTCAAGGGGCTTGGCCACAATCCCGTCCAGGCCCGCACCTTCGAACTGCTCGAACCAGTGCTCAGCAACCGTCTTGTCCTGGGTCGCGGCCGTGACGTGGACAGGCGCCTTGCTGCCCGCGAGAGCCCTTTCCAGCGCTGCCCGACGCTCGGCGAAGGGCCGTCCGGTGTAGTCGATCTCGCCCAGGGCCAGCAGGTCGAAGGCCACAAACTTGGCGGGGGTCTGTTCGGCAAGAAGCTTCACCCGGCTGGCGGCGGGATGGATGCGCTGCTGAAGGGCATCAAAATCCAGCCGGTCGCCGGATGTCCCACCAGGACAATCTCGCCGTCCAGGACACAGCGGGGCGGCAGGTTCTCCTTCAGGGCTTCCACGAGCTCAGGAAAATACCTGGTCATGGGCTTTTCGTTGCGGCTGCCGATCTCCAGCTCATCGCCGTCCCGGAAAATGATGGACCGGAAGCCGTCCCATTTGGGTTCATAGCTCAAGGGCCCGTCCGGTATCCCGCTGACGGCTTTGGCGAGCATGGGCGGGACCGGGGGCATCACGGGAAGTTGCATAGTGCCCATTGTTGTCCGGGGGACCCTCCAGCGGTAGGCCTGAACAGGCACAATGCCCAGCTGAAAGCCCCGGCGGGGTTGGTGCGCGGCACTCTCTGAATCCCATGATGCCGGCGGAAACGTATCGATCGCGGAGAACTAACCGGTTCCTAACGTCGAGGAAACGCAGGCGCAACATTGCCCCGCCACACTGGAAGTGCCGGCAAGCGCAGGCACCAGCTCCAGCCAGGAGGCCCCGATGTTGAAGGAAGCCAAAGCCCATGTAACAAGAGTCCGCGCCCTGGACCAACTCCACCGCGGCGATGAAATCGAAGCCCGGCTCTCTGTAGGCCCCAGCTACGACGACGTGGTCATCCGCCGCGGCCGCGTCCAGGAGACAGCACCGGGAATCGGCGTTGTCTGGATCATGGACCATCACACCGGCTCGCGGAAAGCGATCAATACGGACGAATGCAGCGTCTGGCGGATTGCCTGACCCGGTTTCGGGCCGCTGGCGCAGAACCTCCTTGCGGTGCCCTTGCACCCCGTAACCTTGCAACGCGGAACCGGACCCACGACGGCGGGCGCAGTCAGTCAGGACTGCCCGCCGGCCCGCTCACAGAACGCTTCGGCGTTATCCTCCGGCCACCGACTGGATGACCAGCACCTCCTGCCCGGGCAACACTTCGGTTTCCAGGCCCTGGAGCCGGCGCACTTCGTCACCGGCCACGTAGATATTCACGTACCGGCGAAGTGCTCCTGTTTCGTCCCGCAGCCGCCTGGCCAGCACCGGGTAACCCCCGGTCACCGAATCCAGCAGGCTTCCCACCGTCACCGTCCCTTCGGCGGGCGCAGTCAGGATGGACTGCCCGCCGGCCAGCGGCTGGAGGATGCTGGGAAGTACCACGCTGATGTCAGGCACCGCGGGCCGCTGAATTTTCCGGCACCCTCTGTCCCGCCCCGGCGACCACGGCGGCGCGGACACACAGGACATCCGGGAGATGGCTGACAACTTCAGCAAACGTCTCCCCTTCGTCCGCGCTGGCGTACACCGTCCCGCCTCGCGTTCCGAAGTAGACGCCGGCCGGTTCAGCTGAGTCAACCGCTGCGGCATCGCGGAGCACGCTGTTGTACTCGTGCTCCGGCAGTCCTGCGTCGAGCCTCTTCCAGGTGCCGCCGGCGTCGTCCGTCCGATGCACCGCAAGGTGTCCCTCCGGGGGGATCCGCTCGCCGTCGGCCTTCAGCGGAACAACCCAGGCTGTGCCTTCCCGCCGCGGATGCGTCAGCATCACAAAACCGAAGTCGGCCGGAAGTCCTTCAGCGATGGAGTCCCAATTTTCGCCGCTGTCATCCGTGCGGTAGACACCGTGGTGGTTCTGCGCATACAGACGGCCTTCGACGACGGCATCCGCAGCGATCTTGTGCACGCACTGGCCGAACTCCGGGTAAGGGTCAGGCATGAAGCGCACCGAGATCCCTTTGTTCCGCGGTTGCCAGGAGGTCCCGCCGTCGAGCGAGCGGTACACGCCGCCGGTGCTCATGGCGATGTGGACGTTGTCGCCCGCTCTATTCACCACGATGGAGTGGGCCGCGGCGCCGCCGTAGCCCGCACCCCAATCTCTGCGATGAGGATGGTCCCACAGCCCGCGGTTGAGTTCGAAATGCTCACCGCCGTCGGTGGATTTCCAGACCGAAATCGGTTCGGCACCTGCCCACACCACCCCTGGCCGCGACTCTGCGTCCGGGTAGATCTGCCAGATACGCTCCACTGCCGCGCCGGTGTCCTCGGGAAACGTGATGGCGCCCTGTTCAGGTTCTGTCCACGTGGCGCCAAGGTCATCGGAGTGGGCCACTGTAGGGCCCCAGTGCTCGGACCTGACGCCCACCATTATCCGGGTATGGCCCTCCCGAGTGTCGATCCCGATGCTGGGGATTTCGCTCATCAGAAAATGCGGGCCGGAGAAGGACCATTGCTTCCGGTCCTGGCTGGTTGCCAGCCAGAGGCCCTTTTTGGTCCCGATCGCTAAAACAAAGTTCTCTGCGGTTGCCATGCACCCCATGCAACCACCACGACCGGAGGGCCGCAACGCTTTTCTTCGCTTTGTGGACTCGGGCTAGTGGATTGGTCCGGCGCGGACTGGACTCATGGGCCGTGCCGGCGGCGCCCCGTCAGTCGACGAATTCGGACTGCGTCTCGATGAAGTCCCAGTCGGCTTCGGTGAGGACAGCCACCGGGGTACCCGGATGCGGGCCGCCGGCTTCGGCGATGCCCTGCAGCACCGGCAGCGGCAGTTCCGCCGCACGGAGGTTTTCCCGCAGCCATTCCTTGGTTGGCAGGTTCAGATCCAGCCACCACATGTAGATTTCCATGTCGGTCACGCACCTTTCGTATGCTTCAACGTTAGGCGCCGCCCTGTCCACGTTCAAGGGTGGCAACACTCCAGTAGGGGCTCCCGTTTCCGCGTACACGCAGGTATCGCCGCAGGTCAATGGGGCAAAAAGACGAGTACCTGCTACCCGCGACCGCACCCGTCCGCCGCCCCTAGCCTGAACAGACAAGCAAGCTGACCGTGCTGCTGGGGCACTCAGAGTCACCGCTACTCCCCCTCATCATGGTCCGTTTCAGACAATCTGGGGAGAAAACAATGAAACGTACCTTAGCAACACTGGGGTCATGGGGCTGGGGCTGATCAGTCTGACAGCACCAGCCGTGGCTGCTCCTAATATGGTCATCGTCTGCCACGACGGCGCACAAACCGGAACGGGCTGGGAAGCAATTCAATTCAATGTGAACGGCCTGAACGGCCACGGCGGGCATCCCTCCGACATCATTCCGCCGAACACGTCCATACCAGGGGGCTGAACTGGACGAACGCGGGAAAGATAACCTACATCGCCAACTGTGCCCCGCTGCCTCCGGGTGAAGAACCTCCGGTCTACCCGCCTGTCGACCCACCCGTCGTCGTAGTCGACCCACCCGTCGTCGTAGTCGACCCACCCGTCGTCGTAGTCGACCCACCCGTCGTCGTCGTCCCACCCGTAGAAGAACCCGTGGTGGTCCCGCCGGCCGTGGTGAAGACGCCGGTGGAGGAGTCAGCGGTCGTTGTCCAGACGCCGGTCACAACAGTCACCCCCACGGTGCAGACCCCCGCCGCACCGGCGACCGTCCAGGCGCCAGCCGGCACCGGGGCAGTGGCTGTCAGCCAGGGCACCAACCAGGGCTTCAACGCGCAGACCGCGGTGGGCGGGGCTGAGAGTGCTCCTACCTGGCTCGCGGGCCTGGGCGTGATGCTCGGCGCCGGTGCACTGGTGGCCGTACGCCGCAGGTCCCTGGAACCAAAGGCAGACTAGGCCCCAGCTCGGACTGGGCCGAGCTGACAAGCAGGGCGCCCCGCCAACTCAAGGCGGGGCGCCCTTCCTGTAAGGACACTTTCCATGGCCGGAGGAGCATCGTGGCAAAGCAAACCGGACGGCACGAAGTGCCGAAACGGCCCCGCGGCTTGAACCGCGGAGACATCGCCATCCTGGCCTGCGGTGTCCTGGGCTTCCTGTCCTTCACGTTCGGTGGACCGCTGCTGGACCAGCATGGGGCCGCAGCACCGGGAACAATCACTGCAGACTACTCTTCCGGAACCTCGTCGATCCAACTGCCGTTGCCCCTGGCCGTTTCGGGCCTTCCGGCCGCACCGTCTGCATCCGTGCCAGCTGCAGCGGCACCCGTGGCCAGCGGGCCGGTCCTCCCGGAGGCTTCGGCCCCGCAGCGGATCGTTTATCCGAAAGCTGCGATGGACTCGGCCGTGCATCCGCTGGCGCCGGACAGCAGCGCCGTCGAAAGCCAGACGATCGTGCCGCCCACCACCATGGACGGGTATTGGCTGACGCCGTTCGGGACTCCGGGCAACGGCTCGGGCAACACCACGTACATCATCGGTCACAGCTGGGAGGGGCGGGACGCCCCGTTCAACCACCTCAGCTCCGCTGCCGTGGTTGGCGATACGTTCGACGTCGTCACGGAAACCGGCACCATCCCGTACCGCGTGGACAGTGTGACCACCTACCTCAAGGACAGCCTCAAGGACAGCCCCATCTGGGACATGGTGCCCAGTCGTGTGGTCCTGATCAGCTGCTACACGGAAGACCCGTGGGGGAAAAACGTGGTGGTCTCGGCGTCGCCGGCTGCCGGCTGACAGCGTCCGCGCGCCGGCGGCCCCCTGTTCAAGCGGTACGTGCAGGAACAGAATGGTCCTATGAGTTCCGAACGGTTCAGTGGCCCGCCTCCGTTGCTGGTCGGCGTGCTGCCCCAGCAGCATCCGGAGGTGCTAAAGACCGCCACATCCCTGGCGGCCAAACTCGGAGCGCCGTTGCTGTGTGCCTTCGTTGACGAGGCCAGCTACCTGGTGGAATGGGATCCGACCAGGTCCGCGCACCGGCTGTCGCTGCACCCGGACAAGGACGACGACGACATCCGCTCCGTCACCACGGAACTCAAGGCGGTGATCGCGGAAGCGGTGGGCGACGCCGCGGCGTCCGGCACCCCCATGGACTGGACATTGCGGACCCTTGCGGGGGATCCGGGCCGCGCCCTCGCCCGGCTCGCCGCGGAAAGCAACTCCCCCATGATCATCGTGGGAACGTCGGAGCGGGGCCTGACGCACCGGATCTCCGAACTGCTCAACGGATCAGTGGGACTCTGGCTGACGCATCATCAAAGCCGGCCGGTGCTGGTGGTTCCTTACCGGAGACCGGCGCATCAGGACGAAGCCTGAGCCGGCCTGAACGCGTCGCCTCGCCCATCCGGGGCGGTTTTCGGGTGACCGAAATAATAAAGCGAAAGTAGTTATTCGAGGTGGTAGCGGACGGCCGTACCGGCACGTAAGCTAATTCAAGCAGAACGATCCGGCCGCAGCGGCCAGTGTGTCTGCCCAAATGCTGCTCCGGAGTGCGTATCCCCAATAACGCACTCCGGAGCTTTTTTGTGCTCTCCCGCAACCCGCGCCTACCCCTCGTTCGTGGAGCGCCTCCCTGGTTAGGATACCCCTAGGGGTACTTGCCATATACCCCACCGGGTATATGTTGACAGCATGGAACCTTTGCAGGAAACCTTGACCACACATGCCGGCACTGCCCCGGCGCCTCCGCATGGCTACACCGCGAACAAAGAGGCATACCTGCGCAGGCTCAAGCGCATCGAGGGCCAGGTCCGCGGCATCGCCCGGATGGTGGATGAGGACAAATACTGCATCGACATCCTGACCCAGGTCTCCGCTGTCACCAAAGCCCTTCATGCTGTGAGCCTGGGACTCGTGGAAGAGCACATCGGCCACTGCGTGGTGGGTGCCGCCGGGGAACCCGATCCCGCCCTTCGCGCTGAAGCCATCGACATCAAGGTCAAGGAAGCTACAGAGGCCATCAGCCGCCTCCTGCGCTGACCACCCTGCCACTGACCATCCATTTACGGCCGGCCACCGCCGGCCCCCTTTCAAGGAGCCAGCCATGAGCACCACCTCCACCACCGTCAACGTGTCCGGCATGACCTGCGGCCATTGCATTTCGTCTGTCAGCGAGGAAATCGAATCGCTCGCCGGGGTTGAAACGGTCGACGTCGAACTCAACCCCGGCGGCATTTCCACCGTCACCATCACCTCAACCCAGGAATTGTCGCCGTCCGAGATCGGCGAAGCGGTAGCCGAAGCCGGCTACCTCGTTGTTGCCAACGACGCGTAACGCTGTCCGATCGGGGGATCCCACATGAGTACAGACCATCTCCGTCACCACCCTCAAAGCCGGGTGGTTGAACTGGATATTGAGGGCATGACCTGCGCCTCCTGCGTGAACCGCGTGGAAAAGAAACTGGGCAAGCTCGACGGCGTCGAAGCCTCCGTTAACCTCCCGCTGGAATCGGCCCACGTCACTGTCCCTGCCGGCATCACGGACCAGCAGATTGTGGACACAGTCAACGAAACGGGCTACAAGGCCACAGTCCGGCTCCCGCGCTATCCAAGCCAAAGTGCCAGCCCCGGCACCGACGCACTCGACGTGCCGCCCGCAAGCGGCGACGTCGGGGGCATGCGGCAGCATGCGTCTAAGCGAGGCACGAGCGAGCATGCAGAGCATGTCTCCGACGGTGCCGCGCCTGGTGACAACCTGCAACAAGGCGGCGCCGAGGGCGCCGCGCCTGGTGACCACATGACCCACGGCGGTGCAGCCGCGCAGCTGAGACCAAGGCTGATCCTCGCCGCGGTGCTCACCATCCCAGTCCTCGCGGTTTCGATGGTTCCGGCACTGCAGTTTCCCAACTGGGGTTGGGTGGCCGGGGCCCTGGCGCTTCCGGTGGTCAGCTGGGCGGCGTGGCCGTTCCATCGCGCTGCGGCCGTCAATGCCCGCCACCTGGCGTCCACTATGGACACGCTCGTTTCTATTGGCGTCGCTGCCGCCTACCTGTTCAGCGTGTGGCAACTCGCCGCGGATCCCCGCATGACCGAACACCCGGCCATGGAGGGCATGGAAAGCGGCGGGCTGTACTTCGAAGTGGCCGCCGTGGTCACCACGTTCCTGCTCCTGGGCCGGTTCCTCGAAGCCAACGCCAAGCAGAAGGCCGGCGACGCCCTCAGGGCGTTGCTGAACCTTGGCGCCAAGGACGCCACCATCCTTCACCACGGCGTCGAGCATATGGTCCCGGCCGATCAGCTCCGCGTAGGAGATGTCGTGGTGGTCCGCCCCGGCGAGAAGATCGCCACGGACGGAGAGGTGATCGACGGGATTTCAGCTGTTGACGCGTCCCTGCTGACCGGCGAATCCGTCCCGCTGGAGGTGGAGCCCGGGAGCAAAGTCACCGGCGCCACCATCAACACTTCCGGCCGGCTGCTGGTCCGGGCCACCCGCGTGGGCTCCGAAACCACGCTCGCACAGATGGCCCGGCTGGTCTCGCAGGCGCAAACGGGCAAGGCCCCCATTGCGCGCCTCGCCGACCGGATCAGCGCCGTCTTTGTCCCCATAGTTCTTGCCCTCGCCGTGCTCACGTTTGCGCTGTGGCTCGCGTTCAGCGGACCGGTGATTGAGCCTGCCGAGCTCAGGGCCGCTTTTACCGCCGCAGTGACCGTCCTGGTCATCGCTTGCCCGTGCGCCCTGGGGCTCGCCACTCCCGTGGGACTGCTCACCGGAACCGGCCGGGGAGCCCAGCTGGGCATCCTGATCAAAGGCCCGCAGGTCCTCGAAGACACCCGCACCGTGGACACCATCCTGCTCGACAAGACCGGCACCGTCACCACCGGAAAACTCGCCGTGGGCAACACTCTCGCGTTTGACGGCTACGAGGGCAAGGACGTCCAGCGGCTCGCCGGCGCCGTCGAGGCGGCATCGGAGCACCCGATCGCCCACGCCATCGCGGCCGCGGCTGGTGAGGCTCAAACCGGGCACGACGACGGCGGGCGGCTCCCCGCCGTCGAACACTTCCGTTCGGCACCCGGCGGCGGAGTGGTGGGAACCACTGAAGGGCACGTGATCCTGGCGGGCCGCACCGCCTGGCTCACGGAGAACGGCGTCCGCCCTTCCGGCGCGCAGCTGGAGGCGCTGGCTGACGCGGAAGCCACCGGTGCCACGGCCATCTGGGTGGCGGTGGACGGCACGCCTGCCGGAATCATCAGTCTCCGCGACACCGTGAAGCCCGGGTCCGCGGACGCTGTGGCAAAGCTGAAGAAGCTCGGGCTGCGCCCCATTCTGCTGACCGGGGACAACGCCGCGGTGGCCACGCAGGTTGCTGCCGCCGTCGGCATTTCCCCTGACGATGTTTACGCAGGTGTTCTGCCTGCCGGGAAGGTGGACGCCGTCCGTCGGCTCCAGGCGGGCGGGGCGATTGTGGCGATGGCCGGCGACGGCGTGAATGACGCCGCCGCGCTGGCGCAGGCCGACCTGGGCATCGCCATGGGATCCGGTACGGATGTGGCCATCGAGGCGGCGGACCTCACCGTTATGGGCAATGACCTGGGACAGGTGGCCCAGGCCATCGAATTGTCCCGGCGGACACTGGCCATCATCAAGACCAACCTGTTCTGGGCGTTTTTCTATAACGCCATCGGCATTCCTGTGGCCGCCCTGGGCCTTTTGAACCCGATGATTGCCGGTGCCGCGATGGCGGCGAGTTCCGTCCTGGTGGTGGCCAACTCGCTCCGGCTGCGGAGCTTCGGCAAGTAGGTCCTCAGGCGGTGCCGAAGCGCACGGCCGCGCGGGCCCTCGCCTTCGCGGCCTCTTCGTCCCGGTGTTTGGCGGGAGCGTGGGTGACCAGCGAGTCCAGCAGGTGTTGAGTGATGTGGGCGATCTCGTGTACCGCCGCTTCGAAGGCGTCTTCGTTGGCCTTGGCCGGCTTGGTGCTGCCGCTGACCTTGCGCACATACTGCAGCGCGGCGGCATGCACTTCCTCGGAGGTGGCATGCGGTTCGTAATTGTGGAGGGTTCGGATATTCCGGCACATACAGCCATGCTAGGCTCTGGAACGCCTCGGATCGACCCCCGCCCGCCGGTGATCGGGCTCGTCTTTCAACGCCGGTGACCGGCTTGTCGAGATTCAACGGGCTCAACCACCGAGATGCTGTTCCGCATGGGCAGCGGTGCCCATCGACAGTGTTTTGGGGCCGGGATAGGTTCTAGGTAATGGATCTTCCGGATGAACCGGGGGCCACTGGGGATGCCGATCTGGATCGGATCCAAGACAACGAGGAGAAACTGATGGCTATTTGGGGCGCAGATGTAGAACAGCTCAGGACTCTTGGCAGCAAGCTGCAGGCCGGTGCCGGCGAGATCGAGCAGCAGCGGTCCAACCTGTCCCGCGTGCTGGACAGCACCAACTGGGAAGGCCCGGACGCCACCCACTTCCGCGGCGAATGGTCAGGCACGCACACCGCGGCCCTGAACCAGGTCATCCAGGCGCTGAAGGATGCCGGCCAGAAGGCCACCAAGAACGCCAACGAGCAGGACCAGGCTTCACGCTAACCGCAGACGCACTAAACCGGGGCCCGGACACAACACAGTGTCCGGGCCCCGCGGCATTTAACAGCAGGGGCACAGCGGCACCTGCCCCTCAGAGCAAGGCAGCCGGCACTCAGGGCACGGGTTCGACGTCGTTCGCGTGGTCCAGCGGCGCGGGCGTCCCGACGGTAGCTGCACGGGTGCCGGAGCGCAGCTCGTCCAGCCGGACCAAAACCACCCCACCGACAATAAGGACCCCGCCCAGGAGTTGGATGGCACCGGGTAGCTCACCCAGAAGCAGCCAGGCCCAGGTCACGGCGAACAGCACCTCGGTCAGCGAGACGAAGGACGCAACCTTGGAGCCAAGGGCGCGGGCCGCGACAATGCCGGAAACGTACGCCAGGACTGTTGCCAGGATGACCAGGCCGCCCAGGGAGATCCACCAGGGTGTGACCCAGGGGCCCAGCTTGGTATCCGCGGTACTGAAGGCCATGGGAAGCAGCCCCGTAGCGGCCGCCAGCCACATGACGGTGGCCCCCACCAGCAACCCGACGGATGCCAGGACGATGGGCGGCAGGGAATCGTTCTCCTTGGCCGTGATGAAGAAGTAGATCGCAAGGCAGACGGCGGCGGCCACTCCCCACAGGACCCCGATAATGTCGATCTTGACCGTTCCGGTGAGGTCCAGCACAAGAATCAGGCCGCCGAGGGACAGCACTGTTCCGCCGAAGGTCAACGCACGTGGCCGCTTCCTGCCGGCTCCCCATAGCCAAAGCACGATGAGGACGGGAGCCAGGTATTCAAGCAACAGCGCTACGCCCACGGAAAGGCGGGCTACGGCGTTGAAGTAGAACAGCTGGCACGCGGCCACACCGATCAGGCCGAAAAGAGCGATGGTGACCCAGTTATCGCGCAGCCGGTACCACCGTCCGCGCAAAGCCAGAATGGCAGGAATGACAAGAATCAGCGCCGCGCCGGTCAGGCGGGCCGTCACGGCGGCGCCCGGGGACCAGCCGGTTTCCAGCAGCGCTTTGGCGAAGGAGCCGGAGAGCCCGAAGACAGCAGAAGAGAACAACGCGATTCCAAGACCGGAGCCAAGGAATCCGCCCGCGGCTGCGGGGTTAGGGGCGGCAGTCACCGACGCCTCCTGTCAGGAGTAAAGTGGGGTAATGGTCCTGACATTACGCCCGGCCCCAGTAAGGAGTCAAGATGGTCTTTGCCCCTGACACCGAAATTGCCCTGCGCACCGTGGTCAACCTGATCAACACCGCCGCCAACGGCCGTGAATCACTTGCCACGGTTGCGGATCTGGATCACTTCCTTCAGACCGAAGGGTTCAGTGGATCCCGCGCCGGCGATGCGGAGGAAGTGGCAAGTGTCCACGAACTGCGCGGCCGGCTTGCCAACCTGTGGACGGCAGACGAAGACTCGGCCGTCGCGGGCGTCAACCGCTTATTGCGCGAGGCGAACGCACTCCCCCAGCTGATGAAGCACGACGAGTGGGACTGGCACCTGCACGCAACCGCGCGGGATGCGCCGCTGGCGGAGCGCATGGGCACTGAAGCCGCCATGGCCCTGGTGGACGTCATCCGGACCAAGGAGATGGACCGCCTTCTGGTGTGCGAGGCCGAGGACTGCGATGCGGTGGTCCTGGACCTCAGCCGCAACCGGTCTAAACGCTATTGCGATACCGGGAACTGCGCCAACCGCGCGCACGTGGCAGCGTACCGGGCGCGGCAGGCCACTGTTCGCTGAGCCAGGCCAGGGCCGGCGCGCCGGGGGCGCGTGCGGGCGTGCGGGCTAGGAGTGGCTGGGGCCGGTGCTGTCAGCATCCGGAGACTCAGGTTCGCCACCGGCCTGGCTTGGGCCGTGCCCCCGAATCCGTGCGACGGCTTCCGCGCTGAACTCAGGTTGACGCCGGATCCCTTGCCCAGGTGCTCTGAGTTCTCCTTGTGGCTCATAGCCAGCATGGCGGCGATGACCAGCGTGACGATAAACGCGATGCCGGCGCCCGTAAAGGCGAGATCGAACCGCGGGGTCTTCGCGCTGCCGCCGGAGGCGAAGATCAGCACCGCGAAGAAGGCGAGGACGGCCCAGAACGCAGAGAACATCAGCGGCCCCTTCACCGAGGTCCGCAGATTACGCGGTTTTCCTGGTTTCTGGTCTGCCAAGGTAGTTCCTCTCCTACAGCCGTGCCGGAAGGGCGTGCTGGTTCGAATGTGTGCGGGGGTTGTTCCGGGCGCGTTTTCTACGCCGGGTAGAACCTTTCGCTTCTAGTTTACGGCTTCGCGGAGGCGGGCCGGGAATCGTGCCTCAGCGTCAGTCCGGACAGGGCCCACAGCACACCGGAGATGATGGCCCCGCCGCCGGCGACGCCCAGCAGGGCATGGGCTCCGAGGCTGATGAAAAAGGGCAGGATGGCTGCGGTGCCAAGCCCGATGATGCCCGAAGCCAGCCAGTCGCGGGCCAGCACGTGCCGGCCGCGGTACCGGAGTCCGCAGTACAGCTCCACCGCTCCGGCCAGGCCAAGCCCCACCGCCGCGACGACAGCGAAGACCCGGTCCCCGTGAAGCAGCGCCACGGCAACACCTGCGCCTGCCAGGGCGGCCCCTGCCGCGGAGAGAATTTTGCCGGGCATACGGTCACGCGCGTAGCCGGTCTTGGGGATGGCCCAGAGCAGCAGCAGGCCCGTGACCAGCAGGTACAGTCCGCCTGCCCAGCCCATGACCTGGACCGACGGTCCGCCCCAGAAAACGGTCACGGCGCCGAACGCCAGTGCGGCCACGGCCCTGAGCAGTACCGGCTGCCACAGGTCAGCCTGCTGGGCGGTGCCGGCGGGAGCATCTGTGGGTGTCAGTGGTTGGTTCACCGGTCCAGTTTAGTGGCCGGTGGGCTTATGGCGAACCCAGCACCAGCCAGCGGTCCGACCGGGCGCGCAGGCCCAGTGTCACCGCCCGGGCGGCCATGTAGCCCAGCGCAAAGGCGGCCCACAGCCAAACAAGGCCCGCAGCGGCGGACAGGCCGGAGACAACAACGGCCACGAGCATGGGGATGTACACGGCGAGGTTGACCACGCCCGCCAGCGCAAGGTACTTGGCGTCCCCGGCGCCGATCAGCACGCCATCCAGGACAAAGACATAACCGGCAAGGGGCTGACCGGCGGCCAGGATCCACAGAGCGTATGTCAGCACGGACTGGACGCCGGGGTCCGAAGTGAACAGCGCCCCTGCCCAGGGCGCAGCGACTGCCAGCAGGGCTCCCGTAACCACGCCGAATCCGACACCCCAGCGGATCATGGTCCGGGTCAGGTGCCGCGCCCTGACGGGGTTGGATGCGCCCAGCTCCTTGCCGATCAGGGCTTGGGCGGCGATGGCAAGGGCATCGAGGGCAAAAGCGAGGAAGGAGAAGATGGTCATGGCCAGCTGGTGCGCCGCCAGGTTGACGGCACCTTGCCCCGTAACGACAAAAACCGTAGCCAGGATGGCAATCCGCAGGCTCAGCGTGCGGAGCATAAGCCACGAACCGACCCGGGTCATCGCGCGGATACCGCTCCAGTCGGGCCACAGGCTGATGCCGTGCCGGGCAGCATTTCGCTGGACCATCGCCAGATAGACGGCCGCCATGGCCCATTGCGCCACGCTGGTGCCGGCCGCCGAGCCCGCAACGGACCAGCCCAGCCCGTAGACCAGCCAGAAGTTAAGGACAATATTCAGGGCAAAGCCTGCGGTGGCCACGAGCAGCGGTGTCCTGGTGTCCTGCAACCCGCGGAGAACACCGGTGCCGGCAAAGATGAGGAGCATTGCCACCAGGCCGGGCATGGACCAGCGCAGATAGTCAGCGGCGAATGAACGCACCTCACCCTCGGCGCCCATCAGGGACACCAGCGGTTCAGCGGCCCAGAAGCCGGCCACCGCCAGGACTATGCCCAACAGAAATGCCAGCCAGACGCCGTCGCGCCCTGCGGCGAGTGCCTTGCCCAACTGCCCGTGTCCCATCGCGCGGGCCACCGCCGGGGTGGTGGAGTAGGCGAGGAACACCATCAGGCCGACGGCGGTGTGCAGCACGGCGGAGGCGAGCCCCACGCCGGCCAGCTGGGCCACGCCAAGGTGTCCCACAATGGCCGAATCCGCGAGCAGGAACAGTGGTTCGGCGATCAGGGCCCCGAACGCCGGGACGGCGAGCCGCAGGATTTCCCGGGCATGGCTCGCGGGACGCTGCACGGCAGCGGGGGCGGATTGGTTGGGCACAGTTTCAGCCTAACGGCCGGCACCGGCTGCCTGCTTGCGGGCTGTCATGACGCCGCAAGTCATGACCAAGGACACAGTGGGCGGCATTTAGTTGACACTTCAACAAACGATCAAGGAGACTCGATTCATGAATCAGTCACGCCTTACCACCACCGCCACCACAGTCCTGCGCGTCATCCTCGGCTTCCTCTTCGCTGCCCACGGCTGGCAGAAGTTCAACGAGTGGACCATCGCCGGAACCCAGGCCGCGTTCGCCCAGATGGGTGTGCCCGCAGCCAACGTCTCAGCACCCGTCATTGCAGGCCTCGAACTGGCCGGCGGCATTGCCCTCATCCTGGGCGCACTCACCCGCGTGGTGGCCGCCCTGCTGGCCGTAAACATGATCGGCGCCCTCGTCCTGGTGCACGCCTCGGCCGGAGTCTTCGCCGACAAGGGCGGGTACGAGCTGGTGCTGCTTCTGGGCGCTGCCGCCCTGGCACTCGCACTCACCGGAGCCGGCCGCGTGTCAGTGGACCGCGTCCTGTTCGGCCGCAAGGGCTCCAAACTGGCAGTCCTCGCATAAGGCGGACTCCACAAAGCGATCGTAAAAGCCCGACGGCGGACAGGCACCCAGGTGCCGGTCCGCCGTCGGGCGTTAACGTCCCTGGCCGGCAGAACATCAGCCGGTAACTCCGGTCAGTTCGTTGGCGGCGCGTTCCAGGGCGGCGCTCCTAACCACCTTTCCCTCAGTCAGGTCAACGGCGTGGATGGTGGAGGTGGCCGGCTCCGTGACGTAGGCGGTTGAGCCCTGGACAAACAGAGTGGGGCGGGGATCCTGCCAGGCCTCCGGCTCCACCCAGGGGGCAACCACCGAAATCGCAGCGGTGACCTCGCCCGTCGTCGGATCAATGACATGAAGCGCCCCGTCCGTCCCCAGCACCAGCGCTTCCCCTGCCGGACCGCGGCCCAGGGAACGGAAGGAATACCTGGTGCCCAGGTCCACCAGCTGGAGCGTCCCGGTGTCAGTGTTGACCAGCGAGATTCGGGTGGGCCGCTCAAGGTCGGCGTCCCTGTCCACCTTGTAGTCGCCGAGGATTACCGGCGAGGCGGGGGTTCCGGCCTGGTTGCCCATGCGGCCGTACATGTCGGGGCTTGCGAGCTTGGCGAAGGCGCCGTCCTGGTAGACCAGCATGCCGTCCTCGCAACCCACCACCACCGCGTCACCGCCTGCCACGGCCTCGCCATGCACGCCGGGGCAATCCTCGTTGCGGAGCAGTTCGCGGCGACCCTGCCCGCCGTCGTTGCTCGGCGCACTCAGCAACGCCAGGCCGTTGCGGCGCTCCTCGTTGCCAAGGGTAACCAGCAGCTGGCCATCCGCCAGCGGCACTGCCACGCCATGATGGGCTTCGGGTGTGGTGTAGGTGCTTGTCGCGGGCGGGCCGGTCTTGAGGGCGCCAGTCAGCGCGGCCGGATCAAAAACATCCACTTTCCCCGAACCGTCATTGAACAGCGCTGTCTTCTCTGCTTGGGTGACCACGTGGCCGGCCTTGTTGGCGCCGAAGGCCCGGTCCGTCAGCCGGGGAGCGGTGACATAGGAGTGCCCATGGTCGCCGTGCGCCTCTGTCCACACGCCGACGTCAAAGATGCGGAAGGAATCTCCGGTGGACACCAGGACGTGCCGTCCGTCGCCGGCCTGACTGAGGCGGTTGAATCCCTCCAATGGCACCTCCCCCACCGGCCCCAGCGTCTTCGCGTCAAGAACCGTAATACCCGCATCGTGGGTCAGGACCAGCCGCGGGACTGGCGCCTGGGACTCTTTTGCCTCGCTGCCTTCGGAGGTGGCACGGCTGTTTGTAGTTGGCGCGTGACCGGGGGCCGCTCCTGGCGGGCTCCCGCACGCCGCAAGGAGCGCTGCGGAAACCGCGAGCACCGCCGGGAACATCCGGGAGTGGCGTCGACTGAAGGGGAAACTGGGTTGGACTGTCATCATATTGTTAATGATACTCATTCTTATTTAGAGATTTGTGTCAGCCCCGACCGTCCGGTAACACGACGCCTCAGTAAGATCGCAGCATGACTGAGACCGCAGCCAACTCCGTGACCCTCCGCTTCCTGGCCGCCCCCACGGATGTGGGCCACAGCGGATCCGTGGACGCGGGGACCGTCCTCGAATGGGTGGACAAGGCTGCGTACGCTGCCGCTGTGGGCTGGGCCAAGTCCTACTGCGTCACCGCCTATGTGGGCAACATCCATTTCGCGGACCCGGTGAACAGCGGCGACATGGTGGAGGTGGAGGCCACCATCGTCTACACGGGACGTTCCTCCATGCACATCCGGACCGTCGTCTCTTCAAGCGATCCCAAGGGCGGGCCTGCCACAATGCGCAGCCAGTGCATGGTGATCTTTGTTGCGGTCGGCGACAACGGCAAGCCGATACCCGTCAAACAGTTCCAACCGGTCACGGCAACGGAGATCGAACAGCGCGACCACGCCCTGGCGCGGATCAAGGTCCGTGAACGGATCGTCGAAGCCATGAACGCCCAGGAATATACCGACGCCGGGACCGCCGAACGCGTAACGCTGCGGTTCATGGCCGCCCCCACGGACGTGAACTGGGGCGGAAAAGTGCACGGCGGCATCGTGATGAAGTGGATCGACGAAGCCGCCTATGTCTGCGCATCCCGCTACTGCGGGATGGACACCGTGGCGGTATTCTCCGGTGGCGTGCGCTTCTACCGGCCCCTGCTGATCGGCCATGTGGTGGAGGTCGAGGCCAGGCTGGTCTATACGGGGACCAAAGGCATGCACATCGCCGTACACGTGCGCTCCGGTGATCCGAAGGGCAAGGAACTGAACCTCACCACGTATTGCCTCACGGTGATGGTGACGCGCGACGCCGACGGCAACTCGGTGCCGGTCCCCGGCTGGGTGCCGGTCTCGGCGGAGGACAAGCGGCTGCATGCCCATGCCCGCGAACTGCTCGAGATCCGTGGGACCGCTCCGGGGAACCGTCTGCCCAACCACCTGCTGGGGCAGGGCTAGGCCGGCGGGAAGCCTTGCTCAGGCAGGGCCAAGCCAGCCGCCCCGGCCGGGGACGGACCTAGAAGCCGCTGCCTCCGGCGTCGGCCGCCATGTTGGCGAAGCGCGAGTAGTGACCCTGGAAGGCCACCACAATGTCCTTGGTGGGGCCGTTACGGTGCTTGGCGATGAGGATGTCCGCCTCGCCCGCACGGGGGATTCCTTGTCATAGACGTCCTCGCGGTGCAGCAGGATGACCATGTCCGCATCCTGCTCGATGGAGCCGGATTCACGGAGGTCAGAGACCATGGGCCGCTTGTCCTGGCGCTGCTCGGAGCCACGGTTCAGCTGCGACAGGGCGATGACCGGGACCTGGAGTTCCTTGGCCAGCAGCTTGAGCGCACGGGAGAACTCGGAGACTTCCTGCTGGCGTGACTCCACTTTCTTGCCGGAGCTCATCAGCTGCAGGTAGTCCAGGATCACGAGCTTCAGGTCATGCTGCTGCTTGAGGCGGCGGCACTTTGCCCTGATTTCCATCAGCGACATATTCGGGCTGTCATCGATGAAGAGCGGGGCATCATTCATCCGGCCCATGGTGGTGGCGATCTTGGACCACTGCTCGTCCTTGATGGTGCCCTTGCGAAGGTCCTGGAGGCCGATGGTCGCTTCGGCGGACAGCAGGCGCATGGCGATTTCGTTCCGGCCCATTTCGAGCGAGAACATGACCGTGGCCAAGTTGTTCTTGATGGCCGCCGAACGGGCGAAGTCCAGGGCAAACGTGGACTTGCCGACTGCCGGACGGGCGGCGATGACGATCATCTGGCCCGGGTGCAGCCCGTGGGTGAGTTCATCGAGTTCGTAGAACCCGGTGGGCACACCGGTCATGCCTTCCCCGCGGTGTCCGGACGCTTCGATCTCGTCCACCGCGGCTTCCATGACGTCCTTGAGGACCACATAGTCCTCTGCTGTGCGCCGCTCCGCCACGGCGTAAACCTCGGCCTGCGCCTGGTTAACCAGGTCCTCCACCTCGCCGTCGGAACCGTATCCCAGCTGGACGATCTTGGTGCCCGCGTTAACGAGACGGCGCAGAATGGCGCGCTCTGCCACGATCTCGGCGTAGTAGCCGGCATTGGCGGCCGTGGGGACAGTCTGGATGAGCTCGTGCAGGTAGGCGGGGCCGCCGATCCTGTTGATCTCTGCGCGCTTGGTCAGTTCGTCCGAGACGGTGACGGCATCTGCAGGCTCGCCACGGCCGTAGAGGTCGATGATGGCCTCGTAGATGGTCTCGTGCGCAGGGCGGTAGAAGTCCTGGCCGCGAAGGATTTCCACAACGTCCGCGATAGCGTCCTTGGACAGCATCATGGCGCCGAGGACGGACTGCTCGGCGGGAATGTCCTGTGGTGGCTTACGGCTGCCTTCTGATCCGCGGGTTCCCTCGATCGAGTCCAGGTGCGTTACTGACAAAGCTGCCGTCCTCCATAGTGTGCCGCGTCAAGATGCGGCGAGTAAGTCATTTACCTGCCGGCTGCCATCCAGCGGGACCTCCCCGGGACGGCATACGTTCAGGTCTATCAGCAGCCACCGACGATGAAGCCCGGCGGGCCCGATTGAAGTCTGCGCAACTTGGAGTCTGCGCTATGCAGGTGGGAGATATCCCCATGTTCCGCAAGTTATCCACAGATTGTGCCCCAGCGGCCGGACCTAAGGCCTCCACTGCGGCGACAGCACATGTCCGCGACGGCGTCATCGCGCCCCAAAAGCAGGTATCCCGCAACGGTAGCCGCCACCGCTCCAGCGTCCAAGCCCACAAGCCCGGAGGGCTGTGGATAACCTGTGCACTAATGGGCATACCTTGTGCACAGCCTGTGGGTGAACCTGTGGAAACAAAAAAACTTTTGCCACGTGCAGGCGCCTGACCTGCGAAAACGTTCGTCGAGGATGTGGACTAAATTCTTTTTTTCCTAACCTTCATCCACAGCTTGCGGCGCGGCGGTGTTGAAAGTTCTGCCGTTCCGGGCGCCTCAACCTACGATTCATGCCCCCAAGGTGATGCGACGCACACCTGCCGGAATTTTTTGACGTCACAGCGAATCGACTGTATGCAACGGCAGGAATGTGCTGTGGATAACGTGCATCTGGCATAAGCTCTGACTATGGGCGACGTACTGATGGTGTTTCTGCCGGCCGGCGTGTTGGCGGCAATAATCTGGTCATTCACCACGGCACTCAGGCCGCGTGATTCCGGGACTTCCGACGCCGAGAAGTACCAGCAGGACCTGGCCAGGCGCTCTGCGGAGCACTATGCCGAGCAGGTGCGCGTGGCAACAGCGGTGCGTGCCCGCCTCGAAGCCAACACCAGGCCCAGCCAGAACGAACAGCAGCAGTCGCAGCAGGAAGACCATGCCCGGGCGGCACAACGCGGGCAATCCGGAGCGGGTGCCGGCCAGTTTGGCTATGCAGCGCTGCCCGGCGGTCATCTGGACCCTCAGCTGGCCCTGCAGTTGCAGACGATGGCCCACGACGGACACAAGATCCAGGCCATCAAACTCCTCCGCCAGGCAACCCGCACGGACCTGGCCACAGCCAAAAAGTATGTAGATCGGCTTTAGAAATGGAATCGCTCGTGATCCCCGTTATTATCCTCGCGGTCGTGGCCGCCGGAGTCGCGCTGGCGGCCCGGGCGCTCAGCAAGCGGCAGGCGTCCGTCAAGCAGGCCGGGACCGCCCCCGCGCCGGATCCGGTTGAGGCGGCCCGCCTGGCCGCCGCCAAGCTCTCTGAGGACCAGCACCGCAGGCTGTACGCGCTGATTGCCCAGGGACAGGCGATGGCGGCCATCAAGCTGTACTACGAGGCAACAGGAGACGGCCTGCGGGCATCCCGGGACGCGGTGGGGGCGATGGCCGCCCATCCGCAGGCCTACCGCAGTCCTGCGGCTGAAGCGGCGGAGGCAGAGCTGGAGGACGACGACGCGCCCCAGCGGTTCCCCTACCGTTACCGCGCCATCGCCAGCAAGGGCGACGTGACGCGAGAGGTCAGCAGCAACATGCTCAACGACGAGATCTACGGCCGCATCCGCACGCTTGCGCGCAGCGGCGACACCGAAGCCGCCGCCACCGCCCTCACCAGGCACTCGGACATTTCCCTGAAGCAGGCACGCGAGTTCATCGCCCTCCTGGACGACTAAGCTCCTGGACCACTGGGCTCCCGGTCCCCCAGTGCACGCACTGCACTAAGCCGCGGCACAGCGCGCCGTCCGGCTGTCAGAAGTCGAAGAGGTCCCCCAGCCAGCCTTCCTTCTTTTTGGGACGCCGGCGGTCGTAGTCGCGGTCATGCCCGGGCTTGTTATACTTCCGGTCGTCGTAGCGCGGCTCGTCGATCCGGGGCTGGTCGCGACGGGGTTCAAAGTTCGGATACAGCGGCGGCGGAACCGGGGCAGGCGCCGCGGCCGCCGGGCGCTGCGGCGTCGGAGCGCCGCCGCCCATGGCATCGTTGGCGCGGTCGATGATTTTGTCCAGCTCACCGCGGTCCAGCCAAACGCCCCGGCACTGCGGGCAGTAGTCGATCTCAACGCCGCTGCGTTCGCTCATGATCAGGTCAATTGAATCCACAGGACACTTCATGTTCCGGTCAACGACCGGGGAGACCGAATAGTTCGGCAGCCGCGGCGGCCCGGAACCCGGCGCCCGCCACCGGCGGCCGAGTCTTAGCGGCCGCCGGAGATGCCCGCCAGGAGCTGCTCGAACGGCAAGGACTCCAAGGCTGCCGGCTTGCGGGCGGACTGCTCCCCCGCCAGGAGGGCGGCAAACTCAGCCGCCGCACGGTCGATCCGCGAGGATAGGGGCGACCCGCCGTCGTCCGTGTTTCCCCAGTCCTGGGGGCCGGCGAAAACGGCCGTTGCGGCCATCCGGGTGCGCAGGTAGCTGAACAGCGGGCGCATTGCGTACTCAAGGACCATCTGGTGGCGGTCCGTACCGCCGGTGGCGCCCAGCAGGACAGCCTTCCCCTCCAGGGATTTGGGGTCCAGGACGTCGATGAAGGACTTGAACAGGCCGCTGTAGGAGGCGCTGAACACCGGACTGACGGCAATGATGCCATCGGAAGCCTCCACACCGGCAATGACATCCGCCAGGCGCGGGGCCGCATAGCCGGTGACGAAGTTGTTGGCGATGTCCACCGCGAGGTCCCGGAGCTCAACGATCTCAACCGTCACCTCAAAACCGGCATCGGCGAGGCGGTGCTCCGCCGCAGCGGCGAGCTGGTCGGCGAGCAGCCTGCTTGAGGACGGCACACCCAGGCCGGCGGACAGTACGGTGATGCGGCGGGTTTCCACTTGGACTCCTGAGGTTCGGTACAGCCTACGTTACATGTATTTGCATGTACCTGGGTAACCAGCGACTGTCCGCGTTTATTCCACGGGCTCTACAGCTCCACCGTGCCGCTGATGCAAGTAGTGGAACTGCCCCCACCCAGACGACTTCGCCGGGAGCTTCTACGTGGACGCGCCCGGCCCGGCACCGTACCCTGCGCGGCCGTATACGAAATCGGCGCACGGCCGCTGCCGATCAGCCACTGTGCAGCGCCTGCGTTGAAGCTCCCGGTGAGGGGGTCCTCGGGCGCAGCGCCTCCGGGGATGAAGGTCCGAACCTCAAAGGCCGAGATCCTGTCCGTCGCGGACCTGACGGCACTGTCCTGAGAACATCTGGCGCGCTTGGGAACACATCCGGCTAGAGCCGGCCCTCGGCGTCGGCACCTGGCGGCTGAACCGCGCAGACCCGGCCACCCTCTCGAAGCACACGCTGGATCGCACGCGGAATCTCCGGGAACGGAGATTCCGGGTGCCTGGGTGCGTCTCAATGCCGGGAAATATCCACCGAACCGTCCGCGGGGCTTCCCGCGTCGTCGAACCCGGCGGGGCCGGTTCCGGCGAGTCCCAGGACTGTGACAGCGATCGCCGCCACAACCGTGAGCGAGCGGACGTGGGCTGACGCCGGAAGGCGTCTGGGGGGCCGGCCGTTGTCGCGGAGCAGGACAACGGCGGCCACCAGACTGGTTAGCTCCAGTACGCCGGCGGCCCAGTCTGGCAGACCTGCCGGTTCGGGTACGCCGGCTGCGGGCCCGAAGGGCAGGCCGGTTGTGCGGGAATATATCCACAGCGCCAGTGGCACGATCGAGACTGCCGCTGCGGCCAGGAGCATGGTGCCGTGCCGCCGTCCAAGGGACAAGAGTCCAAGGGCAAGCTGTGCTGCCGTAAGAATAATGAAGAAGGCACCGGCTGCGGCCCACTCGCTCAGATGCTCGGGTACGACTGCGGCGTGGATGGCAGCGCTGCCGAACAGTGCGGTGGCGAGAAACAGGCGCCGGTGGTCAATCTGGCCGCCGCGTGCCGTTCGCCGTCGGGTCCTGCCGATGTCCAGCCGGCCGCCCCGGATCGCCACCGCCCAGCCGACGAGGACGAGGTTGGTGACCAGGAGTATCCCGCTGCCATAGGCCACGGCGTGCACCTGGAGCCCGAGCGACGCCTGCTGTTGCAGCGCCAGGCAGCTCTTTGCGCACGTATGGCTCATCGAGTCCATCAGCTGAAGCTGACGTGACTGCAGGTCATAGTCGTAGGCCGAGCTGACCGCAATTTCTGCGATGCCGACAACGGTGCCGGCCGCAACAACCAGCAGCGCCGCCAGGACCGTGCTCGACGGGCGAAGCACCGGCCCGAAAAGACGGAGCGCCAACGCCAGGGCCCCGAGCACCGCGACGACGAAAACCGGCAGGACCAGGGTGGACTCAAGCAACCAGCTCGCGAATGGCTCCTGCGTGCGTTCAATGGCACCGACGGCACCGCGCAGCGTCATCATCCAGAAGCCGTCAGCGTAGGCCATCACGACAGCCAGCGATAGAACCGTCAGCCACGGGACGGCTGGGCCCGGGATCGCGCCGCTGCGCTCGTTGACGGAGTTGCCGAGCTTGGTCTTCTCGAACATCTCCCGTTACCTCGCATATCCGTCGTCGGAACCGGGTCCTGTCTGGTGCGACAAAGTCCCGGCCCCTTGGTTCATCAGGGGAGGCGGGAGGCAGTCACGGTGTGATCTCCCAACCGAACATCATGGCGTGGTCCTCGTGGGCCAGGTTATGGCAGTGCGCCACGTACGGTCCCACGAAGTCGCGGAATCCCCGGTAGATGATCACCGATTCGTCCGGGTCGAGCGCCACCAGGTCTTCCTTGGAGACGTCGTCGGGATGCCCGGGGTTTCCCGCACTAGTCACGTCCTTGCCGTTGCGCATGACGGTGCGGTGCTCCTCCATGTGGAGGTGGAAGGGGTGCACCCAGCCGCCGCCGCCGTTACGGATTTCCCAGAGGTTGAAGCTGTTCTTCTTTTGCCGGGCCGGCGGCGTCGCTCCGGCTTTGTTTTTCAGGCTCGTCAGCACCGTCGTCGGATCGAAGGGCTTACCGTTGATCAGCCATTCGGTTTCGCCACCCAAGCTGCCGCGCTTCACTTCGAAGATCAGGCGGTTGTCCAGCAGGTTCCGCCAGTTGTTCGGCAGCGGCGGTAGCGGACGCAGGGGCATTTGGGGCGCCGGGATCTGGCTGTCGTCGGGCGCGTTGTCGCCGATCACGAACTTCAGCATGGGCACCTTGTAGTTCGGATCGGGGAAGAAGCGGGACGAGTTGGACCACATCCGCCCGTTGGGCATCTTCAGGACGTTGGTGAGGTAGATGACATCGCCCTTGGTGGTCGGCGTGCCGTCCTGGTACCTGGTGAAGTCGACGATGACCTCGCGCCGCTTGGCCGGCCACAGTTCGAACGAGTCCCGCTTGATCGGGAACGGCAGGAGCCCCCCGTCCGAGGCGATCTGGGTGAACTGAATGCACTGCTGGCCGTCCTCGATGCGGTACTGGCCTTCGAGCTCGTCATCCTTATAGCCGAGTGACGCCGATGACTTCGGGCCCAGCGTCGAGCTCATCAGCTTGAACTCGTAGATCCTCGAGACTGACGCGTCAAGGAACCGGAAGCGGTACTTGCGCCGCTTTACTTCCAGCACCGGGGAAGCCGTGCCATTGACCGTGAACATGTCGCCCACAAAGCCGTGGTTGGGAAAGTGCTTGTAGAACGTCTTGCCCCACCACTCGGGGTGCTTGGCCGGGTTCCTGGCGGCCGGGAACTCGCCGAGCCCGTCGTGGATGTCCTTGTGCACCGTGTCGCCGTCGTCGAGGCGGAAGTCGGAGAAGGCCAGCGGAATATCGTATTTGACGTCGAAGGACCCGTCCGGGTTGTCAGTGCGGACGCCGGGCAGCCGGAGGCCCCGCCGCTCGTCCCCCATGTCCATCCCGTTCTTCGGGTCGTAGATGGGGTACAGGCCGACCAGGCCCTTGTAGACGTTCGAGCCGGTGTGGTCCATCGTGTGGTCATGGAACCAGAAGAAGCTCTGCTTCTCCCGGTCGTCGCCGCCAGCCGGCCAGTTCAGGTACAGGTTGTCCACCCACAGTTGCGGCAAGAAGCCCGGGTGCTTCGGCCCGGAAACCATCGAATAATGCGGGTTGCCATCGCTCTCGGGAGCGGTGTGGCCGTTGTGCAGGTGGGTGAGGAAGGACCAGTCCGGCGAGCCGAAGTCCTGGCGATCCAGGTTGAGCGGGTTCTCGTCCAGGTGGTTCTCGAAGCGGACGAGCGCCGGCTTGCCGTATTCGGCGTTGATCATCGGCCCGGGGAAGGTGCCGTTGAAACCGTAGATCGTGCTGAGAGGCAAGGTCCGCACCGTGCCCGGGGAATATGTCGTGCCGGCTGAGTCGAACGAGGCAGTCGGCTTACCGTCTGCGTCGATCGGCAGAACCTGCGACGTGGTGAAGGCGTGGGTCCGAAGCAGCACGTCGATCTTGTAGACGATCGGGTCTGGATAGCCGATTTGACCGGGCCAGCACTGGTGCCGCTCATTGCGCAGCGAGTTCTGCTGGCCCGTCCCGGGTCCCGGCGGATTCGACCAGGCGCTGTACGCCGACTTCAGGACCGGCGCGAGCGCCCTCGGGATCGGCAGGGGATCGGTAAACGGCGAGATGATCAGCGGACTCGTCGGGAACTTCTCAAGGTAGAAAAACCCATCACTGAGCGCTGTCGAGGTGGCGGCAAAAGCGCCGTCGGCCGAGAGCAGTCCCCTCTGAGCCAGAAACGGGGCGCCCCACCCCTGCGCGGCGACCAGCGCGGCTCCGGCTCCCCCGGCTGCCCCCAACCTCAAGAGCGTGCGGCGGGACACCGGGCCGGCGTTTGCAGAATCGTCCGGCATCAGTCTGCGCCCGTTTCGCTGGGGGCCGATGGGTAGCCCTGTGGCCCCGGTTCGCCGTCGATTGCACGGCGTTCGCCAGCGTGAAGAATGATCACGAGGAAACTCCTTACCCTGTGGACTCAGCTTCGTGCCGCGGTTCCCCAATGCGAATAGTGTGGCTTGCAGACCTTGCGAAAACACTGGGGTTATCCGGTCCGGAATCTTTCCATCCACGGACGCGATCATGTCCACGCAATAGCCCAGCGATCAGCGGTAAAGTTGATTTGATCTCAGGTCGATCGGCCAAAATCGCCCAAAGTGGGCCCGTTCGGAGTGGCATTTCGGCCTCCGTGGGCGAGTGGTCCCTGGCGCCGGCGACCCGTGAAAACGTCCACCTGCGTGAACGGACGACGGCGGCGCCCGGGGGAAGAATTCCGCCTCACCGCCGCAAGCTGTCACTCGGAGCGGCCTGGCTGACACGCCTGCCACGCCTGCCACGGGGTGCGAGACTACCGGCATGACGGAAAACAAGACCCAGCCCACCGACCGTACCGTTGAGGACTTCCTGGCGGCGGTGGAGCACCCGGTACGCCGCGAGGACGGGTTCGAACTGCTGGACCTCATGCGCCGGATCACGGGGCAGGAGGCAGTCATGTGGGGGCCAACCATCGTCGGATTCGGCAGCTACCACTACCGGTACGAAAGCGGCCGCGACGGGGATGCCGCTGCCGTGGGTTTCTCACCGCGCAAGGCGAACCTCGCTCTGTACGGGCTGACGTACGGGCCCGACGCCGGCCATCTGCTTCCGCGGCTCGGCAAGCACAAGACCGGAGCGGCCTGTCTCTACATCAGCAAGCTCGACGACGTGGACCGCGAAGTCCTGGCCGAGATGGTACGCACCGGCTACGGCCACGTCATGGCAGAGCTGCACCAGCCCTGACACGCCAACGCGGGGTCACTTAGCGCCCATGCGGAGGCAAAACATGGGCCGTAAGTGACCCCGCGTTGGAGTTAAAAGAAAACCCCCGCTGCCGGTGACGGCAACGGGGGTTTTCGTGCAGTTCAGGACTGCGTAGCCGGAAAGGCTACTTGCCTGCGACTACGTTGAGCTCGATCACAGCGGCAACGTCAGCGTGAAGGCGGACGTTGGCCTGGTAGGAACCGACCGACTTGATGTGAGTCGGCAGTTCCACCTTGCGCTTGTCGATGCGGCCAAGGCCAGCGGCCTCAACAGCGTCGGCGACGTCGGCCTGCTTGACGGTGCCGAACAGGCGTCCGGTCTCGCCAGCCTTGACGACGAGCTTGACCGGCTTGGCCGAGAGTGCAGCGGCCTGCTTCTGAGCATCTTCCAGGGAAGCGTGCTCGCGGGCGGCGCGGGCAGTCTTGATGGACTCAACCTGCTTCTCGCCACCCTTGGACCAGGTCAGGGCGAAGTTGCGGGGCAGCAGGTAGTTACGTGCGTAACCGTCCTTGACCTCGACAACGTCGCCAGCAGCACCGAGGCCGGTTACTTCGTGGGTCAGAATGAGCTTTGCCATGTTAGTTAATCCCTTCCCTAACCGCGGCCAGCGCCGGAGTAAGGCAGCAGTGCAACTTCGCGGGCGTTCTTGATTGCCTGGGCGATTTTGCGCTGTTCCTGCACCGTGACGCCGGTGACGCGACGGGCGCGGATCTTTCCGCGGTCGGAGATGAACTTGCGCAGCAATGCTACGTCCTTGTAGTCGATGACAGTGATGTCAGCGGCCTTCAAGGGGTTGGACTTTGGTTTGGGCTTACGGAGTTCAGCCTTAGCCATCGTGGAGCTCCTATTCTATGGAGCCCGTGGATATTGATCCACGGGATGGTGGTGGTCCGACGGCGGCAGTCACGTCCGGTGCGTTGCGGCACCTTCGGCGGTCCCGGCGTCGGGCCTAAATGATTGGTTTAGAAGGGAGGTTCGGAATCGGGGCCGTTGCCCCAGCCGCCGCCTGCGTTGGATACACCGGGCGTTGCCCAGGGATCCTCCTGTGCAGCCTGCTGGTTGCCGCCACCGAAACCTCCGCCGGAGTTGCCGCCCTGGTTTCCACCAGAGTTGCCGCCGCCGAAGCCACCGCCGCTGTTTCCGCCGCCGAAGCCACCCTGCGCGCCGTTTCCGGCACCCCCAGCGCCGGAGCGCTGGGTGCGGTTGACCTTGGCATTGGCGTAACGCAGGCTCGGGCCGATTTCATCGACTTCGAGCTCAATAACGGTGCGCTTTTCGCCTTCTTTTGTTTCGTAGGAACGGCTCTTCAAACGGCCGGAAACGATGACGCGCATGCCCTTGGTGAGGGACTCGGCGACGTTCTCGGCTGCTTCGCGCCATACCGCTGCGCGGAGGAACAGGGTTTCCCCGTCCTTCCACTCATTGGACTGGCGGTCAAAGGTGCGGGGGGTGGAAGCGATGGTGAAGTTCGCTACTGCCGAACCTGACGGTGTGAACCGCAATTCCGGGTCATTGGTGAGATTACCGATGACCGTAATAGTGGTTTCGCCTGCCATCTACTGCCTCCTTGTTCGATCCTGCGGGGTAAAGAATGAAAATTGGAGCTGAAATTACTCAGCAACAACCTTCTGCTCTTCGGGGCGGGTGATCTTGGTGCGCATGATGGTCTCGTTAAGAGACAGCTGGCGGTCAAGTTCCTTGGCGGTGTCCGGCTTGGCGGTGAAGTTCACCACGGCGTAGATACCTTCGGACTTCTTCTTGATTTCGTAAGCCAGTCGACGACGGCCCCAGATGTCAACCTTTTCGATGGTGCCACCATCGTTGGTGATGACGTTCAGGAACTTCTGAAGCGACGGCTCAACGGTACGCTCTTCGACCTCGGGGTCGATGATTACCATCAATTCGTAAGGACGCATATGTGAACCCACCTCCTTTGGGCTAAGCGGTTACGGCATTTCCGTAACAGGAGGTTCATTTGCGATGCCGTGCGATGCCCGGCCAACAGAACGGAGGCAGGGCGCAGCACAGACTTCAATATCTTAGTGCATTTGGACCGGATAGGCGATTCGCGCTTGACTCAAGGCTAGGCGCCGCGGCCCGGGAGCGGAAGCCGGCTGAGGGCTATGTGGAAAACCCGCAAGCGGCTGATGCAGGACGCGTATTGCCACCAAGAGGCGCTGCGCCTGCTGTAGCGTGCGCCTTCATGGACCTGCACTGGCATGCACACGTTGCTCTGGTAAGTACGAATCGACCCTTCGTAGGTACTGTACCTAGGACGTTGAGGGCGGCGAATACTGTGGTGCAGCGGATCCAGCGAGGGCTATATTGCTATCCAACGGCTGGGTACCGTGCTGGACGCAACGACGCGGCCAGGAAGCTGGCCCCCACGGTTATGCACGCAACCGGACGGGCCTCGTCAGTACGTGAAGCGCTAACAACATTGGTCTCCTTCTTGGATGGACGGGGACCCGATGACGTTAGTAGGCCGAAGCAAAGAGTTGGACCGGATCCTCGCCGTGATCCGAGGTCCGAAGGAGTCCGCCCTGGTGGTTGTGGGCGGGCACGGTATAGGTAAATCCGCGCTGCTGTCCGAGATTCCGAGCCTCTCCGAGTACCGGACAATCTTCCTGCGGGCCAGCGCCTGCGAATCCGGCTGGCCGTTCTCTGGCCTCACCGCACTGCTGAACGGCATCGAGTGCCCCGTGCTCCACCAGTTCACCGACGAACTGCTGCACCACCCGGACGGCGCCTTGGACATCCCTTCCATCTCTTCGATGCTCCTCAACAGCCTTCATCAGCGCTCGTCCTCCCGGACGGTTATCGTCATCGACGATGCAGAGCAGCTGGATCCCGGCAGCCAGGCCGTCATCGGATTCCTTGCCCGCCGCCTGGCCGGCACAGACATAACGCTCTTCGCCAGCATCCGTGAAGAGTCGCCGGACAGCCCGTACTCCAGCCTGCCCGTCCTTCGCCTGAAAGCACTGAACTACAACAACACCGTCAGGATGCTGGCGTCGATTCCGGCGGGCCGGACCGCGACGGCGGCGGCCCACGCGGTTGCCGCAGCAACCCAGGGGAACCCGCTTGCCGCCGTCGAGCTTTACACCTGCCTGCTGCAACGCCAGGGCGAAGGGAAGCACGCCCTCCCGATTCCGTTCCCTTGCACGGACAGCTTTGAATCCGGGTACGCCGCCGCGGTGGGTGCCCTCACTCCGGCCGCGCGGCATGTTCTGGACCTGATATCGCTCTCGCGCCGGAGCGATATCGCCGGGCTGGAAAGGGTGTTCGGCGAAGTCTGGCCGGGCATCGACGAGCTCCTGGCCCGCGGCATGGCCAGCCGGACCGGCACGTACCTGCGGATCCAGGACCAACTGCTCCGAGGTTACGTGTTCGCGGCCATGACCCCGGCCCACCGGACCGCCAACCATCGTGCCTTAGCCCAAGCGGCCGGCGGGACCGACCCGTACGCACAACGGTGGCACCAAAGCTTTATCGCACTCGAGCCCCAGACCCCTTCCGGGCTCCTCCGGTTGGCCGTTGACCTGATCCGGGCCGGCGAAATTTCCTTCGCCGTGGAATACATCGAACGTGCCCTCACCATCAATCCCGGGGAAGGGGAGACGGCTGCACGGCTCGCCACGGTGGCCCGTCTGCTGTTCAACAGGGGTGAATTCGTCTACGCCCAGCGATATCTGGGCTGGGCGCAGCCGGTGACGCACAACCCAGCCTTGCTGCTCCGGCTGAGCGGACTCGCCTTCGAAATCCAGTTCATCCAAGGGGCCGCCGTGCGGTCCGGCATGATGCTGCGCCTGGTTAAGGAGTTGGGTCAACACGACCCTGCGTACGCTGCCACCCTGCTGGCGGTCGGTTCGCTCTATTACGCAGAACGGTGGGAGCTGGAAGACGCGCTCAGCCTCCTCCGGCAGGCCGAACGGTTCCACGGTGCGGCCTCCGGCAGCAGCCGCGCGATGGCTGACCGCGCCAGGTTCCTGATCGAAGCGGTCAGCGGAAACACGGAGCGTCCGAACCGCAACCCCAACGAAGCGCGCGGAAGCGCGGCCACCCTCCTGGTGCAGGGCCGCGCCCTCAGCTACGCCGAGCACCACGAGCTTGCCCAAGAGGCCTTCACGATGGCGCGGAACTCCAGTGCGGCGAGCAACATCATCTGGCGGGAAACCGCAGCCTGCCTCGCCGTTGACAACGAGATCCGGGCAGGAAATATCCGGACCGCCGTCCGACTCATCGAAGAGCTGGAATTCACCGAACCCGAAACCAAATACCTTCGCGGAATGCGCCATATCTTCCGTGTGTGGCGGGCCTACGCCCGTGGAGATGAGCCGCAGGCCAGGCAGTACGTAACCGCGGCACAACATTTCTCCGGCGCCGAAAGCCACCCTGTCCTGACTGCCCGGCTGGCCGCATGCCAGGGCCACTTCGCCCTGATCCGCGGCAATCTGGCGGAATCCTTCGCCCAGCTGTCCCGCGCCTCGGAGATCGGCCTGGCGTTCGGCAATCCCACATTGCTGCGCTGCGAAGCAGACCTGGTGGAGGTCCTGATCAGGCTGGGCCGGCACCGCGAAGCCACGTTGGCTCTTGCCAGGCTCGAGAGCCGCTCCGTGGGTCTGAGGTCCCCCTGGCTGGTGGCTGTGGTGGCGCGTAGCCGCGCCATGCTCGCCGATGGTGAGCAGTCGCTTCAGCTGTTCAGCCATGCACTGCAGAACGGGACTTCCCACGACTCCGTGCTGGAACGCGCCAGGACTCTGCTGTGCTACGCGGAGCGGTTGGGTGCTTTCGGCCGGTTGCGCGGCGCCAGGGACGGACTGCTGCGCGCGAAGGTGCTGTTCGACGAGGCCGGCGCCGATGCCTGGACACAACACGTTGATTCCCTGCTTTTGGCCGAGAGGGCCGATCCCGCACGCGCCCCCGGCCGTCCTGCCATGCTGATGCTCGCCGACCACGAACGCGTGCTGGCGCAAATGGTGGCCCGCGGCATGCGCAACAAGGAAATCGCGGCCTCGTTGTACGTCTCTGTGCGGACAGTGGAAGTGCGCCTTACCGCGATCTACCGGAAGCTTGGGGTGGAGTCGCGTGCCCAACTGACGGCCCTCGCCACCGGCAAGGAAGCCATCACCCGTGAACCGTACGTCCTGCCCGTCCTATAGGGCACAGAAGCGGGCAAATGCAGATACCCGCAGTTTCCGCACAGTTGCCTTACCGCTCCCACAAAGCCCCACCGCTTCACTGACGGGGCACTCAGTTCAAGACTAATTTGGCAAGACGTGAGATCTCCGAGACAAGGAAAGTTGGTGCTCGATGACTGCAGAAACAGTCCTTGCCCGGATCAACGTCATGAAGCCCTGGCTCAGTGATGAAGAAGCCACGGCGCTGGCGGAGGTGGTCGCCTCCGGCTGCGTGGCGCAGGGACCCAAGGTCAAGCAGTTCGAGGAGGAGTTCAGTGAGGCGCAGCAGGTGCGTCACGCCGTCGCGACGTCCAACTGCACATCGGCGCTGCACCTGGCGCTGGTGGTTGCCGGCGTCGGACCCGGCGACGACGTGGTGGTGCCGTCACTGTCCTTTGTTGCCACCGCGAACGCGGTGACATATGTGGGCGCGCGTCCGGTGTTCTGCGACGTCGATCCGGCAACCGGCAACGTGACCGCCGAGACCCTCCATGCGGCGCTGACCATGGACACCCGGGCGGTGATTGTGGTGGACCAGGGCGGGGTACCTGTGGACCTGGACCCCATCAGGGAACTCGCCGACCGGCACAATATCACCGTGATCGAGGACGCTGCCTGCGCGGTTGGCTCCCGCTACAAGGGCCGGCCCGTCGGTACCGGAGCCGATGTTGCGGTATGGTCCTTCCACCCCGGCAACGTCGTCACCACCGGCGAAGGCGGAATGCTCACCATGCACCGGCCGGACTGGGCAGCGCGGGCTCGGGCGCTGCGGGAGCATGCCGTCAGTGCTTCGGCCACTGAACGGCACGGATCATTGACTGCCCCGCCGGATGTCTATCTTGAGGTCGGTTTCAACTACCGGATGACTGACCTGCAGGCCGCCGTCGGGATTGTGCAGTTGCGGCGGCTTGCCGAGGTGATGGAACGGCGCCGGGAAATCGCGGCGGCATACGTCGCCGGGCTGTCGGGCCTGAACGGCCTAAGGTTCGCGGCCGACCCGCCCTACGGCACCACAAACTTCCAGTCCTTCTGGGTTGAAGTCATGCCGGAATTCGCCACCAGCCGCGAGGAACTCCTTTCCCTCCTGGCTAGGGCCGGGATCATGGCCACGCGCGGCTTCATGGCTGCGCACCGCCAGCCGGCATACCGCTGGCGAAACACGGGCAACACAGAGCTCCGGCACACTGAGCGGCTGACGAACAGGACGCTCATCCTGCCCGTCTTCCACGAATTGGACACCGCCAGCCTGAACCGGGTCATCACCACGATCCACGCCGCCGCCAACGGAATGGTCCCATGAGTGAACTGATTCTGGTCGCGGCGAGCGGACTGGCCCGCGAAGTGATGGCAATGGTACGCAGCAGCGGCCAGTACGACGTTGTGGGGCTGCTCGATGATGACAGGGAATTCGCGGGTGTCACCGTGGATGGAGCACCTGTCCTGGGGACCATTGATGATGCCCCCAAGTACACCCACGCCCTGGTGCTGGTCTGCCTTGGTTCCGGGAGGTCGAGGGAGGCCGTGGTGGAGCGGCTGACGGCAATGGGCCTGCATGAATCCCGGTACGCAACGGCCATAGATGCGTCCGTGCAGTGCCCGGAAGGCTGCCGGATCGGCCGGGGCAGCATCCTGCTGCGGAACGTGACGTTGACCGCCTCAGTCACCCTCGGATCGCATGTGGTGGCCTTGCCGTCGGTGACATTCACGCACGACGACGACGTGGCGGACTTCGCCACGTTCGCCGCCGGAGTGTCCCTCGGGGCGGAGTCAGGATTGGCCGGGCCGCCTATCTGGGCATGAATTCCAGCGTCCGCGAACGGACGTCCGTGGGCGCTTACGCCACGGTGGGAATGGGTGCCGCAGTACTCAGCAACGTCCCCGACGGCGAGACCTGGGTGGGCGTCCCGGCCCACGAAATCGACCGTGAGTACTTCCCCTACCGGTTGTAGCGAGCGCGGCGTCAGGACGTAGCCTGCCCCGTCAGGACGTAGCGTGCCCCGTCAGGACGTAGCGTGCGCGGTCCGGAAGAACAGCTGCGTGACCGTTGCCAGCCGGTGCGGGTCCTGCACGCCGCAGAGCTCGCGCGCGGAGTGCATCGAAAGCAGGGGGACGCCGACGTCGACAGTCCGGATCCCGAGGCGCGTGGCGGTCAGGGGGCCAATGGTGGAGCCGCAGGGCATCACGTTGTTGGACACAAATTCCTGGTACGGCACCTTCGCCTCCCCGCACAGCCTGGCCCAGAATGCCGCGCCTTGTGCGTCGGTGGCGTACCGCTGGTTGGCGTTGATCTTCAGCAGCGGCCCGCCGTTCAGGACCGGGTGGTTGGCCGGATCGTGCCGCTCCGGGTAGTTGGGGTGGACGGCATGGCCCGCGTCCGCGGAAACGCAGAACGACGCCGCCAGCGCCTGCCGCCGCTGGCTCGCCGTTGCGCCCAGACCGTCGGAGACCCGCACGAGCACGTCTTCGAGGATGGGTCCGCAGGCCCCGGACCGGGAGTTGGATCCGATTTCCTCGTGGTCGAACGCCGCGAGCACGGCAATGGGGGCGCCGGCGCCCGCAGCACCGGCCATGGAAGAAGCAGAATGCGCGATCAGCGCGGCCAGCCCGGCATGCGTCGCGGAAAGGTTGTCCAGGCGCCCGGAGGCGAAAAACTCACCGTTGGCCCCGAAAACCGCAGGTGCCTGTGTGTCTGCGATAACGACGTCGTACCCTCCGATCCGGGCCGGATCAACTGAAACGGCGCCAGACACGTGCGACGCCAAAACCGCCAGGAGGTCGACGTCGGACGGGTTGCCCAGCCCCCAGACGGGGTTCATGTGCCGCTGCTTGTCCAGCGTCAGGGCGTCGTTCACGGCACGGTCAAGGTGGATGGCCAACTGCGGGAAGCGGAGCATCGGACCGGTGGCGGCGAGGTGTTCGGTGCCGTCCAGCATGACCAGCCGGCCCGCCAGTTGCAGTTCCCGGTCCAGCCAGGAGTTGAGCAGCGGCCCGCCGTAAACCTCCACGCCGGCCTGCAGCCAGCCGAACGCGCCGGTGGTGGGCTTGGGCTTGAGCTTGAAGGACGGGGAGTCCGTGTGCGCGCCGAGGATGTTGAACCCGGTGGTGGGCCCGGCGTCGTCCGGGACCGCCCAGGCGATCAGCGCGCCGTCGCGGACCAGGTAGAACCGGCCAGGCCCGCCGGCCCAGGGCTCCCGCTCGTCCAGGCCCGTGAACCGGGCTTCGTCCAGCCGCCGGGCGGCCTCGTGGACGGCGTGGAAGCTCGACGGCGATGCGCCGACGTACGCGCCCAGGTCCTGGATGTGGTCAACGGCACTGGCGGCGGCGGAAGGTGAAGGCATGGTTCCGAGTCTAGATGGTCACATTGAGCCCGGCGGTGTAGCCGGTGGACGCCGATCCTGTCATCGTGGCCAGCTGGTAGATGCCGCCGTCGTCCCCGAAGACGTTGTCCGACTGTAGTGTGGTGCGGGCCATGTTGCGGACACTGGCCTCGTAGCCGGGAGTGGCGTAGACGTCGTCGCAGGCCGCCTTGGTCAGGGCGATCTGCGACACAGCCAGCACCTGTCCGGCGGCCGTGGCGTTGCTCATGGACTCGAACACCTCGAAGTGGATGTGCGGCCAGCGCCCGGAATAGGCGCCGGGGAAGATGGACGTAAAGGTGACCTGGCCGCTGGCGTCGGCCTCCTGGACGCCGCGGAGGTAGTTTTCGTTTGCCAGTCCGGAGTCATACATGGAGTACCTGCCATCCCGGTCGCAGTGCCAGGCGTAAACGGCCGCACCCGCCAAGGGCACGCAGCCGTTCGCGTTGTCCAAAAGGGTCAGCGTGAACGTCAACGGCACGCCCCCGGCGTTGCCGCTGCCGGTTCCGAAGCTTGCGGTGATGTCCTGCCGCACCACCCCCGAGGCTGCCAGGACGTTGGGCCCGTTGGAGCCGTCACCCGGGAAAGGACCTGCTGTTTCCTGGGGGATCTCCATGCCGCACTCCGCGATCGCCCGGGTGAGCGTAGGGCTGGCGGTGGGAGTCGCCGTCGTGGTGGCGGCACTTGCGGTGGCTGAGGCACTTTCCGTGGCGGCCGACGTCGACGTACCGGTTGTGGTGCCTGACCCGCCGGGGGTGCAGGCTGCCAGCGCCGCTGCCGCACCGCCGGCGCCGAAGAACATTCCGAGGGAACGGCGGCTGATCATGGTGGACAGGTCAAACTCAAGGCCGCGGTCGTGGTTGGGGTGCGGAAGATGGTTGCTCATGGCTCCATCCAACGCGTCCCGCCTATCCCCTGCATAGGCCCTTCCTGTGCGGAAGCTGTGCGTCAGCAGGCCGCGCCAGCGTCAGTAGTCGGGATTGCTCGGGACCACCAGGCCGGTCTCGTAGGCGTAAACCACTGCCTGGACCCGGTCGCGCAAGTGGAGTTTGGTCAGGATCCGGCGGACGTGGGTCTTCACCGTTGCTTCGGACAGGAAATACCGGTGTGCGATTTCGGCGTTGGAGAGGCCCTCTGCCATGGCTTCGAGCATTTCGGTTTCGCGCGGAGTGAGGTCTTCGAGCAGGGGGTCCCGCGACACGGCGGAGGGGGCCCGCATGGCAGCACCGCGGACATAGGTCTCCAGCAGCCGTTGGGTGACACGCGGGGCCACCACGGCATCCCCGCTGGCCACCACTCGGACGGCACTGATCAATTCCGATGGCGCCACGTCCTTGAGGAGGAACGCGGACGCGCCTGCCTGGAGCCCGGCGAACGCATATTCGTCCACATCGAAAGTGGTGAGGATGATGATCCGCGCCCCGGCCCCGGAGGCCGTGATGGCGCGCGTCGCCTCGATACCGTCCAGGACCGGCATCCTCACGTCCATGAGCACCACGTCCGGGTTGAGGTCGCGGACCTGCCGCACTGCTTCGGCACCGTCGGAGGCCTCCCCCACAATATGCAGGTCATCCTGGCCCTCGAGGATGAGGCGGAAGCCCATCCTCAGCAGCGGCTGGTCATCCACCAGCAGGACGGTTATCGGTTGGGTTTCAGTCACGGGTGCCTTGCAGTTGGGGTGGATGGTTGTGGGTTTCCGCGGGCTCGCCGGCCGGCCAGCTCAGGACGGCATAGACCCGCCAGCCGCGGCCGCGCCGCCCGGCCGCCACGGTGCCTGCGTAGATGCGGGCACGTTCGGCCATGCCCGCCAGCCCCTGGCCGGAACCGGGTCCGGCGGAACCCGGCCCGCCGCCGGAACCCGGCCCGCCGCCGTCGGAGGTGCCCGGACCCGGGACGCCGGCGCCGTCGTCGAGCACTTCAATGGTGACCGTGGAGCCGGCCCGGACAATGGCCACATCCACCCGTCCCAGCGACCGGCCGTAGCGGAGCACATTGGTCAGTGACTCCTGAACTATCCGGTACACCGTCAGCTGGAAGGCCGCGTCGTCCGGCAGCGCCGGGCCGGTGTGCGAGTAGTGCAGCGGCAGGCCCGCGGTGCGGAAGCCTTCCAGGAGCTTCGCCAGGCTGTCGCCGGAAGCGAGGGGCTGCCGCGGCGCCGTCCCGCCGGAGTCGTCCCGGAGTACGCCCAGGACACGCCGCATGTCCGCCAGCGCCGTCCGGCCGGTCCGCGACAGTTCGCCAAGGACTTCGCCGGCACGGTCGGGACTTTTCCGGACCACAACGGCTGCGCCATCGGAGAGGCTGACCATCACCGTCAGCGAGTGCGCCACGACGTCGTGCATTTCGCGGGCGATCCTGTTGCGTTCGTTGACGGACGCCAGGCTGGCCGTCCGCGCCGCCCACGCGGAGATCTCCTGCTCGTGCTCCCGCCGTTGGCGCACCGAAATGCCGATCCCGGTGGCAACGACGTTGGACAGGGCAATGGTGGCGCCGGTGGCGATGCTGGTCAGGAGGTGGAAGTCCGCGGGATTGCCGCCGGCGTCGTGGATGAAGGAATTCTCCATGGGACCAACAGCGGCCAGCAGGTACAACAGGGCCAGAGGTGCCGTGGCGGCGGCCATGGCCACCAACGCGAACCTGCGCGTGTGCAGCACGGCCACGGCGTAAAGCGAGAACCACAGCCCCGCCGAAACGTTGGATCCCCACGGGTGAAGCAGCGTGACCGCCACTTCCATGACCGCGACGAAGGCTGTCAGCGCCACTGGGTGGGAGCGCCGGAAAAACAGGGCCCCCGCGACCGCAAAGAGAAGCGCCGCGGCCAGCCAGGCGCCGGACATGATCGCGTCCACCACGGTCGGCGCCACCAGCAGCGCGTAGCTGAACACCACCACACAGTCCATCACCCGGGGACGCTGGTAAAAGTACCGCCGGAGCAGGCCGCGGCGCTTGGCCGTGATTTCGGCAAAGGACGCGTCGGCCTGGCTGGCCGGCGCGTCCCTCACGAGTGCCGCTTCATTCATGCTCTGAGCCTAGTGTCCGCCTAGACGTCGCGTTTCTTGAGCACAATCATGGCCGGAACCAGGAACAGCAGAACGTAGCCCAGGAAAACCAGGCCGCCCTGCCAAGGATCGATGACGCCGTCGGTGTGGCCAATGGACAGGAACCGTCCGCCGGCGTCGCTGGGGAGGTACTGGGGCACGTACTTCCAGAAGTCACCCGGGATGAAGGTCATAAAGCTCGCCGCGATGGACACTACGAAGAACAGGCCCACCAGCACGGTGATGCCGCCGGCGGAGTTGCGCAGCAGTGCGCCGAGCGACAGGCCGATCAAGGCCACCCCGGCCACGTAGAGTCCGCCCGTGAAGACGCTGTACAGCACGCCGTCCGTGGACCAGTCCAGGTCCAGGCCCAGTCCCTGGAAGACCGGCATGGCAATCAGGAACGTGGCCACGGCGGCGATGGTGGTGATGACGTAGGAGATTACGGCGAGCAGGATTGCCTTGGCCACAAAGGCCGGCGTGCGGCGCGGGACGGCGTTCATGGTGGAACGGATCATGCCCGTGGCGTACTCGGAGGAGATGAACAGGACGGCCAGCGAGCCCAGCACCAGGATGCCGATCTGCAGGCCGGCATTGGGCAGGTTGTACAGGTCAAAACCAGATCCCGGCGGGAAGGACTGCGCCATCATTTCGGGCGTCAGGGCGTGGCCCTGGTCCCGCGCCCGCCGGGCCATTTCGTCCAGGAACGAGAACCGGATCAGGACGGCAAGGGCCCCGACGCCGACAATCGCCACCAGTGTCAGGAGCAGCAGGATGCGGGTGGACATCAGGGAGAACAGCTTGATCCATTCGGACCGCAGCACACCGGTGAAGGTAACCCCCTTGGTGCCAGCGGTGGTGCGGACACGGGAAGTTTGGGTATCAGTCATGGTGGTCATCGTCCTTACTTTCCTGCCGTTGCCGGGGCGGTTTCCGGAGCGAACTCGCCGGCGGGACCGCCGGTCAGGTGTGAGTGGTATTCCACTTCGTCCTTGGTGAGGTCGAAGTAGGCGTCTTCCAGAGACGATTGCTGCGGGGTGAGTTCGTAGACGAGGACCCGGTTATCCAGCGCCACCTGGGCGATCTGCCGGGCGTCCAGGCCGGTCACTTCCAGGGTTTCGGGCTGGCCCTGGTCCACCGTGACGCCATCGCCGGACAGCAGGGCAGACAGCTGGGTGGCTGCTGACGTGCGGACCAGGGTCTTGACCTGACGAGTGCCCGCAATGATGTCCTGTACGGGGGCGTCGGCAATGATCCTGCCGCGGCCGATCACGATCAGGTGGTCTGCCGTCTGGGCCATTTCGCTCATGAGGTGTGAGGACAGGAAAACCGTCTTACCCTGTCCGGCGAGGTAGCGGACCAGGTTGCGCACCCACAACACACCCTCCGGATCGAGGCCGTTGACCGGCTCGTCCAGGATCAGGGTCTGCGGATCGCCGAGGAGCGCGTTCGCAATGCCCAGGCGCTGCCCCATGCCCAGCGAGAAGCCGCCTGCTTTCTTCCGGGCGACGGCCTCCAGGCCGGTCATCTCGATGACTTCGTGCACCCGGGACGTGGGGATGTTGTGGGTCGCCGCCATGGCCCGCAGGTGGTTGTAGGCGCTGCGGCTGGTGTGGACCGCCTTGGCGTCCAGCAGCGCGCCCACCTCGTGCAGGGGGCCTTGTGGTCGGCGTAGTGCAGGCCGTTGACGGTGACCGTGCCCGACGTCGGCCGGTCCAGTCCCATGATCATGCGCATGGTGGTGGACTTGCCGGCACCGTTCGGGCCAAGGAAGCCCGTTACCTGCCCTGCCTTGACGGTGAAGCTGACGCCGTCAACTGCCGTTTTGCTGCCGTAGACCTTTGACAGGCCTGTTGCCTCAATCATGGAAATGTTCCTTAGAACAGCAGCCGCTTGGCCGCGGGATGCGGGGAAGTCTTCGTGTGTACGTTCCACGCTACCGACGGCAGGGCCGGATTTCGCCTGTCTCAGGGATGATTCAGGGTCGAATCAGGGTAGTCCGCACGGATGATGAGGGGTCCCCGCCGGGACGCAGCCGGCTCACGTGCGGGGCGAGTAGTACGTCAGTGCGCTCGGCTCCACCCGGATCCGCACGCTGCGCACGCCCGCCAGCGCCTCGCCGTCCACCGCCAGTGCCATGGGGGAGTCCTCCGACTCAATGCGGACCTCCGTGGCCTCCCGCAAGTGGGTGATCCGGGACGTCGCTACCGTGCCGGTCAGCACCGACCACAGGAGCCGAAGCCGGGCAAAGGATTCGTCGGCAGTAATCATGCGGACATCCAGGACGCCGTCGTCCAGCACCGGCCGCGACAAAGGCGCATGGTCCCGGGGGTAATAGCGGCCGCGTCCGATGTACGCGATCCAGAGTTTGTGCCGCACGCCGTCCACCGTCAGGGTGGTGGGTGTTCCCGCGGCGAAGGTACGGAACATTGCGACCACGCCTGCCAGCGGTTTGCCGAGGGCCGGCTGCAAGTGTTCCCTGCGCCGGACCAGGTTGGGGTACAGGCCGACGCTGGCCGTGTTCAGCATGACCAGGTCAGCTGTTTCCGGGTTGCCGGCCAGCCCGCGTTCCACGGTCACAATGCCGACGTCGGCGCGGGCGGCCTCACCCACGGCCGTGGCTGCCACAGCGTCCCTAAGGTTGGCAGTCCCCGTGTCCCGGGCGAAGTGGTTGAGGGTCCCGCCCGGGAGCACCAGCAAGGGAAGGGAATGTTCGACGGCGGCCGCGGCTGCAGTGCCAACCGTTCCGTCGCCGCCCCATACGCCCAGGGCCCGGGTGCCCGGGCGCGAAACGGTCGCCTGGATGACCTCCTCGAGCCTCTCTCCCGGCTCGACCATTTTTATATGCGCTTTTGGGAATACTTCCTGCAGTGCGTCTTCTGTTTGTTCCGTGAACGAGCCGCCCAGGGTATTCACAACGATGCTTAGACCTTCACCGCCCGGCAGCTCCGGGGCGTGGGCCGCGGTGCGGGACACCTCGGGAAACGGTGGGCGGACGGGCCACCACTTGCGGGTCACCAGCGCTGCCCCGGCGCCGATCATCGAACCGAAGAACACATCAGATGGCCAGTGGGCCCCGGTATGGACACGGGAGTAGGCCACCCCCAGTGCCGCCGGCGCAAGTGCTGCACCGACAACCGGCTGGACCATCCCGGCCCCGAGCGCAAAGGCGATGGCCGAGGCCGAATGCCCCGATGGCATGGACGAGCTGGTGGGCTGCGGATGGACGAACCGGAAGACCGGCAGGTGCTCGGGGAGCGGGCGCGCCCGCGGCAACAGGGTCTTGAACACTACGTTAGTTACACCCGAAGCCACCGCTTGGGCGATCAGCCCGTGCAGGGCGGCCCGGCGGGGCTTGCCGGGAAACGCGGCCATGATCGCGGCTGCCACTATCCACAGTTTGCCGTCATTGGCGGCCGCGGAGAGGCGGCGGAAGAACGTGTCGTGGTTTCCGCCCGGAAACGACGACACTCCGCGGACAAGGTGCCGGTCAACCCGGCTGATCCAGCCCGGTCCGTCGCGCCACGCTCTGTACATCTCCCCAGCCTATAGCCGGCGGGGCCTACCTACTTGGAGGCCCCTACTTGGAGACCAGGGGCCTCGCGGCTCCGGCGAGGAGCAATGCCACCAGGATCGGGGCGAGGATCGCCAGGAGTGCCAGATGGATTCCCGTGAGGTCACCCAGGTAGCCCAGCAACGGCGGGCCGGCGAGGAAGGAAATATACCCCAGGGTGGATACAACCGAGACCCTCGCGGCTGCATGCTTCGGATCGTCGGCGGCCGCGGACATTCCCATGGGGAATGCCATCGCGGCGCCGACACCCCACAGCGCAGCACCAACGCCGGCCAGCCAGATGTTCCCCGCGAGCACAAACAGGCACAGGCCTGCCGTGGCCGCGACCATGCTGGCCCGGAGCACTACAACACGTCCGTACGTGTCGATCACGCGGCCGCCCAAGAGCCGCATCGCCGTCATTGCCAGGACAAACAAGGCGAACATCAGGGCCCCGGTGGATTCCGAACTGCCCAGGCCGTCCACGGTGGCCTTGGCGATCCAGTCGTTTCCGGCGCCTTCGGTGAGTGTTGCGCCCAGCACTACAACGCCTATCAGCAGGGTGCGGCTGTCACGCCAGGCAGACGGCCCTTTCGCAGCCGTCGGCTCACCCTCCGCCGGGGCGGCCTGGGCGTGGTGGGGGAGGAAGTAGCGGGGCGCCACGAGGGCTACTACCACCACTACGCCTGCGATGGCCAGCAAGTGCAACGGCAGGCCGACACCGATGGTTGACAGGCCTGCACCGATCAGGGCCCCCACAAAGGCACCGCCGCTGAAGGCAGCATGGAACTGGGGCATGATGGTGCGCCGCAGCTTGTGCTCGACGTCGGCCCCCTCAATGTTCTGGGACACGTCCCACAGCCCGACGCCGATGCCGAAGAAGAACAGTGCAACCGCGGTGCCCGGGACCGATTCTGCCGACAGTGACAGTGCAATACCCACCCCGGCCAGGGCTGACAGCAGACCGCCGGCGCGCACCGCATTGGCGGTGCCGATCTTCCCCACCACCAGTCCCGCCGTCGGAAGGGCCAGCAGCGAACCCACGGCTGTGCACAGCAGCAGCGTGCCCATCTGGCCGGAGGTCAGGTGCAGCGTCTCGGTGACGGCGGGGATCCTGGCGGCCCAGCTGGCAAAAACGAAACCGTTGATTCCGAAGACCACAAAAGTGGCGGCGGCGGCTGCCCGGAGGGAGGGTCCGGCGGTCATGCTGGTGTTGATGCTCATGCTTTGACTACTTCCACCGAGAGCTTGTTAAGGTGTGCGAGTTCGTCCGCACTCAGGTCTTTGTCCGTGACAATCACGTTCACCGCGTCCAAGGGGGCAACCAGGGCCACCGCGGTGGCATTCCATTTGGCACCGGCGCAGGCAACAATCACCCGTCCCGCCGAGTCGATTCCAGCCCGCTTCACTGCGGCATCGTCCAAATCATGGGCCATGAGGCCGTCCTTGAGGTTCAAGGCGCAGGGCGTGACCACCGCCGTGTCGAAGCGCAGGGACCGGATGTTGGCTTCCGCGAGCGGGCCGCGGAACGACAGCTCGCCGGGAACCAGGCTTCCACCAGGGAGCAGCAGCGCAGGACGCCGGCCGGCGTGCGGGTCGTCGTCCATGACCGTTGTGAGGGAGCGCATGGACATGGGCATCAGCGTCAGTTCGCGCCCGCGGAGGACGCGGGCAATTTCCGTGGCAGTGGTGCCGCTGTCCAGCCACACGTGCTCGCGTTCTCCCAACAGGCCAGCCACTGCGGCGGCAATCCTGACTTTCACCGCTTGGTCTTCGAGTTCGCGCTGGCCGTAGCCGGGGTTTTCGCCGCCGGCGATGAGGCTCCTGGCGCCGCCATGGACCCGGCGCAGCACGCCATGCAATGCGAGCAGCTCAAGGTCGCGGCGGATGGTGGCGCCCGAGGCGCCGCACGCCTGGGTCAGCTCTTCCACCGAGACCTCGGCTTTGCGGCGCAGCAGCTCCCCGATCAGGCGGTGCCGCTCGTCAGTCTTCATGCTCATATGATAGCAATTCTTGATCATATGATCGCCACCAGGCACTCTCTCACTTCCTGTACAAAACGCTCTCTCACTTTCTGCACAAAAAAAGCAAACGCTCTCTCACCGGTGAGAGAGCGTTTGCCGCAAGCCTGCAGGAACTGAGAGAGCGTTAGCGGGCTCGCTCAACCCTCTTTTCGTCCCACACGGGCTCGGGGGATTCGTATACCTTGCCGTCGGAACCAAACACCAGGAACCGGTCGAAGGTGCGGGCGAACCAGCGGTCGTGCGTGACTGCCAGGACGGTTCCCTCGAAGTGGTCGATGGCCTTTTCCAGTGCCTCGGCCGAATGCAGGTCCAGGTTGTCCGTTGGCTCATCCAGAAGCAGGAGCGTGGCGCCGGAGAGCTGCAGGAGCAGGATCTGGAACCGCGCTTGCTGGCCGCCGGAGAGGGACTCGTACTTCTGCTCCGACTGCGACGCCAGCCCGTAGCCGTCCAAAGCGCCGGCGGCGGCCTCACGTCCCATGCCGGACCGGTGCTCGTCGCCGCGGTGCAGGATCTCCAACAGGGTCTTGCCCAGGAGGTCGGGCCGGACGTGGGTCTGGGCAAAGAAGCCGGGCCGGATACGGGCGCCGAGTTTCACGGTGCCTTCGTGCGGCACTTCGGCGATATCGACGTCGGACACGGGGACATGCTCACGTTCCGGGTCGGTCCCGCCCGTGGCGAGCAGCCGCAGGAAATGGCTCTTGCCGGAGCCGTTGGAGCCGAGCACACCCACGCGGTCACCGAACCACACTTCGGTGGAGAACGGCTTCATCAGTCCGGTCAGTTCCAGTTTTTCAGCCACGACGGCGCGCTTGGCGGTCCGGCCGCCCTTCAGGCGCATGCGCACGTTCTGCTCGATCGGCAGAGCTTCGGGCGGCCCGGCCTCGAGGAACTTGGCCAGGCGCGTCTGGGCGGCCTGGTAGCGGTTGGCCATGTCGGACCGGAATGCCGCTTTGTTTTTGTACATGTTGACGAGTTCCTTGAGCTTCACGTGCTCCTCGTCCCAGCGCTTGCGGAGCTCCTCAAAGCGGGCGTTTCGGTCGGCTCGGGCGTCCACGTAGGAGCCAAAGCCGCCGCCGTGCACCCAGGCACCTGCGCCGTTGATGCCCGGTTCGAGGGTCACGATGCGGCCGGCGGCATTGTTGAGCAGTTCGCGGTCGTGGCTGATGAAGAAGACAGTCTTTTTGGACCCGTTGAGCTTGTCCTCAAGCCAGCGTTTGCCGGGCACGTCGAGGTAGTTGTCCGGTTCGTCGAGCAGGAGCAGCTCGTCGGGGCCGGCAAACAGGGCTTCCAGGACCAGCCGCTTCTGCTCGCCGCCGGACAGGCTCGACGCCGGGCGGTGCTGTGCGCGGTCGAAGGGGAGTCCGAGGGCGGCCATGCAGACCTCGTCCCAGACAGTTTCGACGTCGTAGCCGCCGGCGTCTCCCCAGTCCACAATCGCCTGTGCATACCGCATCTGGGAGGGCTCGTCGTCGTGCTCCACCATCGCGAGCTCAGCCACGTCCACTTCCTTGGCTGCGGCTGCCAGCGCCGGCGGGGCGGCGGAAACCAGAAGGTCGCGGACGGTGGAGTCATCCCGGACCTGGCCCACGAACTGGCGCATGATGCCCATGTTTCCGGAGCGGCCGATAACGCCTTCGTCGGGAACGAGGTCGCCGGAAATGATCCGGAAGAGGGTGGTTTTGCCGGTGCCGTTTGGGCCGATCAGGGCTGTTTTGGTGCCGTCCGGGACCTTGAAGGTCACACCGTTGAGCAGTTGGGTGCCGTCGGAAAGGAAGTAGTCAATACCGGAAATGTCTATGTGGGCCACGCCAACAATCTTCCCACGCCCGCCCACACGAGTTTTTGTCCAGCTAATTTGCCTTTGCCGCTGGACAAAAACTCCAGGGGTTAGCCGGCGGCGGCCAGGAACTGCTTGAGCAACGGCCCGGACGTGGTGGCTCCGAGGCCGCCGTCCTCGACGAAAACGGCCACGGCCAGGTCACCGTGGACAGCCACAATCCACGCGTGGGTCTTGGGCGGGGTCTCGTTGCCGAACTCCGCTGTGCCGGTCTTGGCGCCCACCGGCGCGCCCGGAACGGTCGCCAGGAAGCCGGCGTGGCCGGACGTGACCACGGCCCGCATCATGTCGGACAGTGCCGCGGCCTCAGCGGCGATGATCGGCTGGCCGGACGCCTTGGACGGCGCCTCGGGCGTAACGGTCGACGACGGCGACCCGGCGTCCGCCGTTGCCCCGCCGGAGGTGTCTGCCGCGGCTGCGCCGGCGTCGGGGTTCAGGACCAGCTGCGGCGAGACGGGGGATCCCTTGCCCACGGAGCCGGCCATGATGGCCGCCGCCAGCGGGGACAGGAGTACCTTGCCCTGGCCGATCATCGAGGCGGCGTGTTCGGTGCCGGCAGCCTCGCCCGGAACGGACCCGAGGAACGCCGCGGCGCCCAGCGAGGGGGCCTCCACGGCTACGCCCATGGCCATGGCGGCAGCCTCAAGCTGGGCCTGCGTGACTGTGTCACGCGCGGCGATGAACGCCGTGTTGCACGAGTGGGCAAAGGCATCGCGGAGTGCCACCGACCCCAGCGAGGTTTCCGGGTAGCCTTCCGCGTTCTTGAACGTCCGGCCGTCCACGGTCAGGGTGGGGGTACATTCCACCTTCGAATCGGGCGTCAGTCCGTTGCGGAGCATGGCGAGGGAATCGATGATCTTGAACGTTGACCCCGGCGCGTACTGGCCCAGCATTGCGGTGTTGTAGCCGTTGCTTCCCGGGCCGGAGGCCGCCGCGAGCACCGCACCCGTGGAGGGGCGGAGCGCCACTATGGCCGACGCCGGGCCCACACCGGCAAGCGTGCTCTCTGCGAGTGACTGGAGGTTTGGATCCAATGTGGTTTTCAGGGGAGTGCCGGGGGTCGGGGCCATCTCGAAAACCACCTTGCGGGGATCTGTTCCCGCCGCCTGGATCTGTTCGCGGGTGAGGTCGGCCCGCTGCGCACGGATCACCACGGCGTCGGTGCCGCGGAGCTGTGCGTCGTACTGCTGCTGGAGCCCGCCGATGCCGGTCACGTCTCCGGCGGTCAGGACGCCGCCGGACGCCTCGATCTGTTCTGCCGTGGCTTCGCCGACGGTGCCCAGGACTGGCCTTGCAAATGTGCGGCTGGGTGCCAGCGGCTGGCTATCCGGGATGGCGCGGGCACCGGGGATGGCCGTGATCTGCGCGTCCGTGATAGCGCGGCCCTCGTCACGGAGGGTGATGGCCCGGACAAACGCCTCGGCGCCGGAGGCGGCAACCTGTTGGGCGTAGGCGGCGGGATCCACACCCACCAGTTCGGCCAGTTTCGTGGCCGACGCGGCTGCGTCCGCGGATCCGAGGAGAAGCCTGTCGATCCCCACGTTGACCACGGGGCGGTACGTGACAAGCTTCGCGTCACCGGCGCCCAGGATGTCGGCGCGCTGCGGCGACTGGGTGCCCTTGCTGAGGATTTCGTTATCGGCGAGCCCCGGAACCAGGGTTGCCGGGTTCCAGACGGCCAGCCATTTGTCCCCGGATTTTGTGAACTCTGCGGAGACCGTATATTTCCACTCACCGGTGGCGATTTTCCAGATGTAGTTCAACGGAACCGTTGCAGTGTCGCCGTCCAGCATGAGTTCGCCGGCCGCCACGGTGGGCTTGTCCGGCTCCAGGGCCTTGAAGACGTCCTGGACCTGTTGTTTGGCCACCCCGGAATCTTTGCCGTCAAAGGCGACCGAGCCGACGTCGAGCGCGGAAAGCGCGGAGGCAAACTGCTTGGCCGCGCTTTCAGCACCCCCTCTGCCGTCGTCGCAGGCAACCAGGGAGGCGCCGAGAATGAGTCCAGCTATGGCAAGTGATAGTTTTCTTGAGTTCCCCACCGCGCTATTATGCCCCGATTTGAACGGTGCCTGCTGTCACCGATCCGCGCCCGGTTCAAAGCCCGAGCGAAGGGACCCCAAGACCAAATATGTCTTTCAAGGCATGTTTCGCGGCGAAGTAACCTGGCATTCCTGTTACGCCGGGGCCAGGCGGCGTGGAGGAGGAGCACAGATACACGCCGGGCACGGGCGTCCGCCACGGAACGAGGGAGACCACCGGGCGCTGGACAAGTCCGCGTATGTCCATAACGCCGGCGCTGAAGTCGCCACCCACATAGTTCCGGTTGTAGCTGGCCAGTTCCGCCGCAGTGGTCACGTGGGTCTGCACCACCACGTCCCGGAATCCCGGCGCGAAGCGCTCCAGCTGCGCGGTCACGGCCTCGCCCATGTCGCGGGTTGATCCGGCGGGCACATGGCAGTACGCCCAGAGGATCTGCCGCCCGGCGGGCGCCCGGCCCGCGTCGAAACGCGATGGCTGGGCCACCAGAACGTACGGACGCTCCGGGTGTTTCCCCGCGGAGACTTCGTTCTCGGCACGGGCAAGCTCCGCCCGTGTTCCGCCGACGTGCACAGTTCCGGCGTCCCCCAGTTCCTTGGCCGCCCACGGAACGGGACCGGACAGGATGAAGTCCACCTTGCAGGAACCATTTCCATAGCGGAATGCCTCCATGGCTTGCCGGTACCGGGCCGGAAGCCTGTCACCGGCGATGCTCAGCAGGCCCCGGGGTGCCACGTCCAGCAGAGTGGCACGCGCGCCGCGGAGTTCGCGGAGACTCTCAATCCGCGCCCCCGTGTGGAACACGCCGCCGTGGGCACGGATGTCAGCTTCCAGTGCAGCCGCAATAGAGGCCGAACCGCCCAGCGGAATCGGCCAGCCTTGGGCGTGGGCCAGTGCGGTGAGCATAAGCCCGGCACCGGCGGAGGCGAGCGAGGGCAGCTGCGAGACCGCATGGGCGGCCACGCCGCTGAGCAGTGCAGGCGCAAGGTCACTGTTGAACCGCGTGTTCCACAGCCGCGATCCCTGCTCCAGCGTCCGCAGCCCGAAGAGCGCCACCGCCAGGGGATCCCGGGGGATCCTGAGCAGCTGGTGCTGCGTCAGGTCCATCACGCCGTCAATGCGGTCAACGAGCGGGCCAAGGAGCCGGCGGTAGGCGTCGCCGTCCCGGCCCAGGCCTTGGACCGTCCGTTCGAGGCTGTGGTAGCCGAGGGCCGCCCGCCCGCCGTCGAGCGGTGATCCGAACGAAAGCTCCGGGACCACCAGGTCTATCCGGCGTGCCAGCTCGAAGTCACGGAAGAAGGGGGACGCCAGCGCCATGGGGTGCACGGCCGAGCAGATGTCATGGAGGTGCCCCGGCTGCATCAGTTCCGCGGTGCGCGTGCCGCCTCCGATGGTGTCTGCCGCCTCGTGGACTTCGACGGAAAGGCCGGCGCGGGCCATCACGGCGGCTGCGGCCAGCCCGTTGGGTCCGGACCCGACGACGGCGACGTCAGGCATGGTGTCTCGCCCGCCAGGGGAGCACCGCGAATGAGGGATGGCGGGGGCTGAACCGCAACCAGTCCGGCAGGCCGTTGAACGGCCCTCCCTGCGGATCATCCAGGTGATGGCGGCGGACGGGATCGTAGTCCGGATCATAAATGTCCCACACAACACGGAACATCAAATATGCCGTTACAAGCATATGTGCTGCTACCGCCAGGACGTAGTAGGGCATATCAATATTGTGCTGCGTCGGGCCCTGGCTGGTCACCTGGCCCAGATACATCCAGACGGCTGCCCAGTGCAGGCCTTCGACGCCCTGCCAAATGAGAAAATCCCGCCACCGCGGCCGGGCCAGCGCCACCAGCGGGATGAGCCACAGGACATGCTGTGGCGAATAGACCTTACTGGTGAGGATGAAGGCACCCACGACGAGGAACGCCAACTGGGCCAGCCGCGGCCGGCGTGCTGCTGTGAGCGCCACCGCGGCAATCATGGCGCAGGCCAGCAGGAACACGGCCAGCGCCAGCCAGTTGATGGTTGCGGGATCGAGCACCGGCCAGCGCAGCCGCCGGGCCACCAGGTTGTACGCGAACCACAATGACCCATAGCCGACTTCCCTCGTCTCAGTGAACCTGAAGAAGTAGCCCCAGCCGGAGGGGTTGGACAGCGCCACAGGTACGTTGATGGCCAGCCAGGCCGCCGCGCTGGCGCCGGCCGTGACCAGGAACCCGCGGATCCGCCCGGTACGCAGGGCCAGCAGGAGGATGGCTCCGAGAACCAGGGCGGCGTAGGGCTTGGTGGCTGCGGCGAGCCCGATGAGGGTGCCGGCCAGGACCAGCCTTTCACGCGAAAAACACAGCATGCCCAGCGCCAACAAGGCCACGGCCCACATATCCCAGTTGATGGTTCCGGCCAGCACAATACCGGGTGCCAGCGCCACCATGGCCGCATCCCAGGGGCGCCGCTGTGACATCCGGGCCGTAGCCAACACTGTGACAATCCACACGGCTGCAACGAGCGTGGCATTAACGTCGAAGTAACCGAGGATCCGCGCGTCACTGGCACCCTCGCCCGGGACCAGCCAGGCAGTCACTCCGGCAATGAATCCCATCAGGACGGGGTCTTCAAAAAGAGATCCCGGGCTCAGGATCGGAAACGTGCCGTCTCCCAGGCCGCGGTTGCGGAAAAATTCCGGGAAGTCCGAATAACACGTGGAATAGAACTGGCCGGGGCTCGACCAGCCGTTGGCCCGGCAGTAACCCTTGATCGCGATGCCGGCCAACGCCGCCACTACGGTCAGGATGATCAGGACACGTTCCACGGTAAAAACGCCGGGGGAGATGAGGCCGGGCGCCGACCGGGCACCCATCGGCCCGCCGATCAGTTCCGTGAAGTTCTTCAGCAGCAGGTCGCTGCGACTCGGAACAACCAAGCGGGCGCGCCTTGGGTGCGCCGGTGGCTTCGTCTCCTGCATGTCTGAGAGCTTACCCGGGACCTGCCTGCCGGACCGGACTTGATATCCGGCCCTGGCCTCAGTTCATACCGCCCATCTGCTGGTGCAACAGGACGAAAACGTCTTCGCGCCGCCGGTCCAGGAGCTGCCCGTTGAATTCCCGGCGGTCATCCCGGACAGGACGATCATTCCGGACAGGACGCCGCAGGAAGAACAATGCTTTCTTGATTCTCTTGATCATGGTGGTCACCTCCTTTCGGCGTAAAATTGGGCATGACAAATAAAGCCATTTAATGCCAGAGCAATAACGGCATAATTAGGCAGGGAAATGCCCTGTGGTTATGAATAGATCGCAAATGCGAAGACGGACGCATGTTCCAGCGGCTGTGCAGACCCCAACAAAGAAGCTGAGTTCCGAACTATGGGGATGCTGCGTCGCCGCGCGGACCAGCCGGGAAGGGACTCCGACAGGAGGCGTCCAGCAGGCGTCGCCTAAGGCGAGCCGTCCGAGGAGGATGGGCCTGGATATACCTCATTGCAAGTGACGCCACCGCGCGGGCGGGATCAGTTGCGGGAAGGTTAGGAGACAGGCGCTCCGTTAAGACGGCGCGCAAAAGCAGCCGAGGCTGGGTTCGCGGTGATGGTCATCTTCCATCCGCTAGTCAAAGTAATCATTTTTCCCAACCTCCTTTTCTGTTATGCCGCTGCCTCGGCTGACTTGCCTGGCAACGCGCGCCGCGACCCCGGCAAAGCTGCTCTGGGGTCAGGAATAAAATTACCCTACGAATGCAGCAATGCGCCACTTAATTCGCAAAGTTTTTCAAGAAAGTTTATAAATGCTCTTTTAGAGTCCCCAGCGGACAATGGCCGGGGTCCGCTTATCCCAGCCGAGCGTGCAGACTTTCGCGGTTCCCAGGATGAAATGACGACCCTCGGCAGGTGCGAGTTCCAGCCAGCGGGCAGTGAGGATCCGGGAGAAGTGCCCATGCGCCACGATCAGCACGTTGTCCAGCCCGGATTCCAGCACCCGGGCCACGATCTTGTCAGCGCGAGCTGCCACTTCGTCCAGGGTCTCGCCGTTGGGCACACCATGCGTCCAAATCAGGTATTCCGGGTTGTCCTTGCGGATCAGGTCCGAACTGATGCCCTCATAGTCGCCGTAGTTCCATTCCACCGCCAGCGGCTCATGCTGCGCGTCAGGATAACCGGCCAGCTCGGCTGTCCGCCGGGCGCGGCGCAGCGGGGACGTCAGGACCAGGTCGAAGTCCACCTGGTCCAGCACCTTGCGGGCCTCCACGGCCTGCTGCTCGCCTTCCACGGTCAGGGGCAGGTCGGTGAGCCCGGTGTATTGCCCGCTTTTGGACCACTCGGTCTCGCCGTGGCGCAGGATCCAGAGCTGGGGGCGGGGCGCGGTCATCGGGTCAGTCATTTGGACTCCTCGTTCGGGGAAAGTTCGACGTCGGCGGGCGGCTCTGCTGCTTCCGGAACCGGGGGTGCTGCCTCGGGCTGCTCCGCCCACCATGCGTGCAGCCTCGCTTCGGCGTCGTCCGGTTGCAGCGGTCCGTGTTCCATCCGTTCCTCCAACAGGAACTTGTAGGCACGGCCCACCACGGGACCAGGTCTGAGGTTCAGGATGGCCATGATTCTTGCGCCGTCCAGATCGGGCCGGACCGCGTCCAGGGACTCCTGCTCGCGCAATACGGCGATCCGGTCTTCCAGGTCGTCGTAGGCGAAGGCGAGCCGTTCAGCCTTCCGCTGGTTGCGCGTGGTGACGTCCGAGCGGGTCAGCCGGTGCAGGCGGTCCAGCAGCGGGCCGGCGTCCGCGACATAGCGGCGGACGGCCGAGTCGCTCCAGCCGGCATCGCCGTAGCCGTAAAAGCGCATGTGCAGCTCCACCAGCCGGGCCACGGCCTTGATGGTGTCGTTGTCGAACCGCAGGGTCTTCATCCGCTTGGCCGTGAGTTTGGATCCCACCATGTCGTGGTGGCGGAAGCTGACCGCGCCGCCCGGTTCGAAGCGCCGCGTAGCCGGCTTGCCGACGTCGTGCATCAGCGCTGCGAACCGCAGCACAAAATCGGGGGCAGGCACGGCGCCGTCGGCATCCGTTTCCAGGGCAGCTGCCTGTTCCAAAACCTGAAGGGAGTGCTGGTAGACGTCCTTGTGGCGGTGGTGCTCGTCAGATTCCAGCCGCAGGGCGGACACCTCAGGCAGCACAAACTCGGCGAGGCCAGTGTCCACCAGCAGGTCCACACCGACCCGGGGGTGGGCGCCGCAGATGAGTTTGACCAACTCTTCACGGACCCGTTCAGCCGAGATGATATTGATCCGCTCGGCCATCTGGCTCATGGCCAGCCGCACGTCGTCGTGCACGGAAATACCCAGCTGCGATGCAAACCGCGCGGCGCGCATCATGCGGAGTGGATCATCGGAGAAGGAGGCCTCGGGTGAAGCGGGCGTCGCCAGGACGGCGGCGTTGAGATCCCGGACGCCGCCGAACGGATCGATGAGTTCAAGGGACGGGAGCCGCAGGGCCATGGCGTTAATAGTGAAATCGCGGCGCAGGAGATCGTCCGTGAGTGAGGTGCCGAAGGCCACCACGGGCTTGCGGGACTCCGGATCGTAAGCCTCGGCCCGGTACGTGGTGATCTCGATCTGGAAGCCGGACTTCCGCATGCCGATCGTCCCGAAGGCGCGGCCGATCTCCCAGAAGTTGTCCGCCCACTTCTTGATCAGGGCAACAGTCTGGTCCGGGGTGGCGTCCGTGGTGAAGTCCAGGTCGGGCGAGGTGCGACCCAGGAAGAGATCCCGTACCGGACCGCCCACCAGGGACAGCTCGTGGCCGGCGTCGACAAAGCGCTGCCCGAGCTCCAGGACCACCGGGTCCACCTGGAAATCGACGGTGTTGGAATCAATCTTGTGATGTGCGTGCGCCATAGTTACTTAAGCTTGTCAGAAACAAGCGGCTTGGCAGGCCAAAATCTCCTCAAGATCGCGCCTATTCGCCTACGGCCCCTCAAAGTGCGTCATACGCAGTCCATCTTGATGTCATGTTCCGGTCATCATGATCGGACAAGAGTCGTTAGAGTGGACTCCATGGCCCATCCCGTACCGAGCGCTCCCGGCAGGAGGACAAACGCACCGTTGCCGTCGGCAATTGGTGCCCATGTCGCGCCTGCCCTGCACTCGGCCCCGGCCTCGCTCCCTACGGTGGAGGAAATTTCCGCCGGAGGCGTTGTGGTGGACACGTCCGACGGCGAACTAAGGGTTGCGATTATTGCCCGCCTGAACAGGGGCGGACGGCTGGAGTGGTGCCTTCCTAAGGGCCATCCGGAAGGCAAGGAAGACAACGAGCAGGCCGCAGTCCGCGAGATTGCCGAGGAAACCGGCATCGAGGGCGGCATCCTGGCCCCGCTGGGCAGCATCGACTACTGGTTCACTGTCAGCGGGCACCGTGTCCACAAGACCGTCCACCACTACCTGCTGCGCGCCACCGGCGGCGAACTCACTATCGAAAACGATCCGGACCACGAAGCCGTGGACGTCGCATGGGTCCCCATCAAGGAACTCGCACGGAAGCTCTCGTTCCCCAATGAGCGGCGCATCGCGGATCTGGCCCGGGACGTCCTGCCCGAACACCTCTAAGGCCGTCTCCGCCGGAGCTGATAGCCTGTCCGTTGCGGTACAACAGCGTCCGGGTGAGACGATGAACTCGATGTCAGCTACCAATCCCCCCTCCGATAAGGCCCGCCGCGCCGCCCCGAGCGAATCCGCGAGTGAAACCCGGTCCAGCGCCATCATGGCTGCAGGCACCCTGGTATCCCGGTTCCTGGGCTTCGGCAAGACCTGGATGCTGGTCGCGGCACTGGGCCTGGGCTCCACCGTCAACGACACCTTCATCAATGCCAACAACCTTCCCAACCTGATCTTCCTGCTGGTGGCCGGCGGTGTGTTCAACGCCGTCCTGGTGCCGCAGATCATCAAGGCGAGCAAGGCGCCGGACAGGGGAGCGGACTACATCAGCCGGCTGCTGACGCTCGCCGTACTCCTGCTGCTGGGCCTCACAGCGATTGTCACGCTCGCTGCTCCGTGGGTCATTGAGCTGACCACGCAGGGTTATTCGCCGCAGCAGAAGGCTCTGGCAGTTGCGTTCGCCTTCTGGTGCCTGCCCCAGATCTTCTTCTACGGCCTCTACGCCCTGCTCACGCAGGTCCTCAACGCCAACGGCGCGTTCGGGCCAGCCATGTGGGCCCCCATCATGAACAACCTGGTGGCCATTGGCGGCCTGGGCATGTTCATCTGGATCTTCGGCGAGAACGCCATGAATCCGCACACGCTGGAGAACTGGGGCCCCTCCCAGACCCTGCTTGTGGCCGGCTTCTCGACAATAGGCGTGGTGGCCCAGACAGCCATCCTGCTGATCCCGGTCATCCGCCTGAGGCTGGGGCTCCGGCCCCGGTTTGGCTGGCGCGGAGTGGGCCTTGGCCAAGCAGCCAAGCTGAGCGTGTGGACGCTCCTAACGGCCGCCGTCGGGCAGTTGGCGTTCCTGTACGTCATGCGCATCGCCACCATTCCCGGTGCCGAGCGGCTCCGGCTGAAGGCTGCGGGGGATCCGGCGGCCGAGATACTGCCCGGCAACGCGGTCCTGGAGGTGGCCAGCCAGCTGTACCTGCTGCCGCATTCGATCATTGCGCTCTCCCTCGCCACTGTCCTCTTTAACCGGATGACCCGCGCTTCGCAGGACGGCAACCGGGCGGAGCTCCGGGAGGCGCTCTCGCACGGGCTCCGGACCATGGCCGTGGCCACGGTTTTCGGCGCGCTGGCGCTCTTCGCACTGGCCGGGCCGCTGGGCATGTTCTTCACCGGGCTGCGTCAGGACGGCGTGATGCTGGCCCAGACGCTCACTATCCTCGCGCTCAGCACCCCGTTTATGAGCGCCAACTTCATGATGTCGCGGGTTTTTTACGCCAATGAGGATGCCCGTACCCCCTTCCATATCCAGTTGCTGCTCGCCGTGGTCTATGTGGCCGGTGCTTTCGGGATCCAGTTCCTGCCGGTGGGCCAGATCATTTACGCCATCGCCCTGCTGTACATGGTGGGCAACATTCTTTCGGTGATCATCAGCGCCTTCTTCCTGCGCCGGCTGCTGGGCCACCTCGACGGGCCGCGGATCGCCAACTCGTATATCCGGATGGGCTATGCGGCGCTCGGTTCCGCTATCGCGGGCGCGGGGCCTTGTGGCTGATGGGCAGCTACAGCGCGGACGGCTTCGCCTGGAAGGACCGGCTCACCGCCCTGGTAACCGTCATTGTGGTCGGACCCATCATGCTGGTTGCCTATGTCTTCCTGCTGAAGGTCTTCCACGTCGCGGAACTCCGCGACCTCATGCGCCCCCTACTGGGACGGCTGGGGCGCGGTACCGGACCGTCAGACGGCGCCGGGGGAACGCCGTCGTCGGCTGCGGGTGCCGAGGATTCCGGAGCGGAACGTTCGACGCCGGAACGCGCCACGGTCGCGGTGGACACCGGCCTGATTCCCCGGATCTCCGGCGAATTCGACGCCGTGTCATTCCGCGCAGGGCCCGTGCCGGAACGCCAGGCGGCCCCTGCGGCGCCGGAACCTCTCCGGGGGGAACCCGGAGTACGTGCCGCTTCGGGTCCGGGAGAGGGCACACACGGGGAAACCGACGGGATCGCTGACGGGGCCACTAGCGGGGGCACTGGCGGGGGCACTGGCGGGGGCACTGAACCCGCCGCGGACTACCTACCCGCCGAGGACGTGCCCGGCACGGCGCGGGGCGGGCTGCTGCGCGACGAGATTCCCCTTCCCGGCCGGCGCACGTTCCAGGGCCAGGCCGGACAGAACCCCCATTTCAAGCCACGACGGCCTCGAAAAAAGTGATCTTCCCGCGGTTTTTGGTTGCCTGTCGACCACGGCGGCCATGGCCGATCGGCTAGGATCGACAGTGAACAGGGGTAGTTGCAGGCAAGCGCAGACCGGCTCGCCGGCCGGCTTTTGACCGGTTTCTGACCGGCGGTGGCATCATCTACGCCGGCATTCCCGGACAGTCTAGGAGGAACACGTGTCCCACCCGATCGACGTTGGATCAGTACTCGGCGGCCGCTACAAGGTCACAGCTACGGTATTGACCTCACACGACCAGGATCTGGTGCTGGACGGGGTGGACCAGGTTCTCAACCGACCGGTCAGCATTCTGGTCGCCGGCCCGGACAACACCGAACAGGTGGCCCAGAGCGCCCGCGAGGTGGCTACCGGTGAACGCCCGGGCAACGTCCAGGTCCTGGACCTCGGCGTCACCGAGGCCGCCACGTACCTCATCACCAACCACACCTCCGCGGCAGACTTGTTGGACCTCGTGGTTGCCTCCGACGCGCCCTACGTGGAACCGTTCTTCACGGATACCCTTGGCAGCGAAATCTTCGGCCAGGCGCGTTCCCGCGAACCGGAACCGTACGACGATGAGGAGAACATCGACGCCGGGTACATTAACTACGCGGACAATCACCCCAGCCAGGTTGACTCATTCCGGTCTGCCGCGCCGGTAGTTCCGCCGCTTGTACCCCCGGTTGTTCCTGCCCGTCCGCCGCTCCGCCCGGCAGTCCGTCCGGCGTCGGCGTCTGCCAGGACCGGGGCCGGGGCCGCTGGCGCAGGGGCCGCCGCTGCCACTGCTGCACACCAGCACGTAACTGCGCCGCAACCCGTGCAGGCTGCGGAAAACCGGTCGGTTTCCGGACCCGCTGAGCCCAGGGCCGGTGCGGCGTCCGATGCGCCCAAGGTTTCTTTGTGGTCTGACGACGACTACTCCAACGGCTCCCAGGATGCAGCAGGCTACGACGAAGCCGTGGGCTCCGAAACACCCGAGCGCTCCGATCCGACAGCGCGTGCCTTTCCGTCGCTTGCCCGGAAAACCTCTCCTGCGGCGGCGGTACCGCCTTCCGGCGGGATGGATGACTATTACGACGACGACGAGCCCGAGCGTGAGCCCCGCTCCATGCGCTGGCTGGTGGGCGGGCTCCTTGCCGTGGTGCTGATCGCAGGGTTGGTCTTTGCGGTCACCAACCTGGGGAGTCTCTTCAAATCGGGCCCTCAGGCCGCCCCATCCTCGAACTCGACGGGCGCCACTCAGCCAAACACGGGGTCGGCTTCGCCCAACCAGAACTCCGCAGCGCCAGCAGCACCACCGGCCATCGAGAACATCACCCGTCAGGGCGATTTTGACTTCGCTGCCACCTACGACGTGGATTTGGTGAAGGCGTTTGACGGCAACGCGGCCAGCTACTGGTCGGACATGGAATTTGCCACCGAGAACTGGGGCGGTCTGGCAAACGATGGCGTTCCATTGTTTATCAAGCTGAAGAGCCCGGCAAAGGTTTCGTCGATCACCCTGACTCAGCTCGGAGCCTCTGGCGGCAACCTCAGTGTCTTCACGAATGACCGGCCGTCACTGGACGGCGCCAAGCTGGTGGGGACCAACAGCTTCACGTCAACAGATCTGACCATGCCGCTGGCCGAGCCAGTGGAGGCACAGTACGTGATCGTGTCCATCAAGTCGCTTCCCAAGCTCGCCGCCCCGAAGACCCGCTATGGCTTTGGCATACGCCTGGCGGAAATCAAGATCCAGTAGGGCCACCAGCGCCGTTCCTGTTGAGCCGCGGCTGTTCTGCCCGGAGCATTGCTCCGCAGTAACAGACGCGGCTCAGCTGTCTTCAGACGGTAATCTGGTAGAGCGTCCCGTCCAGGTGACGGGGTCATGACCACTGATGGTTCCTCCGTTGGGTTCCTCCGTTCGCGCGGCGCCCGGAATATTCACCACCAAGATTCAGTTGTGCCATGTGGCCGGCCGCAAAAGCCGGCGCATCGACTAAGGAAGAGGTTCACCGTTCAGTGAGCAACGCAGAAAACACCGCGTCCGAAGTGCGTGATGTCATCATCGTCGGCTCGGGCCCGGCCGGGTACACGGCCGCTGTCTACACGGCGCGCGCCAACCTGAAGCCCTTGCTTCTGGCGGGATCGGTCACCGCCGGCGGCGAACTGATGAACACCACCGACGTCGAAAATTACCCGGGCTTCCCCGAGGGCATCATGGGGCCGGACCTCATGGAGAACTTCGAAAAGCAGGCAGCGAGGTTCGGAACCGACATCCAGTTCGAGGATGTCACCGCGTTGGACCTCGACGGCGACATCAAGACTGTCACCATCGGCACCGGTGAGACCTTCCGGGCGCGGGCGATCATCCTCTCCACCGGATCCGCTTACCGTGAGCTCGGCCTCCCGAACGAAAAGCGCCTCTCCGGGCACGGCGTCAGCTGGTGTGCAACCTGCGACGGTTTCTTTTTCAAGGACCAGGACATTGCAGTTATCGGCGGGGGAGACTCGGCGATGGAAGAAGCCCTCTTCCTGACCAAGTTCGCCAAGTCCGTCACCGTTGTGCACCGCCGCGACACACTCAAAGCTTCCAAAATCATGGCAGACCGCGCCCTGGCCCACGACAAGATTTCGTTCATCTGGAACAGTTCAGTTGACGACGTCATCGGAGCCGACAAAGTCACCGGTCTTAAGATCAAGAACCTGCAGGACGGCACCGTGTCCGATCTCGCCGTCACCGGCGTCTTCGTGGCCATCGGAAACGATCCCCGCACCGACCTGGTCAAGGACTCCTTGGAGATCACGGCGGCCGGCACCATCGCCGTCGAGGGCCGGAGTTCCAGGACCAGCATCGCGGGCGTCTTCGCCGCAGGTGATGTTGTTGATCCCACGTACCGTCAGGCCATCACGGCCTCCGGCTCCGGATGTGTTGCCGCTATCGATGTGGAACACTACCTCGCAGACCTCCACGCGTAATCCGCGTAACCGCCATTCGAAGAGAGAGACAAGGTTATGAGCAACGCTAAAGACGTAACAGATGCAAGTTTTGGTGCGGACGTACTGTCGGCCGACAAGCCAGTGATTGTGGACTTCTGGGCCGAATGGTGCGGCCCCTGCCGCAAGCTGGGACCCATCCTTGACGAGATCTCGGTCGAATACAGCGAGAAGGTGAATGTCGTCAAGGTCAACGTCGATGACAACCCCGCCATCGCTGCCGAGTACGGCATCACGTCCATCCCCGCCGTCTACCTCTTCCAGGACGGCCAGGTGAAGAGCACTGTTATCGGTGCGAGGCCGAAGCAGTTCTTCGAAAAGGAATTTGCGGACGTCCTGTCCTAGTCAGTTAGGGCCTACGGTCCAGCATTACCGGGTACCGACCGGTCTGTGGCCACTGCTTCCTGGAAGCGGTGGCTACAGGCGTTTCCGGGCGCACTAATCCGACTCAATAAAGTTGTATTCGACCTTAATCCGTTCCCAGACGTCACCAACTGATCAGCGGCCCACTGGAAACCAGTGCAGGGTCTGGAAGAATTGGGCGAAGGACCGGCATGCCACAAGGCCCCGGTCAGTGGAGCTGCCGCTGAACCACCGTCCTGGCCTTCATATTCCTAAGTTTTGTTTCACGTGAAACATTGACGATCGGAATGCGGAGCACCCTAGTCAGTTTCGTGTTCCCCGCCACGACGAATGGCACACCAGATATCTAGACCATACTGTCCGCGCCTTATGAGCCGCGTTTCAGTTGTCCGTCGACACCATCGCTTGCATTCGCTGAAACTACACCATTGCAGCTCATTTTCCAGTCACGCGAGAGGTCCTCACACGCAAGTGACTCCTTTGCCTGTTTCACGTGAAACATTGACGACGGCTGAACTGAGCACCGCAGAGCAGTTCTTCGTTCCCCGAGGGGACGGACAACTTCCGCCGATCAGGCGACCACTACTTTGCTGAATATGCACTCTGAGTGGCCCTCAGCTGACTCGCGGAGACAGCGTTTCGTCTCACTGAGAGCAGTTCATTCCATCCCATTTACCGACACCGCAAGTGGTCTCTATCTGCGCTCAGATGCGAGCCCATGCTTTGTTTCACGTGAAACACCGCCCAATCCCGCAGAGAAATACACCATTCTGCTGGAAAACGGCCTTGCCACCACTCAATACGACCACCATTCATCAGGCTCACGGGGATGCCGGGGTACTACGTCCATCACGATGAGACGCTATTTGCCCCAAGTCAACGCTCAGCAGTCGATCGAACAGCCTAATACGGTTGGATCATGTCAATTCGCAGATCAGATCGATCGATTCCAAATTTGATCGGCAACACTGGGAGTCTGGAAGATAGGATCAGCCGAAACACTCTGGCTGGCCTCTGCGCGTTCCAGTCGCCTCGGGGTGAACTGGATCGACTAACGCACCGACCTGCACCTGCCGCACTGAGAAGCGGCGATGCCGATGTTGGGCTCAGGCTGGGCACAGCTCGTCGGGCAAACTGATCCGCAGGGAACAAACCCGGGGGATTTGATCCATGCGTGCTGATCCGTTGCCGCCCGAGTATCCGACCAATTGAAGTAGATCCTGCTTATGCAGTGGCAGTTTCGTCCAAAGGCTCCATGTCCTGCCCGTCTATTCGCGGGATCCTCATCACCAATTTCGGCGGGGCAGCAGTTGCGCCTGCCGTGACTGCTGCCAACATTTACGGCCAGATCAGTCGCAGGCAGCCCAGGGTCGTCCGCCCACGGTGACCACACGGCCAAGTGCATTCCCGATATCAACAAAGCAGGGCGCGCTCGTGCGGCCCGGGCGGCCAGCCGGCGCAATGAAGCTGCCTTCGGAACGGATATGACACCGGGCACCTGGATCTTCACACCGCCGCTCGGAGGAGGTCTGCAGCCTCGAATCAGGATCGAGAGTCCTCGGGGGAGGCCGCCCCCGCCTGGCCTGACTCATTTCTTCGCACCCGCGGACAAGTCCTACTCGTACGCATCGCCGCTCTGCGCGGGAACTCCAGTAATTCGGTTGGCTCGAAGGGGAAGTATCATACGGAGATTTTCCATGACTGACATCCCTCCGGGGCTTCCCGTCGACCGTACGGACACACACCTGAGAGGCCTCGTCCGTTACGCGACGCCGCGCGATCGTAGCAAGCGTACCCATCGATCACTCGCGCGCTTTGAGAGGAAGGTCAGCGTAGGGGGCCGAGAAAGCGGACCTCTCTCTGCGACGTACTGTTTCACGTGAAACACGTCCAATGCCGGGTCTGGCCTCGAGAATGACTAGACCGCGAACGTGATGTTTCACGTGAAACGAATGCACTGAAAAGATGCCCTCCTTCATTGGATAGGTTGTCAGGGAACCTGGCTTCCCATGGGCCGACGCTTCGCCACGGCACCGAACTGCAAGCCGGCCGCAAAGGCCCCGTCAAGGACCCTTGCGACACGACCCGAAACCCTCAACCCGGATTCACCGGACAGGCCGGGCACGCTGGCCACACGGAACTGAATTCTCCCCCAAGCGGCCACGCTCCGCACCCCAAAGCACGCTCTACAGTGCCCACGTGGCCCTGTGCTTGCTGGCGCGACGGCTGAGCCCAGCCCAAGCGAACGGTTTGCTGCGCCGGCGGGCACGTCAGCCTGAACCTGGAATGGACATGCACGGCCGCCCATTAGTCGCCCGCAGCCAAGCGTTAGGCTCAGACTCTCACGCACATCACGATTCGCCGCTGCCGCCGATTCCCATCCAGGCAGCGGATGACCGAACTAGAGTCGCCTACCGCAGGCACCAGCGTCTTAGTCAGCGTCGAGTGCTTACGGTCAGTGCGTCATCCATAATCGACGCATCGCCTGGTAGGCATCCGAGCAGGCTCTTGGCACCATTCATACGCGCGCTCTGCTGTGCGGTCATGAACCCAAGGGCCTGTGCCGGGCCTTCAGGTAGAACGGCGGAGAGATACCTGACCGGCCAACTCCATCGCCAAGACCTCAACCAAGCGATAAATGGTGCCAGCTGCGGAGGCAATCGCTTCATCAGAAAGATGACTGTTGGGTACGGCTGGCCGGTTCCACCACGTTGGCGATCCACTCCTTTTGAAGTTATCCCCAATAGTTATCCACATCGATATCCACAGGCTTATCCACTGGTCTGCAAATCTTTGATGCAGTGCCGCTGAGTCGACACTCGAGTCCACCGACCAGACACAAATCGGCAGCCATCCAGTGACGGACAACACAGATGGGAGAACGCAAATGCGGAACCCAAAATACTCCCGGAAATCCAACTATTGGAGTCTCTTTCCGAGCCAATAGAGCGCGGGAGGGGTGCTCGGCAGTGTTTCACGTGAAACAGGGCTTGAGGCGCTCCCTGATGCGCATGGAGGCTACTGGTTCCTGGGTGTGCCGGTGTGCGTCGAATCCCTTCGTGATGCTCGCCACCAGGCAATCTATCCACAAAGTTATCCACAGTGATATCCACCGCGATATCCACCGTGCAATTCACACCCTCGGCCTCGGCGGTGGGTCAGCTTCAACTGCTGTTGTTGTGACTTTGTCTCGCCCCACGATGAAAGAGTGGCACGTTACCCGCAAACGAACTGGTCATAGAATTTCTCATTCACCAGAGTAGTTGCTGGCCTCGTCGTTGTTCACGTCCACATCGCCAGTCCACTTTGGTACCTGCAGTAGGCCTCATCACCCGTTCGGGGCCTGTCTGTTCGGGAAGCCCAGCGCGCCACAGGCACGCGAAGAGCCGGACGACTGGGTTCACACCATCAAGTACATTCCAGTCCCAGGTGCTGCGAGTCTGGACAAATTCGGTGTCGTGCGGGATTGCCCAGTGCGGGCGAGGCCAAGTCGAGGAGCTGTTCCCAGGACCCTTTGTGCAGAGCTGCTCCGACCATGTGCCGACGGCTAAGAGTATTCCAGGACCGGTCACGGATGGTCATCCCGGTGATGTAGCCGGCGCCGCTTCCGGGTAGCCCAGACGGTTGATCTGCAATCCTGAGACTGGTGTCCATTGAACCGCGCCGCAGACTCCATCCTGCTGTGGCTGTGGCATCCCCATCTCCGCCGAACACTATTCAACGGCAGGCCGCATTGGGGGAGGCCAAGGCCTGCCTGCCTGTCCGTCCGTCCGTCCGTCCGTCCGTCCGTCCGGGCCGATGATAACGTTCTGCAGTCGCTGACCGCATCAAAGCGTAGCCCGCCACTTTTGTGAGCTGCCGTAGATCAGGGAGCCACGTTGGCCTCCGTCGCACAGGGAACCGGGTTGGCGCTTGGTAGCGCTCTTCTTATCGGCCTCGCGGAGGGACGCTGGAACGGGCCGGGACTCGCGCCCCGACGGACGTGACCCACAGTTGCCTCCCACCATGTCGCTCCACCGGATGTTGGCCCGCTGGGTCGCCGTATCATGGGCCTACTGCGCCCTGAGGGGCATCCACCCTACCGGCAGCACGCACGCCTACCATGGCAGCCGTCATCGCCCAGGGGAGTGAGGGAGCTGCTCCTGAGGTGCAGCGTGGGGTCTTCATCGGCTCCGATCTGTGGAGTCCACATACAACGAACCGGCAGTTCCCCGGGGATCCAAGTGGGTGGGCAGCAGGGATGGAACTGAGACCATGCGGGATGCACTCCGTACGCTGGACTCTTCAGGATATTCGGCGCATGCGGACAGTCGGGCCACGGTGCACACGACCCGTGTCAATGTTTCACGTGAAACCATTCGACCACCATTGGAGCAATCCGGCCTGATCAGCAAATCAATGTAGGAACATCTCTTCTCCGCATAGACGGCAGGCAAAGGCTGGGATCTTCCCCTCTCGGCGCTGCCGTAGAAGGAGTTCATCCGACGCGGACAAGTAGGGTTCAATTCCACCGCATCCTCAGCTAAAGATCACGTGACTCGATGGCAGGCTCATGCGTTGAGAGCCTGGTTGACATCAACCATGAACGTCATTATTCGGGCCGCCGGTATGATCTTGCACGCGGTCAACTGGTGTTTCACGTGAAACGGCCGGTGGGAGTCGCCTTCTCATGTCGAACCTGACACGGCCGGAACCCGCTGCGGAGGCAATCCAACCAGGCAACAAGTCCGGGGGAGACGTCCATTGTCCGTCACAATCAGCCAGCCAGCCTGAGGCTCTGGCCAACAACCGCACGGACAGGCAGGAAGAATGCCAGCTCCATGGAACAGACTGGATATGGGAATATCAAACACGGCATCCCAGCCGCCGCACAGGCTTGGCACCAAGACTAATCAAGAGCACTCTGACAGAGAATCGACGCATTCTTCAAACTGCTTCGGCGCAACAAGGCCATCCCGGCGCAAAGCCTCATGCCTCTTTTCATGTGTGCAGCCTACGTTAGAATGCTCCACGCACCCCAGGGCTGCCGTATAGTTCGACCGCAACCCAGCCCACGTGGAACTCGTACAGCACCCACATCCATTAGCTCGCGATTCTCCATATTCTGACGCCCCCGGAAGTCCACCGCTGCCGCGGGACACAGCCAACCACGCCTGATATTGGAATAGTCCCCGGCCGTCCACGGTGCCAAGTCCACGTCCACATCCACATCCACGGCCGCGGCACCGGCACCGGCACCGGCACCGGACAACAACAACCCCATCAGGGCCAACGCTGCCCGATGCAAACGCGCTCAGGTTACGGGGCTGTCTGACTACCGATATGGTCGCAACTATTAGCTACTCGGGGACTGCAAAGGTGGAATAGTTCCAGACGCAAAGAAGGGCCTGTTTCACGTGAAACAGGCCCTTCTTTGAACAGGGAACGCTAGTTTTCAGATCCTGGTGCAAGAACTTCCATGATGCGGTTCAGGTCTTCAACACTGGCGAATTCAATACTGACGCGCCCCTTACGGACACCCAAGGAAATCTTGACGTTAGTATCCAAGCGGTCCGACAGCGAGGATGCCAGATAGTCCAGGCGCTCATGGCGGGCTCCCGGACGAGGGATGTTGTTCTTCGCGGGCCTTGCAGGATCCTGGTAAAGAGTGACGGCCTCTTCGGTTGCCCGAACAGACATGCCCTCAGCCACGATCTTCTGGGCCAGGCGTTCCATGGCTGCCGCATCCGGCAGGGCCAGCAAAGCACGGGCGTGGCCGGCGGAGAGAACGCTTGCCGCCACCCGACGCTGAACCAGAGGTGGAAGCTTGAGCAGACGCAGCGTGTTCGTAACCTGGGGCCGTGAACGACCAATGCGATCCGCAAGCTGCTCGTGAGTGGTTCCGAAGTCTTCGAGCAACTGCTGGTAGGCCGCAGCCTCTTCGAGCGGGTTCAGCTGGCTGCGGTGCAGGTTCTCCAGCAGTGCGTCCCTGAGGAGGTCATCATCCGTGGTGTCCCGGACGATGGCGGGGATAGTTTCCATCCCGGCCGCCTGTACTGCCCGCCAGCGACGCTCACCCATCACCAGTTCGTATGGTTCTCCACCCTCTTCGGTTGAAGTACGAACCACAATTGGCTGGAGGACGCCGATTTCACGAACAGAGTGAATAAGCTCCGCCATGTCATCTTCATCGAAGACTGAGCGGGGCTGTTTCCGGTTCGGATGGATGTCCGTGACCGGAATTTCGGCAAAGCGTACGCCGGGGACTTCCACAAGATCTACACCGTTGTCCGGCTCAATGCTTTGGGTTTCAGGTGCGTCGGATACGGACACGCCAGTCAACGCTTCAGCCGTCGCGGGCGCAGCATCCACCGCCGGTGCAGCTGCACGGCTCTTCGCGGGAGCTTTCGCAGGATCCTTGACCGGATCCTTCGCGGCCGGCGCCGTGTCTGCTACCTTAACGGGCGACTTGGCGGGGGAGTCCGTATTTGGCGCAGCTGCTTCCTTCGTTACCGATACTTCATTAGCCTTAGCCGGCGCAAGCGATGCCGATGACGTCGAAACATCCGAAGCTGGACCGCCGTTGCCTGAAGCGTCGTCGGAGGAAACGACTTTCTTGCGGCCTTCCGGAAAGAAGAGATCCACTGGCCGCGACACAGCTGTGCCGTTGCCCGACGCACTACCGGCGGAACTTGGAATGAGTGCGCCAAGACCGCGGCCCAGGCCACGTCGCTTTTCGCTCATGGATAAATCCCTCCGATGGAAGAGTCAGAACTTGCCGGACTCCAGTTGTTGCACTTCTTGAAGATTCTAGCGTTCAGCGATTTCGGCTGCGGCTTCCAGGTAAGACAGGGCTCCACTGGAGGAAGGATCGTAGGTCATCACTGTTTGCTGGTAGCTCGGGGCTTCCGAAATCCGCACCGAGCGGGGGACTACAGCACCCAGGACCTGCTCCGGGAAGTGCAGGCGAACCTCCGCTGCCACCTGCGCTGCAAGATTGGTTCGGCCGTCATACATCGTAAGGAGAATAGTGGAGACCACCAGATCTGCATTCAGGTGCTTCTGGATCATCTCGATGTTCTTAAGGAGCTGGCTGAGGCCTTCCAAGGCGTAGTACTCGCACTGGATAGGGATAAGGACCTCACCGGCAGCGCAGAAGGCATTAACCGTGAGCAACCCGAGGCTGGGCGGGCAGTCAATAAAAATGTAGTCGAGGCGTTCTTCGTTATTCTTCGCCCGGGTCTTGGCATATACATCGATCGCCCTGCGGAGCCGCTGTTCACGGGCCACCAGCGAGACAAGCTCAATCTCCGCACCGGCCAGGTGAATGGTGGCAGGAGCACAGATCAGGTTGCTGATGTCCGGGCAGGGGGCCACCACGTCAGCGAGAGGAAAATCGTTGATCAGGACATCGTAGATGCTGTCCACATCGGCATGGTGCTCGACTCCGAGGGCGGTGGATGCGTTGCCCTGGGGATCGATATCAATGACCAGAACGTTCAGGCCTGCTGCGGCCAGGGCAGCGGCGATGTTCACCGTGGTGGTGGTTTTGCCGACTCCACCCTTTTGGTTGGACACCGTGAAGATGCGTGTCTTCTCCGGCTTGGGAAGCTTACGGCCAACCAGCCGTTCGCGGCGCCGGGTCTCGTGCGCGAGCTCCCGGGCGATAGGACTGGAGTCGTCCATGGTGTCCATGACGTTGATCCTGCCGCCCGTTGTTGTTTCACGTGAAACAGAGGCAAGAATTGCCATTTCTGCAACCGGATTAGGGTGGCTTTCCCCTCGTCCCGGCGCGGAACCCATGCCAGCAACTGATCGTGCTGACCCCAAAGACACAAACGGGGGTATCCGTTGTGTGGAGGCTTCGCTACTGGTCACTGGGACACACTCTCTCTCATTCGGCTTTTGCTGCCGATGTCTAGCCTAACCGCTTCGCCCTGCAGACCAAGGCTACCGGGCCCGGACTAGGAGATCTTTCGAGACTTATTGACGACGATCCGTACCACCGTGGTGGGTTCCTCCAGGAGGCTTTCACCTACTGTCACAACAGAGGTCTTGACGCCACCGAGCTTCCGGATGACCTTTGCTGCTTTTTCGATTTCCTCGCCTGCGCTGCGTCCCTTAATGGCCACAACCTCGCCCTTGCCGGCGAGGAGGGGAATGGTCAGGCCGGCCAGGTTGCTCAGCGCGGAAACAGCCCGGGCAGTCACAACGTCAGCGTTGACCATGCCGACCGCCAGTTCAGCGCGGGTCCGCATCACCGTGACGTTTGTCAGGCCCAGATCGTCCACCACTTCCTGGAGCCAGATCACCCGGCGTTCCAGTGGTTCGATCAGTGTCAGTTCAAGGTCCGGCCGCGCGATGGCGAGGCAGAGTCCGGGAAGTCCGGCTCCGCTTCCGACGTCGGCAACATGGCTACCGTGCGCGATCTCGCTTTCGATGACGGCACAGTTGAGGACGTGCCGGCTCCACAACCGTGGGATCTCCCGCGGCCCGATCAGCCCGCGTTCCGTTCCGGACGTGGCCAGGTGCTCTACGTAGCGTTTGGCCAGGTCTAGGCGGTCGCCGAAAATCTTCTCGGCCGCCAGCAATTCTGCTGCCGTGATGTCAACCATGATTAGCGGTTCAGCATTCTCTAGTCTGCGGATACAACGATGTGGCGCCCGGCGCCTTCGCCCTCGGACTCGCTGACGAGTCCCAGGTCAGCGACGGCGTCGTGAACAATTTTGCGTTCGTAGGCACTCATCGGCTCCAGTGCCACGACTTTGCCGGACTCCTTGACCAACGCTGCCGCGTCCTCGGCGATCTTCTGAAGGTGGCCGGCGCGTTGCTGGCGGTAGCCGTTGATGTCCAGCACCAGGCGTGAGCGGTTCTCCGTGGCGGAGAGGACGGAAAGCCGGGTCAGTTCCTGAAGGGCTTCCAGGACTTCGCCGTCTTCGCCTACGAGGCTGTCGAGACTGTCGGTTTCTTCTTCAGCAACGATGGAAATGTAGGTGCGGCCGTTCCGGACTTCGATGTCGATGTCGCCGTCGATGTCCGCGATATCCAGGAGCTCCTCCAGGTAATCGGCAGCAACGTCGCCTTCCTCTTCGAGGCGGCTGGCAGCAGATCCCTTGGGGAAGCATCGGCGTCCGTCGAGGATTCGTCCTGATCGTCAATGACCTCGTCGGAAAGGGCGTTTTCGGTGCTCTCGGCTGACATTACTTCTTCTTCCTGTTCTTACGCTGTGGCTGGGCGCGCTGTCCCTTTAGCTCGATGGCCGCGGCTGCGGCAGCCGCCTCCGCTTCGGCGTCGGCCTTCTTCCCGCCGAGAATAGGCAGGGCCGGCAGGCCCTTGGCAGCCCGGCGTTCGGCGAGTGCTTTGGCGGCAGGGGATCCCGGCGTCGGCATGCGGCGGATGACAAAGAACTGCTGCCCCATGGTCCAGAGGTTGGTGGTGGTCCAGTAGATGAGCACGCCGATGGGGAAGTTAATGCCACCCACACCGAACACCAGTGGCAGGATGTATAGCATCATTTTCTGCTGGCGCATGAACGGGCTGGCCATGGCCTCTTCGGACATGTTCTTGGCCATGATCTGCTTCTGCGTGATGAACTGCGAGGCCGTCATGGCCACGATCATCACGATGGACAGGACCCACACGGTAACATCGTTGCCGCCAGCACCGCCATGCAGCAGGGATGCTGACAGTGGGGCGCCAAAAATGCTGGACTCGTCGAACTGCACCACTTGATCGTGGCTCATCGCCCCGATCCCGATACCGGTCTGGCGTGCAGCGGTAATGCCGGAGAGCACCTGGAACAGCGCGAAGAAGAACGGCATCTGGATCAGCATCGGCAGGCATGCCGAGAACGGGTTGGTGCCGTGCTTCTTGTACATGGCCATCTGTTCCTGCGCCATGGCCTGGCGGGACAGCTGGTCGGTTTTACCCTTGTATTTGTCCTGGAGTTTCTTCAGGTCCGGCTGCAGGAGCTGCATGCCGCGCTGGGCCTTGATCTGCTTAACGAAGACCGGAATCAGGGCCGCACGGATCACCAGCACCAGCCCGATGATGGACAGCGTCCACGTCCAGCCATTGGCGGCAGGCAGGCCAATGGTGCTCAGGCCATCATGGAATCCGATCATGATGATGGAAACCAGCCACTTGAACGGAAACATTATTGTTGCAAAGAAGTCCATACGATATCCCTATTCGTCAGGCCGCAAGGCGGCCTTCTCCATCAGTCTGAACTGCCAGGTACTTGTCCGGGTTGTTCAGCACAACAATTGTGGGGGTCCGGTCATCGGGCCAGTGGCGGTGGCCGGCGGGGACATGGTCCACACCACCGGCATTCCACGGATGGCAGCGCACAAGGCGGCGGGCCGCAAGCCAGCTGCCCTTCACTGCCCCATGGACAGTGATCGCCTCGAGGGCGTACGCCGAGCAGGAAGGAAAAAAGCGGCAAACCTGGCCATACAAGGGGGAAATCACCTTGCGGTAGGCCATGAGCAGGAGAATAAGAATGTTTCTGGGCAGGTTCCAGAGGAAGGTGCCCACAGCGGCAGCAACCGGCTGGAGGTAGTGGACGACGGCGGCAGTTACCTTACGCACGCGGTGTCCCCTCCTGTGTTGTACCGGTTGAACCGTTTACAGCAGCCCTCGGAAGGCGGCTGCCCAACCGGCTCATGGTTGATTCCAGTGCGGCGTTGTAGTCCGCCAGCAGTTGATCCCAGCTGGCGACAGCGGACGCAGGCAGGGCCCGGACCACTATGGCGAACCCGGTACCGTACTCGCGCAGCGAGGCAGCACCGGCTTCTCTCAGTCTTCTCTTAACGAGGTTCCTGACCACAGCGTTCCCGACGCCTTTGGAAACGATGAACCCGATCCGGCTGGGTTCGTCGGCAGCAATAGCTGCCGCATATAACACTACGTTCCGGCGTCCATTGCGGACACCGGAACGTACGGTTGTTGAAAAATCGGTTGCAGTCCTCAAACGGTTACGGGTGGCCAGCACCTTAAACTCGCAAAGAAAAGTTTACCGACGAGTCAGTATCTAGGCCGACAGTTCGGTGCGGCCCTTGCCACGACGGGCTGCCAGGATGGCACGGCCGGCACGGGTACGCATACGAAGGCGGAAGCCGTGCTTCTTGGCTCGACGGCGGTTATTCGGCTGAAAAGTCCGCTTGCTCACGTTAGTTACTCCAGTGGATCAAAGGTGCGCCCACCCGATCAGTAAAGGGGAAGAACTGGCCGACGCTAAGTTTTGTATGTGCACGCTTCCCCCGGCTGCTCAAACGCGGTGCGTCAGAGAGATTCAGAAGAGGTCAAAAAGCGTACACAAAGGACTTCACAACGTTAGGGCAAAATGCCTACCAGAGTCAAACCGGGGTACCCCTGGGTCCCTGGTCCAGGCTGTGGTTAACCTGGCCCCACAGCCTGTGGATGAAGTGGCTCACAGGGCCTGTTTTCGAACCACACCGGTGTAATTATCCACAAGCTACTTCCCAGCTATCTTCTGGCCTTTTGATCCCCTAGAGTGGCTCAGTAGCCGATTATCCACGGACTGTGCATAACCCTGTGGATGAAGCTGAACCAGCATCCTGGTTCGGGACTTGGGGCTGCACGTAATGCAGGCACGCAAGTTTTGAGGAACTGATTGATGACAGTAGACGAAGCCAACCACGCCAATACTGTCGGAAGTTCCTGGCGTCGAGTTGTGAGCCTGCTCGAGCAGGACGACCGCGTATCACCACGGCAGCGGGGCTTTGTCATCCTGGCGCAGGCGCAGGGCCTGATCGGATCCACACTCCTGGTTGCCGTTCCCAACGAACTGACCCGTGAAGTCCTCCAGACCCAGGTCAAGGAAGCCCTGGACGACGCCCTGCACAACGTTTTTTCCGAGGACATCCGCTGCGCAATCGACGTGGACACCGACCTGGTGCCGATCCACAAAGAGCCGGAACCCGTCGTCGAACCTTCCTACTCACCGGACCAGCTGATCGAGCAGAAGCCGCAGCCGATGCTGCCGAGCACTTCCCACGAATTCGGCCGGCTGAACCCCAAGTACGTCTTCGATACCTTCGTGATCGGCTCGTCCAACCGCTTCGCGCATGCAGCCGCCGTGGCGGTGGCCGAAGCACCCGCCAAGGCCTACAACCCACTGTTCATCTACGGTGATTCGGGGCTGGGCAAGACCCACCTCCTGCACGCGATCGGCCACTATGCCCGCCGCCTGTACAGCGGAATCCGGGTCCGGTACGTGAACTCCGAAGAGTTCACCAACGACTTCATCAACTCCATCCGCGATGACGAAGGCGCCAGCTTCAAGACCACGTACCGCAACGTGGACGTACTGCTGATCGATGACATCCAGTTCCTGGCCGGCAAGGACCGGACGCTGGAAGAGTTCTTCCACACGTTCAACTCGCTGCACAACAACAACAAACAGGTGGTCATCACCTCAGATCTGCCGCCCAAGCAGCTGGCAGGATTCGAGGACCGGATGAAGTCCCGCTTCGAGTGGGGCCTCCTCACCGACATCCAGCCGCCCGAACTCGAAACCCGCATCGCCATCCTGCGGAAGAAGGCCCTCAGCGAAGGCCTCTCCGCCCCGGACGATGCCCTGGAATACATCGCCTCCAAGATCTCCAGCAATATCCGCGAACTCGAGGGTGCGCTGATCCGGGTGACGGCGTTCGCCAGCCTGAACCGTCAGCCGGTCGATGTGGCATTGGCGGAGATGGTCCTGAAGGACCTCATCACCGACGACGGCGCCCAGGAAATCACGTCGAGCCAGATCCTGATCCAGACAGCCGAGTATTTCAAGCTCAGCATGGAGGAACTCTGCAGCAAGTCGCGGACGCGCACGCTGGTGACCGCCCGGCAGATCGCCATGTACCTCTGCCGTGAGCTCACGGACATGTCCTTGCCGAAGATCGGCCAGGAACTCGGCGGCCGCGACCACACCACGGTGATCCACGCAGACCGCAAGATCCGTGAGCTCATGGCTGAACGTCGTGTGATCTACAACCAGGTCACCGAGCTCACCAACAGGATCAAGCAGCAGCAGCGCAACTCCTGAGCCGCCGCCTCTATACCTTATTAACAGGTGCATGTGGATAACCCTGTGGATACTTAAGGGGACAACCACGCTTAATGGGCTTAAAACCCTTAAGGCGCCTGTGGATCAGCGAAAACCCAAAAATTGTTATCCCCATCCACAGCCTGTTTAAAACCTGCGTCGCCCACAATCCATGAACAGGGCTTAACCGCTGGATCCTGCGGCCGGATCGAGTTATCCACAGTATCCACAGCAGTTATTAACACTACTAATCCCAAGAAATTGATTTCCCTCAAATAACAATCTCAATCCGCACCCCGAACCGGCCCAGGCCCAAGGGCCCCGGACCCCAGGCGTCCTGACCGGGGATGGGTTAATCAGCCGTCTTCCGGCTAAGCTGTCAGCAGCGCTCCCATCCTCGGGTTTCTTTGTGGTTCAGCAATCGAAGAACCATGCAGGTTCCGTTGTTGGGGCGCCACTACTTTTGGGCTCCCCTCAGGGAGTTTCCGGTTCAGACAAGGCAGCAGCAATGAAAGGCGGCACCCTTCCGTGAAGTTCAGAGTCGAACGGGACGTCCTGGCAGAAGCCGTCACCTGGACAGCCCGGTCGTTGTCTCCGCGGCCGCCGGTTCCCGTGCTGTCAGGCCTGCTCCTCAAGGCTGAAGCCGGCACTGTCAGCCTCTCGAGCTTTGACTACGAAACCTCGGCACGGCTTGAAATCCCCGCGGACATCACCGCTGAGGGAACCATCCTCGTTTCCGGACGCCTCCTCGCGGACATTTGCCGCAGCCTTCCCTCAGCTCCGGTGCTGGTGGAGACCGACGGCAACAAAGTGACGCTGACCTGCCGCCGCAGCAGCTTCCACCTGGCCACCATGCCCGAGGCAGAATACCCGCCGCTGCCGGCGTTGCCCGCGATCAGCGGCACGGTCCCGGGTGACGCTTTTGCCCAGGCTGTGTCCCAGGTGATCATTGCGGCCAGCAAGGATGACACCCTCCCCATCCTCACCGGCGTCCGCATGGAGATCGAGGACGATCTCATCACCCTTCTGGCCACCGACCGCTACCGTCTGGCCATGCGCGAAGTGCCGTGGAAGCCCACCACTCCAGGAATTTCCACAAGTGCGCTGGTCAAGGCAAAAACACTGAACGAAGTGGCCAAGACCCTTGGCAACAGCGGCGACATCAACCTCGCCCTGGCTGACGATGACAGCCGCCTGATCGGTTTCGAAAGCGGCGGCCGCACCACCACGTCGCTGCTCGTCGATGGCGATTACCCGAAGATCCGCTCGCTGTTCCCGGATTCCACGCCCATCCACGCAACCGTCCAGACGCAGGAACTTGTGGAAGCCGTCCGCCGTGTGTCGTTGGTGGCCGAACGCAACACGCCGGTTCGCCTCGCCTTCACCGAAGGACTGCTGCACCTGGACGCCGGCACCGGCGAAGATGCACAGGCCTCCGAAGAGCTCGAAGCCCAGCTCTCCGGTGACGACATCACCGTCGCCTTCAACCCGCACTACCTGGTGGAAGGCCTGAGCGTCATCGAAACGAAGTACGTCAGGTTCTCCTTCACCACGGCGCCGAAACCCGCCATGATCACGGCCCAGGTAGACGCCGACGGTGAAGACCAGGACGACTACCGTTACCTGGTTATGCCGGTCCGCCTCCCCAACTAGGTCGCAGAAAACGTCGTTATGGGCGCTCATAACGACACTTAATGCGACCTAGTTGGGCTGCCCCGCCCAGCACCAGCCAACCCCGCGCAGAAAAGAGACCCCCGTGCATATTGGACTGATCGGCCTTGGCAAGATGGGTTTCAACATGCGCGAACGTCTGCGCAAGGGCGGCATTGAGGTCACGGGTTTTGACCGCAACCCTGAGGTCACCGATGTCGTCTCCCTGGATGAGTTGATTGCGGCCGTTCCGGCTCCGCGGCTGATCTGGGTCATGGTCCCGTCAGGCGGCATCACCGATGCCGTCATTACCGAACTCGGAGACAAGCTCGACGCCGGCGACCTGGTGATCGACGGCGGCAACTCCCGTTTCACCGAGGACCAGAAACATGGTGCCGCGCTGGCTGAGAAGGGGATCCATTTCGCCGACTGCGGTGTTTCCGGTGGTGTATGGGGCCTCCAGAACGGGTACGGACTCATGGCCGGCGGCGACGCCGCCGATATTGAGCGGGCACTGCCGGTTTTTGATGTGCTCCGTCCCGAAGGTGAGCGGGCGGACAGCTTTGTCCACGTTGGCGGAATCGGTGCCGGACACTACGCCAAGATGGTCCACAACGGCATCGAATACGGTCTGATGCAGGCCTACGCCGAAGGCTACGAACTGCTGGCCGCCAAGGACATTGTTGACGATCTGCCCGGTACATTCCGCGCCTGGCAGAAGGGCACCGTGGTCCGGTCCTGGCTGCTGGACCTGATGGTCAAGGCGCTGGACGAGGACCCGGGACTCGAATCCATCGATGACTACGTCGAGGACTCGGGCGAGGGACGCTGGACCGTTGAGGAAGCCATCGCCAACGCTGTTCCGGCACCTGCCATCACGGCTGCGCTCTTCGCGCGCTTTTCCTCCCGCGAAGAAAACTCGCCCGCGATGAAAATGGTTTCAGCGTTGCGTCACCAGTTCGGCGGGCATGCCACCCGTCCCGCCAAATAACATCCACCCCGGGACCCGCCCGTTCCGAGAATTGTCGAACACCGCGTGTACCTAGAACACCTTTCGCTCACTGACTTCCGCAGCTACGCCCAGGTTGACCTTCCGCTCGAACCGGGGGTCACCGTGCTCGTCGGGGCAAACGGCATCGGCAAAACCAACCTCATGGAAGCCATCGGCTACCTGGCCAGCCTCAGCTCGCACCGGGTCAGTTCCGACGCCCCGCTGCTGCGGTTCGGCACCGACCGCGCGCTGGTCCGGGCCCGTCTGGTCCGCGGCGAACAGACCACGGTCCTGGAACTTGAGATCAATGCCAGCCGCGCCAACCGGGGGCGCATCAACCGCAGCAATCCGGTCCGGGCCAGGGATCTCCTGGGGATCTGCCAGACTGTGCTGTTCGCCCCGAGGACCTGGCATTGGTCAAGGGAGATCCGTCCAACCGCCGCCGGTTCCTCGACGAGCTGCTGGTCAGCCTTATGCCGCGGCATTCGGCGACCCGCACGGACTACGACCGTGTCCTGAAGCAGCGCAACGCCCTGCTCAAATCCGCCCGGGCCGGAAAATTCACTGCAGGGCATGAAGCAACCCTCGATGTCTGGGACCATCACATGGCCCGGGCGGGCGCTGAGTTGCTGCACGCTCGGCTGGAAGTGGTGGAACTGCTGCGCCCGCATCTGGCCAAGGCATATGCCCAGCTCACGGATGGCTCCAAGGAGGCCAACGCCCTCTACCGGTCCACCCTCCAAAACCTGATGGACGACGACGGCGGTTCGGCACCGGGTGCCGGCGGAAGTTCGCTGGCGGTGGAGTCCGCCGCTGCCGAAGACCTCCGGGACCTCACCATTGAGGACCTCACCGGGCGCTATGTCCAGGCCTTCGCAGCCTCCCGCCGCAAGGAACTTGAACGTGGAATCTCCCTGGTGGGGCCGCACCGGGATGAGCTGGAACTGATCCTCGGCGAAGCGCCTGCCAAGGGATATGCCTCGCACGGTGAAACCTGGTCCATGTGCCTCTCCCTCCGGCTCGCCTCCTATTACGTCATGCTCGATGACGCCAGGACCGGCGGGTCTGCCCCGATCCTCATCCTCGACGACGTTTTCGCCGAGCTGGATGTACAGCGGCGGCGTAAACTGGCGGCAATAGTCTCCGGCGCGGAACAGGTCCTGGTGACCGCCGCCGTTGACGCCGATATCCCGGAGGAACTCTCCGGCCGGCGGGTGAAGGTCATTCCGGGAGGAATCGATGAACAAGGATGAAAAGGGCGGGCTGCAGCCCGGCCGGGATCCTGACAACATCGATGCGCCGCAGGCGGCGCTGAACCGCATGCGCGAGGCCGCGGCCGCGCGCGGCGAAATCCGCCGAAAGGCACTCCCAAAGGCCGGCGCCGCCAAAACAAAGGGTGGGATCAGGGACACCCGGGGCTTCAGCCAGTTCCACTCCACCGGCCGTGATCCCTTGGGACTCGGCAAAGTCGTGGGACGCCTCGTTGCTGAACGTGGCTGGAGCTCGCCGGTAGCGGTGGGGTCGGTCATGGCGGAGTGGGCCACGCTGGTTGGCCCGGAGATTTCAGCGCACTGCACCCCGGAGAGCTTTACCGATACCACCCTTCACGTGCGCTGCGACTCGACGGCCTGGTCCACGCAGCTGCGGCTCCTGAGTATCAGCCTGCTGGAGAAATTCCGCACGGAACTAGGCGACGGCGTGGTCACCAGCATCCAGGTGCTCGGACCGTCGGCACCCAGCTGGCGCAAGGGCGGACGGACCGTCAACGGCCGCGGGCCGCGCGATACCTACGGCTAGCCGCCGCCGTCGGCTCTTGTATATTCGTCCGGCGGCGTGTAGGGCGGTCTAACGCCCGTGGGGCGTATAGGCACCCGGAGACGGGACCTCGAGGGCGCCCTAGGCGGGATCAATGGCCTCGCATCGGCACATCCCGCTCCCGCGACGCCCGCCGGAATGCGCGTTTGACGCCCATTTCACGATAGAATCACAGCAGATAACTGGGCGCCGGTGAAACGTTGACTGAGTCCGTTTTCCGCACGCTCCCCGCAGGCGGACTTCGGTCCCGCACGTCGACGTATCCGTCAGCGCCATCAGCTTGTGCCTTTTGGCGGATGCTTTCCCATGGAAGGCCTATGCCGGCCATCATCGAAAAAGAGGAGTCGACAGCACCTGTGGCTAACGACAATACAGATACCCAGGCAGTGGAACGCGCAGCGGAGGACGTACCTACCCCTGATACGCCGGCGGAGGCCGTGACACCCCGGGAATACGGCGCTAGCGACATCACCGTACTTGAGGGCCTCGAAGCCGTCCGGAAACGCCCGGGCATGTACATCGGTTCCACCGGGCCGCGCGGCCTGCACCACCTGGTCTATGAAGTGGTGGACAACTCTGTTGATGAGGCGCTGGCCGGGTACTGCACGCACATCGAAATCTTCCTGCAGGCCGACGGCGGTGTGAAGGTTGTTGATGATGGCCGTGGAATCCCCGTGGACATGCATCCCACCGAGCACAAGCCCACTGTAGAAGTTGTTATGACCATCCTGCACGCCGGCGGCAAGTTCGGCGGCGGCGGCTACGCGGTCTCGGGCGGCCTCCACGGCGTGGGCATTTCCGTGGTGAACGCGCTCTCCAGCAGGGTAGACACTGAGGTCCGGCGGCAGGGCAACGTCTGGCGGATGTCCTTCGCCGACGGCGGCAAGCCCCAGGGCGGGCTGATCAAGGGCGAAGAGAGCGACACCACCGGCACCACCCAGACCTTCTACCCGGACGCGGGCATCTTCGAATCCACGGAATTTGATTTCGAAACCCTCCGCGCACGCTTCCAGCAGATGGCCTTCCTGAACAAGGGCCTGCGGATCACCCTCACGGACGAGCGCACCGCAGCGTCGAACGCGGACGCCACTGAGGACCTTGACCTTGACGCTGTGGTCACCGAAGGTGAAGTCACCGCTGAGCACCGCACCGTGGTGTACCAGTACGACGACGGCCTGCTGGACTATGTGAAGCACCTGAACTCGGGCAAAAAGGTTGATGTTGTCCACGAGGACGTCATTTCCTTCGAAACCGAGGACACGGAACGGCACATCGCGCTGGAAATGGCGATGCAGTGGACCAACGCGTATTCCGAGAGCGTCCACACCTACGCCAACACCATCAATACCCACGAGGGCGGCACCCACGAAGAGGGTTTCCGCGCCGCGATGACCTCCCTCATCAACCGCTACGCGCGGGAGAAGAGCATCATCAAGGAAAAGGATGACAACCTCACCGGTGACGATATCCGTGAAGGCCTCACGGCGGTCATCTCGGTGAAGCTGGCCGAGCCGCAGTTCGAGGGCCAGACCAAGACCAAGCTCGGCAACTCCGAGGTCAAGGGCTTCGTTCAGCGCGTTGTCACCGACGGCCTGGGCGACTGGCTGGAACGCAACCCCGGCCCCGCCCGCGATGTTATCCGCAAGGCCATTTCCGCGGCGCAGGCCCGGATGGCCGCCCGGAAGGCCCGTGACAATGCGCGCCGCAAGAGCCCGCTGGAATCATTCGGGATGCCCGGCAAGCTGTCCGACTGTTCTTCGAAGGATCCCGCCCGCTGTGAGGTGTACATCGTGGAGGGCGACTCCGCCGGCGGTTCCGCCAAGCGCGGCCGCAACCCTGAAACCCAGGCCATCCTGCCGCTGCGCGGCAAGATCCTGAACGTGGAACGGGCCCGGCTGGACAAGGCCCTGGGCAACACCGAGGTCCAGTCCATGATCACCGCGTTCGGCACCGGCATCGGCGAGGACTTCGACCTCAGCAAGCTCCGGTACCACAAGATCGTGCTGATGGCCGATGCTGACGTTGACGGCCAGCACATCACCACGCTGCTCATGACGCTGCTGTTCCGCTACATGCGCCCGCTGATCGAAAACGGCTACGTGTACCTGGCGCAGCCCCCGCTGTACCGGATCAAGTGGTCCAACGCGCCGCACGACTACGTCTTCAGCGACAAACAGCGCGATGCCAAGCTCTTGTCCGGGCAGGCCGCCGGCCGCCGTATTCCGAAGGACAACGGCATCCAGCGCTACAAGGGCCTGGGCGAGATGGACTACACCGAGCTGTGGGACACCACCATGGACCCGGACCACCGGACCCTCCTGCAGGTCACCATGGACGATGCCCTGGCAGCGGACCAGACCTTCTCCACACTGATGGGCGAAGACGTGGAGTCCCGCCGAAACTTCATCCAGCAGAACGCCAAGGACGTCAGGTTCCTGGATATCTGACCGGTTCACCGAGTAGATATTCCAAGCCCGACATATACCTGAAACGGAAAATATAAACGATGAGTGACGAGACACCCGAGAACCCGGCGGAATCCGCCGATCTTCCGGAAACCGTTCTTGAAGGCGACGTGTTGGTTGACCGTGTGGAGCAGGTGGACCTGCAGACGGAAATGCAGCGCTCCTACCTGGACTACGCCATGGCTGTTATTGTGGGCCGTGCCCTTCCCGATGTGCGCGATGGCCTCAAGCCCGTGCACCGCCGCGTCCTGTACGCGATGTTCGACGGCGGTTACCGGCCGGAACGGTCGTTCAACAAGTGCGCCCGTGTGGTGGGCGAGGTCATGGGCCAGTACCACCCCCACGGCGACACTGCGATCTACGATGCGCTGGTCCGCCTGATCCAGGACTGGACCATGCGCTACCCGCTGGCCCTGGGCCAGGGCAACTTCGGTTCGCCGGGCAATGACGGTGCCGCCGCCCCGCGGTACACCGAAACGAAAATGTCCCAGCTGGCCATGGAGATGGTCCGGGACATCGACGAGGAAACCGTCGACTTCCAGGACAACTACGACGGCAAGAACCAGGAACCCACCATCCTGCCGGCGCGTTTCCCCAACCTGCTGGTCAACGGCTCCTCCGGCATTGCCGTGGGCATGGCCACGAACATTCCGCCGCATAACCTCCGGGAAGTGGCTGACGGCGTCCAGTGGTACCTGACCAATCCGACGGCCACCCGCGAGGAGCTGCTCGAGGAGCTGCTCCTCCGTATCAAGGGACCCGATTTTCCCACCGGCGCAACCATTCTCGGCCACAGGGGCATTGAGGACGCGTACCGGACGGGCCGCGGCTCCGTCACCATGCGCGCCGTGGTCAACGTCGAGGAACTCCAGGGCCGCACCTGCCTGGTGGTCACCGAACTGCCCTACCAGGCCAACCCGGACAACCTGGCCATCAAAATCGCGGAGCTGGTCAAGGATGGCAAGATTTCCGGCATCGCGGACCTCCGCGACGAGACCTCCGGCCGCACCGGCCAGCGGCTGGTCATTGTGCTCAAGCGCGATGCCGTGGCCAAGGTGGTGCTGAACAACCTCTACAAGCACACCGACCTGCAGAGCAACTTCTCCGCCAACATGCTGGCCATCGTGGACGGGGTTCCGCGGACGCTGAGCCTGGACGCCTTCATCCGCCACTGGGTAACGCACCAGATGGACGTCATTGCGCGCCGGACCCGGTACCGCCTGCGCAAGGCCGAAGAAGAGGCGCACATCCTGCGTGCCCTCCTGAAGGCCCTGGACGCGCTGGATGAAGTCATTGCGCTCATCCGTGCGTCCAACACCACCGAAGCCGCGCGCGACGGACTGATGCAACTGCTGGACATCGACGAACTGCAGGCCCGGGCCATCCTGGACATGCAGCTGCGCCGCCTGGCAGCCCTGGAGCGCCAGAAGATCCAGGACCGCCATTCCGAACTCGAGGCCCTGATCGCCGAGTACAACTCGATCCTTGCCTCTGAAGAGCGGCAGCGCGAAATCATCAGCACCGAGCTGGGCGAGATCGTGGCCAAGCACGGTGATGACCGCCGCACCAGGATCCTGATGGGCTTCGACGGCGACATGTCCATGGAAGACCTGATCCCCGAAGAGGAAATGGTTGTCACCATCACCCGCGGCGGTTACGTCAAGCGCACGCGCAGCGACAACTACCGGTCGCAGCAGCGCGGCGGCAAGGGCATCAAGGGCGCCCAGCTCCGCGGTGACGACGTGGTGGAGCACTTCTTCGTGACCACCACCCACCACTGGCTCCTGTTCTTCACCAACCTCGGCCGGGTATACCGGGCGAAGGCCTATGAACTGGTGGAGGCCGGCCGTGATGCCAAGGGCCAGCACGTCGCCAACCTGATGGCTTTCCAGCCGGACGAGCACATCGCCCAGGTCCTGGACATCAGGGATTACCAGCAGGCTCCTTACCTGGTGCTGGCCACCAAGCGCGGCCTGGTCAAAAAGACCCGGCTGGAGGACTACGACACCAACCGCTCCGCCGGCGTCATCGCGATCAACCTGCGTGACGAGGACGAGCTGGTTTCGGCCCAGCTGGTCTCCGAAACGGATGACCTCATGCTGGTCTCCCGCATGGGCCAGTCCATCCGCTTCACCGCCACCGACGATGCCCTGCGTCCCATGGGACGGGCCACATCCGGTGTCACGGGCATGAAGTTCCGGGAGGACGATGAACTGCTGGCGGCCGACGTCGTCACGGATGGTTCGTTTGTTTTTGTCGTCACCGAAGGCGGGTACGCCAAACGCACCGCCGTGGAGGAATACCGCCTGCAGGGCCGCGGCGGCCTCGGCATCAAGGTGGGCAAGTACCAGGAGGAACGTGGCCACCTCGTAGGCGCCCTGATTGTCCAGGAAGAAGATGAGGTCCTGGTGGTCATGGAAGGCGGGAAGGTTGTCCGTTCCTCAGTGGCCGGCGTACCCGCCAAGGGCCGCGACACCATGGGCGTTATCTTCGCGAAGCCGGACAAGAACGACCGCATCATCGAAGTGGCCAGGAACAGCGAACGCGGCCTCGAGGGCGAAGAATCCGCGGACGATGACGTAACGTTGGCTGAAGAGGCCGGGTCCCCCGAGGGATCCGCAGGGTCAGCATCAACGGCCGAAACATCACCGGCTGTTGAGTCAGAGGACGCCTCCGGCGACGCTGAGCCGAACGAAGACTACACCGGAGGTAACGAGTGAGTAATCCCGACTCATATCCCAAACCGAGCAGCAACGTCCCCGGCGGAACGCCGCCGCCCGCGGCTGCACCACGCGTGAACGCCCCCGTCCGGCCGCAGCAGCGTCCGCCGGCCCCTACCGGCGCGCCGGGGCAACGTCCGGCCACCCCCGGCCAACGCCCTGCGCAGGATAGGGCTCAGGCAGGCCAGACCAGCCAGCGCCCGGTGCAGGGACGGTCGCCGCTGGGCCAGCCCGGCCTGATCAAGCCTGCACCCAAGGCCAAGGTCAGGCGTGCACGGCTGCTGGTCAGCAAGGTGGATCCCTGGTCGGTCCTGAAGATGGCATTCCTCCTGTCGGTGGCGCTGGGAATCGTCACCGTCGTGGCCGCCATTGTCCTGTGGACTGTCCTGGACCTCACCGGAATCTTTGACCAGGTGGACAGCCTCCTGGGCACCCTGGCAGGCTCCGAGGGCGGCGGCTTCGAACTGAAGAAGGTCGCATCCCTGGGCCAGGTAGCTTCCTTCGCCACGATCATCGCCGTGGTGAACGTTGTCCTGCTGACGGCGCTGTCCATGCTCTCAGCGGTGCTTTACAACATCTCCGCAACGCTTGTCGGCGGCATCGGCGTTACCCTCACGGACGACTGAAAACCCATAATTTCACCGGAATTTCTCCGGCGAAATGCCTCGATTTGAGATCGGGCCGGGATGTGCTGTAAAGTCATGTCTCGGCCCGATGAGGCATCGGGGCGTATAGCTCAGGCGGTTAGAGCGCTTCGCTGATAACGAAGAGGTCCCAGGTTCAAGTCCTGGTACGCCCACGGAACCTGTGCAGGTTCGAAGGAAGGTTTGGTTTGCTTCACGGCAGGCGGGACCGGAACGGGGAGCATGTGAAGAAGTTGCTTGTACTTGCAGCTGCGATCGCAGGCGTCCTGCTCTACAGGAAAGCACAGGAATCCGAGGCCCGGAAAACAATCTGGAGCCAGTCGACCGACAAGGTCGAATAGGCCGGATTCCCGGACCGGGAGCCTGCAAAAGGCTCCATGGTTCTAGGGTATGATTGACGGGTTGCTTCTTATGGGGGCATGGCGCAATTGGTAGCGCACCTGCTTTGCAAGCAGGGGGTTCGGGGTTCGAGTCCCCGTGCCTCCACCATAAGGAAGTCCCGGACAGCCGAAAAGCTGTCCGGGACTCTGCAGTTAATGCGGAACAGTGTTAATGCAGAACAGTAGGGTTGAACGGTGAACCTCCTTCTTGCGGCCCTGGGGGTCCTGGGCGTAGCTTCGTCCGGGCCGCTGATCGCCGCGACCCTCGGTGCCACCACCGTCAGCGCCCTCGCCATCGCCTTCTGGCGCAACGCCATCGGGGCTGCCGTCATGGCCACTCCCACCCTGGTCCGCGAACCCCGGCAGTTCGGCCGGATCACCGGTCCCGAGTTCCGCTGGGCGCTGCTGGCCGCCGTCGCCCTCGCCCTGCACTTTGCCTGCTTCATCACGTCCCTCCAGCTCACGTCCGTGGCCGCCGCTACGGCCCTGGTCTGCCTGCAGTCGGCCTGGATCGCGGTCTTCCAGCTCTTCCGTGGCACCAGGCACCGCTGGCAGGTGCTGGCAGGGCTCGGGATCGCCTTTGGCGGCGTTGCCACCATCACCGGGTTCGATATGGGGTCCTCGCCTGACGCGCTCCTGGGTGACCTCCTGGCCGTCGCCGGCGGTGCCCTGGCCGGCCTCTACACGCTTGCCGGCGGCAAGGCCCGCCAGACCATGACCACGGGAACCTACACCACGCTCTGCTATGGGATGTGCGCGGCCTTTGTGGCGGTGCTGGCGCTCGTAAGCGGTCAGCCGCTGGTGGGGTTCGACGCCGTTGGCTGGGTAGGGATCCTGGCCATCACCGTATGTGCCCAACTGGTGGGTCACACAGCTTTTAACCACCTGCTGGCCACCATGAGCCCGCTGCTGGTGTCGATGATCATCCTGCTGGAGATCCCCGGCGCAGCCGTCCTGGCCGCGGTCTTTCTGCACGAGACTCTGCCTGCCGGTACCTACGGCGGGCTGGGGCTCATCCTCGTGGGCCTCGCCGTCGTGGTTCTGGGACAGCGGGCGGGTTTCAGGAAACGTCGGGACGGCTTCGGCCCCCGTGCGGACGGACCGCCATCGGACCGTCTGGCTGACCTCGGGACGGACTGAGGCCAGGCCACTGAGGCCAGGGCTTCGGAGACGCGCTTACTGTCCGCCGCGGCGGACAGGCTGGGCGGTGTTGACCGTGTGGATAGCCCGCAGGAGCTTCGCCGGGAAGTAAACCGAGAAGAACACCACCATGGGTGCCTTGAGGGCCATTTTCTTGACGTTGTGCGCCTTGTAGGTACGGTCGAAGCGGGTCACGTAGTACCGGTAATCCCGCGGTGAATCCTCGAGCCGGCGGGCGGACATCCCGGACACCATCTGGGGCCAGTACTGGACTTTGAGTTCGTGGTCGGCGAGGTGCAGGGAGAGGTCAATGTCCTCATGCATCTCATCCTTCTCGTCACGGCAGGTTTCATCCCGGATGGTTTCCCATGCCGTAGCGCGCAGTGCCATGTTGGAGCCGAACAGGAAATGGTACTGGTGCTTGGCGAGCTTGAGCATCAGCTGGCGCATCTTGTCGTCTGCCTTGAGCCCAAACCGCCGCATCGGCATGTCGTAGTAGACCACCGGTCCGGTGGCTGCCTGGACTGACGGGTCAGAAAAGGCCTTCTGGACCTGTTCGACCCAGTCCGGCTCTACAACAGAATCGGCGTCGATGCGTCCCAGGACGTCGCCGGTGGCATGGTTGAGGCCAAAATTCCGGGTGGGAATCAGGCCCTGGTCCCGGTCCTGGCTGAGCAGGATGATGGGACTTTCCGGATACTCCAGCTGCATCTGCGCCACGACGGCGGCGGTGCGGTCAGTGGAGAGGTTGTCCACCACAATGATCTCGTGGGCCGGCACGGACTGGTACACCGCAGCGATCAGACACTGCCGGATGACACTTTCCTCATTGTAGGCCGGGATGACAATGGACACGCACGGCAGCTGTGCTGCGTCGTTCAAGGCATCCCCAGAGGATTTATCGGCTGACATCAGTTCAAATTTAGCACCGATCGGGATTTGTCCCGCCAGCGACCGGGTCCAGTCCGGACAAACACTGGGAAAACACTGAAAGGGCCCCGCACCAGGCGGAGCCCCTTCAATGGACGGCGCGACCGCGCCGGAAGTGCTAGTTGCTGCCCTTGTCCGCGGAACCGTTCATGTTGGCCGCGATGTTCTTGATGGCGGTCTTGGCATCGGTGGACGCCTTGGCTGCCGCGTCGGCCGATTCGTCGGCGACGTGCTTGGCCTTCTCTGCCGCGTCCTCTACGGTGTCCTTCGCGTCCGCGGCAACATCCTTCGCCTGGTCGGCCACGGCGTCAGCGGCCGAAGCCGGGGCGGCTGCAGCCTTGCTGGCTGCTTCCTCGGACGTGTCCTTGGCGTCGTTCACTGTGGTGGCAGGAACCGGTGCAGGCGTGACAGGAGAGGGGGTCTTCCACGGATCTTCTACGGGCTTGGAGGCCTTCCAGGCGGCGACGCCGGCGGCGACTGCCGCGGCGATGATGCCGAACACCAGCCAGCCGCGCCTCTTGGGCTTCTGCGGCTGGGCGATCTGGACTCCCACAGCCTTACCGGCTTCGTGCGCGGCGGCCTTGAGCTGGGTGCCGGCCGTCTGGGCCTGTCCCTGGAGGGAATGCACCACGCCGGAGTCGGCAAGCCGCTGGGCGACGGCGTCCACGTGGGACGGCGCGCTTTCCAAGGTGCGGTGCACGGCGTCGGACGCGTGGCCGATCTGGTCCGAAAGGCGCGGCAGGTATTCCACCACCACGCGGTCCCTGGCGTTCTGGATGACGGGAGTGGCCTTGTCCAGGGCTTCGTGCAGGCGCGGAGTGGCGACCTCAACGGCGTCGTGGATTTTCGGGGCGAGCTGGGCGAGCCCCTCCTGGATGCGCGGTGTCACTGTTGCAACGCCGTCGGCAAGGTTGTGGGCGGCGGTCTTGAGACCTTCCTGGATCCTGGGAGATGCGGTGTCCAGGCCATGCTGGAGTCGGGGAACGGCCCAATCCACTGCTGCTTCCACGCGGGGGGATGCCCAGTCCTTGGCACTCTCAACTGCACTGTTGACTGACTGTTCAAGGTCGCGGGCAATACGATCCGATTTCTTCACAACTACCTCCCGATTAATGTGACGGTTCTGTTGTTAGCCTACGTGCCTTGACCTGCACCGGCTATTCTTCCAGCGGATTTACGGCTGATTTCACCCAGCGCGGAACTGCCGGTCCAGCCCCTTTCGCGTTGACCTGCCGTGAAAGAATAGGCGGCATGACTGCAATCGCAACTGCAAAAGCAACCATCCACACCAGCCTCGGCGACATCGTCGTTAATCTCTTCGGCAACCACGCGCCGAAGACGGTCAAGAACTTCGTTGGCCTGGCCACCGGTGAGCAGGCCTGGACCCACCCCGAGACCGGCGAGGACAAGACGGGCACGCCGCTGTACGACGGCACCATCTTCCATCGCATCATCAAGGACTTCATGGTCCAGGCCGGCGATCCGCTGGGCCGCGGCGTGGGCGGACCGGGCTACAAGTTCGACGACGAGATCCACCCCGAACTCAGCTTCAATGCCCCCTACAAGCTGGCTATGGCCAACGCCGGTATCCAGGCAGGCAAGGGCACCAACGGCTCACAGTTCTTCATCACCACCATCCCCACCGACTGGCTGCAGGGCAAGCACAGCATCTTCGGCGAGGTTGCTGACGAAGACTCCAAGAAGGTCGTCGACGCCATCGAGGGCGTCCGCACCGGCATGGGTGACCGCCCGGTTGAGGACGTCACCATCAACAGCATCGACATCGAGCAGCTCTAGCCCATCGCATGAGCTACGGAATTCCGGCGGCTGAGCCGTCCGCGCAGGTTCCGGTGTGCCCCAGGCACCCGGACAGGCCCTCCTATGTGCGCTGCCAGCGCTGCGGGCGCCCAGCGTGCCCGGACTGCCAGCGGGCGGCCGCCGTCGGATTCCAGTGTGTTGACTGCGTCAACGAAACCAAGCGGGCGACGCCGGCCGTCAAGACTGTGTACGGCGGCGCCGCAGCAACCGGCAAGCCCGTGGTGACGTTCGGAATCATCGCCGTGTGCGCGGTGATGTACGTTCTGCAATGGGTGGTTCCCGGCGAATGGATCTACCAGAACCTGGCGTTCGCCAATGTGTTTGCCAGTCCCGAATTTGGTGAGTTCGAACCCTGGCGGATGCTGACGGCGGCTTTCCTGCACTCCCAGGGATTCATCCTCCACATTGTGCTGAACATGTACATGCTGTGGATTTTCGGCCAGGCACTCGAACCGCTCCTCGGCCGGGTCCGCTTCCTGGCCCTGTATCTCATCTCCGCCATCGGCGGCTCCGTCGGGTACCTTCTTCTGACTCCCAGCTACGAGCCCGGGGTGCCTCTTGCCGGAGTGGTGGGCGCCTCGGGTGCCATTTTTGGACTCTTCGGGGCAATGCTCCTGGTGCAGCGGAAACGCGGTGGAGATACGCGGCAACTGTGGATCCTGATCGCCATCAACGGCGTGATTGGATTTGTGGTCCCCCAGATCGCCTGGCAGGCGCACCTGGGCGGGCTGGTCACCGGCGCCCTCTGCGCTGCCGTGATTGCATATACTCCCCGCGGCCCGCGGCAGGGTCTGCTGCATGCCGCCGGACTCGCCGCTGTGGTCCTCCTGCTGGCCCTGGTGAGCTGGCTCCGCGTTACGGCCGGCTGACCGCCCGGATCCCCAGCCCCACCTCCACCAGCCCAATTCAAGACCCCGGTATCCAGCGGACACCGGGGTCTTTGATGCGCCGTGCGAGGCCGCCGCGGTATTCGGGCCTGTCATGATCGAGGGTGTAGTCGGGGCGCCGGGTCACGCTGTTGCACGGCGCAGCCTCGGATCCGCAGCATGAGCAGGTGCCGTCACGCCTGCCGGGTCGACTGGTTTCGTCGGCGTCAGCGCCAGAATTCGGTGAGCTGCCCGGCAAGGGCTCTGCCTTGGTTGTAACCAGCCCGAGCAGCGGGCGGACGCAGGGACAGATCCATCGCATTGGCGCCGAACATGTGCTCGGAGTTGCTGTCCGGGAAGATCGTTTCGACTCTGCTGCCGCGTGCGCGTAGTTCGTCGACCTGGGCTGCAAGCTGCATGCCCCACTCCAGCGGCGTCCGTGTTCTGCCGCCGAAGGGTGACAGCACCAGCACCCGCTGGTATCCGGCTGCCAGATCAGCATTCTCGTTGCGTCTGTAGCCGCCGTCGATGTATCGGTTGTCCCCGATTCGGTAGGGACGGCCGCTGGCACAGCTGGCGGCCACGGCGTCCGCCAGGTCGACCCCGCTGTGTCGGTCGAACACGACCGGTTCCCCGGTTTGGGCATCGACCGCCGTGATAAGCACCGTTCGTCGCGGCCAGGCGTGGCTGGGCAGCCGCGCGGCGACGGTGGCGCGCCAGTGTGTCTGCCAGGAGCCGTCCGACGCCGCATCCATGTCGAGAGCCGCCGCGCCCATTCTGCGGCGCATGTCAGCCGCATCCTCAGCGGCGGCGATGATCCTGCTCGTTCTCTCCATGTGCTCAGCTGCCGGCCTGATCGGGACGCGTCCTGGGTCGGAGCCGGCCGGACCGGTCCGCTGTTGGGGCGCAGCGTCGAGGATGCCGGCAAGCAGTTGGGTCGGGGTCGCGCCAGCTATCTGGGCCGCGGCCGTCGAGCCCGCTGACGTCCCGATGGTCAGGTCGGCTGTGGTCACGTCCAGCCCGGCATCGAACAGGCCGGCGATGACGCCGATCAGCCACGCGTTGCCTGTCGATCCGCCGCCACCGAGGACCAACGCCCGCTCGCCCGCGGCGGGCGCGCGCTTTGTGGCGTCGACCTGCGTCTGATCCTGGTCGGACCCCGGCCGGTCGGAGGCCGTCGTCGAGGTGAGGTGCGGAATTGAAGAAGGTGTTGTGTTCATGGGAGTCGCCTTTCGCGAATTGCCTGTTTGGGCGCTCCCGGTGACGACTACCTCAGTCGCGAGATCGTGGACTGCAGGGGAGCGCCCACTATGGATACTGCGTTCATGGGTCTCACCTCCTGCCGATTGATCACGATTACCGGGAAGTTATCACGCCGGCGGCGCGGTTGGCAACGGGATTATGCCGATGCCGTGTCGCTGTCGAATGCGCCGCCTGCCGCTACACCCGCATCTGTGATGGGCCGGTATTCCTCTGCCGGGCGAGTTGGTGACGCGTGAGGGTCCGCTCGGCGCCACGGTGGGCTCCCGTGGACGGTCGCACCGACGGGCGAAGTTATCCACAGGGGTTATCCACACTGTTGGTAACTTACACGGGTGTAGTTCAGGATTTTGATGTTCCCCTGCTCCCGGATGTCCGCTCATGTCCCGGATTTGGCCCGCCAGTTTTCCACAATTGTGGAAAACGCCTGGGGATGCGCCTGTGGTTAAGTGGAAAAACCACGCCTTTATGCCCGGTCTGTGGATATCTTGGCTATTTCCCGCGTTTCAGGCCAATCGGAGGGGATCCGGGCTGCGTGTATCAACAGGGTTGTTCACAGAGTTAATAACTTGCGGTCATGTGGCTAAACTTCACTGTTTCCCAGACCGGGGCCCATGAAGGGGCCTCCCGAGCCTGCTTGTGGAAACTTATCCACAACTGTGGATAAGTTGTGGGTAGTCCAGTGTTAGTAAGTGGAAAACTCCCGAGTGTGTGCGAGGGTGTTCGTACGCAGCACCGACCCAACAGGCTTCCAACCAGGAGGACCGCTTTGAGCACCGCCGCCGCCACCCAGCACATTTTCCTCGACAAGCAGCACCCCGCGGTATGGCGTGCCCTTAACGGTCTGGGGCTGAAAGTGCGTGAAGCCGCCGATGCCGCCGGGATTGACCGCAAGACCATTGAACTGCTCAACGTGCGGACCTCCCAGCTCAACGGCTGCGCCTATTGCCTCGATATGCATGTGCGGGACGCCGTGGAGGCCGGGGAGAGCCACCAGCGGCTCGCTGTCCTGCCTGCATGGCGCGAGACGGCCCTGTTCACGGACAAGGAGCGCGCGGCCCTGGCCCTGGCCGAATGCATCACCGAGTTGCCTGACCACCGGGCCCGGGAGCTGGATGAAGGATTTGCCCGTCAACACCTCAGCGCCGATGAATTTTCGGTGGTCAGCTGGCTGGTCATCACCATGAACGCCTTTAACCGGGTATCCGTCACCAGCCACCATCCGGTCCGCCGGGACCGCTGAGCGGGCCCCGGGCCGTGGCGGACAGCCGAGAGGCCCCAGGTCCCTGGCGGAAAACTGAGCGGGCTCCCGTGCGGCTGAGCTCAAGGACGTCGCGTTTCGGACGGACGGTAGCTAACCGCGTGAGTTATCCACAGCTAATCCACACTGTTAATAACCGTCCCTCCAAGAGCCTTGGATCCGGTCCCGCGCGTCATGGCCCGCACGGGCGGCTGTTGCTTTCGGCGACCTGAAAGTTATCCACATTGTGGATAACTTTCCCAACAGCTGGGGAGAACCTGCCCGGCGGGGCCCCGGTCAGCTGGCCGGGGGCGCCCGATCAGCCGGTCCAGACTCCTGAGGAACCGCGCCGGTGGCTGTCCAGGAGATGGGTATCCACCAAGCCGATGGCTTCCATCAGCGCGAACATGGTGGTAGGGCCCACGAACGAGAATCCTTGCTTCCGCAGCGCTTTGGACAGCGCCACCGATTCCGGTGACTGGGTGGGGATCTCCGCGTGCGAGGCCGGCCGTGGAGTGGTTCGGGGCTGGAACTGCCAGACGAAGTCAACCAGGCCTTCCCTGTCGCGAAGCGCGATGGTGGCTTGGGCATTGGTGATGGCAGCGCGGATCTTGAGCCGGTTGCGGACGATGCCGGGATCCTGGAGCAGGCGCTCAACGTCAGCTTCCGTAAAGGCGGCAACTGCGTCTGGCTGGAAGTCGAGGAAGGCCTGACGGAAGGCAGGGCGCTTTCGGAGGATGGTTGCCCAGGAGAGCCCTGCCTGGAAACCTTCAAGGCAGATACGTTCGTAGAGGCCTTGTTCGTCGCGGACGGGCACGCCCCATTCGGAGTCGTAGTACTCGCGCAACAGCGGATCCACGGCCGCCCACGGCGGACGGGCCAGGCCGTCGTCGCCCAGTACGGTTCCGTCCACACCCTCGTTTCGGGGCTGGGCGGTGCCCGCGGGAGTCATACGGGTCCTGCAGCCAGCGTCAGGAACGCCAGCGGGTGGTCATCAGGAAGCCGATGATGGCAATGCCGAAGCCGGCCACGATGTTCCACGACGCCCAGGCCTGGACAGGGAACCGCCCCTCGCTGATGTAGAACGTGATGATCCAGAAGAGTCCGATGATCATCAGGCCGAACATCACCGGCTTGAACCAGACAGCGTTGGGCTTGTACGTCTGCGCCCCGGAAGCGGGCTGCGCGGCGTTGGAGGTCTTCTTGCGTGGCTTTGACTCGGGCACGTGCTCTCCTTGGCGGACTGGAGCAAGCTCGGCGTCGCGGGCTTGATATCCTGCAAGAAGGAAGTTGCCAGCGGTCTGCGCGATCTTGGTCAAATCTGGATTCTTACTAGCAGTCAATTCTAGCCGTAGTTCAGGGCACTCAAACGCCCATCGCGGCCACCCCGGAGGAGAACGCGTGGTTTTGCAGGAGAAGGCGAGGCGCGCCGCCAGGAGGCCCGCCCGTGCGGCGCCCGGCCGCGCTTCCATTCTGCGTGGGACCGTGCAGGTGCTCGGCGAACTGCTCATCACGGCCGGCATTATTCTCCTGCTCTTTGTGGGATGGCAGCTGTGGTGGACCAACATCGAATCCGACGCCAAACAGAGTGCGGTCATCAAGGAATTCGCCCAGGGGCTCGGCGGTACAGTGCCCGCAGCCCCGGAACCGGGCCCAGCGGCAGCGCCCGTGGATTACGGACCCCCGGCAGTTTCCGCGGCGCCAGGCCATGCCGGCACCATCGGCATCATGTACATCCCCCGCTTTGGGCCCAACTACACCCGGCCCATCGTCCAGGGAACCACCGGGGATGTCCTGGATACGCTGGGGCTTGGCCATTACGCCAACACGGCGATGCCGGGCGCCGTCGGGAACTTCGCCGTGGCCGGTCACCGGCAAACGCACGGTGCCGTCCTGGACAACATCCACACCCTTGTCCCGGGGGATAAAATCTACGTCCAGACCAAGGACGGCTACTACACCTATGTCTTCCGCAACAACCAGATTGTGATGCCGGACCGGACCGATGTCCTGGAACCGGTCCCCACCCGCCCCGGCGTCACTCCCACCGAAAGCTTTCTCACCATGACCAGTTGCAATCCGCGTTTCGGCGCCGAGGAACGCATCATCGCCTACGCGCTGCTGGACAGCTGGCGGCCTGCTTCGGCGGGACCACCGGCAGAAATCGCCGCCCAGGTGGCGGCAGCCGTGGGAGGACGCTGAGTATGTACGGCTGGATTTTCCGCCACTTACCGGGCCCCCTCTGGCTGCGGATCTTCACCTCGCTGGTCCTCATCGCCGGCGCACTGATCCTGATGGTTCAGTTCCTGTTCCCCTGGATGTCCGGGTTTACCGCATTCACCGACTCAACGATTGGTTCTGCAAGCCAGCCATGACCACAACCAAAATCCTGGTCGTAGACAACTACGACAGCTTTGTTTACACCCTGGTGGGCTACCTCCAGGAGCTCGGCGCCGAGACCACTGTTGTCCGCAACGATGACGTAACCCTCGCTGAAGCCATCGAGATGGCCCAAACGCGCGACGGCGTCCTCATCTCACCCGGCCCGGGGAACCCCGCCGGAGCCGGCGTGTGCATCGAACTGATCAAGTGGTGCGGCGCGAACAACAAGCCCATGTTCGGTGTCTGCCTGGGCCACCAGGCCCTGGCTGAAGCCTACGGCGGCACAGTGACCCACGCGCCGGAGCTGATGCACGGCAAGACGTCGCTGGTGGAGCACAACGGCACCAGCGTCTTCGCCGGGCTCCCCTCCCCCGTGACAGCGACGCGCTACCACTCGTTGGCAGCGGTAAGGGACACCATCCCCGACGTCCTGGAGATCACCGCCGAAACAGCGACCGGCGTCGTGATGGGCCTGCAGCACCGCACTGCACCGCTGTGCGGTGTGCAGTTCCACCCGGAGTCGGTCCTGACCGAAGGCGGCTACCAGATGCTGGGCAACTGGCTCGAGTCCCTGGGTATGGCGGGAGCGGCCGCCCGGGCCGCCAAGCTGAGTCCGCTTATCCAGCACTGACAGGCACGCGCGAACAACGCGGGGTCACTTCGCGCCCATCCCGAAGGGGAACATGGGCGCGAAGTGACCCCGCGTTGCTTTAAGGAGCGGGTGGAGGGTCAGCCCTTTTTGGTGGCTGTGGGCGTGGCGGTTGGCGTTGGTGTGGGCGTTGGGGCCGGTTCCTTGGCCACCACAATATTGATGGTCTTGCCCTGATCGACGACGGCGTTCACGGGGTCGCTTTGATCCGTGACCCGGCCCGCCTCCACCTGGGAGTTCTCCACTTCCTGGACGTTGGGGACCAGGCCAAGTTCCTTCAGCGCCGTTTCCGCCTCGGCACGCGTGCGGCCGCGCAGTTCAGGCATGGACACCTTGCCGGTGGAAATCACGATCTCCACCGTGGTGCCCACGCCCACCATCTGGCCCGGCGCCGGGCTGGTGGTAATCACCCTGCCGGCAGGAACGGTGGCGCTGTTGGCGGTGGTGGTGGACGCGGCGCCCTGCAGGCCGCTTTGGCGCAGGATGTCACGGGCCGCTGCCTCCGTTTGGCCCGGTAAGGTCTCCGGAATCTTGACGGCGCTTGGGCCCTCAGAGATGTTCAGGATCACCTCCGCGTTGGGATCAACCGACGTTCCGGCCACCGGGTCCGTGCCGATGGCCGTACCGCTGGGAATCGTCTCGTGCTTGTTCCGCTTGATCTTTGGGCTGAGTTTGGCAACATAAAGTTCCTGCAGGGCCGCCGACTCCGTCAGGGTCGCCACCGCGGGGACCTCCACCTTTGGGGGCGCGGGAGGAGGCTGGTTCATCATTTGGAACAGCCAGAGACCGCCGCCGCCAAGGACCAGCAGGGTGAAGATCACCAGGGTAGCCATCCACGTACGACGACGGGACTTCTGCCGCGCGGTCCGCTCACGTTCCGGCGCGAAGCCCAGGGGCAGTTCATCCGCTTCCCGGAGCCCGCTGGATGTGGCCGCCCGCACCGGAAGGGTTGCCCCGTCGTCGTGCGTGTCAGTGAGGCTGTAACGCCCCGTGGGGGCGTCGTCCAGGAAGCCGGCACCGGTGAGCCCGAACGCTTCTGTTGCGGGCGGACGTTCCGGCGTCGGGACGTGGTCGTTGGGATCGGTGGGGGCTTCAGTTGCAGCCATCGCGGGCACGGACACACCCGCCCGGGCGGCGCGCAGAGCACGCCGGAAGGCGGCCGCGTCCTGGAAACGGTCCGCCCGGTTCTTCTGCAAAGCCTTGGCCAGGACACTGTCCAGTGCGGCCGAAACCTCCGGGTTCACGCTGCTCGCGGGCTCCGGGATTTCGCGGACATGCTGGTACGCCACGGAGACCGGGCTGTCACCAATGAAGGGCGGGCGGGCGGTGAGCATTTCGTACAGCAGGCACGCTGCGGAGTACAGGTCGCTGCGCGCGTCCACTGTTTCGCCCCGGGCTTGCTCGGGTGAGAGGTACTGGGCCGTGCCCACCACGGCCTGGGTCTGGGTCATGGTGGCAGATGAATCGGCGATTGCCCGGGCAATCCCGAAGTCCATGACCTTCACCGAATTGGAGCCGTCGCAGTACATCACGTTGGCGGGTTTGATGTCCCGGTGGACGATGCCCGCCTTGTGGCTGTATTCAAGGGCCGAGAGCACGCCCAGGCAGAAGTCGATGGCCTGGTCAATGCTGACTTCCTTGGCCCGGATCAGGTCGCGGATGGTCCTGCCCTCGACGAACTCCATCACGATGTAGGGCACCCGGACACTGTCCTCCGAGCCATCCGGAACCGTATGTTCGCCGGTGTCGTAGATGGCGACGATGGACGGGTGGTTCAGCGCCGCCACGGACTGTGCTTCCCGTTTGAAGCGCGCCTGGAACTGCGGATCCCTGGCCATGTCCGGGCGGAGAAGCTTGACGGCAACTGTCCGGCCAAGCCGGGTATCGACTCCGCGGTGGACATCCGCCATCCCGCCTCGGCCGATGATTCCACCGAGTTCGTAGCGGTCGCTCAGGACACGCTGGTTATCCACCGGGAGGCTGTCCTCCCGGTGCAACGGAGTGCGGGGCGAGTCATTCACAGTCAATCCTGACGGCTACGGCGCGCAGGTAGGAGGCAATCCTGGCAGCTGGCCGGGGTTGCATTTGGGCAGGGCGGCGGACGGGTCAGCAGACGCAGCCTGTGAGGACGGCGGAGTGGTCGGGCTGCTGGTGGGCGCCGGCACCGCGTAGGTGACAGTCACTTCAGCCCCCTTGGGCACGGTACCCGTGGGATTGACCTGCAGCACCGTTCCGGCAGTGGAGGTACTCTGCTGCGGGATGACCCGCACGGACAGGCCCATGGTTTCCAGCGTCCCCTGGACCTGACGGTAGTCCTTCCCGAGGTAGGCCGCCGAAATGATGTCCACCGTGGTGGGGGTGGGAGTTGGCGTGGGCGCGTCGGTGGTCCGGCTGGGGGTAGGCGTCGCGGAGGCCGAGGTTTTTGACGGGCTGGCGCTGCTGGCGGGCGGGCTGCTGGACGCCGAGTTGGTGGTGGTGTTGGCCGGGTTAAAAATCCCCTGCTGCGTCAGGAAGAACCCCACCAGCGCGAACAGGACCAGCACGATCAAGGCGACCAGTGGCCACGTCCAGGGGCTGCGGCCGCGACGGTCGGGCTCGTCGGCCGGCTCGTCGTCGTACTTCTCTTCCTCCTGCACCCAGCTGCGCTCCGCGGCCAGGGCATCCGCACGCGACAGCGTGCTCCCGGCTCCGGTGGCTGCGCCCGCGGCTGCGGCGCCGACTGCAGCGCCGCCGGCAGCGGCACCAAGCACGGGCAGGGCAGACGTGGACGTCGCGTTGCTGTCCTTCTGGCCGATGACGCCGGTGGGTGCCGTAGCAATGTCCACCGGTGCAGTAATGGGGCCGGTGGTCGCCTCAAAGAGCAACATGCCGGGAACCGCTGCATGCGCGGCGTCAATATCGCCGTTGCGGATGGCCTCGGCAGCTTCGGACAGCTTGATGGCGTTGGCCGGGCGGTTCTTGGGGTCCTTGGCCAGCATGGACATCAGGAGCGCGCGGACCGGTTTAGGCAGGGTCTCCGGAAGCGGCGGCGGGGCGTCGTTGACCTGGGCCAGGGCAATGGCGATCTGGGATTCGCCGGAGAACGGCCGGTGCCCGGTGAGGCACTCGTAGCCGATTACGCCAAGTGAGTAGATGTCCGAGGCGCCGGTAGCTGTCTGGCCAGTGGCCTGCTCGGGGCGAGGTACTGGGCGGTCCCCATGACCTGGCCTGTCTGCGTCAACGGGACCTGGTCGGCCAGGCGGGCGATGCCGAAGTCTGTGACCTTGACCCGGCCGTCCGGGGTGATCAGCAGGTTACCGGGCTTGATGTCGCGGTGGACCAGCCCCTGGGCATGGGCGACGGAAAGCGCGCGGGCGGTCTGCGCCATCATGGACAGTGTCCGGTCCGGGGACAATACCTGCTCGTGCTCGATGATGCTGCTCAGCGGCTGGCCAGGGACGAGCTCCATGACCAGGTACGCGGAGCCATCCTCCTCGCCGTAGTCAAAGACGTTGGCGATGCCCACGTGGTTCAGGAGAGCGGTGTGGCGTGCCTCTGCGCGGAACCTCTGGAGGAAACCGGGGTCGCCGGTGTATTCCTCCTTGAGTACCTTGATGGCGACAATACGGCCCAGGACCTGGTCCTTTGCCTTCCAGACCTCGCCCATCCCGCCGATCGCAATCCGCGTGGTCAGCTGGAATCTGCCGCCGAGGGTGATTCCCGTTGTAGGCCTCACTTATTCAACACCGCCTCAAAAATCTTCTTCGCGTTCGGACTGGTTAGCTTTGCACCGGTGGTGATGTCTACGCCCTCCATGACGATGGTGACGCTCACCTCCGGGTTGTTCGACGGGGCAAACCCGGTGAACCAGGAGTTGTTCAGGCCGTTGCCCAGTTCAGCGGTTCCGGTCTTGCCAGCCACCTGCACACCCGGAACGGCCGCGCCGCGGGCAATGCCCTGGCTCACGGCACTGGTCATCCATTCGGTGATCTGCCGGGCAATTTCCGGTGTAGTGGACGTCCGGAGCGCTTCAGGCCGGGGCTCGTCAATGACCCGGAGGTCCGGGGACCGCACGGTCTTGACCAGGCTGGGGCTCATCTGGACGCCGTTGTTGGCGATGGCCGCCGTCATCAGGGCGATCTGCAGCGGAGTGGCGCGCACGTCCTTCTGGCCGATCGCAGACTGGGCCAGGCCAGGCCCGTCGAGATCATTCGGGAAGCCGCTGCCCCTGGCGTAGGCAAGCTTCAACTGGTCGCCCAGATTCTCGCCGAAGCCGAACTTTGCCGCCTGCTCGGCGATCGCATCGCGCCCCAGGTCGAGGGCAATGCTGGCGAACGGCGTGTTGCAGGATTGCTGCAGGGCGAAGGCAAAGCTGGCCGTGTCCTGGGTGTAACAGTTGCCCCCGGCATAGTTCGGCAGCTTGTACTGGATCCCCGGGAAGGGCATCTCAGCCGGATTGGGGAGCACGCTGTCCTTGTTGTACTTCCCGGAACTGAGGGCGGCTGCGGCATCCACGAGTTTGTACACCGATCCCGGAGCGAGCAGCTCTCCCGTGGGTCCGCTGACATTCTGGTTCAGGTTGATGCCGGGGACCTTGACCAGCTCATTGATGTTGGTGGATTCGGCCTTGGCATCCTGGGTGGCGATCAGGTTGGGGTCATAGGACGGCTTGGACACCATGGCCAGGATGGCGCCGGTCTTGGGATTGGTGACCACAATGGAACCCCGTTGGCCATCCGGGATGAGGTCGTAGGCGAGCTTCTGGATGGCGGGATCGATGGTGAGCTCCACCGAGGCACCCTTCGGCTGATTGCCCAGGAAGAGCTGGCCGATCCGGTCGAAGAACTGCTGGTCTGAGCTGCCGGCCAACTGGGCGTTCATCGCAACTTCCAGGCCGGTGGCACCGTAGTTCTTCGAGAAGTAGCCCGTGATGCCTGCATAGAGTGCCGGCTGTGCATACGTCCGCTGGAACTGGCAGACCTCGGAGGTGCCTTTCACCGATTCGGCCACGGGGGCCCCGCCCACGATGATGGCGCCGCGGTCGTTGCAGTAATTCTGCAGAATAGCGCGCTGGTTCAGGGGGTTGCCTTTGAGGTCATCGGCACCCACCACCTGGACGAAGCTGATGGCGCCGAAGATTAAGGCGAACATGGCGATCGCTGCCACCCAGGAATTACGGATTGCTTGGTTCACGCTTGTTTCACCGCCTCGGTGGGAGTATCAATTCCCGCAGGTTCCGCAGCGCCACCGGGTGGAAGGGGGGTGGTGTCCACCGGTCCCCGCGCCGTATGGGAGATCAGCAGGAGCAGGCCCACGATGATCCAGTTGGCCAGCAGCGACGAACCGCCGGCGGCGAGGAACGGCGTGGTCAAACCGGTCAGCGGGATCAGCCGAGTGACTCCGCCGATCACCACGAAGCACTGAAGGGCGATGGCGAAGGAGAGTCCGCAGGCCAACAGTTTCCCAAAGGCATCCCGGGTGCCGAGCGCCGCCCGGAACCCTCGTGTGAACAGCAGCACGTACATCAGCACCACGGCGAACAGTCCGATCAGGCCCAGCTCCTCGCCGATGGAGGCGATGATCATATCGCTGTTGGCGAAGGGGACCAGGTCCGGCCGGCCTTGGCCCAGGCCGGTACCCACCAGGCCGCCGTTAGCCATGCCGAAGAGTCCCTCGATGACTTGCCGGCTGCCGGTCTCGTACACGTCCGGGCTGAAGGCGTTCAGCCAGCCGTAGATGCGGACTTCGACATGGGAAAACACCTGGGCTGCCACGAAGCCGCCACCCAGGAGCAGGGCCACACCGATCACCACCCAGCTGATGCGGCTGGTGGCCACGTAGATCATCACGATGAACAGGCCAAAGAACAGCACGGACGACCCGAGGTCGCGCTGGAAGATCAACACGCCGATGCTCACCAGCCAGGCGGTGATCATGGGCCCCATGTCCTTGAACCGGGGGAACTGCAGCGGGCCGATCTTGCGGCCGGCCAGCAGAATGAGGTCGCGGTTCGAGGAAAGATAACCGGCGAAGAATATAGCCAGGGTGATCTTGGCGATCTCACCCGGCTGGAAGGTCATGGGACCCACCCGGACCCAGACGCGGGCGCCCAGGATTTCGCCGGCCGAGATGCCGGGCACCAGAGGAAGAATCAGCAGGAGTGCGCTCACAGCCAGAGAGATGTAGGTGAAGCGGCGGAGCACCCGGTGGTCCTTGAGGAACCAGATCACGCCGATGGCCACGGCCATGGCGACCAGGGTCCAGCGCAGCTGGTTGTTGCCGGTGTCCTCCCCGGGGGCGTCGAGGCGGTGGATCATGGCAAGACCCAGGCCGTTGAGTGCAACTACCAAGGGAAGTATTACCGGATCCGCATATTTGGCCCGGATCCGCAGGACCATGTGGAATACCAGGGCAGCCACTGCAAGGAGGCTGGACTGGAACCAGAAATCGGAGTCGAACGACTTCTCCTGGTCGACGCCCACCAGCATGTTGGCGCCGATGCCCACAGTAAGGGCGACGACCAGCAACAACAGTTCGACGTTGCGCCGGGGTTTGGGAATAGTGCTGAGCTGGCTCACTGGCCTCCCTCACAGACGACAGTGGGCCTGGGCGAGGCGGACGGAGCCGGCGCTGCCGCAGGAGCGGACGGGTCCGGCGATGGGGCAGGCGCTGTGGGTGTTGCAGCCGGCGCAGTTGCCGGGGCGGGAGTGGGCGACGGGGTCAAGCACTCATCCGGCGGAGCAATGGTGCCGGTGCCTTCGAGGTTCTTCACGATCCGCTGGGCGTCGTAGAGGTCACGCGCGGGAACTGTCTGCCGGACGCGCTGCTGGGAGAACTGGGGCAAGGAATCCATCCGGATCTCTGTGACGGCTTCGAGGGTTGAAAGCTGGAGGGGGCCGAGCCGCTGCGAGACACCGTTGTAGATGGCCACACGGGAATCGTATTCCCCGATGTAGTAGCGGGTCTGAGTCCAGGCGTAACCGAGCCAGAGGCCCACTGTCAGCACCACCAGCACGGATGCGGCGATGGACATGGTGACCCAGCGGCGGGGTTTGGGCCGCCCGAGGGCGTCATCCGCCTCCGCGACGGGGGTGTCGGCCTTGTGCGTCAGGACGGTGGCGGCCCGCCGGGCCACGGTCCGGCCCGCGATCGTGGGAATGGAGCCCGACTCGGCCGCGGTTGCCGCAGCACCGACCAGTTCGTGCGGTCGCGATGCGAGTTCCTGCCGCAGGACTTCGGCCGAAAGGTGCTCGCCGAGATGGGGGTCGGTGGAGGGTGTCGGTTCCGCGGCAACGGGCTTTTCTTCGGCTTCTTCGGCGACGGTCTTTTTGTCGTCGGCCGTCTCCGGGCGCGGTGAAGGGCTGTCCGCTTCGCTGTCCTCGTCGCTGTCCGCGGCAGGGGCGTCGGTGAGCAGCTGCGAAGGGATGATGTCGACGGCGGCGGTGCTGACGTCGTCGGGCGTTTCCTCGATAATCTCCACCATGACCACGGTGACGTTGTCCGGTGAGCCGGCTTCAAGCGTCAGGTTGACCAGCGTTTCGGCGCACTCGCGCAGGTCCTTGGTCTCGCGGACGGTCCGCTCCACAACATGTCCGGCCACATAGTTGAGCCCGTCCGAGCACAGCAGCCAGCGCTCCCCGGGCTTGACGTCCAGGGTGTCCAGGTCCAGTTCGGGGCTGGCGTCAACGTCGCCAAGGACGCGCATCAGGACGTTTTTGTGCGGGTGGGTTTCGGCCTCTTCGGGACGGAGCCGGCCTTCATCGATCAGCCGCTGGACGAAGGTGTGGTCGATGCTGATCTGTTCAAATTCGCCGTCGCGCAGGCGGTATGCCCGGGAGTCGCCGATGTGCGCGAAGTGCAGCTTGCCCTCGGCGAGTAGCAGGGATGTGACGGTGGTGCCCATGCCGGCCAGCTTGGGGTTGATGTGCACCAGCTCGGAGAGCAGGGAGTTGGCAGTCTGGATTTCGTCGGCGAGGACGGTGCCGGCATTGCCGTCGTAGTCATCGTGGTCCAGGTGCAGCATGTCCAGCACGGTGGCAGCGGAGGCAACATCGCCGCCGGCGTGGCCGCCCATTCCGTCCGCGACCACAGCCAAATGGCGGCCGACGTATGCCGAGTCGTCATTTTTGGCCCGGATGCGTCCCACATCCGAGCGCGCCGCATAGCGCATGATGAGGGGCCGCTGGACGGGCGTGGCCTCGCCGGCGGGAAGGTCAGCGGCCACGGCTATGGCCTCAATTCGATGACCGTCTTGCCGATTCTCACGGGTACGCCAAGCTCAACGGGCAGGGCCCGGGTTAGTTGCTGGTCGGCCAGGTAGGTGCCGTTGGTGGAGCCAAGGTCCTCGATGAACCATCGGCTTCCTTGCGGGAAAAGCCGCGCGTGGCGGCCTGAAGCGTAGTCGTCCTCAAGTACCAGCGTGGCTTCCTGTGCGCGGCCCAGAAGGATGGGGCTGGCGGCCAGGGGGATGGTGGTTCCCTTGAGCGGGCCTTCGACGACCACCAGTTGGTGGGCCTGCGGCTTGAGGGGCTGCGGCGGCGCCTCGGCCAGTTCCGGATTCTTGCGGACCTGCCGGGCGGTCGGGGTGCCGGCGGCGGCTTTGCGGCCCACCATCAGGTCCCGGCGCATGGCCGACACGATGCTGAAGATGAGGACCCACAGCAGGATCAGGAAGCCAAACCGTAGCGCAGTGATGGTCAGGTCGCTCATGGGCGGCCCCCAGGGTTGGCGGGAAGCAGGCGGAAGATGATCTTTGTCCGTCCCATCGTGATGGTGGAGCCGTCGGTCAGTTCGGTGCTGCCAGCCACTTTATGGCCGTTGACGTAACTGCCGTTGGTGGAGCCAAGGTCCACAGCGCTGGTGACGCCGCTGGTGGTGCGGATCTCGAGGTGGCGGCGCGATACGCCGGTGTCGTCAACCAGGATGTCGGCCTCGGAGGACCGGCCCAGGACGACGGAGGGGGCATTGAGGGAGTAACGCTGGCCGTCGATGTCCAGGACTGGCTGCAGCCGCACGGGCGGGCGGCTGGGGGCTGGCGGCAGGTTGGGCCTGACCGACGCGACTCCGGGGCCGGCTTTGGACTTTTCGGTGGAGGAGACGATCTCGAAGTCGCCTGCGCGCAGCTCCTCGGAACGGCGGAAGGAGATCCGCACCGAGCCCTGCAGGGTGTAGCCCTGGCTGCGGACATGGTTGATGACGACGTCGCAGAGTTCTTCGGCCAGCGGCGTGCCCCACTCCTGTGCCCTTTTGAAGTCGCCGTCACTGAGCTGGACGTCGAAAACGTTCGGGGCCAGCGTGCGGCCGGCGGCAATGGTGAGGGCTTTGTGGTCCACCTCGCGGCGGAGCCGGCTGGCGATTTCAACAGGTTCCACCTGGGCGCGCGAACCGGTGGAGAAGACACCGCGGACGGCTTTTTCGATACCGCGCTCGACCTTGTCCAGCAATCCCATGGTCCTTCTCCTTTCCCCCGGCTGCGGGGCAGTTTTCGTTCCGGAACTCGACCAACAACGCAGTTCAGAACCCAGCGGCCTGCCTGGCAGTGGCAGGCACTACTACATCAGATACTACTGGGCAGGCCTGTGAATGACCTTAATCCACAACGGCCGGGCCCCCGGAAAAGTTCGTTCCGTGATCCCGGCAGGCCCGCTCCCGGCGGGTAATTTGACCGCACCCGGGGCTCAATTGGTGTTTTGCCGCCGATGTCCGTTATGCTTGATCTCGCTGCTTTTACACGGTTGCGGATCCGGGAAACCGGCCGCGATTCATGGAAAAGAAGTTGCGCGCGAGTGGCGGAACGGCAGACGCGCTGGCTTCAGGTGCCAGTGTCCGAAAGGGCGTGGGGGTTCAAATCCCCCTCGCGCACGCAATCAAAGGAACCCCGGTCTTCGGACCGGGGTTCCTTTCTTTTAACGCGCTGGGGGCCGATTGGCGGTGGGGGCCGAAGCCGGCATGCCGGCGCCATGACCGTGGGTATAGCATGCGAGTGACACCAGCCCACTGATGCTGCCGGAGGACTGCTCATGCTGACATTGGGCGCAATTGATCTGGAAATGCTCCAATTGGCCTTGGAATACCAGTCCGACTGGGATTCCAGGTTCTGGTTCGACCCCGTACGGGAGGGACCAACCTCTGGCTGAGGGACTCGCTTGACCAAGACGATGAGTCAGAGGAAGATCTCGAAGCGGCCGGCGCCATCTTAGTAGAGCCGATAGGACCCTATGAGGCCTACCGCGACATGGAGTCGTTCATCGCGGATGTGCAGGATGAACGCGCCAAGGATCTGCTTTGGCGGGCAATAGACGGCAAGGGAGCATTCCGACGTTTCAGGAATACGCTCGCAGAGTTCCCCGAGCTTCAGACCCGATGGTTCTCCTTCCACGACCGAATCATGCGGCGGCGCGCCATAGAGTGGCTGGCGGAATGTGGTGTGGTGGAACAGGATGAGGCTGAGCACGCCCTGCGCCTACTCCCGTAACGCCCCGAAGCCTGCAATAAGGGCCTCAAGCCCCAGGCTGAACGCCACGTCCGCGGGTTTCTCGTGCCCCTGCGCGGCAAGGCTCCGGACGGCGCCCGTGAAGCTCGGCGTCGACTCAGCCATACTGCCGGAATCAAAAATGTCGGCTGGTGCGGTGACATCGTAGGCGGATCCGAAGATGAATGATTCCAGGGCCACGATGGCCGACACGATCCGCTCCTCTGGGAACCCTGCCGCCCGGAATCCGCCGCTGACGGTCTCATACATGGAGAGGGTCTGCGGTGCGTCCGTCACGGGAAGTACTGCGATGACCGGAATCAAGGGCGTGTGCTCCGCGAAGACGTCCCGGTAACTCCACGCCCATTTCCGCACCGCGGACTCCCACGGTTCCGCCGCGAATGCTGTCACGTCCACCAGGGCGGTCAGGTGGTCTTCCACGAGCAGCAGCACGTCCCGCTTGGATTCCACATGGTTGTAGAGGGCCGACGGCGCCACGTTCAATGAGCGGGCCAGTGCAGCCATTGTGAGTCCGTCGTAGCCGTTCTTGCCGATGAGCCGCAGGGCTGCTGCCGTGATGCCCGCCTGGTCCAGGACCGCTGCTGCGGGCCGCCCCGCACGGCGACGTGCCGCAAGGGTTTTCGGCGCAGGTTCGCGCTCTCTGGTGCTTCGTGAATCGGCTGGTGATGCCGGCATTGCTGGCCTTTCTGCGGGCAGTATCCCCAGCATTATTCCACCGGCCTCTTCCTCGCGGGCCGCGCAACAGCTATAGTTCTACTAAATGAATGGCATTCATTTAGTGGTTCGCGTCACTCAAGCGGCCACAGAGAGGACATCATGCTGAATCTTGACCGTGACGTTGTAATCGTTGGCGCCGGACCCTCCGGGCTCACCGCTGCCCGCGAGCTGAAGAGAGCCGGCCTCAGCGTGGCTGTGCTGGAGGCGCGGGACCGCGTGGGCGGCCGGACCCGGACCGACACCATTGACGGGGCCATGCTGGAAATCGGGGGCCAGTGGGTCTCACCGGACCAGACTGCACTGCTGGGGCTCCTGGACGAGCTCGGCCTGAAGACATACTCCCGCTACCGTGAGGGCGAATCCGTCTATGTCGGCGCCGACGGCAGGAAGACCCGCTACACCGGTGATTCCTTCCCGGTCAGTGGAGCCACCGGGGCGGAAATGGACAAGCTGATCGGCATTCTTGACAGCCTCGCCGCGGAAATCGGCGCCACCGAACCCTGGGCGCACCCCAAGGCCCGTGAACTGGACACCATTTCCTTCCACCACTGGCTGCGCGCCAATTCGGACGACGAGGAGGCCTGCAACAACATAGGCCTGTTCATCGCCGGCGGCATGCTCACCAAGCCCGCGCACGCGTTCTCGGCGCTGCAGGCGGTCCTCATGGCAGCCTCGGCCGGGTCCTTCAGCCACCTCACGGACGAGGACTTTATCCTGGACAAGCGGGTCATTGGCGGGATGCAGCAGGTGTCCCTGCTGCAGGCAGCGGAACTGGGTGCCGACGTCGTACTTAACAGTCCGGTGCGCACCATCCACTGGGAGGATGCCGGTGAAGACGGGCACCGGGTCAGTGTTGTTTCCGAGCGTGGCACCGTGAATGCGCGCTTTGTGATCATGGCCGTTCCCCCGAACCTCTACTCGCGCGTCTCCTTTAACCCGCCGCTTCCGCGGCGGCAGCACCAGATGCACCAGCACCAGTCCCTGGGCCTGGTGATCAAGGTCCACGCCGTCTACAGCACGCCGTTCTGGCGCGAGGAAGGTCTTTCGGGGACCGGCTTCGGTGCCGGGTCGCTGGTCCAGGAGGTCTACGACAACACCAACCACGGCGACTCGCGCGGAACGCTGGTGGGCTTCATCTCGGACGAAAAGGCCGACGCCGTCTTCGAGTTGAGTGCCGCCGAACGTAAGCGCGTGGTGCTGGAGTCCATTGCCGGGTTCCTGGGGGACAGGGCATTGGAGCCCGAGGTGTACTACGAATCCGACTGGGGCTCCGAGGAATGGACCCGGGGCGCGTACGCCGCCAGCTACGACCTGGGCGGCCTGCACCGTTACGGCAAGGACCAGCACACCCCTGTAGGCCCGATCTACTGGTGCTCGTCAGACCTCGCCGCCGAGGGCTACCAGCATGTTGACGGAGCCGTCCGCATGGGCCAGCGCACGGCGGCGCGGATCGTGGCTGCGGCGGGTATTGCAGCTGACGCGGGCGCTTCCGGTGCGGCACATATGGCCGTGGCCGCCGTCGACTGAGCGCACCGGCTCCGGCTCCAGCCCATTCAGCGTCGAATGATCTACGAGAGGCAATGCCATGAGTCCCAAAGAAGTGACAGCACAGCCAGCCAGCGGCGTGGACAATGGCCTGGCTGAAAAGGGCCTGAGCGGGAAGGGCCTGAAGGCCGGAGCGGTGGGGCTGGTGGGCGCCGTCGTGATCGGGGTTTCCTGTATCGCGCCTGCATACACACTGACCGCGGCGCTGGGGCCCACGGTATCGGAGGTGGGGGTTCAGTTGCCGGCGATCTTCCTGGTGGGCTTTATCCCCATGATTCTGGTGGCGTTCGGCTACCGCGAACTGAACAATGCCATGCCCGACGCCGGGACTTCGTTCACGTGGGCATCGCGCGCCTTTGGTCCGTGGATGGGCTGGATGGGTGGCTGGGGGCTGATTGCGGCCACCATCATTGTGCTGTCCAACCTGGCGGCCGTCGCCGTCGACTTCTTCTATCTCATGCTGGCCCAGCTGTTCGGGAACCCGGAACTGGGCGAGCTGAGCAAGAACCTGCCGCTGAACATCGCCACCACTTTGGTGTTCATCGCGCTGGCTTGCTGGATTTCCTATCGGGGCATGGAAGCCACCAAGGGCGTGCAGTACGTCCTGGTGGCGTTCCAGCTGCTGGTGCTGGGCTGGTTTGCCGTTGCTGCCTTCAGCCACGTTGCCAACGGCACGGCCTTTGATGCGACCGCCATTTCGCCGGACTGGTTTAACCCGTTCGCGGTTGGATCCTTCTCAGCCTTTGCCGCCGGGGTTTCCCTCTCCATCTTCATTTACTGGGGCTGGGACGTCACCCTGACCATGAACGAGGAAACAAGAAATCCGGAGAAGACGCCGGGGCGGGCGGCAACCGTCACCGTGGTGGTGATCGTGGTGATCTACATGACAGTTGCGCTGGCAACGCTGTCCTTTGCGGGCGTGGGCGAAACCGGCCTGGGCGCGGGGAATCCGGACAACCAGTCGAGCATCTTTGCCGTCCTGTCCGGGCCGGTCATGGGACCGTTCGCCATCCTGATGTCCCTCGCCATCCTGAGCAGTTCGGCCGCCTCGCTGCAGTCCACGTTTGTGTCACCGGCGCGGACCATGCTGGCGATGGGCCACTACAAGGCACTCCCGGCACGCTTCGGCAAGGTCAGCCCGCGCTTCAAATCCCCGAACTACGCCACGATCGCCGCGGGCGTTGCCGCCGCAGCCTTCTACGTCATCACCAGGACCACGTCCGAGAACGCGCTCTGGGACACCATTACGGCGCTGGGCATGATGATCTGCTTCTATTACGGCATCACAGCCCTGGCATGCGTCTGGTTTTTCCGGGCACACGCGTTCAGCACTGGCAGGGCCTTCTTCTTCAAGTTCCTGGCGCCGCTTCTGGGCGGAGTCATCCTGCTGGTGATGTTCTTCAAGACCGCGGCCGATTCCATGGACCCCGAGTACGGCTCCGGATCATCGGTGGGCGGGCTGGGGATGGTGTTCATCCTGGGCATGGGTGTGATCCTGCTAGGCGTGGTGATCATGCTGGTGATGTCCCGGCTGCGGCCCGAATTCTTCAAGGGGCAGGTGCTGGCCCGCGGGAACTGAGCGTACGCCTAGGCGGGCGGGAGGCGCCTAGGCGGGCGGGCGAACCGAAGCCTTGAACCGGCGTCGGGAATTTGCCAGGTGGCTGCGCATGGCGGCCGAGGCGGCCCTCTCATCGCCGTCGGCGATGGCGGCGGCGATGGACCGGTGCTCGTGCACCACCTGGTCAAAGTGGTCCCGCGCGTAATGTTCGACGCCGGTGAGCAGCCGGGTGCGCGGCATCGCGATCATCGTCTGGCCCAGTGCGGCGAGGCAATCTGAGTAGAAAGGGTTGCCGGAGGCGGCCGCGATGGCGCGGTGGAATTCGAAGTCGGACTTCATGGCATGGCCGGGGTGGTCGGCGCTGGCGGCGAACTGTTCCAGGGCGGCATTGACTGCCCTGAGCTGGCGGTCGGAGTGGTTGCGGGCGGCCAGGGCCGCAGCCTCGGCTTCGACGCCCATCCGGAATTCCAGCAGGTGCAGGCGGTCTTCGACGCTTGCCACGGGGCGGCTGCCCGGGACTGGCTGCGGGCCGTCGTCGGGCGGGGTCAGCGCGAAGCTGCCCCGCCCGCGTTCGGTTTCCACCAGCCCCTCGGCCTGGAGGCGCGTCAGCGCCGAGCGCACCACGGTGCGGCTGACTCCGAAGTCGCCCATCAGAGTGTTTTCACTGGGAAGCTTGTCGCCGGGCTGGATGACGCCGTCCACGATGCGCGTGCGAAGGTCGGCGGCGAGGTCCGCGGTCAGGTTCCGGCTCATGCGTTCAAGGTTACGCGCCGAACTCCACGGACTCGGTGGTCCAGGTGCGGGCCTGGTCACTGAGGGTCACGCCGAGGCCGGGACGGTCCGGGACCAGCATGCGGCCGTTCTTCGTTTCGAGGCGCTCGTTGAACAGCGGATCCAGCCAGTCGAAGTGCTCCACCCACGGCTCCCGCGGGTACGCCGCGGCGAGGTGCAGGTGGATCTCCATGGCGAAGTGCGGTGCAAGGCCCAGTCCGCGTTCGTCCGCGAGGGCGGCGAGGCGCAGGAACTGGGTGATGCCGCCGACACGCGGTGCGTCCGGCTGGATGATGTCGCAGCCGTTGGCGTTGATGAGGCCCTTGTGCTCGGCCACGGACGCCAGCATCTCGCCCGTGGCGATGGGTGTGTCCAGGACGTTGGCCAGGTGCGCGTGGCCCTCAAAGTCGTAGGCATCCAGCGGCTCTTCGATCCAGATGAGGTTGAACTGCTCCAGCTGGCGGCCCATGCGCAGGGCGGTGGCCCGGTCCCACTGCTGGTTGGCGTCCACCATCAGGGGAACATCCCAGCCGATGTGTTCGCGGATGCCGGCCACGCGGCGCAGGTCCTCGGCGGAATCGGGCAGGCCCACCTTGATCTTGATGCCGCCGATGCCTTCCTCCAGGAGGACGGTGGCACGGTCCTTGACCTCATCCAGGGAGGCGTTGAGGAAGCCGCCGGAGGTGTTGTACGTCTGGACGGAGTCCCGGTAGGCGCCCAGGAACTTGGCCAACGAGAGGCCGGCGCGCTTGGCCTTGAGGTCGTAGAGTGCGATGTCGATGGCGGCCAGGGCCTGCGTGGCCACACCCGAGCGCCCCACGGAGGCGCCCGCCCAGAGCAGCTTGGTGTAGATCTTGCCGATGTCGTTGGGGTCCTCGCCGAGGAGCCCCTGCGCGACCTCCTTGGCGTGGGCGTACTGGGCGGGACCGCCGGCACGCTTGGAGTAGCTGAAGCCGATACCGCTGTGGCCCAGTTCCGTGGTGATCTCCGCGAACAGGAACACCACTTCGGTCATGGGCTTCTGGCGTCCGGTGAATACCTTGGCGTCACTGATGGGGACGGCCAGCGGCAGGCGCGCAGTGGATAGTTTTACGTGCCGGATGGCATCGACGGTACTCATGGGTGCTCCTCGAAAACAGGCTGTCCGGGCTGCATTGCCCTGCTACTTAGAGTATAAGCTTGTAACTTGTAATACAAGTGAAATGGCTTGTCCTTCTGAGTTGACGGCCGAATGGATTACCTGTCGGCGCACAGGCGGCACCCGATTCCGGCCGTGGCGGCGTCTATTCCCGTTGGGGTGGGGGTGGTGGTTTGAAGTAGTGGTTTTGTTGGGGTTTTTGGGTGGGGTCGATGTGGCGTGGGGGTGTGAACCAGGGCACGCCGCCGCGGGTGTGGATGGTCCATTGTTCTTTGTGGATGAGGTGGTGGTGATGGGAACAGAGGAGTGCTCCGTTGCTGACGTTGCGGGGACCTTGCTGTGACCAGTAGGTGATGTGGTGGGCTTCGCACCAGGCTGCGGGGATGGTGCAGTTGGGGAAGGTGCAGCCTTGGTCGCGGGCGGTCAGGGCGAGGCGTGCGCCCGTATGGTGATTTGAGACAGGGTTTAGGAGAATCTGTTTCATGTCTAGTCGTCGTAAATACAGCTCGGAGTTCAAGGCTGAGGCCATTGAGTTGGTGATTTCCTCGGGTCGTCCTGTTATTCAGGTCGCGGCCGATATTGGGGTCAATGAAGGGACGTTGGGGAATTGGGTGCGGGTCTGGAAGGAAGAGCATCCCGACGTGGGTGCCGATGAGCCGGGCCCTGTGGAGTGGGCGAAGTACAAGGCGCTGCAGGCCGAGAACGCCGAGCTGAAACGGGAAATCGAGTTCCTGGGAAAAGTCAGCGCCTTCTTCGCCGCGAAGCAACGATAGACGACTACTACGCGTTTATCTGGCAGGAGAAGGCCTACTACAAGATCGACTGGATGTGCCAGCAGTTGAAGGTCCCCAGGTCCTCGTATTACCGATGGACGTTGCCGAAGGGCCCGACCCCGACACAGGTCCGCCACAACACGCTGACCGTGGAGGTGGAGCGCGTGTTTGGGCGCGAGAAGGGCATGGCCGGGCGGGACCAGATCACCACGATCCTGGGCCATGAGGGCGTCGCGGTGGCGCCGGGCACGGTGGGTTCCATCATGAAGAAGCAGGGGCTGCGGGCGGTGCGGATGCGTGCGTGGAAGAAGACCACGGTCGTTGACCCGGCGGCCAGGACCGGGCATATCCGCAACCATATGCAGGACGGTGAGGGCAACCGTGATTTCACCGCCACCGTGCCGGGAACCCGGATGGTCGGGGACATTACCTACCTGCAAACGGGTTCCGGATGGCTGTACCTGGCCACCGTGATCGATCTGGCGACCCGGATGGTTGTGGGCTGGTCGATGGCCTCCCATATGCGTACGTCGTTGATCATTGACGCGCTGACCATGGCACGTGACCATGGCCGGCTTCACTCCGGCGGGGCGGTCTTTCACAGCGACCGTGGCTCGCAGTACACCTCTGCCGGGTTCCAGGGCTGGTGCGCGGCGAACAGCGTTACCCAGTCCATGGGCGTGGTCGGTGTGTGCTGGGACAACGCGGTGGCCGAGTCGTTCTTCTCGCACCTGAAGACCGAGATGTACCACCACCACGATTTCCCCAATCACATGGCAGCCAGGACCGCTGTGATGGAATACATCGAATCCTGGTACAACCGGCGCCGGCCCCATGCCAACAACCTGGGCCTGCCCCCGGCACGCGCCCTGGCCGAATACCAAAACAAGATCCACCAGATAGCAGCGTAAGAAGAAAATCAATCAAACTGTCTCAAAAACTTGACGGGCGCAGCGTTGGGCGGGGGTGAAGAGGCGGGTTTTGCGGCCGAGGTCGAGGATTTCGCCGTGGGTGCCGAGGAGGGTGGGGATGATGTCGGCGTCGCAGGCGAGTTTGCGGATGGTGTTGGCCGCGACGGGCCCGGTGAAGATGTAGTTGCCCGAACATGTGCTGGGTTCCGAAGCCGTACTACTGCTCGCAGTCCCAGGCATATGCCCTGCCCCAGTACCCGTCTCGGTGGCTGCGCCTGTGCCGGCGCTGGTATCTGGGGCCGGAAGGTGGGGGAGGAGGTCTTGGTAGTTGATGGTGGCGATGATTTGGGGGCGGTTTCCGCCGGCGGTGGGCAGTTCGTTGGTGGCGAGGGCCGCTTTGAAGGCGGTGATGATGCCGTCGAGTTGTCTCTGGTTGCGGGTGCGCCGGTCCAGGTCCACCATGTTGTCCTGCCACACGCTGGTGTCCTGGCTGGAGTTTGCGTCGGCGGGTTGGTGCGTGCGGGGGTTGGTAGCGGCGTTCATGATGGTGGCGAAGTGTTCGTATTGGTCGGTGGTGGCGAAGATTTCCAGGTGGTGCAGGCCGTGACGGGGTTTGCGGATGAACGCGCCCTGGGTGTGCCGGAGGGCTTCTTCGGTGGGTTCGGTGCCGTCGGCATCGAGGGTCTCGGCCCAGCGGCGGGCGATGCGGGCGACGAAGTCGGGGTCCGCGGTGGCGGCGGTGCGGGTCAGATCGTGTTCGATCCGGTCCAGGTTCTCTGCGGTGGTGTGGTGTTTGAGGCGGTCCAGGGTGGCGCTGATGATGGTCCCGGTCCGGGACGAGACCACGGGCCCGGAACCTGCCACGGACTCTAGCGCGGTGACGGTCTCAGTGCCGGGGGTTGCCAGGGCGGTGGCGGGGGCGAATGCTGCGGCGAGGTGTTCCCGTGCCGGCCGTGTGGAGTCGCCGGTGAGGGTGGTCTCGGGCAGGATGGCGTGGGCCAGGTGGAGACGGCGTTTGGCTTCGCCGAGCCCGATCCTGAGCCGCAGTCGCAGGAACTCGGCGGTGTTCTTGCAGCCGTCGTCCGCCGGGGACCGTGGAATTGAGTCAGTGGTGGTTTCGGCGGTGGTGCCGGCGGGCCAGGCCGTGTCGGTTTCGTGCACGGTTTCGATGCCGTTGTCCCAGCCGGTAGTCCATGACTTGGTGGCCCGGGTGGTCGCGGCCTTGGTGATGGCCTGGGTCCGGGTGCGGTCCACGGCGCCGGCGGACAGGATCTGGAGGTAGTCCACGTGTCGGGAGAGCTCTTCGGCATGGCCGGCGAAGTCTGCTGCGTCCACGTAGTCAGCCACGGCCAGTTGGTCCGGAGCGGCAGCAACTGCGGCGCGGACCAACGCGATCGCCGCCGCTAGGCTCGCCGGCGCAGGCACGGCGGAATCGCTGCCGTTCCCTGCCAGCCGCTCCGTCAAAGCCTCCATATGAACACCCTGCTCTGGGGGTACGACATTATGGCCGCCGTCGAGTAGGTCAGTGTTGGAAGCTCCCCCAATGGGCGAACCGGTGCGCGTCAAGACGGCGGTTGTGCTGCCGTCGTCGTCCGCAAGCCGATCCCCAAGAGCTTCCACAGGGATACTCTGCTGCGGGGGTCTGACATTTTGCGGTTACGGTGCAGGCCTATGACAGTCATTTGCGGCCCCGGACTCAGCCCACCAGCCAGGCCACGGCCAGGAGTGCCCCCACACTCAGCACCGTGGTGCACAGGATGACGTCGCGGGCCACGGTCATGCCGCGGCCGTAGGGGGAGGCAAAAAGGAAGACGTTCTGCGCCGTGGGGAGCGCCGCCATGATCACGCTGGCCAGGAGATGCTGGCCTTCCAGCCCGAAAACAAAGCGGCCAAGTACCCACACAATCAGTGGCATCCCGGCAATCTTGAGGAACGTAGCCACGAGCGTTTCGGTGCGGCCGTCGTCCTTCTGCAGCGGGGCGCGGCCGGCGAGGGACAGGCCGAAGGCCAGCAGGACCATGGGCACGGCCCCGCCGGCCAGCATGTCGATGGGCTTTTGCAGCAGGTCAGGTGCGGTCCAGCCCGTCAGGGCCACGGCAACACCCAGTGCGGACGCGATGATCATCGGATTGGCGAACGGCTGCAGCAGCGTCCTCTTCCAGGAGATTTTGGATCCGGAGACCAGCCCCAGGACAGTGAGGTAGAACGGCGCCATCACCAGGAGCTGGACCAGGAGAACCGGCGCCACGTGCTGGGCTGTTCCCACGGCGTACAGGGACACCGGGATGCCGATATTGTTGGCGTTGGCGTAGCTGCTTGCCATGGCGCCGACGGCGGTTTCCGCCGCAGGACGCCGGAAGAACAGGAAACTCGCCAGCCAATAGAGAAGCCCCACTATCGCTGCGGAGAGCAGCGCGAGCGGGGCATCGGTACCCAGCGCCGCACGGATGTCACTGCCCGCCACCACCGTGAACAGCAGCGCCGGGTTGGTGACGTAGTAGGCGGTCCGCGTCAGCGCTCCCTGGACTTCGGGCCCCAGGATGCGCAGCCGGGCGGCGAAATAGCCCACGGCAATGACGACGGAGACGATCAGGATTCCGGAGATGACGCCGCCCACAGATGAGCCCTTCTATTCAGCTATTGGAATTTCCGCACGGCCGGCACCCGCGTTCGGAGCCGGAAAATCCGGCTTCTCAGATGCCGGGGGTTACTGCAGCGCGGTCAGCGCGGCGAGGACGGCGGGCAGCAGCACGTCATTGCGGCCCCAGACCGGATCCAGGATTTCCACGTACCAGGAGTCGGCGAGCAGCAGCGCAAGTGTTTCGTTGGTTTCGTTCGCCCAGTCCCGGATCTGCTCTTCCTCCAGCGGAGTCTCGCTCGAGCCGAGGACGGTAACCACGTCGTCGCCGTCGAGCGTTACCGGGATGGCGGCGCTGCTGGCCTCGCCCGGGGCATGCGCCACAGTCACCAGCTCAGTCCGGGTGGAAAGGGCCAGGAGTTCCACAGCCGCCTCTGCACTGCAGAAGCCGGTCACGTACTGCCGCTGGGCGGAGTTTTCGGTCCGCAGGCCAGGCTGGGATTCCTTCGTGAACAGCCCGCTCCTGTTCAGGGCGGACAGCTCCGCCGCGATGGGTTCTGTTTCGGCGTCGTAGCTGACCGTGAAGGTGGCGGCCTGGTACTCGCTCTTGCCCTCCAGCCAGCGCGCCGTCAGTTCCCCGGCCGCCGCCAGAGTGATGGCCTGCCGCCAGGCCCCCTTATCCTCCAGGCGCCTGCCGAACTGGTCACGGATTTCCGCTTCTGTGGGTTCCATCCTCGGATGCTACGGTGCCCCGCCGCAGGACTCCAACGGCGGCGACACAGCAGTTAATGTCCGACGGCGGTGATTCCGGCCGGGATCCCGGCCGCCCGTTCCGCTGCGGCGAGGGCAAGGCCAAAGCGGACGACGGCGGGAGCGTACCCCTCGTGCGGCACAGCCCGCAGCTGCTCTGCCTCCCGCATGGCGCGGATCAGAGCAGAGGTCTCGGGCAGCCGGACGTCCGTCATGGCCGGGTAGTCGATGCAGCAGGCAGGGTCCAGTTCGTAGCGGCTCCACCGCGACAGGAGCGCATCATGTTCAGCCTGCGCCGCGGTGTGAACGGGCTCGTCCTGCCTTTGCTGGCGGCGGCGTGACTGCCAGGCCAGGATCCGCGGGCTGCCACGGTACGCGGCTACGCCCGCACCTATGCCAACTGCGGCGAGGACCGCGCCGGACCAGGGTGACGCCAGTGTGGGGATGAGGATCGCAGGCAGTGCCACGGCAGAGCCCATAAACAGGTCCCAGAACACGGGATCCGGGGCGTGGGCCGCGGGGTCCGGCGTCGAATGCCGGCGCACAGCGAGGACGGTGGCAGCCACGGCGCACACCAGCACTGCACCCCAGAAGCCCAGCTGCAACGCTCCAAACAGGACGGATTCTGCGAATGCCGGCACTGCGGCACCTCCCCGCGTCAGGCCCGGCCCAGGATTCCGGGTTGCTCCTTCCATTGCAGCCCCTCCGGACGCCGGGGTCAATGGGGGCCGGCTGTACCGGCGGAGTTTCCGCGATGGAGGTTCCCGCGCATGTTGCGGGCCGGGTAGCTTGGGACCATGAGACTGAAAATGTGCAGCATCCATGTCCAGGATCCGGCCGCCGCCCATACGTTCTACACCGGGACCCTCGGGTTCGAGACCCTGATGGCGATGCCCGACTACAACCTTTTCATCATCAAGGACCCGGGCGCCGATGCCGGGTCGGTGGGGCTGCTGCTGGAGCCCAGCGACAACCCGATCGGTGCGAACTACATGAACGCACTGCACGACGCCGGGCTCGCCGCCATCACCTTCGGCGTTCCGGATGTGCAGGCGGAGTACGACCGGCTGGTGGCTGCCGGCGTGACCTTCCAGGGCGAACCGTCAGAGGATCCGTCCGGGATCAGTGCAGTCTTCGACGACGGCTGCGGCAACTTCGTGCAGCTGCACCAGGACTGACGCTCCCGGGACTGGCTTCCACGGGCTGGCCTTTCGCCAGGAACAACAGAGGCTTGCCCGGGGATCCGAATCGTCAAGGTTCGGATCCGCGGACAAGCCTATGAAAAGCGCAGGCGACTTGGCCAGCGCAGGTGACCGAGCGCAGGTGACTCGGAAAGCGGAGGCTACTCGGCCTGGGCGCGGGCCTTCTTGGCGTCCTTCTTGGCAGCCTCGTCCTTGACCCGCTGGGCTTCGGTGCGGACGGCGGCGTGGGTGGAGCGCTCGGTGACCAGCCATGCCGGGGGAGCCTGCAGCAACGCGGTGATTTCCGCCGTCGTCAGCGCTTCCTCAACACCGCCGCGGGCCAGGCCGCTGATGGAGACGTTCAGCTTCTGGGCCACCACGGGGCGGGGGTGCGGGCCGTTGCGGCGGAGCTCCGCGAGCCACTCCGGCGGGTTGGTCTGGAGTTCGGCGAAATCGGCGCGGCTGATGGTTGAATCCTGGAACTCCTGCGGTGTTGCCGGCAGGTAGATGCCAAGCTTCTTGGCAACGGTGGCCGGCTTCATGGACTGGGAGTTTGCAGAGGTCATGGTTCAAGGGTATCTGGCTGCCTGCCCGAAGGGCACCAGCACATCACCATCCCAGCACCAGTCCCGCACCATCTCAGTACCAGTTCCTCGCCAGCTCCGCACCAGGACTGAGCCAACCCCGCCCCGGTTCCGGCATTGCGGGGCCGCGCGGGCGGTACTGTGAAGACGTGCCCGCAGACAATGAATCCCCCCAGAACGCCAGCCCCGCCCACCCGGCCCCGTCCGACGATGCCGCGCAGGAGGCGCCCCGCGTGCTCCGCTTCGCCTATGTGGCCGGCGTGACCCCGGGCAAGTGGATCCGCCGCTGGGAAGAGCGCGTGCTGGACATCCCGCTGGAGTCGTTTATGTCCGACGACGGCGCCCAGCTTTCCGTATTAGGTGACGGTTCTGCGGACCTCAGCTTTGTCCGGCTTCCGGTGGAGCGCGAGGGCCTCAACGTGATCCCCCTGTATGAGGAGCAGCCGGTGGTGGTGGCGCCCAAGGGGCACGAGATTTCGGTGTTTGAGGAAGTGGCACTGGCCGACCTCGCGGCAGAGACTTTCCTGGACGTCGCCGAAATGGGTGGCCCGGAAGCGGCCATGCAGGTGGTGGCGTCCGGTGCGGGCCTGGTGATCCTGCCCATGTCCGTGGCCCGGCATTTCAACGTCAAGGACACCGTGGCCCGCCGGCTGACGGGGGCCCCGGTCACGGAGATCGCGCTGGCCTGGCCCAGCGATTCCACGGACGACATCATCGAGGAGTTCATCGGGATTGTCCGCGGCCGCACCGCGGCGAGCTCCCGGCAGCCCTCGGCCCAGCAGGAGAAGCCCAAGAAGGAACCGAAGCCGGACAGGCGCGGCCCGGCGGTCAAGAAACCAAAGGTGGCCCAGCGCTACGCCCCGAATCCGGACAAGGGCCGAGGCAAGGGCTCGCGGAAAAAGGGCAAGCGCTAGAAATTTTGCCGGCGCCGCCGGCAACTTATGCTGGCAATGCTGGCGCGCGGCCGGCAAGGCCGGAACTAAGCCGAGCAGGCTTTCGTCAGTGCTGCGACTGACTCAGCCGGCACCTGGTCTCCGGCCTCGGCGATCTGGCCCAGCGGCGTCGTAATTTCAGCGGGCACACCGGCAGTGTCCGCTGCGGACACCAGCCCGCCCAGCAACGCCTTGTCCTGAACGCTGACCAGCCCGTCCTCCACCACGGTGCAGACCTGCTTCCTGACCTCGTCCGAGGCTGCGGTTGCCACCTTGGAGGCGGCATCGTTCGCGGCGTTTTCAGCGACTCCTTGGACCGATCCGCAGGCGGAGAGCAGGAGCATCAGGGGGACGGCGGACAGGGCGGCAAGGCGGCATTTCATCAGTTCACCCTAGCCGACCGCCGGGGTGACGGTCCGCCGTCCGGCCCAGTGAAAGGCACCACCCTGATGTAACTTGATGTCACGCGGACCTGCCGCAATCGGAGGAAAGGCACCTCGCATGGGGAACAACAACGACCGGCGGCTGCCGCGGCTCGAAGACGTGGCAGCGCGGGCCAATGTCTCCCACCAGACGGTCTCGCGGGTGATCAACAACCACCCGAATGTCAGCGCGGGGACGCGGGAACGCGTTGAGGCGGCGATCGCCGAGCTTGGCTACCGGCGCAACACTGCCGCGCGGAGCCTGGTGACCCGGCGCACCCAAACCATCGGCGTCCTCGCCTCCGAACTGGGACAGTATGGGCCGGCAAATACGCTGTTGGGCGTCCAGCAGGCCGCCCGGGAGTCGGGCTATTTCGTGAGCATCGCCGCGATCAAGGGGGCCGGGGCGGAGGCAATTTCCGATGCGGTGGGCCACCTGACGGACCAGGGTGCGGATGGCCTGATTGTCATCGTGCCGCACGACGGAACGCTTGAGGTGCTCGAAGGCCTGAACCTGAATGTACCGGTGATCGTGGTGGGTGAAGCCGGCCATGGGCAATTGTGCGGGGTCATGATGGACCAGAAGCTCGGGGCCCGCCTGGCGGTGGCCCACCTGATCAGCCTTGGCCACCGGCGGATCGGCCATGTTTCGGGACCGCTGGACTGGATCGATGGCCAAGCCCGTGTTGATGGGTGGCGCGAGGAACTGGCGGAAGCCGGGCTCCGTGACGACCTCCTGATCGAGGGAGACTGGAGCGCCGGCAGCGGGTACCGGATCGGGCAGCAGCTGGCCGAGCAGCGGAACGCCACAGCGGTGTTCGTCAGCAACGACCAGATGGCCCTCGGTTTGTTGCGGGCGTTCGGCGAGAAGGGCGTCCGCGTACCCGAGGACGTGTCGGTGATCGGCTTCGACGACCAGCCCGAATCCGCCTACTTTATGCCCCCGCTGACCACTGTCCGCCAGGACTTCGAAGAACTCGGCAAACGCTGCATGGACCTGATGCGCACCCAGATCGAGGACGGCACCGCAGGCGGCACGCTGGTGGTTGGCCCCGAGCTCGTGGTGCGCGCCAGCACCGCCGCGCGCCCACGGCTTACCTAAGGGCCGGAGCCCCATTTTGAGTAACGCGTTTTCACGTATCCCTTGACACGTCGTTTGTTAGCGCTAACAATTGGAGGACTTCGCAATGCTGCGGAACCTATTGGAGGATTTGATGGACGTCTCAGTGGACGGAACCGAACACTTTGTCATCGGCGTGGACTACGGCACGCTTTCGGGGCGGGCCGTAGTGGTCCGGGTCCGTGACGGCAAGGAACTCGGCAGCGGTGTCTTCGACTACCCGCACGCGGTGGTCACTGATGCCCTGCCGGCGGATGTAGCAGGCACTTCGGGCGACGGCGCCTCCCGGCTTCCCGGGGAATGGGCGCTTCAGGTGCCCAACGACTACCGCGACGTCCTCCGCCACGCGGTCCCAGCGGCGATCGCCGACGCGGGGATTGATCCGGCCGCCGTCGTCGGAATAGCCACTGACTTCACGGCCTGCACGATGGTGCCGGTCAAAGCGGACGGGACGCCGCTGAATGAACTTTCCGGCTTTGCCAACCGGCCGCACGCCTATGTGAAGCTGTGGCGCCACCACGCCGCGCAGCCGCAGGCGGACCGCATCAACATCCTGGCCGCTGAACGGTGTGAGAGCTGGCTCCCGCGCTACGGCGGACTGATCTCGTCCGAATGGGAATTCGCCAAGGGACTGCAGCTCCTGGAGGAGGACCCGGAAGCCTACGCCGCGATGGACCACTGGGTGGAAGCCGCCGACTGGATCGTCTGGCAGCTCTGCGGCAACTACGTCCGCAACGCCTGCACGGCCGGCTACAAGGGCATCTACCAGGACGGCCGCTACCCCTCCGAGGACTTCCTGGCCGCGCTGAACCCTGAGTTCAAGGACTTCGTCAGCACCAAACTGGAGCACAGCATCGGCCGCCTCGGCGACGCCGCGGGCCACCTCACGGCCGAAGCCGCCGCCTGGACCGGCCTGCCCGAGGGGATCGCTGTGGCGGTGGGCAACGTGGACGCACACGTCACGGCCCCGGCCGCAAAGGCAGTGGAACCGGGGCAGCTGGTGGCCATCATGGGCACGTCCACCTGCCACGTCATGAACGGTTCGGAGCTTCGTGAAGTGCCGGGCATGTGCGGCGTGGTGGACGGCGGCATCGTGGAGGGCCTCTGGGGCTACGAGGCCGGACAGTCCGGCGTCGGTGACATCTTCGGCTGGTTCACGACGAACGGCGTCCCGCCGGAATACCACGGGGCGGCCGCGGCGGCAGGGCTGGGCATTCACGAATACCTCACCGAGCTCGCCGCAAACCAGGCCATCGGCGGGCACGGACTCATCGCCCTGGACTGGCACTCGGGCAACCGTTCGGTGCTGGTGGACCACGAACTCTCCGGTGTGGTGGTGGGCCAGACCCTGGCCACCAGGCCCGAGGACACCTACCGGGCGCTTCTTGAGGCCACGGCCTTCGGGACCCGCACCATCGTGGACGCCTTCCGCGATTCCGGCGTACCCGTAAAGGAATTCATCGTGGCCGGCGGCCTGCTGAAGAACAAGCTCCTCATGCAGATCTACGCCGACATCACCGGCCTGCAGCTCTCCACCATCGGCTCCAACCAGGGCCCGGCGCTGGGATCGGCCATCCACGCCGCCGTCGCGGCCGGAAAGTACGCCGATATCCGCGAAGCCGCGGCGGCCATGGGCTCAGAACCCGGCGAGGTCTACACTCCGATCCCGGAAAACGTTGCCGCCTACGAGGAGCTGTTCCAGGAATACCGGACACTCCACGACTACTTCGGCCGGGGCGCCAATGACGTGATGCACCGGCTCAAGGCCATCCAGCGCCGGGCCACTGCGGTAAGTCCGGGAGCGTCCCGCGCCGGTGCCGCAGCCCTACCCGCCGCCCCTGCAACCGTTGGAGCCTCCGCATGAGCACCGCGACCGTAAAAACACTGGACGCGATCGCCCGGATCCGGCAGGAAGTCTGCACCCTGCACGCCGAACTGACCCGCTACGGGCTGGTGGTATGGACCGCCGGCAACGTCTCCGCCCGCGTGCCCGGCCGGGACCTGATGGTGATCAAGCCGTCCGGCGTTTCCTATGATGACCTCACGCCCGAACAGATGGTGGTCACCGACCTCTACGGCGTGGCCGTGGATGGCGATGCGGACGGTGAGTGGGGCAACCCGCCGCTGTCGCCGTCGTCGGACACCGCGGCGCACGCCTACGTCTACCGGCACATGCCCGACGTCGGCGGCGTGGTCCACACGCACTCCACCTACGCCACCGCCTGGGCTGCCCGGGGCGAGTCCATCCCGTGCGTCCTCACCATGATGGGCGACGAGTTCGGCGGCTCCATCCCTGTTGGCCCGTTCGCGCTGATCGGGGACGACTCCATTGGCCAGGGCATCGTGGAGACGCTGAAGAACTCCACCTCGCCCGCGGTGCTGATGCAGAACCACGGCCCGTTCACCATCGGCAAGGACGCGCGGGCGGCGGTGAAAGCCGCAGTCATGTGCGAGGAAGTGGCCCGGACGGTCCATATTTCCCGCCAGCTCGGCGAGCCCCTGCCGATCGACCCGGCCCAGATCGACTCCCTCTACGACCGCTACCAGAACGTCTACGGCCGCTAGGCCACACACCGCCGTCGTCCACCACTTTCCGCAGGAGACAAAAATGACCAACGCCAACAACACATCCCTGGAGCAGTACGAGGTCTGGTTCCTCACCGGCAGCCAGCACCTCTACGGCGAGGACGTCCTCAAACAGGTGGCTGCGCAGTCCCAGGAGATCGCCGCCGCCCTCAACGAATCCTCCGATGTTCCGGTCAAGCTCGTCTGGAAGCCCGTGCTGACGGACTCCGACGCCATCCGCCGCACCGCCCTGGAAGCGAACTCGGACGATTCCGTCATCGGTGTGACGGCGTGGATGCACACCTTCAGCCCGGCCAAGATGTGGATCCAGGGCCTGGACCTGCTCCGCAAACCGCTCCTGCACCTGCACACCCAGGCCAACGTCGAGCTGCCCTGGGCGGACATCGACTTCGACTTCATGAACCTGAACCAGGCCGCACACGGCGACCGTGAGTTCGGCTACATCCAGTCCCGCCTGGGCATCCCGCGCAAGACCGTCGTGGGCCACGTGTCCAACCCCGAGGTGTCCCGCCAGGTGGGATCCTGGCAGCGCGCCTCGGCCGGCTGGGCGGCCGTCCGCACCCTGAAGCTCACACGGTTCGGCGACAACATGCGCAACGTCGCCGTCACCGAAGGCGACAAGACCGAGGCCGAGCTGCGGTTCGGCGTCTCCGTCAACACCTGGTCCGTCAACGAACTAGCCGATGCGGTGCACGGCGCCGCAGAGTCCGACGTCGACGCCCTGGTTGCAGAGTACGAGCGCCTTTACGACGTGGTTCCCGAGCTTCGCGCCGGCGGTGCCCGCCACGAGTCGCTGCGCTACAGCGCCCGGATCGAGCTGGGCCTCCGCAGCTTCCTGGAGGCGAACGGCTCCGCGGCCTTCACCACCTCATTTGAGGACCTGGGCGCGTTGCGCCAGCTTCCGGGCATGGCGGTCCAGCGGCTCATGGCTGACGGTTACGGCTTCGGCGCCGAGGGCGACTGGAAGACCGCCATCCTGGTCCGGGCGGCGAAGGTCATGGGTGCAGGGCTGCCCGGCGGCGCCTCGCTGATGGAGGACTACACGTACCACCTCGTCCCCGGCGCGGAGAAGATCCTGGGCGCCCACATGCTCGAGGTCTGCCCCTCCCTGACGGCCACCAAACCGCGCGTCGAAATACACCCGTTGGGCATCGGCGGCAAGGAAGACCCGGTCCGGATGGTGTTCGACACCGACGCCGGCCCAGGCGTCGTCGTGGCGCTCTCGGACATGCGCGACCGGTTCCGGCTCGTGGCGAACGCCGTCGACGTCGTGGATCTGGACGACCCGTTGCCCAACCTGCCCGTGGCCCGGGCCCTCTGGTCCCCGAAGCCCGATTTCGCTACTTCGGCCGGCGCCTGGCTCACCGCCGGCGCCGCGCACCACACAGTCCTCTCTACCCAGGTGGGCATGGACGTGTTCGAGGACTTCGCCGAGATCGCCCGCACCGAGCTGCTGACCATTGACGAGGGCACCACCATCAAACAGTTCAAGAAGGAACTCGCCTGGAACGCCGCGTACTACAAGCTGGCCGGCGGGCTGTGAACGGAGCCGAATACGGGCTTCGGCACGGGCTGTACACCGCGCTGATCACCGCCCGGGGAGCGGCGGTGCGTGTGCTGCAGCACGGGAAGCGGGACCTCGTGGTCCCGTTCCCGGCCAGCGGGCCCAACCCGCACTTCCGCGGCGTCATCGTCGCGCCCTGGCCGAACCGGATTCCCGACGGGAAGTATGCCTTTGACGGCACGGACTACCGGGTACCGGTGAACGAACCGGCCCGGCAGTGCGCCCTGCACGGCTTCACCCCGGAGCTCGACTGGACGCTGGAGGCCCGGACAGAGTCCGCCCTCACGATGTCCAGCAGCATCGTGCCGACGCCGGGCTACCCCTTCGCGTTGACCATCACCGCCCAGTACCGGCTGGATAGCGATGGCCTGCACACGAGCGTCACCGCAGCCAATGTGGGGGAGCGGGCCGCGCCCTACGGTGTCTGCCCGCATCCCTATCTGCGGGCAGGGCCGGCGCCGCTCGACGAGTGGAGCCTGGAGGTCCCCGCAGGTACCTTCCTGGAGGTGACGGCCGACAGGTTGCTGCCGCTTGCCGCGCGCCCGGTGGCGGGGCACGAGTATGACTTCCGCGGTGGCCGCGTCATCGGCCCCACGGCGATCGACCACGCCTTCACGGATATTGCGTTCGACGGCGGAGGGGAGGCCCGCGTGGTGGTCCGGGACCCGGGCGGCACCGGCGTCGGCATGGCCTGGGACCGCAGCTGCGGCTGGGTGCAGCTCTACACCGGGGACACGGAACCGCCGCTGCCCACCCGGTTGGGGCTCGCCGTCGAACCCATGACCTGCCCGCCGGACGCGTTCAACACGGGCACGGACCTTGTGCGGCTTGAACCGGGAGCCTCGCACAACGCTTCCTGGCGCATCTTCGCCACCTGACTCGTCCCTGGACGGTAAGAATTCGCTGTGGATCGGTCTAGGATTAACGCCGAATGTGCGTTGACTCACATGACTTGAGAAGCTATGTTTGACCCAGTTGTTAGCGATAACAATTTGCCGGAGTTCTTAGCCGGCCTAACTCCGTTCCATCCAGACCTACGCAATCCTCCCGCTGTTACCCGCCCCGCAGGGGGCACAACGACGTGCAGGGCTGCGATCAGCAACTTCGCGGACCACGGAGTCCGCGGAAGGAGAAAAATTGTGAAGATCAGGAAACTCCTGGGCACCGTTGCCGTTGTCCTCGCTGTGACCGTCGGGGCCACCGGCTGTGGCTCCCGCGGCGGCACGGCCGCCGAGCCCGCCGCCTCCGATGCCGCCGGCTCCCTTGTAGGGATCTCGATGCCGACGCAGACCTCGGAGCGGTGGATCGCGGACGGCAAGAACGTCTCCGAATCCGTGACGAAGCTCGGCTACAAGGCCGACCTGCAGTACGCCAACGATGACATCCCCACGCAGGTGGCGCAGATCGAGAACATGCTCACCAAGGGCGCCAAGGCCCTGATCGTGGCGGCCATCGACGGCACAACCCTGACCGACGTCCTCGCCAAGGCGAAGGAACAGAACGTCAAGGTCATCGCCTACGACCGGCTCATCAACGGCACGCCGAACGTCGACTTCTACACCACCTTCGACAACTACACGGTGGGCGTGCAGCAGGCCACGTCGCTGCTGACCGGCCTGGGCCTCATTGACGCAGCCGGCAAGAAGGTGGACGGCAAGGGACCTTTCAACGTGGAGCTCTTCGCCGGCAGCCCGGATGACAATAACGCCAACTTCTTCTGGACCGGCGCGATGGACACCCTCAAGCCGTTCATGGATGCCGGCACCCTGAAGGTACCCAGCGGCCAGACGAAATTCGAGCAGGCAGCCATCCTGCGCTGGCAGGCCCCGGTTGCCCAGAAACGCATGGAAGATATCCTCACCGCCGCCTACAGCTCCGGTACCAAGCTCAACGGCGTCCTCTCACCGTATGACGGCCTCTCCATCGGCATCATCTCCGCCCTGACCAGCACCGGCGGTTATGCCAAGGGAAGCCTGCCGATCGTCACCGGCCAGGACGCTGAAAAGGGTTCGGTCAAGTCCATCACCGCCGGTGAGCAGTACTCCACGATCTTCAAGGACACCCGCCAGCTGGGTGCGCAGGCCGTGAAGATGGTGGATGCCCTCCTGAAGGGCCAGCAGCCCGAGGTCAACGACACCAAGACCTACAACAACAAGGTCAAGGTGGTTCCGGCCTACCTGCTCAAGTCCGTCATCATCACGAATGAGAACTACAAAAAGGAACTCATCGACTCCGGCTACTACACCGAGGCCGACGTCAAGTAGCCCCGTCGAAGGGAGGCGGCCCGCCGTCGGGTCCTGGCCGCCTCCCTTCCCGTAGACCCCTGCAGCCGCAGGCGGTCCCAGGTACTACCAGTCAGTGAGAATTGGCGATGAACACACCCATTCTTCAAATGCGAGGAATCACCAAGACCTTCCCGGGCGTGAAGGCACTCCAGGATGTCACCCTGCAGGTGAACCGCGGCGAGGTCCATGCCATCTGCGGCGAAAACGGTGCCGGAAAATCCACCCTGATGAAGGTGCTGTCCGGTGTCTACCCCCACAGCTCCTTCGACGGCGACATCCTGTTCGAAAACGAGCCCTGCAACTTCTCCAGCATCAGCGACAGCGAGAAGCGCGGGATTGTGATCATCCACCAGGAGCTGGCGCTGAGCCCCTACCTGTCGATCGCCGAGAACATCTACCTCGGCAACGAACAGGCCAAGCGCGGCTGGGTGGACTGGCGCAAAACCAATCTGGAGGCCGCGAAACTCCTGGCCCGGGTGGGCCTGAGTGAAAACCCGGTCACCCCCGTACAGCAGATCAGCGTGGGCAAGCAGCAGCTCGTGGAAATCGCCAAGGCGCTCTCGAAGGAGGTCAAACTCCTCATCCTCGACGAACCGACGGCGGCCCTCAACGACGAGGACTCGGGCCACCTGCTGGACCTCATCCTGCACCTGAAGGGGCAGGGCGTCACCTCCATCATCATCAGCCACAAGCTCAACGAGATCCGCAAGGTCGCGGACGCCGTCACTATCATCCGGGACGGCAAGACCATCGAAACCCTCCGCGTGGGCGACGGCGAAATCACCCAGGAACGCATCATCCGCGGCATGGTGGGCCGGGACCTGGAAAGCCTCTATCCGGACCGGACTCCCCGGATCGGCGAGGAAGTCCTGAGGATCGAGGGCTGGTCCGTCCGGCACCCGCAGGACCATAGCCGGATGGTGGTCAACAACGCCAGCCTCAATGTCCGCAAGGGCGAAGTGGTTGGCTTGGCGGGGCTGATGGGTGCCGGCAGAACCGAGCTGGCCATGAGCGTGTTCGGGCGCAGCTACGGCACCGCAACCTCCGGCAAGGTCTTCAAGCACGGCGTCGAAATCAACACCGGCACCGTTTCCGCCGCCATCAAGCACGGAATCGCCTACGCAACCGAGGACCGCAAGCGCTACGGCCTGAACCTCATCGAGGACATCAAGCGGAACGTGTCCATGGCCGCCCTCCGGAAGCTGGTGAAGGGCGGCTGGGTGGACAAGAACCAGGAAACCGTCGTCGCCAACGAATACCGGAAAAGCATGAACATCAAGGCGCCCTCAGTCGCCGCCATCACGGGCAAGCTGTCCGGCGGCAATCAGCAGAAAGTGGTGCTGAGCAAGTGGATGTTCTCCGACCCGGACGTGCTGATCCTTGATGAACCCACCCGCGGGATCGACGTCGGCGCGAAGTTTGAGATCTACACGATTATCGCGAAGCTTGCCGCGGACGGAAAGGCAGTCATTGTGATCTCCTCCGAGCTGCCCGAACTGCTGGGCATCTGCGACAGGATCTACACCCTGTCCGCCGGGCACATCACCGGCGAGGTCCCCATCGCTGAAGCATCACAGGAAACCCTTATGCATTTCATGACCAAAGAGAAGGAATAGCGAACATGTCCGCCCTCCGAGAATCCCTGGGTTTCCTGACAAGCCGCCTCCGCCAGGTTGGCATCTTTGTTGCCCTGATCCTGATCGTCCTGCTGTTCCAGGTCCTGACCGACGGGATCCTGCTGCAGCCGCAGAACGTCACCAACCTGGTGGTCCAGAACAGCTACATCCTCATCCTGGCTATCGGCATGGTGATGGTGATCATCGCCGGCCACATCGACCTGTCCGTCGGATCGATCGCCGGCTTCATCGGAGCCGTCGCCGGTGTCATGATCGTGCATTGGGGCTGGGCCTGGTGGATCGCCATCCCCGCCTGCCTGCTGGTCGGCGCGCTGGTGGGTGCCTGGCAGGGTTACTGGATTGCATACGTCGGGATTCCCGCCTTCATCGTCACCCTTGCCGGAATGCTGATCTTCCGCGGCCTGACCCTGATCACCCTCAAGAACCAGCAGATCACGCCGTTCCCCGCCGAGCTGCGGGCCCTGGGCGGCGGCTTCCTGCCGGACATCTCCGGCGGCACCTCTGTGCTGGAATGGCTGACCGTCATCCTGGGCGTGGGTGCCACCCTGGCGCTGGTCATCCAGGCAGTCAAAGAACGCCGGATCCGGAAGAAGTTCGATCTTGAGAATGAGCCGATGGCCTGGTTCGTCATCAAAACTGCGTTCATTGCCCTGCTCATGCTGATCATCACGTTCCTGCTGGCAAGCTACCGCGGCACCCCGATCGTCCTCATTGTGCTCGCGGTCCTGGTGATCGTCTACACGGCCCTGATGAACAACAGTGTCTTCGGCCGGCACACCTATGCGATCGGCGGCAACCTCCACGCGGCGGAGCTGTCCGGCATCAAGACCAAGGCAGTGACGTTCCGGCTCTTCGTGAACATGGGCGTCCTCGCCGCACTGGCAGGCCTGGTGTTCACTGCCAGGCTCAACTCCGCGCAACCGGCCGGCGGCACCGGCTTCGAGCTGGACTCGATCGCGGCGGCGTTCATCGGCGGTGCTGCCGTCCAGGGCGGCGTTGGCACGGTGGCCGGCGCCATGATCGGCGGCCTGATCATGGGTGTCCTGAACAACGGCATGTCCATCCTCGGCCTGGGCACGGACTACCAGCAGCTCATCAAGGGCCTGGTCCTGCTCCTCGCCGTCGGCTTCGATATCTTCAACAAGAACCGCAGCGGCAAGGGCGGCGGAGCGGCAATCGGCAAGCGCCTCAAGGTCAAGCCGAACCCCGGTGCCGCAGCGGACGCGGGCCGGCCCACAGGCGAAGTTCCTGTTCCGGTGCCTGCCGCGAAGTAGCTCGCGGCCGACGCGGCCGACGGCTCATTAAGCGTCGGCCGCGTCTCCGTGCACTTCGCTCAGGTTGTCCTCAGAACGGTCCAGATACGCCACGAGAAGGTCGGCCGCACGATCCAGTTCCCCGGATTCCAGGGCCAGGCAGATCGCCTCGTTGTCCTTCAGATAATGCTGGTAAAACTGCGCGTCCACCGTGGCTTTGTGGAAGAACAGGCGCATCTCGGCCAGCACCTGGCCCATGATGCTGTTCAGCCGCGGGCTTCCGGCCATGGCCACAATGGCGCCGTGGAAGTGCTGGTTGGCGGTGCCCAGGGCTTCGTCGTCACCGGCTGCCGCCGCGCGCTTGCCTTCCTCGACGGCGGCCCGGACGGCGGCCACATCCTCCGGGCTGCCTCCGGCGCGCAGGGCGCTGACCTCGATGGCGCGGCGGACTGTATATACGTCGTGGATGTCGCCTGCCTCCAGGCTTGCCACAAAGACGCCGCGGTTGGGATGCCGGACCACCAGCCGTTCGCTGGCAAGTTCAACGAAGGCCTCACGCACCGTGTTGCGGGAGACGCCCAGGTCCTCCGCGAGGGTGGATTCGGTGAGCCGCGTTCCGGGGAGGAGCGCTCCCTCGGCCAACTGCAGGCGGAGTTCATCCGCCACGCGCTCCGCCACAGAGGGAACTGCCACGCGAAGGCGCCCTGCGGCGGTCCGGGCACCCCGGTCCGCCGTGTGATTCGCCGAAAAGCGGGAAGTGGGGACGAGCGGGTCTGAAGAGGCCATACACGAGAATTTACACGATCGTCACATTGTGGAATCGAAGGATTGTTGAACAATCTGTAAATTTAGTGCATCCTAGTAGGACCACTCAATGAGACGGGGATCACAAATGGCAACGATTGACCTGAACAGCGACGTCGGCGAGTCGTTCGGACGATGGAGCCTCGGCGATGACCTGGCGATGTTCGGCTCGGTTTCGAGCGCGAACGTGGCCTGCGGATTCCATGCTGGCGATCCCAGCGTCATCCGCAGGACCTGCCGCGAGGCCGCTGCTGCCGGCGTCGCCATCGGTGCCCACGTCGGCTACCGGGACCTTGCCGGTTTCGGACGCCGTTTTATGGACATCAGCCCCACAGAACTGGCCGACGACGTGGTGTACCAGATCGGTGCCCTGCAGGCTCTGGCCGCGGTTGAGGGCGCCCGGGTCCGGTATGTAAAGCCGCACGGCGGACTGTACAACGCCATCGTGACGCACACAGCGCAGGCCCAGGCCGTCGTCGACGCCGTGAAATCGATTGACCCCAACCTTCCGATTCTGGGCCTCCCAGGCTCGGAAGTCCTGCGGCTTGCCGAAGCAGCCGGACTGCGCGCCGTGACCGAAGCGTTCGCTGACCGGGCCTACAACCCGGACGGCACGCTCGTCTCGCGCTCCCAACCCGGCGCAGTGCTTGAGGATCCGGAACAAGTGGCGGAACATGTCCTACGGATGGCCACTGAATCAGCGGTCCGCGCAATCGACGGTTCCATCCTTACAATCCGCGCAGAAAGCATCTGCGTGCATGGTGACTCACCGGGGGCCGTAGCGATGGCCACAGCAGTGAAGTCCGCTCTCGGCGACGCCGGTGTCAGCATCGGCTCGTTCCTCTAGCCCCATCCCATGGCCCTAAAACAGGCCCCCGCACCACCCCTCATCCCCCCGGAGGAAACCATGACCAGCACCAACAAGGCAGCAAAGGCCGCGTCGAGGAAGCCGCCGCCCGGTGCGCTCAAGGCGTACGTCGCCAGCCTCACCGGCACGTCCCTTGAGTACTACGACTTCGCCATCTACTCGGTGGCGTCAGCCCTCGTCTTCCCCAAGATCTTCTTCCCATCGAACGATGAATTCGTGGGGCTCCTCCTGTCCTTCTCGGCGTTCGCCGTGGGCTACCTCGCCCGTCCGATCGGCGGCATCATCTTCGGCCGCCTCGGAGACAAGGTGGGCCGCAAGTACGTCCTGGTCTTCACGCTGGTGCTGATCGGCGTCGCCACCATCCTCATTGGTGCGCTGCCTGATTACTCCGTGATCGGCATCTGGGCCCCCATCATCCTGGTGCTCCTGCGCCTGGGCCAGGGCATCGGCGTCGGCGGCGAATGGGGCGGTGCTGTGCTGCTGTCCAGCGAGTTCGGCGATCCTAAGAAGCGCGGTTTCTGGTCTTCAGCAGCCCAGATCGGCCCGCCCGCCGGCAACCTTATGGCCAACGGCGTCCTGGCTGTCCTCGCCGCCTCCCTCAGTACCGAAGCTTTCCTCTCGTGGGGCTGGCGCGTGGCGTTCCTGGCCTCGGCCCTGCTCGTGGTCTTCGGCCTGATCATCCGCCTCAAGCTTGAGGAAACTCCGGTGTTCAAGGCCATCGCGGCCCACGGCGACCAGCCGAAGGCACCCATCAAGGAAGTCTTCACCAAGCAGCCCCGCGCGCTGATCTCCGCCGCCCTGTCCCGGGTCTGCCCGGACGTCCTGTACGCGCTCTTCACCGTCTTTGTGGCCGTCTACGCCACCAAGGAACTGGGCATGACCACCGGCGACGTGTTGGCCGCCATCCTGATCGGCTCCGCGTTCCAGCTCTTCCTGATCCCGGCCGCCGGCGCCCTGACCGACCGCTTCAACCGCCGCATGGTCTACGGCATTGCGGCCGCCGCAACTGCCGCCTGGATCCCGGTGTTCTTCCTCATCATCCAGGGGCGGTCCGAGCTCATGTTGATCATCGGCGTTGTGGTGGGCCTGGCCCTCCACGCTTTTATGTACGGACCGCAGGCCGCCTACATCACTGAGCAGTTCCCGGCCCGTCTGCGCTACGCCGGCAGCTCCCTGGCCTACACCCTGGCGGGTGTGATCGGTGGTGCTGTGGCGCCGTTGATCTTCACCGCCCTCTACGCGGCCTCCGGCAGCTGGTACCTGATCGCCGGTTACCTGCTGCTGGCGTCCATCGTCACCATCGTGGGCCTGGCCCTCGGCCGGAACCCGCAGCCGGAAGAGGACCTCCGCCTGCTGCACAATGACGGCGCGCAGGAGAGCCACGCCTGAGCGGCGCGGCCTGATCCCCATGGAAACAGTCAGCAAGCCCACTGCCGCGGCCCGGGTGCTCGCCGTCAGGCCGGTAGGTACGACGGCGTTGCTCGCCGAACTCTCCGGGCTCCACGATGTCCTTGCCCTCCAGGCCCTCCTGCTGGAGGAGCCGCTGCCCGGCCAGGTGGACGTCCTGGCCGCCGCCGAAACCGTGATGGTCAAGGCGGATTCACCCGCTGCGGCGGGCAGGATGGCGGCCCGGCTGCTGGCGATGGACCTGACGGTCCAGTCCCACGCCGAAGGCAAACTGGTGCAGATTGAGACCGTGTACGACGGCGACGACCTCGCCGAAGTGGGCCGGCTTACCGGGCTGGGCGCTGACGGCGTCATCGCCGCGCACACCGGCCAGGTCTGGACAGTCGCGTTCGGCGGCTTCGCGCCGGGCTTCAGCTACATGGTGGGGGAGAACCAGGTACTTGAGGTCCCGCGCCGGAGTTCGCCCCGGACCGCCGTCCCCGCAGGCTCCGTGGCCCTGGCCGGCAATTATTCGGCCGTCTACCCGCGGAAATCCCCGGGTGGCTGGCAGCTGATCGGCCGCACCGCGGCCCCCATGTGGGACCTCAGCCGGGAACAGCCGGCCCTGGCCGCTCCCGGTGACCGCGTGCAGTTCCAGGCAGTGCGTGAGCTCATTGAGGTTGTGAACACCCAGGCTGGTGCCGCCGATTCCGAAGCCGCGGCTGCCCAGGAACCCGATGTCCGGTCCGGTCTGCTGATCCTGTCGCCGGGACTCCAGAGCCTGATCCAGGACCTCGGCCGCCCCGGTCACGCCGGGCTTGGCGTGTCCTCAGCCGGTGCACTGGACCGTTCCTCCCTGCGCCGCGCCAACCGGATCGTGGGCAACGACCCCTCGGCCGCCGTCGTCGAATCCGTTGCCGGCGGGCTGCGCGTGCAGGCCGTGGGGACCAGGTGCTGGCTGTGGCCGGCGCGCCGTCGGCACTGACTGTAGTGACGCCGTCGGACGTTCCCGACCCGGACGCTCCGGAAGACGAAGGCGACGAGTCCGGGTTTGATCGGCCCGAGCAGGTGCGCGAGGTGCCCATGGCTACGGCGTTCGCCCTGCTCGACGGCGAGATCCTGACCATCGGCGCGCCCGAGCTCGGCTTCCGCAGCTACCTGGCCATCCGTGGCGGTGCAGCAGTCGATGCGGTGCTGGGGAGCCGGTCCACGGACACCATGTCCGGGATCGGACCTGCACCGCTGGCCGCCGGGCAGCTGCTGGGCGCCGGCGCCGCCACGTCCTCCAACGTGGTGGGCAACCCCGAACTGCAGCCCGACTTCCCGGACACCGGCGTGACGGTCCTGGACATCGTTCCCGGACCCCGCGATGACTGGTTCGACGCCGCAGCACTGGAATCACTCTGCTCCCAGGAGTGGGCGGTGACGCCCCGCTCCAACCGTGTGGGCATGCGCCTGGACGGCCAGCCGCTCAGCCGGAGCCGGGACGGGGAGCTGCCCAGCGAGGGAACCATGGCCGGCGCGCTGCAGATTCCGCCGGAGGGACAGCCGGTTCTCTTCCTGGCCGACCACCCCATCACCGGCGGCTACCCTGTGATCGCCGTCGTGGTGGATCACCAGCTGGACCTGGCCGCCCAGGTTCCCATCGGCGGGTCCATCCGGTTCCGCTGGGCCCCCGGCTACGGGCTGCCCACCAGCTTGTCCGAATCATACCCAAACATTTCCCAGACAAAGTGAGCATCTGATGCGTAAGGTCCTGATCGCCAACCGCGGAGAAATCGCCGTCCGCATCGCCCGCGCCTGCGAAGACGCCGGACTGGAGTCCGTGGCTGTGTATGCCGACGTTGATGCCGACGCCATGCACGTGGGCGGCGCGACCGAGGCGTACAGCCTGGGCGGCAACGCGCCGTCGGAAACGTACCTCGATATCCCCAACCTCCTGCGCGTGGCCAAGGAATCAGGGGCGGACGCCGTGCACCCGGGCTACGGTTTCCTGTCCGAGAACGCCGGTTTTGCCCAGGCAGTCCTGGACGCCGGCCTGACCTGGATCGGCCCCACCCCGGCGGCCATCCTCCAGCTGGGCAACAAGATCACAGCGCGCGAGATCGCCGTCCGTGCCGGCGCCCCCTTGGTGGCCGGCAGCGACGGTCCGGTGGATTCTGCCGCGGAGGTCCGCAAGTTCGCCGAGGAGCACGGCCTGCCGATCGCCATCAAGGCGGCCTTCGGCGGCGGCGGACGCGGGCTGAAAGTGGTCCGCGAGATGGACCAGATCGAAGAATCCTTCGATTCCGCGGTCCGCGAAGCGGTGGTGGCCTTCGGCCGCGGCGAGTGCTTTGTGGAGCGGTACCTGGACCGGCCCCGGCACGTGGAGGCCCAGGTCCTGGCGGACCAGCACGGCAACGTGGTGGTGGTGGGCACCCGCGACTGCTCGCTGCAGCGCCGGCACCAGAAACTCGTGGAAGAGGCCCCCGCACCCTTCCTGACCGAAGAGCAGACCCACCAGATTTACGACGCCGCCAAGGCAGTCTGCCGCGAAGCCTCCTATTCGGGGCCGGGACGGTGGAGTTCCTGGTGGCTGCCGATGGCACCGTCGCGTTCCTCGAAGTGAACACACGCCTGCAGGTGGAGCACCCCATCACCGAGGAGACCACCGGCGTGGACCTGGTCCAGGAGCAGTTCCGGATTGCCGCCGGTGAGCCGCTGCGCTTAACCGCCGATCCCCAGCCGCGCGGCCACTCGTTTGAGTTCCGGCTCAACGCGGAGGACGTGGGCCGGGGCTTCCTGCCGTCGCCCGGAACCATCGCGACGTTCAGCGGCCCGACGGGTCCGGGCATCCGCCTGGACGCCGGGGTCCGGTCCGGCTCCATCGTGGCGCCGCAGTTCGATTCGTTGCTGGCCAAGCTGATCGTCACCGGCGCCGACCGGCAGCAGGCGCTCCGCCGTGCCCGCCGCGCCCTCGCCGAAATGCAAATCACCGGCGTGGCCACAGTCCTGCCGTTCCACCGGGCCGTGGTCCAGGCGCCGGACTTCACGTCCGAGACCGCGCTTGGCATCCACACACGCTGGATCGAGACTGACTTCGCAGATTCCATCGCGGCGGATCCGGAGTTCGGCACGTCCGTTCCGGACGGTCAGCGGCGCACCATTACCGTTGACGTCGACGGCCGGCGCCTCGCCGTCGGGCTGCCCGCTGACCTGCTGGATGGCTGGGCGCGCTCCGGTGCGGCCGTTCCGGCCGGTGTTTCCCTTGACGGGGTTGGTTTGGATGGCGCTGCCGACGGCGGTGCTGGCGCCGCTGATCCCGGCGAGCTGCGCGCGGACATGGCCGGGACTGTGGTGAAGTGGCTCGTGGAGCCGGGCGCCGAGGTGTCGGCGGGCGACGCCGTAGTCGTTCTTGAGGCGATGAAGATGGAGACCCAGGTGACCGCGCACCGCGCCGGTACGCTGACCGGGATCCGCGCAGACGCCGGCGGCGTTGTGAACGCGGGAGCCGTGCTGGCGCTGATCGGCTGACACTTCCCGTCCGGATGCCCGTTCTATACGCTGGTCAAACCCCGGCGATAAGGACGGCCTGACGTGAGCGAACGCATTGGAATCATCGGCGGCGGGATCGTGGGCATCGCCGTCGCCCGGGCGTTTATGCAGCGCGGGATCGGGGACGTCACCGTCTTCGAAAAGGAGGACCGGCTGGCCGCGCACCAGACCGGCCACAACTCGGGGGTGGTGCATGCCGGCCTCTACTACGCCGAAGGCTCGCTCAAAGCGCAGTTATGCGTAGCGGGCCGCTCCGCGCTGGAAGAGTACTGCGGGGAGAAGAACCTTCCCTACCGGGAGGTGGGCAAGCTGGTTGTCGCCGTCGACGAAACGGAACTGCCCGCCCTGGCGGAAATCGAAAAGCGGTCCCAGGCCAACGGCGTTCCTGACATGGTCCGCATCGATGACGTGGCAAGGCTGCACGACATCGAACCGCATGTGGCAGGTGTGGCGGCGGTCCACTCACCCCACACCGCCGTCGTCGACTACGCGGCCATAACTGAAGCGATGGCACAGGACGTCCGCACGGCGGGCGGCACCATCATCCTCGGGCAGGAGGTGGTGTCAATGGTCGTCGAACCGGCCGGAGTGCGCGTCGTAACGCCAGTGTCTGAACATGTCTTCGACCGGGTGATGGCCTGCGCCGGATTGCAGTCCGACGCCGTCGCCCGCCTGGTGGGTGCCGACCCGTCGCCGAAAATCCTGCCGTTCCGCGGCGAATACTGGGAGCTGAATCCCGCACGCAACGATCTGGTCAGGGGCATGATCTACCCTGTGCCCGACCCGCGTTTCCCGTTCCTGGGCGTGCACTTCACCCGTGGCGTTTACGACGACGTCCACGTCGGCCCGAACGCAGTCCCGGCGCTGGCCAGGGAGGGCTATGGCTGGCGCACGGTCTCATTCAGGGACACCTGGCAGTCCCTGACCTGGCCGGGGCCCTTCCGCTGGCCAAGAAGCATTGGCGGATGGGCATCGACGAGATAAGCGCATCGCTGGTGAAGTCCGTCTACTACCGGAAGGCGAAGCGTTTCATTCCCGAGCTCACCATGTCGGACCTGACGGCGAAGACGGCCGCCGGCGTCCGGGCGCAAGCCTGGGGCCGTGACGGTTCGCTGCTCGACGACTTTGCCGTCGATCAGGTAGGGCCGGTAACCCTGCTGCGGAATGCGCCGTCGCCGGCAGCCACCTCGTGCATGGCCATCGCGGACCACGTGATCGATCACTATGTGCTGGTGCGGGACTAGGTAAAAGCTCCAGCATCGGACCTGATTAACCAGGAAGGCCCGGCCGGTGTTCGCACCCAGCCAGGCCTTCCTGATGTGTGAAGGTGCTTTAGTCGACGTGCTTGGACAGGGCCACCAGGACGCCTGCCATGGCAAAGTACTTGTTGCTGCCGAGATCGCGGACCGTCTTGATCCCCATGCTGGCAAGGACTTCGTTGTGCTTGTCCGTGAGGCCGGCCAGGGCGGACGGCGGGGCGTCCAGGACTTCCTCCAGGCTCTTGTTCTCGTAATCCTTGTCGAGTTTCTTGCCCAGCTCAATTGAAACGGCCATGATCATCCTTTGCTTGAACGAAACAACAGTCACAACCCGGCGGCGACTTCGCCGCGGATCCCGGGGGCCGCGGAAACTACCCGATCCCCGGATGAAAGACACTCTAGTACTCCAGCCCGAGCCGCAGGCGGGACCCGGGCCTTCTGAATCTCCTCAGCCCTGATCCGGGCAGCCCGGCACTTCCTTGGTGGGAAGGGATAGGGAAGGTGTTTGACTATGCGTCATGACACCAAATCGAAACCCGGTGGTTGATTCGTTCCTTGAGTCGCTGGACCACCCGTTTAGGCCTGTGATTGAGAACCTTCGGGTGGCCATTCTGGACGCGGATGACGCAATCACCGAGCGCATTAAGTGGAAAGCGCCGAGTTTCTGCTTCAACTCTGTTGACCGCGTCACTTTCAACTTGCGGCCGCTTCATCATGTGCAGCTGTTTTTTCACCGCGGGGCAAAGGCCATCGAGAATGACTTCGATTTTGATGCCTCCAAATGGAGCGGGCTGGTGGAAATGATTGGGCAGGACCGTGGCCAGGTGATTTTTCCAAGCGCGGAGGTTGCGGCGGCCCGGAAGGACGAATTCGTTGCGCTGGTGCGGGAATGGGTTCGAGCCTGACCTTCGGGTGACCCGCACTAATACCTTCCCGCAGAGGATCCTGGTCACAATAGGTGACGTAGATTCGACGGCGGGCGCTCGGGGTGTATCCCGGCGGGACTCTGATAGTCTTCAGTCATCCACGGGCCTCCCGGTCGCTTCTTTGGCCGGTTGTAGATAACGAGTGGGAGCTCGCGATTTATCGCGAATGATTAGGAGGCTTTTATGCATCTGACGCCACGCGAAAGCGAAAAACTGATGATCGTGGTTGCTGCCGATCTTGCACGACGGCGGCAAAAACGCGGACTCAAACTCAATCACCCGGAATCCGTCGCGATTCTTACGTATGAGCTGGTCGAGGGCGCCCGCGACGGACGCCGCGTCGCGGACCTCATGAGCTATGGCACCACGATCCTGACCAGGGAAGATGTCATGGAAGGTGTCGCCGACATGATCCAGGACGTCCAGGTCGAAGCGACGTTCCCGGACGGCACCAAGCTCGTCACCGTGCACAACCCCATTCGCTAGGCAAGGAGCCCCCCATGAAACCCGGCGAATACATCCTTCGGACGGAGCCCGTGACGTGCAATGCGGGCCTCATTCCCCGCGCCCTCGCCGTGATCAACCGCGGTGACCGCCCCATCCAGGTGGGGTCGCACTACCATTTCTTCGAGGTGAACGATGCCCTTGAGTTCGACCGGGACGCGGCCCACGGCTTCCGGCTGGACATCCCGGCGGGAACCGCGGTGCGGTTCGAGCCCGGAGATGCCAAGACGGTCAACCTGCTCGCACTCTCGGGCGAGCGTGCGGTCTACGGGTTCCGGGACCGCATCAACGGCCCGCTCGAGCCAAGCCGCGGCCTGATCTCCCTGCAGGACGACACCAAATGAGCTTCGAGCTGAGCCGCAAACAGTACTCGGACCTCTACGGCCCCACCACGGGCGACGCCGTTCGCCTGGCGGACACGGATCTGTTCCTCGAGATTGAGCACGATCACACCAACTACGGTGAAGAGGTGGTGTTTGGCGGCGGCAAGGTCATCCGTGACGGCATGGGCCAGAACGGGCAGCTGGTCCGCGACGAGGACATTCCGGACACCGTGATCACGAACGTGATCGTGCTTGACTACACCGGCATCTATAAAGCCGACGTGGCCCTGCGTGACGGGCACATCTTCAAAATCGGCAAGGCCGGCAACCCCCAGATTTCCCGGGGCGTGAACATCACCATCGGCGTCGCCACCGACATCATCGCGGGCGAGGGCAAGATCCTCACAGCGGGCGGCATTGATACGCACGTGCACTTTGTGAGTCCCGATCAGGTGCCGGTGGCATTGGCGTCGGGGATCACCACCCTGATCGGCGGCGGCACCGGACCGAGCGACGCGAGCAAAGCCACCACCGTGACGCCGGGCGCCTGGCACATTTCACGCATGCTTCAGGCAGTGGAGAACCTGCCGATCAATATCGGCCTGCTCGGCAAAGGCCACGCCAGTGCAATCGAGCCCCTCGCGGAGCAGATCCGGGCCGGTGCCATCGGGTTGAAGGTGCACGAAGACTGGGGCGCCACCACGTCCTCGATCGACATGTCGTTGCGCGTGGCTGACGAGTATGACGTGCAGGTGGCCATCCACTCTGACACCCTCAACGAGTGCGGCTTCGTCGAAGACACCATCCGGGCCATCGGCGGCCGCGTCATCCACACGTTCCACACCGAAGGCGCCGGCGGCGGGCACGCCCCGGACATCATCAAGATAGCGGCGCTGCCCAACGTCCTGCCGGCGTCGACCAATCCCACCCTGCCGTACACGGTCAACACCATCGACGAACACCTCGACATGCTGATGGTCTGCCACCACCTGAGCCCGGACATCCCCGAGGATGTGGCCTTCGCCGATTCGCGTATCCGCAAGGAGACCATCGCCGCGGAGGACGTGCTGCATGACATGGGCATCTTCTCCATCACCAGCTCCGATTCCCAGGCCATGGGCCGGGTCGGCGAGGTGGTCCTGCGCACCTGGCAGGTAGCGGACGCCATGAAGCGCCAACGCGGAAAGCTCGACGGCGATCCCGAGGTGGGCGACAACTTCCGGCTCAAACGCTACGTGGCCAAATACACGATCAACCCGGCGATCGCCCACGGCATCGCGGACTCGGTCGGAAGCGTCGAGGAGGGAAAATTCGCCGACCTCGTGCTCTGGGACCCGATGTTCTTCGGCGTCAAGCCCGAGCTCGTGCTCAAAGGCGGGCAGGCCGTCATGAGCGTTATGGGAGATCCCAACGCCTCGATCCCCACCCCGCAGCCACGCGTCCTGCGCGGCAACTTCGGGGCACTCGGCACCGCGGTACACACCTCGTCGATCACCTTCCTTTCCCAGGCCGCCATCGCCGCCGGAGTCCCCGAACAGCTGGGCCTGCGCCGCGTGATCCGGCCGGTGAGCGGGATCCGCACCCTCACCAAGGCAGACATGAAACACAACGGCGCGACACCGGATATCGGGGTCGACCCGGAAACCTATTCGGTGACTGTCGACGGCGAGCCAATCACGGCGGAGCCCTCGACGGTGCTGCCCATGGCGCAGCGCTACTTCCTTTTTTAGACACATATCCCTAAGGGGCATATATGATCATCGACCACGTCATCGCCAACCGGCACGATCTCCCCGACGACGAACTGGCCGGCCTCCACGAGGAGCAGGTCCTGCTGCCGAGCGCGGAACTCGTCAAGAAAATCCAGCGCGTGTCCACCGACCACGGCCGAGAGCTGGGCATCCGGCTCAGCGATTCCGCGGGCGCGGTGCGGGACCTCCGCGACGGCGACATCCTGTTCCGCGACCACAAAACGGTCATCGTGGTGACTGCCCTGGCAACTGACGTCCTTGTTATAGCCGCGCGCAGCATCCGTGAAATGGGGGTCGTGGCGCACAACCTCGGCAACCGGCACATGCAGGCGCAGTTCTTCGACGCCGACAGCGAGTACGCGGCCGAGGTGATGGTGGTGCAGTATGACCACACGATCGAGGACTACCTGATCCACGTTGGGGTGCCGTACTCGCGCCAGGAACGTGTGGTGCCCGTGCCGTTCCGCCATGCCGAACACACCCACTGAGCGCGTGAACGAGCCGCCGTCGTACCTGCTGCCGCTGTTGCAGCTCTCTGACTCCGCGCTCCCCACCGGCGGGTTCAGCCATTCCTTCGGGATGGAAACATTCCTGGAACGTGGACTCATCGACGGCGAAGCGAGCTTCGCCAGCTGGCTGAGCCAGTTTGTGGGCATCCAACTGACGTACAGTGACGGGTTCGCCCTGCGGCTGGCGTTTGAGGCGTCCTCGGCGGAGGACATTGCCCGGGTCGACCGGATGATAGCCGCCGCGGCGCTGCCCCGTGAGGTCCGCGAGGCGGGGACCAAGATGGGCGCACGGATGCTGGCCATCGCCGGCACAGTGGCGCCGGGTGCCCGGCTCGCGGGCTACGCGGCCGACGTCGGATCCGGGCGTTGCGCCGGGCATCCGGCGGTCGCGTTCGGCGTTGCCGGCCGGCAGTTGGGCGTGCCGCTGGAGGAATTGCTGGCGAGCTACCTCTTCACGGCGGTCACGTCGCTGACCCAAAACGCCATCCGTGCGATCCCCATAGGGCAGGACGCCGGGCAGCGTGTACTTCTGGGAACGCATCCCAAGATCATGGATGCAGTCCGCCGGATCCAGGCACTCGAAGCGGACGACTTCGGGATCACGGCCCCAGGCCTCGAAATCGCCCAGATGCGCCACGAACGCCAGCGCGTCCGCATGTTTATGTCTTAGCAGTTCGCGGTTCGCCGCACCCAATACGCAAGGAGCACCATGAATCTCATCAAAATCGGCGTCGGCGGTCCTGTCGGCGCAGGCAAGACCCAGCTCGTGGAACGCCTCACCCGCCACCTCAGCGGCGAGATCTCGATGGCCGCGATCACCAACGACATCTACACCATCGAGGACGCCAAGATCCTCGCGGCCAACGGCATCCTGCCGCTGGACCGCATCATCGGAATCGAAACCGGCGGCTGCCCGCACACGGCCATCAGGGAAGACACGTCGATGAATTCGGCCGCCGTCGAGGAGCTGCGGCTGCGCCACCCCGGCCTCGAAGTCGTCTTTATCGAAAGCGGGGGAGACAACCTTTCGGCCACGTTCAGCCCGGAGCTTGTGGACTTCTCGATCTACATCATCGACGTGGCGCAGGGCGAGAAGATCCCGCGCAAGGCCGGCCAGGGAATGATCAAGTCAGACTTCTTCATCATCAACAAAAAGGACCTGGCCCCGTATGTGGGGGCTGACCTTTCGGTGATGGAGGCGGACACCCTTGAGTTCCGCGGCAACAAGCCCTACTGCTTCACCAACCTCAAGACCGACGAGGGGCTGGAGCACGTCATCAACTGGATCAGGCGCGACGTGCTCATGCTTGACCTCCGCCAGTGACGGGTGCGTCTGCGCCCGAACTCCCGGTGCGCCGCGCCGCCGTCGAACTCGCCGGTACGCTCGCCCTCACCGTAGGTGTGCGGGGCGATCGCTGCATCGCCACGAGCCAGTACCACCAGGGCGCGCTGCGCATCCTGCGGCCGCACTACCTTGATGACACCAGCCAGGTCTGTTACGTGGTGGTCAATCCCGGGGCGGGTACGTCGGTGGCGACGAGTATGAAATCGACATCACAGTGGAAACCGGGGCCCGGCTCCTGCTGACCACACAGTCAGCGACGAAGGTCTACCGCACGCCTGGGACCCGTGCCGAACAGCGCACGCACATCCGGCTCGGCCCCAACGCGAGCCTGGAATCCGTGCCGGACCCGCTGATCGCCTACCGCGGGGCAACCTACCGGCAGGCCACGGTGATTGAGATGCACGGCAGCGCCTCGCTGGTGATGGCCGAGATCGTCACCCCGGGCTGGTCACCGGACGGCGCCCTGTTCGGCTACGACGAAATCCGCCTGCGGAACGAGATCTCGGTCGACGGGCGCCTGGTGGTGCTGGACAACCTGCTGATCCGCCCGCTGACCGGTGCCGCCCCTATAGACGGCATGGCGTTCCTCGAGGACTACACCCACGTCGGTTCCCTCCTGGTCATGGATGCCCGCGTGGACGCCGCGCTGCTGAACGAGCTGCATGAGGAGCTGCTGCCGCTTGCCGAGGGCTGCAACCTGGGCATGTCACTGCTCGACGGCGGCCTGGCCATCCGTGCTCTGTCCCACGCCACCGAGCCGCTGGACGCCGTCATCCGCGCCGGCATCGATTTTCTGCGATTCCGCTGGCACGGCCAGCCCCGTCTCAACCTTCGAAAGTACTAGATGAAAGCCTTCCTGAACCACCACGAGCGGGAAGCCCTCCCGACAGGCCGCCGCCTGGCCGTGACCTTCGCGGCTGTCGCCGCCCTTCATGTGGTTATGCTCGCACTGCTGGCCGATTCGCTGCGCACAAACCACAACCCAGTGGTGCTCGGACTGCTCATCACCGCTTACCTGGCCGGTGTGAAGCACAGCTACGACTGGGACCACATTGCGGCGATCGACAACTCCACGCGCCGCTTCGCGGCCCAGGGCCGCAGCCCCGTCAGCGTGGGCTTCGCCTTCAGCATGGGACACAGCATGGTGGTTGTGCTTGCCGGGGTGCTTGTTGTCAGTGGTGCCGGCATCATTCAGGAGGCACTTAACGACGGCTCGTCCGCGAACATGGTTTTGAGCATTACCGGGGCATCCGTCTCAGGCCTGTTCCTGCTGACCATCGGTGTTTACAACGCCGCCGCGTTCCGACGAACCGCCTTGCTGTACCGCCGGGTCAAGGACGGTGCGACCGTCACCCGCGAGGAACTGGCACCGACCGGGCTCGTGGCCCGCCTGCTCGACAAACCGCTCTCCCGCGTTAATCGCCCACGTGACATTTTTGTGCTGGGGTTCCTTTTTGGCCTCGGCTTCGACACGGCCTCGACCATCGCGTTTCTGCTCCTCACAGCGACGGCCGCCCTCGCCGGAATCTCCCCGGTCGCGCTCATGGCCCTGCCCTTCGGCTTCATGGCGGCCATGACGCTGTGCGACACGGTGAACGGCGTCGCGATGATGAAGATGTACCGAAGCGCCGTTGTGGACCCCCGGCGCCGTATCGGTTTCAACATGGTCATCACCGGTGTGTCCGCGGCTTCTGCCCTGTTCATCTCGGTCATCACCATCGCCGGCGTACTGCACGCGATGCTTGGACTCACCGACCCGGTGACCACCTTCCTGGCCGAACTGGACCTCGGCCATGCCGGGCTGGTCCTCGTGGCGCTGCTGCTGTTCATCTGGGCTGCGTATACCTGGCGACGCCGCGCCGGCGAAGCGGCCCCGGCGACAACACGCGGAAACCCGCAGGGATAGGGGCTCGACGGCGGGATCGCCGCTTGGTCCCGCCGGCGCCAGGCCGGCGCTACTCGGCGGACGGCCGCTGCCGTTGCCGCTTCGTCCCCGACCGCTGTTCCTTGGCGGCGAGGCGACGGCGGTTCGAACCCCGGGTGGGCTTGGTCGCCCGACGGCGGGGGCCTTCGGGTGCCAGACCTTCAGCTACAAGATCGGCGAGTTTGGCCAGGGCACTCTCGCGGTTGCGCAGCTGGGAGCGCTGCTCGGAGGCGGCCACGGTGATCACTCCGGCGACGAGGCGTGGTCCGAGACGCGTAAGCAGCATCTGCCGGTGGTCATCCGTGAGTACGGCGGAGCCGGCGATGTTCCACGAGAGTTCGGCTCGGCTGTCCGTCGTGTTGACGTGCTGACCGCCTGGCCCGGACGAACGCGAGAACCGCCAGCGGAGTTCCGACGCCGGAATAGTGAGCGCGGGCGACACCTCCAGATCCATGCAACCAGCGTTGCACACTCTGGGCGCGATCCAAGCCCCCGCCCCGGGCCTACCCAATAGCGCACTTGCTCTCAACCCTAATGCTGGTAAATGTCGCGCCGGTGGCCCATGGCGACAACCAAAACGATCAGCTGAGCGTCCCGGATCTCGTAAATGATCCGGTAATCGCCGGTACGGACACGCCAGTCGCCGCTGCTTCCGGTGAGTTTCTTGGCTCCTGGGGCACGCGGTGTCTCGGCGAGGAGTTCGATGGCGGCCTGGATGCGTCGGCGCGGGTCGGGCGGAAGTTTGCGCAACTGCCGAACGGCGGCAGGCGCGAGCTGCACGGCATAGCTCACGTCAGACCCAGTTCCGCCTTGACTTCCTCCCACGGCACCGGGCCTTCGCCCGTTTCGTCCATTTCGGTTCGTGCCGCGTTCGCCGCACGGAGATCCTCCAGGTCCTCCGCGGCCGCAATCAGAATGGCGAGATCCTCCGCGTCGATCAGCGCGGCCACGCGGCGTCCCCGGCGCAGTAGGTACACCGGTTCATGGTTCACCCGTGCGGTATCGACGGCCTCCGAGAGCCGGCTTCGCGCGTCGGTCACAGTCATCTCACTCATGGCTTCATTTTAGCCAGAATCCGCCGAAACGTACATAAGCGCTATAAGCGCGGAAATGACATCCATGCTACGCCTGTCTGGCGCAGCAGAGGGAGGTACTGGCAGACCCCTGATAAGCAGGGCCCTCGCTAGGACCGGCATGACCGGGTTGTATTGAACTGAATCCCAGTCCTGCCCCACCCAAAGAACGGAGCCAGCGTGACCGCCGTCGAAACCACGATTCCCGCACGCGAGCAGGCAGTCGGCCGCCCCTGGCGATTGTGCTTGGCCTGCTGACCATCTTCGGTCCCATCTCCATGGACCTCTACCTGCCGGTCCTCCCGGCGCTCACCGGTGAGCTTCAAAGCACGACGTCGGTCGCCCAGCTGACCATCACCGCCTGCCTGTTGGGCCTCGCCATCGGCCAATTGGTGGCCGGGCCGCTTTCGGACCGCCTGGGGCGGCGGATGCCGCTGCTGATCGGCGTCGTTGCCTACACACTTACCTCTGCGCTCTGTGCGCTGAGCCCAACCATCGAGACGCTCATCATCGCAAGGTTCGTCCAGGGCCTGGCCGGGGCCGTAGGCATAGTCATTGCGCAGGCCGCCGGGCGGGACGTCTACTCGGGCGCCAAGCTGCTTCGCTACTACGGCCGCCTCACGGTTCTCGGGGGACTGGCCGCGATCATTGGCCCGGTCATCGGCGGGCAACTCGCAACCGTCACGGACTGGCGCGGAGTCTTCCTGTTCCTCGCAGCCGTCGGCGTCGCCGTCCTGCTGGCGTCATTGGTGGTCTTCCAGGAGACCTTGCCGGCGAACCTGCGGGTGACCGGAGGCCTCTCCCACACGCTCCAGGATTTCCGACGGCTCCTCGCCGACCCGGTGTTCGTCGGAGCTGTGCTGATCACCGGCTTCACGTACTCGGCGGTCTTCGCCTATTTGAGCGGGGCAACATACATACTCCAAGGCATGTATGGGCTCTCCCCGCAGGGATACTCGTTGGCCTTCGGCCTGATTTCATTCGGCTTTATGGTCTTCGGCTTCATCGCGGGCGGACTCTCTGAACGGTGGTCCGAGCGGGGAACGCTCACCCTGGGCCTCATCATGACGGCGGCCGGCGCTCTGGGGCTGCTGGCCACGGCGCTCCTGCACCTGCCGCTGGTCGCGATCATCCTGTCCCTGTTCACCATGGTCAGCGGGGTGGCTGTGACCAGCCCGCCGGCCACCTCACTTGCACTCAAGGATTATCCCGATATCGCCGGGACGGCCTCCTCATTGCTGGGGCTGGCCCGGTACGCGTTCGGAGGCATCGCCGCACCCTTGGTGGGCATCGGCGGCGCCAACGACGCCGTCCCCTTCGGGATCGTCGCAGCAGCTTCCGCGGCAGCGGCAGTGCTTTGCCTCGGGCTGGTCAGGAGGCAGTCCAGGGCGCGGGCTGGCTGACTACCGAGTACCCGCTGCACGGGATTCGGGCCGAATATCGCCTTGTCGGGGTGAACGCGAGACAAAGGTATGGATAAGCAGTGCGATGAACACCACCGCGCAAAGGACCGCGCCGATGCCGAGTGTTGCGCTGATCCCGGCACCGGACGGGTGAAGGTCCGGCGCGATGTCCGCCGCGAGCACCGCGCCCGCCATAGCGGTGCCGAAGGAGCTTCCCACGGTGCGCAGGACCTGGTTGAAGCTCACGGAGCTGCCCAGCTCTGCGGTGGCCACGCTGCGGGCAATCAGCGCAGGCATGGCCGCGTAGCTCGTTCCCATTCCAACGCCCAACACCAGCATCCCGACCAGGATTTCCCAGAGTTCGGTGTGGGCCAGCCAGAGAAGCATTCCGGCGGCCGCCATCACGCCGGCGCCGATCGGCAGAAGCGCCGTGAGGCGGATCCGGCGCGACAGGCGGCGCACCAGGCGGTTGGCGCTGAAGCTTCCTACTGAGAGCGGGAACATCACGAAACCGGCCCAGAAGAGGGGAAGCGCAATTCCATATCCTGTGGAGGTGGGCGCCTGGGCAATCAGGCTGGAGATTGAAAGGCCGATGTACATGGCGGCACCCAGGCCGGCCGCCGTGCCGTTGGCCAGCAGCACTTCTCCGTTCCGGAGGACCCGAAGGTTGACCAGGGGATGCCGGGTCCGCAGCTCAGCCGCGACCCAGGCCGTGAGGACAATAGCGGCAAGGAGGAAGGCGCCGATGGTCCACGGTGAGCTCCAGCCCCAGTTAGGCCCTTCGCTGACGCCCAGGAGAAGGGCGCCGAGACCGAGGCCGAGCAGGCTTGCGCCCGTGAAGTCGAACGGGATCCGTGGGGCCCCTTCGTCAGGGCCGGCCGGCACGACGCGGAAGACCACAATGATGGCCGTGACCACGAACAACGCGGCGAACCAGAACGCGAACCGGAAATCCATGAGCCCGGCAATAATTCCGGTGAGGGGGTAGCCGATCCCCATACCTGTGGAAACGGTCACCGACAGGCTGGAAATGGAGAATTGCACTTTGTCGGCGGCCACGTAGCGGCGGGCAAGGGCGATGGTCACCGGCACGATCCCGTAGCTCAGGCCCTGAAGCGCCCGTCCGATCAGGAACACGGTGAAATTCGGTGCCGCGGCGGCGATGATGGACCCGATGAGGATGATCGACAGAGACGTGAGCAGGAGCAGCTTCTTGTGAGGTCCATCGCTGAGCCGGCCCATGACCGGGGTGGCGATGGCGCCGACCAGGAGGTTGATGGTGAGCATCCACTGCGCGGTACTCACCGTAACGTCCATCTCCCGGGAGATGGCGGGAACCAAGAGCATGCCAAGGGAACTCACGATCGCCGTGGAGAGGGCTGCGTAGACCAGGGCCGGGATCAGCCGTGCGCCCGATCGCGCCTCAATCAACGGACACCTCCGAGCCAAGTTTTTTCAGGACTGGGATGACCGCCTCCAGCGTCTTCCGCTCGTCCGGCGTCAACTGCTCCCTGATGGCCCGGTCCAGCCACTCATGCCCTGCCAAGGACTCCTCGCGCAGCTTCTGCCGCCCCGCGTCGGTGAGCTCGATCCAGATCCTGCGCCGGTCTGCGGCGTCGGGGACGCGGACGACGAACTGCCAGCGCTCAAGCTCCCGGGCGGCGAGCGAAATGCCCTGCGGGCTAACCTGGCCGGCGACCGCCAGTTCCGACGTGGTGGCGCGCCCATGCTCGGCCAGATGCCGCAACACGCCCATCTTGCCGGGGAGATAGTTCGTTCTGCGTTCAGCCGCCTCAACAGCGGATGCAGGGTCTCGAAGAAGGCGGTGGACATTGCCTGGAGGGTCATGAGTCAATTATACAAGTAACTTGATCAAGTTACTTGCGCATTGTTGCAAAGCTCACCCCGCCCGTTTCACCGCGGCCAGGATCGCCTGGCTGAGCTCCTCAGGTTTGGTGAACTGGGGCCAGTGCCCGGTGGGGAGGTCCACGTACTCGACGTCGCGGATGCGGGCCAGCTCGGCGGTGAAGGGGTGGCCGGCGTCGATCCATTCCGTGAGGAGCGATGACGGGAATTCGCACGCAATCACGGTGGCGGGGACCTCGTAGCGGCGGACGTCGTGCAGGTGCTGCCGGCCGTAGGCCACACCCTTGGGCTGCGGAATTGCGCGCGCACGGAACGACACGCGCAGTTCATCGGTGAGGTCCACCAGGTCGGCGTCCTCGAAGCCCTCCCACGGCGGCAGCGGCACGTCGTCGCCCTCGGCGGGCAGCTCGTCATTGATGGCGCCGCCCTCGCCCAGGGGTCCGCTGTCCACGTAAATGTTCCGGGCCACGCGGTCAGGCCGCGCGTCAGCCACGCCGTGGATGATTGCACCGCCACCGGAGTGCCCCACCAGGACCACCTTTCCGTCGAGGCCATCCACAAAATTCACGACGGCGGCAATATGGTCCTGCAGGCTGATACCGGCTCGGGCTGCATCGGCAGATTCAAGGCCGGGCAGCGTCAGCGGATGAGTTGTGTGCCCCGCCGCCACCAGTGCGGGCGTCACTTTCTCCCACGACGACGCGTCCAACCAGAAACCGGGTACCAGGATGATGTCCATGGAGGAACCCTACTCCGCGGTACCTTCGGCGGGTAGGGAGGCCTGTTTCGTGCCGGGTCAGGTGTGGTCAGAGTGGTCGCCGCCCCTGGGGCCGATGTTGATGTCACCAAACTCAAAAGCCTTCCGGGGACCACTGCCTGGGCCATGGAAAAGGTTTTGAAATCTTCGTCTTGAACCATTGACTTGAACATCTGTTCATGTCAAAGTTTGTGGGACGAACAAAGTGACTGGCATCACACCAGGAGGGCTCAAGAGAGGGCTCGGCTGGTCCGCCGGAAACCGGAACATTTCGGGTTTGGAGGCGATCCCTCCGACGCCCCGAGAATTCGAACCTGATCGTCAGCGCAGTCTTACAGGCACCAAAGATTGAACAGCTCTGACAAAGATGAACAGTTCTGACAAATCTTCCACAACACTATTCATAGGAGAGACCATGGAAACCACCCTGGTAGGAACACTGAGCAAGGCCGGCTCCATCCACAAAGTAGAAAACGGCTTCATCGGACTGCCGTCGATGAACGAGCCCGGGACGGTCTCTGCGATCGGCGACTCCCTCCACAACCCCGAGGGTTCGGTCATGTGCGCCGGATTCTTCGAACTGAAGGCTTCCGCGCCGTTGGTGTACACGTACACGTACGACGAAATGAAGGTCGTCATCAAGGGTGAATTCATCCTCACGGACCAGACGACAGGAGAAGTCACCCACGCGAAGGAACGCGACGTGCTGTTCTTCCCCAAGGGCACCACCGTCAAGTTTGAGACCCCTGAGTATGGCCTGGGGTTCTTCGCCGGCGACCGCACCTTCGCACCCTAGGACCCACCACGCGTCCCGCGTCCAAGCCGCGCCGGCACTAAGCGCGAGCTGCCAACCGGGTCGGGGAACCGCTGCCTTCCTGTGTCCCGCGGAGCCGCCTTGTGGTCCGATACGGGAGGGGGCGCCAATGCCTACTCGTTTACGGGTTCAGGCGGCGCCGCTTCCGAATGCACCATCTCGGTCCTCCCACTCGCAGGCGGGGCTGGCATCTCCCTGGCAATGCATCGGCTCGCCCTCGGCGACCGGTTTCTGTGCGGCGTCCCCGCAGGGCCTTCACCCCTGCAGCAACGGCCACGCATCATCTGCCCGACCTGGGACCCGGCCCGGACTGAATTCATGACCGCAGCACTTTCCAAAAGTCAGGCCGAAAGGCTGACGACCCGGAAACCCGGAATCCACCTTTTACGTCTGTGGGCTGGCCTGCCCTCCTGGACAGTGTCCTCCCGCATGTCCGGGATTTTGGCTGGCCGAATGGCCCGCTGCATTCACAAACCTGCGGCGTGGCCGAAATTGACGAGGGCCAACGGTTCGCTGTGAACCTAGCTCGTAGCGGCATCAGATTGGAAGTTCCGGCCGGCATTTCGTTGCTGGAGACCCTCGAACAGCAGGAAAAGCATCCCCAGCCTGTGCCTTGAAGGCATCTGCGGGTGGCTGCTCCCTGTCAGTACTTCGAGTGGCACCTCTGCATCGGGATCTCAACCTGACCGACCAGCAAAAGGCCGCGAACACCATCATGATGTGCTGCGTTCCGCGCGGCCTGAACCAGGAATTGGAGTTGGACATTTGAGCATCATTAATATCGATAAAGACCCTGACACCGCGCCCGCCGAACTCACTGAGGACCGCGCGCCCAAGGTAAACTGGCGGGTCTTCATCATCGCGTCAGTCATTATTATTGCTTTCTCTATCTGGGCGATGCTGGTGCCTGCCAGCGCCCAGTCCACCATGAAGACGGTGGTGGGTTGGATCGCGGAGAACCTCGGCTGGTTCTACGTGCTCACCGTCACCGTAGTCATCGGCTTTGTCCTGTGGGTGGCGCTGTCCAAGGTTGGCTCGGTCCGAATGGGCCCGGACCACTCCCGTCCGCAATACAAGCTCTTCACCTGGGTGGCCTACCTGTTCGCGGCCGGCGTGGGAATCGACATGCTCTTCTACTCCGTGACCGAACCCATCACGCAGTACATGAAACCGCCGGCAGGCGCAGGCCAGACGGCCGAGGCGGCTCACGAAGCTGTGGTGTGGACCATGTTCCACTACGGCGTGGCGGGCTGGGCCATGTATGCACTCCTCGGCATGGCCATGGGCTACTTCGCCTACCGGTGGGGCACTCCGCTGTCCATCCGCGCAGCCCTGTATCCACTGCTCGGCAAACGCGTCCGGGGCGGTCTCGGCGACACGATCGACATCATCACCCTGGTGGGCACCGTTTTCGGTGTGGCCACGGCCATGGGGATCGGCGTGGTACTTCTGAACGTCGGCTTCTCCATTATGTTCGGTCTCGAAGAGGGTCTGGCGCTGCAGATCGCGCTGGTGATTGTCGCCGTCGTACTGACCATCGCCGCGTGCACCTCCGGCGTTGACAAGGCGATCCGCTGGGTCGCGGAGCTGAACATCTGGAGCGCCGCGGCCCTGCTGCTGTACATGCTGGTGACCGGCCAGACCTCGTTCCTGCTCAATTCCCTGGTGGAGAACATCGGCCGCTTTGTCTTCACCCTGCCTGAACGTACGCTGCAGACGTTCGCGTACCAGGAAGGCGGTTCGGAGTGGATGGGCGGCTGGACCCTGTTCTTCTGGGCCTTCTGGCTTGCCTGGGGTCCGTTCGTGGGCCTGTTCCTGGCACGCATCTCGCGTGGCCGGACCCTGCGCGAGTTCGTCATCGCCGCAATCACCTTCCCGGTGCTGTGCGACTTCCTGGTTGTGAGTATCTTCGGTAACAGTGCCCTACACGAGGTACTGAACGGGAATGAGGAGTTCGCGCAGCTGGCCATCACCAGCCCGCAAGAGGGCTGGTACGCGCTGCTTGGGATGTTCCCCGGAGCGCCTCTCCTGATCGGACTGGGCACGTTGTCCGGCATGCTGTTCTACCTCACCAGCGCCAACTCCGGCGCCATGATGATGTCCAACTTCTCTTCCAACATCACCAATGCGACCCAGGATGGCGCCAAGTGGCTCCGGATCTTCTGGGCCCTGGTTACCGCTCTGCTGACCATCGCGATGCTGGTGGCCGGCGGCGTGACCACCATGGAGTACGCCACGCTGATCTTCGGTCTGCCCGTGACGATCATCGCCTGGCTGGTGATGGCCTCGTTCACCAAAGCGCTGCGGATGGAGAAGGCCGATCGTGAGGGCCGGGCGCTGCGGCGGCAGTCGATGGCGGTGCACGGCGGTCATGTGGCGGACCGCACCTGGGGCCAGCGGCTGGCACGGGTACGCTCCTACCCGTCCAAGATCGAGGTGGCGCGGTTCATCGAAGTCACGGCGCAGCCGGCACTGGCCGAAGCCCTCGAGGAGTTCACCAAGCAGGGCCATGACGCAACCCTGGACACCATCCCGAACGAACACACGGGCGTCCTGAGTATTTGAGGCCCTGAGCGCCACCCATTCGTGCGGTTGAGCGCCGGGGATCGTGCCAGAGAGCGCCAGCAGTCGCGTGGCTTGGCGCCGCTGACGCTCTCTGGCACAGGATTAGGCGCTCACGAGTGCTGCGTGTTCGCGCATGTTGTAGTTGCCGGTCTCGACCCAGATCGTGTTGTGGATGATCCGGTCCATGATCGCGTCCGCATGGACGCCGGAGCCGAGCCGCTGGTGCCAGTCCTTCTGCAAATACTGGGTGCAGAACACTGTTGAGGTCTCGCCGTAGCGGCGCTCCATCAGTTCCAGCAGCATGCCTCGCATCGGTTCCGTGGGTCGGTCCAGGAGCCACTCGTCGATGACCAGCAGCGTGAATGCCGCATACTTTCGCAGGAATTTACCGGAACCGCCGGGCCTGTCTTGCGCGGCGACCCATTCTTCCTCGAGGTCCGGCATACGGACGTAATGTGCGCGGATTCGGTGCTCGCAGGCGCGTTTGGCGACCGCGCATCCCAGATACGACTTCCCCGACCCGGTGAACCCCTGCAAGACGACGTTCTGCTGCCTGCCCACGAACGAGCAGGTGCCCAGCTGGGTCAGCAGCTGCCGGTCAAGACCGCGCTCGTCGAGAAGATCGATGCGGCGCAAATCCGCGTTCGGATAACGCAGTCCTGCCCGCCGGATCAAGCCGGTCACCTTGGAATGCGTAAACGACGAATAGGCGTCATCGACGACCAGCCGGACACGATCCTCGAACGGCAAGCTGATACTCAGCCTCTCGTCCTGGGTATCGATGGCCTCCAGCAACTCGCCCGCGTTCATCTCGCGCAGCTTGCGTTTGGTCTCCGCATCCAGGCGGCTCATCGAGCCCCTCCGGCGTAGTAGGCGCCGCCCCGCACGTATCCGCCATCGTCTCCCTCCGGCTCATCAGGGACGATCCCGGTTTTGTCCTGCCCGGTATCCAGGATCGGCCGCAGGTGGGCGTAGCGGGGCGATCGTATCGGCCCCCGCAGCGCGAGCTGGCTGGCCGCTTCCACCCGGGCCGGGGAGAACCGGCGGGACAGGCGCAGCACCGCCAGCGCGGGGTCGTAGCCGGCCTCCTCGACCGGCACGGACTCGAAGATCTTGCTGATCACCGTCACGGTTGCCGGGCCCATCCGTAACGCCCATTCATCGATCCGGGCCCGGTCCCACGCCTGCCAGCTGCGACCCTCCGGAAGGTCCGCCTCGTTCGTCTGATGCTGGTTCGCCGTCGTCGCTGGCAGCAGCAGGTGGCTGGTGAGGCGCTCATCGCTGCGATATATCTCCAGCATGGTCTCCGTGACACGAAGATCAACATTCGAGCCGATGTGGGCGAACGGCACGGAGTAAAAGTTCTTCGCCCAGACCACGTGGCCGTTGCGCCCAACTTTGCGCCCATAGGTCCAGGTGCTGATCTCGAACGCCACCGCCGGCAGCGGTTGCAACACCGGCTTCTCCTCGGCGGTGAACACGCTCAGCCGGGAGCCCTCCCGCTTCTGGAACGGCTGCCTGTTATAGGCATCGATCTGCTCCCGAATCCGTCTCCGCAACTGCGCCAGGCTCGTGAACACCTCTTTCCTCAACCCGGCGATCACCCAGGTTGCGACGTGCGAGACAGTGTTTTCCACGCTCGCCTTGTCCTTCGGGTGCCTCACTCGGCCCGGTAGTACCGCCGCTGAATAATGCGCCGCCATCTCCCGATACGCGTCGTTGAGCACGACCTCGCCCTCGCGCGGATGAGAGATCACCCCGGTCTTGAGATTGTCGGGCACGAGCCGCGGGACCGTGCCGCCGAAGAACGCGAACATCTCCGCATGCGCGCGCAGCCACGAATCCTGCCGCATATCCAGGCACGCCTCCACGAACGCATACCTGCTGAACGGCAGACACGCGACGAATAAATACACCTTCGAGACCTCTCCCGTTGCCGGATCGACCAGCTGCATCGTCGGCCCAGACCAGTCGACCTCGATGCTGCGGCCGGCCTTGTGGCCGACCCGGGACGAGGCGCCAGTGACCATCGCGTGATCGCCATAAAGCCTGCAGAACCGGTCATAACTCATCGCCGCTTGCACCGCCCGATCGGATCCGTCGACATACTCCTGGTGCAGCAGCTTCAACGTCACCCCAACCCGGGCCAGCTCCCCGTGCACCTGGCCCCAGTCCGGCTGCATAAACACGCTCTCGCGCACCCCGCGGCCGGGAAATAGCGCCAGATAAACCTCACCATCAGACAAATCAGCAACGTCATCCCAGCCGAGCCCTGCCCGATCAGCAGCCTCGATCACCGCCTGAACGCTGTGCCGAGACATGCCCTGAGCAGACGAGATAGCCCTGCCCGATAGGCCTTGATTGCGAAACTGCAAAACCAGTTTCGCCTTGATCTTCCGTACCATTGCCGGTAATCCTTCCACCACGTGGCCCTCACGTGGTGGAAGGAGCCTTACAGATGGCGCTCACCCACACCGACACTGGCGCTCACCCACGCCAATCGGGATTCCGACCACGGCGCTCACCCGCACTACCTCTGGACCCCTGAAGGCCAATATTCAGTCCCCAGCCATGTGCTCGTGGTCACCATTCCGGACCACCGTGACTTCCACTATCAGATAGAGGCTGTAGAGGCCTCAGTGCCGAAATTTGGCAGGCATAAGAGCCGTGATGCCGATGTCTACTATCGCGTGGAGGTCTTCTCGCAGACCGGTTCGGAGGGCTATGACCTGATGGGCGTGACACAGCAGCAGATTATGGAGGACATACTGGTCCGTTACGAGGCCCACCACGGCTTCCTCACCTACTCGAACGAGTACGACCACCCCACCCTCATCACCCAGCCGGCACCGCCGACCACGGGTACCCTCGCATAGGCGGAGCCTGCGGATGTAGCACCTCTTGAGGCGGCCGCAGGACGGTCGCCGGCGACTGGAGTGACACAAAGATCAAAACGAACATGGTGGGCGACTCGTCGCCCACCATGTTCGTTTTGCGTTCGTTTTGCGCCCACGCCATGTTTCACCCCGTTCGTTGCTACCAGCCCAGGGGCGTGAACGCCGTGGCAAGGACGTTCCGGGCACCGAACACAAAGCTGATCACCGTCCGTGCGGAGAGGTCTTCCCGGGTGGGCAGTTCTTTTCCCGCGCTCGGACCACAATGTTAGACGCGGGTGGAGTTGGACCAGTCATTCTCGACCCGGTGCGCAAGCACTCCAGGCCACAGGTCTCGGCGAACCAGGGGTCACTGATGGGATCGCTACCCGCCCGGACCTCCCCGACCGCAGCAGCTGCCTCGTCAGTGCCCACTGGAATGCGCAGCGGGCCAAAAGTGGATGGGCAGGCTGCAGCTGCCGGCGTTAACAGCAGTGAGGTCCGCCCAATTGTCCACCGGGCTTTTGGACGCTACCGCGGGACAACCGGGAGCCCCAACTGCCCATGTCCGGTATGAGTCAGCAGGTGTTGAGCCTGGAGTACCGAAACACTCCGTGGAGTGTTTCGGTGCGTCTGTATCGTCGGACGGCAGGTCCGTATTCGGACGGGGAAGGCGCTGGTCTGAGACGACGCCTTGGCCCTGTCAACCCGGTGCAGTTCCTGGCGTTCGTCCGGGAGATCTCCGAATTCGGTAGCCGGTAATGGTGGTCAGCGGACCAGCGGACCAGCGGATGTAGGCGTAACCGGGCGTGAGGCAGTCTCATGTCGGCGGTTGGACCGCAAATGGTCCGCACCCCCGGGCCCCGTGGCGGCAGTTCTTCGTGTCGGCATGGACCAGGTCTCCTGTCCAGGCAGGACAGTCTCTCACGAAAATTAAGGTGGCCACGGCGGTGAGTTCCCGCTTTGGTGCGTGCGCCGGGACGGCTTCCGCCTGGTCAGGCGGGTCGGCCTGCTGCTTGGAGGATGACTGTGTAGCCAAGAGTTTCGAGCTGGTTGAGGCTCGGGTGCGCGTTTTGGCCGGTTGCAGCTTGGAGAAGTAATCAGGTCCGGGATCGTTGTAGAGTTCCCCGGTACTGAGCATGTTCCAGACGGCGATGAGGATCGCATGTTCAACGGTGACGAGGGCTTTCATGGGTCCACGTCGCGCAGCAAGTCTTCTGTATTTCGCGCCGAAGTACGTCGCCTTGATCTGGACGGAGCCAAGGCGGCGATGCCTAGGGCGCCTTTGAGATAGGTGTCGCCGGGCCTGGTATTACTGGATTTCACACGGCCGGCGGATTCGTTGTTGCCCGGTGCTGTTCCCGCCCAGGACGCCAGGTGGCCCGCCGTGGGGAACACGCTCATGTCTGCCCCGGTTTCGGCGATGATGATCTCCGCGACGCGCTCACTGACGCCGGGGATGCTCACGAGCAGGTCCCGCGCCGCGGCGAACGGTGCCAATACCTCACTGATACGGGTACTGAGATCGGCAATGGCCCGGGTGTGCCCGTCGATGATGTTCAAATGCATTTGGGTGAGGAAGCCATGGTGGTCGTTGAATCTACCGTTCAGCGGTTCGGTCAGCGCGGGTATCTTTGCCCGCAATCCGTAAACGGCGAGATTTGCCGGTACAGCCGGGTCCCGCTCGCCCTCGATGAGGGCCCGAAGCATGGCACGGGAGGACACTCCGGTCAGATCCGTGGCGACGGAGGAGAGCTTGACGCCGGTGTCTTCGAGAAGTTTCTCCACGCGTTGGATTTCGCTGGCACGTTGACGGATGAACATCGTGCGGGTTCGGGTGAGGTCACGAAGGCGGCGAATTGGTTCGGGCGGAACGAATGAGGCACGGACGAGTCCATACGCGCCAAGCTGGGCCAGCCAGGGAGCATCTGAGAGACCTGGAAGCAGGGTGCTCGGTGTACGGCGCGGTGTACGGCGCGGCGGCAGCCTTGCTCGGTCCATTGTGCGAAGCGCTTTGGGCAATTGACAGCAAAATTGTGCAGACAATTACCTGCCCAGATGCCTAAGGGAACTTCTGGTACCCGTAGAGACCCATTCCGGTACGGGCTAGCCAAAGCCCGTACCGAAAGAAAGGATCCCTGACTGCGGGTCTGCAGTACGGGTTATTCAGCGAATCCTGCGACTGTCAGAAAATCACGTAAAGCTTGCGCAGTGTCTCGTGCAGTTCCCAGTTACCGCTCCAGCCCGGGGGACGAAGATGGTGTCACCCGGACCAACAAACTGCGGTTCGCCGTCGTCGGGGGTAATTGTCATCGAGCCTGAAAGCACGTGCACAAATTCGTTTGTTTCAAGTACCCAGCGAGAGGGTCCTTCGGTGCATTCCCAAATGCCGGCTTCGGCACCGTTCTCGTCCTTCCACAGGTAGCTTCCGCGGGTGTCCATCTGCTGTCCGGTCGCTTCAGGACAAGGGCCCCAATCGTCCAGCTCCGTAACGTTCCCCGCGTCGCGGATGAGGTGTGCGGAGATGGAGGCTGTCTTTTGCGTCATTATTTTGCCTTTCGTAAGGGCTGCCAGTGGTTTACGCCGATAGGTGTCTTTAAATGCCAGGGCTCAGACTTCGACGTACCGGAAGGAGTGCGATTCCGCACCTTCGGGGTTTGGGCCGTAAATGGTGACCATCCGCGCGTAGACGGGTGCCCAGTAACGGCCGATGCGTCCGGGATTTACGCGGGCTGAATCGCCCGGCTTGAGGATGACGGTCTCGCCTCCACTCTCAATATGGAGTTCGCCTTCCAGCACGAAGTTCGTCTCGGTGTGGGGGTGGAAGTCCTCCCAGGCGCAGGCCTCCAGCTCCCACTCTGAGAGTATGAAGTCCTCCCAGGGGCCTGCAGGATGGGCGTTGATGAACCTGCAGCGCAAGCCCTGCCATTGGTCCTTCATGGGGGCCATGGACTGCGCTGGCCAGAAATCGATCGCTTCCCCCGTCGTTACTATCGGGGGCTGAGGGGTGGTTGTGACCATTGTCTTTCACCGTTTCTTCAGAGGGGAGTCTGCGTTGCGACATGATTTGATGAATCTAAGTGACATCGCATCGTCGTGATGCAGGTCACTCCGGTGTCAATACTTTTACATGGACGGGTGTTCAAGTCAATCGTTCTAGACGCAGATCTTGAATCTTTTTTCTCCAGCCAAGCAATAGTGTTAAGGAAGCGTCCGTGTCGGGCCGAAACGGGAGACCGGAGAGTGAGCTATGCGGGTATCCGCTGAAGAACGAAAAGAACAGCTGATTTCAGCGACAGTCGAACTGATGCGTCGTGAGGGTGTTCAGTCTGTGACCATTCGGGCTATTGCCAAGGAGGCGAATGCTCCCTTGGCGACCGCTCATTATTGCTTCAGCAATAAAGAAGAGCTCATGGACGCTGCCGCCGAGGCTTGGTTTAAGAACCTGAGCCGCTTTTCCAGTGACGTCCCGGTCCACCTGGGTCTGCGTAAGGCTGTGGAACAGGTAGCCGAAGGCTACTGGCGCGCACTGGAGGAAGAGCCCGCAAGCATCCTTTCTGAGATTGAACTCATCCTGTGGGCAACACGCAATGCCGCCGTCAGCCCGCTGGCCGCGAAAATTTACCCCGCCTATGAAGTGGAACTGGGAAACATATTCTCGTCCGCCGCCCAAAGCAGCGGTGATCAGTGCCTCATAGGCTTCCCTACGCTGGTGAGGATCTTTCTGATGATTTACGACGGAGCCGCCATTCAGTACATGACCGCCCCAGAGGCTACCGATCACCGCGCACTGTTCTTCATGATGGTTGATGCACTTCTACTAAAGGCCGGCGTTTAAGCGCGCTGACGCGCCGGATACCCCCTGCGTTCGTCAGCATCTTCAGCCGTCCATCCGGACCCGTCAGGGACAGCCCGTGCTCCTTGGCCATTCTGACCAGCTCGCGGGCTGCATCAGCCTCGGAAGTGTCGCTCTTTTCGTATCGGTCGCCGCGTTTTTCACGGCGTCGGCGCGGACCCGGCCCTTGGAGGCTTCGACCCATTCCTCGATCTTGGGCAGGAACGCGTCCGTGACCCGGGCCGCGGGTTCCCCGATCGGCCGGCCAGCGTCCCGAGCCGCGGCTGCCAGTGACCGGTCTTCTGCGCCTTGAGCCTGTCGCAGGAGAATTGGGACGTGTCCCGGTTGACGCCGATAGAGTCTGTGGTGCAGCCAACCCGCACGTCAGCATGATGTCGGAGGAGCCCTTCCCACGGGGATCGTGGGGTGTTGCCTGTGAGCGCGTAAGAGATTGCTGAACCATAATTCCTCCCCGGGATGCGCTCAAATTCAACGAGAACCCTAAAAGCAGGGAGAAAGGCGATGGACATTCCGCACGAGCGATGCGCCAGGATCGACATCTCCAATCGTGATGCGAAAGTATGCGTCCGGCTGCCCAGCCGGAGAGCCGGGCAATATTCGTCCAACGTGACAACCCGGTCATCCACGACGAACTCAATCGTTCAGCTGCGGGACCACTTGCTCGAGCAGGAGGCCACCTTGGTTGCCATGGAAGCAACCGGCGACTATTGGAAGGCCTCTTACTACCTACTGGAGGACGGCTTGAACGTTGAGCTCGTCAACGCCAGACAGGTCAGGAACATGCGAGGCCGAATAGCAGGCGTCTCTGCGCCGAGCCGATGCGATTAAGGAAGCTGCGTCCATAGTTGGACCTTATGACCGCCCGCTTTGTTGGTACCGGGGCCTCCCGCATTGGGAAACGGAAGGCCCCGGGGTCTGCTGCGCTCAGTCGGTCTCAGGTCCTGTGCAGAAAAAGCACTCATCGGCCTCGAGACTTGAGTCGCAAGTCTTTTCTATGAGGATGGATCGATCGGCGTTGGATACGGCCCGGGTTTTCGCGACGGCCTGTGTTACCTGTGGACGATCAATTGCAAGGGTCATGACATGGTGGCAAACATCATGGCCATGGCGGAGGCACCAAGCGCTTCCAGCCCGTGTTCTCCACGGACGGAACGCCGCGAAGCCGCCGAGTCGCGGAGAGCGGTTTTCGTTAGCCGGAAACGCGCCAGAAGGAGGAAGAAAACCACCGACGCAGCTCCGAATAATACTGTCAGCAGGATCGCCAGGCCGGGTGAGTGATCCAAGGATGCTGCGGCCGTGCCGGGGGCTGCCGCGGCCATCGAGTGATGTGCGTTCGGCAGTGACATTCCGCCTGCCGGCACGTGGCCGGTGGTGCTCTTACCCATCATTGCAATCATGACTGCAGCGCCGGCCATGCTGAGGCTGTGGTACAGGCATTTCAGCCGGCCTTGGCTACCCGCGCAGAGAGTTTTGAATTCCGGCCGGGCAACGGCCTGTATGACAAACCACAGCGCCGCGCCGGTGAGGACTGCGATCTGGGCCAGCATCGTTGACGGCACGAGGTTCCATAACATGGCAGCCATGAGGACGTTCATGAGTGCATGGAGGCTTTTGTTGATCTGGTCCGTGCGCTGGTGAGACTTTGTGGCTTGCAGGAAGTGGTAGCTTCCGCTCAGCAACAGAATGGCCGTGAGGGCCCAGGTAATTGCGGGGATATTGAACACGCGCATCACGCTCTCACTACTGGGTTTGGGTTAGGTGCAGGCGGTCCCCGGTGCTGCTGCCACAGCACCGGGGACCGCCTGTTTTTAGGGTTGTTTCTTCGTCAGCTCTATTTAGTCAGCTTGGTCGGTTCATTTTTCCGTTCCGCAGCACTGCCCGGCGTCCGCGGAGGCGGGTGCTGAGATGTTGCTGGGGAGGTTGAGGGTGGGGTTTTGGTCGAAGAAGCCGTGGGGTTCGAGCATGAAGCCGATGTTCTGGCGGGGCATGACGGGCCAGTCTTCGAGGCGGACGACGTGGTGCATGCCGAAGGTGTACCAGACCACGAGGTCCTGATCGACGATGTTTCGGTCTGCCTGGGTCCAGATGTGCAGGCCGTCGTCGGCGCCGGTGGCCTGGTTCGGGAACTCGCCGGCCGCGAAGCGTTCGGTCCGGTCGTAGGCGGTGACCCAGAGGTTGTTGCGGGCGAACTGTGCGCGCTTGCTGACGTAGGATTCGTCGCCGGCGGCCAGTTGGATGCCGTTGGTTGGGATGAGGCGGTACGCAACGGGCTCGTCCACGATGTTTCTGCTGTCGCGGTTGGCGATTTTCCAGAAGCGGTGCTTGGAAGAGTCGGTCTTGCGGATTGCGGCCTGTTCGGTCTCGAGCAGCCGGTCCACAGCCATGAACGCGGTGTGGGTGGGGTTGTCTTCGGGGATTTCCATGTCCACTTCGTAGACGGCGTTGCGCGGGCCGTCGATTTCGAAGTCCATGCGGACGTTGAACATGTGCTGGTGGATCGGCGCGTAGAGTCCGTCGTTGTTCAGGGTCTGGCCGTAGGGGCTCTTCTCGCCGGGCTTCTGGCCGGCGGTGGAGAGGATACCGGTGGCTTTGACCAGGAACTCGATGCTGCCGTCGAGGAAGAGGTGCCAGTAGAAGGCGTACTCGTAGTTCGCGACGGTGGCGATGAAGGAGATCACGAGCTTGCGGCTGCGCCGGGTTTCGGCGGTGCCCTCGCGGAAGTCGAAGTGCTTCCAGAGGATGGAATCGTCTTCCTCGTGCATGCAGATGGCGTTCTCGATGGTCAGCGGGTTGCCGTGGCTGTCGGCGGTGATGCCGTCGAAGTATTTGATTTCGCCCAGGCAGTCGCAGCCGAGTTTGAGGGAGTTGGCCATGTTGCCGATGTTGTATTCGCCGGAGTCGAAGGCGTTCTTCTTTGCCTGTACGGGGGCGGTGTCACCGTAGGGGACGACCATTTCGGATAGTGATGCCCGGTTGATGACGGGGCGTTCGGTGTCTTTGTTGCGGAAGCGGAGCTGGTGCAGGACCAGGCCTTCCCGGGGAGTGAAACCGACACGGAAAGACCAGTCGGCCCACTGGACGTGGTTTCCGGTGACCTTGAAGGACGCGCCTTCGGGCTGGGTGATGGAGATGGGCTTGAGGTCGGTGCGGGCCGGTCCGACGTACTTGGGCAGGTAGTTGCCGCTGGCACTGGGTACGGGGATCGCCTGGTCGTCCTCGACTTTTACGACGTCGCCGGAGTTGAGGTCGACGATGACGATGAAGTTCTCGATCGGGTGCGCGTACGGGCTGTCATCGGCCTCCTCGCGGACGAAGACCAGGGCGCGCATCAGGCGCCGGCCCTCGTTGTCTTCACCGAAGTAGCCCACGGACCAGGGTTCGAAGCAGACCAGGCCCATGTCTGTGATGCCCCGCTTAGCGAGGGCGGCCTGGACCTCGGGGTTCTTTCGGCAGCTCTCTTCACCCTCGGCAAATTCGTCCAGCATGAAGGGAGGATGAATGTTGGCAGCTAACTGCGTCCACTTCGAGACGATGCCCGAGTCAAGGTCGACAATCGCCTCGTAGGAACGTCCCTCGGCACGGTTGACGAGAACTGCATCTGCCTCGCGCACCGTCTTAGCGCCGGACCGGAGCAGTTCCTTGTCCGGCTCGCGCAGCTCAATACTGATGAAGCGGAACGTTTCTGCCGCGGCCGGGCCATCCTTCAGGATTGAAGCCGCACGGGAAATCTCGGCGCGGGACAGCGGATCGAGAGGGTACCCAACCCCTACCTCGGTGTCGATTTCAGTGTTGAGAGTCATGGTTTTCTCCTTGGTTCTTTCTTGAGGATGAGATCCCTATGGCCTGATAGGCGAATTGCCCCGTGACATGAGTGGGGTTTGGCGAAGACTTGGCAGACCACTCAGGTGCTTGAAACCTGCCTGGAGGATGCCGAGCCTGGACTTGCTGCACTTTGCATGCAAGCTCCTGGCCCGGCAAACCGGTATCCCTTAAGGAGCTAAGGGCTGGTGAAGCTCCACCCTGAACTCCGTTAGCGTGACTCCGGTCACGTGTTCCTCTTTGCAGCTAAGCTACGCCAAATAAATCATTTAGTCTAGCTTTTTTTACGGACATTCTTTTGTGACATAAGCTATCGCGCAGCAGTCGAGTCCCGTTCGAATGGGCCCCCGGAGCGGGACGGGGCCGCTGGTTAGTTGGCCAGCAGCCAATCAGATGCGGCTTTGCGGTAGCGGCTGAAGCCTTTGTACTCGGCCATGTCTTCTGGAAGTTCTGCCAGCACCCCGCCCATGTTCTCCCCCAAAGGGGCACCTGGGCTATATCGGAGAGGGGCAGAAGGTAGGTCCGGACCAGGAACAACACGGCTCCCGAGTGTGGGAGTCGGATCATATGCTGAACTTCCACCCGCAGGTGGACCCTGTCCGGCAGGGCAGGGTCGTCGGCTATGGTGCCGCGGTCCGGGGCCCAGTTGGGATAGCTTTCGGTGGAGGTGTCCAGGCGCCGGTCTATGGTCAGGGTCCAGTTGGTTCGGCGGTATTGCTCCCCGGGTTGGAGCCGCATGAGGAATTGCTCGGCCCGGGACACGATTTTTTCTTCCTTGACCCGTGGGACGGGGTGATGGACTTCGAGGAATTTCATGCCGACGTCGAATCCCACGGACCAGTCTGCGGCGAACGTGACAAGACCGGCGTCGAGCCAGAGCGCATCTTCGCGCTGGTCAAGAAACACCAGGTCGTCCTGGATCTGGCTGCCCAGGAACCGCAATGGACCCATGGGCAGCGAAGTGTCCTCGCCGACGATGAAGGCCACGTCGAGGTTTTGCAGGGTGTTCCGCCAGCGGCAGAGGTTTCCTTCCCGGTGGAAGGACATCGTGCCCGGGTTTTCTTCCGCCATGGCGGGCAGCAGGGTGGTGATGGCGTCCCAAACGGCGGGCCGCATATGCGGGAGGACCTGCAGGCGGGAGGGGTCCCTGTCCAGCACCTCGTCGCGTTCCTTGACGTCTGAAAGGTAATGTTCGTCGATGTCCAGCAGCTGGCCGCCCCAGGCGCCGGCTGCAGTCTCCACTGTTTTACGGGACGGTTCGACATTGGCGCTGTAGCGGTAGGTGTCAGCGGTAAAGGGAAAGGGAAAGCGTCTGATCCGTTCCGGGAGGACGGCGGTGTCAGGGTCTTTGTCGGTGGTGATACTCAAAGGTCCAACTCCAATTCTTCATCCAGGCTGCGTGAAACGCAGCACATCATGGTGGTGTTCTCGGCCTTTTCCTGGTCGCTCAGGTAGAGATCCCGGTGCTGAGGTGCCCCTCGAAGTACTGTCAGGCTGCATTCGCCGCAGATGCCTTTGCGGCACATGTTGGGGATGCTTTTTCCTGCTTTTTCGAGGCTGTCCAGCAACGAGACGCCGGCCGGAACTTCCAATTTGATGCCGCTGCGCGCCAGGTTCACCGCGAACGGTTGGCCCGCGTCCAGTTCGGCCGCACCAAAGGCTTCTGAATGCAGCAGGCCCTTTGGCCAGCCAAGCTCCCGGGCCTGCCCGAGGACGGTCTCCATGAAGGCGGCGGGCCCGCAGACGTAGAGGTGGGTTCCCAGTTTCTGGGTGGTGAGCTTTTCTGCCAGAACTTTCTGGAAACTGCCGCGGTCGGTGCATTCTGTTAGGGCCGGTCCGAGCAGTTCCCTCGCTTCTGCCACGTGGGCGCCAGCCCCGGGGCGATGAGTGTAGATCAGAGACGCCGGTGTGCCCCATTCGGCAGCGTACCGGGCGTGTGAGAGCACCGGCGTGATTCCGATTCCTGCGGCAACAAGCAGATGATGCGTCGCTGTTGCCGCTGGGGCGAAGGCACTGCGGGGACGCGACACCCGAACACGGTCCCCGATGGCGAGCCGATGCATAGCCTTGGAGCCGCCGGCGCCATCTTCGCATTGGAGGACCGAGATGGTGTATTCGGAAGGGGCGCTGCCTGAACCGGTGAGCGAATAGGCATTGGCGCCTTCGCCGCATTGGACCACAAGGTGGCTTCCCGGGACGTAGGAAGGCAGCGGTTCCCCCAACGGATCACCAAAGGTGATGCTGACAATCGACGCCGTCTGCCTGCTGAGGTTGGTCACATCGAGCAGGAGGCCGCCTTCCACCGCCGGGTGGACACGGGGCTGGAGCGCTGTGGCGGTCATGCTGCCTCCTCGGCATGGGCTGAGAATCCCAGGTACCCGCCAATTCGACGGGAAAAATGATCAGTGAAGGCCAGGGTGGTAGCGCATCCTTGACACTCCACTTCGGAGCCGATTGCCTGATCAGTTGTGTTGGCGGTGCGGCAATGCCCGCAGAAGACAACCCGGGGTCCGACCTCATCACACAGGAGAGTCAGATCCTCGTCCAGTAGTCCACAACTCGCGGCGGCGGCAGCGGCTGCGTGGACGTCGGCCGGAGGGCCAGCGAGTATGAGACGGACCCCGACGCGCGACCGTTCAAGAACAGACTTCAGGTCCGCGAGGGTTTCCGGGTTTGCAGATGAAAAACGGAGGTTATGCCTGGGCTGGCCACCGGTGTTGTGATCCGCAGTGTCATCCATGCCGAACGAGGCACAGATGACACCGCGGAAACCCGGTTCCAGGCCGGCGCCTGCTGAAGGTGGCGTGGACGCGGAACGCATGGTGGGTCCTAGGGTGCGAAGGTGCGGTCGCCGGCGAAGAACCCCAAGCCATACTCAGGGGTCTCAAACTTGACAGTGGTGCCCTTGGGAAAGAACAGCACGTCGCGTTCCTTCGCGTGAGTGACTTCTCCTGTCGTCTGGTCCGTGAGGATGAACTCACCCTTGATGACGACCTTCATTTCGTCGTACGTGTACGTGTACACCAACGGCGCGGAAGCCTTCAGTTCGAAGAATCCGGCGCACATGACCGAACCCTCGGGGTTGTGGAGGGAGTCGCCGATCGCAGCGACCGTCCCGGGCTCGTTCATCGACGGCAGTCCGATGAAACCGTTTTCTACCTTGTGGATGGAGCCGGCCTTGCTCAGTGTTCCTACGAGGGTGGTTTCCATGGTCTCTCCTATGAATAGTGTTGTGAACGAGTTGTTAGAACTGTTGATCTCTTGGTGCATTTGAGACGGGGCGGAAGATCACCCAGGCGCCGACTGGGGCTTGGGGAGGGGCGTGTTCTGTACGGCCAGCCGAGCTCTGCTCCGAGTTCGATTGGTGTGACAGGAGTCACGTTGTTCGTCTCATCTGCAAAGCTACGGGACGTAATTCATCTAGTCCAGTCTTTTTTAGATGTTAAGCCGAGAGATTTGAGGTTTGTTTCCCTCTGCATGCTCGACAGGCCAGGGAAACCTCAGGAACGGACTCACGGCGTCCGCCGTGAAACAAGCACCGCCCCCTGTCCAGCCGGTGGGCCCTGGCGGCTACCTCCACTGCGCCGTCCGCGACAACGCTCGGCGGATCAGGACCGTTGCAACCAGGACACTTTGGCCGGGACGGTCTAAGCGCAGCTTCCGTTACCTGAGATCCAGAACCTTTTCCGGTTCTGCTGCTTTGTGATCTGAAGACAAAGCCGTGGCTGCCTTGGATTTCGCACGTCGCGATTCGTTTTGGGAATACAGCCAGATGGGTAGATAGAGCGACAATACGAGGAAGCCAACCCAGGTTGAGGTCCAGCCGATTTCCAGGCTGTTCAGGTAAACCACACCGACCACACACAGTGGCACATTGAACAGGCCGAAGATCATGGCGACGTTCTTCCAGCCCTTGGGGGCCTTGAATGGCCTTTCCAGGTTGGCGAAGGCGGGGTGCTTCTTGGCTCGGACATAGGCGAACAGGCTGATGCCGTTGGCGCAGGTGTAACCAATTGCTGAGGCTGCAAGAATTGCCGCGGCATTTCCCATGGAGATCAGCACCAGGTTGAAGGCTCCGATGACCAGCATGGCAACAAACGGGGTCCCGTGGCGGTTGGTTTTGCCGAAAACCCGTGGAAGGTTGCCTTCCGTCGACATGGAGTGCATGGCGCGGGAGGAACCCAGGTAGGCCGTCTGGATGATGAGGATCATGGCGGCGATCAGCATGATGATCGTGACTATTGAACCGGCTTCGCCGAAGACGGCTTGGGCCACCGGAATCAGCGGGGATACAGGCTCGGCCTGTACACCCTCTACACCAAGCACGCCGATCACTGCAGTTTGCAGCAGTACATACAATACGAAGCAGATGATGCCGCAGGCGAGCAGCGCCTTGGGGACATCCTTGGAAGGGTTCTTGTATTCGGGGCCGTAGATGGCTGCTGTTTCCCACGCGCAGGCACTCCACTGCGCAATCGCAAAGATGCCAAAGAGCATCAGGATATGGTGCATATCCCAAGCCCAGTCAGTTGGCCACCAGCTGCCGGTGATATTGGTCAGTTCAACGTGTCCGGTAGCAAACGGCGCCACGGCCAGGATAACCAGCGGTATCAGGGATATGGCCGCCAGGATGTAACCCAGGATGGCGCCGTCCTTGAGGCCGAACCAGTTCACTATGAACAACCCGGTGAAGATCACCACACCTGAGAACAGCGCGAGCTGATACTCGGTAAAGGTCTCGCCCAGCACCGGAAACAGCCCATGAAGGTAGCCGCCGACCAGGATTGAGAAGATCGCCAGTATCGGGTTCCAGCCAAACCAATAGCTCCAGGCGGAGAAGCCGCCGATCAGCTTGCCCTTGTCGTACTTGCCCTTGAAGTTTTCGGTGCGGAATACGTGCTGCGCAAAACCCGGCAGACCGGAGGCCTTGGGAAAGGTGGTAGCCATTTCGGCGTACGCGGTGCTCTGCATGAAACCCTGAAGGACCGATAATCCCCAGATAAGAATTGCCGCGGCAGACACATACATCGGCAGGTAGCCCAGCGATGGCAGAATCAGCATGGGCACACCCAGCGCGATGGCCGCACCCTGCTTCCAGTTGATCGACCTTTTCAGGTGATCGGCTTCATCCAAACGATTTTCACTCATAAAAATCTCCCTTGAAACTACTTAAAGTCGTCTCTGACTTTGTTAGTTATGCAACTTAGGTTGTGGATATCTAAAGTGGCGGTGATACACAACTGGTCAGCCCGGCGAGTGGTACTACGGTGCCAATCGGCAGCGCGATCCTGCAGCTGCATGACGGCGGCGGGCCGGCGAGAACACGAGACGGGCTCCTTCGTGGCGCATGAATAAAGCCATGCTTGCTAAGCGGGCAAGTGCGCCATGGGGCAGCTCGGGAAGACATCGAACCCGCGCGACTTGGACGAGGGTGTGTCAAAGTCGGAGAAGCTCTCCCTCCGGTGTCGGAGGACCGTGGCTGTCCCGCGGCATCTCGTGTGAAACAGATCACTTCCAGAGGTTACAGCTTAAAAGCTCTATTGCGATAGCTTTTACGGACGCCAATTTTGCTGCGTCGGTTGCCCACGTCTCACGAGACATGTTCCAGCCCAGGCTTGAGAACTCGATTCTGTGCCCGAGGACATGCGGGGGTCTGAGGCTAGGCGGTATAGATCAGGGACAGCCCCAAGTGGGGAACATCCAGAGCCAGCCGATGTTGGTCCTGGGATCCGGATTTGATCCGCTCGCCAACCAGGTACCTGCCCGAGTTGCCGAGAATGACGCGGTTGCTGGCGTTGATGAGAGCGGCATCGCCTGGGATGACACGCAGGTTTGGCATGATGAGGGGTTCCAGGTCCTTGACCCGAATGTCGCATCCCGCTACGCCGGCAAAGTTCCCGTGGACGGAAAATGGTGCCGTGAATGTAAGGATGTATTCCTCGAAGCCGAGATAGTCGACATACGGTCCCCAAAAGGTCTGCTCACCTGTGGAAGCAGCGGTCGAAAAGAACGGCAACTTCTCATAGTCGTAATATCGATTGCTGCCTGGCGTCAGGTCAAAATCAAGCCTTCCGACGGCGCCGGATTCCTTGCGGGACCACCATTCCCAAGATCGGCCGCCCTCCTCAACGGATGCCGCAGCGAAGAAGGTCCCGGCTCCGACAGCAATAGTGTTCTCCGCCAGGAACTGCCGTGAGAGTTCGTCCAGTCCGGACAGAGCAGCCTTGTCGATCGTGGACTTGCCGGCGAGATTTCGTTCAAGCAGCGCGGCAACGGAGCCGGAGAGTTTCGCGGTCTCCGTGCAGACGCCGCTAATCCACGAGGTGAGGGCCGTGGCAGCATGAACGACTTCTGTGGTGGGCTTCATTGACCATCCTGTATTGATTGGGCGTAGCCGAGGGTGAGTTTCTTGTCGATCAGATGAAAAATGTTTCGCCGGATGTGCTCAAGTACCAGTTTCTGGGCCTTGTCGGGTTGGTCCTCGGCGACTGCCCGGACCAACTCCAAGTGTTCAGCGGTTGCCTGTTCGGGGTCAAACGCAACCGTGAGCGGGGTCCATAGCTGTTGAACAGTTTCCTCCTGCAGCCGGATTTCTGCATTGGTAAGCCTGGGTGACTGTGCTGCTACTGCCAACTCGATGTGGAAGCGGCTGTCAGCGGGTGCACGCAATTCGGGTGTTGTGGCCAGAACCAATGCTCGCGCAAGTTCCTGAAGACGGTCGACGTCGTGTGCTTCCGCGCGCTCACATGCCAGACGGACGGTCGTGGCTGCTATAGCGGAATGCTCGTCTCCGATGTCACGTATTTCCGAAATAGACGTTGAGAGGAACCAATCCCGGATGGCGTCGGTCTGGGTACGAGGCTGGTTGACGACGAAGGTTCCTCCGCTGCGGCCTCTGCGGGTCTCGACGGTTCCCCGCTCGCGCAGTTCCCCTAAAGCTTCGCGAAGAGTCGCGCCGCCAACCCCAAACATTTCCGAGAGTGCCGCTTCCGGGGGCAACCGCTCACCTACTTTGAGCAGCCCAAGACCGATGGCCTTGGTAATTCTGTCCACGATCGCATCGGCCCTCTCGATTTCCGGCAAGGACCGATATATCTGCGACTGGAATGAGGACGGCGAGGCCAATAGTCTGCGCTCCGAAAATGGGCTACGGGTCGGGTCAACAACAAGCAGTCCGGACAGTACTGAAAGGACGTAACTCGTTCCTCAGAGTCTATGCAATAAATCCTTCAAAACTGCGTCTTTCAGCACGGTAGGCCTCCGCCCCTGCAGCGGACCGGTCTCACTACAGAGCCACTCGTCAGGCCTGGCCGGACCCTGGGCCAGGCCGTTGGACGCTTCCTCAGCGGACGGCCCGCGGCAACGCCCAATCCTAAAGTGTAGTTAGAACCGTCAGAAAACAGTGTTACCCCCGCCCTTTTGCTTCGGGATCATGGATGTCAACCAGAAAGCATCGTTCGGCCGATACAGGCCGACGACCGAATGGAAGGGACAAATCGTGACTCCGACAGCAAATGCAACTCTCACCGGATACAGCACCACCGGTGACATTGTCCGCAATCTGTCTCTCGTCAGGGACGAGATCGCGGAAACAGCGGCCAAGATCAACGAGCAGCAGGTAGCCGACCTGGCCCGCCACCTCAGCCAGCCAGGACGTGTGTTCGTCGCCGGTGCGGGCCGAAGCGGCCTGGTCCTGCGTATGGCCGCGATGAGACTGATGCACCTGGGCCTGGATGTGCATGTGGCCGGTGACACCACCACTCCCGCGATCAGTTCCGGTGACCTGCTCCTGGTGGCCTCCGGATCGGGAACGACCTCGGGCGTGGTCAAGTCTGCGGAAACAGCGGCGAAGGCCGGGGCGCGGATTGCCGCGTTCACCACCAACCCGAGTTCGCCGCTCGCCGGCCTCGCCGACGCGCTGGTGATCATTCCCGCGGCCCAGAAGACCGACCACGGCTCCAGCGTTTCCCGTCAGTACTCGGGGTCGCTCTTCGAGCAGGTACTTTTCCTCGCCACGGAAGCCCTCTTCCAGTCGCTGTGGGACAACACCGATGTGCCGGCCGAGGAACTCTGGCTCAGGCACGCCAACCTCGAATAACCGAGCCTCAACTTCACCCACCGCATTTCCCGCTCAATTTTCAACACCCACCGCAGTTCCCAACAGAAGGAAAACAACACCATGAAGCTCCAAGTTGCTATGGACGTCCTGACCACTGAAGCCGCCCTCGAACTGGCCGGCCAGGTCGCTGAGTACGTCGACATCATCGAACTCGGCACCCCCTTGATCAAGGCTGCCGGCCTCTCCGCCGTCACCGCCGTCAAGAAGGCCCACCCGGACAAGATCGTCTTCGCTGACATGAAGACCATGGACGCCGGAGAACTCGAAGCCGACATTGCTTTCAAGGCCGGCGCCGACCTGGTCACCGTGCTCGGCTCCGCCGACGACTCCACCATCGCCGGCGCCGTCAAGGCAGCCAAGGCCCACAACAAGGGCATCGTGGTTGACCTCATCGGTGTGGCAGACAAGGTCACCCGCGCTAAGGAAGCCCGCGCCCTGGGTGCCAAGTTCGTGGAGATGCACGCCGGTCTCGACGAGCAGGCCCTGCCGGGCTTCGACCTGACCGGGCTGCTCCGCGCCGGAGCAGAAGCGCGCGTTCCGTTCTCCGTCGCAGGCGGCGTGAAGCTCGCCACTATCGAAGCAGTCCAGAAGGCCGGCGCTGACGTAGCCGTCGTCGGCGGCGGCATCTACAGCGCAGCCGACCCGGCACTGGCAGCCAAGCAGCTCCGCGCCGCCATCAAATAATTAGCCGATTGACGCGGTGGCGTCCCGCACTCCCAAAAACCGCGGGACGCCACCTCCGGGCTGCAGGGCCTGCAGCCCATGTCTTACCCGATACTGCCCGCGGAGAAACATCACCGCGGGCAGTACAGGTTCGGTGCTGAATCTGATCCAAGAACACATCACACCCTCAAGGATGAGGGGTTGGCGCAATGCGGGGGACCCAAATCCCTGGAAAGGAAGCTGTTCATCATGCGCACTCAGACCGCCGAGCATTTGGAAGTCCACGTTACCGAGCCTGGCCGACTCTACGAGTTGCTGGACGATGCAGAGGCCGCGCTCCGGCAAATAGCCAGGCCCCAGTGCTTTGCCGGCATTCTGGTCACCCGCCATGATCCCAGCCGGTACACCCTCGCACTCAGCACCACCGTTCCCTATGGGGAGACCCGCGAGCAGATCCTCTCGTGACCGTCGGTCGACTGCCGCACTGCCTTGTCGAAAGTTAGAAGCAACAATGTCAGTTACTTACGTTGATTCCAGTGTGAAGTCCGGCCGCAACCCGTTGCGGGATCCGCGTGACCGTCGTCTGAACCGGATTGCGGGTCCGTCCTCACTGGTCCTCTTCGGGGTGACCGGGGATCTTGCCCGTAAGAAGCTGATGCCGGCCGTGTATGACCTCGCGAACCGGGGGTTGTTGCCGCCGAGTTTCGCGTTGGTGGGGTTCGGCCGCCGTCCGTGGTCGGATGCGGAGTTCGCGGCGGAGGTGAAGGCTTCGGTGAAAGCGTATTCGCGGACCCCGTTTGATGAGGCGGTGTGGAACCAGCTCGCGGAGGGTATCCGTTTTGTCCGGGGCGAGTTCGACGACGATGATTCGTTTGAGCGGTTGGGTGAGACGATCGCCGGGCTTGATGAGGTCCGCGGTACGCGGGGGAATCACGCGTTCTACCTCTCGATCCCGCCGAAGGCGTTTGAGCAGGTCTGCCGGCAGCTCTCCAAGCATGGCCTCGCGCAGGCCGAGGGGGAGAAGTGGCGGCGGGTGGTGATCGAGAAGCCGTTCGGGCATGACCTGGACTCGGCCCGGGCGCTGAACGACATTGTGGAGTCGGTGTTCCCGCCGGATGCGGTGTTCCGGATCGATCATTACCTGGGTAAGGAGACGGTGCAGAACATCCTGGCGTTGCGGTTCGCTAACCAGTTGTTCGAGCCGTTGTGGAACGCGAATTATGTGGACCACGTCCAGATCACGATGGCCGAGGATATCGGTACGGGCGGCCGGGCCGGGTATTACGACGGGGTGGGCGCGGCCCGGGACGTGATCCAGAACCATCTGCTGCAGCTGCTGGCGTTGACGGCGATGGAGGAGCCTATTTCCTTTAACGCCGATGACCTGCGGGCGGAGAAGGAAAAGGTCCTGGCCGCGGTCAAGCTCCCGGAGGATTTGTCGACCCATTCGGCGCGCGGGCAGTTCGCCGGCGGCTGGCAGGGCGGGGAACAGGTCCAGGGCTACCTGGAGGAAGAGGGTATCCCGGCCGATTCGAAGACCGAGACGTTCGCCGCGATCCGGGTGGATATCCATACCCGGCGGTGGGCCGGTGTGCCGTTCTACCTGCGTGCGGGCAAGCGGTTGGGTAGGCGGGTGACGGAGATCGCGGTGGTGTTCAAACGCGCCCCGAACCTGCTCTTCCGTGACCACGGCGAGGATGACTTCGGCCAGAACGCCGTGGTGATCCGGGTCCAGCCCGATGAGGGCGCGACGATCCGGTTCGGGTCCAAGGTCCCGGGCACGCAGATGGAAGTCCGGGACGTGACCATGGACTTCGGCTACGGGCATTCCTTTACCGAGTCCAGCCCGGAAGCGTATGAGCGGCTGATCCTCGATGTGCTCCTCGGGGAGCCGCCGCTGTTCCCGCGGCACGCGGAAGTGGAGCTGTCCTGGAAGATCCTGGACCCCTTTGAAGACTACTGGGCCGGGCTCACAGAGCAGCCCGAGCCCTACGCCCCGGGATCCTGGGGCCCTGCCTCGGCCGATGAGCTGCTGGCCCGTGACGGACGAACCTGGAGAAGGCCATGATTGTAGATTTGCCGGACACCACCACCTCGAAGGTCTCCAAGAAGATCATGTCCCTGCGTGAGCAGGGCGGGGTGATCGCGCTGGGCCGGGTCCTGACCCTGGTGGTCGTGACCCGGTCCGGGCTCGAGGAAGAAGCGATCGAGGCCGCGAACGAGGCCAGCCGCGAACACCCCTGCCGGATCATCGTCCTCGCCGACGCCGGAGCCCAGGCCCCGAACCGGCTCGACGCGCAGATCCGGGTCGGCGGTGACGCCGGCGCGTCCGAGGTCATCGTGCTCCGCGGCTACGGCGAGCTCGCGCACGAAAGCGAGTCACTGGTCGCGGCCCTGCTGCTCCCGGACGCCCCGATCGTGGCGTGGTGGCCGCACGGGGCACCGGAGAACGCCTGCGAAACCTCCGTGGGCCGGATCGCGCACCGCCGGATCACCGACTCCGCCAACGAAACCGACCCGCAGGCAGCACTGGAGAACATCCGGGCCACGTACAAGGCCGGGGACACCGACCTCGCCTGGACCCGCCTGACGAACTGGCGGATCCAGCTCGCCGCGGTCCTGGACCAGGTCGACTCCTCGCCCGTCACCGCCGTCGCCGTCGAAGGCGCCTCCGATTCCCCCTCCACGATCCTGCTCGCGGCGTGGCTGACCCTGGCCCTGGACGCGCCCGTGACCATCGTCGCGGACCCCGCCGGGACCGGCATCCGCCGCGTCCGCCTCACCCGCCACACCGGCGACGTGCAGCTCTTCCGCCCGGGACTCTCCGTCGCCGAACTCACCCAGCCCGGACAACCCGCCCAACGCATCTCCCTGCCACGCCGCAGCCTCAAAGACTGCCTCGCCGAAGAACTCCGCCGCCTCGACCCCGACGAAGTCTTCGGCGAAACAGTCCGCAGCCTTGGCACATCCAGAGTGCAAGCCAGCAGCGTGACGTTCACCTGCAGCGGGGAGCCGGAACGTAACCGGGACCGTTTGTCACTGATCACCGTTTAAGGGGACCGCGGCTCCGGCCGGATCCAGGAAAGGAACACAAATCATGGTTCACAAGGTCAAAGCGGTCATCGCCAAGGAGAAGAACGCCCCGGTTTCGGTGGAGACTATCCTCGTGCCTGACCCCGGTCCGGGCGAGGCGCTGGTGGATATCCTCACCTGCGGGGTCTGCCACACCGACCTGCACTACAGGCAGGGCGGGATCGGCGATGAGTTCCCCTATCTGCTGGGCCACGAGGCCACCGGTGTGGTCAGCGCCGTCGGTCCCGGCGTCACCGAGGTAGCTCCCGGCGACCGCGTGATCCTGAACTGGCGTGCTGTCTGCGGCGAGTGCAGGGCGTGTGCGAAGGGCCAGCCGCAGTACTGCTTTAACACGCACAACTCCACGCAGAAGATGACACTTGAGGACGGCACCGAGCTGTCTCCCGCGCTGGGGATCGGCGCCTTTGCAGAGAAGACGCTGGTCGCGGCCGGGCAGTGCACCAAGGTGGATGATGACGCCGATGCCGCCGCCGTCGGGCTGCTCGGCTGCGGCGTGATGGCAGGCATTGGCGCCGCCATCAACACCGGCGAGGTCCGGCGCGGCGAATCAGTGGCGGTGATCGGCTGCGGCGGGGTGGGCATCGCCGCGATCGCGGGTGCCAAGCTGGCTGGCGCCACCACCATCATCGCTGTGGACATCGACGCCAATAAGGTGGCCTTGGCCAAGTCCCTGGGTGCAACGCACGGCGTGGATTCCAGCAAGGAAGACCCCATCGAGGCCATCCGGGCCCTCACGAACGGCAACGGCGCTGACCTGGTGATTGACGCCGTCGGCCGTCCCGAAACGTACAAGCAGGCGTTCTACGCCCGCGACCTCGCCGGCCGGGTGGTGCTGGTGGGCGTCCCGACGCCGGGCATGTTGCTTGAGCTGCCCCTGCTGGATGTCTTCGGCCGGGGTGGCTCGCTGAAGTCGTCCTGGTACGGCGACTGCCTGCCCTCCCGCGACTTCCCGATGCTGGTGGCGCACTACAAGCAGGGCAACCTGGACCTGGACGCCTTCGTCACCGAGCGCATCACCATTGACCAGGTGGAGGAGGCCTTCGCCAGGATGCACGAGGGCAAGGTCCTGCGTTCGGTCGTTCAAATACAGTCTCTGAAGGAGCACTCATGACAGTCACCATCGAAAACCTGGTCACCTCGGGCACTTTTTCGCTCGACGGCGGTACCTGGGACGTGGACAACAACGTCTGGATTGTGGGCAACGACGATGAATGCGTAATCATCGACTGCCCGCATGACGCCGAGGCGATCATCAACCAGGTCCGCGGCCGGAAGGTCCTGGCCATCCTGCTGACCCACGCGCACAATGACCACATCGGCGCCGCGTTGCAGGTAGCCGACGCTGTCGGCGCCCCGATCGTCCTGAACCCGGAGGACCTGGTCCTCTGGAAGCAGGTTTACCCGGATTCGGAACCGGACCGGTATCACTGGGACAGTGACGTATTCGAGGTGGGTGGCACCGCGCTGCTGGCCATCCACACCCCGGGCCATTCCCCGGGCTCCACCTGCTTTTACCTCGAAAGTGAGGGAACGGTCTTCACCGGTGACACCCTCTTTAACGGTGGTCCGGGAGCGACGGGACGCTCCTACAGCGACTACCCCACCATCCTGACCTCTATCCGGGAACGGCTGCTGACGCTGCCGGCCGAAACCGTGGTCCGCACCGGGCACGGCGACAGCACCACTATTAGGGCTGAACGGGAAACGCTGGCTAAGGTTTCCGAGTAGAGCAGGGTTCCCCCATCAGCAGGATCCCGTTGAGGCGCGCCAGGACAGCTGGCGCGCCTCAACGGGCGTTTTGGACAAGAACGGCGTGAGCCGCAAAGAAAGTTGGAACAATGAAGTTCGGCAAGCAGCCCGCTCCCGTTGCGGACATCAACGAGGATGACCTCGAAGTCCACAAGCCCAAAACGGAAGCGGCCGGAGTCAAGGCCGTGATGGTGGCCCTTGAACGCGCCGTGGCCCAGGCCGGGGTGACCCGGACGGCGCAGTCCCTGCTGCGGCTGAACCAGCAGGGTGGCTTCGACTGCCCCGGCTGTGCCTGGCCGGAATCGACGACGAAGCGCAAGGCGGCCGAGTTCTGCGAGAACGGGGCCAAGGCGGTGGCCGAGGAGAACACCCTCCGCACGGTCGGGGCTGAGTTCTGGGCCAAGCACTCCATCGCCGAACTCTCCGGGAAAACGGAGTACTGGCTGGGCAACCAGGGCCGGCTGAGCGAGCCGGTGGTGATCCGCGAAGGCGAGACCCACTATTCGCCGATCTCCTGGGCCGAAGCCTTCGAACTGGTGGGTGAACACATCCGGGCCTCCTCCCCGGACCGCTGCGTCTTCTACACTTCCGGCCGCACCGCCAACGAGACGGCGTTTATGTACCAGCTGTTCGCGCGGGCCCTGGGCACGAATAACCTGCCTGACTGTTCCAACATGTGCCACGAGTCCTCGGGCTCGGCGCTGAACCCGACCATCGGCATCGGCAAGGGCACCGTGTCCCTGGAAGACATCCACGACTCTGAACTGATCTTTGTCGTGGGGCAGAACCCCGGCACCAACCACCCCCGCATGCTGTCGGCGCTGAAGGAGTGCAAGGACAACGGCGGCAAGGTGGTGGCGGTCAACCCGCTGCCCGAGGCCGGGCTGTTCAACTTCAAGGATCCCCAGACCATTTCAGGAGTGGTGGGCGGCGGAACGCCGCTGGCTGACGAATACCTTCAGATCAAGGTCGGCGGTGACCTGGCGCTGTTCCAAGCCCTCGGCCACCTCCTCCTGGCGGAGGAGGAGCGGAACCCGGGCACCGTCGTCGACCGCTCCTTCGTTGACGCGCAAACTGATGGGTTCGATGCCTACAATAACGCCCGCCGGGAGCTGGACTGGGCGGAAACGGAGAAGGCGACCGGCCTGTCCCGCGAACAGATCGAGACCGTCGCCGGGATGCTGGTCCGGTCCAAGGCCACGATCTTCTGTTGGGCCCTCGGCGTCACGCAGCAGCCGCACTCGGTGGACACCATCAAGGAAATGGTCAACGTCCTGCTGCTGCAGGGCAACTTCGGCAAGCCGGGCGCCGGGGCCTGCCCGGTCCGCGGCCACTCGAACGTCCAGGGCGACCGGACCATGGGCATCTGGGAAAAGCCCAAGGAGTGGCTCCTGGCGTCCCTCGATGCGGAGTTCGGGATCAAGTCCCCGCGGCATCACGGCTATGACGCCGTGGAAGCCATGGAGGCCTTCGAGCGCGACGAGGTTGACGTTTTTGTGTCCATGGGTGGCAACTTCTCGCTCGCCTGCTCGGACACGGAAACCCTGGAAGCCGGCATGCAGCGGATCGGCCTAACGGTGCACATCTCCACCAAACCCAACCGGTCCCACGTGGTGCACGGGCGCACCTCGCTGATCCTGCCCACGCTGGGCCGGACGGACAAGGACGACAAACACCCCAAGGGCGCGCAGTTCCTGTCCGTGGAGGACTCCATGTCCGTGGTCCACTCCACCCAGGGCAGGCTGGCGCCGGTCTCCGAGCACCTGCTCGCCGAACCGGTAATCGTCGCGCGGATGGCAGAGGTGACCTTCGGGCCGGACCACCTCGTGGACTGGAAGGCCATGGCCGGGGACTACGACGTGGTCCGCGACCATATCTCCCGCGTCCTGCCCGGTTTCGAGGACTTCAACGCCAGGGTCCGGACCAAAAACGGCTTTGTGCTGCCCAACCCGCCGAGGGACACCCGCTCCTTCAAGACGGACATCGGCCGCGGCCGCTTCACCGTCAGCCCGCTGGAATACCTGACCCCGCCGGACGGCCATCTGGTACTCCAGACCATCCGCAGCCACGACCAGTACAACACCACGTTCTACGGCCTGGACGACCGGTACCGGGGAATCTCGGGCGGCCGCCGAGTGATCCTGGTACACCCTGAAGACCTGGCAGAACTGGGTTTCCAGGACCGGGACCTGGTGGACGTGGTCAGCACCTTCCGCGGCCACGACCGGCAGGCGGACAAGTTCCGGCTGGTGGCCTACCCCACGGCCAAGGGCTGCGCCGCCGCGTATTTCCCGGAAGCCAACGCCCTGGTCCACAAGGAAAACGTCGCCAGGGAATCCAACACCCCCGGCTTCAAGGCAATGTTCGTCCGGTTTGTGCCGCACGTAGCCGCGCCGGAAGCAGCCGCAGAGTCCACTTCGCTTGCGGCTGCCACGGCCGGCTGATCAGGCAGCACAACGGCCCCGCTCCGAAGGGAGGCGGGGCCGTCCTTCTTTGCGGGGGCCGGTCAGCGGGGTTCCTACACGGGTCACCGGAGCCCGTGGCTGTGTGCCAGGGCGATGGCCTCGGTGCGTGAGCCGACGTCGAGCTTCCTGAACAGGTTCCGCACATGGAACTTGACCGTATTCTCGCTGATGCCCAGCGTTGTGGCGATGGTCCGGTTGCGGTGTCCGGCGACTAGGTGCTCGAGCACCTCGAGCTCCCGGGCGGCAAGGTTCCATCCGGCGACATCCCCGGCCGGGCGTGCCGGCAGGTCCAGGGGGAGCGTGACGAACACGTCCGCACCCCAGCCTGGCATCACGTCGATCCGCAGTGTACCGGTGAGCGCCTGGACCCGGCGGTCCAGGCGGGCGATGCTCGGAGCGTCGGCGGCGAGTGCACCGCGGCCGTCGTCGCGTACGTTGATCAGCAGGTTTTCGCCGTCGCAGTCCCACTGCGTCCGTACCCTGCTGACGTCCGGTTGTTCCGTCATGGCCAGCACCAGTCCGCGGACGATGGCCCGTGCCGCGTGGGCAACTTCGCCGGGCAGGGCCCTTCCATTCAGCGGCGGTTCGATAAATTCGATCTCGATGCCGCTGTAGCGGGTGAGCGGTCGCAGGTCCTCCCGCAGGCGTTCGAAGGCCTTGGCGACGGGCTCTTTCACCAGGTCCGTTGTGCGGTCACTGTGGGTGCGGAGCCCGATGAGGGCCTTGGCGGTGAGGTCGGTGACGGTTGAGCGGGCTAGTGCATCGTCCAAGGAAGATGAACGCAAGGCAGCCAGGACGGTCTCCAGGGTGGTGGAGTGCAGATCGGTCAGTTCCGCCGTCACGCGGAGGCGTTCAGCGGAAGCCGCCCGCGATTCCAGCAGGTACGACGGCGGCGCATCGGCCACTTTCTCCCGGATCCGCCGCGCAGTAAGGTGCCAAAGATACGTCACCAGGTCCAGCCCGGCATTGTGTCCCGGATCGGCAGGCTGAGGATCCGTGAGGACCAGAAGGGCATTGCTGGAGGCGTGCTTCAGGGCGAGCACCTGGCGGGGCCGGCCGGCGAGTCCGGCTTCCCCGAACCAAGGTGTCTCATCCGAAAGGGTAGCGCGAATCGTGTCCAGCTCGGCGATGGAGGCCCGGGAAATGATCTCTTCGGCGCCTGCCTTCTTCTGCGGCCGCCCCGTGCAGTCTTCGGTGAAGATGACCAGCGCACTGCTCTCCATATAGGGGAGCGTGGCCTCACGCAGTCGCTCCGCTATCTGGGCGAGGGGGGCATCGGCCACGGCAGCCACGCTCTGCAAAAGCGGCCAGGGCAGGTCTGGAAGGGGCATGGAGGATTCCTTCAGGGATGGGTCGGGGGCTGCGCTCATCCGGACAGCATACCGGGACGGCACCGTCCACCCAACCCAAAAGGGTAGTAAGAACCGTCAGAAAACAGTGTTACCCCCGCCCATTTGGTTCGCGATCATGGATATCAACCAGAAAACATCCGTCCGACCGCTACAGGCCGACCAGATTCAAAAAGGACATACCGTGAACCCGACAACAAATGTGATGCCCTCCAGCACTACAAATTCAGCAACACTCGACTGGACGCCCGCGGACGAGCGCGCCGTGGACACAGCCCGTGTTTTGGCCGCGGATGCCGTCGAGAAGGTCGGCAACGGCCACCCCGGCACGGCCATGAGCCTCGCACCGGCCGCCTACCTCCTCTTCCAGAAGCTGATGCGCCACGCCCCCCGTGACCCGGACTGGCTGGGACGGGACCGTTTCATCCTCTCACCCGGCCACTCCTCGCTGACCCTGTACATCCAGCTGTTCCTGTCCGGCTACGGCCTGGAACTGGACGACCTTAAGGCGCTGCGCACCTGGGATTCCCTGACGCCGGGCCACCCGGAGTACAAGCACACCGCCGGCGTCGAAATCACCACCGGCCCGCTGGGCCAGGGCCTTGCCTCCTCGGTGGGCTTCGCCTACTCACAGCGCCGGATGCGCGGCCTGTTCGACGCCGACGCCGCCGAGGGCACGTCCCCGTTTGACCACACCATCTGGGTCATCGCCTCCGACGGCGACATCCAGGAAGGCGTGACCTCCGAGGCTTCCTCCCTGGCCGGGCACCAGGAACTGGGCAACCTCGTAGTGATCTACGACGAGAACCACATCTCCATTGAGGACGACACCGACATCTCCTTCACCGAAGATGTCCTGAAGCGTTACGAGGCCTACGGCTGGCACACCCAGCGCGTGGACTGGACCGAGACGGGCGAATACGTCGAAGACGTCCAGGAGCTGTACTCCGCGTTGCTCGCCGCGAAGGCCGAGACGTCCAAGCCCTCCATCATTTCGCTGCGCACCATCATCGGCTACCCGGCACCCAAGAAGCAGAACACCGGCAAGATCCACGGTTCCGCCTTGGGCGCAGATGAAGTGGCAGGCCTCAAGGAGGTTCTCGGCTTCGATCCGGCCAAGTCCTTCGACGTGGACCAGGATGTCCTGGCCCACGCCCGTGCAGTCGTCGACCGCGGTGCGGCTGCCCGCAGCGAATGGGATTCCTCGTTCGAGGCGTGGCAGTCGGCTAACCCTGAGGGCGCTGCTTTGTTGGAGCGGATCGAAGCCAAGAAGCTTCCCGCCGGACTCGATGCAGTCCTGCCGGTCTTCGAAGCAGGCAAGGATGTCTCCACCCGGGCAGCGTCGGGCAAGGTCCTGAACGCGCTGGGCCCGGTCATGCCCGAACTGTGGGGCGGTTCGGCTGACCTCGCCGAGTCCAACAACACCACCATCGAGGGATCGGCGTCGTTCATCCCGGCCTCCCGCTCCACCGATGCGTGGAAGGGTAACCCGTACGGCCGCGTCCTGCACTTCGGCATCCGTGAGCACGCCGCGGCGTCGATCGTGAACGGCATCTCGCTGCACGGCCGGACCCGCGCTTTTTCCGGCACGTTCCTGATCTTCAGCGACTACCAGCGCCCCGCCATCCGCCTCTCCGCACTCATGGGCGTCCCGTCCATCTACGTGTGGTCCCACGACTCCATCGGCCTCGGTGAGGACGGCCCCACCCACCAGCCGGTGGAACAGCTCGCTACCCTGCGCGCCATCGTGGGCCTGGACGTTGTCCGTCCCGGCGACGCGAACGAGGTGGGCATAGCGTGGAAGACCATGCTGGAGAACCACGAGAACCCGGCAGGCATCATCCTGACCCGTCAGAACGTTCCCACCTTCGCCCGCAGCGAGGGCGCGGCCGAGGGCGACACCTTTGCTTCCCCTGCCGAGGTGGCCAAGGGCGGCTACGTGCTGGCCGAGGCATCCAAGGACGGCGCTACCGTCCCGGCCCAGGTGCTCCTGATCGCCACCGGCTCCGAGGTGCAGTTGGCCGTCCAGGCCCGCGAAGCCCTCCAGGCCGAAGGCATCGCCGCCCGCGTCATCTCCATGCCGTGCGTTGAGTGGTTCAACAAGCAGGACGCCGCTTACCGCGAGTCCGTGCTGCCCGCCGCCGTCAAGGCCCGGGTTTCCGTGGAGGCCGGCCTGGCCCTGGGCTGGAGGGAATTCGTCGGCGACGCCGGCCGTTCCATCTCGCTCGAGCACTACGGTGCTTCGGCAGACTACAAGCGCCTTTTCCAGGAGTTCGGCATTACCGCGGAGGCTGTTGCCGCGGCTGCCAAGGACTCCCTCGCCGCGGCCCGCAGCTAACCGCTCAACTGCATTGCGGCCGGCGCCGCGGGACGGCCTCATGGGGGGCGTCCCGCGGCGCCGGCGCTCAACTGTTCATCATTTTCGAAGGAAGAAGCAGAAGCCATGACCAACGCAACACCCACCGCACAGCTGTCCGACGCCGGTGTGTCCATCTGGCTGGACGACCTTTCCCGCGAGCGGCTCGCCAGCGGCAGCCTGCAGAAGCTCATCGACGAAAAGAACGTCGTCGGCGTGACCACCAACCCGTCCATCTTCCAGGCCGCGATCACTTCCGGCACTGACTACGATGCAAAGATCGCCGAACTTGCCGCGCAGGGCGCCGGCGTCGAGGAGACCATCTTCGAGATCACCACCACCGACGTCGCCGACGCCTGCGACCTCTTCGCCCCGGTTGCCGCCGCCACTAACGGCGTTGACGGCCGAGTCTCCATCGAAGTCGACCCCCGTCTGGCCTGGGACACCGAAGGCACCGTCATTGAGGCCAAGAACCTGTACAAGAAGGTCGACAAGGACAACGTCCTCATCAAGATCCCGGCAACGCTCGAAGGCCTCGCGGCCATCACTGCAACCCTGGGCGAAGGCATCAGCGTCAACGTGACCCTGATCTTCTCCCTGGAGCGCTACCGCGCGGTCATCAACGCCTTCCAGTCCGGCCTTGAGCAGGCCAAGGAGAACGGCCACGACCTGTCCAGGATCCACTCGGTGGCATCGTTCTTCGTCTCCCGTGTGGACAGCGAGATCGACAAGCGCCTCGACGCGCTGGGCACCGACGAAGCCAAGGCGCTCAAGGGCAAGGCCGGCGTGGCCAACGCACGCCTGGCCTACCAGGTCTACGAAGAGCTCTTCTCCACCGAGCGCTGGGCGGTCCTGGCCGCAGCCGGCGCGCTCCCGCAGCGTCCCCTGTGGGCCTCCACCGGCGTCAAGGACCCGGCCTACCCCGACACCCTGTACGTCACCGAACTGGCAGCGCCCGGCGTCGTAAACACCATGCCGGAGAAGACCCTCGACGCCACCTTCGACCACGGCGTCGTCACCGGTGACACGATCTCCGGCACCTACGCCGAGTCCAAGGCCGTGCTGTACGCACTGGACGCCCTGGGCATTTCCTACAACGAGGTCGTCGCACTCCTCGAATCAGAAGGCCTGGAGAAGTTTGTCACCAGCTGGAAGGAACTGCTGGCCGACGTCGAAGGCGCCCTCGCCACCGCCCGGAAAGCATCCTGACCCACCGAGCTCTGACCGCTACCGAAAGGCAGACACCATGTCCGCATCACCTTTGAAGTGCTGCATCAACCCCAGCATCCTCTCGGCCGACTTCGTCAACCTCGAGGCCGAACTGGCCCGCATCAGCAACGCCGATGCCGTGCACGTGGATGTCATGGACAACCACTTCGTGCCGAATCTGACCATTGGCCTGCCTGTTGTGGAACGGCTGCAAAAGGTCAGCCCCGTGCCGTTGGACGCCCACCTGATGATTTCCAACGTGGACCGCTGGGCGCCACAGTTCGCCGACGCCGGCCTGAGCTCGGTGACATTCCACGTCGAGGCGTCCGGGGCCCCCATCAAGCTCGCCCGGGAACTTCGCGCTCGCGGGGCTAAAGCAGGCATGGCACTCCGCCCGGCCACCCCGGTGGAACCGTACCTGGACATGCTCCCCGAACTGGACATGCTGTTGATCATGACGGTGGAGCCGGGCTTTGGCGGCCAGGCATTCCTGGATGTCATGTTGCCCAAGATCCGCCGTGCCCGCGCGGCGGTCGAGGGTTCGGGGGTGAACGTGGCCGTCCAGGTCGACGGCGGCATTACGGAGGAAACCATCACCCGCGCCGCGGAGGCCGGTGCCAACGTCTTTGTGGCCGGATCCGCCGTGTACGGAAAGCCGTCGCCTGCGGACGCCATCGAGTCGCTGCGCGCGAACGGCCAGCTCGCCTTCACCTCAACATCACTGCACCCCAACCACACCGCACACCAACCAGCCTGAAGGACCACTCATGCGCGTTCATATCGCAACCGACCACGCCGGCATGGAGCTCAGCTCCCACCTCATCACCGCACTGTCTGCCAACGGCTACGAGATGGTGGACCACGGGCCTGCGGCCTATGACGCCGAGGACGATTACCCGGAATTTTGCATCAAAGCGGCGTCCGCCGTCGCGGCCGACCAGGCCGCTGGCGTGGACGCCCTCGGGATAGTGCTGGGCGGATCGGGCAACGGCGAGCAGATCGCCGCGAATAAGGTCAAAGGCGTGCGCGCGGCCTTGGCCTGGAACCTGGACACGGCCAAGCTGGCCCGCGAACACAACGACGCCAACGTGGTGGCCGTGGGCGGGCGCCAGCACACGGTTAAGGAGGCCACCGAACTGATCGAGGCATTCCTGGCGGAACCATTTAGCAAGGCCGAGCGCCACGAGCGCCGCATCGGCAAAATCGCCACCTATGAAGCCACCGGCGAAATTGCCGAATAAAACCCCGGCTGCGTCATAGCTCCGTCCCGTGCGGCGGGGCTGTGACGTAGCCGCCTTCCGGTTTAAGCCGCCTTACTGTTTGAACTCAACCGGAAGGCGGAGAACGCCTGGACCAAGAGGGGAAGGGCGCAGACGAAACTCAGCATAGGAGTCACCATGCCCATTGCAACCCCAGAGATCTACTCCGAGATGATTGACCGTGCCAAGGCCGGTGGCTATGCATTCCCGGCCGTTAACGTCACCTCCTCGCAGACGCTGAACGCCGCGCTGCGCGGGTTCGTCGAGGCGAAGTCCGACGGCATCATCCAGGTATCCACCGGCGGTGCCGCGTACTGGTCCGGCGCCTCCACCAAGGACATGGTGGCCGGTTCGCTAGGGTTCGCCGCGTTCGCCCGTGAAGTGGCCAAGAACTACGGTGTCAACATCGCGCTGCTTACCGACCACTGCCCCAAGGACAAGCTGGACGGTTTTGTCCTGCCGTTGCTGGCAGCTTCGGAGGCCGAGGTCAAGGCCGGCCGCAACCCGATTTTCAACTCGCACATGTGGGACGGTTCGCACGAGCCGCTGAACGAGAACCTGCGCACCGCCCGGGAACTTCTGGAGCGCACTGCCGCCGCGAAGATGATCCTCGAAGTTGAAATCGGCATCGTGGGCGGCGAGGAAGACGGCGTCGAAAACGCCATCAACGACAAGCTGTACACCACGGTCGAGGATGCCCTGGCCACCATTGAAGCCCTCGGCGCCGGCGAGAACGGCCGTTACATTACTGCCCTGACTTTCGGCAACGTGCACGGTGTGTACAAGCCGGGCGGTGTGAAGCTGCGCCCGGAGCTGCTCAAGCAGATCCAGGCGCAGGTGGGGGCGAAGCTTGGCAAGGAGAACCCGTTCGACCTCGTGTTCCACGGCGGTTCGGGCTCCAGCGACCAGGAGATCGCCGACGCCGTTTCCTACGGCGTGATCAAGATGAACATCGACACCGATACCCAGTACGCCTTCACGCGTCCGGTGGTTGACCACATGCTCAAGAACTACGACGGCGTCCTGAAGATCGACGGCGAAGTGGGCAACAAGAAGCTCTACGACCCCCGCGTCTGGGGTGCCTCCGCCGAGGCCGGCATGGCTGCCCGCGTCACCGAGGCAACCAAGCAGCTCGGTTCCGCCGGGAAGACGTTCTAGCCAAGATCAGCCGAACAGGACAGCTGCCTCGTCGTAGCGGTTCTGCGGGACCGTCTTCAGCTGGCCCAGGGCCTGCTCGAAGCCCACGCGTTCGATCTCCGTGCCCTTCAGGGCAACCATTGTGCCCCAGTAGCCCTCCACCACGGAGTCGATGGCCGCCATTCCCAGCCGGGTTGCCAGGACGCGGTCGAACGCGGACGGAACGCCGCCCCGCTGGATATGGCCCAGGATGGTGGCCCGGGTTTCGAGGTCGGTCCGGGCTTCCAGTTCCGGGGCCAACTGGTCCGCGATCCCACCGAGCCGGGGACGGCCAAAGGTATCCAGCCCGCGCTCGGAGTGGGGGATTCCATGTGCTCGGGAACAAACCCTTCGGCCACCACTACCAGCGGTGCGCGGCCGCGGGCGTGGGCTTCCTTCACCCACTGGGTAATCTGCTCAATGCTGACGCTCTGCTCCGGAATGAGGATGGCATGGGCGCCGGCCGCCATGCCGGCGTGCAATGCGATCCAGCCCACGTGGCGGCCCATCACCTCGGCGATCATGCAGCGGTGGTGCGATTCTCCGGTAGTGCGAAGCCGGTCGATCGCTTCCGTGGCGATCTGCACCGCAGTGTCGAAACCGAAGGTGTAGTCCGTGGCGTCGAGGTCGTTGTCCACGGTCTTGGGGACGCCCACGATCTTCAACCCGGCGTCGGTCAGGCGTTTGGCCGCGGCCAAGGTTCCCTCGCCGCCGATCGCGATGATCGCGTCGATGCCGAGGCGGTCCATGTGGGCCTTGATGACCTCGGGGCCGCCGCCGTTTTCAAAGGGGTTGGTGCGGGAGGTGCCCAGGATGGTGCCACCCTGCTTGGCGATACCACGGACCAGCATGCGTGGAATATCGATGATGTCGCCCTCGACCACACCCCGCCAGCCGTCAAGGAACCCACAAATTCGTGGCCGTGGATCGCAATGCCCTTCAACACGGCGCCGCGGATAACGGCGTTTAATCCCGGGCAGTCGCCGCCGCTGGTGAGAATTCCAATTTTCATGTTTTGGCTCAAATCATAAGAAAGGGTCAGGCCCGGGGGGACGGTCCCCCCGGGTCTGAATCGGCAGATTTCCCGCGGTCAGGCCGCGAAGATGACAAAGAACTTTCTGATCCGCTCTTGGATCTCCCAAGTCCCACGCCATCCAATGGGGAAGACGGCGGCAGTCCCGGCCTCCAGGGTGACGGGATCACGGCCGTCCTCAGTGACCACCATCCGGCCCTCAAGGACGTTAATCACCTCACCGCGATCCAGGAACTCCCACCGGGAGAGGCCTGGTGCGGCTTCCCAGACTCCAGACACAATGCGCGAGTCATCGCTGGTGAACGGAACGGACATCCTCACTGCAATGTCGTCGCTCAGCACGTCGGCAAAGGGCGGGCCAAGCCAGGACTTTTCCAGGTCCTCTTCAAAAAGTTCGCTGGGCTGGAAAGTAATGCTCATCTGGATCTACCTTTCTTCTTCCACCCGCCCGTAACGTCTCCGGCGGGCCGGTGGTGATGGCCGCGGCTCGATTGAGCAGCGGTTGATCTATCCCACGGCGGCAAGCACCGACATGGCCTCCTCAACGACATCCGTGGCGGGGAAGACCGGCCGGTTCACGCCGGCCATCTCTTCCATGACCCGGACTACCTGGCAGCTGTAGCCGAACTCGTTGTCGTACCAGACGTAGAGGACCAGGTTCTTGCCGTTGGAGATGGTTGAGAGTCCGTCGACGATGCCGGCGCGGCGGGAGCCAACGAAGTCCGTGGAAACCACTTCGGGCGAATCGATGTAATCGATCTGCCTGCGCAGGTCCGAGTGCAGCGACATCTCGCGGAGGTAGTTATTGATCTCGTCCTTGGTGGTGCCGTTTTCGAGGCTCAGGTTCAGGATCGCCAGGGAAACGTCAGGGGTGGGGACGCGGATGGAGCTGCCGGTGAGCTTTCCGAGCAGTTCGGGCAGGGCTTTGGCTACTGCCTTGGCGGCACCGGTCTCGGTGATCACCATGTTCAGCGCGGCGGAGCGGCCGCGCCGGTCGCCGTTGTGGAAGTTGTCGATCAGGTTCTGGTCGTTGGTGAAGGAGTGGACGGTCTCCACGTGCCCGTGAAGCACGCCGAACTTGTAATTGATGGCCTTCAGGACCGGGGTGATGGCGTTCGTGGTGCAGGACGCCGCGGACACGATCCGGTCCGTGTCCTCGATGGTGCCGTGGTTGATGCCATGCACAATGTTCTTCAGGTCGCCCTTGCCCGGCGCGGTCAGAAGGACGCGGGCTACGCCCTTGCTCTGCAGATGCTGGGACAGACCCTCGGCGTCACGCCAGCGGCCCGTGTTGTCCACCAGCAGGGCATCCTTGATGCCGTAAGCGGTGTAGTCGATCGTGGCGGGATTGTCCGAGTAGATGACCTGGATCTGGACGCCGTTCGCGGTGATGGTGTTGGCAGCCTCGTTGATCCGGATAGTGCCCTGGAATGGACCGTGGACCGAGTCGCGGCGCAGGAGGCTGGCGCGCTTGGTGAGGTCCTTGTCCGAACCTTTGCGCACCACGATGGCACGCAGGCGCAGGCCGTGGCCGCCACCTGCCTTTTCGATCAGGAGGCGGGCCAGGAGCCGGCCGATCCGGCCAAAGCCGTAGAGCACGACGTCGGTGCTGCTGCGGTCATCAGCGCCGCGCTTGCCCACGAGGCCGGCGAGTTCCGTGCGGAGGAAGTCCTCGAGGGCGGAACCGTTGCCTTTTTCCTTAAATTTTTGGTTCAGGAGGGCGATGTCGATCGTGGCCGGGCCGAGCTCCAGCTGCGCCAAGGTGTTCAGCATCGGGGCAGTCTCCTCCAGGAGCAATTCGTCCTTCTCAACCCGGCGCGCGAAACGGTGTGCCTTGAGGATGTTCATGGTGGACTTGTTGACCAGGTTCCGGCCGTGAATGCTGGTCACCACGTTGTTATCGCGGTACAGCCGGCCGATCACCGGAATCATGGCCTCGGCGAGAGCCTCCCGGACCATCCACGTGTCAAGACTGGAATCTGGGGTCTGTAGCATCGGGCTGCCTTTCGAAAATGCGTCGGGGTCTGATTGAGCTTCAGCTCCTGGGATGCGCCAGGGGCTGCAGGGATGTGACGGCTCCTTGCTCAGGTGCCGCCCTGCCGTTTGGCCCGATGACATCCTGACCGGATGTCCAAAAAACTCCCTCATACCTTCACCGCTCCTCCAGAGGTGGGCCTAGCATCCATCGTCCGTTCATTTGCGGGTAGGCGAAACGCTAATTCGGGATGGTTAAAACAACCCCTTTGAGTAGGCCGCTGCTTGGGTAGCCCCGTCCAAGAGCAACTGGCGTTATGTCAGGAAGCCGCCCGGCAACACCGGGGCGGTCAGGCCGCCGTCGCGCATCACGGCGACGGCGTCGGTCAGCGGGACGAATTCCGTGTCGTGCGTGACCATCACCGTGGCCACCTGGAACTCGTCAGTGACCCGGCGCAGCAGCCCGACGATCGATGCGCTGCGCGTGTGGTCCAGCGCCGCCGTCGGCTCGTCCACCAACAGCACTTTCGGACTGCCCATCAGGGCCCTGGCAATGTTCACCCGCTGCCGCTGGCCGCCCGAGAGCTGGTGCGGACGCTTGGCCGCAGACGCAGCCAGCCCCACCAGATCCAGGAGTTCCGCGGCGCGCGAACGCGCGGCCTTCAGCGGCTTGCCGCGCAGGTGGTGGCCAATTATCAGCTGCTCGACGGCGGTCAGGGACGCCAGGAGGTTGGGCTGCTGGAAGATGATGCCCACCTTCTCCCGGCGCAACGCGGTCAGTTCCTTGTCCTTCAGCCCCGCCGTGTTGGTCCCGTCAATCACCACGTCCCCGCTGCTGGGCCTGACCAGGGTGGCAGCAACAGCGAGGAGGCTGGATTTGCCGGAGCCGGACGGGCCCACCAGCGAGACCATCCTGCCCGCTGGGACCTGGAGGCTGACGCTGTCCAGGGCCTTGACGGTTCCGCCGCCGTCCGGGTATTCGAGGGTGACGTTGGTGAGGGTCACCGGGTGGGTGAGGGTGGAGCCGGCAGTTGGTGTGGGGATTAGTACAGGTGTGACAGACATGGGAACTACCTTTCGGGAGGGGTGAAGGACAGGAGCTAGTTGCCGCCGAGGGCGATCAGCGGATCGACGGTGGTCACCCGGCGGACTGCCAGCGCGGCGCCCGCCAGGCCCAAGGCCACAATTCCCAGCACGGGCAGCAGCGTGGTGGCCGGCGTGACCAGGAAGGGCGCCGCCTGGGCTGCGGCGAACCCGCCCACAACGCCGACCGCCCCGCCAAGACCCGCTCCGGCCAACAGCACGATGGCTGCCTGGGTCATGGCATCGCGCAGCACGTAGCCGCCGGATGCGCCCATGGCTTTGAGGACGGCGATGTCCCGGGTCCGCTGCACCGTCCAGACCGTCAGGAACGCCACGATCACCAGCGCCGAAATCCCGTAGAGGAACGCCTGCATCAGCATCAGTGACCCGTTTTCGCTTTTGAAGGAACCCAGTGCCTGGAACGAACCGATGCGGGTGGTGCTGACGGTGCTCGCCATCGCGTTGGCCGAGTCCTCGTCCGCCACGGACCCGTCCTGGTACGTGACCGCGACGACGGTCGCCACCGGCATGCTCCCCGGCGCGCTGCCGGCAGCCGGCGTCAGGTGCGCTACCTCGGCCCAGGTGGGCAGCGCCGTCCACACGACGCCGGTGTGGGAATACCACTGGTCGTCCACGACGGCGGTGACGGTCAACCCGGTGCCACCCACTGTGGCCGTATCTCCGACCTCGAGCGAGAGATCCGCGGCGACGGTCTCGCCGATCACCACAGACCCCGCCCGGACCGGCGACGGCGCGAGCAGCCCGCCCTCGGCAACGCCGAACACCGCCACGTTGGTGGTGCCGCCGTCGCCGCCTTGGAGCCGGGACTGAGTGATGCCCAGGGCCTCGGCCCGGGCCACCCCCGCGGTGTGTTTCCAGCTGTCCACCTGCGCGGCCGTCACTTCGCTTTCAGTGAAGGACGCCGTCGGCTCGTTGGTGCCCGGGGCGCCGAAAACGATGCTGTCCACCGGCCTGGCCGCAGTACCGGACGCGCCGCCAGACCAGGCACCGAGCTTCCCGATGGCGGACGTGGACTGGTCGCCCAGCCCGGCGGTGAGTCCGGACAGCAGCACCAGGAGCAGCGTTACCAGGGCCACCACGCCGCCCATCAGGGCGAACCGTCCCTTGGCGAACCGGATATCGCGAATAGCGAGAAACACGTTGTACTTCCTTCAGTCGGGGGTGGATTCCTTCTTAATCCACTCTCCGGCGCATCGGCCCAACCCACATCGGGGACATGGTTGAGCCGGGCAGGACGAAGGGCTGACCGTGCGATCAACCTTTTGGTTGATCCGCACGCCCCCTCAGACGCCTAAGCTGATGAAATGCCTGCCGCGGAACCACAGACCACCCCGTCGGGGGCTGCCATCCTGCGGTTCCTGCGGGTGACGCTTCATGTCAGTTTTGCCGTGCTGCTGCTGGTCGCCATCCTGCGGCTCCATTTGGCGGCCGGAGCGGATGGAGCAAACGGAGTGCCCGGCGCCAATGGAGTCTCCGGCCCCGCGACAACAGCAGGCACAGCAGCCGGCCAGCGCATCGCCTGGTCCGCACTCGCCCTTGCCCTGGCCGCGGCCTACCTCGCCGGCACCGTCCTGGAGAAGCGCTTCGCCGCCGGCCGGTCAGGCTTCAACCCGCACCGCTACGCCGCCCCGTGGCTGGGCCTTGTCACGGTCCTGTGGGGAGTCCTCCTGGCGGGCAGCGCCGAGTTCTCCTGGGTCGCCTTTCCGCTCTTCTTCCTCCACCTGCATGTGCTCCCGCGCCGGATCGCGCTGTTCACCATCGCGGCAATGACGGCCGCCGTGGTTGCCTCGCAGTGGGTGGCCAGCGGCCTGCCGTCGCCCACCCTGCCCATGCTCCTGGGACCGGGGCTGGGTGCCGTCTTCGCTGTGGTCACCGGCCTGGCTTACCGGGCCCTCTACCAGGAGAGCGAGGCGCAGCGGCTGGCCGCGGACGAACTCCGGCGCACCCGCGCAGAACTTGCCAGAACCCAGCACGAGGCAGGCGTTCTGGCCGAGCGGGAGCGGCTGGCCCGCGAAATCCATGACACCCTCGCGCAGGGCCTGTCCAGCATCGTCCTGGTGGCGCGGGCGGCAGAGAAGTCCCTGGCCGGCGGCGATCTTGCCACCGCCGCCGAGCGGTTCGCGCTGGTGCAGCAGACGGCGTCGGAAAACCTTGCGGAGGCCCGCACCTTTGTCCGCGGGCTCACCTCGCCCCAGCTCCAGGAGTCATCGCTCCCGGAAAGCCTGCAGCGGCTCTGCGGCGAGACTGAAACCCTGGCCGCCGCGCGCGGTGACGGACTCCGCTGCCGCTTCGAGCTGGTGGGCGACCCGGCGGAGCTGCCGCCGCAGTACAGCGTCACCCTGCTCCGGGCGGCCCAGGCCAGCCTGGCCAACGTCCGGCTCCACGCCAAGGCGAGCACCGCCGTCGTCACCCTCGCGTTCCTCGGGGACGAGGTAACCCTGGACGTGTACGACGACGGCACGGGCTTTGTGCCGGAAGCAACGGGTCCCGGGGTGGCCGGCCGGGAGGACGGCAGCGGGTTTGGGTTGCGCTCGCTGGCTGCCCGGGTGGCCGAGCTCGACGGCTCCCTGGATGTGGAGACGGCACCCGGCGAGGGGACCGTCGTCGCCCTCCGGCTGCCGCTCACCGCAGCGGCGCTACCCGGGCAGCCGCTGGTAAGCCCGGAACTGCCCCGCCCGGAAGGGGAGCTGCACTGATGGCCGACCTCCGTATTCTCCTGGTGGATGACCACCCCGTGGTCCGCGCGGGCTTGCGCGCCATGCTCACTGAATTGGAGGACTTCAGCGTGGCTGCCGAGGCCGCGGACGGGGACGCGGCGCTGCGCGAACTCGCGCGGCTGCGGACCCTTGGGGAGCGCGTGGACGTGGTGCTGATGGATCTGCAGATGGGCGCCAGGATGGACGGCGTCACCGCCACCGCCGCGATCCGGCAGCTGGAATCCCCGCCGCCGGTCCTGATCCTGACCACCTATGACACCGAGGCGGACATCCTGGCCGCCGTGGAGGCAGGCGCCAGCGGTTACATGCTCAAGGACGCCCCGCCGGAACAGATCCGCCAGGCCGTGTTGTCGGCAGCGGCCGGCCTGACGGCGCTGGCACCCAAGGTCGCGGCACTGCTGATGTCGCGGATCAGCAGCCCGGAAACCGCCCTCAGAACCCGCGAGGTCCAGCTGCTTGAACTGCTGGCAACCGGCCTGACCAACCGCGCCATCGCCCGGCGGCTGTTCATTTCCGAGGCCACCGTGAAAACCCACCTGGTGCACATCTACGGCAAGCTCGGCGTGGACAACCGGACCTCGGCCATCGCCCTGGCCACGCAACGCCGGATCATCCGCACGCCGGGCCAGTAACCGCCCTGAGTTTTTGGGCAGATATCGGCCCCTGGATAGCTTCCGGTGCGGAATATGTGGACAAAAAACTCTGCGGGAGGGGCGGTCCCCGCTGCGGCGAAAATGTCGGGCAGCGGTGCAATACTGAGACTTGCATCACTCGGCGGTCGGGGGAACTTCTGAAATGGTCCTGGATACAACAACGCTGCGGATCGCGTTCGCCCTGATGGCTCTTTTGCTTGGCCTGCTGTTCTACTTCTTCGTCTACCGCACCACGCACGCACCGTACAGCGGCTGGTGGTGCGTGGCCCTGGCGCTGTTTCTCACCGGAGCCCTTGCATTCCTGCTCGATGGCACGCCCCTTCAACGGTGGGCTAATCCAATGGGGCATGTCCTGTTGGTTTCGGGAGCGGTGAGCGTCTGGTCAAGCGCACGTACGCTGCGGCGGTCCCCGCCAGAGCCGTTGATGTTCGTCGCTGCGCCGGCGGCGACCCTGGTGGCGTGCGCCCTTGACAGTCCGGCCACGAACACGTGGGCAGGTGGACCGGTCTTTCTGGCCTCGATGGCCCTGATGTTTGGGCTGGCGACAAGGGAGATGTGGCCGGCCGGACCCGCTTACACCCGGGTCCGGATCCCCATGACGGCATCTGTCGGGCTGGTGTCCGTCTTCTACACGGGCCGCCTTATTGCGTTTCTCACGGATGGGCCCGGAGGACCCACCTTCGAGTTGTTCTTCGGCTCCGCAATCACCACCATGTTCACCATGGTGCTGCTGGTGGTGGTGTCTTTCAGCATGGCCGGTCTCATCAGCGAACAGCAGACCCGGGCCCTGCACATGGTGGCGACCCGGGACGATCTGACGGGGCTGCTCAACCGCAAAGCCTTCCTGGACCTGGCCGCGGCGGTGTTGAAGGACCCGGCCGCGACACAGGGAACGGGTGCGCTGATCCTTGCAGACCTGGACCACTTCAAGTCAGTCAACGACACCCACGGGCATGCTGCCGGCGACCTTGCGCTCCAGGCCTTCGCCGGCGCGTGCCGGGATACAGTGAGGTCCGCCGATCTCGTGGGCAGGTATGGCGGGGAAGAGTTTGTCCTCCTTATCCCGGGTGCCTCCGCCGGGCGGGCGGAGTCAATCGCCGGGGAGGTCAGCAGGCGGCTCGCCCAGGTCCCCACCGTCGACGGGCTGGAGATGCCCACCGTCAGTTACGGTGTGGCACTGTACGACGCCGGGACCTCCGATGTGGAAGACTTCATCGCCGCCGCTGACCGGGCTCTCTATGTGGCCAAGTCGCGGGGCAGGAACCGCACCGTCCACAGCGACCGGATCGTCTAGTTCAGCTTTCCCGCCAGCCGCTCGCGCATAAGGACGCTGGCGGCGTTCAGCCCGATCAGCTCCACTGCCCGCCCGTGCCGGCGGTACTTCTCCGTCACGGCGTCCAGGACCGCGATGTTTGAGGCGTCCCAGACGTGGGAAGCGTGCAGGTCCACAATCACCCGGCTGATGTCCGGTTCGGCGTCCAGGGCGTACTCGAACTGCGTGTACAGGTCGTTGGACGAGGCGAAGAACAGCTCGCCGTCCACGGTGTAGGTGGCCACGTTCTCGCCGTTAAGTTCGACGACGGTCCGCTCCACCGTGACGAAGTGCGCCACCCGCCGGGCGAACAGGGCCATGGCCGCCAGCACGCCGGCCCCGACGCCGATGGCCAGATTGTGTGTCGCTGACACCACTGCCACGGTGATGAGCATGACGGCGGTTTCGGACTTGGGCATCCGGCGCAACGTCCGTGGGGCAATGGAATGCCAGTCGAAGGTAATGGCCGAAACGAAGATCATCACGGCCACCAGCGCGGCCATGGGGATCATGCCCACCACATCGCCGAGGACCACCACCAGGACCAGCAGGAAAACGCCGGCCAGGAACGTGGATACCCGGCTCCGTGCTCCCGATCCCTTGACGTTGATCATGGTCTGGCCGATCACGGCGCAGCCGCCCATGCCGCCGAAGAAGCCGGTGACGATGTTCGCCACGCCCTGGCCCCAGGCCTCGCGGGTCTTGTTGGAGCGGATGTCCGTGATGTCGTCCACCAGTTTGGCGGTCAGCAGGGATTCGAGCAGCCCCACCAAAGCCATGGACAGCGAGAACGGTGCCAAAATTTGAAACGTCTCCCACGTCAGCGGCACGTTGGGGATAAACAGCGAGGGCAGGCTTTCGGGCAGCTGTCCCTTGTCCTGGACGGTGGGCACGTCCACGCCGGCCAGCACGGCAAACAGGGTGAGCACCACGATGGCCACCAAAGGTGAGGGCACCGCCGTCGTAATTCTCGGCAGCCCCACCACGATGACCAGGCCCACTGCTACCAGCGGATAGACCATCCACGGCACGCCGATCAGTTCGGGGATCTGAGCCATAAACACCAGGATGGCCAGGGCGTTCACGAACCCCACCATGACCGAACGCGGGATGAACCGCATCAGCTTGGTGACGCCGAGGACGGCGAGCAGGATCTGGAAAACGCCGGCCAGGATCACCGCCGCGATCAGGTGGTCCAGGCCGTGGCTGCGCATCAGCGGGGCGATGACCAGGGCGACGGCGCCGGTGGCGGCGGAAATCATGGCGGGCCGGCCGCCCACAAAGGAGATGGTGACAGCCATGGTGAACGAGGCGAACAGGCCGATCCGCGGATCCACGCCCGCGATCACCGAGAAGGCGATCGCCTCCGGGATCAGCGCCAGCGCCACCACCAGGCCCGCCAGTGCCTCGGTCTTCAGCCGCCGTGGCGAGCGGAGGGTGGCGCGGACTGATTGCAGTTGCTGAGGCGTGCTGGTCCGGGCATCGGGGACACGTGGTACGGCCATGGCTGGGTCCAATCGTGCTGGTGAAGCCCGCAGAGGTGGCTTCATTCATAGGCGGGGACGGGCGGCGCGAGGCCTCATTGCGAAATAGGGGGCACGTCCGCCCCTCCCAGTCTGGGGCACGCGCTAAGCCAACTGCTAAAATGACTGGGTTGTAGACCGGCCTATAGCTAGTCCAGCCAGCGCCGTAACGTAAGTAGGGGACAACAAAAGACATGACGGCAGGCGGTTCACACATCAGCACTTCGGAGAGCGTCCCAGGTCCGCCGAAAAAAACGGCGGCCGGCGCGGAGCTCCCGAAGTCTGCCGCGCCCGCCGTAGCTCCCCCCACGAAGCGCCGGGTGTACATCGCCACCTGGCAGGGGTTCCTCGGCGCCCTGATGATGTTTGTGGGCTCGATCGGAACGGGCTGGATCGCCAACGGCTCACCCATGATCCGCCAGCCGGTGGTCATCGCGCTGCGGACCGAGGGCTGGGGCGTGACGCTGTCCACCGTGCTCCTGACGGTGGGCGCCATGCTCCTGATGCGGTCCTGGCTCCGGCTCGGCCAGCGGCTGGGGGACTGGGGCGAACATTCCCTGCGGTCAGTGGTGATCGCCATCTCCGCCTGGTCCCTGCCGCTCCTGCTGGCCGTCCCCATCTTCTCCCGCGATGTCTACGCCTACACGGGCCAGGGCCGCTTGGTCATGGAGGGCCAGAACCCCTACACCGTGGGCATCTCCACGCTGAATAACTGGTTTGCGCTCGGCGCGGACCCTGCCTGGGCCGAGAACAGAACCCCCTACGGGCCCTACTTCCTGTGGCTCGCCCGCGGCGTGGTGGGGCTGACAGGGGCACAGCCCGACGCGTCCGTGCTGCTGTTCCGCCTGCTCGCCGGCGTCGGGGTTCTGCTCTGTGTCATTTACGTGCCCAAGCTGGCCGAACTGCACGGCATCAACGGCGCGCGGGCACTCTGGATCGCGGTGGCCAACCCGTTGTTCCTCATCAGTTTCGTGGCCAGCGCCCACAACGACGCGCTGATGGTGGGCCTCGCCGTCGCCGGTGTCTACTTCGCCGCGACGAAGCGCTACCTGGCCGGAATCCTGCTGGTCACGGCCTCCATCGGGATCAAGCCGATCACCGTGCTGCTGCTCCCGTTCATCGGGGTTATGTGGGCGGGGCCGGCCGCCTCGTGGACGCGGAAGTTCCTCATTTGGGGTGCGACGGCGGGAATCAGTTTCGCGGTGCTGGCTGTCAGCGGGATCCCGTACAACCTCGGATTGGGCTGGGTCTGGGCAATCATGGACCCAACGCAGGGTTACACCGGCTATTCGCCGTCCGGCTTCCTGGGGCAGCAGGTTGAGTTCCTCGGCAACGGGCTGGGTCTCCCCGGCGGCACCATCGCGGACCTGCTGCGGACCGGCATGAAGTGGGCGGCCATCGGGCTGGTGCTGCTGCTGATGTTCCGCGGCGACTACTCGCGGGCGGTGCGCCGGCTGGCCCTGGCGTTTACCGCCGTCGTGATGCTCTCGCCCATCATCCAGCCCTGGTACATCCTGTGGTTCCTGCCGTTCCTGGCCGTCACGGGTATCCGGAACGACTGGCAGATCCGGTGCCTCTACGTGGGCGTGACGTTCTTTGTGGTGTTCGGCGCGCAGGACCAGCTCTCCGTCTGGTCCTTTGTGCAGCTGACCGTGGACGCGTCGTCGCTGGCGTTCGTGACGGCGTTGCTGTTCACGTTCTACCTGCTGGTCCTGGACGTCCACACGCGGAAGCTGCTGATCGAGGGCAAACCCTCGGACTGGGCCCGGCGTGGTTGGCGTTGGGTCCTGGACCAGCGCCGGAGCGCTGACAGCGCCCGCTGAGGCGAGATCCCGACACATGGGAATTGGGAACTGCTAAAAGGTAGCTGGCAGACCGACACTGCTTACGCGAGGGCTTCCTCGCCCAGCCATCACCAAGGGCTCCTGCCATTGTTGCGGCAGGAGCCCTTGGGTAGGAACTTGGCGGTTCTTGCTCAGGCCCTGCCGTGTGAGGATCGGGACCGGCGGGAGACTGAGTCGAGGGTTACTGCCAGGAGCAGCACCACACCTGTGACCATGAATCGGAATGACGAGTCGAGATTCAGCAGGGTGAGACCGCTGGAGATTGACTGGATGACGATGATCCCCAAAATGGCGGCGAAGGCGCTGCCACGGCCCCCGAACAAGCTCGTTCCGCCGATGACAGCCGCGGCGATTGCGTTCAGGTTTACGTCGCCGGTGCCGCTTCCCTGGTTGGCGGCTGCGAGGCGGGCGGCTCCAAGGAGTCCACCTACCGCTGCGAGGGTTGAGCAGGTGATGAAAACGGATGTGTAAATGACTTTGACGTTTATGCCGGCGCGGCGGGCTGCTTCCGGATTGCCGCCGACGGCGTAGACGGAGCGGCCCCATTTGGTTCGCTTGAGTAGGTAATTAAGGATCAAGGTCAGTGCGATGAAGAATATGAACATCCAGCCGACTCCGCGGCTTTGGTTCAGGTAGGAGACAGCTACTCCGAGGACTACCAGCAGGAGAATGGCGCGCAGGGCGATGTTCTGCATGGACATGGCGGACAGTCCGGCGCTTCTGCGGGCACGTGAGTGGAAGTAGTCGGTGGCGAACAGGGCCGCTGCTGCGCCTGCTACCAGTACGTAGGACAGCCAGATGGGCACGAATGCCAGTTGGGCGAAGTACACCAGGGGTGAGTCGAACGGCAGGTTGATGGATCCCTTGGCACCCAGGATGTAGAGCTGCAGTCCCAGGAATCCGAGTAGCCCGGCGAGGGTGATGACGAAGCTGGGAACGCCGAACCGGTTGAAGATCTGTCCGTAGATCCAGCCGATGGCTGCTCCGAGGGCAACTGTGGTCAGGATAACCAGCCAGACGGGCCAGCCCATGTTGACCGAAGTGACTGCGACGACAGCGGCCGCCAGTCCGCTGACGGAGCCGACGGAAAGGTCGATTTGGGCTACCAGGAGGACGGAGACGATGCCGAGGGCGATGATCCCTACGGCTGAGCTTTCCATGGTGAGGTTGACCAGGTTTGCGGGGGAAAGAAAGATCGGGTTCAGGGCCTGGAGGACTGCCCAGATCACGATCAGTCCGCCGATGACGGGCAGGACACCGAGGTCGCCGGAGCGGGTTCGGTCCAGGAATGCCTGGAACTGGCCTTTGAGTCCTGTCCGGTCTTGCAGCCGTTCGTCCTGCAAGTCCATGGCGAGGGAGGCGGGAGCGGTTTGTGTCTTGTTTTTCATGATGCGTCGGTCTCCTGGGTCGGTCCCTGGCCGGTGCCGCGTGCTGCGGACCGTCGTGAGACGACGTTGTCCGTTGCTCCGGTAATGGCGGCGATGATGTCCTCGGTTGAGACGTCGCGGACCCGGAAGTCTCCGTTGTTGCGGCCAAGGCGCAGTACAACCACCCGGTCCGCGACTGCCTTCACGTCGGCCATATTGTGGCTGATCATAATGACGCCGTGGCCGCGTTCGCGCAGTCTTTCAACGAGGTTGAGTACTTCGGCGGTCTGGGCGACGCCGAGCGCTGCGGTCGGCTCATCGAGGATGACGATTTTGGGGTCTCCGAGCAGGGACCGGGCGATGGCGACGGTCTGCCGCTGGCCGCCGGACAGCGCCGCAATGGGTGTCCGGACAGAGGGGATCTTTGCCGAGAGCTGCCTCAGCAGCTCCCATGAACGGACTTCCATGTCCACTTCGTTCAGCCGGAGCGGTGATATTTCCCGGCCAAGGAAGAGGTTGTCGACGACTGTGAGGTTGTCGCAGAGCGCCAGGTCCTGGAAGACGGTGGCGATGCCGAGGTGCTGGGCGGCCGCTGGACTGGAAATCGTTACTTCCCGGCCTTCAAAGGCGATGGTGCCGGAGTCGGCTGAATGTACTCCCGAGAGTACCTTTACCAGCGTCGATTTGCCGGCGCCGTTGTCACCGACGACAGCGACAACTTCGCCTTCGGCTACGTCCAGCTCAATGTCCATTAGCGCGGCGACGGCACCGAAGGACTTGTTTATGCCGCGCAGTGACAGCAGTTGGGGGCTTCCTGCTGCGGCGATGGGTTCTGATGGCATGTTTTTCCCTGTTGTTCTCTGGGGCTAGTGATGTTGGGGTTGGAGGTTCCGGTGTCCGGACCGGGACACCGGAACCTCCTTGCCGTGATGCTGGCTCTACTTGATGCCGGCCTTGGCGCAGGCTGCCGCGTAGGCGGAGGTGCAGAGCTCGGACGCCTTCACGATTCCGGTGTCCACCAGCGACTCTTTGAGGTTTTCGGCGGTGACCACTGTCGGGACGAAGAGTTCCGACGGGGTGTTGAACAAGGTGGTTTTGCCCGCAGGCTTCTCGCCCTTGGCAAATGAGTAGGCTATCTGTGCGGCGGCTTCAGCCACGGTCTTGATTGGCTTGGAGATGGTGTTGTACTGGTCCCCGGCCACGATGCGCTGGGCGGCGGCGAGCTCGGCGTCATTACCCGTCACGGGGGGCACTTCGGTTCCGGCAGCCTTGAACGCCGCGATGGCGCCGCCTGCCGTGCCGTCGTTTGCCGCGACAACTCCTGCGATTTTCCCGGAGAACTGGGTGATCTGGCCGCTGACCCAGTCCTGGGCCTTGGTCGGTTCCCAGCCCGGGGTGTCAAACTCGGCGAGGAGCTTGAACCCGCTCGGGTCAACGGCGGAGTGGATGCCCTTCTTGATCAGCCCGGCGGCTGCGTCAGTAGGGGAACCGTTGACCTGCAGCAGTCCTCCCTGGACATTGCTCGCCTTGAGGTGGTCGACCAGGGACTGGGCGATCATCGAACCGATTTTTTCGTTGTCGAAGGAAACGTAGTAATCGGCGGGGGCATCAGGGATCGGGCGGTCGTAGGCGATGATCGGCACGTTCTGCGCCTTGGCTGAGTTGACGATCGTCGCGGCAGCTGCGGAGTCGACCGGGTCAATCACAATGGCCTTTACACCCTGGGCGAGTGCGGAGTTGGCCTGTTCCTGCTGCTTTGCCGCGCTGGCGTTGGCGTTTGAATACACCACGGTGCATCCCCCGCAAAGCTCCTTGATCTTTGCCTCAAACAGGGGCTTGTCGAACAGTTCATACCGGGTTGAGGCGATATCCGGCATCAGAAACGCTATTTTGGCGGCCGAGGCGTCGCCCGTGCCGGCTCCTGCAGTGCCCGGGGAACCGCAGCCGGTGACGGCGAGGCCGAGAATGGCAGCCGTGGCGGCTGCCGTCATGATGCGCGCGTAGAAGTTCTTCATTGAATTCTCTTTCGTGAGGTGAGCCAAGCCAGCCGGGTCCTCCATGACCTCAACTTGTATGTCTAGAATAACAGAAAAAGTGTGAAATAGGTCACGAAGATTGATAAATTGTTTCATGGCTTGTGCGGGGCATATCCTAAGCACAGGCCTGCCGTAAGGGTCCACGCAGTGGTGGAAACCCGCGCGCAGCGACGAAAGTGAGCATGATGAACGACAACCCCGGACTCAAAAAGCCGCGCATCACCCGGCAGCGGCGGATCATCGAACATGTTGTGGGGGCAGGGTTTTCCAGTGCCGCCGATCTTGCGACCCTCACCAACGTCAGTCTGATGACCATCCACCGCGACATCGATGATCTGGCAACTCGGGGAATCCTGCGCAAAGTCCACGGCGGAGTGTCGGCACTGCCCTCCACTGTCTTTGAGGCGAGCTCTGAGATCCGGATGCAGATCCAGCCGCAGGCCAAGACGGCACTGGCGCGCAAGGCCCTGGAGATGGTCGAGCCAGGCATGTCCGTGATGCTGGATGACTCCACCACAGTGTTCGCCCTTGCCCGGTTGCTCAACGATGTTGGACCCCTGACAGTCATCACCAACTACAGGCAGGCGATAGAGCTGTTCCGGGAGAACGATGACATCCGGCTGATCGTGACCGGAGGCCAGTACTCACGCACCCATGACTCTTTCATTGGCCTGCCGAACGACGGCTCGTTCAGCTCCTACGCGGTGGATGTCGTGTTCCAGTCCACCTCAACGATGGGATCTGAGATGACGTACCACCAGGAGCAGGATGTCGTTCACATGAAGCGGGCCATGCTGAAGGCCGGCACTCGACGCGTGCTGATGATGGACGGGTCCAAAGCGGGGCGGACATCGCTCCACCACTACGTTCCCGTGAGCGATTTCACCGACCTCATTCTTACTGACGATGTCTCTTCCGAGTTCAGGGAAGCAGTATCTGAGCACACCACATTACACATCGCCCCGCTGCATTCCACGCACAGCCAGACAGGTTAATCCGGTCTGCAGGAGGGCACTCTCGACGATTCCGGTCCGGCACCGAAATGGCGCCGGGGGCTGCGGACGGGGCCAAACGACCATGCCGGCCCCCGGAGCCGCGGGAGCTGGCGTTCCCGGGGGCCAGCGCGGTTCTAGGCCGTGCGTGCTGGCATGAGGGCTTCGGGGTTGGCGCAGTTGGCGAGGGGTTCCCCGTTCAGGTACCTCCGCACATCCGCGGCCACGATCTGTGCCGCCTTGTTTGCGGTCGCTTTGCTGGCCCCGGCCAGGTGCGGGGTCATGACGATGTTTGGGGTGGTCAGCAGTCTTGAGGCTGCGGGAATGGGCTCCTCGGGGAAAACGTCAAAAGCGGCGCCGAAGAGGTGGCCGGAGTCGAGGGCGTCGCAGAGTGCGTCGTAGTCCAGCAGGGCGCCCCGTGCGCAGTTGACGATGATGGAGCCGGGCTGCAGGGCAGCGATCTGTTCGGCTCCGATCATGCCGGTTGTCTCGGGCGTGACGCGGGCATGGAGGGTGATGACATTGGAGCGGGCCAGTAATTCGTCGAATTCGACCTTTTCGGCCTGTCCGGTCAGTGCGTCTTCCGTGACGTACGGGTCGTGGACCAGGACTGTTGCCCCGAAGCCTTGAAGCATGCGGGCAACGCGGCTGCCGATGGCTCCGTAGCCGACCAGGCCGACAGTGCTGCCTTCGAGTTCGGGGCCGACGTTTTCGTACATGTAGTAGTCACCCCGCCACGTTCCGGCGGACAGATCGGCGTTGGTCTGGGGGATGCGGCGCATCGCGGCCAGCATCATGCCCAGGGTATGCTCCGCTGTTGCTGCAGCGTTCCGTCCCGGTGCTGACGTTACGGCTACACCGTGCCGGGTCGCTGCTTCCAGGTTTGCATTGACGGGGCCTCCGCGGCTGATGCAGAACAGTTTGAGCTTGGGGCATGCTTTAAGGACCTTTTCAGTCAGGGGGGCCATTTGCGTGATGCAGATTTCCACTCCCTGCAGGGCTTCGATGAGTTCGTCTTCGGTCCCGGAGGCTTCATCGACTTCTGCGACCCGGCCGAAGGGCACGACGGGCCAGGGCAGGGTGAGCTCGGTGAATGACACGCTGCGGTCGGTGACTTCCTTTGCCACGGCGCCAGTGAGCAGGTCATTGAGTACGAAGTGGTCGCCTGCGGCGAGAATGCGGGTGGTCATGATGGGGATCTCCTTGCTGGATCAGGGCTGGGGCTGGTTGGCCGGCACAATACTGGCCGCGACAGGCGTGTTGAACTCGAGCACGGAAACGTAGCCGTCCCTGATGCTGATTTCAGTGAGTGAGCAGTTCCGGATGGCGGGGAAGACCCGCCGGTATTCCCGCAGCGGGATGCCCATCAGCTGGCAGAGGGTGAGCCGCATTGCCGTGGTGTGGGCTACTACCAGCACCCGTCCGTCCGGATGCTCCTTTGTGATGTCCTGAAGGCAGTCCACGAATCGGTCAGCGGCTTTGAAGGGGTCCTCTCCGCCGGGGAGATGGTGCTTCGCCGGATCAGACCGGAAATGGGCCAGGGCCTTCGGGAAACGCTGTTCCATCTCGGACGTTGTCAGGCCTTCGCCTTCACCGAAGTCCAGTTCACGCAGGCGCGGGTCCACCTGCACGCTGAGGCCGGTGGCCTTCGCGCTGGCCCCGGCCGTGGTCTGGGCGCGGCTCAGAGTGGAAGTGTAGATCGCGGAGAGCCCGGCTGTTTGGGCCCAGTTTGCGAGCTGGGCCGCCTGATCATGGCCTCTGGGGGTCAGCTCGATGTCGCTGATTCCGGCGTAGCGGTTTTCGGCGTGCCAGACGGTCTCGCCGTGGCGGCACAGGATGATGTTTGTCATGCGTTAGTCCTTTTGATGGCGTGTTCAGCAGCGGCGGGATCCAGCCAGCCGCGTTGTTCCAGTTCAGTGATGAGGCGGACGTAGGAGTCGTCGAACCGTCCGGCTACGTCCGGGCGGGGCTCTATGACCTGGCGTACCTTGACCATTTCTGCTGCGACGTCAGCGGTTTCCCGGTCCGGGGAAGCGGCGAGGACAGCCATGCCCAGGGCGGGTTCTGCATTTTGGGGGAGTGTCACTGGGCGGCCGAGGACATCAGCACGTAACTGGTTCCAGTAGGGGCTTTTGGTGGCGCCGCCGGTGAGTACGAGGCTGCCGTCGGTGGGGGCACCCAGGAGGTCCAGATAGTCAAAGCAGAGCCGTTCAATGAACGCCACGCCCTGCAGGGCGGCTGCGTAACGGTCGCACTCATCTTCGGGGGTTCCAAGAGTGAAGCCCCGGGCCTGTGGTGCCGCGAACGGGAACCTTTCCCCGGATGACACCAGGGGATAGGTCAGGACGGGTGCGGGTTCCCGTGTTTTTGCCAGTGACTCCAGAATGCCCAGGTCCTTTCCGGCGAAGTCACGGGAAATCACACCTGCCCCGGTGCTGGACGCGCCTCCCGGCAGCCAATCACCGTCAGGGCTTTTGTGGGAGTAGACCACCCCGAGGGGGTCCTGGATCAGGTTTCGGGTGACCCCTTTGAGGATCAAGGTGGTGCCCAGAACGGAATTCCAGCTGCCGACTTTCAGTGCCCCGGAGCCCAGCTGTGCGGCACATCCATCGGTTGCCCCTGAGATGACAGGGGTGCCGGCCGGGATGCCGGTGGCGCGGGCAGCGTCGGCGGAGACAGTCCCGATCCGGGTGCCTGAGCGGACGAGACCCGGAAGCATTTGGCGAGGGACGTCCAACGCGTCCAGCACGTCTTCGGGCCATTTCTCCTCAATAAGATGTGCCCCCGTTTTGAGCGCGCTGCTCAGGTCCGTGGGGACCGGATGGCCTGTGAGGCGCTCATTGATGAAGTCTGACTGGTGCAGCAACCGTGTCCCGGCAGTCGGCGTTCCTGGATCATTGAGGAGCCAGAGTAGCTTGGGAAGTGCCCAGGGAGTCTGCATCCGCTGGTAGCCCAGTTCGTTCCAGACATGGGATCCTGCCTGGTTCACCCGGTCGGTTTCGCCGCTGGCACGGCCATCGTCATACATGAGTCCGGGTGTAACGGGGTTGCCCCGGGCGTCGGCGAGGAGGATCGTTCCCGAGGTGGCGTCCACTGCGACGCCGAGGACGTTGCGGTGTTCGAGGCCCCGAAGTGCTTCCGACGCCGCCGCTGAGACGGCTTTCCACCATTGGTCCGGGTCCTGCTCATGCCTATGTCCGTCGCGGCGGCTGGTGAGCTTTTGGGTGCCGGAGCCGAGGACGTCGCCGTCGGCGTTGACTGCCAGGGCGCGCACGCTCTGTGTTCCCAGGTCCAGGCCAACCCAGATGCTGCCGCCGTTCGTTGCTGTCATGATGTTCCTTCTAGGGTGGCCGGGTACTTCTTCCCGGGAACAGTCAGGTCGTCGGATCCTTCGGACGGGTGTTCCGGGACGATGACCGGCAGCGGGTCTGTGGTCATTGTCTGCGGGCTTCGGCCCCGCATGGCCGCAAGTCGCGGCCAGGTCTGGCTCACGGTGGTTCTGAGAGACAGGAAGTCCTCGTACAGCTCCGAGTATTGAGTGGCCTTCTGCGGATCCGGGGTGAAGGTGTCCCGGATCCTGACGTACCAGGAGGAAACGTCCTCGACGCGGGCGGCTCCGCCGGTGGCGACCAGTCCGACGAGGAAAGCTCCCTTGGCGCCTACTTCCGTGTCAGTGGACCTCTGCACCGGAACGCCCGTGATGTCGGCGATGAGCTGAAGCCAGATGGGGTTGGCGGCCCCGCCGCCGCAGACCCGGAGTTCGGTTGGGGTGACTCCTGAGGTGCTGAGGCAGTCGCGGATGACCAAGGTCAGGCCTTCCATCACCGCGCGTGCGATATGTTCACGTTTGTGATCGAAGGAAAGGCCCAGGAAGGACCCGCGCGCCTGCGCGTTCAAGAAGGGTGCGCGTTCCCCGGCCGGCGACAGATACGGTATGAACGCCAGGCCGCCTGCCCCCGGGGGCATGTATCGGCGAGGTCGGCCAGCTCCGTCGGGTTATCCAGATCCAATAGCTGACAGGCCCATTGGATGACTTCACCGCCCGCCAGCGTCGGAAAGGCATTGAGGTATTTGCCGGGAAGGCCCAGGGCCACAGTCAGCCCAGCGGATTTTCCTTCCGTGCTCACGGTGTCGGCGACAATTTCCGTGCACAACGTCGTGCCGAGGATGCAGCAGGCCTGGCCGGGTTCTACCGCCCCGACTCCTATTGCCGTGGATGCGATGTCGTACGAGGACATGACGACCGGCAGGCCGGCGGGCAGGCCCATCTCCAGTGCCGCGTGCTGTGTCAGCGAGGCAACCCGGCGGTCGTCGCCCCGCAGCTCCGGCAGGAAGGGCAGGGCCCACTCCATGTCATAGAGCTTCAGCAGTTCCGGTGAGTACCGGCGGGTGCGGATATCCATGAACGGGGCAGCGCCGTCTGATTCATCGATGGCGAACTGTCCGGTCATCCGGGCAAAGAGCCACCCTCCGCAGGTGAGGGAGACGTGGGAGCGTTCGAGCCTCTCGGGGTCGTTCTGCTGCAGCCAGGTGAGTATGGCGTTGGGCAGTCCGGGGAAGGTCTGGGATCCGTTGATTTGGAATGCCTGTTTGAGCAGTCCCTGGCGTGACCATTCCTCCACGATGTCGGCGGCGCGTCCGTCGTTCCACAGGATCGCGGGCCCTGTGGGTTCCGCTGCCTCGTCAACGAGCCAGCATCCGTCACCTTGGGCGGTGATGGCCAGGAAATCGATGTCCGACTTCAGTTGGCGCTGGACGCTGCGGACGCTGAAGACGACGGCATCCCAGACGGCGAGCATGTCCTGCTCGGCCCACCCCGGGTGCGGGCGGCTTACGGAGGTCGACTGGCGGACGACCACCATTTCTGTGCCTTCTTCGTCGTAGCCGACTGCCTTGATCATTGTGGTGCCGGCATCAACAGCGATGACCGCCATGGCTTGGGCCTTTCTATTGGTGGAAGTATCTTCCTCGTGCGGGTGTGCTTTGGAGTTTGCGGTGCTCGTGGCGGGGGATGCCGTACGGGATGTGGCGGCAGGAGTCCGCTCGCAGCCACTTCAGGTGTAACGCAAACTACTGAGCGTTGCTAGGTGCTGCAGCGTGGCGGGAGGCGGCGGGGAGCTTCAGCTGCCAGGTCAGGACGGCGCTGAGCAGATAGAGCCCTGCGAAAATCCACATAACGCCGCCGACTCCTATCAAGGAAAGGAACAGCGTTGCGATCAGCGGGCCAAGGAAGACCGACATGCCGGCGCCGAAGTTCAGGGCGGACATGGCTGCGCCTTTGTGTTCCGGTGCCAGTGACGGCATCAAGGCTGACAGCGGGACGAAACCGGCCAGGGTGGCGCCATAGGCGGCACCAACAGCCATTGCCACGATCAGGTTCGGACCGGCAGCGAGCGGTACGTAGTAGAACGCCAGGGTTGTCACGGCGCACCCGACGCCGCCGAAAAGAGCGATCGTCTGCCGCCAGCCAAACTTGTCGCCGACGATTCCGAAGATCAGGTTGAAGAAAATGTTGGTGAGGAACACCACGCTGAGGATCTGAAGCCACTCGCCAAGTTCGAACCCGATTTCCTTGGTGAAGAAGACAGGGAGGAAGACCAGGAAACCGAACTGGGAAGCGGTGTTGATGGCCCGGACAGCAGCGCCCATGCCGATTCTCGGATTACGCCAGAGGATGGTCAGGCTTGAGGCCAGCGTCGCAACGGGCTTCTCGCCCTCAGGGGCCAGTCGTGAAAAGCCCGTGCGTTCCCGGACCGTAGTGAGAACAACAAGGCCGCCGACAATGACTAGCCCAAAAGCGATCCAGAGTGTGTTGAAAGCCCCGAGCGCCGGGATGGTCGCGCTTGCCAGCAAGGAACCGAGCGTGGGCAGGCCGCCGGTGAACGCGAACCAGAACCATCCCACTGCTGAGCCCAGTCGGTGTGATGGAGTGCAGGCCGCGATCCACACCAGGAAGCCATAAGCAAAGAGCGGATACCCCAGCCCCCGCAGTCCGTAGCTGACCAGCAGCAGGGTGAAGTCCATCGACGGGAGCGCGACCGTAAGAAGGACAAGCTGGAATATCACCCAAAGGACGAGTCCCAGGATCATGACGCGGCGGGGACCCCAGAGATCCGACAGGGCGCCCGAGGCCCAGGCGGCAACGCCGGCTGCGACCCCGTACACCGTGAACAGGAGCCCGACCTGGCCCTGTTCCAGCCCCCGGTCCAGCAGGAACGTCGAGAGATACCCGGACTCGACTCCGTCGCCGATCATGAAGATCAGCAGCCCGACAAAGCCCCAGCGCAGCAAGTGGGGCATGCCGAGCCGGTCTGCCCAACTGCGGGACGGTGCCGACGGCGACGCTGTCGAAACAGCGGGGGAAACGGAAGGTGCGGCCATTGCAATCTCCTGGGTTGTGCGGCACGGACCGCTTCGTTGCGGAAGGCTTCTGATGCCGACGGGAAACTAAAAGAGTATGTGATCTATCTAACGTCACGTGCGCACTTCTGTCAACTTTTACGTTAAAAATAACAATTTTAATGTTAGTCCAAACGGGCGTCGGCCTGGCTGGATGCGAATTAGCAAGGAGGGGGCTGACGTGAAAATTGCGGTGACCGGTTTGCCGGCGGCTTTGATCCTCCGCGGCGGCGGCTGCCGGATCGGCCGGTGAGCGCGTTGGCGAGCTCAGGATCTTTGAGCCCACTCACGGCAAATGAAGGTGCGCTGATCTTCTGGGCCACTATGGACCCGACGCCGGGTTACACCGGCTATTCGCCGTCAGGTTTCCTGGGGCAGCAGGTTGAGTTCCTCAGCAACGTGCTGGGACTGCCGGGCGGCACCATCGCGGACCTCTTGCGGACGGGCATGAAGTGGGCGACCATCGGGCTGGTGCTGCTGATGTTCCGTGACGATTACTCTCGGGCGGTACGCCGAAGTCCCAGGCGGTAACCCAGCCAGAACGCCAGTGTCAGCAGGCCTACAGCAATGAGCAAGTAACCGGTCCGTGTGCCGCTGTCCATCAGGACTATCGTGTCCGATGTAAAGGTCTGGTTGGACAGGGGCGCGTAGGCGAACCACCCGATTTCCTGCCGGGGCGCCAAGACTGCAGCAAGTCCGGTGGCAACCGCTGCGGCCGCAAAGAGCGGTGCCAGCAGCGGCCGCCAACGGCGGAGCCCCGGCCCGTTTGTGTTGTCTTCCCCCATGGTCATGGCACTACCCTAGTGCGCCCGGGTCAGGCGGCCTGCCGGACCGTCTGTGGTTTGCGGCCAAGCTCCGCTGTCCGCTTCACCGACCACCACAGGAGCACTACCAGCAGCACGTTGCGCGTGGTGAGGATGGCGGCCATGACCGGGTGGGCGTGGATGAGCGGCGTGTAGAACAGCGGGTAGATCACGAAGGTGGTCACCGCGATTCCCATCAGCAGCGCCGCCGGGACCTTCCACCGCTCCCAGTCGTGCGTCAGGCCCGCGATGATCACCGGCGCCAGCCAGATAATGAACTGCGGCGAACCCACCTTGTTGAACACGATGAACGCCGTGGTCATCATCAGCGCGCCCTCGAGGAAGAGTTCCTCCCGCTCGGCACCCCTGTTCAGTGCCCGGACCAGCAGAACCGCGGCCACCACAGCGGCGAGGATCAGCAGCGGCTGCATCAGGAACGCGGCCACGTCGGCGCCCGGGCCGTAGACCTCGGTGGAGTTGATGGCGGTATTGTCCGCCATCTTGGACCCGGCGATGTTGAACACGCTGAGCCACACCCACGGCGTGGAGAACGTGGCTTCAAGCTGCATGCCACGCTCGCCCTGGTTGGTCAGGAAGTCCATGATGTGCGGCAGGCCGCCGGACAGGTACGTGCCCAGGCCGACGACGGCGGTGACTGCCACGCCGGACGCCAGCACCTGGATCCGCTTGCGGCTGGCAATAACGATGGGCACCAGGACCGCTGCCGGCCACACCTTGAGCCAGGTGGCCACGCTCAGCAGGATCCCTGCCACCACGGGGCGTTCGGCCGCGTACAGCAGGGCAATCAGCACGATGGGGGCGGTGATGCCCTCCACCCGGGCGAAGCTGAGGTAACCCATAAAGACGGTGAAAAACAGCCACCACCAGGCCGGGGCGATGCCCTTCACCTTCCGCGGCCCGCGGGTCAGGAACGCAAGCCCGACGGCGTTGAGGGCTGTGATGATCAGGAACCAGCACAGGAGGTACAGGCTGGGTCCGGCAATGTTCGCGAGGAAGATGGGGAGCTGTGCCAGCACCGGGTACACCCAGGGGCTGATCTTGCCATCCAAGCTATCCGGGTTGTAGCCGTCCATGGCCCACTGGCGGTACTGCTCGGTGTCGCTGAACGTATTGCCGGTGAGGAAGAAAGACGCCATCCAGCCCAGGAAATACAGGTGGATGACAGCGAAGCCCCACCAGACACTGGACGGACGGGCGAACCAGTCCACCACACGCGCGGGCAGGACGGTGCTGCGGACACTGACCAGCCGGTCGAAGAACTTCGTGGAAATCTTAGGACTCCTTGAGCGCGGGGACGGACGCGGAAGTCTTTTTGCCCAGCGAGTACAGGCGCCGGACAGACCACAGGAACAGGACCACCAGGAGGACGTTGCGGATGGTCAGCACGCCGGCCATGAGGGGGTTGTTGTGGCTGAGGGCATCGTAGAACAGGGGGTAGATGAAGAACGTGGCCACGGCGATGGCGATGAGCATGGCAGCGGGGACCCGCCACTCACGCCAGCTGTGCGCCAGGCCCACCGCTACGGCCGGGGCCAACCACACCATGAACTGGGGCGAGCCCACCTTGTTGAACACCACAAAGGCGGTGGCCAGGGTGAGCGCCCCGGCCAGCAGCAACTCCGTGCGGTCCACGCCGCCGTCGGCCTTGCCGTTGCCGTTGAGCTTGCCGTTGTGCAGCGCCCAGAACGTCAGCCCGGCCACGAGCAGCGCGGCAAGAATGAGGAGCGGCTGCATCAGGACTGACATCACCGCGGTGCCGGGGCCGTCCACCTGCATGGAGTTGATGTCGGTGTTCATGTACATCCGGGAGTCGCCGATGTTCAGCACGGACAGCCACAGCCACGGGGTGGTGAACGTTGCCTCGAGCTGCATGCCCCTGTCACCCTGCTGGGTCAGGAAGTTCAGCAGCTTGGGCACACTGCCAATCGTGGCGGCGAGTGCCACCACCACCGCTGACGTGGCCACGCCGGCCAGCACCACCAGCAGGCGGTTCTTGACGACGGCGAAGAGGGCCAGCATCACCGCGGCCGGCCACACCTTCACCCAGGTGGCGGCGGCGAGCAGGACCGAGGCGATGAACGGCCGGCCCACACCGTAGGCCAGGGCCACCAGGACGATCGGTGCGGTGAGGCCGTCCACGCGTGCGAAGCCGAGCCAGCCCATGAGCAGCGTGAAGATCAGCCACCACCAGCCCGCCGGAATCGCATCCTGGTTGCGGCCGCGGTCAGTGAGCTTGGCCAAACCCCAGCCGTTGAGGATGGTGGTCATCAGCACCCACAGGAAGAAAAACGGTCCGGGGCCGGCAAGCCCTGCCAGGGCCATGGGGATCAGCGCCAGGATGGGGTACACCCAGGGGCTGGGGCCGCCGCTGAGGTTCGCTTCGTTGAAACCCGCCCGGGCCCAGTCGCGGTAAATGAACGTGTCGCTGAACGCTTCGCCGCGCAGGGACAGCAGCGCTGCGAAGATCAGGAAACCCAGGTGCACCAGGATAAAGCCCGTGAGCAGTCCACGCGGCGTGTTCAGCCAGGACCGTGCGGCCGCCGGCAGGATGACGTTGCGGATCCGGGTGAGCGTGGCGAAGAATGCGTCCGTGGAAATGGCGGAATCCTTGTCAGAGAGGGGCAAAAACAGGTGCCGGATCTTGCCGCTGGGCTGGAACCGGGAGCATCGGAGGTCCGTCTACAACAGCCTCCACCATGAGTCAAGGGTAGTTGAATGTCAGCGGTGCCCAATAATCCTGCGGCTCCGTGAGTGGCCTACTCGGACTTGGCCAGGCGGTAGCGCTCGATCTGTTTGAGCCGCCGCAGGAGGCTGTCGCGCCGCGGGTGCGGAACGGCGTCGGGCGCTTCTGCGGTGAGGTCAATGTGTTTGGTGCCGTACTGCCAGAGCAGGAGGTCATCCAGCAGGCGGTCCGGGCCGGGGGAGTAGCGGTGGTCCAGCGCCTTGCGGACCTCGGTGATCCGCTGGGCGCTGAGGAGGCCGGCCAGCTGGACGGTCTGATTGAGGCCGTGGGCGGCCATGAGCTCGGCGGCCCAGCCCCAGTCGTCATCCACTTTGCGGTCCACGTGCGGCAGGAGCGTGCGCCAGACGTCCCGGATCCGGTTGGGCGTGAGCTGCGCGGCGCCTTCACCGTCCATGTCCCAGTAGCTGCGGACTTCCTCATAGCGTTCATGGAGGTCCGCGAAGGCGCTCTCCACTGTCTCCAGCATGGCGGCGGTGGCGGTGAACTGGCGGTCGAAATGCGGGGTCCAGGCGCGGGGGTCCTCGGCTTTGAAACGGATATCGTGCTCGATCTCGCTCCAGGCGTGGGCGAAAACGGTGCGGATCTGGCATTCGAAGAAGTAGCTGCCGTTGGCCGGAATATCCGGGTTGAAGGCCTGCTGATAATCCTTCACCGCCTCGTTCTGGATGGTGCGCAGGATGAGGTGGCGGCTGGAATAGCCGTAGGTACCGGACTCGATGGAGCCGATGTCCTTCTCGCGGTCCCCGCGGCAGTCGAACACCTGCCGCTGGCGCTTGATGATGTTGGCCACCAGGGCATTCTCCGCAGGCAGCTTGGTGATGACGCGCACGCCCACCATGTCGTTGAGGGTGCGGAACGGGTCCGGGAACTTCAGCACCGGGGGTCCGCCGGGTTCCAGTGGTTCCTCAATCCGGGAAATCTTCTCCCGGAACGATTCCACCGACTTGGTGCGCCCGGTGACAAACAGCGGCGTGACCTCAGTGTCCTTTAACATGTCGCGGAGGATGTGGAGAACGTCCTTGGTGACCAGCTTCAGGGCAGGGCGGACGCGCTCGTAGATCTCCACGTTCTCCTGCACGGATTCACGCAGGCTGATGTCCAGGCTGTCCCAGTTACTCGGCATGCCCCCAGCTTACGGCGGGGGTGTGACAGCGGCCCGCCGGACGCTCTCTCACTTAATGCAGGAAAAACGGCAACGCTCTATCACTTTCCTGAAGAGAGTGAGAGAGCGTTGCTCGAAAACCTGCGTTAAGTGAGAGAGCGTCGCTAGGGGGCGGGGGCTGACGTGGAGTGGCGGACCACCAGGGAGCTCTCCAGCGTCAGCTGCGGCTCCTCCAGCCGGTGGCCTTCCATAAGCCGGCGCAGCTGCCCGCCTGCCTTCAGCCCCAGGGAAGTTGCCGGCAAATGCACGCTGGTCAGGCTGGGATTGCTCGTCGCGGAGTACGGCAGATCATCGAAGCCGGCTATGGCCAGCTGGCCCGGAATCTGCACGCCTGCCACCCGTGCTTCCTGCAGCACGCCGTAGGCGTGGGTGTCCGTACAGCAGACGACGGCGGTAACCCCGGCCTGCTGCCACGCCGGCCAGACGGCGGCGAACGCGGCGGCGGCGGCACCGACGTCGATCGTGGCACTGATGATGCCGTCAGCCGGCACGGACATTCCGTGCGCACCGGCCTCGGCCAGGAACGCGCGGCGCCTGACCTCGAACGTCGCCGTGCCGGTGACGCTGTCCACGTAGGCCACCCGGCGGTGGCCCGCCCCGGCCAGGTGCGCGGCCAGTTGGCGCGCGCCGTGGGCAACGTCCAGATTGACCGACGGGGCATACGCCTCCAGTCCTGGAGCGTCCAGCAGGACCACGGGACCGGCGGCGGAAAGTTCTTCCAGGAATTCGGCGTTGGGAGCATCAACCAGAAGCCCGGCCGGCCGAAGTGCCATCAGCTTCCGGACGTCGTCCGCCTGCGGGAACTCCCCGGCGTCGGTGACGGACAGCAGCAGCTGGTAATCCGCCCCGAGTGACTCCCGGACCCCGGCGATCACCTTGGCGAAAAACGGGTTGGAGATGTCCGGGGCCACGAGTAAGACGATGGAGCTGACGCCTTTGGCCAGCGAACTGCCGATCCCGTCAACCACGTACCCAAGCTCGGAAATGGCCTCCCGCACCTTGGCGATATTGTCCTCCGAGACGCGGCCGGCGGTCTTGCCGTTGGCCACCAGGGAGACTGTTGCCGTCGAGACGCCGGCGCGTGCAGCGACCATGGCCGCCGTGATCCGCCGCGAGCGGACGGATTGCTGCACCTGCTCCGCGGATTCCATACCTCGATCGTAGTAGGCCGGTGAAACGAAACCACCCGCCAATACGTCAAGCGCTTGACATGCGACAACGTTAAGCGCTTGACGGGCGGCCCGGACGGGTGCCATGATCACACTGAATACTTTCGGCCACTGCCTCGGCAGGCCCCAATGACGTGGAGATTTAACGTGGAATCCAAACCGATGAAACCCGCCCCAAGAAGATCATTCTTGACTGCGACCCCGGGCATGACGACGCCGTGGCCATCTTGCTCGCGCACGGCAACCCGGACATTGAACTCCTGGCCGTCACCACCGTGGTGGGCAACCAGACGCTCGAAAAGGTCACCAAGAACGCGCTCGCCGTCGGGACCATCGCCGGCATCACCGGGGTGCCGTTTGCCGCCGGCTGCGGCCGGCCCCTGGTCCGCACCATCGAAACCGCGCCGTCCATCCACGGCGAAACGGGCATGGACGGCCCCGCGCAGCCCGAGTCCACCATCGAACTGGACCCGCGCCACGCCGTCGATCTCATCATTGACACCGTGATGGCCCACGAGCCGGGCACGGTCACCCTGGTCCCCACCGGCGGCCTCACCAACATCGCGCTGGCAGCCCGCAAGGAACCGCGCATCGTGGAACGCGTCAAGGAAGTTGTCCTTATGGGCGGTGGCTACCACGTGGGTAACTGGAGCGCCGTGGCAGAATTCAACATCATCATCGACCCCGAAGCCGCCCACATCGTCTTCAACGAGAAGTGGCCCGTGGTGATGGTGGGCCTGGACCTCACCCACCAGGCACTCGCCACCCCGGACGTGGTGGAGAAGATTGCGGCCGTGGGTACCGGACCCGCCAAGTTTGTGATGGAACTGATGGAGTTCTTCACGCAGACCTACAAGGACGCCCAGGGCTTTGACTTCCCGCCCGTCCACGATCCCTGCGCCGTGGCCTACGTGATCGATCCCAGCATCGTCACCACCCGCAAGGTTCCGGTGGACATCGAACTCCAGGGCACGCTGACCCTCGGCATGACCGTGGCCGATTTCCGCGCCCCCGCACCGGACGACTGCACCACCTCCGTGGCCGTTGACCTGGACCACGCCCGTTTCTGGGACCTCGTCACGGATGCCCTGGTGCGCATCGGCGAACCTGCCGTTCTTGAAGCTGCCGGCCTTGCAGCAGCCACGGGAGGCGAGTAGATGAGTGCCACCCTCACTGAGGCAAAGACCAGCCGGGGCAACGTCACCGCCCTGATGGTCGCCCTGCTGGCCGCGTGCGTCGCCTTCCAGCTCAACGCCTCCATGCTCAGCCCTGCCCTGGTCACCATGGGCAAGGAACTGAACACCGATCAGGCCGTCATCGGCCTCTCCCAGACCTGGTTCTTCACCGCTGCCGCACTCTTTTCCCTCTTCCTGCCCCGCCTGAGCGACATCATCGGCCGCAAGAAAATCCTGATCGGCATGATGCTGATGATGGCCGTCGGATCCGTCATCGCGGCCATGGCCCCGGACGTGACGTGGCTCTTTGTGGGCCGCATCATCCAGGGCGTCAGCGGCCCCACCGTGCCGCTGTGCCTGATCATGCTGCGCTCCGCCGTCAGCAGTCCGCGTAAATACGGGACGCTTATGGGCCTCATCACCGCGGTCAACGGTGGCGTGGCCGGCGTGGACTCCTTTGTGGGCGGCTATTTCGCCGAGCACTTCGGGTTCCGCAGCATCTTCTGGCTCATGGTGGTCCTGGCCGTCGCCGCCACCGCCCTGATCGCCGTCCTCGCCGGGGAAAGCAAGCCGGCCGCCGGCACCTCCATGGACTGGCTGGGCGTGTTCTTCATCGTCGTCGCCGTGGGTGCGCTGCTCACCGCCCTTAACGAGGGCTCCAAGCTGGTGGGCGCCTTCGCACCCGGCACGCTCATGCTGGCGATCGGACTGGTGGTGGTCGCCGCCGTCGCGTTCTACTGCTTCTGGTCCGTGGAAAAGCGCGCCAAAGAGCCCATGGTGGAAACCATCCACCTGCGCCAGCGCTCCACCTGGGCGCCGCTGCTGACCACCACGCTGACCATGACCGGTATCTTCGCCGTCATCAACGGGATCGTGCCGGCCTATGTACAGGCCGCGGACCCGGGATTCGGCATCGGCCCGACCGAAATGTCTTTGATCATCCTCACCCCGTACGCCCTGCTCGGCTGGCTGGTGGGTCCCATCAGCGGCAGGCTCGCGCCGGTGCTCGGCTACACCAAGGTCCTGCGCATCGGCATGCTGGGCAGCATCGCCGCCCTGGCCATCATCGCGTTCTTCGGCCTCAGCAGCCTGCCCATGATGATCGCCGGAACGGTCTTGCTGGGCATCATGTACGCCGGTACGGTCAACATCATGCTGAACGGACTCGGAGTTGTCCTCTCACCCGCCGGAAACCCGGGATTCCTGCCCGGCATGAACGCGGGCGCCTTCAACCTGGGCGCCGGCCTGAGCTTCCTGGTGCTGCCGGCCGTTCTGGTGGCCACTTCGGCTGCCGGCGACGCAAAAGCGTCCTACCTCTCCGTGGTTGTGACGGGCCTGGTCATCACGGTGGCCGCGTTCGCCGCGTCGCTCCTCATCCCCAAGCCCGTCGAGGCTGAGGTGACCGAATGAGTTCCGCAACAGCCGGCTCCCAAGGCCGGATCGTCGTCGTCGGTTCCCTGAACGCGGACCTGACCATCTATTGCGAGCGGCTGCCGCTGCCGGGTGAAACCGTGCACGGCAAAGGTTTCGCCGTGAACCCGGGTGGCAAGAGCGCCAACCAGGCCGTCGCCGCCAGCCTGCTGGGCGGGAACGTCAGCCTTGTGGGTGCCGTCGGTGTGGACGCCAACGGCGACATGCTCCTGTCCTCCGCTGCCGGCGCCGGGGTGGACATCTCCGGCGTGCGGACCTCACCAACTGAGGCCACCGGCGTCGCCGTCATCGCCGTGGATTCCGACGGCGAGAACAACATCATCATCTCGGCCGGCGCCAACGGCACCCTCTCGCCGGCGGACGTCGCCGTCGAGGCTGAGGCGTTCGACGGCGCCGCCGTGGTCTGTCTCTGCCTGGAGGTCAGCCTTGACACGGTTGAGGCCGCCGCCCGGGCAGGGCACGACGCCGGCGCCACAGTTCTGCTGAACCTCTCGCCTTACGCGGAAATCCCGCAGCAGCTGGCGGACCTGACCGACGTCCTCCTCGTCAACGCCCACGAGGCGTCGCTGTTCCTCGGCTCCGCCGAAATTCCCGGCAGCGACGCGGATGTCAGAGACTGGGAAGCGGTCAGGCTGCGCTTCGCCGAGTGGGGACTCCAACGGGTCCTCGTCACGCTGGGTGCCCACGGCTCCGTGGTGCTGGATTCGCTGGCTCCTTCCGGGCAGCAGCTGGTCCGGGTGGCACCCGTCAAGGTCAAGGCCGTGGATACCACCGGCGCGGGCGACGCCTTCACCGGTGCCGTGGCCGCCCGCCTGTCAGCCGGTGCTCCGCTGGCTGGCGCCGCGGCCTTCGCCTCGGTAGCCGCCGCACTGGCCACCACACGCAAGGGAACGCAGGCAGCCTACCCGCAGGTGGCGGACGTGGAGCGCGTGCTCGCCGCAGGCGTCGCCTGACGGGCTGACCGTACTACAAAGAAGCGCCCGACGGCGGCAGGAGACTGCCGCCGTCGGGCGCTTCTTTGTGTGTGGTGATCTCGTCAGAGTCCGGCCCGTGAACCGGGCTGGGTGGCGAACCGCAGGTCGGCCGTCGCCTGGGCAACTGTGGCGGCTGGCAATGCGGAGTCCAGGTGCCTGCGGTGGTATGCCGGGCCCAGGAGGGCGTAGGTGCCGGCGCTGGCCAGCCCACCTGCGAGCCAGGAGAGGTCCCAGCCGCCCAGGGCTACGGCTATCGGACCCTGCATAGCGGGAACCAGTCCGTACATAAACAGCCACGTGGCGAAGATGCCCACCAGGAGTGACACAACGCCGGCCCAATTGACTTCGGGGAGCCGTTTGGTGCCCACGGCGTCGAAGAGCCGGTCCGGGTTGCCCGGCCAACGCTTCTCAAGCCAGAAGTAGTGGACCAGCATGACTCCGCCCCAGGCGGCAACCCAGGCTACGAGCCCGATGAGCCACGCGTCCAGGACTGCGGCGAAGTCTTCCTGGAAAATGAAGAAGACGACGGCGGCGAGGGAGAAAACACCGACGAACAGGTTGAGCTTGCGTCGGCTGATAGTGATATCCAGCGATTGGGTTGCCACCGAGAACGTGTAGATGTTCAGGATGTTGGTGGCGATCGGTCCGTGCAGCACCATCAGCAGTACGGGCAGTGCCATGACTCCGAAGTTTTGGACGATGAGTTTTCCGGGGTCGATCTCACCGCTGTTGGTGGCCAGGCTGGCGCCGAGGATTCCCAGCCACACGACGGGGATGAACTGGCCCAGGACGGATGCCAGGTAGACCTTGCGCTTGGGAACTTCGGTGCTCACAAACCGGGAGTAGTCGGCGGCGTAGGTAAACCAGGTGATGCCCCAGCCGATGCCGATGGCGGTCATCACAGCGCTCATGGCCGCGATCCGTTCGGAACCTTCCAGGATGTTGCCGGCGGGGCCGGCATAGCCCCAGTCGATCTTCATGCCGAACCAGGCGACGGCCGACATCACGGCCAGGATGATGATGGTGGGCGGGACGGTCCACTTTTCGAACGCCGCGATGGCCTTGTAGCCGAACCAGGCGATGGCAACCTGGGCAGCCATGATGGTGGTGGCAACTCCGATCTTCCAGCCGTAGTTGTGTGCTGTGGGATCCACCCAGCCGAGCGTGCCGAACAGGGCCATGACCAGGTCCAGGATGATCCAGGTGTTGACCGCGCACCAGCCGATCACCAGGAGTGCCTGGATGGCTGCCGGCAGGTAGTTGCCGCGGCGGCCGAACGCTGCGCGGGCCAGGACCATGCCGGTGGCGCCGGTCTTTTGGCCCAGGAGTACGAAGCAGCCGAACAGCAACATGCCGATCAGGTTCCCCAGGACCAGAACGGTGACGGTGTCGGCAAATCCGAGGCCGAGGTGGATGCCGAGTGCGCCGAGCACCCAGTTGATCGGTGCAAGGTTGGCGCCGGCCCAGATCCAGAACTGGCCGGAAACTTTGTGCGTGCGCTGGGATTCGGGAATGGGCTGAAGCCAGGCTTCGCAGTCCTCGGTCGGCGTCATTGCCGACCCCGGCTGCGTTGTGGAGAGGTTGTCTTGCATGGGGGAGCCTCCATGAGTAAAAGGGATAAACCCAGATTATGTGGCTCACGCCACAACCACCACATACAATGTGTCATGAACATTGCCCACTTACGCGACGGAGTGTCATGCCAATTCGCTTACAGGATGTTTTGAAACATTCCACCCTCACACCGGCGGATCCTGTGATCCGCGCAGCGGCGGCCGTCGCGGCCGAGACGCAGCTGCGCTGGATTCACTCCAGTGAGGTATTGGACATCGCCCCGTTACTTGGCGGCGGTGAACTGCTGCTCACCGGCGGCCAGGCCTTGGTCGCAGCAACGGATAAGCGGCGTGTTGGCTACATCTGGGAGCTCGCGGAACGGGGAGTGGCTGCGCTGGCCATCGAGACGGGTACCGACCTGCCGTCCATTCCGTTGTCCATGGTGGCAGCAGCCGAAGCCGCAGGGCTTCCCCTGATAGAGCTCCGCAAAGTGGTGCCCTTTGTGGGCGTCATGGAAGCCATCAACTCGTTGCTGGTGAGCGAGTCAGCTGCGCACTTACAGCAGGCCGACCGGGCAAGCCACGCGATGGCGGTGGAGCTGGCCCACGGCGGCAGCCTGGACCGGATCCTGACCGTCCTCGCCGACGCCACCGGCGCGGAAGTGGTCCTGACCTCCAACTCTGGCGCTCCGCTGGCAATCGCACTACCTGCTGGACATGTCGCGGAGGCCGGCTCGGCACCGCACGCCGACGCCGAGCAGGACAGTGCACGGACCACGCACATTGATGTTTCCGTGCGGGGCATACCGTCGGCCCGCCTCAGCCTTCACAGCCTGGCGGGAGGGGATGTGAACCTGGCGAGGATTGCGGGGAACCGCTCGGTGGACATTCTGGCCCTGGCCCTGCTGCAGCGCATGCCGCCCGGCCTGAAGGAGATGGCGGGCGCCGCGCTGATCCGCGCCGTCGATTCCGGCTCCCAGAACTGGCGGCTCCAGCAGCTCGCGCCAGCTGCCGGGATCCCCCTGGCCGCGCAGCTGGTGGCAGTAGTGATCCGTTCCCCTGGCTCCCGGCAGCTCCGCACGGCGGTGGAGCAGCTGCTGGACCGGGTGGGGCGGCACAGCGCCAGTTACGCCGATAATGAGGAGCTGTTGGCACTCGCTGTCTTGCGGACCGGTAAGGCGCAGGAAGACCGGAGCGACATCCTGGCCGGGATCCGGACGCTCGAATTGCCAGAGGGCAGCATCAGTGCGGTGGGTCCGGTAGCTTCGGGGATTTCGGCGGCACAATGGTCGCTGAAGGAGGCGCGGCTGACGCTGGAAGTGGGGGCAGCCGATGAGCAGCGCCCGGCCGGGCCGCGGTTGACCGGCGCGGTGCTCGACGCCGAAGCCTTCGCCCTGGAACGGCTTGCCTTCCATTCCCTGGATGCTGTCCAGCGGACGGATTTTGTCCGCCAACAGCTCGGGGCCATCATCGAGCACGATGACCAGCGTCATTCAGCACTCGTGGAAACGTTGCGGGTTTGGCTTGATTCAGGTTGCAACACGGCCCAGGCCGCACGGGAACTCCATCTGGAGCGCCAGTCGATGCATCAGCGGCTGCAGCGGATCTTCTCGCTCTGCGGCGGCGACCCCCGCGGAACGGGCCGGCTCGCAGCGCTGCACCTGGCCACCCGCCTCGCCGCGTTCTGACCACCCAGCTGGTGACCCACGCCCCGGAGACGCTCTCTCACTTAATGTGGGTTTTCGGGCGATCCTCTCTCACTTAACGTGGGTTCCTGAGCAACCCTCTCTCACTTACCCAGCGCCAGCACCCGCCTGTGGATAACTTCTGCAGCATCACACAGTTTCGGGTCACAATGCCAGCATGCGAAAGCAAGATTTTCTGCCCCAGCCGTTAGCGACGGCTCCGTTTACCTTCGGCTCAGCCATGGCCTCCGGCGTCACTTTGAACCGGCTTCGCCGGAAGGATGTAGTCAACGTGGGCCGCGGTCTCTACCGCCCAGCGGACTGGGACTTTGATCTGGAAGGCGCCGCCAGGGCTCTGTCGGCTGCGTCGCCCGGAGCCTGGATCTCACACGTCACCGCGGCCCGGCTTCGGTGCCAGCTGCTGCCGCCCTGGCTTGCCGATTCCACAGAGCTTCATCTGAGCAAGCCGCGTTCACTGCCGCCGGTCCGCCGGAAGGGCGTGTTGGCCACACCGTCCTGGCGCTGGACAACGAGATCGAACTGATCGACGGCATCCGCATGAGCACACGGTCCCGGACTTGGCTCGATTTGGCACCAACCCTGCCCCTCAAGGAACTGGTGAGCATGGGTGATGAACTGATCCGCATCCCGCGGGTGGATTTCGAGGGACGGACGCAGCCCTACGAGACGATAGCGGGGCTGCGCATGCTGGCGGGCCGCCACCCGAATCTCCAAGGCATCGTCCGGGCCCGTGAAGCATTGGATCTGATGCGTGTGGGTGCCGATTCCGCCCCCGAGTCGCTGCTTCGGTTGGCCATCGCCGACGCCGGGCTGCCCGAGCCCGAACTCCAGGTGCCATTGCGCGCCGGAGACGCGCGATCGCCGTCGGCCGATCTCGGCTACCGTCACCGCCGGCTCGCAATACAGTACGACGGCGGACATCACCTTGGTGACGCACAGATCCTCAGCGACAGGAGACGGGATAAGGCGTTCGAGTCAGCCGGCTGGACGGTCCTGGTTTTCGATAAGAGCGATCTTGCCGACGATTTTCAGCAAGCGGTCGTGAAGATCAAGAAGGGGCTCCGCGAGGGCTGGCTTGACCACCCGCAAGGGTCGGGCTTTGCCAGCCACTAAGCGTTAACCCGTGACGCTCCCTCACCAGAGTGAGAGAGCGTCACGCAAAAACCCGCGTTAAGTGAGAGAGGATCGCCCGAAAACCCACATTAAGTGAGAGAGCGTCCTGGCCGGGGTAGAGCTTAGCGGAGCACTACCGTCCTGTTGCCCTGCAGGATCACCCGGCCTTCGCAGTGCCAGCGCACGGCGTTGCTGAGCGCCTTGCACTCGGTGTCCCGGCCGGCGGCAACCAGGTCCTCCGGGCCGTAGGTGTGGTCCACTTCCACCGTCTGCTGCGAGATGATCGGCCCTTCGTCGAGTTCGGCATTTACATAATGAGCAGTGGCGCCTACGGTCTTCACGCCGCGCGCGTAGGCCTGGTGGTAAGGTTTGGCGCCCTTGAAGCTGGGCAGGAACGAGTGGTGGATGTTGATGGCCCGCCCGTCCAGCTGGCGGGTGAGGTCGTCGCTGAGCACCTGCATGTAGCGCGCCAGCACCACCAGTTCCACGTCGAATTCGTCCACGAGTTCCAGCATCCGGGCCTCAGCGGCCGGCTTCGTGGCGGCGGTGACCGGCACGTGGAAGAACGGGATGCCGTGCCATTCCACCAGCCCCTGGTGGTCCGTGTGGTTGGACACCACTGCCGCGATCTCCACCGGAAGCTCGCCGGTCCTGGCACGGAAGAGCAGGTCGTTGAGGCAGTGGCCGAACTTGGACACCATGATCAGCACGCGGCGCTTGGCGCCGTGCCGCTCCAGCCGCCAACTCATCCCGAAGCGTGCCGCCACCGGGCCAAAAGCGGTACGCAACGCGTCCGCGGTGGAGGCATCGCCGTCGGACGCGAAGTGCACCCGCATAAAAAAGTGCGCCTCCGACCGTTCGCCGAACTGCTTGCTGTCCACGATGTCGCAGCCGTGCTCCAGCAGGAAGCCGGAGACGGCGTGGACAATCCCGGGCTGCTCCGCGCAATCCAAAGTCAGGACGTGTTCCACGGTGGTGACGGGCTGGGGGAGGGAAGTTTCAGTCTGGATGGCAGTCATGGCTAGCACTCGATCACGTTGACGGCGAGGCCTCCGCGGGAGGTCTCCTTGTATTTGGTTTTCATGTCCGCTCCTGTCTCGCGCATGGTTTTGATGGCGTTGTCGAGGGATACTTTGTGGCTGCCGTCCCCGTGCAGGGATAGCCGCGCGGCGTTGATGGCTTTCACGCTGGCGATGGCATTCCGTTCGATGCACGGGATCTGCACCAGGCCGCCCACCGGATCGCAGGTCAGGCCGAGATTGTGTTCGATCCCCACCTCGGCGGCGTTTTCCACCTGCTCCGGCGTACCGCCGAGCACCTCGCATAGACCGGCCGCCGCCATGGAGCAGGCAGAGCCCACCTCGCCCTGGCAGCCCACTTCGGCGCCGGAGATGGAGGCGTTGATCTTGAAAAGAATCCCGACGGCGGCTGCCGTGAGGAGGAAGCGGACCACACCGTCGTCGTCGGCTCCGGGAACAAACTTGACGTAGTAGTGCAGGACGGCAGGCACAATGCCCGCGGCGCCGTTGGTGGGGGCGGTGACGATGCGCCCGCCGGCGGCGTTTTCCTCGTTGACCGCGAGTGCGAACAGGTTGACCCATTCCATGGCGCGGAAGGGGTCGGTGACGCCGGTATCAGCGGTCAGCGTGCGGAATAACGACGGCGCCCGGCGCCTGACGTTCAACCCGCCGGGCAGGATCCCTTCCGCGGCGCAGCCGTTGTCCACGCATTCGCGCATTACCTCCCAGAGTCCCAGCAGCTTTTCGCGGAGTTCCGCTTCGCTGCGCCACACCAGTTCGTTGGCGAGCATGACGTCGGAGATGGACATACTTTCGCGGCTGCAGATCGCCAGGAGTTCGTCCGCGGTGGTGAAGGGGTAGGGGAGGACGGTGGCATCGGCCACAACCCTGTCGCCGGCGTCGGCATCGCCGTCCACCACAAAGCCGCCGCCGATGGAGTAGAAACTCCGTTCGCTGAGGACGGCGCCGGCGTGGTCCAGGGCCCGGAACGTCATGCCGTTTGGGTGGGCGGGCAGGGACTTGCGGCGGTGCAGCACCACGTCCTCGTCCCAGTTGAAGTCCACCCGGTGGTCCCCGCAGATCCTGAGTTCGGCGTCGAGCGCGGCGGCGGCCACCTGGTCGTCGGCGGTGGAGGTGTCCACCGTTTCCGGGTCCAGGCCCTGCAGGCCCAGCACCACCGCCTTGTCGGAGCCGTGGCCCCGGCCGGTGGCGCCCAGCGAGCCGAACAGCTCGGCCTGGACCCGGGTGGTTGAGCTCAGGATTCCGCCGCCTTTGAGCCCGTCGGCGAACAGTTTCGCCGCCCGCATCGGGCCCACCGTGTGTGACGACGAGGGCCCGATGCCAACGGAGAACAGGTCCAGGGCGCTGAGCGCCATCAGGGCACCTCGGGGGAAGCGAACTCCCTCATAGCGTCCAGGAGCCACCGGCCCAGGAAGTCCGCGAACGAGGCCCTGGGGAAGAGCCGGAAGCTGTCCTCGCCGGTCTTCTGCAGGACCACCGGGATGTTGCCCACCTCGGTGTTCAGGGCCGTTCCCGGGGTGAAGCTGCGGGGGTGAAGGTCCAGGGCGCAGCCCTTCTCCAGGACCGCGCGGGCGCGCGGGCCGGAGAGTTCGAACGTGGTGCGGTTGGCGGAGAGATCCACCACCTGGCCCGGAGCATCGCCCAGGGCCTCGGTCAGGGAGCCGATGAGGTCTCCGCCCAGGGAGTCGTGGGCCTTTTCCGGTGCCACCACCAGGAATTCCGACGGTCCCAGCCAGAGGACGCTGACGCCGTCGGCGCCGCCTACTTCGCCGCAGCGTGCCGGCAGGCCGCCGGTCGCGGCGGCGATCCGTGCCCCTTCCTCGGATCGGGGGTCTACGCGGACCCCAGCCATGGTCTGGAAGGGGCCTTCGGCGAGGACAACCTTGCCCTGGACGGAGCCCGCCTCCAGCGCTGAAGCCAGGTGGGAGGCGGGGCTGCGGCGGATTTCCCGGAGTCCATTGATGCCTTCGAGTGCTGCTGAATTAGCCATCTTTGCGGGTCCCTTCGGGGTCAAACAGTACGGTTTCTGCTACAACAACATCGACCAACTGGTCGCCGGCTGCGGCCACCAGGGTCTCGCCGATGCGGTTGCGGCCATTCTTGATCAGGGCCAGCCCAAACGAGCGGCCCAGCGCGGCGCTGTGGTAGCTCGAAGTCACGAAGCCCTGCATGGGCACCGGGCCGTAGGCGGGGTTCGTTGTGATCCCCTTTTCCACAAGCTGGGTGCCTTCCGGCAGCCGGATGGAGCCGTCCACTGGCAGGACGCTGACCAGGTGCTTGCGGTCCTCGCGCTGGGCGTCGGCCCGGGCGTAGGAGCGCTTGCCGATGAAGTCCTTGGCCTTGGAGACCACCCATTCCATGCCCGCGTCCTGCGGGGTGACGGTGCCGTCGGTGTCCTGCCCGACGATCGGGTAGCCCTTTTCGGCGCGGAGGACGTGCATGGTTTCGGTGCCGTAGGGCGTGATGTTGAATTCGGCCCCTGCCGCGGCCACGGCTTCCCAGGAGTTCAGCCCGTACCAGGACGGCACGTTGATCTCGTAGGCCAGCTCGCCGGAGAAGGAGATCCGGCAGATCCGGGCCCGGACGCCGGAGGCGAGCGTGGTTTCGCGGAAGGTCATGAACGGGAAGGCTTCTGCTTCCAGCCCGCCGTCGGACGCGAGTTCCGGCGCCAGTTTGGCGAGTACGGCCCGGGATTTAGGCCCGACGACGGCAATGGTGGTCCACTGTTCCGTCACCGAGGTGCAGTGCACGTCCAGCTCAGGCCATTCGGTCTGCAGCCATTCCTCCAGCCAGTCCAGCACCTTCGCGGCACCGCCGGTGGTGGTGGTCATGAAGTACCGGTCCTCGTCCAGGCGCAGGGTCACGCCGTCGTCGAAAATCATGCCGTCCGCCATGCACATCACGCCGTAGCGGGCGGACCCCGGGGCGAGCTTCTTGAACGCGTTGGTGTAGATCCGGTTGAGGAACTCGCCGGCGTCCTTGCCCCGGATTTCGATCTTTCCGAGGGTGGTGGCGTCCATAAAGCCCACGGATTCGCGGACGGCCGCGCACTCGCGGAGCACGGCAGAGTCCATGTCCTCCCCGGCCTGCGGGTAGTACCAGGGCCGCTTCCACTGCCCCACGTCCTCGAACAGGGCACCTTTGGCCTCGTGCCAGGGGTGGATGGACGTCTTGCGGGCGGGGTCGAACAGTTCGCCGCGCTGGCGTCCGGCGAGTGCCGCGAACGCCACTGGCGTGAACGGTGCCCGGTAGGTGGTGGTGCCGATGTCGCCGATGCCACGGGACGCTTCGCCGGCGGTCCGGAGCGCGGCGGCGATGACGCCGATCGCGTTGACGCCGGAGGTCTTGCCCTGGTCGTTGGCGGTGCTGATGGAGGTGTAGCGCTTGATGTGTTCCACGGACCGCATGCCGGCGCCGGTGGAACGCAGGACGTCGGCCACGGACTGGTCCCGCTGGAAGTCCACAAAGTGGTGGTGCCAGTCGTCCGGCGTCCCTGCCTGGCCGGGGACCAGCCAGAGCTGGCGGGTCGGGCCGGAGGCCTTGGGCTCGCCGAACGGGGAAGGCTCGACGGCGGCACTGAAGCCCGCCGCGATGGCGGCCGCCGCTCCGGCGGAGATGCCTTCAGCCAGGCAGTTCCCGAGGTCAAAGCTGCCGCGGCCGGAGCCAACGGTTTGCTGGTTCGGCACCACGGTGCTCGGCACGAACGCCGCCAGGTCCTCGTCCCAGCGCAGCTTGCCCTGCCGCTGCGAGTGGAGGTGGACCAGCGGGCTCCAGCCGCCGGAGACAGCCAGCAGGTCGCAGGCGATTTGCTCGACGCCGGAGGTGAGTTCGCCGTCGTCGTTGATGCTGCGGACGGTGACGCCCTCCAGCCGGCCATCGCCGGGCTCGGAAGCGGCGGTGTTGGCCACCGCGCTGCCGATCAGCACCCGGGTGCCGGCTTCGACGGCGGCGGCTGCCACCGGAGTGAGGGCGGGGCGGGCGTCGACGACGGCCGCCACCTTGACCCCGGCTGCGTGCAGGTCCGCGGCGACGGCGTAGGCACTGTCGTTCGTGGTGCTGATGACCACGCGCTGCCCGGCGGCGACGGCGTAGCGATTGAGGTAGCTGCGGACGGCCGAGGCGAGCATGATGCCGGGGCGGTCGTTGTTCTCGAAGACCAGGGGCCGTTCGTGGGCGCCGGGAGCCAGTACAACTTGTTTAGCACGCACGTGCCAAATCCGCTGCCGGGATACGCCTGGCGCGGCCGGGCTGGACAGGTGGTCGGTGCGGTTCTGGACCGCAATGACGTAGTTGGCATCGTAGGCACCGAAGGCTGTGGTGCGGTTCAGGACCGTGCTTTCGGCTCCGGAAATGAGTTCAGCTTCCACATCGGCCACCCATTCCAGGGCGGGCTTGCCTTCGATGTCCTCGGCCAGTCCGGGTGCAGTGGATCCGGACAGGAGCGATCCGCCCAGTTCGGGCTGGTCGTCCATGAGCATCACGCGGGCACCGGTGCGGACCGCTTCGCGGGCGGCGGCCAGGCCTGCGGGGCCGCCGCCGATCACCAGGACGTCGGTGTGCACGTACTTCTTGTCGTATTCGGCCCGGTCTTCCTCGGGATCCAGGCGGCCCAAACCGTTGAGCAGGTCCGCTTTCAGGCCGTCCACCAGGGTAACGGTGGTGGCGGGGAGCATGGACTCTGCCACATGGCCCGGGAACCGGGGTTCAACACGAACCAGCGCGTTGGCTTCCTCCACGCCGGCGGACATGATGCCGCGGGGCCGGTCCTCGTAGAGCGAGTTTCCGGCGGCGATCCGGCCGTTGGCGAGCAGCGCGGAGGCGAGCGTGTCGCCGGGGTGTCCGGTGAATTCCTCGCCGTCCACGGTGAAGCGCCAGGACATGGTGCGGTCGATGCGTCCGCCGGCGGCGAGGCGCGCGTTCTGGGAAGTCACTTGGTTGCTCCTTCCGGGGCGGTGGTGCTGGAGGCTGTGCTGGTTGCGGAGGCCCGTTGCTCTATCAGTTGTGGTTGCTTCCGGGCCCCGATAGGGACAACAACTGATAGGGCATCAGGGGAGGTGCTGGAGGCGGTGGGCCGCGGTGTGCCCATCGGGTAGACGGCCTGGATGTCGTAGGTGACCGTGTCGCGGAGCATGTTGAACCACTGGCGGCAGCCGGTGCTGTGCAGCCAGCGCTCGGCGAAGGCGCCCTTCGTGTTGTCCCGGTAGAACAGGAACTCGGCCCATTCGCGGTCGTTCAGCTCGGTGGGGTTTTCCGGGTAGGCCACGTGGGCCTGGCCGCCGTAGTGGAACTCGGTCTCGTCGCGGGAGCCGCAGTTCGGGCAGGAGATGAGCAGCATATGCGTCTTCTTTCTGGGGGAGGGCTGCTAGTGGGCGACGGCGGCTGCGCCGTGCTCGTCGATCAGGGCGCCGGTTTCGAAGCGTTCCAGCGCAAACGGCTTGTTCAGCTTGTGCGGGGTTCCGGTGGCGATGGTGTGCGCGAACGTGAGGCCGGCGGCCGGAGTGCCCTTGAAGCCGCCGGTGCCCCAGCCGCAGTTCACGAACATGTTCTCCACCGGGGTAGTGCCAACGATGGGGGAGGCGTCCAGGGTGGTGTCCACGATGCCGCCCCACGTCCGGAGCACGTGCGCCCGGGCAAAGATGGGGAAGAGTTCGACGGCGGCAGCCATCTGGTGTTCGATCACGTGGAAGGAGCCGCGCTGGCCGTAGCCGTTGTAGGAGTCCACGCCGGCGCCCATGACCAGTTCGCCCTTGTGGGCCTGGGAGACGTAGACGTGCACGTGGTTGGACATCACCACCGTGGGGTGGACCGGTTCGTGCAGTTCGGAGACCAGTGCCTGGAGCGGGTGGGACTGGATGGGGAGCCGGAAGCCGGCCATTTCGGCCAGGACCGAGCTGTGCCCGGCGGCGCACAGGCCCACTTTTTCGGTGTTGATGGTGCCCTGGTTGGTTTTTACGCCCACCACGCGGTTGCCGTCCTTGACGAAGCCGGTGACTTCGCAGTTCTGGATGATGTCCACGCCCAGCTCGTCGCACTTGCGGGCGAAGGCCCAGGCCACGTGGTCGTGCTTGGCGATGCCCGCACGCGGCTGGTACGTGGCTCCCATGACGGGGTAGCGGATGTTGTCGTTGATGTTCAGGATGGGGCAGAGTTCCTTGACCTGCTTCGGATCCAGCCATTCAGCGTCCACGCCGTTGAGCTTGTTGGCGCCGACACGTCGGATGCTCTCGCGGACGTCGCCCAGGGTGTGGGCGAGGTTCATCACGCCGCGCTGGCTGAACAGGAAGTCGTACTCGAGCTCCTCCGGCAGGATTTCCCAGAGCTTGAGGGCGTGCTCGTAGATGGCCGCGCTCTCGTCCCAGAGGTAGTTGGAACGGATGATGGTGGTGTTCCGGGCCATGTTGCCGCCGGCAAGCCAGCCCTTTTCCAGGACGGCGATGTTGGTCATCCCGTGGTTCTTGGCCAGGAAGTAGGCGGTAGCCAGGCCGTGCCCGCCGCCGCCCACAATCACGGCGTCGTAGGAGGACTTGGGCTCCGGGTTCCGCCAGAGGAAATCCGGGTGTTCCGGGAGCTGTTGGTTGCTCACTGGGCTGCTCCAATCATGTCTGCATCGAGTTCGGTGAAGGCGGCGATCTCCGCGCCGCTGTCGTCCTGGGAAAGATGCGCGTAAAGCGGGAACTGGTCGGCCAGGGCGGTGACCCGGGCTCGGAGTACGACGGCGGCGTCATCGTTGAGGCGTGCACCGCCGGACGTGCCGTCCCCGGCGTCGTTGTTGGTAGTGCCGGTAACGGCGGCGATGAGCGCCGTCGCGATGATGTCCGCAACCTCGGCGAACTCCACGGCGCCGAAGCCCCGGGTGGCGAGGGCTGGTGTGCCGATGCGGAGTCCGGAGGACACCATCGGCGGGCGCGGATCAAACGGTACAGCGTTGCGGTTCACCGTAATGCCGATCCGGTGCAGCGCGTCTTCGGCTTGCTGGCCGTCCAGTTCCGAGTGGCGGAGGTCCACCAGGACCAGGTGCACGTCAGTGCCGCCGTTGACCACGGAGATGCCGGCCGCGGCGACGTCGTCGCGGAGGAGCCGTTCGGCCAGCAGTTTGGATCCTTGCAGAACGCGTTCCTGGCGTTCCTTGAATTCAGGGGTGCCGGCGAGCTTGAAAGCCACGGCCTTGGCGGCGATGACGTGCTCCAGCGGGCCGCCCTGTTGGCCGGGGAACACGGCGCTGTTGATCTTGCGGGCGTACTTTTCCTTGGCGAGGATGACTCCGCCGCGAGGACCGCCGAGGGTCTTGTGCGTGGTGGTGGTGACCACGTCGGCGTAGGGCACCGGATTCGGGTGCAGCCCTGCGGCCACCAGGCCAGCGAAGTGCGCCATATCCACCATGAGGTAGGCGTCCACGAGGTCCGCGATCCGGCGGAATTCGGCGAAGTCGAGCTGGCGGGAGTAGGCGGACCAGCCTGCGACGATCAGCTTGGGCCGGTGTTCCAGGGCCAGTGCCTCAACCTCGGCCATATCGATCCGGAGGTCCGATTCACGCACGTGGTACGGGACCACGTTGTAGAGCTTGCCGGAGAAGTTGATCTTCATGCCGTGGGTGAGATGGCCTCCGTGGGCCAGGTTCAGGCCCATGATGGTGTCGCCCGGGTTCAGCAGGGCAAACATGGCGGCGGCGTTGGCCTGCGCGCCGGAGTGCGGCTGGACGTTGGCGAACTCGGCGCCGAACAGGGCCTTGACCCGGTCGATGGCGAGCTGCTCGATAACGTCAACGTGCTCGCAGCCGCCGTAGTAGCGCTTGCCGGGGTAGCCCTCGGCGTACTTGTTCGTCAGGACCGAGCCCTGCGCCTCCATGACGGCGGACGGGGCGAAATTCTCCGAGGCGATCATTTCCAGCGTTGACTGCTGGCGGACCAACTCGTTGTTAATGGCCTGCTGGACCTCGGGATCGACTGTGGAAAGTCGCTCGTTCAACTGCTCAACCACGGATGCTCCTTTTGAAATACCACTGTTGTAATGACTGATATATCAGTGTGAGGTCAATGGTATGATTGAGGTCACACGAGAGTCAATAGCTGGAAGCAAAGTGGCACGAAGCTTCGGCTTGATGTCGGGACTCAGAAGCGAAGAACGGAGCGGCGCCTTGAATGCACTTCCTGTAATGCCTCCCGCCGAGGCTGAAGCGCCGTCCCAGGCGGAGGCCGCCTACCGGCAGCTGCGCGACAAGCTGATCATGCTGGAGATCCGGCCCGGTGAACCCATCAATGACGGGCAGCTGGCGGCCGAGCTCGGTTTCGGCCGCACTCCGGTGCGCGAGGCGATCAAGCGGCTGGAGGTGGACCATTTGGTTGTTTCCTATCCGCGCCGTGGGACCTTTGCCACCAATGTGGACTTCACGGAGCTCGCCGACGTCTCGGAGATCCGGGAACTGCTCGAGCCGCTGGCCGCGCGCCGGGCGGCAAAGAGGGCCAGCAGCGCGATGCGGCAGGAGCTTCTGGAAGTGGCTGCCACCATTGCAACCCTGGATCCCAGCCCGGCGGAGTCCCGCGACCTTATGCGCTACGACCTGACCGTGCACCGGCTGATCTACAAGGCGGCCGCCAACCCGCACCTGGAAGACACGCTGATCCGCTACGACAACCTGGCCACGCGCATCTGGTGCCTGGTACTGGACAAGGTTCCTTCCGTGAGCGGCCACATCACCGAGCATGTGGAGCTGCTCAAGGCCGTGGCTGCGGGGGACGCCGACAAGGCCGGCGAACTGGCCCTGCACCACGTCACCAGCTTTGAGGAAACCATCCGTAAGGTGCTGTAGCCCCCGGAACGCTCTCTCACTTTCTGCAACCAAAACGGAAACGCTCTCTCACCTCCCGCTTTAGAAACTGCGTTTGCGGTCGTCAAGTTCAGAGACAGTTTCATCGTTGCTCTCTCACGCGTGCGAGAGAGCGTTTCGTAAATCGCGACATGTAGTGAGAGAGCGTTTCGTGAATTGCTGCAGGTGGTGAGAGAGCGTTTGGAAGAGGGCGGAGGTAACCATAAAAGAGGTGGGTACCGCCGTCGGACATTTCCTCGCCTGGCATCCGGCCGGCGCACCCGGGCCATCGCCGCCAAACTCGACATCAGCGAAAACACGGTGAAGTTCCACCTCTGCAACATCTACCGAAAGGTGGGTGCCTCCTCGCGAACGGAAGCCGTCGCGATGGCCCACGGCAGCGGTCTGCGCTGATCCAGCCGCCGTAACGCAATGCCGGCTCCTATGCGCCTGGCGGCATAGGATCGAAAGCATCGAACTAACCGAGAGGACGCTAAGCGGCCTTCGTGGCGGGCAGGCAAGCCGCACACTACTTGAGAGTATGGATCATGGCTTCGAACAATGACCGCGAATCAGACGTCGATGCGGACACAGGCCAGCACGGCGGTGTCCAGTCCGTGGACCGGGCCCTCGCGGTCCTGGAGATCCTGGCGCGGGACGGCCACGCCGGCGTGAGCGACATCGCCGAAGAGATGGGCATCCACAAGTCCACCGTCTCCCGGCTGCTGGGTTCGTTGGTGAGCCGGGAAATGGTCCACCAGAACAGCGAGCGGGGGAAGTACCAGCTGGGCTTCGGCATCCTCCGGCTGGCAAGCTCCATCCCCGGGCGGCTCAGCCTGGTCCGCGAAGCCCGGCCGGTGCTGGAAAGCCTGGCCGAGGAATTCAAGGAGACAGTGAACCTCGCGGTCCTGCGCTCCAACTACGCCGTCAACGTGGACCAGGCCATGGGCCCGTCAACGCTGGCCACCTATGACTGGGTGGGCAGCCTGACACCCCTGCACGCGACGTCGAGCGGGAAGGTACTGCTGGCGGCGCTACCGGCGGACGAGCGGGACCGCGTCCTGAAGGAGACCGGGCTGCCGGCCCGGACCCCGCGGACCATCACCAATCGGAACAAGCTCGAAACCCAACTGCTCGACGTCGCCCGCGACGGCTACGGGGTGGTGCGGGAGGAGTTCGAAATCGGGCTCAACTCGATGTCCGTGCCCGTGTACAACCACATGGGTGCGGTCATCGGCGCGGTCAGTATCTCCGGCCCGGCCTTCCGCTTTGATCCCGAAAAGGCGCCGGGCCTCCTCGAAGCCCTGAAGCAGGCCGGCCTGCAGATCAGCGCAAAGATGGGCTACTCCCGGCGGTAAAACTGATGGAGCCCGCCGAAACCAGGATTTCGGCGGGCTCCATCAGCGGAAGCAGGGCCTAATGGCCGGGCGTGACGTCCCCCACCTTCTCCTGTACCCAGTCGTGGAACGCGCCGATGTGGTGCTCGCTCGGCACCAGCACGCCGCCCTTGGCATACACCTTCGAGCCCATGGCCGGCTGGCAGCGCTCGCAGGCGTCGAAGTCCTGCTGGTTGACGCGGTGAAACAGCTCCACTGAGGCAGTGACGTCCTTGCCGCTCTCCACAACACTGGGCAGGTACAGCCAGTCGCATTCCACGATGGTGTGGTCCGCGGCCATGGGGAACATCCGGTGGATGATCACGTGGTCCGGGACCAGGTTCACAAACACCGTGGGCTTGATGGTGATGGCATAGTAGCGGCGGTCCTGGCCCTCCTCGATTCCCGGAATCAGGTCGAGCCCCTCGGAGCCGTCTATGGTGAAGCCCTTAATGTCCTCGCCGAATTCGGCGCCGTGGCCCACGAAGTACTGGGCGGCCAGCCCGTCCGCGAACTCCGGCAGGACCTCCGTCAGTTCCGGATGGATGGTGGCGCAGTGGTAGCACTCCATGAAGTTCTCAATGATCAGCTTCCAGTTCGCCTTCACGTCGTAGCGGATGCGGCGGCCCAGGCTGAGGTTGGCCACATCGTAGCCTTCGATCGCCTTCAGGTCCCCGAGCCGTTCCTCGATGGCGCCCATGACATCCTCTTCGAACGACGGCGGCTCGTCGGCAAGGCAGACCCACACATACCCGAGGTACTCGCGGACGTGGACCTTCACGAGCCCGTACTCGTCCCGGTCGATGTCCGGCATCTTGGTGAGGTTGGGAGCCGCAATGAGCTTGCCTTCGAAGTCGTAGGTCCAGGCGTGGTAGGGGCACTGGAACGAGCGCGCAGCTTCGCCTTGCTCCTCCATGCACAGCTTGACGCCGCGGTGACGGCACACGTTGTAGAAGGCACGGATGCCGCCCTTGCGGGTGCGGCTGATCAGCACGCTCTCCCGCCCGATCTGGACTGTCCGCCAGGCACCCGGCTTGTCCAGGTCGGCCGAGCGGATGGCACAGAACCACATCTGCTCGAAGATCCGCTCCTGCTCGGCGCGAAAAATCTCTTCGCTGACGTAGGCCTGGCCCGGGAGTGTGGGGATCAGGCTGGGCGTGAAGACTTCGGTGGTCATTCTTACTCCTCTGCGGTGACTGACGTCGGGGTTTGGAAGGTGTGTCGGGCTTAGGCGAAACTGGCGGATGCTGCCAGCGCAGGCTGGGCAGCGGTGGTCTGGGCCGGAGCGTTCTGCGCGGCCGTGGCTCGCGCGGCGTTGAGTTGCCGCCGCCACTTGGTGAAGAGGCGGGGCTGGTTGGCGCCAAGGACGGCTACAGGCTGGCCGCGGCGGTAGTAGACGGCCAGGAAGCTGTGAGCTGCGGGATCCCCGGCCTCGATGTCCACCCTGTCGGCGTCCCGGGCGTGACCGGCGAACTGGATCCTGACGTTGTACTGGTCGGACCAGAAATACGGCAGGTTTAGCGGCTGACGGGCAGCCCCGGGGTCCAGAAGCGCCGTGACGGCGAGGGCCGGGCGCTCCATTGCAACGTTCCAGTGCTCCACGCGCCGGTGTTGTCCGGACTCTTCGTCGAGCCATGCGGCACAGTCGCCGACGGCGACCACGCCCGGCACGTTGGTCCGGCCCATCGGATCGCACAGGACGCCGTCGCCGAGCTCGAGGCCGGAGCCGCCAAGCCAGGCCGTGTTGGGCACGGCACCGATGGCGACCAGCACGACGTCGGCAGGCACGTAGCGGCCGTCCGAGAGGCGGAGCCCGCTGACCACTCCCTCGCCGCTGTAATACGACTCGATGGCGGCGTCACAAATCAGCTCCACCCCGTTAATTCCATGTAACGCGGCCAGGGTGCCCGCCATCTCCGCACCGAGGGGCCGGCTGAGCGGAACGGTGCCCGAGCAGATGACGGTCACTTCAACTCCGAGGGCGCGGGCGGTGGAGGCAACTTCGGCGCCGATAAAGCCGGCGCCGACGATGACGAGCCTGGTCCCCGGCACAAGTTCGGGAGCAAGGTCCTGCGCGTCGTCCAAGGTCCGCAGGGTAAAGACGTTCGCCAGCCCGGCGAGCTCAGGCAGCGTCCGAGCGGATGACCCGGTGGCGATGACCACGCCGTCGGCCTTTATTTGGGTGCCGTCGTTGAGTGTTATCGTCCGGGTCTCGGCATCCAGGCTGCGGGCCGCTGATCCCAGCAGCCACTCGGCCTGGAGCGGATCTCCGCCTTCACGTTCTTCTGGCGTCTCCAGGAGAAGGTGTTCCAGACTGATTTTTCCCGCCAGAAAATCCTTGGACAGGGGCGGCCTGTCGTAGGGCCGCTGCGGTTCGTCACCGATCAGGATGAGCCTTCCGGCGAAGCCTTGGGCACGTGCTGCACGTGCAGCCGAGATTCCCGCCAAGGATGCCCCCACTATTGCCAGTGTCTGCATGGCCGCCTTCCCGTTGCACGAATGCAACAAATTGCGTATTACGCAACAACGTTCTGTATGCGAGACAGCGTGACGCAGACCATGAGGGGGTGTCAAGGGTTGGTTTTGTTAAGCCGGACCCCCTTGACAAGGCAGAGTGGCATGGATCACTCTGTTGCGTATTGTGATCGGCGTTGATGATGGCACAACCCGCCGGTCGGGCTGAGCCCGTCAACTGGGAAAGAGGTTTATCAGATGCACATCGCCTGCCCACTCACTGCATTGGCCCCCGGGGATGCAGTCCGTCTCGACACGTCCCCACCAATCGCTGTGTTCCACACGGAGGATGGCGAGCTCTTCGCCTTGGATGACACCTGCACCCATCAGGACGCGTCGCTCGCAGACGGGTGGGTGGAAGGCTGCGAGGTGGAATGCCCACTTCACGCATCCAAGTTCAATCTCCGCACGGGCGAAGTGGACGCCCCGCCGGCCAAGCTGCCGGTGCGAGTCCACAAGGTCTCCGTGGTGGACGGCCAGATCATGGTCGAGGAATCCAGCGAGGCACCCAATCTTCCACCTGGCCTGACCGTCAACGGCCACGTCTAGCCACTACCGGCAATACTCCATTTCAAGCTAAGAGGTGAAGTTCTTGACCCTACAACTGAGCAACGAGCTGCAGGAACGAACCCGTTCCGCGGCCCCCGTCGGGCAGCAACTGGCGGGATCCGGGCAGCAGGCGACGCCGTTCGTCCTCACCGTTGCCTGCGCCGAGCGCCGGGGGATCGTCCACGCCGTGTCCAGTTTCCTCGCGATGCGCGGCTTCGACATCGCCGAGCACCAGCAGTTCGACGACCACGTCAGCAATACCCTCTTCCTGCGCACCGCCTTCACCGGCACGCTGGCAGGAACTGCTGGCAATCGTGCCGGCAGCGCCGCCAGCACAGCCGATTCCCTGTCCGCCGACTTCGCGGAGATCGCCGGCGAGTTCGGTATGTCCTACAGCTTCCACGACGACAGGCCGCAGCGCATCCTGGTGATGGTCTCCAAGTTCGGCCACTGCCTCAATGACCTCATTTTCCGCTGGCGCGCCGGGAGCCTCGGGGCGGACATCGCCGCCGTCGTCTCCAACCATGAGGACCTGCGCCCGATGGCGGAAACAGCAGGGCTTCCCTTCATCCACGTACCCGTAACGGCGTCCACCAAACCGCAGGCGGAGTCCCGGCTCCTGGAACTCGTGGACGAATACGACGCGGACCTTGTGGTGCTGGCCCGCTACATGCAGGTGTTATCCGACGGCCTCTGCCGGGAACTCCACGGCCGGGCCATCAACATCCACCATTCTTTCCTGCCCGGATTCAAAGGGGCCAAGCCCTACCACCAGGCCTATGAACGCGGCGTGAAGGTGGTCGGGGCCACTGCCCACTACGTCACCGGCGACCTCGACGAAGGTCCCATCATCGAGCAGGAAGTCTTCCGGGTGGACCACGGTGTGGATCCGGATTCCCTGGTAACGGCAGGCCGCGACGCCGAAGCGATCGCCCTTTCCCGCGCGGTGAAGTGGCATTGCCAACACCGCGTCCTCCTCAACGGCTCCCGGACCGTCGTCTTCCGCTAGAGCCACACCGCGGGCCCTCAAAGGGCCCCTCCATGCACGCAGTAAGTCAAGAACAGGAGCTTCCGTATGAGCGCTACACCCCGCGTCGTTATCATCGGCGCCGGCATTGTCGGTGCGAATCTGGCAGACGAGTTGGCCACCCGAGGCTGGACCAGCGTCACCGTACTGGATCAGGGACCACTCAACCTCGCCGGCGGCTCCACGTCGCACGCGCCCGGCCTGGTGTTCCAGACCAACCCGTCCAAGACAATGACGCAGTTCGCCGCCTACACCGTGGACAAGCTCCTCTCCCTGAGTGACGAGGGTGTCTCCTGCTTCAACCAGGTGGGCGGCCTGGAGATCGCCACCACCCCCGAACGGCTTGAGGACCTCAAGCGGAAGCTCGGCTACGCAACCTCATGGGGCATCGAGGGCAGGATCATCGACCCCGACGAGTGCAGCAAGCACTATCCGCTGCTGAATCCCGACATGGTCCTCGGCGGCCTCTACGTCCCGTCCGACGGCCTCGCGTCCGCAGCCCGCGCCGTTCAGCTGCTCATCCGCAAGGCCACGGCCGCCGGCGTCACGTTCATCGGATCAACCCCGGTGACCGGGATCGAGCAGGCCGGCGGAAAGGTCACCGGTGTCCAGACACCCGACGGCGTGGTCCCGGCGGACATCGTGGTCTCCTGCGCCGGCTTCTGGGGCCCCAAGATCGGCGCGATGGCTGGCATGGCCGTGCCGCTGCTGCCGCTGGCCCACCAGTATGTCAAGACCACTACGGTGCCGGAACTCGTGGGCGCCAATCCCCTGGACCCCTCCAACGGGGCGCGGATGCCCATCCTCCGGTACCAGGACAAGGACCTCTACTTCCGTGAGCACGGAGACAGGATCGGAATCGGCTCCTACGCCCACCGGCCTATGCCCGTGGACCTGGACCGGCTGCCTGAAGTGGCTCCCGGGCAGATGACCGAGCACCGCATGCCTTCCCGGCTCGAATTCACGGAGGAAGACTTCCTGCCCTGCTGGGAGGACAGCCGGCAACTGCTGCCCGCCCTCCGCGGTGCGGAGATCGCCGACGGCTTCAACGGCATCTTCTCCTTCACGCCGGACGGCGGCCCGCTGATCGGGCAGGCCCCGGAGCTTGAGGGCTTCTACGTCGCGGAAGCGGTCTGGGTGACTCATTCGGCGGGCGTCGCACGTGCGCTGGCCGAACTGCTGATCGAGGGCCAGTCCCGCATCCCGCTTCACGAGTGCGAAGTTTCACGTTTCGAGGCCGTTCAGACCGCGGACACCTACGTCAGCGAGACGTCCCAGCAGAACTTCGTGGAGATCTACGACGTCCTGCACCCCCTGCAGCCGCGCGAATCGCCCCGGGATCTGCGGGTCAGCCCGTTCAACTGCCGGCAGAAGGAACTGGGAGCGTTCTTCCTCGAGGCCGGCGGCTGGGAGCGCCCGCACTGGTTCGAGGCCAACCGCCCGCTCCTTGACGAGCTGCCGGCTGAATGGAAGGCGCCGGAACGCGGCCCCTGGGCCGCAATGTTCAGCTCCCCCATTTCCGCCGCCGAGGCGTGGAAGACGCGCACCGCCGTCGCGCTTTACGACATGACGGCACTCAAGCGGCTGGAAGTTTCGGGTCCCGGCGCCCTCGCCTTGCTGCAGCGCCTCAGCGCCGGGCAGGTCGACAAGAAGCCAGGCGCCGTCACATACTGCCTTCTGTTGAACGACGACGGCGGCATCCGCAGCGACATTACGATCGCACGGCTCACGGAGACCACGTTCCAAGTAGGCGCCAACGGCAACATCGACTTCGACTACTTCACCCGGGAGGCCCGCAAGCAGACAGCCGACGACGTCAGCCAGTGGGTCCAGGTCCGCGACATTACGGGATCCACCTGCTGCATCGGGCTCTGGGGGCCGCTGGCACGCGAAGTTATTGCCAAGGTCAGCACCGATGATTTCACCAATGACGGTCTTCGTTACTTCCGTACCAAGCAGGTGCGGATCGGCGGCATCCCCGTGACGGCCATGCGGCTGTCCTATGTGGGCGAGCTGGGCTGGGAGCTGTACACCACCGCCGAACACGGCCTGAAGCTGTGGGACCTCCTCTTCGAGGCCGGCCAGGAACAGGGCATTATCGCCGCCGGCCGTGGCGCCTTCAACAGCCTCCGGTTGGAAAAGGGATACCGGCTCTGGGGGACGGACGTGACGCCCGAACACGAGCCTTACCAGGCAGGCCTGGGCTTCTCGATCGCCAAAAACAAGGACTCCTTTGTGGGCGCTGAAGCCCTCGCCGAACGCCGCGCGCAACCGGCCTCCATGCAGCTGCGCTGCCTGACGGTCGACGACGGGACGTCGGTGGTGCTGGGCAAGGAACCCGTGTATTTCAGGGGCGAAGCCGCCGGCTACGTGACCAGCGCAGCCTACGGCTACACGGTGAAGCGGCCCATCGCCTATGCCTGGCTCCCGGCCAGCTCCTCCGAGGGCGATGCCGTGGAAATCGAATACTTCGGCACCCGGATCGCGGCGACGGTTAGCGCCGAGCCGCTGGTGGACCCGGGCATGGAACGCCTGCGCGGCTGAATCGGGCCCTATCCAGGCCCTCAACACGACTCCCAGACCACCGCACCAAGGAGATTTACCTGATGACGAACGAGAGCTACGACTACGTGATTGTCGGCGGCGGAAGCGCCGGATCCGTCCTGGCGGACAGGCTGAGCGCGGACGGCACGCACACCGTGCTGGTCCTTGAAGCCGGACGCAGCGACTACCCGTGGGACCTTTTCATCCAGATGCCGGCGGCGCTGACGTTCCCCAGCGGCAATAGGTTCTACGACTGGCAATACGAGTCCGATCCCGAACCCCGTATGCACGGGCGGCGGATCGCCCACGCCCGCGGCAAGGTCCTGGGCGGCTCCAGCTCCATTAACGGCATGATCTTCCAGCGCGGCAACCCGCTGGACTACGAGCGCTGGGGATCCGACGCCGGCATGGAATCCTGGGACTTCGCCCACTGCCTGCCCTACTTCAAGCGGATGGAAACTGCGCTGGCCTCTGCTCCGAACGACGAGCTGCGCGGCCACGACGGACCCCTGGTCCTGGAGCGCGGACCCGCCCGCAATCCCCTGTTCCAGGCCTTCTTCCGGGCTTCGGAGGAGGCAGGCCACAAGCGAACTGATGACGTCAACGGGTACCGACAGGAGGGCTTCGGCCCCTTCGACCGCAACGTGCACAAGGGCCAGCGGCTCTCGGCGTCGCGCGCCTACCTGCGCCCCAACAAGGGCCGGAAGAACCTGACGGTCCGCACCCGGGCGCTTGCGGCCAAGGTCAACTTCGACGGCACAACAGCCACGGGGGTCACCTACCGTCGGAACGGCCGGCTGCACACCGTCGATGCCAAGGAAGTGGTGCTGTGCGGCGGCGCGATCAATACGCCCCAGTTGCTGCAGCTCTCCGGCGTGGGGGATTCCGCGCTCCTGTTGTCGCTGGGCATCAAGCCGGTGGTGGACCTGCCGGGCGTCGGCGAAAACCTGCAGGACCACCTGGAAGTGTACGTTCAGCACTCCTGCAAGCAGCCGGTTTCCATGCAGCCGTACCTCAGCCTGTGGCGCTACCCGCTGATCGGTCTCCAGTGGCTGCTCCGCCGAAAGGGACCGGCAGCCACCAACCACTTCGAAGGCGGCGGCTTCGTCCGCTCCAACGAGGACGTCTCCTACCCCAACCTGATGTTCCATTTCCTGCCGGTGGCAGTGCGCTACGACGGCCAGAAAGCCGATGCCAAGCACGGGTACCAGGTCCATGTAGGCCCCATGTACTCCGACGCGCGGGGAAGCCTGAAGATCACCTCCACGGATCCGGCCGCACACCCCTCATTGCAGTTCAACTACCTCTCCACGGAACAGGACCGGCGGGAATGGGTGGAGGCCGTCAGGGTCACCCGCGACATCCTGTCCCAGCCGGCACTGGATCCCTTCAGCGGCGGGGAACTCTCTCCCGGCCCGTCCGTCCAGACGGACGAGGAGATCCTCGACTGGGTGGCGCGGGACGCCGAAACGGCCCTGCACCCCTCCTGCACCGCCAAGATGGGTCCGGCCTCCGACCCGCTGGCGGTGGTGGACCCGCTCACCATGAAGGTCCACGGCACAACGGGGCTCCGCGTGGCGGACGCCTCTGCCATGCCCTACGTAACCAACGGCAACATCTACGCCCCGGTCATGATGCTGGCGGAGAAGGCTGCCGACCTGATCCTGGAACGTCCGCCTCTGGCACCCGAGCACGCGGACTTCTACCGGCACACACCCGCCGTGGCTCCCGAAGCCGCACCAAGCCTGGGCCGCGCATGAGCGGCGTTCAGCTTACCGGCAGCAGCGGACGGACCGTAATGGTCCAGGACCCGGCGCCGGCACGGGGCTTGTTCGTGGACGGCCGGTGGGCCCAGGCGGCCGCCGGAAGAACGCGGAGCATCACGTGCCCGGCCGACGGCCAACAAGTCGCCGAGGTGGCCGAATGCACCCCCGCCGACGCCGAGGCCGCAGTTGCCAGCGCCCGCAGGGCGTTCGACGGCGGAGCGTGGCCCGGCACCAGCGAAAAGGAACGCGGACAGGTCCTGCTCCGCACCGCCGAGCTGCTGGAACGTGACAAGGCGGTTTACGCCCGGGCCGAGGCGCTCGACACCGGCAAGCGCTACGTCGAAGCGGAATACGACATCGACGATATCGCGGCTTGCTTCCGGTACTACGGCGGCATCGCCGGAACGGACGCCGGCCGCGTGATCGACACCGGGGTCCCCGGAACCATCAGCCGGGTGGTCCACGCCCCGGTGGGTGTGTGCGGGCTCATCACGCCATGGAACTATCCCTCCTGCAGGCGTCCTGGAAGGTGGCCCCCGCCCTGTTGGCCGGCAACACCTTCGTCCTCAAACCCAGCGAACTGACTCCCTCCACCTCCATCCTGCTGATGGAGACGCTCCTTGAGGCCGGGCTGCCGCCCGGGGTCGCCAACCTCGTCACCGGCACCGGACCCGAAGTCGGTGCAGTCCTGAGCGAAAGCCCGGACGTTGACATGGTCTCTTTCACCGGTGGCCTGGCCACCGGGATCAACATCATGAAGGCCGCCGCCAACACGGTGAAGCGGGTTGCCCTTGAACTGGGCGGGAAGAATCCGAATATAGTCTTCGCCGATGCCGACCGCGAGTCCGCCCTGGACAACGCCCTCACCGCGGTGTTCCTGCATTCGGGGCAGGTGTGCTCGGCCGGCACCAGGCTCATCATCGAAGAATCGATCCACGACGGCTTCGTGGCGGAACTGGTGCGGCGTGCGCAGGCCATACGGCTTGGCGGTCCCTTCGATGAGTTCGCGGAGACCGGCCCGCTCATCTCGGCCGCGCACCGTGACAAAGTCCATGCCCATGTCCAGGCCGGCATCGAGGAAGGAGCCACACTTCTGTGCGGCGGCTATATCCCGGACACCGGCGGGATGGCGCTCGGCAGCTACTACCCTCCCACCATCCTGGACGGGTGCCACACCTCCATGGACGTAGTCCAGGATGAGTCGTTCGGACCGGTCCTGACCGTGGAGACCTTCAGCACGGAGCAGGAAGCCATCAGGCTGGCCAACGACACCGCCTACGGACTGGCCGGCGCCGTCTGGACAAACGACGGATCGCGGGCGCAGCGCGTGGCCGGTGCACTCCGCCACGGCACCGTGTGGATCAACGACTACCACCCGTACGTTCCCCAGGCAGAGTGGGGCGGATTCGGCAAGTCCGGAAACGGCCGCGAACTGGGGCTCCAAGGTCTCGCAGAGTACCGCGAAACCAAGCACATCTGGCAAAACATCATTCCCAAGCCCAGCCACTGGTTCGAGCCTCCACAGGCAGGAGTACAGCAATGAACAGCCCCGACATCTCAGTGCGCAACCTCTGGAAGGTCTTCGGACCCGGGGGCGACAAGATCCCCGACAATCCAGAGCTCTCGGCCCTCAACTCCGCGGAGCTGCTGGAACGCACCGGCTGCGTGACCGCCGTCCGCAACCTGAGTTTCGACGTGGCCAAGGGCGAGGTCTTTGTGGTCATGGGACTGTCCGGATCCGGCAAATCCACCCTGATCCGGTGCCTGACCCGGCTGATCGAGCCCACCTCCGGGCAGGTCCTGGTGGACGGCAAGGACGTCCTGCAGGCAGGTGTTGCCGAGCTGCGCGAACTGCGCCGGCGGAAGATGTCCATGGTGTTCCAGCACTTCGGCCTCCTCCCCCACCGCACCGTGTTGGACAACGTCTCCTACGGGCTGCAGATCCGCGGGGCGGCCAAAAACGAACGCTACGCCAGGGCGCGGGAAATCATCGAGCTGGTTGGCCTGAAAGGCTACGAACAGCACTATCCGGACCAGCTGTCCGGCGGAATGCAGCAGCGCGTCGGCCTGGGCCGGGCCCTGGCCGGCGATCCGGACACCATCCTCTTCGATGAACCCTTCTCCGCGCTGGATCCGCTCATCCGCCGCGACATGCAGGCGGAAGTCATCCGGCTGCACAAGGAAATGGGCAAGACCATGGTGTTCGTGACCCACGACCTCTCCGAGGCGCTCAAGCTCGGAGACCGCATCCTGATCATGCGCAACGGCGAGACGGTCCAGTGCGGCACCGGAGACGACCTGGTGGGGTCCCCGGCGGACAAGTACATTGAGGACTTTGTGTCCGAAGTCCCACGCGCGGATGTCCTGACCCTGAAATGGATCACCCGGCCCGTGGCAGCCGGAACGCCGGGAGACGCGCCGGTCCTCAGTTCCCGGATGATCATTCGGGATGCCATAGCGGCGGTCATGCACTCCTCCTGCCCCGTCCTGGTGGAGGATGCCGGCAGGATCACCGGGCAGATCGACCGCGACAGCATCCTGTCGGTGCTGCAGCCCGCGGAAGCAGCGGCCTAATGTCCACCCTCGTCCGGGATCGAACTACGGTCCAGCCCACACCGGCCGCTGTCCGTGAGCCCCGCCGCCGGCCCAGCCGGCGCACACTCCTCCTGGCAGGCGCCGCCGTCGTCTGGATCCTGGGATTCCTTTTCCTGCGCGGAACCTCCACCTTGGCCTTGCCCGCCTCAGAGCTGACGGACCTGCACCGGTCCCTGAACCAGTTCAACGCCTGGGTAGCAGCGAACCGCGCAGACAACCCCGTCTTCCTGTACGTCTTCACGCCCTTGCGTGCCGCCGTCGACGCCGTCGCCAACCTGTTCATCACCACCTTTGCCGCAAGTTCCACGGGCCTGCGCCTGCCGGAGATCGGCTGGCTCGGAACAGTAGGCCTGCTGGGTTGGATCGCCTTCGCGATCGGTAACGCGCGGGTCGCGCTGCTGACTGTCGCCGTCTTTACGTTCTTCGGCCTCCAGGGCTTGTTCCTCGAAGCCACCTACACGTTCGCACTGGTCCTCACAGCCGTGCTGCTGACCCTTCTGGTCGGGATCCCGCTCGGCGTCCTGGCCGGCGTCTACGGCCGGGTCGCCAAGGTGATCACACCCGTGCTGGACTTCATGCAGACCCTGCCGACATTCGTGTACCTGGCCCCGCTTGCCCTGGTCTTCCTCATCGGCCCGGCGTCGGCCGTCATAGCCACCGTGATCTACGCTGCACCGCCCGTGATCCGGCTGACAGCACACGGCATCCGCGCCATCCCGGAGAACACTCGCGAAGCCTCCGATTCGCTGGGTACAACGGGCCTGCAGCGGCTGGTCACCCTGCAGCTTCCCATGGCCCGGCGGACCATCGTCATGGGAATCAACCAGAGCACCATGGCGGCTCTGTCCATGGTCACCATCGCGGCGCTGATCGCGGCGCCCGGGCTTGGCCAGGTAGTGGTACGGGCGCTGCAATCGCTCGACGTCGGCACAGCTGTCAACGCCGGGCTCTCCATCGTCCTGCTCGCGATCGTGCTGGACCGGGTCACCACCGCCGCCAGCCGCCGCGCAGACCCGGGGGCGGCCCGGAACCGCAGGGTTTCCCGCAGGACCAGGCACATCCTCCTCGGCATCACCCTTGTGCTGGCACTGGCCATGGTGCAGTTCTCCCGGACCATGCTGTGGGCAGCAGCGTTCCCCAAGGATCTCAACATCGGTCCTGTCATCGTCCAGGCGGTGGCCGCGGCCAGCCAGTGGATGCAGACCAACATGTCCCTGTTCACCGTTTCCTTCCGGGAAGCCGTCACCATCGGGATCCTTAACCCGTTCCAGTCGCTGCTTACGGACACGCCCTTCTATATCCTCATGACCGTCATTGCCATTGCGGCATATGCCCTCGGCGGCTGGAAGCTCGCGGCCCTGACCACGGCATGCCTGGGCGTGATCATCTACCTCGGCCTCTGGAGCGACTCCATGGTCACCCTGGCCGGAACGCTGGTGGCCACCATAGTGGTCATGGTCCTGGGTGTTGTCTTCGGCGTGGCAATGGGCCGGTCCGAGCGGGTGGACCGGATCATGCGGCCCATGCTGGACGCGGGCCAGACCATGCCGGCCTTTGTGTACCTGGTTCCGTTCCTTGGACTCTTCGGTGCCACCCGCTTCACCGCCATCATCGCCGGCATCATCTACGCCGCCCCCGTAGCAATCAAGATCACGGCTGACGGCATTGCAGCGATTTCCCCCACCGTTGTCGAAGCTGCCGTTGCCAGCGGCTCCACTCCCTGGCAGGTCATCACCAAGGTCCAGCTTCCGATGGCCCGGCAGACCCTGGCCCTCGCCGCCAACCAGGGCCTGATCTATGTCCTGGCCATGGTGGTGGTCGGTGCGCTTGTGGGCGCGGGCGGGCTCGGATACGACGTCGTCGCCGGCTTTGTCCAAAGCGCGCTCTTCGGCAAGGGCCTCGCCGCGGGCCTTGCCATCGTCTTCCTCGGCATCCTGCTCGACAGGATGACGCAGGCTGCCGCAGCCACCCCGGTGCGGAAAATCCCTCAACCAAGTCCACAGCAACGTAACCGCATAACCGCCCTGCGCCTGGCGCAGGGCATGGAGGACCCCCCGCATTCCCCCCAACAAGGAGATCTAAGATGAAAAAAGCTGGACTGCTGTTGAAACGAGCTGTCCCAGCGGTGGCTGGAGCTGCTGCTGCCGCCCTGCTCCTGGCAGGTTGCGGCGGCGCCTCGGTGAACCAGGTGGCTGCTGCCACCGGTGCCGCCGAAGCGCCCTGCGGAAGTGTTAATGTCGCGATGAACGCTTGGGTGGGGTATACGGCAAATGCCGCTGTGTACAGCTACGTGGCGAAGAACAAGCTTGGCTGCACCGTGGTCCAGAAGGACCTGAACGAGCAGATCGCCTGGCAGGGTTTTGCCTCTGGCGAGGTGGACGTCGTCATGGAAAACTGGGGCCACGATGATCTGGTGAAGCAGTACATTACGGATCAGAAAGTGGCTGTCGACGCCGGCCCCACCGGCAACGAAGGCCACATCGGCTGGTACGTGCCGCCATGGATGGCAGAAAAGTACCCGGACATCACCGACGGCAAGAACCTGAACAAGTACGCCTCCATGTTCGCCACCTCAGAGTCCGGCGGAAAGGGGCAGGTCCTCGACGGCGATCCCGCCTTCGTTACCAACGACGAGGCCCTCGTGAAGAACCTGAACCTGGACTACAAGGTGGTGTTCTCCGGTTCGGAGGCCGCCCTGATCCAGTCGTTCCGGACGGCACAGCAGAACAAGACGGCGCTCCTTGGCTACTTCTACGAGCCGCAGTGGTTCCTGTCCGAAGTGCCGCTCAAGAAGGTCAACCTGCCGGAGTGGACCGAAGGCTGCGACGCCGAGGCGGAGAAGGTGGCCTGCGACTACCCGAAGTACACGCTGAACAAGATCATTTCCAAGAAGTTCGAGGAGGGCGGCTCACCTGCAGCCAAACTGGCCACGGCGTTCAAATGGACCAACGAGGACCAGAACTCCGTTGCCACGGACATCCAGGGCGGCATGACGCCTGAAGCCGCGGCCAAGAAGTGGGTGGATGCCCACCAGGACGCTGTGAACGCCTGGCTCCACTAAGCGCGACCCTACCGGGCTGGAAAAGTCACCCACCCACGGAGATCCGTGGGTGGGTGACTTGTTTCCGCCTACCTTGGGTCGGGTTGGCAGGTGCCGGCGGGCGGGGCGGCGGGTTCAGGTTGGCTAGTTCGGCGCTGCTGCTTCGGCGTGCGGCACGAAGCGGACGAACATTGCCTTGAAGCCGGGGGTGTTGGATCCGCGGGCCACGTTTTCCTTGTGGAGCAGGGCGTTGGCTTCGGGGAAGCATGCGGCGGCGCAGCCCTTGGCCGTGGGGTAGGCGACGAGCCGATATTTGTTGGCCGGCCGGAATTTTTCAAGCTGAACGGTACCAACGGGAGTTAGGCGGCTGACTGTTCGGTGATTTCCTTGGGTTGGTTGATCCACGCTGGTCCTGGGAGCGCGAGAATTTTGGGATCAGTGGTTGTCGTGAATCGTTCGGGGTGTTTCGTGCGGGCTGCAGCGAGGGTTTCCGAGCGTTCCCTGGCGACGCCGGCGGCGTGGCCGTAGTGGACGTTCGCGGGGGTGTGGAAGCCGATGCCGGAGTGCTGGTGATGATGGTTGTACCAGTCCACGAAACTGCTGATAAATGCTCCGGCGTCGTGGACTGAGGCGAAGCGTTCCGGGAATTCCGGACCGTATTTCAGGGTCTTGAAAATCGACTCACTGTAGGGATTATCATTGCTCACGCGGGGCCTGGAGTGGGACCGGGTGACCTCCAGATCCGAGAGCAGCGCCGCGACGGTTTTGGAGGTCATGGATGTTCCCCGGTCCGCGTGCACGACCTGGGGGATGCCGTGGATTCCGAAGATTCCCTTCATCATTTCCACGGCCAATGCCCCCGATTCGGTGGCGTGGACGTGCGCGCCGACGATGAACCTGGAATGGATATCCACCATCATGTAGCAGTCAAAATACTTCCCCTTGACCGGGCCCGCGAGCTTTGTAATATCCCACGTGTAGACCTGTCCCGGGGCGGTGGCGACCAGTTCAGGAACTGCCCGGGGCGGGTGCTTGGCCAGCCGGCGGCGCTCCTTGACCATCCGGTTTTCCTCCGGCACCCGGTAAAAAGTCGACAGGGACCCCAGATAGATCCCCTGATCCAGCAGCTTCGCATAGACCTGCATGGGGGCCAGGTCCACGAACTCCGGCGAGTTCAGCGCCGCCAGAATCCCGGCCCGCTCAGCGGCGCTGAGTTTGTTCTGCGGCACCACCGCCATCTGGTCCCGCGGCGGGGCCGGTTTCCGGTTCGCGGTCGTCCGGGAAACACCGGTCAATGATGCTGCCCGGCGCGTAGGGATCCTTAGGTCCAGCATCGACCGGTACGTGGCCATCAGCGTTTCTTGGACCGGGGCCCGTCCGGCATATCCTCTGAGGCGCTCTCTAAGAACGCCTGTAGTTTTCCCATCAGCTCCAAGGCTGCCTCGGTCTGCTTCAACCGGCCCTCACTCACCTCTAACTGGCGGCGCAAACGCGCGTTCTCAGCCTGCTCCGCCGAGAGTTTCCCGATCGAATCCCCAGCCTTCTTCCCGGCCAGGACACCGGCGTCACGCAGCCGCCGCCACTCGGTCATCTGCGACGAATACAGGCCCTCCGTGCGCAGGAAAGCGCCGCCGGCATTGGTCTCACACGCGTTCTCGTAGGCGGCGAGGAACTCGAGCTTCTGGACCGGAGTGAACGACCGGCGCGGCCGCGGACCACCGGCCCGCGGCCCGGAAGAATTACTACTATTCACAGCACTATCTTCGCGTACTGCACTCAAAACTGGACTGGACATGATTGCTGGATTCCTGGCTCTCGCCCCACGCGATTAAACGGACTTGCTATGAGCCCTGGTACCGTTCCAGCCTGACACGTAGGGGGGGCTGCCGGTCGTCTGCGCATGCAGTCACTGTGTTCAGTCCCGGCAGGTATTAGATACACGGACGTCGTCCCCAACACTCAAAGAAGCCTCGCCCGCTGACCTGCCGACCGGATTCGATCGACGAGTGGGCTAGCGAGTTGCCGTTGGTCGAGATCACCCGCCCTTTGCGCTGCCGTACGCCTTTCATTATGGGCGCGCGGCGTACGACGGACTCTGGCTGAGGTTACTCTCGTCAGCTGGCCGGGTCGTACTGGAACTGCCGGACCTCTTGCGAGCAGCGGCAGGCGACGGCGATCTTCGCGGCCCACTCGAGTGCCGCCTCCCCCGAGGCCAGCTCGAGAACGGTGTAGCCGCCGTTGTGCACCTTGTGGCCAAGGTACCTGCCCTTGGTGACAGTGCCGTCACCGGCCACGAGCACCGGGTTTACGTCCTCATCGATTCCGTCGCCGAAGACGTACACGCACGCCGCCTTGGCCTCGTCGATGACGACATGCGTGGCTTCGAGCACCGCCTCGAAGTCCTCCCCCGGGAACACCCTGTCCTCACCGGGGAACGAGATCAGGTACTTCGTCATTCGAGGACTCCTCTGCCCGACGGCGCCATCCGTCGTCTCTTCTGTGCGGCACGGCCCTGGTGCCCCGACCGATTATGGCTCCGGCGCCCGACCTGCGGTCCGGGTAGAGCGTCGCGACCGACCCGTAGAACCTGCTCGAGCGGTACCGGCTGAAAGCGCGTCCTTAAGCGCGCGCCCGCGAGGGAGTGGCAGCCATAGATCCCTTGGACACGATCGCTTGAGCCCGATCGTGCGGTGCTGGCGGTCGGGTCGTCGAGCCCCGCGATTCGATCGACCCGTGGTGCCGACGTTTGCGGGCTTGAGCATGGCAGGGACACGGTGACCCGGGAGTTGGCGCTCGAGCCGCTGGGCTGTCGTCCCAAGGTCCTTAAGGACACTATCCGCCGGTACCGGTGTATCGACTGCGGGTACGTGTGGCGCCACACAAAACGTGGCGACAAGTGCGTCACCGTGATCATCGACCTCGCCCCGATCCGGGAGGGTGCCGGTCCCGCCCGACTGCAAGGCGCTCGATGAGTGCCGGCGTCTGGTCCCCAGCAGGCCATCCATGGCTACCGCGGCCGCACCCGTCTGTAGAGGGCACCTCACACGAAAAGGCAAACTCTGCCCGGAAAGCATCGATTAGTGCCGCCCACCATAGAGTGGCTGCATGACGGATGCCGAGGTCGAGATCGCGTACTCAAAGAGAGCAGCCGAGTACATTGCCAGATTTGGGTCGGTCGAGTCCACGCATCCGGCTGACCGGAAACTCGTAGCTGAGTGGGTCGCACCTCTCGTGGGGCCAGTGCTGGACGTAGGATGCGGGCCCGGCCATTGGACCAAATTCCTCGCGGACCAAGGGGCCGCGGTCGAAGGAATCGATTTGGTGCCGGCGTTCATCAATCAAGCAGAAGCAACCTACCCCGGCATCCCATTCCGGGTCGCCTCCCTCACGAGTCTCGGAGTTCCCGAACGATATGCCTCCGGCATTCTGGCTTGGTACTCGCTAATCCACTTTGCACCCGACCAGGTTCCATCCGTTCTCCGGGAGCTGGCACGGCGCCTGACTCCTGGCGGGCTTCTCCTACTAGGTCTGTTTGAAGGTGACCAAATCGCGAGATTTCCACACGCTGTCACGCCTGCATACTCCTGGCCCGTGGGGGACCTAACCATGATGCTTAGTGCCGCCGGCTTCGAAACCATCTCGCATCAAAGGCGAACTGATCCTGGTCATCGGCCTCATGCCGCTATCAGCGCACGACTGAGCCGTTCTTAGGAGACCTGGCCAGGAGGGATACGCGCAGGTGCACGATACGGCGAACCTACAACAAGGCAGAGGGTTCCGACCTGGCACCGGAAAGCCAACAGCCTTGGTCGTCTCGGCCGCTGGCCATTCACCGCTTGATGTGATCCAGTCAACACAAACCCATTCTGGCCGATTACTGTACCGGGACCCCGGTGAACCCCTCAGATTCCCCGCCACTACCCGGATTCTGGGGGCATTGGGCTTTGGGCCTGGTGTGGGGGTGGATTTGCGGTGGGGGTTGGGTGGGTGTATTGTTTTCTAAGTCGCCGCGAGGGGAACAGCGAAGAGCTGGTTACCGCGGGCGGCCAAACCCCCAAATTCAAGACCAAATGTTGGTTGTTCTTTTGAGCGCCTCGGTTTGGTGGGGATGTGTTTTCTGCTGGTGCGGGTCCTGGAATATGGATTTGCATCGGGGCGGGAAACCGGGTAACTTTGAAAAGTTGCTCCGGAGCGATCCACGGCCGATTGAATGGTTGTGGTGGTGCCGGGTGTGTCTGTTGTTTGAGAACTCAATAGTGTGCCAAGTTTGTTGATACCAATTGTTTTATTGATTGGTTGTTTTGGCCGGGTCCGCCACCTCGTGGTTGGGTCTGGTTTTTACAGCTGGTTTCAAATTTTGCAGCCTTCTTCTTCCGTTATTTCCGGGGGTGTTGGTTGTGTTCGTTTTTGTTTTACTTCAACGGAGAGTTTGATCCTGGCTCAGGATGAACGCTGGCGGCGTGCTTAACACATGCAAGTCGAACGATGACCTGGTGCTTGCACTGGTGATTAGTGGCGAACGGGTGAGTAACACGTGAGTAACCTGCCCTTAACTCTGGGATAAGCCTGGGAAACTGGGTCTAATACCGGATATGACTCCTCATCGCATGGTGGGGGGTGGAAAGCTTTTTTGTGGTTTTGGATGGACTCGCGGCCTATCAGCTTGTTGGTGAGGTAATGGCTCACCAAGGCGACGACGGGTAGCCGGCCTGAGAGGGTGACCGGCCACACTGGGACTGAGACACGGCCCAGACTCCTACGGGAGGCAGCAGTGGGGAATATTGCACAATGGGCGAAAGCCTGATGCAGCGACGCCGCGTGAGGGATGACGGCCTTCGGGTTGTAAACCTCTTTCAGTAGGGAAGAAGCGAAAGTGACGGTACCTGCAGAAGAAGCGCCGGCTAACTACGTGCCAGCAGCCGCGGTAATACGTAGGGCGCAAGCGTTATCCGGAATTATTGGGCGTAAAGAGCTCGTAGGCGGTTTGTCGCGTCTGCCGTGAAAGTCCGGGGCTCAACTCCGGATCTGCGGTGGGTACGGGCAGACTAGAGTGATGTAGGGGAGACTGGAATTCCTGGTGTAGCGGTGAAATGCGCAGATATCAGGAGGAACACCGATGGCGAAGGCAGGTCTCTGGGCATTAACTGACGCTGAGGAGCGAAAGCATGGGGAGCGAACAGGATTAGATACCCTGGTAGTCCATGCCGTAAACGTTGGGCACTAGGTGTGGGGGACATTCCACGTTTTCCGCGCCGTAGCTAACGCATTAAGTGCCCCGCCTGGGGAGTACGGCCGCAAGGCTAAAACTCAAAGGAATTGACGGGGGCCCGCACAAGCGGCGGAGCATGCGGATTAATTCGATGCAACGCGAAGAACCTTACCAAGGCTTGACATGAACCGGAAATACCTGGAAACAGGTGCCCCGCTTGCGGTCGGTTTACAGGTGGTGCATGGTTGTCGTCAGCTCGTGTCGTGAGATGTTGGGTTAAGTCCCGCAACGAGCGCAACCCTCGTTCTATGTTGCCAGCGCGTGATGGCGGGGACTCATAGGAGACTGCCGGGGTCAACTCGGAGGAAGGTGGGGACGACGTCAAATCATCATGCCCCTTATGTCTTGGGCTTCACGCATGCTACAATGGCCGGTACAAAGGGTTGCGATACTGTGAGGTGGAGCTAATCCCAAAAAGCCGGTCTCAGTTCGGATTGGGGTCTGCAACTCGACCCCATGAAGTCGGAGTCGCTAGTAATCGCAGATCAGCAACGCTGCGGTGAATACGTTCCCGGGCCTTGTACACACCGCCCGTCAAGTCACGAAAGTTGGTAACACCCGAAGCCGGTGGCCTAACCCCTTGTGGGAGGGAGCTGTCGAAGGTGGGACTGGCGATTGGGACTAAGTCGTAACAAGGTAGCCGTACCGGAAGGTGCGGCTGGATCACCTCCTTTCTAAGGAGCACCTACAGTCACCTTGCCCCGCATTTGTGCGGGTGTGGAGGGGTTGTCAGGAGTATATGCCCGTTGCGCAGACGCTAGTTCTGCGGCGGGTGCTCAAGGGTGGAATATCAATGAATAGCGGCCGCTTGTTTTGTGCCTCGCCTAGTACGGATGCCCTCTTGAGGGTGTCTTGGAATGGTGTGGGTGCGGGGTTGGGTGGTTTAGTGTTTGGCACACTGTTGGGTCCTGAGGCAACAGGGCCGGGAGGACGGGCTGCAGCTTACGGGTTGTGGTGTGTTTTGTCGGGTTTGTTTGTTTCTGGTTTCCTGGCTGCACCGAGCATGCACTTTTTTGTGTGTGGGGTGTGTGGTTTGGGGTTGTTGTTTGAGAACTACATAGTGGACGCGAGCATCTTTTATAAGAAGCAATTTCCAAGAATTATGAACCTGGATCTGTCCGCACTCCTTTGGGGTGTGGGTGGTTTCTGTGGTTCTCTCGTGAATTAGTTTTTTGATCTTTTGTGGTCAAGTTTTTAAGAGCACACGGTGGATGCCTTGGCATTAGGAGCCGAAGAAGGACGTAGGAATCTGCGATAAGCCTGGGGGAGTCGATAACCGGACTGTGATCCCAGGGTGTCCGAATGGGGAAACCCCGCCAGGGGCGCGAGCTGCCTGGTGACCCGCATCTGAACACATAGGGTGTGTGGAGGGAACGCGGGGAAGTGAAACATCTCAGTACCCGCAGGAAGAGAAAACAATAGTGATTCCGTCAGTAGTGGCGAGCGAACGCGGATCAGGCTAAACCGTTCCATGTGTGATAGCCGGCGGGCGTTGCATGGTCGGGGTTGTGGGACTTTCCGTACTGTCTCTGCCGGGACAGTGAGGTGTGATGTGCAGGCATAGGTGAACGGTCTTGAAAGGCCGGCCAGAGAGGGTGTGAGCCCCGTAACCGAAATGTTTTGTGCCGCCTGGAGAGTATCCCAAGTAGCACGGGGCCCGAGAAATCCCGTGTGAATCTGTCAGGACCACCTGATAAGCCTAAATACTCCCTAATGACCGATAGCGGACCAGTACCGTGAGGGAAAGGTGAAAAGTACCCCGGGAGGGGAGTGAAACAGTACCTGAAACCGTGTGCTTACAATCCGTCGGAGCATCTGCAGCTTGTCTGTATGGGTGTGACGGCGTGCCTTTTGAAGAATGAGCCTGCGAGTTAGTGTTACGTCGCGAGGTTAACCCGTGTGGGGAAGCCGTAGCGAAAGCGAGTCTGAATAGGGCGTTGCAGTGGCGTGATCTAGACCCGAAGCGAAGTGATCTACCCATGGCCAGGTTGAAGCGACGGTAAGACGTCGTGGAGGACCGAACCCACTTCAGTTGAAAATGGAGGGGATGAGCTGTGGGTAGGGGTGAAAGGCCAATCAAACTTCGTGATAGCTGGTTCTCCCCGAAATGCATTTAGGTGCAGCGTTGCGTGTTTCTTGCTGGAGGTAGAGCTACTGGATGGCTAATGGGCCCTACAAGGTTACTGACGTCAGCCAAACTCCGAATGCCGGTAAGTGAGAGCGCAGCAGTGAGACTGTGGGGGATAAGCTTCATAGTCGAGAGGGAAACAGCCCAGACCACCAACTAAGGCCCCTAAGCGTGTGCTAAGTGGGAAAGGATGTGGAGTTGCGAAGACAACCAGGAGGTTGGCTTAGAAGCAGCCATCCTTAAAAGAGTGCGTAATAGCTCACTGGTCAAGTGATTCCGCGCCGACAATGTAGCGGGGCTCAAGTACACCGCCGAAGTTGTGGATTTCAGATATTAGCTAAGCCGCCCCTTGTGGGTTGGTTCAGGCGTCTGGAGTGGTAGGGGAGCGTCGTGTGGGCAGTGAAGTCGCGGTGTAAACCAGCGGTGGAGCCTACACGAGTGAGAATGCAGGCATGAGTAGCGAAAGACGGGTGAGAAACCCGTCCGCCGAATGATCAAGGGTTCCAGGGTCAAGCTAATCTGCCCTGGGTAAGTCGGGACCTAAGGCGAGGCCGACAGGCGTAGTCGATGGACAACGGGTTGATATTCCCGTACCGGCGAAAAACCGTCCATGTTGAACAGGGGATACTAACCGCCCGAGACCTGCCCTATCGCCCTTCGGGGTGTGTGGGTTTTGGTGGAGCGCGGGACCTGATCCTGGGAGGCAAGCGTATTAACAGGTGTGACGCAGGAAGGTAGCCAAGCCGGGCGATGGTTGTCCCGGTCTAAGGATGTAGGGCGAACGGTAGGCAAATCCGCCGTTCATGATGCCTGAGATCTGATGGGACCCCCTCACGGGGGGATTTGGTGATCCTATGCTGCCGAGAAAAGCATCGACGCGAGGTTTTAGCCGCCCGTACCCCAAACCGACACAGGTGATCAGGTAGAGAATACTAAGGCGATCGAGAGAATTATGGTTAAGGAACTCGGCAAAATGCCCCCGTAACTTCGGGAGAAGGGGGGCCCCAACCTTGAACACCACTTGCTGGTGGGAGGGGATCGGGGCCGCAGAGACCAGGGGGAAGCGACTGTTTACTAAAAACACAGGTCCGTGCGAAGTCGCAAGACGATGTATACGGACTGACTCCTGCCCGGTGCTGGAAGGTTAAGAGGACCGGTTAGCCCTTACGGGCGAAGCTGAGAATTCAAGCCCCAGTAAACGGCGGTGGTAACTATAACCATCCTAAGGTAGCGAAATTCCTTGTCGGGTAAGTTCCGACCTGCACGAATGGAGTAACGACTTCCCCGCTGTCTCAACCATAAACTCGGCGAAATTGCAGTACGAGTAAAGATGCTCGTTACGCGCAGCAGGACGGAAAGACCCCGAGACCTTTACTATAGTTTGGTATTGGTGTTCGGAGTGGCTTGTGTAGGATAGGTGGGAGACGTTGAAGCCCGGACGCCAGTTCGGGTGGAGTCATCGTTGAAATACCACTCTGGTCACTTTGGACATCTAACTTCGGCCCGTAATCCGGGTCAGGGACAGTGCCTGATGGGTAGTTTAACTGGGGCGGTTGCCTCCTAAAAAGTAACGGAGGCGCCCAAAGGTTCCCTCAGCCTGGTTGGCAATCAGGTGTCGAGTGTAAGTGCACAAGGGAGCTTGACTGTGAGAGAGACATCTCGAGCAGGGACGAAAGTCGGGACTAGTGATCCGGCGGTACATTGTGGAATGGCCGTCGCTCAACGGATAAAAGGTACCTCGGGGATAACAGGCTGATCTTGCCCAAGAGTCCATATCGACGGCATGGTTTGGCACCTCGATGTCGGCTCGTCGCATCCTGGGGCTGGAGTAGGTCCCAAGGGTTGGGCTGTTCGCCCATTAAAGCGGTACGCGAGCTGGGTTTAGAACGTCGTGAGACAGTTCGGTCCCTATCCGCTGCGCGCGCAGGAAATTTGAGAAGGGCTGTCCTTAGTACGAGAGGACCGGGACGGACGAACCTCTGGTGTGTCAGTTGTACTGCCAAGTGCACCGCTGATTAGCTACGTTCGGATGGGATAACCGCTGAAAGCATCTAAGCGGGAAGCTCGCTTCGAGATGAGATTTCCATACACCTTGTGTGTGAGAGGCCCCCAGCCAGACCACTGGGTTGATAGGCCGGATGTGGAAGCGAGGACTAACGACTCGTGAAGCTGACCGGTACTAATAGGCCGATAACTTACACCACACACCACCCCCGTAAACCTATTCAAAAGAGGTTTACACCACAGGGTTGGTACAAAGATAACAAGACTGCTTGCGTCCACTATGTGGTTCCCAAACAACAAACCCGTTGCTTGAGGAACAAACACAACAACATAACAACACCACACCTGCCTTAACCGGCAGGAGCATGTTGTAACCACAGAATTCCCACCCACGGCACAGCCAGCGGGTGAGGAGCAAGGGTTACGGCGGTCATAGCGTGGGGGAAACGCCCGGTCCCATTCCGAACCCGGAAGCTAAGACCCACAGCGCCGATGGTACTGCACCCGGGAGGGTGTGGGAGAGTAGGTCACCGCCGGAACATCATTACAGGTCGAGAGCCCCCAACCACCAGGTCGGGGGGCTCTCCCACGTTAACCACCAAAACCAAAACACCACCCCAACCGGCCCAAAACCCGGACCCAACCCGGACAACACACGCCACCTACAGTGAATTTCGACACGCTCCCACACCGCCCGGCACACCACCGAAGGAGCGGCACCCACCCACCCCGCCGCCGTCGGACACCACACAGGCCCCGACCCCGCGAAGTGATAGAGCGTCCAGGGACTATCTCATAAACGGTGTATCCGGCGTTTTCATTTAGTAGCTTTCGGCGGCCGGGAATCGGTCGCTGAAGGTGATGGCGAAGGCGTTCAAAGCGGGCTTCCAACGCACGGCCCATCTGGTCTTGCCGGCACCGGTCGGATCGAGGGATCGGGTGACCAGATAGAGGCACTTTAGCGCAGCCTGTTCGGTGGGGAAATGACCCCGGGCCTTCACGGCGCGCCGGTACCTGGCGTTGAGGGATTCGATCGCGTTGGTCGAGCAGATCACGCGCCGGATTTCCACGTCGTAGTCCAGGAACGGGATGAATTCCTCCCATGCGTTCTCCCAGAGCCGCACGATCGCCCCGTATTTCTTGCCCCAGCGCTCCGTGAGCTCCTCGAAAGCCGCTCTGGCCGCCGCAGCATTCACAGCGGTGTAGATGGGCTTCACATCGCGTTTGAGCGCGTCCCAGTCCTTCTTCGAGGCCAGCCGGAAGGTATTCCGGATCAGGTGAATGATGCAGGTCTGCACGGTCGTCAGCGGCCAGACGTTGGTGACGACTTCGGGCAGGCCTTTGAGGCCGTCGCAGACCAGGAAGAAGGTGTCTTTGACGCCGCGGTTCTTGATGTCGGTGAGCACGCTCATCCAGAACTTCGCGCCCTCCCCGCCGGTCCCGGCCCACAGCCCCAGGATGTCCTTCTCACCGTCGAGGGTGACCCCGATCGCGGCGTAGACGGGCCGGTTGGCGACCTGCCCGTCCCGGATCTTGACGACGATGGCGTCGATGAAGATCGCCGCGTAGACCTCATCCAGCGGCCGGTTCTGCCACGCGGCCATCTCCTCGAGCACCCTGTCGGTGATCCGCGAGACCGTCTCCTTCGACACCGACGCACCGTAGATCTCGGCGAAGTGCGCGCTGATTTCCCCGGTGGTCAGGCCCTTGGCGTAGAGCGAGAGGACCATCTCATCGACCCCGGTCAGGCGGCGCTGGCGCTTCTTGACGATGACCGGCTCGAACGTTCCTTCCCGGTCCCTCGGCACGTCCACCTCCACGGGGCCGGTGGTCTCCGTCAACACCGTTTTCGGGCGCACCCCGTTGCGGGAGTTGCCGGTCTGCTTACCGGCCGTATCGTGCTTTTCATATCCGAGATGCTCGGTCATTTCCTCATCGAGCGCGGTCTCGATCACGGTCTTGGTCAGCTGCTTGAGCAGACCGTCAGGACCGGTCAGGGACAGGCCCTGTTCCTTCGCCATTCTGACCAGCTCACGGGCAGCGTCGGCCTCGGATATTTCTGTCTTCTTCTCAGCGGTTTTCGTACTCGGCACAGCCTCAAGTGTTGCGGCCATATCGGGCTCCTCCCCGCCAGGCTTACCGCCCGGCGTGTCGAGCCGGATACACCGTTAATTCCACAGTCCCAGCGTCCAAGGGAAGAGCGCAGGAACTGAGAGAGCGTCCGCCGGAAACCCGCAGGACCTGCGAGAGCGTCCGCTGTGGGCGCAATTCCCCCGGTAATCCCTGGAAAACCGGTGATTTTAGTCAAAAAGTCGCGGAAACACGCGGAATTTGCGGTCCTCGCGGGCCCAAGCTGGTAAGTTTTCGAAGAGTGGCTTGCACGCATGCCGCGTTCAGGCTCCAAAAATCGTGACCGTCCAGGAGGACATCAATGGCTAAGAACCGTAGTGAACTTGTTTCAGAGGTAGCAGGCAAGGCCGGCACCAGCCAGGCAGCCGTCAACTCCGTCCTCGATGCGCTGTTCGAGGTTTTCGAGACTTCCGTCGCTGCCGGCGAGAAGATCACCATCCCGGGCTGGCTCGCAGTTGAGCGCACCGACCGTGCAGCCCGCACTGGCCGCAACCCGCAGACCGGCGAGACCATCCAGATTGCAGCAGGCCACAGCGTCAAGCTGACCGCCGGCTCCAAGCTGAAGGCTGCAGTCGCCAAGAAGAAGTAATCTTCTCAGCAACAGCAGCAAAGAAGCGGCAACCTCAGGGTTGCCGCTTCTTTGCTTTAAGCCGATTCGCCGCGTGGGCACCCGTAGCGGACAATGGATAGGTGCCTTCTGCAGCAAAATCCCGTCCCGCAGCACCCCAGCCAGGCCCCGTCGGGGGCGCCTCGGCCCGGGGTGGCGGCGTCCTGGGGATTTCCCGGCCCTGGCAGCTCGCGGGCCTCGCAGCCCTCTTCCTGGGACTGACGGCGGCGCTCCTCTTCTCCGGCGCTTCCGCGGCTCGTGAGGTCTCTGACCCGGGAGCCTTGGTCCGCTGGGGGCTTCCCGTCAGCAAGGCCATCCACAACGTGGCGCTGGCGACGGTGATCGGCGGACTGATCTTCGCCGTCGGCATCCTTCCAAGATCTGCGGGACCCCGCTCCCGGAACCACAACGGCGACGCTCCGGAACATCCGGCCTTCGCCCGGGCCCTGGCCATTGCTGCCGCTGCGGGTGCTGCCTGGACGCTGTCAGCGGTGGCCGTGCTGGTCCTCACCTACTCAGACGTTGCCGGCCAGGCCGTCGGTGGGGACGCCGAGTTCACCCGCGCCCTGGTGTACTTCATGACGGACATCGACACCGGCCGGGCATGGCTGACAGTGACCATCATCGCGGCTGTGGTGACCACCGCGCTGTTCGGTGTCAGATCCCTTGGCGGACTGGCGCTCACGCTGATCCTGGCGCTTGCCGGGCTGGTTCCCGCCGCTCTGATCGGCCACTCCTCAAGCTCATCGGACCACGAAGGCGCCATCAACTCCCTGGGCCTGCACCTTGTGGGCGTCAGCGCTTGGGTTGGCGGCATCATCGTCCTGGCGCTGCTGTCCGGAATCCTTACCGGCTCGAAGCCCGGGGCCGCCGCCGACATCACGGAACCGACGCTGCGGCGTTTCTCCTCCCTGGCCGGCTTTGCGTTTGTGCTCGTCCTTGCCTCAGGCGTCATCAATGCCAGCATCCGCATTACCAACTGGGGTGACCTCTTTGGTTCCCCTTACGGCCAACTGATCCTTGCGAAGTCGACGGCCACCTTGGTCCTTGGCGGGATCGGTTTGATGCACCGGCAATGGGTCATCCCCCAGCTTGGCCGCAAAGGCTCGGCAATGTCTTCACGCCGCGTGCTGTGGCAGCTGGTGCTCGCGGAACTCCTCGTTATGGGAGCCACCTCCGGCGTCGCCGTCGCCCTGAGCCGGTCGGCCCCGCCGCAGCCCACCACGTTTGCGCCGGACGCGTCGCCGGCCTTCATTCTCACCGGCTACGAGCTGCCGCCTGAACTGACTCCGGAGCGCTGGCTGACGGAATGGCGCTTTGACTGGCTCTGGGTGGCCGTGGTTCTCTTCGGGCTGGTGGCCTACTTCCTGGGCGTCGCCAAGGTGCTTCGACGCGGCGACAAGTGGCAGTGGTTCCGGGCCGTGAACTGGGTGATCGGCCTCCTGGTGCTGACCTTCATTACGTCAGGGCCGCCGTCGGTCTATGGCAGGGTCCTCTTCTCCGCGCACATGGTGGACCACATGGCGCTGACCATGGTGGCACCCATCTTCCTGGTGCTCGGCGCCCCGGTGACGCTGGCCCTGCGGGCCTTGCCTGCCCGCGGCGACGGCTCCCGTGGGACGCGCGAGTGGCTGCTCGTGTTTATCCACTCCAAGTTCTCGCAACTGGTCACGCACCCCATCTTCGCGGCGGCCAATTTCGCGGGCTCCATCGTGCTGTTCTACTTCTCGGATGCCTTCGATTTCGCCATGCGGGACCACGTGGGCCACGAGCTTATGATCGTGCACTTCTCGCTCACGGGTTACATCTTCATCCTGAGCATGATCGGCACGGACCCGTTGCCCCGCCGCGCACCCTATCCCATGCGCCTGCTCCTGCTGCTGGCGACCATGGGCTTCCACGCGTTCTTCGGCGTCGCCGTCATGGGCGGCACCAGCCTGCTGGCGGCCGACTACTTCGGCAACCTGGGCCGCGCCTGGGGGCCCTCCGCCCTCCTGGACCAGCAAATGGGCGGGGCCGTGGCTTGGGGCATCGGCGAAGTGCCCACCCTCCTGGTGGCCATCGGCGTCGCCATCATGTGGTCCCGCTCCGATGAACGGGAGACCCGCCGCACCGATCGGGCAGCGGACAGGAATAACGACGCCGATCTCACCGCTTACAACGATATGTTTGCCAAATTGGCCGAACGCGATGCCAGATTGGCTGAACGCAACTCAAAGCTGGAAGGACGCTGATGAGCGAAACCGTACGCACCCAACTCCGGGTCCGCGCCTCCGAACTGGTGGGCCGCAACTGGCTCAACACCGGCGGCAAATCGCTGGACCTCGAAGCACTGCGCGGCAAAATTGTGCTGCTCGACTTCTGGACTTTCTGCTGCATCAACTGCCTGCACGTCCTCGATGAGCTGCGCCCGCTCGAGGAACAGTACTCCGACGTCCTGGTCACGGTGGGTGTCCACTCGCCCAAGTTTGAACACGAAGCAGATCCCGTGGCCCTGGCCGCCGCCGTGGAACGCTACGAGATCCACCACCCCGTCCTGGACGATCCCGAGCTGGAGACGTGGAAGGCCTACACAGCGCGCGCGTGGCCCACGCTGGTAGTCATCGACCCCGAGGGCTACATCGTGGCGCACCTGTCCGGTGAAGGCCACGCCGACGGCCTGGCCGTGCTCATCCCCGAGCTGATCGCCGAGCACGAGGCCAAGGGCACGCTGCACCGCGGCTCCGGCCCGTACGTGGCGCCGGAAGCCACATCGGGCACGCTGCGCTTCCCCGGCAAGGCACTGTTCCTGCCGGCCGGGCGCGGTTCAGCCGTGCAGGGTTCACCTGGGCCTGGTTCCGCCGGGCGCGGATCAGGTGCGCAGGGTACGTCCGACGGCGGGACTCCGGCTGCCGCGGATACCGCCACCGGGGGTTCCTGGCTGGTAACCGACACGGGCCACCACCGTCTTGTGGAGCTGGGCAACGACTTCCAGACGGTGCTGCGCACCTTCGGCTCCGGGACCAAGGGCCACGCTGACGGCCCGGCCGCCGCCGTCGACTCCGTCCAGCCGACCGCACGGTTCAACGAGCCGCAGGGCCTGGTGCTGCTTCCGGAAGGGGTGGCAGCGACGGCGGGCTACGACGTCGTGATTGCAGACTCCGTCAACCACCGCCTCCGGGGACTCTCGCTCGCGGACGGAACAGCCACGACGATTGTTGGCAACGGCGTGCAGCGACTGCTGGAAACCGGCCCCGCGCGGGTGGACGAAGACGCTGCCGGCTTCACGGGCCAGCTCAGCGAGCACCCGCTGGAAGTGTCCCTCAGCTCGCCGTGGGACGTCGTCTGGTCCACCAAGCTGAACGCCGTGGTGATCGCCATGGCCGGCACGCATCAGATCTTCAGCTTCGAGCCCCTCACCGGCGCCGTGGCAATTATCGCCGGCAACGGCCTGGAAGGCCTCCTGGACGGCCCCGCCCACGAAGCCTGGTTCGCGCAGCCCTCCGGCCTGGCCGAGGACGCCGACGGCAACATCTGGGTGGCGGACTCCGAAACCTCCGCCCTCCGCAAGCTGATCATTGACGACGGCGGCACGGTCACCGTGGAGACTGCCGTGGGCAAGGGCCTGTTCGACTTCGGCTTCCGCGACGGCCCCGCGTCCGAGGCGCGCCTCCAGCACCCGCTCGGCGTCACGGTCCTGCCTGACGGTTCCATTGCCATTGCCGACACCTACAACGGTGCCGTGCGGCGCTACGACCCCGCTGCGGGGACTGTTTCCACGCTGGCCCGCGGACTCTCGGAGCCCTCCGACGTGATTGTGGACCACACGCACGCCGCAGGCTCCGAGCCGCTACTGGTAGTGGTGGAGGCCAACAAGCACCAGCTGGTCTACGTGCCCATCCCCAAGGAAGCCCAGCAGGTGGACGAGGGCGCCGCCCAGACGCACCGGCCCAAGAGCCCGGTAGCCCCCGGACTGCTCGAGCTGACCGTACGTTTCACCGCGCCCACCGGGCAGAAGCTCGACGACCGCTGGGGCGATCCCACGCAGCTGAAGATCTCCTCCACCCCGCCGGAGCTGCTTGTTGCCGGCGGCGGAACCTCGGTGGGCCTGCTCCGCACGCTGGAGCTGGCTTCCGGCATTCCGGAGGGCGTCCTGCACATCACCGCCCGCGCCGCGGCCTGCGACGGCCCGGAGGATGCGGACGGCGAGATCCCGGACCACGCCGCCTGTCACCTGTACCAGCAGGACTGGGGCATCCCGGTTCTCCTGACGGACGACGGCGACACCGAGTTGGTCCTGGACCTGCGCGGAATGGACTGATCACCGCCGCCGCCGCTGCGGCTTAGCGGGCCGGCTCGCTGAGCCTGTGTACTGAACCTGTGTGGGGAGGCTGCCTTCTGTGACCCTGGTGTCACGGGAGGCAGCCTTTTGCGTGCCGCGTGCCGCGGGCGGGGGCGGCCGCGGATTTCCGGGGTTTATGTCTCCGCTCGTGGCCAAAAGCGTGTTCAGTGTGACGCCGAAGGGCAACTGCCGGCGCGCCGACTTATCCACATAGGGGCGCCATGGGGCGCGGCCAGACCCCCGGCAGCGGCAGCATGGCCACATGGATGTGCAGAAAGCCCTGCAACTTTGCCGCGGAGCAGCCAGGCGCCCGGCGCTGGGCAGGCTGGGAATCGATGATGATGCGTCGTTGCGCCGGGCTGTCCGGGGCGGGCAGCTCCTCCAGCCGGACCGCGGGCTGTATGCCCTCCCGACGGCACCGGCAGAGCTTGTGGGTCTGTTGCGCAGCCGCCAACTCCTGACGTGCGCCAGCGCCGCTCCCCACCATGGGTTGTGGGCGCTGCCGTCGTCGGGTGTACTGCATGTGCACCACCGGCGAGCCGGTGCGGTCACCGGCAGCGTGGTTCACCATGCTGGCCTGTTGCTGCCGCCCCAGTTCGAAAGGCCGGTAGCCGCACTGGCCGATGTCCTTATCCACGCGCTGAGGTGTCTGCCCCTGGCAGAGTCCTTGGTGATGGTGGAATGTGCCGTTCAGCGGGGAGACATGACCGTGGACTTTCTGAAGGCCCGGCTGCCAGGAAGGCGGAACGGCCCTGCTCATGAGGTCCTGAGGTGGGTGGACCGGGGTGCTGACTCGCTTCTGGAAACCTTGGCTCGGACCTACTTCCGGCAGACCGGGATCCGCGTGGAAACCAAGGCCTACCTTGAGCGTGTGGGCCAGGTTGATCTTCCATTGGAGGGCTGGCTGGTGGTGGAGCTGGACGGCCGGCATCATGCTGAGTGGACCCAGGTGAAGAAGGACCACCGCCGGAACAACGAGTCGGTAGTCCAGGGCTACACCGCGCTCCGGTACTACTACGCGGATGTTGTTTACTCGCCGGCGGACATGGTGGGGCAGGTCCTGTCAGTCCCCGCGCGGGGGCGATAGCGGCTCCCGTCACGCAGCCCTCCCGTCACGTAGAGCAGGCTTTTGGGTGGGCGGTGGACGGAAAACCCCGGAGGCTCAGGGACTGGCGCGCTCGCGGGCAGCAAGAGCGTGCTGTGCGTGACACGCGGCCAGCCAGTCAGCGGCAGCCAGGCCAACGGCGCCGAGGCCCGCCGATAGCCGGCCCGAGGCGCTAGTAGCTCAGGAGCGGGGTGACCTTGATGGTGTCGCCGGCGACGTCCAGGCGGGTGGTGAAGCTGAAGTCCACCTCTTCGTTGAGCGGGAACCAGGCGCCGGTGAAGGAACTCTGCTGGACCGCCTCCACCTTGGCCTTCCCATCGAGGGGGGCAACCACCCAGCGGCCGTCAAAGGGCTCGATGGATATCTCCGGGTACTCCGTGATGGTCCACTTGATGGTGCCGTCGCCCACGTTATTGGTGCTGGCGAAGTAGAAGGGGCAGTCCGGCTGCAGCTTTTGCTGCTTCACGGCTTCGGCGGCGCAGGTGTCCAGAAACTCCTGCACCTTCGCGCCCACATCCTTCCGCAGCTGTTCGGTGGCCTCGGTCAGCAGATTCAACGGAGCCGCCGGGACGTCGCGGGATGTGACTGTGGCGCGTGTGGCGGGAGCGGCAAAGTATTCACCGTTCAGGGAGGCCTCGTATTCGCCAGGATAGAACACGGCGAACGAATTCTTGCCTTGCGGCATGTTCACCGGGACGCCGTTGAGGTTGGCTTCGCTGGCGTTCACCACGGTCAGGCCCACAGTGGGCAGCCGCGACGGCACAAACGCCCACGTGTTAAAGAACAGCCATTCCGTGCCGGTCTTCTCCAGCAGGAACTCGGTGCGAAGCCGGCTGCCGTCGATTGTGTACTGCACGGGCACCATGACCTGGTTGCCTGCGCGTTCCTCGGCATCGCCGATGGTGACGTTCGCCAGCCGGGAAGAGGCCGTCTGCAGCGCTGTGCCGTCGAGCATGGCGGCGTTGCTGGGCGGCACCGTGGCCCGCAAAAGGCCCAGGGCCTTGCCGCCGTCGCCCTCGTGGAGGGCGTCCAGATATTCCCGGACAGGCTGCTGTGGACTGGCCACCGTATTGTTCACCACGTTGACCCCAACGATGGCCGCGGCCACGGCAAGCATGAGGCCAAGCAGCCACCCTGCTGCCATCCTCACCAACGCCTGACTCATCTGCACTTCCCTTACGTTACCTGCAAGCACGCTGAACACAGGTGTTACCGCCGCCCCGTGTAGCGAGGTGCGGCGGCTTTCCTGACGCCCGACGGCGGGAAGTCCAGAGCGGGCCATCGTCCGGTTTTTCCTACCGGCGGCGCCGGGACGAGGTGCCGAAGACACCGCGGAGCAGTTCCCGGCCAAGCTGCGTGCCCAGGGAACGGACCATGCTTTTCAGCCCGCCACCCAGTGCCCCGCCGAGTGCTCCGGCGATATCGCCCATCATGCCGCCGCCGGCAGGCGCCGCAGGTTCCGGGGCACGTCGCGAGGGCGCATCAGTGCCGGCACGACGATCCGGCGCGGGCACGGGACGGCTGCTGGGCCGGCCCAGGATTTCCTCCTCGATCCTGCGGGCCTCGGCGTCGACGTCGGCCTGTCCCTGAACTGCCTGGCCCGAACCTGACTGCCCGGAAGCCCCCGGAACCGGCGGCTCACCCGGCGCGGCTCCACCGGTGGGCGCCGCGCCCTTGCCGGTGAGCTTCTCGTACGCGGAGACGTTGTCCACGGCGGTTCCGTACTTGGGGAGCAGCGCTGATCCGGCCACCGTGCTTTTGACGAGATCCTCGGTGCTCGGACCCATGACGGATTCCGGGGCGCGCAGGCGGGTGAGTGCAACGGGCGTCGGCGCGCCCTTCTCGTTCATGACTGTAATGACGGCCTCGCCGATCCCCGCGGACGTGAGGGTTTCCTCAAGGTCGTAGTCGCTGACCGGGAACGTGGACACGGTGGCTTTCAGGGCCTTGGCATCCTCGGGCGTGAAGGCGCGGAGGGCGTGCTGGATTCGGTTGGCCAGCTGGCCCAGGACATCGGCGGGGACGTCTTTGGGGTCTGGGTGACGAAGAAGATCCCCACGCCCTTGGAACGGATCAGCCGGACAGTGGTGGTGATGGCGTTCAGGAATGCCTTGGATGCGCCGTTGAACAGCAGGTGGGCCTCGTCGAGGAAAAACACCAGTTTGGGCTTGTCCAGGTCGCCGGCTTCGGGGAGGTCCTCGAACAGGTCCGCCAGCAGCCACATCAGGAAGGTGGAGAACAGCATCGGCTTGGTCTGCAGCGTGGGCAGCTCCAGGCAGGTGATGACCCCGCGCCCGTCCGGGGCGGTCCGGAGCAGCTCGGCCGTGTCAAACTCAGGTTCGCCGAAGAACCTTTCCAGGCCCTGCGCTTCCAGGTTCACCAGTTCGCGGAGGATGACGCCGGCGGTGGCCTTGGACAGGCCGCCCAGTTCCTCCAGCTCGTCCTTGCCTTCGTCCGAGGTGAGGAACTGGATGACCGCGCGGAGGTCCTTGAGGTCGATCAGCTCGAGGTTGTTTTTGTCCGCAAAGTGGAAGACCAGCTGCAGGCTGGACTCCTGGGTGTCGTTGAGCTCCATCACGCGCGAGAGCAGGATGGGGCCAAACGAGGTGATGGTGGCACGGACGGGAATGCCGTTGCCGTCGCCGCCCAGGGCCAGGAACTCCACCGGGAACGTTTTGCCGGCCCAGGCCTGGCCGATGCTGTCGGTGCGCGCCTTCAGCTTCTCGCTGCCGGCGGCCGCCGTGGCCAGGCCGGAAAGGTCGCCCTTGATGTCCGCGAGGAACACGGGAACCCCGGCAGTGGACAGCTGCTCGGCCATCATGTGCAGCGTGACGGTCTTGCCGGTGCCGGTGGCGCCGGCTACCAGGCCGTGCCTGTTCATCATGGCCAGCGGCAGTCGGACCTGGGCTTCCTTGTGGAGTTCGCCGTCCACAATGGCGGCACCCAGCTCGATGGTGGCCCCTTCCAGGGTGTAGCCCTTCTGGATGGTGGCGAGTTTTTCTGCAGTGGTTTTGTTGGCCATGCCGCTAGCTTAGCGGGGCGGCCGGGAGATTCTTGGTGAACGCGAGCGACCTGATGATCTCCGGATCCTGGTCCAGGTCGAACTGCGGCTCGTAACCCGAGGTGAGGTACAGGTGCTTGGCTTCGGGCTGGCGCGGACCGGTGGTCAGGAAGACGCGCCGGTAGCCCCGGCGGGCCGTCATGGCCTCCAGCTCCGCCAGGACGAAACGGGCCAGGCCGCGGCGGCGGTGCGCCGAGTGGGTCCAGATCCGCTTGAACTCGGCTGTCTCGTTGTTGTACCGGCGGAACGCGCCGCCCGCTATAGACTCGCCGTTTTCCTGGACCACCAGGAGCGCGCCGCCCGGTCCCTTGAATTCCGACGCCGGGTAGCGGTTGAGTTCGTCTGCCGCGGCTCCGCGGCCAAAGAGGTCGCCGTAGCGGGAGTCGTATTCCACGGCCAGCTCATCGAGCAGCGGGCGGACCCGCGGATCGTGCATGGGAAGGTTCAGGACGGTGAGTGCGGATCTGTTCAGTGCTGCCCGGGTCAGTGCTGCCGGGTTCGGCGGCGCTTGGTTAAGCGGCGGCTGCTTGGGGCGGCCGGGTTCAGTGCCGCCGGGCTGGCAATGCTGGTTTTCACGTTCATTCTTCAGGCCCTTCCGGCGGCGGCGGGTTCGGCAGGCACGGCCTGGCCGGATGTGCGGGACGAAGTTGTGCGGGCCGAAACCAGTTCCGCCGCGACGCCCAGGACAGTCCTGGCCAGGGCGTCGTTCTCGCGGAACGGGGCGGCGTTGGTGCCGGGCCGGGCAAAGGCGCCGGCGCCCCACCCGGAGGTTCCCGGCCCCACGCCGAAGAGCCGGCCGCCCGTCCGGCCGTGCCCGTCAAGCAGCTCGTGCCGGTCCGAGACGAGCAGCTTTCCGGTGGAGTGGATGCCGTCCGCCGTGAGCAGCTGCTGTTCGCTTCCCAGCCCGGACAGATGCAGCGACGCCAGCACAGGGTTGAGGGACCGTGCCACCGATGTTGCCGGCAGGCGCGCTTCGATGAACGCCGCGGTCCGGACGGTGAAACCCGCCTGCGGGGACGTAGCCACAAACTCGCCGGTGGGCTCGTCCGCCGTGACACGAAGGCCCGGGCCCAGGAACCGCAGCAGCCCGGCCCGGTGCAGGGCCAGTATCTCCCGGAGCCTGCGGGGTGGCGGCCCGGAGTCCACGAAGCTGAAGAATCCGTGCCACCAGCCGTGGACGGTCTGCTGGGACCGGGCGTTGAGCCGCTCGGCAGGGACCAGCCGGCCCAGGTCCATGTAGACCTTCAGCAGCGCCACAAAGAGGGCCAGTGTCTCGGGATGGTCGGGGCTGTCGCGGAGCGCGAGATCCTGTTCGATGTACCGGGCCACCGCCTCCTGGACGCCGGCCGTGCCGCGAAACAACGCCCCGGTGAAGGGCCGGTCCAGGGCTTCGAGGTCCAGGCGCAGGGCGGGGTCCGGGACGGTTTCTGCCACCAGTTCCTCCCGTCCGGTGCTGTACCAGTCCAGCTCGGCGAAACGGCCCGAAAACTCAGGCCAGCCGGCGCCCACACGGTCAGGGCTGCCGATGAACAGTTCCCGGTAGTACCCGTATCCGGCTTCCTTAGCAATGAGGGGCCACAGGTGGTCCTGGAAATCGAGCTCGGTATGCCGCCCCAGCAGTGCGTCCACGGCGGCGGCGGTGAAGAAACGCAGGCCGCCGGGAGCCTCGCCGCGCAGGGCCGCGGAAATCTTGGAGTGGTAGGGCACCCCGCGCCGCGAACCGGCCCACAGCCGCGGCTCCCTGCCGGACGCCCGGTACCGCAGGCCGCCGTCGGGCGTTTCCTCGAACCTGCCGCCGCGCCCTTCCATCAGCAGCACCATCAGGTCCACAAACGCCAGGCCCATCCCGGCGACAATGACGTCCTGGCCTGGAGCGAGGGCTGAATAGTCGACGTCGGTGGTGTAGCTGGGTGCCGCATGGAAGGCGCCGTGCCGGGCGGCAAAGCCGGACCAGGCTGCGGAGGCGGCGTCCGGCTGGGAGTCCGTGTGGCCAAGTGCGGTGACCACGACGTCGGCCCGCAACGTCCCGCCGTTGGCCAGCCGCACGAGGTGCGTGCCGGCGTCGTCCGCGGTTGTGGAGGAGAAGTCACCGGCACGCTCAATCGCCACGGCGGTGGTGCGGTGGACGGTGACCGTCCCGCCGAGTTTCGCAACAGCCCGGCGGAAGAACCATTCCAGGTACTGGCTGTGGAGCTGGCGGGTGGGGAAGGTGGCGCCCGTGAGGGCACGCAGCTGCTCGCGGATGGCGAGCGGAAAGTCCGGTACGTCCGTGATGGACCCGTCGAGGACACCGGCGGCCCATCCGGCGAGCCCGGGCCCGTCGACGGCGGGGCCGTCGCACGCCACGGAGGAATCGGTGAACATGGTGACGTCCCCGGCGGCCGAGTTGAGCATCAGGCCGGGGTGCTGGTCGTAGCGCCAGATCCGCCCCGAACCGGGCTCATACGGTTCCACCACGTGGAGGTCCAGCGGGCCGGGGAAGAGCTCGTCGCGGTTGGCGGCCATCCTCTCCAGCACGCCTGCCGCCCGCGGACCGCCGCCGATGAAGACAACCGAGGGGGCATTCGCTGGCATGGTGGCTCCTGATCGGGACGGTGGGACTGGACGGTGTGGGCGGGACCGCCTGGACGGGTGGTTGAGTGCCCATGCTAGGCAGCGTTGACTGCGGTGGTCGACGGGCCGGTAATGCCCGTTAACTCCGCGTCACGGCACGTCAAGAGGCGCAAGAAACCGACTCATGACGCCGTGCGAAGCCGGGTGAAGTTATGCAACCCGCCGCCTTGCTGCCCCATTCCTGGCCGCCCTAGATTTGCAGCCAGCAGCCTGGAGCAACCCGTTCCGGCACCGAAAATCCCGACGCATCAGAAGCGAGGTGGCGCATGAGTTCAGCAGCAACCGACGTGGCCCAGCCGGCAGAGTCAGCACAGTCAGCAAAAGCACGGCAAGCCGCCGAGTTGGCGTCCACCGGGGCGTCCACAGGGGATGCGGCCTGGGTAGGAACGAATGTCCAGGGAACTTCCGGCCCGTCCGGACCCGACTCCGGATCCCGTGGGCCGGCCACCGACTACTCCGGTTTCCCCCTGGTGGGCGCGAAGCATCCGTGGCGCTGGGTGGGAACGGCAGCGGTAGCCCTCGGCGTTGTTGCCATCGCGTGGTCGCTGGCCACCAATCCGCGCTGGGAATGGGGCGTGGTGGCGCAGTGGTTCACCGCCCAGTCCGTAGTGAACGGGCTTCTTGAAACGCTCAAGCTGACGGCCATTTCCGGCCTGCTGGGGTTTGTCCTGGGCTTCATCCTCGCCCTGATGCGGCTGTCCGCCTCGCCGCTGCTGGTCTCCGTCTCCTGGACGTTCTCCTGGATTTTCCGTTCCACGCCGCTACTGGTGCAGATGCTGCTCTGGTACAACCTGGGCTATCTGTACGAGAAGATCAGCCTGGGGATCCCGTTCACTGATGTCCGCTTCTTCGAGGTGCAGACCACCACACTGATCAGCCAGTTTGCGGCAGCAGTGTTGGGGCTGACCTTGAACCAGGCTGCGTACTCCGCTGAGATCATCCGCGGCGGCATCCTGTCCGTGGACCAGGGGCAGCTTGAGGCCGCAGTCGCGCTGGGCATTCCCGCCTGGCGCCGCTCCACCCGGATCGTCCTGCCGCAGGCCATGCGGGCCATCCTGCCCACGGCGTTCAACGAGATCATCGGCCTGGTCAAGGGCACCTCCATCGTGTACGTCCTGGCCTATTCCGAGCTGTTCTACACCGTGCAGGTCATCTACAACCGCACGCAGCAGGTCCTGCCGCTGCTCCTGGTGGCCACGCTCTGGTACGTGGTGATCACCTCCGTCCTCAGCGTCTTCCAGTACTACATCGAACGCCACTACTCCAAGGGCGCCGTCCGGACCCTGCCGCTGACGCCGCTCCAGAAGGCCCGCAAATTCTTCGCCACGCACGCCGAGGCAACCAACCGCGCAAGGAGCCCCCGTTGAGCACCGTCACTGCCACCCGCGGCCTCGTGGAAATCACCAAAGTCCGGAAATCGTTCGGCGCCACGGAGGTCCTCAAGGGCATCACCCTCACCGTCGAGCCCGGGGAGTGGCCGTGATCGTGGGCCCGTCCGGCTCCGGCAAGTCCACCCTGCTGCGCACTATCAACCACCTGGAAAAAGTCGACGGCGGCCACATCGCCATCGACGGAAAGCTGGTGGGCTATGAGGTCCGGGGCAAGCGCCTGCACGAGCTTCGCGAGAAGACGATCCTGAAACAGCGGACCGAGATCGGCATGGTGTTCCAGAACTTCAACCTCTTCCCGCACCTCACCGCGCTGGAGAACGTGGCCGAAGCGCCCGTCGTCGCGCAGGGCCGGACCAAGGAGGAAGCCCGCCGCCGCGGCCTGGAACTCCTGGACCGGGTTGGCCTCAAGGACCGTGCCGGCGCGTACCCCCGGCAGCTGTCGGGCGGCCAGCAGCAACGAGTGGCCATTGCCCGTGCGCTGGCCCTGAACCCGAAAATCCTGCTGTTCGACGAGCCCACGTCCGCCCTGGATCCGGAGCTGGTCAACGAGGTCCTCGATGTCATCCGCGAACTGGCGAAGTCCGGCACCACCCTGATCATCGTGACCCACGAGATGGGGTTCGCCCGCGACGTGGCGGACACCGTGGTGTTTATGGACGAGGGCCAGATCGTGGAACAGGGCAGTCCGGAACAGATTTTCACCAACCCGCAGGAACCGCGCACCCGGAGCTTCCTCTCCAAGGTGCTCGAACCGGCCTTCAATATCTAAAGGAACTTCCCATGGCTTTTTTCACAGACCCTAGCCGCCGCGGTGGCCGCCTGCGCTCCCTGGTGGCGCTGCCCGCCGTCGTACTTCTTGGCACCGCAGCACTGTCAGCCTGCTCCGATCCCGGCGCCTCCGCTTCCAGCGCGTCCGGCGATACGTCCACGACGGCGGCACGCAACGGTGTTGTCTACAACACCTCGCCGGACCAGCAGCGGGTCCGGGCAGAGAAGGACACGGCGCTCGCGGCCAAGGTGCCGGAGCTGATCGGCAAGGACGGCAAGCTGACGGTTGCCACCACGGCCGGCTCCATCCCGCTGTCCTTCCACGCCACGGACGACAAGACGGCGATCGGATCGGAGCTCGACATCGCCCAGCTGGTGGCGGACAAACTGGGGCTGGAACTCGATATCCAGGTGACGTCCTGGGAAAACTGGCCGCTGAAGACCCAGTCCGGGGACTTCGAAGCAGTGTTCTCCAACGTGGGCGTCAACAAGGACCGGGTGAAGCTGTTCGACTTCGCCACGTACCGGGCCGCGTTTATGGGCTTCGAGGCCAAGAAGTCCGCCACCTACGACATCAAAGGCGCGGATGACATCTCCGGCCTGAGAATCTCCGTGGGCTCGGGAACCAACCAGGAGAAGATCCTGCTGGCGTGGAACACGGAGCTGGAAGGCAAGGGCAAGGCGCCGGCCGTCCTGCAGTACTACTCCTCGGACGCGGACACCATCCTGGCGCTTTCCTCCGGCCGGACGGACCTGAACATCGCCCCGTACCCGTCCACGGTGTACCGCGAAAACACCCGCGACGACCTGAAGATCGTGGGCAAAGTGAACGCCGGCTGGCCCTCCGAAACGCTGGTGGCCGCCACCACGCTCAAGGGCAACGGCCTCGCGCCCGTGCTCACGGAGGCGCTGAACTCCGCCATCAAGGACGGCTCCTACGCCGAAGTCCTGGAACGCTGGGGACTCTCCGAGGAGGCCCTGCCGGAATCCAAGACCGTCAATGAGGCCAACTTCGGAGCTGCCAAGTGAAGTTCCAGGTCCTGGACATCATCCCGCATCTCGAGAATCCCCTGACCGGGGAGATTGTCTCCACGGCGGACCGGCTCAACCAGGTGGTGGAAACGGCGCGCCGGGCGGAGGAGCTTGGCTTTGACAGCTTCTCGGTGGGGGAGCGGCACGCCGGTGAATTCATTTCCTCTTCACCCACCACCATCCTGGCGGCCATCGCCGCGGTTACGGACCGGATCCGGCTGCAGAGCGGCGTCACGGTCCTGGCTGTGCTGGATCCCGTGCGGGTGGCCGAGGACCCATACGGCAGCCGACCCGAATCTGCCGCCCTCAACGCCAAAAGGAGCAATCATGCCTAGGCACACTGACACCGCCCCCTCCACCGCCGTCTTCACCACCGCCTGGCAGGAGTGGCACGCCGCCCACGAACGGCACCGCGCCGATCCGCACGGCTTCCTGGCCGTCACGCACCTGCACTGGCTGGGTTCCGAGCCCGCCACCCTGGAGGGTGTGCCGGGAACCTGGAGTGTTACGGACGACGCCGTCACGGTGGTTCTGTCGGCCGGCGAAAGCCTGCGCCGGGACGGGCAGGAGCTGAACCCGGGCGATGCCGGCAGCACAGTCTCCTTCGGGTCCATCGCCGAACGGGAGGGAATCAACCTCACGTCCGGGGAGACCGTCGTCGAACTGGCCAAGCGCGCCGGAGAGTACATAGTCCGGCCGCGTCATCCTGACAACGCGCTGCTGACCGCGTATAAGGGAACGCCCGCCTACGAACCGGACGCGTCCTTCGCACTCGCCGGTACGTTCGTGCCGTTCGACGAGCCGCGTGCCACTACGGTGGGCGCCGCCGTCGAAGGCATTCAGCACGTCTACGCGGCGCCGGGCGAGATCCGCTTCCGCCTCGACGGCCAGGATCTCACCCTCACCGCCTTCAACGGCCACGCGCAGGGTGCGCTGTCCGTGCTGTTCACGGACGCCACGTCTGGCAAGACCACCTACGCCGCCAACCGCTCCCTTGCGGTCGCGGCGCCGGGCCCGGACGGGACAGTGCTGTTGGACTTCAACCGCGCGGTGAACCTGCCGTGCGCCTACACCGACCTGGCCACCTGCCCGCTGCCGCCGGCTGAGAACCGGCTGAGCGTGGCCATCGAGGCCGGCGAGCAGACGCCGTTTGAACGCTCGGGCGCCGTCGAACTGCAGGCCGCCCAGTGAGTGCCGCGGACGTGGAGCCCGGACGCGGACTGCTGCTGATAGAGCTCGACGGCGACGGCGGCCACCCGGCTGCGTGGCGGAAATCCACGCCGGCCCCGGCCTCGGCGTTTGATCCGGCCAGGCTGCGCGGGGTGGTCCTGGCCGCCGAATCGGCAGGCTTCCACGCTGCCACTTTCGGCGATGCCGCGGGACCGGACAACGGTGCTTCCGAGAGCGGTGCGTCTGAACATGGCGCTCCCGAAAACAGTTTGGGCCGGCTCAACGCCTTGCAGCGGGCAGCCTTCGTTGCGCCGCTCACCCGCTCCATCGCGCTGGTACCGGAAGTGGACACCGTCTACACCGAGCCGTTCCACGTCTCCACCCAGCTGGCCAGCCTGGACTACGTGTCCCGCGGCCGGGCCGGGTGGCTCGTCAGGGCCAGCGCATCCGGTGCGGAGGCCGCCGCCGTCGGACGTGAACCCGCGGACGCACCGCGGCGTACCCGGGAGGCCGCCGCCTCGATCGAGGTGGGCCGCCGGTTTTGGGACACCTGGGAGGATGACGCCGTGATCCGGGAGGTGCCCACCGGCCGCTACCTGGACGTGGAGCGACTCCACTACGCCGATTTCGAGGGCCAGGACTATTCGGTCAAGGGGCCCTCCATCATTCCCAGGCCGCCGCAGGGGCAGCTGCCGGTGCTGGCGCCTGCCGGCCTGCTGGCCGCCGAGGCCGTGGCGGCCGGTGCGGTGGATGCGCTCCTGGTCTCCGCTCCCACGCCGGAGCTGCTGGCCGCGGAACTGCGGGATACGGCCGCTGCGCTGGCATGGGACGCCACCCCTGGGGCCGGACGCCAACCAGCGCTTATCGCCGAACTGGACGTGGTGCTGGACGCGCGGGGCGAGCCTGCCGCGGCCCGGCTCGCCCAGCTGGACAGGCACGCCGTGTGGGAGAGCCCGCGCGCGCGGTTCGTCGGATCGGCCGCTGACCTGACGGAGATGCTCGCCGAACTGCTCACCGTCGCCGCCGGCATCCGGCTCCACCCTGCCGTGTTGGACGTGGATCTGGAGGAACTGGCGCAGCTGGTCCTGCCGGCACTGCGCCGCCGCGGGGTCCTCGCGGCCACCGCTCCGGACGCGAGCTTCCGCCAACAGCTGGGCCTGTCCCGGCCGGTGAGCCGGTACGCATCGGCGGGCGCCGCCGTCGTCCATTCCGCTGGCGTTCCTTCTGCCGGCGCAACCGCTGGAAACTGAGGAGAGACCATGACTGAAGCAACAATCGACGGCGGTTTTGTGCCGTCCGGGCAGCTGCAGCTGGGGTGTTCTTCCAGGGCGTCAACTCCGGCACTGTGTGGAAAGCCGCGGAATCGGGGTCCCAGACGGACTTCGAATCGTTCCGCCGGATCGCCCAGACGGCCGAGCGCGGGCTGTTCGCCGCATTCTTCCTCGGTGAGGGGCTGCGGCTCCGCGAGCACCTGGGGCGCCCCCATGCCCTGGATGTGGCCGGGCGGCCTGATGCGCAGACCATGCTGGCGGCGCTCGCCTCCGTCATGTCGCACATCGGGCTCGTGGCCACGCAGAACACCACCTACAACGACCCCGCTGACCTGGCGCACCGGCTGTCGACCCTGGACCTGCTCTCCGGCGGGCGTGCGGCGTGGAACGTGGTGACCACCGACAACGCGTGGACCGGCGCCAACTTCCGGCGCGGCGGCTACCTGGACCATGCGGACCGGTACGTCCATGCCGAGGCATTTGTGGATACGGCGAAGCGGATCTGGGACGCCTGGGACGACGATGCGATCGCCGCCTCCGGGACCGCCGAGGACTGGCTTGCGCCGGGATCAGTGCGGCGGGTCCGGCACGAGGGCCAGCACTATTCCATTGACGTGGTGCCGAAGCTGCCCCGCAGCGCCCAGTACCGCCCGGTGCTGTTCCAGGCCGGAGATTCACCGGACGGCCGGGATTTCGCCGCCCGCCAGGCCGACGTCATTTTCTCCGCCCATCCGAAGTTCGAGGCCGCTCTGGACTTCCGCCGGGACATTGTGGCCCGTTCGTTGAAGGCTGGCCGCGGTGCCAACGACGTGCAGATCATGCCGGCCAGCGAGTTCATCCTGGCCGCCACACCGCAGGAAGCCAGGGACAAAAAAGCCTGGGTCCGGAGCCTGCAGATCGGTCCGCAGCAGGCCCTCGCCTACCTGGAACAGTTCTGGGGCCGCGAGCTTCAAAGCTACGATCCGGACGGGCCGCTGCCGGACATCGATCCTGTGGTGGAAGAGACGTCCGAGACCCGCGGGAGCGGCTTCCACGGCGCCAAGGCACGCCAGCTGGCCGACCAGTGGCGCGCCGAAGCCAAGGAGAAGGGCTTCAGCATCCGCCAGTTTGTCTCCAGCAAGACCAGCCGCGTGGATGCCACCTTCAACGGTTCCTACACCGAGGTGGCAGACCGGCTGGTGGACTATGCCCGCACCGGCGCCGTGGACGGGTTCAACATTTCACCGTGGCTGGTTCCCGCCGGCCTGGACGACATCGTCAACCACCTCGTCCCGGAACTCCAGGAACGCGGCATCTACCCCACCGAGTACGCGGGAACAACGCTGCGGGAAAACCTGGGACTCGCTACACCTGTCCGCTCCGACGCAGGGGTTACCGGCAATGTAGGGGCCGGGGCCGGGCATGCGTGACCGGGACGGCTCGCTCTCAGAGGGCACCTCAGTCGAGGAGCACGACGGCGTGGCGCTGGTCCGCCTGCAGCTGACGGTCTGGGAGCAGCTGCTCTAGCATCGATTGCTCCGTAGCCGCCCTTTTGACCCCTCATAAGGGCGCTTGCGGAGCAATCGATTGCCGGTTGCCTGGCTTTTCGCCGCCATAATGATGTCCACAGGGTCCTCCGATTCCACGGCAAAACCGTGGCGTTCATACAGCCGCCGGGCCGCACTGCCTTGGAGGACGTTCAGGCGGAATGGCCGTTGGTCCACACAGGCTGCCATGACCTCGCGCAGCACGCTGCCGCCGAGGCCCTGGCCGTGGAAGGCCGGCTCGAGGTAGAAGTGTTCAATCCACACGGCGTCCGGTTCCGGACGGACCGTGATGGAACCCGCGCTCCTGCCATCCACCTCAATAACCTGGGTGAGTTCCGGGCAGAAGCTGTCCAGGAAGCGCCGGCGTACGCGGACCGGGTCGAACCGGCCCAGCCGCTCCAGGTCCGGACGCATCACCACCGCGCGCAGCTCCGCGATCCACGCGGCGTCAGTCGGCAGGCTGGGGCGGAGTGAGAATTCGGCAGTCACGTGTCCATTTAACCCACAATGCATCGATTGCTCCGTATCGGCCGTTTTCAAGGCTCAGAAGGGCAGATACGGAGCAATCGATGCGCCAGCGGCGGGCCCTACTTCTTGGGCAGGCCTGGCGGGTTCAGTTCGGAGGTCTTGATGGCCTCCGACGACAGTCCCCAGCGGTCCAGGATCTTGGCGTAGCTGCCATTCCCGATCAGCTGGTTAAGGGCAGCCTGCGCAGCAACGGCCAGGCCGTTGCCCTTCTGTGTGGTGAAGGCGATTTCGGCGGTCAGCGGCCAGCCGCCGTTGAGCGTGCCCACTTCCTTGGTCTTGCCGTCCTTGGCGGCCTTGTATGCCGCCCCGGCGTTGGGCCCGAACGTCAGGTCCGCCCGGCCGGACTGGAGTGCCAGCGTGGAGGCGGAGTCGTCGTCGTAGTACTGGAACTCAACCGGCGCGAGGCCCTTGGCCTTGTTCTCTTCGTCCCAGCGCACCAGGATCGCTTCCTGGTTGGTGCCCGAGCCGACGATGATGCGCTTGCCGGCAACATCCTTGGCTTCCTTGATGTCGCCGATGGTGGAATCGGTCTTGGCGTAGAAGCCCAGGAGGTCGTTGCGGTAGCTGGCGAAGTCGAACTTCTCCTTGCGGGCCTCGGTGACGGTGACGTTGGAGAGCACTGCCTCGTACTTGCCGGATTCAACACCCAGCGGCCAGTCGGCCCAGGCCACGGGCAGCACCTCCACGGTCAGTCCCAGGGTCTCACCCACCGCATACGCGATGTCCACTTCGCTGCCGATCAGCGTTTTGTTGTCGGTGGCGAACAGGCTCAGCGGGGCTGTGCCGCCGGTGGTGACCACGGTCAGTTTGCCGTCCGCTTTGATGGCCTCCGGGACCAGGGCGGCAGCTTTCGCATCCACGGTCACCTTGACGCGGTTCTGCTCCGGGGCCAGGTTGAACGTCTTGCCTGCCGTGCTCGCCGTAGAGCCCGACGACGGTGCTGTCGCCGCCGTCGCGCCCGGGTCCGAGCAGGCGGCCAGCGCCAGCAGGGTGACTGCTGCGAGTGCTGCTCCGGCAGCCTGCCTTGTCTTGATTTTCGCCATGATTTCCCCTTGCAAGTTGCTGAATTTCGGAACGGAATGGTGTTCTTGGCAGCAACTATCCGGGAGCGCTGGTGCGGGATCAAAGGCAGCCGAAATGGTGCGATACCGGGAGTAACGGCAGTTCACCGGGCGACCGCGGCGGTCACAAACGGGACTGTGGGCCACCCCACCGCAGGCCGCAGAAATAACCCGGGCGCCGCCGTCGTTATCCACAGTGTGCCCGCCGCGACCCGGCCGGCCACCCTACGCAACGCATTGAAAGGCCGGCACCGACGTGACGCTTCCCCTCTCCATCCTTGACCTGGCAACCATCGGCAAAGGCCAGACGGCGGCGGAGAGTTTCGCGGGCAGCGTGGCCATGGCACAGCGGGCCGAGGAGCTTGGCTACCGGCGGATCTGGTACGCCGAGCACCACAACATGTCGGCCATCGCGTCGTCGGCCACCAGCGTGCTGATCGCCCACGTGGCCGCCCACACCAACACCATCAGGCTCGGCGCCGGCGGCGTTATGCTGCCCAACCACTCGCCGCTGACCATCGCCGAGCAGTTCGGCACCCTGGAGACGCTGCACCCGGGCCGGATTGACCTTGGCCTGGGCCGCGCCCCCGGCAGCGACCAGAACACCATGCGCGCGCTGCGCCGGGACCCGATGTCCGCGGACACTTTCCCGCAGGATGTCCTGGAACTGCAGGGCTACCTCACCGGTCCCACCCGGGTCCAGGGCGTGGAGGCCACCCCCGGCAAAGGCACCAACGTGCCGCTGTACATCCTGGGTTCATCGCTGTTCGGCGCCCGCCTCGCGGCCCAACTGGGCCTGCCGTACGCCTTCGCCTCGCACTTCGCCCCCAACGCCCTGCAGGATGCCGTGGCGCTCTACCGCAGCGAATTCAAGCCGTCGGCACAGCTCGATGCCCCACACGTGATCGCCGGCGTCAACGTGGTTGCCGCCGATACCGCTGCCAAAGCGCAGGCGGCTTTCCGGGCGACGCTGCGCGCCCGCGTCTCGCTGTTCTTCGGCGGCGGGCGCGAGTTCTCGGACGATGAAGCCGACATGATCCTGGACTCCCCGCAGGGCCAGCACGTCTCGCAGATGATGACGTACTCGGCCATCGGCACCCCGGACGTGGTGCTCGACTACCTGGACGGGTTCGCCAAGCACTCCGACGCCGACGAACTCATCGTGGCGCACCAGAACACCGGCGCCGAGGCCAGGATCCGCTCCGTGGAGCTGCTGGCAGAGGTTGCCGGGCTGGCCCGGGTCTAGTCCCGAGCAGCCTCAACCGAGCGGGATTCTCACCCGCGTCACGCCAAGCGGGATCGCGCCCGCGCCACGCCCAGCACCCTTTGGAAAGCCCGACGGCGGGGTCCCCCGGAATCACGCGGCGGGCGCCGCCGTCGTGGTCCAAAAGCGTGCACTGCGTGACGGGATCAGGGGCGCCGGCGGCACGGTGTCCTTGACATCCCCCAGCTGAACCGGTTAAGTAGAGTCTACTGAACCGGTTCAGTGGCGTGAGTCACGGGACCCGAAACCTAAAGGGCCCCACACCATGGCAGTAACCATCAGCGACGTCGCCCACGCGGCCGGCGTCAGCAAAGGTGCTGTCTCTTATGCGCTCAACGGCCAGCCCGGCGTCAGCGATGCCACCCGGGGCCGGATCCTGCAGGTCGCCAAAGAGCTTGGCTGGAAGCCGAGTCTCCGCGCCAAGGGCCTGTCCTCCGCGAAGGCGTACGCCTTGGGCCTGGTGGTGGCCCGCGACCCGAAGCTCCTCGGCACGGACCCGTTCTTCCCGGCGTTCATTGCGGGCATCGAAACCACGCTCGCCGAGCACGATTACACCCTGGTCCTGAGCGTTGCCACTGCCCCCGGCGCCGAGGAGCGGGCCTACCGCAAGCTGGCCGACGGCGGCCGCGTGGACGGCGTGATCCTGACCGATGTGCGGCACAACGATTCCCGGATCGGCCTGCTGCGCGAGCTCAAGCTGCCGGCCGTGACGCTCAACAGGCCGGATTCGGACTCACCCTTCCCGGCGGTGTCCATGGACGACACGGACGGCATCACGGCCGCCGTCGAACATCTGCTCGCCCTGGGGCACGTCCGGATCGGCCATGTGGGTGGCGCCCAGGAATATATCCACGGTCGCAGCCGCCGCCAGGCCTGGGAAGCGGCCATGGCCGCCGCCGGCCTCGCAGCGGATCTGTTCGCGGAAGCGGATTTCACGGCGCCCGGGGGAGTGGCCGCCACCGCGGACCTGCTCCGCCGGCCGGACCGCCCCACCGCGATTGTCTATGCGAACGACCTGATGGCGACGTCCGGCCAGTCCTTCGCCCAGTCCCAGGGCCTGAGCGTTCCGGGTGATCTGTCCATCACCGGTTACGACAATGCCGAGTTCACCCAGTACCTCAACCCGCCCCTCACCACTATCGCCACTGACCCTATGCGCTGGGGCAGAGTTGCTGCGCAGGCCCTCCTGGACCAGCTCAACGGCACGCACTCCGGCCAGGATACGGAGCTGCAGGCACCTTCCCTGCTGGTCCGCGCCTCCACCGGCCCCGCCCCATCCGCAACCACCAAGCCAGCAAACAAGCACGCCAACAAGCCAGCCCCAAAGCAAGCAAAAAAGCACACCAACCCGTAGCCGGTCCCCACCGGGACCAGTACCAAGGAGTCGCAATGAAGCGCTTTACCAAAGCCACGCGAATATTGTCAGTAGCCGCCCTGACCGTAATGGGGGCGGGCCTGGCTGCCTGCGGCGGCAGCGGAGGGGGCGGCGACGGCGGATCCGCCACGTCCGCCAAGGGCCCCATCAAGATCTGGTACTCAAACAACGAGTTCGAGGTTAAGTGGGGCAAAGCCATGGTGGAATCCTGGAACTCCGCGCACCCGGACGAGAAGATCGATGCTCAGGAGATCCCTGCCGGCAAGAGCTCCGAAGAGGTGATCGGCGCCGCCATCACCGCCGGCAACGCACCCTGCCTGGTCTTCAACACCGCGCCTGTGGCCGTTCCCCAGTTCCAGAAGCAGGGCGGTCTGGTGGCCCTGGATGAATTCCCGGACGGGCTCCAGTACATCAAGGACCGCACCGGCGACCTGGCTGACCAGTACAAGTCCGCGGACGGCAAGATGTACCAGCTGCCGTGGAAGTCCAATCCCGTAGTCCTGTTCTACAACAAGGACATGTTTGCCAAGGCGGGGCTGGATCCGGAAAACCCGAAGCTGGGGACCCACCAGGAAGTGCTGGACACTGCCCGGACCCTGGTGTCTTCAGGCGCTGCAACCAACGCCATCTGGCCATCTCCGGCCAGTGACTTCTTCCAGTCCTGGTTCGACTTCTACTCCTTCTACGCTGCGAACTCCGACGGCACTCCGCTGGTGAAGGACGGCAAGGCCACGTTCGACAGCGAGGAGGGCAAGCAGGTAGCCGCCATGTTCCAGACTCTGTACAAGGAGAACCTCGCCTCCAAGGAGGTCTACCAGGGCGATTCGTTCCTGGAGGGCAAGGCCGCCATGTCACTGGCCGGTCCGTGGGCCATCTCCGCCTACAAGGGCAAGGTGAACTGGGGCGCAGTCCCGGTCCCGGCCGCCGCGGCCAAGGCTGACACCTCAACCTTCTCCGACGCCAAGAACGTGGCGATGTACTCGGCCTGCAAGAACCAGGGCACCGCCTGGGAGGTCATGAAGTTCGCCACCAGCCAGGAGCAGGACGGCAAGCTGCTGACCGACACCGGCCAGATGCCCATGCGCAAGGACCTTCCCACGGTCTACGCGGACTACTTCGCCAAGAACCCGGCGTACACCCGGTTCGCCGAGCAGGCTGCGCGGACCGTGGAGGTCCCCAACGTCTCCAACTCGGTTGAAGTCTGGCAGACCTTCCGGACCGCCTACGCCAAGGCTGTGATCTTCGGGAACGAAAGCATCGACACCTCGTTCAAGAACGCGGCGGACAAGATCAACCAACTGGTAGCCCAGAAGTAGCGGTGACCCCAATGTCACTCCGCTCTTCTAGTGGGAACCCCGTCACGGGGACACCGGCTGGTGGAACGGCGGACCGGCGGCTGGTGCCCAGGAAGCGTAAGAACTTCCTGGGCCCCCAGCCGCTGGGCCTGCTGTTCAGCGCCCCCTACGTCATCTACGTCCTGGCTGTCCTGGCGTTTCCGCTCGGCTACGCCGTCTACATCTCCTTCCACGATTTCTTCTTCACGGCACCACGGGTCAAGGTGGACCGGCCGTTTGTAGGGTTCGATAACTACATCGCCGTCCTGTCCGACCCCGCGGTCCAGCGCTCCTTCCTGAACATCGGCGTTTTCCTCATCATCAACGTCCCGCTCACGGTGGGCCTGTCCCTGCTGCTGGCAAACGCCCTGAACCGCGTGACCCGGCTCAAGACCTTCTTCCGCCTCAGCTACTACGTCCCGTACGTGACGGCGAGCGTCGCCGTCGTGGGTGTCTGGCTGTTCCTGTTCCAGGGAAACGGGCTGGTGAACACGCTGCTGGGGCCCCTGGCCCCGGCCCCTTCCTGGCTGGTGAATTCGTGGCTGGCAATGCCCACCGTGGCTCTGTACGTGACGTGGAAACAGCTGGGATTCTTCATCCTGCTGTACCTCGCGGCGTTGCAGAACATCCCCGATGAGCTGTATGAATCAGCGTCTGTGGACGGTGGCAACAAGTGGGTCCAGTTCTGGAATATCACCGTTCCCGGCGTCCGGCCCGCCAGCGTCCTGGTCACGCTGCTGGCCACCATCACCGGCGCGAACCTCTTCACCGAGCCGTACCTGCTGACCGGCGGCGGCGGCCCGGACGGGGCTTCGGCCTCCCCGGTGTTCATCATGTACCAACGGGGCATCCTGCAGGGGAACCCCGACGTCGCGGCCGCCCTGGGCGTGGTGCTGGTGATCGGCGTCCTGCTGATCGCCCTGATCCAGAAACGCCTCGTGGGCGGGAAGGAGGACTGATGTCCGTCACCAACGCACAAAACGCCAAGAACGACGACGACGCCAGCCGGCACCCGGAACCAGCGGAACCCGCCCTGCGTCCCGACTCGGGCGTCGAAAAGCGCCGCAACCTGGGCGTGGGCAGCTTCATCCTGCTGGGCGTGGGCGCCTTCGTTTTCCTCTTCCCGTTCTATTACATGCTCATCGGGTCGCTGCAGGCCTCCCCGGACACCTCGATTTTCGGCGCGTTTCCCAATCCGGCCAACATCACCGGTGCGAACTATGCCCAAATCAACGAGTCCATCAACCTGTTCCGCGGCCTGCTCAACTCCGGCATCTTCACCGGCGGTGTCATCCTCTTTACGGTGATTTTCGGGCTGCTGGTCGGCTATGCCCTGGCGCAGATGAAGTTCCGCGGCCGCGGCGTGGTGTTCGGCATGATGCTGCTGGTCCAGATGATCCCGTTCCAGCTGCTGCTCATCCCGCTCTACGTCATGATCGTGCGCGATTACGGCCTCGCGGACAGCTACCTGGGCATGATCCTGCCGTTCGCCATCAACTCCACGGCGGTGTTTGTGTTCCGCCAGTACTTCCTCCAGTTGCCCTCAACCCTGTTTGAGGCGGCCCGGATCGACGGCGCCTCGGAGCTGCGGATCCTGTGGCAGATCGCCATCCCGCTGGTCCGTCCTGCCATCGTCACCGCCGTGCTGCTGACCTTCATCGGCCCGTGGAACGAGTTCCTGTGGCCGTTCCTGGTCACGAAGGAGCAGTCCCTGCAGCCCCTGGCCGTGTCACTGGCCAACTTCATCTCCAACATCGCCGGCCAGGCCGGCAACCCGTTCGGTGCCATCCTTGCCGGTGCCTGCGTCCTGGCGGCCCCCGCCGTCGCGCTGTTCATTTTCTTCCAGCGCCAGTTCATTTCCACCAATATCGGTTCCAGCGTAAAGGGCTAATCCATGACTTCCCCCCACACTTCTGTACTGCCCGCTGTCCCCTTCACCCTCACCCGCGCCGGCGTCATCATGACCCCCGAGCCCGGCAACGACTTTGAAGCCGAGGGCGTCCTCAACCCCGCCAGCGGCCGCGGCCCGGGCGGCGAGCTGTACCTGCTGCCGCGGCTTGTGGCCACGGGCAACGTGTCCCGCGTGGGACTCGCCAAAGTGATCATCAACGGCGACGGCGTGCCCACCGGCGTGGAACGCGAAGGCGTGGTCCTGGCCCCGGACGAAGGCTGGGAACGCGGCATGAACAACGCCGGTACCGAGGATCCGCGCACCACCTGGGTGCCCGCCCTTGGCAAGCACCTCATGACCTACGTGGCCTACGGCCCGCTGGGTCCCCGCCTCGCCTTCGCCCACTCCGAGGACCTGAGGACCTGGGAACGCCTGGGCCCCTGCTTCTTCGAGTACCAGGCCGATCTCTCCATGGACCTGAACCTGTTCCCCAACAAGGATGCGGTGTTCTTCCCGGAACCGGTGAACGACCCCGACGGCGTGCCCTCCTACGCCATGCTGCACCGCCCCATGTGGGACCTGGGCTGGATCCGTCCCGGCGAAGGCGAGCACCTGCCCGCCGGCGTCACGGACAACCGTCCCGGCATCTGGATCTCCTACGTGGCAGTTGCCGACGTCGAGCGCGACCTGCGCAACCTGGTGCACATGGGCAAGCACCGGCTGGTGGCTCTGAGCGAGTTCCCCTTTGAGGAACTGAAGATCGGCGGCGGCCCGCCCCCCGTCCGCGTGGACGAAGGCTGGCTCCTGATCCACCACGGCGTGGCCGGCAAGATGGCCGCCTCCGCTTTCGATCAGCAGCAGAACGTCAACTACACCGCCGCGGCCATGATCCTGTCCGCGGACGACCCGTCCCAGGTCATCGCCCGCAGCGACAAGCCCTTGCTGGCGCCCGAAACCGAGGACGAGATTTCCGGGATCGTGCCGAACGTGGTGTTCCCCACCGCGATCGAAAAAATCGGCGACCAGCTGTTTGTGTTCTACGGGATGGCCGACTCCAAAATCGGTGTGGCCAAACTGGACCGGGTCTGAACAGGACATCTGATGCCGCCGGCGTCACGCACGGCAGCCTTTTGGAAAGCACGACGGCGCCCTGCCGCGGATTTGCGCGGTGGGGCGCCGTCGTCGGGCGTTAAAGCCTGCCCTGCGTGACACGACGCGACGTGTCACCACGTGAGGCCAGCGGCGGAAGGGAGGTCCGCCGTCGGACTTTTACACAGCCGCAATAAATGGGACTTTCGGGGGAAATCGTCCGGGCGGACAATTATATTGCCCCTCCGGCCTTTCCGGGCCAGGCCCTGCTTAAGGAGTGCACGCATGGCTACGCCGTTGAACCAAAGCGTGGCGGATTCCGCCCTGCTGACCCGATCGCTGCCGCTGGGGCTGCTGCGGACGTTCATCCAGTCGGACCTGGCGGACGAAGGCTTCACGCCCACCCTCCTGGCCGAACTGAAGGTCCTGGCGCGCGTCCCCGGGCTGCTGGTGGCCTGCAATTACGGCGGAACACTGTGCGACGCGGAGGGAATCTCCACCGAGACCCTTCCCCTGGGGAGCGCTGCGATCGCGCTCCGGGCCCTGGCCGCCCTGCCCAACACCCATGCCGCCGTCATCTCGGGGCGCTCGCTGCGTGACCTCGCCGCGGTGTCGCGGCTGCCCGCGGAGGTGCATCTCATCGGATCACACGGCGCGGAGTCGGACATGGCCTTCGCCCACAGCCAGGACCTTGCCACCGAAGCCACGCTCCACACGGTAAGCACAGCCCTGACTGAGGCCGTGGGTTACCAGGAGGGCATCTGGATCGAGCGGAAGCCGGTGGCCGTGTCCGTGCACACCCGGCCGGCCTCGCCCGAGGTGGTGCAGGTGGTGACGGAAACGGCGGGGGAGATCGCGAGGGTGCATGGGCTGTTCTTCATCGTGGACGGTTCGGTCCTGGACCTCTCGGTCGTGGAACCGGCCAAGGCGGACGCCCTGGAAAATCTCCGGTCCCGGCTGGGCGCCAGTGCTGCGTTGTACGCCGGGGACGCCTACAGCGACGAACTGGCCATCGCAACCCTCCGCGGCCCGGACCTGGGGTTGCACGTGGGCCCGGGAGAGACCCGTGCTTCCCACCGGCTGCGCGACCCCGAATCCTTCGCCCGCGTCCTGGCCCTCCTGTTTGAGCTGCGGCGGGCCTGGCTTTTCGGCGAGGACGCAGTAGGGCTCGAACGGCACACCATGATCGGCAACGGATCCTCCACCGCTTTGCTCACTCCGGATGCCAAGGTCTGCTGGATGAGCCACCCGCTCCCGGATTCAGGGTCGCTGTTCGCCCACATCCTGGGCGGTGATGCCGCGGGGCATTTCTCCGTTGAGCCGCTCAAGTCCTCGCAGGTTCTGGGCCAGCGGTACGTGGACAGCACCATGATCGTGGAGACGCGCTGGGCGGACGTGACCGTCACCGACTACCTGGAGCCGGCACCGGACGGGATCACCAGCCTGGTCCGGGTGCTCTCCGGTACCGGCGGCGCCAAGATCGTCTTCGCGCCCCGGCCGGACTATGCCAACGCGCCGTTCAGCATGGAAGCCCGCGGCGACGAACTCCATGTGGTGGGAACCTCCGATCCCATCATCCTTTTTGCCCCTGGCGTCAGCTTCGCCATCACCTCGGACGGCCTCCACGCCACCGCCACTGCGTCGGTCAACCTCCAGGACGGACCGGTGGTCCTCAACCTGCGCTGCGGCGACACGGAGCCTGCGTTGGCGGACCCCGACGGGGAGACCGGCAGGCGGGCGGGAGTGGCGCTCCACTCCCGCCGCTGGGTGCAGGACCTGGAGCTGCCCTCCGTGAAGCCATCGCTGGTCCGCCGCTCAGCACTGGTCCTCCGCGCCCTCGTGCACGAGCCCACGGGTGCCGTGCTGGCCGCGCCCACCACGTCCCTGCCCGAAGGAATCGGCGGCACACGGAACTGGGATTACCGCTACTGCTGGCTGCGGGACGGGTCCATGACGGTGAACGCGCTGGTGGACCTGGGATCCACGGCGGAGGCGGCCGGGTTCCTCAGCTGGCTGGGCCGGATCCTTGAACATGCGCCGGGCCCGGAATGGCTGCATCCCCTGTACTCGGTGACGGGGGCGCCGCTGTCCACCGAGGCCGTTATTGACAGCCTGCCCGGGTACGCGGGATCCCGGCCGGTCCGGATCGGCAACGCCGCGGACCACCAGGTCCAGCTGGATGTCTTCGGTCCGGTGGCTGAACTGATCCACGGCGTCAGCTCACGGAATGGTGCCCTCAAGGATGACCACTGGGACCTGCTGGTGCAGATGGCGGCCGCCGTCCTGGCCCGGTGGCACGAGCCGGACCACGGCATCTGGGAAGCCCGGCGCCCGCCGCGGCACCACGTCTACACCAAGGTGATGTGCTGGGTGACGCTGGACCGCGCACTCCGAACCGCCGCCCGGCACGGCAAGGCGCCGGACCCCTCGTGGGAACCCACCGCCCGGACCATCCGCGAGGAAGTCCTGCGCGAAGGCTGGGATGACTCGGCCGCGTCCTACACGGTGGCCTACGACAGCCCCGACCTGGATGCAGCCGTCCTGCACATCGGGCTTTCCGGCCTGCTGGATGTCACTGACCAGCGGTTCCTGGACACCGTCACCGCCGTGGAACGGGAACTGCGGGTGGGCCCCACCGTGTTCCGGTACAGGTACGACGACGGCTTGCCGGGTTTGGAGGGCGGCTTCCACATCTGCACCACCTGGCTGATTGAGGCTTACGTTGCGGTGGGCAGAATCGAGGAGGCCTGGGACCTGTTCGACCAGCTGGTGAACCTTTTCGGCCCCACCGGCCTGCTGCCCGAGGAATACGATCCGGGTACGGAGACGCATCTCGGGAACCACCCGCAGGCCTACTCGCACCTGGGGTTCATCCGCTGCGCCCGGATCCTGGACCGGCACAAGCCGGAGGCCAAAAGGCCGTTGGGCATGTCTCCTAAGCGAGGCTAGGGTTGGCCTCACACTGCAGCACGACGTGCTGCAGGTCATTGGGGGGAACATGAATCAGCCATCAGCAAGCGGAATCAGCTTTCGGGAAGTGGACCAGGATGGGAATCCTGAGGGCGGCGCGCCAGCGGCTGCGCAAGAGCCGTCCCGCGAAGGTCCCCACCTGCCCATCAATCCGTTCATCGCCTTGTTGTGGCTGCTGGCCGCGGTGCTGGTCGGTGGCGGCATCTGGGTCCTGTCGAACGGGGCTTTCAATCCAGGCCTATCAGCGGGCCGGCGGCCATTTCGTTCCTCATGATGACTTTTGCGCCCCACGCGATTCTCATTGGACTTGCCTTCGTCTTTTGCCTGCTTTTCTGGCACGCGGTGCAATGGCAGCGGCGGCGCGGGTAGCAGCGAAGGCGCCTAGCTCCCACTGGGCCCGCGGCGGCTCCCGCCGGGGCAAATCAGTCCGGCGTCAGCGGGCCGCGGAGAAGATCTGCGGGGCGGGCCGGGTCCCGGTGGCCAGGTCCGCGAGGATCCGGCCCACCACGGGAGTGAACTTGAAGCCGTGCCCGGAGAATCCGGCGCCGATGACTACTGGGCCGATCCGGTCGAGGATGAAGTCCTCGTCCGGCGTGGTGGTGTACGTGCAGCTGATGGCCTCGAATGACTCGGCGTCCACGCCGGGCAGCCAGGTCCGGGCGTAGTCCTGCAGGGCCGCGAGCTGGACCGGTTCGGGGAGGAAGGACCGCCTGTCCGGATCCACCACGGGACCGACGCCGTGTCAGCCGGCCTTGATGCCTTCGCCCGGTGTCTGCATCCCATAGACGGGCGAATACCAGTCCTTGTAGGCAGGTCCGGGTCCCGGCGTGTGGTTGAAGCCGGGCCAGACCGCCCCTTGATCGGCGATGCGGAAGTGTGCCGGCTGCTCCTGGGTGACCGTGAGCCGGGGAATCCTGAGCTTCCTGCTTCCGGCCGCGCCCGACAGCAGTTTCTCCGTCCAGCCGCCGGCCGTCACGACGGCCTGAGCGGCGGTGACCACCTCTGTCCGTCCCGATCCGCCGGGGCCTCGGTCCGCCAACGTGAGCCGGACGCCGTCGTCCATGATTTTCAGCTCCACCACCTTGGTGTGGTGCCGGATCTCGGCGCCGCGGGCTGCGGCGAGCCGCTGGAAGACGGGGAGCGCCGCCTCGGGGTTCAGCTGGCCGCCGTCGGGCATGTGAAGGACCTGCTGGTGGAACCGGATGCCGCGCCACCGCTCGGCTGCCTCCTCCGGCCTGAGGGATTCTGCCCGGATGCCTGCCTCGGTGAGCGCCGTCTGCACCAGCGCGAGCCTTGGATCAGGGCCATGGTTGACGATCCCCGTCCGCGAGAGTAGCCGTTCGCCGCTGTCTTGCTCGAGTTCCTCCCACAGCGCCAGCCCCTCGGCCAGCATGGCCACGTACTCCGGCCGGTGGTAGCCCGGGTTCAGGTTGCGGGTGCTGCCGTGCGACGCCCCGTTGTGGTGGCCGGGGCCGAACTGTTCCAGCAGCGTGACCTGCCGGCCACGGCGGGCCAAAGCCCAGGCAGCCGCAGAGCCCATTGCTCCGCCGCCGATCACAACAGTGTCCAGGATTGTTTCCATAGGGCTCCTCAGGTCTGGCGTCAGTTAAGCAGCATTGCGACGCCGATCATGGCGGGTACCGCCACCACCGTGGTGATCAGGACGGTGTCCTTGGCCACGGTGAGGCCGGTCTGGTAGCGGCTGGCGGCCACAAAGACATTCTGCGCCGTGGGCAGGGAAGCAACCACCACGGCTGCGAACAGGGACTGGCCTTCGATGCCCAAGGCGAAGCGGGCAAAAACGTAGGCAATGGCAGGGTGGACCACAAGTTTGAAGGCGCTGGCCAGGAGGGTGTCCACGCGCCTGCCGGCGGCCGCCTGCAATGGCCGGCTGCCGCTCAGGCTCATGCCGAAGGCGATCAGCATGGCCGGAATCGCCGCCCCGCCAATGAGGTGGATGGGCTCAAGGACCAGGGGCGGAACCTGCCAGCCCGTCCCTGCGACCAGCAGGCCCAGGCCGGAGCCAACAATCATCGGGTTCCGCAGGATCATCAGAATGAATCCCCAGGGCGTGGTGCGGTGCGAGCTGGTGCTGGCGTCCAGGATCATCAGGAAAACCGGCGTGAAGAATGCCAGCTGGAAGATCAGCAGCGGCGCCACGTAGCTGGCGTCGCCCAGGACGTAGACGGCGATGGGGATGCCAAGGTTCGCGGAGTTGGCCAGGGAGGCGGCCATCGATGACATCAGCGCTTCCGGTAACGCGCGCTTCAGGACGAACTTCACGATGCTGAAGAAGACAAGGGCGGTGCAGACCGCGGACACCGCCGTGACCAGCAGCGGTTCCGCGAAGACTTCCCCCAGCTGCGCCTTGCTGAGGGTCTCGAAGAGCAGGGCCGGGCTGGCCACAAAGAAAGTCAGGCCGCTGAGGACCTGGCGGGCGTTGTCACCGAGGATCCGTTGGCGGCCCACAAACCAGCCCACCATGATGATGAACCAGACAACAAAGAAGCCCTGCAGCACGCCTACCAAGAAAAGCCTCCGGAGCTGCGGCGGCGGTGTCTGCCCGGACTCACCCTCCGGTTACAGGGCGGCGTTGTTAAGGGCGAACGGCGGGCGCATCAGGCCCGGCGTGAGGCCCTCGGCGGGATCGTTGCCGATCCGGACAATCTTGTTGTCCCTATCCACATGGATAACCTTCGGGGTGTAGGCCTTGGCCTCTTCCGTCGTCATCTGGGCGTAGGTAATCAGGATGACAATGTCGTTCTCGTGCATCAGGTGCGCGGCTGCCCCGTTGATGCCAATGACACCGGAGCCGCGCTCGCCGGCGATGGTATAGGTCTCCAGGCGGGCACCGTTGGTCACGTCCACGATGGCCACAAGCTCGCCGGGAAGGATATCGGCAGCATCCAGCAGGTCCAGGTCAACGGTGACCGATCCTACGTAGTGCAGGTCGGCGTGCGTGACGGTGGCCCGGTGGATTTTGGACTTGAACATTGTGCGATTCATAACCCGCCCAGTCTAGCGCCGGCTCCCGCATCGCGCTGTGACGTACTGAACATGGCACCGGAGGCTGTCCGACGGCCCGCCCGGCAAGCGACCGGGCGGGCCGGCACCTACCCGGACGCGCCGCCGTCGTCCGTCCTTGCTACTGAGATGGCGGTGGCTGCCAGCGTCTCGCGGGCGGCGAGGATGGCGGGCCGCTGGGCGCTGGAGCGGCGCACCGACGTGAACACCGTCCTGCGCGGATGCCCCGGCAGATCCAGCAGCCGGGCGGTGGTGCCCCGCCCCGTCCAGACGAGGTCCGGCATCAGCCCCACGGCATTTCCGGACTCAATCAGCCTGATCTGCGCCTGCAGGTCCGCTGTTTCGAAGCGCACATCGGGCTCGAATCCGGCACTCCGGCAGGCCTGCTCCGCCCAGTGCCGGGAGGCTGCGCCGCGGGGCTCCATCACCCAGGGCAGCGTGGCAGTATCTTCGAGCGACGTGATGAGCGGCCGGTCGGGTGCCGCCGGCGGAACAGCCAGCCGGATCGCGTCAGTGGTCAGCTTGATGCGGTCCAGCTCCGGGTACCGCGGGGCGGCGTGGCCCGGATACTGTTCGGCGATGACCAGGTCAAAATCGCGTGCCCACGTCTCATGAAGGGCTGTTTCGGGTTCGCGCTGGATCATTTCGATCCGGACCTCCGGGTAGTCTGCCGTCATCCGCGAAAGTGTGTCGGGCATCAGCGCCAGGGCCGCGGACTGGAACACTGCAATCCGGACCGTTCCCGTGACAGTGGTCAGCGACGCCGCGAGGTCCGCCTCCGCCTGCTCCAGGGTTTCGAGCAGCTGGGCGGTGTGGGCCACCAGGACTTCGGCCTGGGGCGTCAGCTGCACGCGGCGCCCCGATTTCCGGAGCAGCTCCACGCCCACTTCCTTTTCCAGCAGGGCCAGCTGCTGGGAGACCGACGACGGGCTGTACTGCAGTGCCTCCGCCACCTCCGCCAGCGTGCCCCGGATCTTCAGTTCGCGGAGTAGCCGCAGTCGCCGGACATCGAGCATGGCCACATTCCTTGATGAATCTAATGGATATTGGTTAGAAGTAGTCACTTTATCTAACGCAATTGCGCTTGCATACTGGTGTACCTGAGTTACCCCCGTCACAGCCCCATGCAGGGGCGCCGCGATGGGGCCGCACCCCACGCAGGAGTTCCTGATGAGCCCTAAAGATATGTCCCAGTCGATCATGCGGCGCAAGCCGCTCGACGACATCGAAGAAGAGAACAAACACAGCGGTCTGCTCAAGTCCCTTGGGCTGTGGCAGCTCACGGCCATCGGCGTCGGCGGCATTATCGGCGTCGGAATCTTCTCCCTTGCGGGCCTGGTGGCGGCGGGCAGCGAAGGAAACCCGGGGGTGGGGCCCGCTGTCCTGTTCTCCTTCCTGATCGCCGGCCTGGCCTCAGCAGCTGCCGCGCTCTCCTACGCAGAGTTTGCCGGCATGATCCCCCGGGCCGGCTCGGCCTACACCTACGGCTATGTTGCGCTGGGCGAGGTGATCGGCTGGTTCATCGGCTGGGACCTGCTGCTCGAATACATAGCAATCGTGGCCGTAGTGGCCATTGGCATCTCCGGTTACCTTGAGGCGTTCCTGTCCGGCATCGGCATCCACCTGCCTGTCTGGATGACCTCGACGGCGGATGAGGGCAAGGGCGGCATCGTCAACATTCCCGCCATCCTGGTCTGCCTGCTGGTGACCTGGATTCTGTCCCGTGGGACCAAAGCATTCGGCCGGTTTGAACTCTTTGCAGTAGCCATCAAGGTTGTCCTGATCCTTTTCATCATCGGGCTCGGCATCTTCTACATCGACACCAACAACTACAACCCGTTTATGCCCAGCGGATTTGGGCCGGTCCTGGCGGGATCGGCAACAGTGTTCTTCGCAGTATTTGGCTACGACGCCATGAGCACCGCGGCCGAAGAGGCCAAAGACGGCAAGAAGCACATGCCCAAGGCCATTGTCCTGTCCCTGATCATCGCGATGCTGCTCTATGTCGCGGCCACCCTGGTCCTGACCGGCATGCAGAACTACAAGGACATCGACCCCAAGGCCGGCTTCGCCTCCGCGTTCACGGGGGTGGGCCTGCCCGTCATTGCCACCATCATTTCCGTCTTCGCCGTGCTCTCCATCCTCACGGTGATGCTGACATTCCTCCTGGGCGTCACCCGTGTCTGGTTCTCCATGAGCCGCGATGGCCTGCTGCCCGGTTGGTTCGCCAAAACAGACCGGCATGGAACGCCGCAGCGCGTCACCTGGATTGCCGGCGTCGCCTCCGCCCTGCTGGCCGGCGTTTTCCCCATCAAGGCCGTTGCTGACCTCACAAACATCGGCATCCTGGCCGCGTTCGTCGTGGTCTGCTTCTCTGTCATCGTGTTCCGCTACAAGAAGCCCGACGCCCCGCGCACCTTCCGCCTGCCGCTGATGCCGGTCATTCCCGCGTTCGGTGTGCTCGCCTCCGCGTTCCTCATGTTCCAGCTGCACTGGGAGACCTGGGTGCGGTTCGGCGTGTGGCTCGTGATCGGCCTGGCAATCTACTTCTTCTACGGCCGCCAGCACTCCCTGATGAACCCGGACAGCCCGCGCCACGAGGAAGCCGTGGAGATGCACCGCCCGCTCAGCTGACCCCCGGCGTCCCCGCCCGGCGTCCCCGCCCGACGTCCCGCCCCCGGACGCTCTCTCACTTAATGTACGTTTTTCCCTAACGCTCTCTCACTTTCGGGGCGCCAACGACGAACCCTCTCTCACGTCCTGTGAGGGAGGGTTCGTCCGTTTTTGGCCGTTTTTCAGGAAGTGAGAGAGGGTTGCCCGAAAACCTGCGTTAAGTGAGAGAGGGTTGCGCAAAAACAGGGGATTTCCTGACCGTTCGGACGGCAATTCAAAGCATTGATTTTTCTAACCTGTATTGCTCAGAAAACGTCGCTTTATCTTATGTGACTGCAAGCTCATACTGATGAATGAGACCCCTTCCAGACCTAGGAAAGTACGAGCAAACCATGACCCACACTGCAACGGAAGCCACCGGACAGACAGACGTCCCGCAGGCCCGTGCCCTCGCGGCGGATACCATCACGCTGGTGCGCCGCTGGCTGACCGAGGCTTCGAAAGTTCCTGTTGATGCCTCGGCTGAGCAGCTGGCCGGTGTGCTGAAGGACCCGAACGGCCTGGGCTTCACGGTGGGCTTCGTGGACGGCGTGGTCCGCCCCGAAGACCTGCACGTCGCAGCCCGCAACCTCGCCGCCCTGGCGCCCAAGGTCCCGGCGTTCCTGCCCTGGTACATGCGCAGCGCCGTCCGCCTCGGCGGCACCATGGCCCCGGTCCTGCCGCAGCTCGTCATCCCGATCGCCCGCCGGGTGCTCCGCGAAATGGTGGGCCACCTGATCGTTGACGCCACCGACGCCAAGCTGGGCCCGGCCATCGCCAAGATCCGCAAGGACGGCATCAAACTCAACGTCAACCTCCTCGGCGAGGCCGTGCTCGGCGAGCACGAGGCCTCCCGCCGGCTCGCGGGCACCCACACGCTCCTGGCCCGCCCGGACGTGGACTACGTCTCCATTAAGGTGTCCTCCACCGTTGCCCCGCACTCCGCCTGGGCATTCGACGAGGCTGTGGAGCACGTCGTTGAGAAGCTCACGCCGCTGTTCATCAAAGCCGCGTCCTTCGCCGGCGCCGGGAAGAACGCCAAGTTCATCAACCTGGACATGGAGGAATACAAGGACCTGGATATGACCATCGCGGTCTTCACCAGGATCCTGGACAAGCCGGAGTTCAAGAACCTCGAGGCCGGCATTGTGCTACAGGCCTACCTCCCGGATGCCCTTGCCGCCATGATCCGCCTCCAGGACTGGGCCGCCGAACGCCGGTCCAACGGCGGCGCTTCCATCAAGGTCCGCGTGGTCAAGGGCGCCAACCTGCCCATGGAACAGGTGGAAGCCTCGCTGCACGACTGGCCGCTGGCCACCTGGCACACCAAGCAGGATTCGGACACCAACTACAAGCGCGTCATCAACTACTCGCTGCACCCGGACCGGATCCGGAACGTCCGGATCGGCGTGGCCGGCCACAACCTCTTCGACATCGCCTTCGCCTGGCTGCTCGCCAAGCAGCGCGGCGTGGAATCCGGCATCGAATTCGAGATGCTCCTGGGCATGGCCCAGGGCCAGGCCGAAGCCGTCAAGAAGGACGTCGGCTCGCTCCTGCTCTACACCCCGGTGGTGCACCCGGCCGAGTTCGACGTCGCCATCGCCTACCTGATCCGCCGCCTCGAAGAAGGCGCCAGCCAGGACAACTTCATGTCCGCCGTGTTCGAACTCAGCGAAAACGAAGTGCTGTTCGAGCGCGAGAAGCAGCGCTTCCTCGCTTCCCTGGACACGCTCGACGACGAGATCCCCCGGCCAACCGGCAGCAGAACCGCAGCCTCCCGCCGCAGCCCCTGCTGCGTGACTCGTTCGCAAACACTCCGGATACTGACCCGTCGCTGCCCGTAAACCGAACCTGGGGCCGGGCCATCCTGGACCGGGTCCCGTCCTCCACGCTGGGCAACGCCGCCGTCGACGCCGCAACCATCAGTGATGCGGATACCCTGAACGCCGTCATCGCCACCGCGATCGAGAAGGGCAAGGCTTGGGGTGCGCTGACCGGCGACGAGCGCGCAGAGATCCTGCACCGCGCCGGCGATGTCCTTGAGGCCCGCCGCGCCGACCTCCTCGAGGTCATGGCCAGCGAGACCGGCAAGACCATCGACCAGGGCGATCCCGAGGTCAGCGAAGCCGTGGACTTCGCCCACTACTACGCCGAGTCGGCCCGGAAGCTGGAAACGGTCGACGGCGCTACGTTCGTCCCAGCGATGCTCACCGTGGTGACCCCGCCGTGGAACTTCCCGGTGGCCATCCCGGCAGGGTCCACCCTCGCGGCACTCGCCGCCGGCTCCGCCGTCGTGATCAAACCCGCCAAGCAGGCCCGCCGCAGCGGCGCCGTGATGGTCGAGGCACTCTGGGAAGCCGGCGTCCCGAGGGACGTGCTGACCATGGTCCAGCTGGGCGAGCGTGAGCTCGGCCGGCAGCTGATCTCCCACCCCGCCGTGGACCGCGTGATCCTGACCGGCGGCTACGAAACCGCCGAGCTGTTCCGTTCCTTCCGCAAGGACCTGCCGCTGCTCGCCGAGACGAGCGGCAAGAACGCCATCATCGTCACGCCCAGCGCGGACCTGGACCTCGCCGCCAAGGACGTGGCGTACTCCGCGTTCGGCCACGCCGGACAGAAATGCTCCGCCGCGTCCCTGGTGATCCTGGTGGGGTCCGTTGCCAAGTCCAAGCGCTTCCACAACCAGCTGGTCGACGCCGTGACCTCGCTGAAGGTGGGCTACCCGCAGGACCCCACCAGCCAGATGGGCCCCATCATCGAGCCCGCCAACGGCAAGCTCCTCAACGCCCTCACAACACTGGGCGAGGGCGAAACCTGGGCCGTGGAACCGCGCAAGCTTGACGGGACCGGCCGCCTCTGGAGCCCGGGAGTGCGCTACGGCGTCCGCCGCGGGTCCTACGTCCACCTCACCGAATTCTTCGGGCCGGTCCTGGGCGTGATGACAGCTGACACGCTGGAGGAGGCCATCGCCATCCAGAATGAGGTCGAGTACGGTCTCACCGCCGGCCTGCACGCCCTGGACCCCGACGAGCTCGGCGCCTGGCTGGACTCCGTCCAGGCCGGAAACCTTTACGTGAACCGCGGCATCACCGGCGCCATCGTGCAGCGCCAGCCGTTCGGCGGCTGGAAGAAATCCGCCGTCGGCGCCGGCACCAAAGCCGGCGGACCGAACTACCTTGCCGGTCTCGGGTACTGGGTCAGCACGCAAGCCTCAGCTGCGGCAAGCGTCACCAACGCGGGCGTCGGCCGCATCCTGAACGCAGTGGCGGAAGCCCTCGAGCCGGGCGCCCTGGAGCCAGCCGAGCTGGAGTCGCTTCAGCGCTCCCTGGGGTCTGACGCGCAGGCCTGGGCCGACGAGTTCGGCACCGCCAAGGACGTCTCCGGCCTGAGCGCGGAGCGGAACATCTTCCGCTACCGTGCACTGCCGGTCACCGTGCGGCTCTCCGAAGGTGCCCCGCTGGTTCACCTGGCGCGGACTGTAGCGGCCGGCGTCCTGGCCGGTTCGGCACTCACGGTATCCACCGCCGTCGAACTTCCCGCCCAGCTGCGCGCCGTGCTCACCGGGCTGGACATCAACGTCACGGTGGAGTCCGACGCCGGCTGGCTGGCTTCGGCGGCGCGCCTCGCCGCGGCGGGCAAACTGTCCGGGGCGAGGATCCGCCTGATCGGCGGCGACGCCACCGCCCTCGCCGAGGCCACGGACGGGCGTCCGGACCTGGCGATCTACGCCCATCCGGTCACCGAGGCCGGCCGGGTGGAGCTGCTGCCGTTCCTGCACGAGCAGGCCATCAGCATCACCGCGCACCGCTTCGGCACCCCGAACCACCTCTCCGACGGGCTGATTTAGGGCGGACCGACCCAACAGACGCGAAAGGCCCGGTGGCCGCCTTCGGGACGGTTGCCGGGCCTGTTCTCTTGAATGGTTGCGTAGTGATCAGGGGGCTGCGCCGGGGCGAGCCTTGAGACCGTTGGTAAATTAGCCCAGATACCAGCCTGGGGGAGTCCACGATGCAGGAACATTGTGGGCCGAGAAATCTTCGCAACGGGTGCAGGTGTAGGCGACTTCGCCCAGTGTCCTGACCGCCCCGTCGCGCCGGTAAGCCGGTGGAATGTAGGACTCTAGGTAAATGAATTCATCCGTGCCGCACTTGTCGCACGTGGGCTTGCCGATGTACTCGGAGGCCCGCGAAATGCCGGTGTTGTGGCTGGAATGGTGGGTGACCAGCGGCCGTGCAGTGCTATGTCGCTGGGTATATACAGTGTGTAAATGGGTGTTCTCGGCTGTCGTCATTGGCTGCCTATCCCGAGTGCGGCCGCATCATGGGCTGCAAGGCGCACTCGTAGTGTTGAACCGGCCACTGCTTGACCCCATGGATAATCCAGCATAGAGGAGGCGGGCTTTTACTTCAATGGTTCGTTTCCAGCCCTGATTCCTGCGGTAAATTCGGTCAGACCGACTTCTTGAGCGTCCGCCCGACGATGGTTTGGGTCAGTGCGTCGATCACTTCGGCGTTGGCCAGGGGGTTGCGGATCAGGGTGAAATCGACGTCGCCCACCGGAGGCAGGTCGAAGCGGCGGGTGATGATCAGCAGGTCCTCGGGGACCAGCGACGTCGGCATCACGGCAACGCCGATGCCTGCCCGGAGTGCCGCCAGGACGCCGCTGATCTGCCGGGTGGTGCACGTGATCCGCCACGTCCGCCCGCTTGATTCCAGCGCATCGATGGCCAGTTTCCGGCTGAGGCTGGGGGAGGGGTAGGCGATCAGGGGTACGGGATCCCCGGGTTCCAGGGACGTCTGCTCCAGCCCTACCCAGGAAAAGGTGTCGTGCTGGACCACCGTGCCGTCCTTGACGCCGGCCACCCACTTCACAAACACCAGGTCCAGCTGGCCGGCGTTGAGCTTCTTGTACAGCTGGTCGCTCTGGCCGACGGTGAGCTCGAGGTTGATCTGTGGATAGACCTGGCGGAACTCACGCAGGATCCGGGGGAGGCCGGTGATGGCCAGGTCATCGGCCGTGCCAAAACGCAGGCGGCCCCGCATGGCCGAGCCCGAGAAATAGCGGGTGGCGGCATCGTGGGCCGAAAGGATGGTGCGGGCGAAGCCGGCCATCGCGTCCCCGTTGTCCGTGAGGCGGACATCGCGGGTGTCCCTGCTGACGAGGTTGCGCTTGGCCGCCGTCTCCAGCTTGCGGACGTGCTGGCTGACGGTGGGCTGTGCCAGGCCCAGGCGTTCGGCTGCCTTGGTGAAGCTGAGCGTCTCGGCCACAGCAAGGAAGGAACGGAGCTGGGCGGGTTCGAACACGATGGACTCCTCTTGCTGCCGGGCCGGTTGTTCACCCACGTCAGAGTGGGTGACATTACGCTTTGTAATGGTAGTTATAGACGCGATAGGGCTACATAATCACCTGGAACCAGCCTAGCGTGGGCAGCATCCCAGTCCGCCCGCTTCCCTGAGGACATCCCTGTGGCACCCCCACCGCCAACGTCGGCAACCGTCAGCCAGCCCGTCATCGACTCCGCCTCCGCGTCCGCTTCCGCCGCTTCCACCCAGACCCAACCCATCGCCGTCGTGAGTGAACACCTTCCCTGGCGGCACACGTTTATTTCCCTGAGAGTCCCCAATTTCCGCATCTTCGCGATCGGGCACTTTGTCGCGGTCATCGCCCTCTGGATGCAGCGGATCGCCCAGGACTGGCTGGTGCTGGAACTGTCCGGTTCCGTCACCGCCGTGGGCATCACCGTGGCGCTGCAGTTTATGCCCTCGCTGCTTCTGGGGCCGTGGGGCGGCATGATGGCCGACCGGTTCGCCAAGCGCAGGATCCTCATCCTGTGCCAGAGCCTGGCCGGCGTCCTTGCAGCAGCGCTCGCGGTCCTTGCCCTGACCGGCGCCATCGAAGTGTGGCACGTGTACGCCATCGCGCTGCTGCTGGGCCTGGTCACCGTGCTGGATCAGCCCGCGCGGCAGGTTTTCGTCAACGAACTGGTAGGTCCGAGATACCTCCGGAACGCCATCAGCGTCAACTCGACGACGTTCCAGCTGGGCGGCCTGATCGGCCCGGCACTGGCGGGACTGCTGCTTACCGCCGTCGGCGCCGGCTGGGCCTTTGCCGCAAACGCACTGGCGTGCTGCTCCACGGTGACCATGCTGCTGCTCCTGCGCAAGGACCAGCTGTTCCTCAGCGCTCCCGCCCCAAGAAGAAGGGCATGCTGCGGGAAGGACTGCAGTACGCGCTCAGCAAGCCCACCATTTACTGGCCGTGGCTGATGGCCGGCTTCATCTCCGTCTTCGCCATGAGCCTGCCCGTGCTGCTCGCCGCGTTCGCGGACCACGTGTACGACGTCGGCGCCGGCGGCTACGGTCTGCTGAACGCCCTGGTGGCGCTGGGTGCGTTGGCCGGTGCCGTAGCGTCCACCCGGCGCCGCCAGTTGCGGCTCCGCTCCGTGGTGTTCTGCGCCGGAATGTACGGCCTGATGCTGTGCCTGGCCGCACTGGCGCCGTCCATGGTGTGGTTCAGCGTGGTGATGGTCCTGTCCGGATTCTGGTGCCTGATGTTCCTCACCGGCTCCAACCAGCTGGTCCAGATCAGCTCCAACATGGGCATCCGCGGCCGGGTCATGAGCCTGTACATCATGGTGCTGATCGGCGGCCAGGCCATCGGCGGGCCCATGCTCGGCTGGATCGCCGAGCACGTGGACCCGCACGTGGCACTCATGGTCTCCGGCGGGGTGCCGGCGCTCGCCGCGGTGACTGTCGCCGTCGTCCTCGCCCGAAAGGGTGCGCTGGCGCTCAGGGTTGACCTTAAGGACCGCCGCCGCCCGCTGCGGATCGTCAGCCGGGTGGCTGCGGCATAAAAGGGTCCGGCATGAAAGGGTCCGGCGTAACGGGCCGCGGCGTAGGCGCCGCGGCCCTAAACGGCAGAGCCTAAGCCGGCAGGTGCGGGTACTCGGCCTCGCGCCGCTGGAACTCCAGCACGTCCTTGTTCAGGACCACGCCCTCGCGGATTTCGATGGCGCGGGAAATGGTTTCGTTCCCGTCCCACTCCACGGGGCCGCCGATGACCGTTTCGAGGAACGGCAGCAGGGCCTGGCTGATCTCCCAGCTGGAGGAATTCCAGAGGTAGGACGGGCTGTGGTCCACGGCGTAGTAGTTGATGTGGTCGCCGATGGTAAACATCGGTTCGGCGAACGTGGTGGAGCGCGCCCAGCTGAAGCCCATGCCCTCATCGCATGACACGTCGACCACCAGGCTGCCCGCGCTGAACGCCGCAAGATCCTCGGTCCGCAAATACGTCAGCGGGTTGTTTGGGTCCTGCAGTGTGCAGTTGACCACGATGTCGCTCTCGGCCAGGAACGGCGCCAGCGGGACCCGGCCGCGCTCGGTGATGACCTGGCTCAGGAAGGGGGCTTTGTCGTCGTGATCAAACTGGACGATGTTGACCGAGTGGATCGGCGCGCCAACGGCGGCGACCCCCCGGTTGGTGAGCACCTGGACGTCATGGATGCCATGCGCGTTCAGCGCGGTTACCGCGCCGCGGGCAGTAGCGCCGAAGCCGATCACCACGGCACTGAGCCGGCGGCCGTAGTCACCCGTGGATCCGGTGAGCGAGAGCGCATGAAGCACCGAGCAGTACCCGGCGAGCTCGTTGTTCTTGTGGAACACGTGAAGCCCGAAGCCGCCGTCGCTCGCCCAGTGGTTCATGGCTTCGAATGCGATGAGCGTGAGCTTCTTGTCGATGGCCAGCTGGGTGATGGCACGGTCCTGGACGCAGTGCGGCCAGCCCCAGAGGATCTGGCCGTCCCGCAGTTCCGCGAGGTCCTCCGGCTGCGGTTTGGGCAGGAGTACGACGTCGGCCTCCGCCAGCAGCGCTTCCTTGGTGGCCATTTTGCCCACGAGGGTTGAGAGGTGGGCATCCGAGACGCCGAAGCGCTCGCCGTAGCCCTGCTCCAGGATGATGCGCTGGCGCAGTTCCGGAGCGATCCGCTCGAAATGCAGGGGGTGAATGGGGAGGCGGCGTTCGTCCGGTTTCCGGGTGGATGCCAGGACGCCCAGGGTCAGGTGGCTCTGTTTGCCACTCACTTCTTTTTTGCGGCCTTGGCCGTGATGTCCAGGGAGGTGGCCGGCGCTCCGGCGGCCCGCTTGTCGGCGCGCTTTTCCTTGATGGACTTGCCGGCTTTTTTGGATGCTGCTTGACGCGGGGACTTGTCAGCCATGATTGCTCCTGTAGCGGAACCGAAGAGGTTCCTGACTTCTGACGATACACGCCGGGACCTAACGTGCTGCTGGGAATTGCGGGGGAAAGACGGTGCCGATGCGCCGGCGCGTCGGACATTGTCCCGGCGGGTTCCCGGTGTGAAAATAGCGCTCTGGGCACTGTGCCGGGCAGGCTTGCGGAAGTACGGGAACAGCATCATGGGAACCATCACGATTGAAAGCACAGTCCTTATCCCCTGTGGACGGCCGGAGGTCTACGCATTCTGTGTGGATACCCATGCCCGCTCGGCAGTTTTCGGCCAGGAGGGTGTGGAGCTGCAGGTCGGGGATCAGGTCACGGACCGGTCCTGGACCGAAACACACCAAACGCGCACCGAAACCGTCATCTGTTCCTGCGTGGTGTACCCGGTGGCTGACAGTACGCGGCTGACGGTGACTGCGCAGTATGTTCCCAAGGGAATCGGGCGCATGCTTTCCGGGGCCAGGGAGGGTACTTACCGGAAACAGGAGGCCGCCAGGCTGGCGGCCCTGAAGAAGGCCGTGGAACGGGAAATCAGGAAGGCCAGGAGCAGCTAGGAAGCGCTGCGGAGGTGCGAAGACTGTGGAGCGGCTGACGGGAATCGGACCCGCGTATCAAGCTTGGGAAGCTAGCGCTCTACCATTGAGCTACAGCCGCATCGCCCCATTTCGAGCGGGGCAGAACTTAGCTTAGCGCAGATGCGATCCCGCGACTGCAACCATGACAGCGCCCTGGGCCCGTGTCCGCCCGAACGGCCCGGATCCGCGGCGTCATCCAGTAACTCTTCAATAACGGCGCCGTCGGTGGCTAGGTCCGGGGCGGGCCGAGTGGCTACTCTGAACCCGTTAGCTGCGGTGTCATGGGGGTGGGGCGGGCTACCACCTGACCGGCGCTAACTAAGGACTCCCATGGCATTTGCAGAGCACGAGGTGCTTATCCGGTGCGACGCAATGACCGTGTACACGTTTCTGCTGGATGGAATGAACCTTCCCCAATGGCGCATGGGTATCCGCAGCATCAGCCTGATGTCCGGTGCCGCCGGAACCAAAGGCGCTGTCTACCGGCAGACCTGCACTGGCCGGTCAGGACGGACCATCCGTGCCGATTTCGAAATAACCCAGGCCAGGCCCGGCGCCGAGATCCAGTTCCGTGTGATCTCCGGACCGTCGCAGCACTCCGGCGGGTACTACCTCAGCACCGAACCGGCCGGCACTCGGGTCAGGTTCGCCCTCGAATACCAGCCCAAAGGCCTTCTGGGACTGATGAACACCGGCATCCAGCGCACCATCAAGGCCGAAGTGTCCCAGCTGGCGCGGCTCAAGGACGTCCTGGAAGTGCGGACGGCGGCCTAAGGTCTACTGCGCCAGCCGCTGGCCCGTCCAGCTTCCGGTGATGTTCGACGGCGACGCCAGGCTTCCGGCGCTCAGGTCCCAGTACTGCACCACATCGTTGGCCCGGCGCAGTGCCACTCCCGTGGAGTTCAGGGCCGTCACGTCACGCAGCGGACGGATTCCTGTGACATCAGTCCAGCCGGTGGCGACGGTGAGGCGGGCTTCGGCGCGTGGCGCCGGAGTGCCGGCTCCGCGGTAAAGCAGCACACCGCCGTCGGGCTTAATGGCCAGGAGATCCTGGAAGCCGTCGGCGTCATAGTCCACCATGGCGAGCTTCCGGGCCGTCACCCCCGTGGCCAAGGTTGTGCGTGATGACATGTCCGCGAGGCCCACGTTCGGGTAGAGGAACAGGGTGCCGGTGGTGTCCAATGCGATGAGTTGGGGCAGGCGGTTGTTGGCACACCAACCGCCCACAGCCAGCGTCATGGTTTCCCAGCCGCCACTGCCCAAGGTGACCGACGACTGGAACCCGCCGGTGGCGATACCTCGGTGCAGGGTCAGGTCGCCGTTGGTCCACTGGGTGAGGAGGTCATACGCGCCGTCGCGGTCCCAGTCTGTAGTGAACACTTCCTTGGCCGTTCCGAAACCGGAGCCGATGACCTTGGCAGCACCAAAGGTCCTGTTCCCTGTGGAGGGGCGGTTGATGAGCTGGCCTGAGGCGTTGATGGTCACCAGATCAGCTGCACTGTTGATCGCCGCGCTGGTCAAATCCAGGGTGGGCGGCATGTGTTTGACGGCAGGATCGCACACGGTGGGCGCCGGGGCGGGGAACGCGCCCCCTCCGGCGGAACTGCTCCCGGGGGAGGTGAGTGTGCCGGCGGGCAGGGTGGTGTAGCCGAAAAAGTTCACCACGCCCCAGATGGTGAACAGGCTGTTCGTGTAAGAGATCCCGGCGCCCATGACGTTGAACCGCGGATCGAGCAGCATGGCGTTGTGCCCGGGAGAGCTTTTCCACCACTCCACCAGCTGTGCCGCGTCGCGGTCCGTACGGATGGCGATGACCTCGCCGGCGCCATTGTCCGGGTTCAAGGCGCGGGGATCCGTCCAGAAACTGGCCCGATGCTCGATCACTTCCCGCGTGGCAATGTTGTCTGACCATTCCTGGGCCATGCTGGCCACCGTGGGGTGGTACTTGACCGGCGCCAGGCCCTTGGACACCCGGTATTCGTTGATTTTGGTGAATACCGTGAGGATGGCGGCCGTGTTGCTGTCCGGCACCAGGGCCTCGGTGCCAAGGGATTCCGTTGCTGGGGCCGGCGGGGCTGGAGCCGTGGTGTTGTTCTGTGCAAGTTCAGATTCGGGGGCCCAGAGGGGTGGGACTGAGGGCGGCTCGGGCGCGACTGGTTCGGAGGCGGTGGCCGCGGGGGCAGTCGCCGCCGGCGGCACCGTTGCGGCGAGTTCTCCGGCAGGCGACGCCGGTATGATCACCGGTTCCACAGCTGGGGCGAGCAGAGACCCGAGGCCGGTATCCGCGTCGGCTGCGCCGTCGTCGTCGTCCGCTGTTCCCGCCGGGCCCAACGTGACCGCGCGCGGCCCCAGGGCACCCGCCTGGACTAACGGCCCATCCACCGGCGGGCCGGAATACATGCCGGCGGCCGGGGAAACGAGTGCCAGCGCGCACAGCATCGCCACAACGGCGGGCGCCGCAAATTTATTCAAAACCAACCCCAGATCAGTTCAGTTCAGTTCAGTTCAGTTGTACCAACCGGGAGACCATCCGGCGGCTGTCATTCTGAGGCAACATTAGCCCCAGTAGGCCACAGCAACAACGAAAATGTGTGCGCTGTGGACAACGCATAGTAATTTGGGACGGTGCTGATCTCTGACCGCGACATTCGTGCCGAACTAGACTCCCAACGGATCGTCCTCGAACCGTACGATCCCGGGATGGTCCAGCCATCTTCGGTGGACGTGCGGATCGACCGGTTTTTCCGACTCTTCGACAACCACAAGTACGCGCATATCGACCCCGCGGAAGATCAGCCCGAGCTGACCCGGCTGGTGGAGGTGGAGAGCGGGGAGCCGTTCATCCTGCACCCCGGCGAGTTTGTCCTGGGCTCCACCTACGAGACCGTCACGCTGCCGGACGATATTGCTGCGCGGCTGGAAGGCAAGTCCTCGCTGGGCCGCCTGGGCCTGCTGACTCACTCCACGGCCGGGTTCATTGACCCGGGATTTTCCGGCCACGTCACGCTCGAGCTGTCCAACATGGCCACGCTGCCCATCAAGCTCTGGCCTGGCATGAAGATCGGCCAGCTGTGCTTCTTCCGGCTGACCTCTGCCGCCGAGTTTCCCTACGGCTCGGGCGAATATGGCAACCGCTACCAGGGCCAGCGCGGCCCGACAGCCAGCCGCAGCCACCTGAACTTCCACCGCACCGAGGTCTGAGCCCTTTCACCGAGGGGTGAGGTCTCGGCGCCATCCTTCCGTCTTGGCGCTGAGATCTAACCGTTTGGTGCGGCCGTTTGGGCACCACTACTCCTCCACTCTGTGGATAACCGGGTTGGGGCGGTGCGGCCGTGCCAACAATGGGTCATGCGGCAGCCTTCACCTCTTCCGGACCACCTTGCGGGACGTTCGTTTACCGTGCATCAGCAGGTCCACTCAGGGGTCCCCGCGGCGCGTGCATGGCGGAGTGATCTCCGCGTGGCAAGCCGCGGAGTGCGGGTTCCCTGGGGTGCGTCGCAGCCTCTGCACCACACCTGCGCATTGCTGGCCGCACTCTCTCCAGGTGTCGTCTGCTGCCAGGCCACGGCGGCGCTGCTGTGGGGCTGCCCGCTGCCTCTGGCACTTCAGAACGAACTGAAAATCCACTTGGCGAAGATCGGCGGAGGCGCCCGGCCGGTGCGCAAAGGGGTAGCCGGTCACCGGCTGGCCCTTCGCAACCGGGATGTGGGGGGAGCTCGACGGCGTCCGGGTCACCAGCCCTGCGCGGACGTGGCTGGACTTAGCCGCGGTCCTGGACTTGGAGGATTTGGTGGCGGCGGCGGACTACTTCATCTGCAGCCAGGCGAGGAGCTTCGGGCCTAAGAAGGACGCGTTGTGTTCACTCGGGGACATTCTCGAGCAGGTCCAGTCCACCCCGGGCGCCCGCGGTATCCGGAAAGCCAGGCAGGCTCTGGAATTGTGCCGGGTTGGGGCCGATTCCGCGCCGGAGACCCGGCTGCGGCTGGCCATCGGAAGGCTCGGACTGCCGGAGCCCACGCTGAGGTACGTGGTGCAGGATGCCATTGGGCGGGAACTCGCCTGGCCAGACGTTGCGTTTCCGGACTTCAAGTTAGCCGTTAACTACGACGGCCGGCATCACCTGGAAGAACGCCAGCGTGAGTCAGACATCCGGCGGGACGAGTCCATCGCGGCCATCGGCTGGGCATCGGTGACCGTCACAGCTGGGCATGTAGGCCAGAGGCGCTTTGATGGATGCGCCCACCGCGTACTGGACGCGCTCGTCCGGGCGGGATGGCGGATCGAGGGGTGAGGTCTCGGCGTCAACGGTCCGTCAAAGCGCCGAGATCTCACCCCTCGACGCCGGGGCAGGGGGGCAGGGCTGCGAGCGTGAGGGGCGCGTGGTTGGCCGGGCGCTACCCCTTCGCGGCCATCCGCGCCTGCCCGCCGAGGGCCTTGAGCACCGGTTCCACATAGCGAGCGGCCAGCGGCCCGAGGATGGCCATGATCAGCACGTAGGCGGTTGCCAGGGCGGCGAGGTCGTGCGGGACCACGCCTGATGCCACGGCCAGCCCGGCGATCACAATGGAGAACTCGCCGCGGGCTATCAGTGCGGCGCCTGCGCGGAAGCGTCCCGGGCGGGCGATGCCGGCCCGCTTGGCAGCCCAGATGCCTGTGAGCATCTTGGTGGCGGCGGTGATGACCGCCAGGATCAGGGCCCAGCCGAGCACTGGCGGGATGGACGACGGGTCCGTATTGAGTCCGAAGGCCACAAAGAAGATGGCCGCAAAGAGATCCCGCAGCGGTTCCAGGATCCGGGTGGCGTTATGCGCAGTGGCGCCCGAGATGGCGATGCCCAGCATAAACGCGCCCACCGCTGCCGAAACCTGCATCGCGGACGCCACGCCGGCCACCAGCAGTGCGGCACCGAGCAGGTTAAGCAGGAAGACTTCGGAGTTTTCGCTGTGCACCGCTTTTGATACGTGGTGTCCGTGCCGCAGTGCCACCATCAGCACCACGGTGACCACCGCCAAGGAGATTGCTACCGTGGTGAGCCCGCCCAGGAAGCTCACGCCGGCGAGCGTTGCGGTGAGGATGGGAAGGTACACGGCCATGGCCAGGTCCTCGAATACGAGGATCGACAGCACCACGGGGGTCTCCCGGTTGCCGATCCTGCCGAGATCGGTGATGACCTTGGCAGCGATCCCTGAGGACGATATGTACGTAACACCGCCCATGACCATGGCGCCCACCAGGCCCCAGCCAAGCAGGAGAGCCAGCGCAGCGCCGGGCAGGAAATTCAATACCAGGTCAAGAACACCGGCCTGCCAGGACCTGCGCAGACCGGTGAAAAGCTCGGCAGCCGTATATTCCAAACCGAGCATAAGCAACAGCAGGATCACGCCGATTTCGCCGGAGAGATGTGCGAATTCGTGCATACCTTCGAGCTTGACCACGCCGCCTGCGCCGAAGGCGAGTCCGCCAACGAGGTAGAACGGGATGGGTGACATTCCGATCCGTCCGGCCAGCCTGGCCAACAGGCCAAGGCAGAACACAACGGCCCCCAGCTCTATGAGGGTCAGGGCCAGCGGGTCCATGCCGCTCAGCCGTTACGCAGGATATCGGCCGCCGAATCCAGGCCCTCTTGCGTTCCAACTGCAATGAGGAGGTCGCCGGGGTGAAGTACGACGTCGGGTCCCGGCGACGGGAGCACCTCGCCTTCACGCATGATCGCCACGATCGAGACTCCGCAGCGGGTGCGGATGCAGGCCTTCCCCATGGGCTGGTTCTGGAACGGGGATTCCGGGGCGATGGAGAACTGCCGGGTCACAATGCCCGGGATCTCCCTGTGCTCTTCACTCAGTTTCATGGCCAGGTGCTGGCCGCCCAGGAGGTTGCCCAGGGTGGCGGCCTCATCCCCGGTCAGGGGAATCGACGCCTGGCAGGTGTCGGGATCGTCCCAGGTGGAAACAATGAGTTCCATCTGGCCCTCCCGCAGCTCCACGACGCCGATGCGGCGGCCGGAAGCCGTCATGAAGTCCTTCCGCCGGCCCATGCCGGGGAGGTCAGTCTCGTCCACGTTCATACCACCAGCCTAGTCTCCACATGCAGGTTACGGGTGGGGGTGGGCACGGCGGCGCGAGCGGACAGATGCGCCCCTTTTGCGCGCACACATGCAGAGCGACCTGGCAGCAGATGACGTCAAATCCCCGGCAAAAGGTCATTAGCTGCTCGTTCGCGCTTCAAGCGGGTGGGGCTTAAGTGGCCGTTCGTGCTAGGAGACAGGAACGACGGCGATGGGGGTCTTGTCCGGCGACTTCACCGGGAGCAGGACCAGCAGGCCGGCGAGCAGCACCACCATAATGCCGAGGATTCCCCAGCGCTGGGCCTCGCCGGGGCCACCAGGGGAGCGGCCAGCGTGATGCACAGGGTGAACAGCGCCGGAGCCAGGAAACTCACGGCACGGCCTGTGGTGGCGTAAAGGCCGAACAGCTCGCCGGACTCGCCGTGGGGGCCAGCCGGGCCAGGTATGCCCGCGACGAGGACTGGGCCGGGCCCACAAACAGGCACAGGAACAGCCCGAAGACCCAGAAGGTGGTGCTGCCGGCCCACGCCGTGCCAAAGAAGATGTAGTCCCCGTTGCCGAGGGCCAGAATCATGGTCCCGGCGATCAGCAGTCCCACGAGGGAACCCACAATCACGGCCTTGGGCCCACCCGGTCGTCCAGGAACCCGCCGATGACGGCCCCCACGGCCGCCACCACGTTTCCGAAGATGGCGAAGAAGATGACCTGTGACAGTTCGAAGCCGAACGTGCCGGCCGCGATGATCCCGCCGAACGTGAAGACGGCGGCGAGGCCGTCACGGAAGACTGCGCTGGCCAGGAGGAAATAGATGGTGTGTGGGCTGGTGGCATAGATTGCCTTGATCCGGCGGAACAGCAGGCCGTAGGAGGCCAGGAAACCCAGAGGCTGGGCCCGCTCCGGCCGCGGCAGCTCCGGGACCGCGAACAGCACCGGCAGGGCGAAAATGAAGAACCACAGGGCCGAGAACACAGCCACCAGCCGGATGTTCAGGCTGTCTTCGGTGGAGGCGCCGAACCAGTCAAAGCTCGGCTGCACAAAGAGCTGGAGCACAATCAGCAGTGCCACAATGCCGCCCAGGTAACCCATGCCCCAGCCGAATCCGCTGACCTTGCCAATGTTCTTCGGCGTGGAGACCTGGGCGAGCATGGCGTTGTAGTTGACGCCGGCGAACTCAAAGAACACGTTTCCCAGCGCGATCAGGGAGACGCCCAGCAGCAGGAATTCCGGCCGTGGGAACACAAAAAAGCACAGGCCCGTCAGGAGGGCGACGGCGGCCGTGTTGACGCCCAGCCACAGCTTGCGGCGCCCGCCGTGATCCGAGCGCTGCCCGGTCACGGGAGCGAGCAGCGCGATGGCGATCCCCGCAATGGCCAGTGCACCGCCAAGAACGGCAGACGCCTGGTCCTTGTCGCCGAAGGCGTTGGAGGTGAGGTAGACGGTGAAGACGAAAGTGGTCATGACTGCGTTGAAGGCCGCAGATCCCCAGTCCCAGGCGGCCCACGCGAGCACCCGGCCCCTGCCTGCGGCCTGGGTTCCGGACGCGAGTTCCGATGACGGCTGCATGGCCTCAGGGGCGCTGGCGGTGTTCATAGGCTGAATCGTATCCGCCCCTGGCGAACAAGGCGGTGATGGTACGCCGGACACCCGGGAAATTCCAGGGAGGCGTGGTCCGGTCCGGGAAAAGCGTCAGTGCTGCCTTGATAAACTGTGGCCACCGAACCTTACGAATGAACCGCCTGCCCTAACTTTTTGACAATCGAATCCCTGACGTTGCGGAGACACCAGTGATCACAGTCCTTGCCGTGCACTTTGCGGTGGCCGCCGTGGCGCCATTTCTGTTCAGGGCCTGGGGCCGCAACGCTTTCTACGCACTGGCGGCCGTGCCCGCTGCATCCTTTGCCTGGCTGCTCTTTCAGCACGGCGCGGTCTACTCCGACGCCGGCGCGGTCTCGGAGGTCTTCCCATGGATCCCCGGGCTGGATCTTGAATTCGCCTTCCGGCTCGATCCCCTTGCCTGGGTGATGTCGCTCCTCGTCCTGGGCGTCGGCGCCTTGGTACTCGTCTACTGCGCCCGGTACTTCAGCCCCAAGGACCAGGATCTCGGCGGCTTCGGCGCCCAGTTCCTCGCCTTCGCCGGAGTGATGTTCGGCCTGGTGATCGCTGACGATCTTCTCCTGCTGTTCATTTTCTGGGAACTCACCACCATCCTGTCCTATCTGCTGATCGGCTTCGCCCGCACCAGGCTGGCGGCCCGGCGTTCGGCGCTGCAGGCCCTGATGGTCACCACCGCCGGTGGGCTGGCCATGCTGGTGGGCCTGATCATGCTGGGCCACAGCGCCGGCACCTACCGGATCTCGGCGATCCTGGCGCAGGCTCCCACGCTGATCAGCGGACCGACGGGCGCAATCGTTGCCGCCGCCGTCGTACTCATCCTGGTGGGTGCCATCAGCAAGTCCGCGCTGGTTCCCTTCCACTTCTGGCTTCCGGGAGCCATGGCGGCACCCACCCCGGTGAGCGCGTACCTCCATGCCGCGGCGATGGTGAAGGCCGGGATCTACCTGGTGGCACGGCTCGCTCCGGGATTTTCGGACACCGCCTACTGGCAGGTCATCGTGCTGGGGCTGGGCCTGGCCACGATGCTGGTGGGCGGCTACCGGGCGCTCCGGCAGACCGACATCAAGCTCATCCTGGCCTACGGCACCGTCAGCCAACTGGGTTTCCTGACCATGGTGGTGGGGCTGGGCACGCCGGATGCGGCCCTCGCCGGCCTCGCGATGCTCCTGGCGCACGGACTGTTCAAGGCCACCCTGTTCCTGGTGGTGGGCATCATCGACCACCAGTCCGGGACCCGCGATATCCGCCAGCTGTCCGGCGTGTTCCAGTCGTCGCGGGCGCTGGGAATTGTGGCCGGCATCGGTGCCGCCTCGATGGCCGGCGTCCCGCTGCTCGCCGGGTTCGTGGCCAAGGAATCAGTCCTGGAAGCATTTGTCCATCACGCATCCGACGGCGAGGCCTGGAGCATGGTGGTGCTCGTGGGCATCGTCCTCGGGTCCATTCTTACGTTCGCCTATAGTGCCCGCTTTATGTGGGGAGCGTTCGCGGTGAAACCCGGGATTGAGCGGACAACGTTCAAGGCGGTCAAGCCTTCCTTCCTGGCAGCCCCGGCCTTCCTCAGCCTCCTCAGCGTGGTCTGCGGCCTCTGGCCGGCGCCGGTGGACGTCTGGGTCCAGCCCTACGCCGCGCTGTTCGCCTCCACCGCGCGCGACGCCGGCACACCGGCAGAGCAGGCGGGCCACCTTGCGCTGTGGCACGGTTTCACCCCCGCCCTGGGGCTGACCGCCCTCACGTTTGCGCTTGGCCTGGCGATGTACTTCGGACGAAACCTGGTGGCCCGCGCGCAGTCCTTCGTGCCCGGCTGGATCGACGGCGATCGCATCTACCAGCTCACTATCGGCGCCCTGGACGACACCGCTGTCTGGATCACGGGCCGCACGCAGCGTGGTTCCCTCTACTTCTACCTCGCCGTCATCCTCAGCATGGCGTTCGCGCTTCCGCTGACAGCCATGGTGCTGGCGGGCAAGCCGCTGCCGGAAAACCTGTACTTCATTGATCCCTACTCGCCGCTGCAGCCCGTGGTCGGCGCAGGAATTGTGATCGGGGCGCTGGCCGCGGTCAAGGCCAACAAACGGTTCCTCGCCGTGCTGATGGTGTCCGTGACCGGATACGGGATCGCCCTGATGTTCGCGCTCCAGGGCGCACCTGACCTGGCCCTCACGCAGATGCTCGTGGAAACCATCATCCTGGTGGCCTTTGTCCTGGCCATGCGCAGCCTTCCCGCCGAACTCCGCGACCGGACCGGCGGCAAGTACCGGGTGATCCGCGTGATCATCGGGGCGGCGTTCGGCGTCACCATGGTCTTTGCCGCCATCCACGCCATGGGCGCCCGCGTGGCCGTCCCGGTGTCCCTGGAATTCCCGCGCCTCGCCTACGAAGGCGGCGGCGGGCTGAACATCGTCAATGTGACCCTGGTGGACATCCGCGCCTGGGACACGTTCGGTGAAATATCGGTCCTTGCCCTGGCTGCCACCGGTGTTGCCAGCCTCATCTTCGTCCGCGGCCGCGGCGACCGGATCAGGCTCTCTGAAACCATTGCCGAGGGCAGCGTAGGCCGCCAGGTTGCAGTGGATCCCGGGTCGAGGGAGGCCGCCGCGCTGGCCATTAGCCGCAAATTCGCAGCTTCCGCGCGGGACGCCTGGATCGTGGCCGGGCGCACGCTGGCACCGGAACGGCGCTCCATCATCTTTGAAGTGGTCACGCGCCTGATCTTCCACTCCCTGATCATCTTCTCGCTCTACCTCCTCCTGGCCGGCCACAACCTGCCCGGCGGCGGCTTCGCCGGCGGCCTGACGGCCGGACTTGCGCTGGCCATCCGCTACCTGGCCGGCGGCCGGTTCGAACTGCGCGAGGCCACTCCCGTAGGCGCCGGAACGCTGCTGGGGATCGGGCTCGCCACCGCGGCGGCGTCCGGGGTGGTGCCCCTGCTGCTCGGCGGCCAGGTATTCCAGACCGCCATCATCGAACTCTGGCTTCCAGTGTTCGGCGACATCAAGTTCGTTACATCCACCATCTTCGACATCGGCGTGTACATCGTGGTCATCGGCTTGGTGCTGGACGTGCTCCGCAGCCTGGGCTCCGAGATCGATGAACACTTCGAAGAGCAGAGAACTGCTCCTGCCGAAGACCAGCCAAGCGACGACCAGCCAAGCGACGCCGCCCCTGCCGCTGCCCAAATGCAGGAACCTGTGGGCGTCCCCGCCGAAACCGCCGCGAAGGGCCAAGGATGAGCGTCAACCTGACCCTGCTGACCGTGATGGGTGCCCTGTATGCGTGCGGCATCTACCTGATCCTGGAACGCAGCCTCACCCGGGTGCTGCTGGGGCTGATGCTGCTGGCCAACGCCACCAACCTGCTGATCCTGGCCACCGGCGGCTATGCCGGCCTGGCGCCCCTGTACAACAAGGACACCGGCGCCCAGGAGTACGCGGACCCGCTTCCGCAGGCCCTGATCCTCACGTCGATCGTGATCTCCTTCGCCGTGACGGCCTTTATGCTCGGCATCATTTACCGCACGTGGGTCCTGGCCCGCCAGGATGAGATCCAGGACGACGTCGAGGACCTCCGCGTCGCCGAGACGCCCCGCTTCGACGCCGAGGACGATGCCCCGATCCCGGCCGAAACTTCCGAGTTTCCCCTGACCATGCTGGGCAGCGACGGGAGCGCCGTCTCGGACCACGCCACTGCCGGGGACGGTCCGGAAACGGCCGGGGATTCTGTCACGGCCGGTGCCAAGGAGATTCCCGCCGCGGATGCTGCCGCTGAAGAGCAACCCGGCTCGCAGAACGTAACCCCTGGTCCCGAAGGAGGTGTGAAGTGAACATCGCAAGCTTTGCCCCGCTCGCCGTCGTACTTCCCATCTTCGGCGCCGCCCTTGCCTTCCTGCTGATCCGGCACTCCCGCGCCCAGCGCGCCGTGAGCATCGCCGTCCTGTCCCTGACGCTCCTGCTGGAGTGCTTCCTGCTCGCTTCGGTGTGGGACGGCGGAACCGCCGCCGTGAACCTCGGTGGCTGGCTTCCGCCGTGGGGCATCACGATGGTGGTGGACCAGTTCTCGTCCCTCATGCTCGTGGTGTCGTCGGCTATCAGCCTCGCGGTGCTGGTCTACGCAACAGGGCAAGGCATGGCCGACGGCGACCAGGACGCGCCGGTGTCGATCTTCCACCCCACCTACCTGATCCTGGTGGCCGGGGTGTCCAACGCGTTCCTGTCCGGGGACCTGTTCAACCTCTACGTCGGCTTCGAGATCCTGCTGACGGCAAGCTATGTGCTGATGACACTGGGCGGAACCGGCCCCCGCATCCGCGCCGGCGTCACCTACGTGGTGGTCTCGGTAGTGTCCTCGGTGCTGTTCCTGATCTCCATCGCCATGGTCTACGGCGCCACCGGAACCGTGAACATGGCCGATCTGGCCATCAAGCTCGCTGACCTGGACGAGGGAACCCGGACCCTGCTCCACGTCATGCTCCTGGTGGCCTTCGGTATCAAGGCGGCCGTGTTCCCGCTCTCGTTCTGGCTGCCTGACTCCTACCCCACAGCGCCGGCGCCGGTCACGGCAGTGTTCGCCGGCCTGCTGACCAAAGTCGGTGTCTATGCGATGGTGCGCACGGAGACCCTGCTCTTCCCCGGGGACAGCCTGAACACCCCGCTCATGGTGGCGGCATTGCTGACCATGGTGGTGGGAATCCTTGGCGCCCTGGCCCAGAGCGACATCAAACGTCTGTTGTCCTTCACCCTGGTCAGCCACATCGGTTACATGGTGTTTGGCCTGGCCATGTCCTCGGTGGCAGGGCTGGGCGCTGCCGTGTTCTACGTGGCCCACCACATCACCATCCAGACCAGCCTGTTCCTGGTCACGGGCCTGATCGAACGCCGTGGCGGCAGCTCCTCCGTGGACCGGCTGGCAGGACTGGCCAAGCTGTCACCCATGCTGGCGCTGCTCTTCTTCATCCCCGCCATGAACCTGGCCGGGATCCCGCCGTTCTCCGGGTTCCTGGGGAAGGTGGGGCTCATCCAGGCGGGCATCGAACTGGGTACGCCCCTGGCCTACGCCCTGGTGATCGGCGGCGTGGTCACCAGCCTCCTGACCCTGCTGGCCGTGGCGAGGGTCTGGAACCGCGCGTTCTGGCGCAAGCCCTCGGACGCCGAGCACCCGGATCCCGTCCTGCTCGCTAAGCCTGAGGATTCGGACACCGGCAGCCGGGCCGGCCGCAAGAACGTCACACTGCTGCCCCGCACCATGGTGGGCTCAACCCTGGGCCTGGTGGTCCTGGGCGTGTCACTCACGGTCTTCGCCGGCCCGCTGTTCAGACTCTCGGACCAGGCCGCCCACGAAATGCTGGACAGGTCCGCCTACATCCAGGCCGTACTCGGTGAGGACGCCCCCGTTCCCCCGCTGGCCTTGAAAGACGGAGGGGGCAAATGAGCCGCCGGCGGATTTCCCTGCGCCAGGAGCTGCCACTGCTGGTATGGCTGGTGATTGTCTGGGGCGCCCTGTGGCAGGACTTCAGCCCCGGCAACCTGCTCTTCGGCGCGTTGCTGGCCGTACTTGTGGCCCGGATGTTCTACCTGCCGCCAGTGGAACTCAGTGGCCGTTTCAACATTCTTCACGCCGTTCCTTTTGCCCTGCGTTTCCTGGGCAGGGTGGCGGCAGCCAGCGTCGAGGTCATGTATCTGGCTACTGTCCGCGGCCCGCGGGTGGTCAACGCCGTCATCGCAGTGCCGTTGCGGAGCCACCAGGACCTGGTGGTCACCGCCACCGGGCACGTGATCTCGCTGATCCCGGGCTCCCTGGTGGTGGAAGTGGACCGGTCAACGTCCACCCTCTACCTCCACGCGCTCAACGTCAGCAGCCCGGATGAGGTCGAGAACCTGCGCAAGGAAGTCCGCTCCATCGAAGCGGGCCTGATCAGGATCATGGGCACCCGCGAAGAACTCGAAGCAATCCGGCAGGAGACCGCAGCATGATGCAGACCGTCCTGGCTGTCACGGCAGTCATTCTTTCGCTGGCAGCGGTAGGAGCCATCATCAGGATCTCCCGCGGCCCGTCGCTGCTGGACAGGGTGCTGGCCTCCGATGTCCTGCTCGCTATCCTCGGCGCGGCCCTGTGCATCGACATGGCCGTCAACCGGCACCTGAACAACCTGATGCTGCTGGTGGCGCTGTCCATCGTCGGCTTCATCGGGTCAGTGACCGTTGCCCGCTTCGTGGCCGACCGGCGGGAGCAAGCCAATGAATCCTGAGGCCAGCGTGGTTGATAGCGTCATTGATACCGTGTCGGCGGTATTCCTGGTGGTGGGTGCCCTCATGTCGCTCGCCGCCGCCGTCGGGCTGCTCCGCTTCCCGGACCTGCTCAGCCGCATGCACGCGGCCACCAAGCCCCAGGTGCTGGGACTGTTCCTCCTCCTGGCGGCCATCGGCCTCCAGATGCGCACCTGGTGGGTGTGGCCGGTGCTGCTGGTGGCCTGGATTTTCCAGCTGCTGACCGTGCCGGTTTCCGCCCATATGGTGGGCCGCGCCGGCTACCGCACCAAGCACCTGCACCGCGAGCTGCTCAGCTCCGATGAACTCGACGCCGTGGTTCAGAAGGCGGCACAATCGGCCCGGGATGAGTCCGCCAGGGATGAAGCGTCCGACGGCGGCCGGCGGGACTAAGCGCGTCACCCACCGCCGGACCACTCGCCAGGGTTAGACGATGTCCTGGGACTTGGCGAAGCGGCTGATGGCCCGCTGCGTGCCGCGGTTGGCGAGCACCTGGATGATGGTGCTGACCGAGGCCGAAATGAGCGCGAACGTCAGCGCCGAGCGGAGGCTCGTGGGGGTGTCTTCGTCCTTGCCGGTGGGGGGCTTGTTGCCGGTGGACTTTTCCCACACGGTATTCACCATCTTGGTGCCGACGAATCCGGCGCCGAGGCTGATTGCAGTGCCGAGCAGCTTGATGAACAGGTTCATTCGTTGAACTCCTTATGAGCGGATCCGGGACTGTCTTTAGCCTAACCCGGCTGCATGGACTCCAGAATCTCCCGCAGGGCTTCCACCACGAGATCGTGGTCCTGCTGCTGGGGCAAGCCCGAGACCGTCACCGTGGCCACGGCGCCCACGCCGGCGACGTAGACCGGGAAGCAGCCGCCGTGCGGGGCGTAGGTGGACTCGTCGAACCAGCCGTGGTCCTCGATCCGGCCACCGTGCAGCCTGCCGCGGAGGCCCACCAGCAACGACGGGATCTCATACCTGGCGGCGGTGCGCTGCTTGGCCCGGATCCAGTGCTCGTTGTCCGGCGTGGCGCCGTCCAGGGCCACATGGAACAGGACCTGGTCACCCTTGGTGATGTCGATCGCGATGGGCAGCCGCCGGCTCTTGCCGAGCTCAACGAGCAGCAGCCCCAGGTTGAGGGAATCGTCCTTGGTGAAACGGGGAAACTGCAGCTCCCTGATCTCGGCTTCGATGCGGGCGATCAGGGCCTCCAGCAGCCCCGCCGGCTGGGGCACCGTCGAATCGGGATTGAACGCAGTCACAGTCGGGTTGATGGCAGTCATGGCCCACAATCTACCCCGACCGCGGTGTAAACTGGACACGCCCATCAGGGCAGATTTATTACGACAGGGGAGCGCCGCCGTCGGACATCACTGGCATTGCCAGGGAGACCGCAGGCGGGCGCTGAGAGTGCGGACAGCCGCAGACCCTCGAACCTGATCCGGTTAGTACCGGCGCAAGGGAGTCGAGTTCTCGAAGTGTCCGGAAACGGCGGCAGCGCCGCACGCCGGGCGCTTTCCCCTCCTGTTCCTCAGGAGGACCGAATGACAACTGCAGCAACTAAAAAGACCGGCAATACCTGGCGTGTTGTCGATATCGTGGTGGCGGCGCTCATCGCCATCACCGGCGGCGTCATCTTCTGGGCCTGGTCCCAGGGCGCCGGCATCATTTCCGCCCCCATGAACGCCGTGTACCCCCCGCTGACCGGCCTGATCGCCGGCGGCTGGATGATCCCGGCAGTGCTGGGGATGCTCATCGTCCGCAAGCCCGGCGCGGCGCTCTTCTGCGAAGCGGTGGCCGCCACCGGCGAGCTCATCATGGGCTCGCAGTACGGCGCCACGGTGCTGATCTCCGGAATCCTGCAGGGCCTGGGCGCCGAACTGGTGTTCTTCCTGCTGGTGTACGGCAACTTCCGGTTCAAGTCCTTCCTGCACCAGAAGTACAGCCTCATCGCCGCGCTGCTGGCCGGTGCCGGCGCCGGACTGTTCTGCGGCCTCAATGACTCCTTCCTGCCGTGGGGCTGGAACATCGCCTACGAGCCCGCCGACAAGCTCGCGTACATCGTGTTCTGCACCATCTCCGGCGCAGTGATAGCGGGCGCCTTGTCCTGGATCGCCACCCGCGGCCTGGCCAGGACCGGCGTGCTGAGCTCGTTCGCGTCCCGGAAGGCAGCTTCGGAGCCCGTCTTCAACTGATGACCGCTTCCGACGCCGGCCCTTCCGGAGTGCGCCCCGCCGCGGTGTCCGCCCGTGGTTGGGGCTGGCGGCATGCCGGACGTTCCGCCCCGCCGTGCATGGGCTCGACCTCGACATCGCTCCCGGCGAGCGGGTGCTGCTGCTGGGCCCCTCGGGCGCCGGTAAGTCAACGCTGCTGCACGCGCTCGCGGGGGTGCTGGGGGATGAAGGGGACGACGCCGACGAAACCGGTTCGCTGCTGATCGACGGGGTGGTGCCCCGCGGGCAGCGCGGCCGCTCGGGGCTGATGCAGCAGGACCCGGAAACGCAGGTGGTTCTGTCGCGCCTGGGCGACGACGTCGCCTTCGGGGCCGAGAACCTCGCCGTTCCGCGGGACGAGATCTGGCGGCGCGTCCATGAAGCGCTCGACGACGTCGGGCTGCGAAGTGCCGGCGGCCGTGCTGGTTTTAACGCTAATGGCGCTGGTCTTGACGCCAACGGCGCCGGTTTGGACGCCAACGGCGGGCCAGGTGCCGCCGGGCTGCCGCTGGACCACCCGACGTCGGCCCTGTCCGGCGGGCAGAAGCAGCGCCTGGCGCTGGCAGGGATCCTCGCGATGCGGCCCGGGCTGATCCTGCTGGACGAGCCCACAGCAAACCTTGATCCCGCCGGTGTGCTGGAAGTCCGCGACGCCGTGGGCCGCTGCCTGGACAAAACCGGCGCCACCCTCGTTGTGGTGGAGCATCGCGTGTCCGTTTGGAAGGACCTGGTGGACCGGATTGTCGTGCTCCAGCCGGGCTCCGCAGCGGGCTCCTCTGGAAGTTCCGCCGGTACGTCCGCCGTCTTGCTGGACGGGCCGCCGGACCAGGTACTCGCGGAGGCGCGGGACATGCTGATCGGCGCGGGCGTGTGGGTGCCGGGGTATGTTCCGGCAACCCGCCGCCGTGCGTCCACAGGCTCCGGTGACCTGCTGCTGGCCGCTGAGGACCTGGCCGTCTCCCGCGAGCGTCCGCGGCGCCGCGGCTTCCGAACCATCCCGCCCGTGCCGGTGCAGCTGGGCATCACCGCCCAGGTCCGTTCCGGCCACGCACTCACCGTCACGGGTCCAAACGGCGCCGGCAAGTCAACGTTTGCGCTGACGCTCGCCGGACTTTTGGCACCGGTGGCGGGGAAGGTGTCCGCCGCCGTCGAGCTCTCCGAGGGGGCCGGGATTGATCCCTTCAAATGGAAAGCCAACCAGCTGATTTCCCGCATCGGAACCGTCTTCCAGGAACCCGAACACCAGTTCGTTACCGGCCGGGTGCTGGACGAACTGATGTTCGGCCCGCGGCACCTGGGGCATGGCGAGGAACGGGTGGATGAGCTGCTGGAACGGCTGCGCCTGACGCATCTGGTGGACGCCAATCCGTACACGCTCTCGGGCGGCGAAAAGCGGCGCCTGTCGGTGGCCACGGTCTTGGCTGCCCACCCGCGTGTGCTGGTGCTGGACGAGCCCACCTTCGGCCAGGACGCCAACACCTGGGCCGAACTCGCGTCGTTCCTCTCAGAACTGCTCGACGCCGGGACCTCCGTGGTTTCCGTGACCCACGACCAGGAATTCAGCGCCGTCCTGGGCGGGGCCGAACTGCGGCTTGGCCCGGCCTCACGCGGCGGCGCCCGCCAGGAAGCAGGTGCGGCATGAGGGCTGCGCTGACCCTCCGTGGCAACCACGCGCTGCTGACGCGCGCCAATCCGTTGGCCAAGTTCGCCGTCGTTTTCCTCATCACGCTGGTGCTGGCGCTCTCCATCGACTGGGTATCAGCCACCACCGCGCTCGTGGCGGAACTGGCGCTCTTTCCGCTGGCCGGCCTCACCCTGCGCCTGCTATGGCAGCGCGGCTGGCCGCTCATCATCGCGGCAGCCCTCGGCGGCTGGAGCACGGCGATCGTCGCGGCGGACGGCGGTGCTGTACTGCTCGACGTCGGGATCTGGTCCATCAGCGAAGGTTCCCTGCAACTGGGAATCGGTTTTATGCTGCGAGGCCTCGCGATTGCCCTCCCGGCGATCCTGCTCATGACCTGCACGGACCCCACCGACCTCGCCGATGCGCTGGCCCAGAAGGCCCGGCTGCCGCACCGATTTGTCCTTGGCACGCTGGCCGCGATGCGGCTGGTGGGGCTTATGGCCGAGGAGTGGCAGACCATCGGCATGGCGCGGCGCGCCCGCGGCGTGGGCTCGCAAGGCAGCCCGCTGCAACGGCTGCGGGCCACCCTCGGGCAGAGCTTTGGGCTCCTGGTCCAGGCCATCCGCCGCGCGTCCCGCCTGGCCATCACCATGGAAGCACGCGGTTTTGGCACCGGGCAGCGGACGTGGGCCCGGGAATCCACATATTCGCCGCTGGACGCCTGGGTGCTGGTGGGCGGCGTGCTGATCGCGACTGCTGCTGTGGTTGCCGCGGCCGGGATGGGGACCTGGAACTTCGTCTGGCGCTAGCTGGGTTGGATCGAAAGATTAGGACGAGGCTTGGCTGGCCTGCCTGCTAGATACAGGAATAGTCGTAGTCAAAGCCCTTCGAGACGAACTGGGTCAGGCTCACTTTGCCGCCCGCGGTCAGCGGGGCGTTTGCGCAGTTGGCTTTGGCTCCGGAGGCAGTGCGTGCGCCCGCCAGCCAGCTGGGCAGGGTGTACAAGTTGCCGGCGCTGCTGACGGTGCCCACGATCTGTCCCCATTGGTAGCCGGTGGAGTAGATGCCGACGTCGGCCTGGATGCTGTGAAAGAAGTCGGTCATGCCTTCCAGAACAGCGCGGTTGGCGTTTTTGTCGGTGGCGGACCAGCTGTTGCCCGATTCCACGTCGAGCCACCACAGGTAGTCCCCGGGGCTGCTGATGCCACGGATGTACGCGTCGTCGTAGGCCTTGGCGTAGCCGTACATGTAACTGCAGGCCGCGCCCACGTCCTTTGCTTTGCAGGTGCCATAGGGGTTGGTGACGGTATGCCCCTCCGGATAGTCGTTGCTGGAGGGCCACCAGGACCCGGCGAGCCCGGGGTTGGCGGTGTTGACGTAGAGAGCAACGTTCGGCTGGCCGGTCGGGTTTACGGTGATGGCCTTTGCCCAGCGGAGCTCTTCTGCGAGGCAGGGGTTGGTGGTGTTGGCCAGGCCATTGTTCACGCCCACGATCCCGAATGCCGGTGCCGACGGGAGCGCCTTGTTGCACTGGGGCCAGGCGACATCATTGCCCAGGGACTGCTCCGTTCCCTCACCCGCGGACGGCGCGGCGCCGGCCGGGGGAGCCATGAGCATCCCAAGAATTGCAATGATCAAAATCAACACTGGGCCCGCTGAAACCCTGGCGGCCCTGGCGGCGTAGTGATTCATGGAAGTCCTCCGTGCTGCGACCCGGTTCCGCGCTGAAGCCGGTCGTTTCAGTGTCCCCTTGGCCCGGGGTGGGGTCAAGACCAGGCCATAGAGCTTTGAAGCTATCGCATGAGATGGGTATTCTGGCCGCCACGCCGCATATTGATGGCAAAATTCCTTCCAAATAACTCATTCATGATATTTTTTTGGTATGACTCAGGAAACCGCCGAACACGTCGCTGCAACTCTTCGCGACGCCCGCAGCGAGAAGGGCTGGACCCAGGGCCAGCTCGCCGCCGCGCTGGGAACAAGCCAAAGCGCCGTCGCCCGGATGGAGCAGGGCAAGCAGAACCTCAGCCTCAAGATGATCCAGCGGCTCGAAACGATCTTCGACCGCAGCATCGTCAAAGTGGGCAAACCCCAGATGACGCACCTGCGGATCGAAGGCGGCCGCACACTGTCCGGCGCCGTGGACGTCAACAGCAGCAAGAACGCCGGAGTGGCACTGCTGTGTGCCAGCCTGATCAACCGGGGCACCACCGTCCTGCGCCGCCTTGCCCGGATCGAAGAGGTCAACCGGATCGTTGAGGTCCTGACCAGCATCGGCGTCGAATGCACGTGGCTCAACGACACCGACCTCCAGCTCCGCCGCCCGGCCGTCCTGGACCTGGACGCCATGGACGTGGATGCCGCGCGCCGCACCCGCAGCGTGATCATGCTCCTTGGCCCGCTCCTGGATGAATCCGATGAATACCGCCTCCCGTACGCCGGCGGCTGCGATCTGGGTACGCGCACGGTTGAGCCGCACATGCAGGCGTTGCGCCAATTCGGGCTCTCCGTGGAAGCCACTGCCGGTTTCTACGCCGTGCAGGCTCCGCCGCCGGACACTCATGACCGGTCCTTTGTGCTGACGGAGCGCGGGGACACGGTCACCGAGAACGCGATCATGGCCGCGGCGCACCGCCGCGGCACCACTGTCATCCGCAATGCCAGCCCCAACTACATGGTCCAGGATCTTTGCTTCTACCTCGAGATGCTGGGCGTGAAGATCGACGGCGTTGGCACCACCACGCTTAAGATCACCGGGAAGCCGCTCATCGACGTCGACATTGAGTATTTCCCGTCCGAGGACCCCATTGAGGCCATGAGCCTCATCACCGCCGGCATCGTCACAAACTCAGAGGTGACCATCCGCCGCGTCCCCATCGAGTTCATGGAGATCGAGCTGGCCACACTGGAGCAGATGGGCCAGCAGCTGGAGATTTCCGGCGAGTACGTGGCGCGCAACGGCCGCACCCGGCTGGTGGATGTGACCACAAAGCCGTCCGAGCTGCGGGCGCCGGAGGACAAGATCCACCCGATGCCATTCCCCGGGCTGAACATCGACAACCTGCCCTTCTTCGCGGTCATCGCCGCCAACGCCCACGGCCAGACCATGATCCACGACTGGGTCTATGAGAACCGGGCCATCTACCTCACGGAACTCAACCGGCTCGGTGCCCAGGTGCAGCTGCTGGACCCGCACCGGATCTACGTCAACGGCCCCACGAAGTGGCGCGCCGCCGAGGTGGGCTGCCCGCCGGCGCTCCGCCCGGCCGCCTGCCTGCTGCTGGCCATGCTTGCGGCGCGGGGAGTGTCGGAGCTGCGGAACATCTATGTGATCGAGCGCGGCTACGAGGACCTGGCGGAACGGCTCAACACCATCGGCGCCAAGGTGGAGTACTTCCAGGACTAGCGTGCGACGGATTCTGCACCATCATTCGCGCTGGCCCGGCTTCAGGCCGCGGCCTCCCGGGCCTCACCGCCCGGTCCAAGGCAATGATGGAGCAGAATCCGCCGACCCCGCGGCCTGCCACGTCCTCGCCCGTTGCCGCACAATATAGGCATGCGTACATTCGGCGTCGAGGAAGAGCTCCTGATCGTTGATCCGGACACGGGGGAGCCGCTTGCCCTCGCAGATGCGATGCTGTCCGGCCGCCGGATGGCCGCCGACGACGCCCCGGAACGTCACTATGTGATGGCAGCCAGGGACAAAACCGTTCACGACGACGGCACCGGCCTGACTGCCGAGCTGAAGCTTGAGCAGATTGAGACCCAGACCCGTCCCTGCCTCGAGTATGCAGAACTGCTGCCGCAGATCCGGGCCGGGCGGCTGCTGGCGGACCAGGCGGCCATAAAGAACGGGGCCAGGGTGGCCGCCTTGGCCACGTCTCCGTTTGGCCTGGCCAGCCACACCACTCCGGATCCTCGCTACGCCCGGATGCTGGAACGTTTCGGCCTGACCGCGCAAGAGCAGCTGACCTGCGGCTTCCACGTCCACACCTTCATCGAGTCTCCGGAGGAGGGCGTGGCGGTGCTGGACCGGATCCGGGACAAACTGGCGGTCCTCACGGCGCTGAGCGCGAATTCGCCGTTCTGGAACGGCCTCTCCACGGGATTCGAGAGTTACCGCACCCAGGCCTGGAACCGCTGGCCCATGTCCGGACCCTCGGCAATTTTCGGTACCTACTCCGCGTATCGGCGGGTGGTAACGCGCCTGCTGGACAGTGGCGTGCTTTTGGACGAAGGCATGGTCTACTTCGACGCCCGGCTCTCCCGGAACCATCCGACCGTTGAGGTCCGCGTGGCCGATGTCTGCCTCCGCGCCGAGGATGCTGCCCTGATCGCGGTGCTGGTCCGGGCCCTGGTCGAATCGGCCAGCCGCGAATGGCGCGACGGCGTGGTTCCGGCCCCGGTGCCCACCGTGCTGTTGCGGATGGCGGCGTGGCAGGCGAGCAGCAGCGGCCTGAGCGGTGAGCTGCTGGATTTCGGGACCTTCCGGCCGGCGCCCGCCGTCGACGTCGTGCGGGCTTTGGTGGACTATCTGGCGCCCGTCCTCGCTGAGCAGGGCGAACTTTCCTTGGCCCGGCAGGGCGTTGAGGACATCATTGCCCGCGGCACCGGCTCCACCGAACAGCGCCGGGTGCGGGACGCGGTGATGGAAAAATCAGGACCCGATGACGGCGGGCTGGGGGCCGTGGTTGCCCACGCCGTGGATGTGACGATGCGCGGCACGTCAGGGTTGTTTGAGGCGGACGAAGTCCCGGAGTTGCTGCGGGTGCGCCAGTCCTGAGTCCCACTTTACTTTGCGCGAACCGGCAGATAATGCGTTGTTTTTCGTGGTTTGGGGTCGTTAGCGGCCAGTTCGCGCCAGGAAACGGCGAGGTCACGCACCGATCGCCAAGCGAATACCCAGCGTGAGCATGACCGCAGCGACGAGCCCGTCCAGGATGCGCCACGAGGAGGGCCGCGCAAAGAAGGGCCGCAGGACCCGCGCCCCGAAACCCAGCGCACTGAACCAGGCGATGCTGGCGGCGATGGCTCCGGCCCCGAACCACCACCGCAGATCCGGCGCCTGCTGGTTGGCCACCGACCCGAGCAGCAGCACGGTGTCCAGGTAGACGTGCGGGTTCAGCCAGGTCAGGGCCAGTACTGTGCTGAGGGCGGCGCCGAGGCCGACGGCGGGCTGCCGCCCCGATGCCGTCAGCGCTCCCGGACGAATCGCCCGGCGCGCCGCCATGACGCCGTAGCCCACCAGGAAGGCGGCGCCGGCAAACCGGACCACGTCCACAATCACGGGGCTCGCCCGGAGCAGCGCCCCCACTCCGGCGATGCCCGCGGCGATGAGCAGCGCATCGGAGACGCTGCAGACCAGGACGACGGCGGCCACATGCTCCCCGCGGATTCCCTGCCGGAGGACAAAGGCGTTCTGGCTGCCGATGGCCACGATGAGGGCGAGGCCGGTGCCGAAACCCAGCGCACTGGGGCCTATAAATGCAGTCAGATCCATATCCTCCAACGTACGGTCCGCCCTATGATTACTCCAGCTAAATATTCTTAGCTCTATTAAGGAAAGCTAATGAAGACGTTCCAGTTTGAGCAGCTCCGGACCTTCGCAGCCGTCGTGGACGAAGGCACCTTTGAGGCGGCGGCCCGCAGCCTGTACGTCACGCCGTCGGCCATTTCCCAGCGGCTCAAGGCGATGGAGGATGCGGCCGGCCAGATCCTGCTGCAGCGCACCAACCCCGTCCGGCCCACCACGGCAGGGGAAGCGATCCTGCGGTTCGCCAGGCAGGTGCGGCAACTCGAGTGGGACGCCCGGCAGGAGCTGGGCGAAAACCGGGACAGGCCGACGGCGCCCATCCCCCTGGTGGTGAACGCGGACTCGCTCTCCACCTGGTTCATGCCTGCACTGGCAAGTCTTCCGCCGGATCTCGGTGCGTGCTTTGAACTCCGCCGGGAGGATGAACAGCATTCCACCCAGCTCCTGCGGACGGGATCGGTGATGGCAGCGGTAACCGCAACGCCGGAACCGGTCCAGGGCTGCAGCGTGGAACCGCTGGGGTCCCTGCGGTATCGAGCGGTGGCCAGCCCGGGGTACATCCTGCGCTGGTGGCCGGACGGGCCGGAACTTGTTGAAGGGAGCCAGGCTCCGGTGGTGGACTTTGACCGCAAGGATGACCTGCAGGACGGGTTCTTCCGTACGATGACCGGCGCGGAACTAACCGCGCCGCGGCACTTTGTGCCGTCGTCGGCCGAGTTTGCCCAGGCCATCCGGCTGGGACTGGGATGGGGGCTGCTGCCGGAGCAACAGTGCCTGGCAGACATCCGCGGGGGTGCCCTCGTGGAGCTGGCCCCCGCGAACCCTGTTGACGTGTCGTTGTACTGGCAGCGCTGGAAGATCGAGTCCCCGGTGCTCAACCAGCTGACCGCCGCGGTCCGGGAGACGGCCTCCCGGCAGCTGCGCCAGCCAGGCACCTGAGCCGGCGCAGAGCAACGCGCGAACGTGCAGATATGCCCCTCAAAACGCCTGGAACAGGGCATTATCTGCCAGTTCGCGCCACCGGTTCGAGCGACCGGCTTGCGCGAATCGGAGCCAGCCCAAACCGAACTAGATGTGCTTGAGGGCCTGCTCCAGGTCACCGATGAGGTCGTCCACGTCCTCCAGGCCCACGGACAGCCGCACCACGCCGTCGCTGAGCCCGATGGCGGCGCGGCCCCCGGGACCCATTGCGCGGTGAGTGGTGGTGGCCGGATGCGTGATCAGGGACTTGGCGTCGCCCAGGTTGTTGGAGATGTCGATGATCCGCAAGGCGTCCAGCAACGCAAAAGCGGCGTCCTTGCCGGAGCGGTCACGCGTCGTCGCAAGTTCCAACGTGAGGACGGTGCCGCCGGCCTTCATCTGCTTCGCGGCGAGCTCGTACTGCGGGTGCGACTTCAGCAGCGGGTACCTGACCCAGCTGACGGCCGGCTGCTGTTCGAGCCATTCGGCCAGCCGCAGCGCCGACGCGGACGAGTGGTTCACACGCAACGCCATGGTCTCCAGGCCCTTGGTGAGGACCCAGGCGTTGAACGCGGAGAGCGCCGGGCCGGTGTGCCGCATGAGCTGCTTGACCGGGCCGTCGATGAATTCCTTGGTGCCCAGGATCGCGCCGCCCAGGACACGTCCCTGGCCGTCGATGTGCTTGGTGCCGGAGTACACAATTACGTCCGCGCCCAGCTGGCCGCAGCGCTGCAGCAGCGGAGTGGCAAAGACATTGTCGACGACGACGGTGGCCCCGGCGGCGTGCGCCAGCTCGCTGACCGCGGCGATGTCCACGATTTCCTGCATCGGGTTGGACGGCGATTCGAAGAACACCGCAGTGGTGGGCTCCGACAGCGCAGCAGTCCACTGCTCGAGGTCCGGGCCGTCCACAAACACCGTTTCCACACCCCAGCGCGGCAGGATCTCGTTCAGGATCACAAAGCAGGAGCCGAACAGTGAGCGTGCGGCAACCACCCGGTCCCCGGCAGCCAACAGGGCACCTAGGGCCGTGAAGACCGCTGACATGCCCGACGCCGTCGCAAAGCACGCCTCGGTGCCTTCGAGCAGGCGCAGGCGTTCCTGGAAAGTGGCCACGGACGGGTTGCCGTACCGGGAGTAGACGAAGCGTTCGTCCTCGCCGGTGAAGGCGCGCTCGGCGGCGGCCGCAGACTCGTAGACGAAGCCCGAGTTCAGGAAAATCGGCTCGGTGGTCTCCTGGAAGTTGGTGCGGTCCAGCCCGCCGCGGACTGCCTGTGTCTCGGCGCTCCAGCCGGCGGCGTCTTCGTTGAAGGTCATTTAGCTATTCCCAGGTTGGTGGGCAGGCCGCGGTTTTTCCAGCCGTTGACCGTGCGCTCGCCGTAGCGGTCCGGCTCGCCTTCGAAACCCTCCAGGACGTTGTAGGAGGTGAAGCCGGCCTGCGTCGCTGCGACGGCGGCAGCGATGGAGCGCTGGCCCGAGCGGCAGAGGAACACCAGCTCCGTGCCGTTGTCCTCCGGTGCCTGCTGCGTCAGGTCGGTGATGAAATCCGGGTTGGGGATTCCGCCGGGGAACGTCCACGGGATGAACAGGGGATCGTTTTCGGTGGCCTTGGTGTCGGGGATGCCGATGTGGGCCCATTCGCCTTCAGTGCGGACATCCACCAGGATGGCGCCCTGCTCGAGTTTGGCCCAGGCCTCCTGCGGGGTGAGGTCTCCGGCGTAGCTCACGCGTGGCCCTCGCCGTCGAACTCGAGGTCTTCCACAGCGGTGGCGACGGCGGCATCCGCGGAGGCGATGGCCGCCGGGAGGATCAGTGCCTGGGCCACAACGACGCCGGTGCCGTTGAACGTTGCGGCGGGGCTGCCGTGCAGGACATACCCTTCGGCCAGGGCAGTGGAAATCCGTTCACAGAAAGACCTGTCATCCGGCCCGGTGACAAGCCGGTAGGACAGTTTTTCTTCAGGGGCAGGTACGTCAGACACGACGGATCTCCTTCTCTCACGCTTGCAGCTCGAATGGGTCGATATGCCGAGTATTCACCTGAGGCACCCCGCCGCGAAAGGGAGGGTTGCCGACCGGCCAGTCAGGGCTTGGCGCCGGTTCTCATTACTCCCCAAAAACGTAACACTCGCCCCGCCCGCCGCACCGCCGCCGTCGTCATTTTCCGTAATCAACGCGGGCTACCGTAACCCCACTGTGCTTCTGTAACCCCGGCGCGGACGGGACAATCGGGACATGGGGAAAAACCTGGGGAATTCACTGACGGGTGCCTGGGCGCGTGGTTTGGCTGTGACGCTGTGCGCCGTACCGGTGCTGGTGGGGGCAACAGCCTGCAGGGACATCTTCGCGGCGCCGCCCTGCATGCCGCCGGAGTTTTCCGTTTCGCCTTCCGCCGCGAAACCGGGTGACCAGGTCACTGTCAGCGCCCCGGACACCACTTGCGATGCCCGCTACGGCGCCGACGCACGGGTCCAAGTGCAATTGCTGGATCCGTACGGCACCACCGTGCTGGAAGAGCTCGCGCCCATGACCGACGACGGCGGCTTCACTTTTGTGTTCACCGTCCCGGCTGGCGTGGCTCCCGGGAAAGCCGGGGTCACCGCCTACCCCTATGGCGTGGACTGGTGCGACGATACCGGGGTGAACAACCGGGCGGGGGCGGGACCGCAGACCCTCGTTGGGGCATCCTGTGCGCAGCGCCTGGTTCCCCTGGTGGTGCTCGGGCCTGGAGGCTGATCCGGACTCTGGGCTGGGAGCCCGATAGAGTTTGCGGGGGCACGGGCCACCGTCTTTGAAGCAGCCGTCCTTGGGGGATTACACCAGTATGCCGACAGCCACTGCACCGGCCCACAATGCCAGCCCTGCCGGCTCTGCCAGCCCTGCCGGCTCTGCCAGCCCTGCCGGCTCTGCCAGCCCTGCCGGCTCTGCCAGCCCTGCCGGCTCTGCCAGCCCTGCCGGCTCTGCCAGCCCTGCCGGCTCTGCCAGACCTGCCGGCCCTGCCGGCCCTGCCGGGCAGACCCGGCTGCGGGCCGCCGTCGTGCTCCTCCTCACCGTCCTGCTGGCGGTCGTGGTGGCGTTGCCAGCCGCCGGTACCGCCCGCGCCGCCAGCACAGCTCCCGAGCCGGAAAAGCCGCTGCTGGGCGCGGTCCTTGAATGGGGCGAGGATTCGGCGGCCAGCTTTGCCGAGCGGCTGGGAGCGACGCCGGCCCTGTTGGGCCATGACATTTCCATCCCCTTCCGGTCCTCGGAACGCACCGCTATCCTGCAGTTCCTGGACCAAGCTGCAGCCCTGGGCTCCCATGCCATGCTCACCGTCAAACCCACGGTCCCGCTGGAGCAGATCGACGCCGCCGCCGCCCGGTCATTTGTCGCGGAGGTCGAAAAGATCTCGGCGAACTTCCGGGGCCAGATGCTGGTCCGCTTCGCCCCGGACATGAACGGGAGCTGGCTTGACTGGGGGCAACAGCCGGCCGCCTACCGGTCCGCCTTTAGGGCGGTGGCTGCGGAGTTCAAGGAAACGAACGACGCCGGCACCGTGATGGTGTGGGAACCGTACCTGGGGCGGGACTACCCCTTTGAACGGAACCGCAATGCCCCCGCTGCCGGCAGCGAGGGCTTTGCCCTGTTGGACACCAACGGTGACGGCATCTGGGACGGCGCGGACGGGGCCTATGCGCCTTACTATCCCGGGGACGACGCCGTGGAATGGGTGGGGCTGTCCGCGTACCATGACGACACCGCCGGTACGGCCGCCGTCAATACCGTGGCTGCCCCCGGGGAACTGGCCGGGATGCTGACCGGAGCCGGCAACGAGGACTTCTACGCCACCTACGTGGAGCAACGGGACAAGCCGTTCCTCCTGCAGACCGCAGCCTTCTACAGCCCCGCTGCCGGCGGCGCCGCGGAGGCCGACATCAAACGGGCCTGGTGGGACCAAACGCTCGAAGCGGCGACATCCGCGCGGTTCGGCAAGACCGCTGCCGTGGTCTGGGACGAACGGACCAGCACCAGGGACACCGGCGTGGCCAGCATCGACTGGACCATCACGGGAAACGCCGATTTGGCTGCAGCGGCACGTGCCCGGTTGAACGCCTCCGGCCTCGTCCTGGGTCCGGTCACCGAAATCGTCTCCGGCCAGGAGTACGCCCAGGTCAACACCCTGACCGGCGCGGCCGCCTGGAGCGTGGGCGCGGCCCTGCTCATCCTCCTCATCGTCCTGTGGCAGGTCCCGCGGAGGGTGACGGCCGTGGCCGCGTGGGGTTACAACGACCCGTCAAAACGGGATTCCCGGGTGGACCTGCTGCGCGGGGCAGCCATCGTGTTTGTGGTGGTGAACCATCTGGGCCTGACGTCCCTCTTCCAGCTCCTGACCCAGGAAACGGTGGGTTTCGTCTCGGGCGCGGAGCTGTTTGTGCTGTTCTCCGGCCTGGTGGTGGGTATGGTCTACGGGCCGCGGGTCAAGGACGACTTCGGCACGGTGGTGGACCTGACATCGCGGCGGGCGGGCAAGCTCTACGTCACCGCCCTGGTGGTACTGGTGGGCATTTTCCTGGTTTCCCTGCTGCCTATCTTCCAGACGGATCCCCTCACCACCTACACCGACCAGGGAACAGGAGGGGCTGGCCATGCTGCGGCCGGCCGGACCTATAACCTGTATGCCGGCATGGAATCGCTCTTTCAGTTCCCCGTACCACCCCAGGTTCTTCCGGCCATCCTGCTCCTGCAGTTCGGGCCGTGGCAGTTCAATGTGATGGGCCTGTACGTTGTCCTGCTGCTGGTCAGCCCGCTGATCCTCGCCGCCCTGAACCGCGGCTGGACTCTGTGGGTGCTGGCGGCAACCCTGGGCGTCTACGCAGTGGGCGCGGCTACCCGGACCCGGCTGCTGCCTTCGCAGTTCGAGGATTCGTTTCCGCTGCTGGTGTGGCAGGTGCTTTTTGTGATCGGTCTGGTGGCGGGTTTCCACCGGCGGAAAATCGTCGTATGGCTCTCGGCGCACACCTGGGCGGTGGCAGCCTGCTGCGGGGCTGCCGTGGTTTTCGCGTTCCTGTCGTGGGGCAACCCCTACCTTGCCAACGGGTTTGACCTCCGGCTGGCCGTCATCCCGGATTCCCTTTACCGGACCATGTACGACTCCTTCTTTGCCCGCACGTACCTGGCGCCGGGACGGCTGCTGAACGTCGTGGTCCTGGTGGTAGCGGCCTATGCGTTCCTCACGGCCTACTGGAAGCCTGCCGAGCGTGCCCTCGGATGGTTCCTCATCCCGCTTGGCCGGGCCACGCTCTACGTCTTTGTTATCCACGTCGTCCTCATCGCCGCCGTCGCCAATATCCCGGCGCTGCAGCAGGACGACATTCTCCTCAACACCGCCGCCTACGTCGTGATCCTGGGCCTCCTGTGGGTCATGGTCCGGACGCGTTTCCTGTTCCGCATCATTCCCACCTGATCACCCTGTTGGAGTATCGGCGGCGCTGTACCGGGCGGTGAGTTCGCGCTTGAGGACCTTGCCGCTGGGACCGGTGGGGAATTCGGTGACCAGGGTGATGATCCGCGGATACTTGTACGCCGCCAATTCCGCCGCGGCGAAGTCCCGCAGCTCATCAATGGTGGCGCTGCTGCCCGGATTGAGGACGACGGCGGCCGCCACCTCCTGCCCGTGCGTTTCGTCGGGGACGCCATAGACGGCAACGCTCAGGACAGCCTCGTGCCGGCTGAGGACTTCCTCCACCTCGCGCGGGTAGACGTTGAAGCCGTTCCGGATGATCATCTCCTTCTTCCGGTCCAGGATCCGGAGGTAGCCGTCACCATCCTTGGTGCCCAGGTCGCCGGTCCGGAACCAGCCGTCCACCACAGCCTCGGCGGTGGCTTCGGGTCGGTTGAGGTAGCCCGTGAAGAGGTTGTGCCCCCGGATCACCAGCTCGCCTAACTCGCCCGTGGGCAGCAGTTCGATGGCATCCGGGACGTCCGCGCGGGCGATCTCCACCTGGACTCCCCAAATGGCCTGGCCCACCGTTCCGGGCCGCGGCGCTTTGCCTACATGATTGAAGGTAGCAACCGGGGACGTCTCGGTCAGGCCGTAGCCTTCGTAAATGTCCGAGCCGAATTCCGCCTTGAACCTGTCCATCACCGCCACCGGCAGCGACGCGCCGCCGGAGATGCAGTAGCGCAGGGCGTTGGACCGGCCGGTGTTGGTGCGGGCGGCTTCGAGCATGGCGATATACATGGTGGGCACGCCGAAGAAGACGTTGATGTTGTGCCGGGCGAGGGCATCCAGGGCTGCGTCCCCGCTGAACTTGGGCAGCATCACGATGGTGGCCCCCGCCCGCAGCCCGGTGTTGAGGACGCACGTCTGGCCGAAGGTGTGGAACATCGGCAGTCCGCCGAAGATGACGTCACCGCGGCGGAGGTCAAACGTGCTGGTCAGCAGCGTATTGGTCTGTTCCACAAGAGCGAAGTGGCTGCCCAAGGCGCCCTTGGGCTGGCCGGTGGTCCCGGATGTGTACAGAATCGTGGCCGTCTCGAAGGGCTGCAGCGGCAGCCAGGTGCTGATGGGCTCGGCTGCTGCCGCTTCGGTCTCCAGCCGGGCGGCGCCTTCGGTCCCCTCCGGCACCAGGACGGTGACGACGTCGATGCCCGCGGCTGCGGCGCCTTTGGCACCTTCCTCAAGGAGCGGTCCGGCGCAGACGAGCAGCTGCGCGCCGCTGTCGCGCAGCATGTACTCGATCTCCCTGCCCTTCAGCAGCGCATGCAACGGCACCACCACGCCGCCCAGCGCGAGGACCGCGTAGTAGACCCGGGCGAAATCAGCCACATTGGGCATCAGCAGGGCCACGCGGCTGGCGTGCCCCACGCCACGGTCCCGCAACGCACCGGCATACGCGCGCGTCTGTTCCCAGAGTTCGCTGTAGGTCACCCGCTCCTCGCCCACCACGAGGGCCGCGGAGTCCGGGAAGCGGGCGGCTGATTCAGCCAGGATTGCGGCAACGGAGATGGTCCCGAAACCCTCTTCGGCGGAAGGTGAAGTGTTCATGGTGTCCTGTCCGGCTGGGCGTTAAGTGACCCCGCGTTGTTTTGGAGGAGCGGTGTGGGTCGGGCCTTGAGGATCAGGGCGTCACCCTGGCCGCCGCCGCCGCACAAGGCAACCACGCCTGTCCCGCCGCCGCGCCGGTTCAGCGCCAGTGCCTGATGCAGGACCAGGCGGGCCCCCGATGCGCCCACCGGGTGGCCCAAGGCGATGGCACCGCCGTCGGCGTTGATCCTGTCCGCGTCGATCCCCAGGTCTTTGGCGGACTGCAGTACCACCGACGCGAAGGCTTCGTTGATCTCAATCAGGTCCACGTCGTCAATGGTCAGCCCTTCAAGTTTCAGGGCCCGCTCAATGGCTCGCGACGGCTGGGAATGCAGGGATCCGTCCGGTCCGGCAGTCTGGCCATGGCTGCCGATCTCCGCGATCCAGCTGAGGCCGGCCGCTTCCGCTGCTGACTTGCTGGCCACCACCACGGCGGCCGCGCCGTCGGACAGCGGGGAGGCAGAACCGGCGGTGATCGTTGCAGCAGGGTCCTTGGAGAAGGCGGGCTTCAGGGCCGCGAGCGTCTCGACGGTGGTTCCGGCGCGGATGCCCTCGTCGGCATCAATCACGACGGCGGGTCCCCGGCGCTGCGGGACCTCCACCGGAGCGATCTCTTCAGCCAGAATGCCGGCCGCCCGGGCGGCCTCCGCACGATGGTGTGAGAGCGCGGCGACGGCGTCCTGGTCCTCGCGGCTGATGCCCAGACGGGCGTTCCCGGCGTCGGTGGCGGATCCCATCAGTTCGCCTGAGACGGGGTCCTGCAGGCCGTCAAAGTTCAGGGAATCCAGCAGCGGCGCATCGCCGATCGCCACGCCGCCGCGAAGCCGTGGCAGCAGGTGCGGGGCGTTGGTCATGGATTCCTGGCCGGCAGCCACAATGAAATCAGCCTCTCCGGCGCGGATCATCCGGGCGGCATCGATCACGGCAGTCAGGCCGGACAGGCACAGTTTGTTGATGGTTACGGTGGGCACATCCCATCCGATGCCGGCGGCAAGACTGGCCTGCCGGGCGGGTCCCTGGCCAGCGCCCGCCTGGATGACCTGGCCCACGATGACGGCCTGGATCTGTTCCGGCGCCACCCCGGACCGTTCCAGTGCGTTCCGGATGGCGTGGGCACCCAGCTCGCTGGAGGTGAGCCCGGAGAGGCCGCCGCGGAACTTGCCGAAAGGCGTGCGTGCGCCGCCCAGGATGACGGGGATGTGAGCGTCGCTGCTCATGGTGTGCCTTTCGATTGAGGTTTGCGACCGCGTCAGCTGTGGAGCAGCAGCTGGTGGAGCAGGTGGTCCTGCCAGCGGCCGGCGATCTTCAGGTACTGCGGCGCCACTCCGATTTCCCGAAACCCGGCGCGCCTGAGGATACTGCGTGATGGCACATTGTGGAGGAGCGTTGCCGCCTGAACCCGGTGGAGGCCCAGTTCTGTCCGGGCGTGGTCCGTGGCGAATCGGACCGCGGCAGATCCGATGCCCCGCCGGTTGAGGCTGGAATCAACCCAGTACCCGAGGTTGGCGTTGAGGAACGGCCCACGCACAATGCCGGTGAGCGTGACGGCGCCGATGATGTAAGCGGGATCATCGTGGTCCACCAGCACCCACGGGACTTCCTGGCCCACGGAATGCTGGGCGAGCTTGGCCCGGATGGTGTCCCATTGATGCCTGGGAGTGAAGAAGGCTTCGTCCCGTTCCGGTTCCCACGCCGCGAGGTGCTGGCGGTTCCTGAGGTAGGCCTCGCTCAGGCCGGCTGCGTCGCCCCTCCGCAGCAGCCGGATCCGGACCCCGTGGACGAGCGGAGCATGGGCTTCGCTGTCCATTAGGTCTCCCGCGCTACTCGAAGGAAGCACGACGGCGGTCCGACAACCGCGTGTTCCAGACGTCCGGTCTGGTGACCTGGAAGCGGCGGCCGGTCAGTGCGAGTGGAGTTAGCCGGATGTAGTAAACCTTGGGTCCTGACTGCCAGGGTTCCAGATGCAGGGCGTCGACGGCGTCCTTGTCAGCCTGGGCCTCGATCACTTCGGTGTCTCCGCGCGCCACCACACTCCAGGCCACCTCAGTGCGGGGATCGTATCCATCGATCTCCAGCGCCGCGGGACGGTCCGCCTTGGCGCCCCACAGCTTGGTCCCGCCGGCGCTGCGGAAGACGATGCTCCTGCGGTCCAGGACGTAGTTGACCGGAAAGATCTCCGGATGGCCGTCCACGACAAGGGCCAGGCGTCCCAGGGTGTCGTCGGCAAGGAATTCCCAGCATTCGTCAAACGTCAATTTGTTGGTCGGCTGCGCGTGAGAGTTCATGCACCAAACCTTACGGATGTAGGCGGCAGACCGACAGGGGCAGAGCAATCGGGTACTGCCATGCCTCAATCCCCGGCCCGGGCCTTGGGCAGTTCAATTCAGGGCAGTTCAAGACGCTCCAGCAGGGCGTCCAGGACCGGAAGCTGGCCCTTGACCAGCTTGCCGCGGGCATCGGTTTCCGTCACCCACCGCGCATCGTCCACCTCGGGAAAGTCCTGGATGATGCCGGATCCTCTGGGCCACTCCAGCGGAAACGTGTTGCTCACAATCCGTTCGGGCCGGAAGTCAGACTCCGCCGCGAACACCGTGATGATCTTTCCTGATGGTTGCCGGAACGCGCCCAGTTGGAAATAGTCAACGGCTGGGGGCGGCGTGCCGATCTCTTCGGCAAACTCCCGCACCGCGGCCACCAGGGGATCCTCGTCGGGAAGGTACTCGCCCTTGGGAACCGTCCAGGACTGGGTCTGCTTGCGAGCCCAGAACGGTCCGCCCATATGCGCTATCCACACTTCCAGCTGGCTTGCTTCCCGCTTGTAGAGCAAGATCCCTGCACTGCGAACCACCATGGCGTCGGGCCTCCCTGCCGGATCCTTGAAAACTGCTGAACCGCGAACTACTGGATCCCGGCAAACAATGCGTTGAGTTCGGCTGTTAGCTGCTTCTGCACGGCAGGCGTACCCACTTCCCTGCCGTCGATGTGGTTCACCGGCGCGAGCAGCCTGATGCTGGAAATCAGCCACACAGCGTCCGCATCCAGCAGGTCCTGCGGTTCCAGCGGCCCATAGCCGAGCTCCCAGCCGGCTGCCTTGGCCGCCGCGAACAGCGCGCCCTGGGAGGTCCCGGGCAGGATCCCGCTGTCCAGCTGAGGCGTGATGAGCCGGCGCACCGTGCGGGTGGCGCCGGCGCCGTCGTCGGACGTTTCCAGATGTGCCAGCAGCACCGTGGACGTGGGGCCTTCCAGGACCCGGCCGTCCGAGGATGTGAAGATGACGTCGTCGGCGCCCTGTTTGTGGGCGTACCGCAGGGCCGCCATGTTCGTGGCATAGGACAGGGTCTTCGCGCCGAGCAGCAGCCACGGGGCACGCTCAGCCACGTCGCTGTCGTAGCCGCGGTCCAGGAGGATGACGTCGATCCCTGTTTCGCGCTGGCGGCGTCCCAGGGCGCCCACCGGGGAAACCTGAACCCAGCAGGTGGGGGATTCCGCGCCTTCCGGGCCGCGGGTGACCACGAGTTTCACCACCAGTTCGTCCTCGGCGGGCGACGTAGCGGGGTGCTGGCTACGGTGCTCCGCGACGCCAGTGGCGATGGCCGCCCGCCACGCATCCTGCGCCGGGATCACCAGGTCCAGGGCCTGGGCCGACCCGACCAGCCGGTCCAGATGCGCCTGGAGCTTGCGGACGGCGCCGCCCACCGCGAGCATGGATTCGAACACGCCGTCGCCGCGGGTGGCGCCCTGATCCGTGGCCATCAGTTGGGGCCGCGAAGCGTCGGCCAGCCGGCCGTCCGGGAACGCGGGGTCAAGGAAAACGAGCACCACGGGCGCAGGAGAAGTCATGGCTCCAGCTTAGTAGGGCCCGCCGCGGCTAAGCTGTGGTCATTGCCCCGACGGAACCGGTCCGCGGGTGCGCGCAATCCGGGGGTACTCCAGTGCTGTGGCCAATTTCGCTTGCCGGTACGGCGCCGACGTGGGTGGTGGTGGTGCTCAGCATTGCGGACCTGGTGATCCGGGTCCTGGCCGTCGGCATCATCCCCGGCAACAGGCGCCCCACCACGGCCATGGCCTGGCTGCTGGGCATCTTCTTTATACCGTTCGTGGGCCTGATCCTGTTCCTGCTGTTCGGAAACTTCAAGCTCTCCAGACGCCGCCGGCAGCAGCAGGAAATCATTAACACCCGGGTACGGTCCGGCATCTCGGCGCTCGCCGACGTCGTCAGCGAATACCCCGGGCCCGAATGGGTGAAGTCGGCTGGGGAATTGAACCGGCGGCTCGGTTCCCTCCCCATGGTGGACGGCAATTCGGTGGATCTCATTCCCGGCTATCCGGACTCGATCCTGGCGATGACCGAAGCCGTGCGCAAAGCCAGGAAGTTCGTTAACGCCGAGTTTTACATCATGAGCACGGACCACGTCACCGATGACCTGCTGACCGCCCTGGAAGAGGCCGCCGAGCGCGGAGTGGAAGTCAGAGTGCTGTTCGACCACATCGGCACACTTCGGGTCAAGGGTTACCGCAACTTCCTCAAACGGTTGCGGGCCGGGAAAATCCAGTGGAAGCGCATGCTCCCGCTGTTGCCGACGCACGGCCAGTGGCGCCGCCCGGACCTCCGCAACCACCGCAAGATCATGGTGATCGACGGCGAATTCGCCTTCACAGGCTCGCAGAACCTGATCGAGCCGTCCTACAACAACCCCAAACACCGCAAGGCCGGCCGCGAATGGGTGGAGCTGATGGCCTGCCTGCGCGGACCGATCGTCACTACGCTCAACGTTGTGTTCGCCACGGACTGGCTGAGCGAAACCGACGAGTCCCTGGAACACCAGCTGCAGCTTCCGGCCAACCCCGAACCGGGCAACGTCACGGCCCAGGTGGTGCCCAGCGGTCCCGGGTTCATCACCGAAAACAACCTGCGCCTCTTCAACACCCTGATCTACTCCGCCCAGCACCGGATCTCCATCTGCAGCCCGTATTTCGTGCCCGATGATTCCCTGCTCTACGCCATCACCACAGCGGCCCAGCGGGGCGTGGACGTGGAACTGTTCGTCTCCGAAAAGGGCGATCAGTTACTGGTCCACCACGCCCAGCGGTCCTATTACGAGGCGCTGCTGGAGGCCGGCGTCCGGATCTACCTCTACAAGGCGCCCTTTGTGCTCCACGCCAAACACTTCACCATCGACGACGAAGTGGCCGTCCTGGGGTCCAGCAACATGGACATGCGCTCCTTCTCGCTGAACATGGAGGTCTCAGTGATGCTGCTCGGCGCGGAAATCGTCAACAACATGCGCGCGGTCGAAGACACGTACCGCGACATTTCCAACGAACTTATGCTTGAGGACTGGCTGCAACGCCCCCTTGCGGCCAGGTACATCGACAACGTGGCAAGGTTGACCGCCACGGTCCAGTAGTCCCCGGAGTTTTGTCCAGATAATGCGGCTTGGGGGTTTCACGCATGATCTGGACAAAAACTCCGAAGGTCAGGCGGTGGGAAAGTCCGCACCCAGCGCGGAAAGCACACCGTGCGCCTTCACCCGGATTTCGTCGTACTCCTCGTCAGGTACCGAGTCGGCAGTGATGGCGCCGCCGACGCCGAGGGTGAGTTCCGCCGTCGCCGTTTCTTCGCTGCCGTCCCCTGCCTCAACAGTGGTTACCAGCGTACGGATCGCGACCGCCAGGTCCGTGGCCCCGTTGAGGGAAAAATAGCCGATCGCGCCGGAATACAGGCCACGCGGGCCTTCCTCCAGCCGGTCCAGAATTGCCATGGTGCTGATTTTCGGGGCGCCGGTCATGGAGCCGGCCGGGAAGCATGCGGCCACCGCCTCGGCCCGCGGCGAGCCGGGCAGGAGCCGCGCGTCGATAGTGCTGACCATCTGGTGCACCGTGGCGTAGCTTTCGATCTCGCACAGCCTGCTGACCGTCAACGATCCGGGTTCCGCGAAGTGGCTGAGATCGTTCCGCAGCAGGTCCACAATCATGATGTTTTCCGCCCGGTCCTTCAGCGAGGCCGCCAGTTCCTCCCGCAACTTCCTGTCACGCTGCGGATCAGCACCACGGCGCCGGGTGCCCTTGATCGGTTCGGCGCGCATGCCGCCGTCGGACGTTATCCTCAGGAACCGCTCCGGCGACGTGCTGGCCACCGTCAGCCCGCCGAACCGCAGGTAGCTGGCAAACGGTGCGGGATTCTTCTGCCGCAGCGCGAGATACGTAGGCCAGGGGGACGCCGCGGCGGCGGGCAGCCGGGCAGTGAGCGTGGTGGTCAGGCACACCTCGTACGAATTCCCCTCACGGATTTGGTGCTGGGCGGCCGCGATTTTGGCCAGGTAGGAGGGCTCCGTGTCGCGGCTGCTGAACGCGGGCCCAACGGGACGTACGACGCCGTTGTTGCTGCCGCCGGCGTGCGTGGTGTGGTCGCCTGAGCCGGGTGTGCTCGCAGCGGCCACGGCGGCGCGGGCGTCGGCCAGCCAGCTGTCGGCGTCGGGCGCTTCCAGGGCAAGGAGCCAGGCCGTTCCCTCAACATGGTCCAAAACGACGGCGCGGCCCGCGAAGATCAGGGCCGCGTCGGGAGTCGGCGCCGTCACGTCCGTTCCGCCGGTTTCGCGTTTGAGCTCATAGCCCAGGCAGCCCAGCCACCCCAGGGTGAAGTCGCCCGGATAGCCATCCGGCGTGCGGACTGCCCGGCGTCCCCAGACTGTGTCCAGCCAGCGGAAGAACGGTCCCGGCACGCGCGCCGTGGCGGATCCTGCCGTGATGACGCTTTCGCCGGACCGGTGCGTGACCGCCTGGCCGTACGTCCCGCCGTCGTCCGCGAGGATGCTGAAGCGGCTGCGCTCGGCGCCTGTCGCCTGTCCGCGCGACGGCTCCGGGGGCAGCCCGGCGGGTGTTTTGGCGGGTTCGCCAGCGGCTGCGTTGGAGGGGTCTGCCTTGGCGAAGTCTGCGTTGGAGGAGCCTGCATTGGCGAAGTCTGCGTTGGCGATGCCTGCGTTGGAGGAGTCCAGCCAGACCGCGTTCGCTGAGCCGCCATAGAGGTACTCGAAGAGGGCGGCGGCGTCCGGCCTGGCGTCCAGCCGTTCGACGCGCAGCCTGAGCCCGCGGCGGGCGGCAAGCTCGGGAACAAGCGCCGGCGCGAGGGCAGGCAAGTAGGCGAGGGCCTGCATGAGGTCGGCGGTGGCGGAACCGTCGGCATTATTGAGTACGCGGATGTCGGCTTCGCGGGGGACGTCGTCGGCGGCGAGCCACGCTTCTTCCTGCTCAGCCCACTGGTCCCAAAATGGCTCATACGTCCCGCCGTCGCGGTCCAAGGCCCGCTTCCGGCGGATGTCGTCCGGCGAATCGGCCCAGATGACAGCGCTGAGCAGTGGCCGTGCGGCGGCTGCGGCCGCCCCTACTCCCTCAATGATCACGATCTCGGCGGGCAGCGTGACCCGGGTGTCGCCGTCGTAATGCCTGTCCCAGTCCCAGCTGGTCCAGGTGGCGGGCTCGGCGCGGCTCAACGGCGTGAGCACGGTAGAAACGTAGCGCTCGATGCCAGCCGTGAGGCCGTTCCAGCCCGGGTAGATGTCCTCAAGGTGGAAGAGCGCGACTTTGTGATGGTTCCGCAGCAGCGCGGCAAGTTCGATGGCCAGAGTGGTTTTGCCTGCGCCGGATCGCCCGTCAATGGCGATGATCACAGGTGCGGGGGTCATGAAATAGAGCGTACCTGCTGCTGCATGAGCTGCTGTCGCGGCGCCGCGTGGCCCAGGACGGTACGGACGTGGTCTACGATGCCCGGCACGGCACTGCGGATCTGCTCCCAGGCGGCGTCAAAATCGGCATGGCCCCCGTACCAGGGATCCTCGATGCCCTGGTCCAGCGGGTCGCTGCCGGCAACGGCCCGGTCGAAGCTGCGGAGTATGCGGACCTTGTTCATGGAGTCCGCGTCCGGCGCAGCGTCGCGCAGCCAGGCGTAGTGGTCAACGTCCAGGGCAAGGATGAGATCGCGCTCGCGGAACCACTCGGCCTGCCACGCCCGGGCAACATGGTGCTCCGAGCTCAGGCGCGTTGCCGCAAGCCTACGGCCGGCGCGCGGATCGATGGGCCGCCCTGCCTCATAACCGGTAGTTCCCGCCGAATCCACTGTCACATCAAAGCCCAGGCCTTCGGCTCGGAAAGCCGCAGCCAGCATCATCTCTGCCATTGGTGACCGGCAGATATTTCCCGTGCACACAGCGATGATGCGGTATGGGCTCGACGATGAGTTCATGGAGCTAAGCATGCGGGACCCGGGGCATTCCTGGCTAGCTGGCATTCACATGGCGTGACAGGCGCGTAAGAAATTTTACTTAACCCGTCAAACACCTCGCTATCCGGCCGTCGCTAACGGAAGCCCCGCTAGGCGTCACGCAGCGGCCGGCGGGCCAGCCATGCTGCCACGATCGCGCCGGAGATGTTGTGCCAGAGTGAGAAAACAGCGGACGGCAATGCAGCCAGCGGGGTGAAATGCGCGGTGGCCAGCGTGGCGGCCAGGCCGGAGTTCTGCATGCCGACTTCGAACGCGAGGGCCCTGCGGGCCTTATCGTCCAGCCGGCCCAGTTTGCCGGCCAGGTAGCCCAGGCCCAGGCCGAAGCCGTTGTGGAGAACCACTGCGAGGAACACAATGCCGCCTGCGGCCACGATCTTGGAGGCGCTGCCCGCCACCACAATCGCAACAATGAAGGAAATGACGACGGCGGACGCCCAGGGAAGTACCGGCAGCAGCTTGGCGATGAGGTTCTTGAAGAACAGCCGCGCCAGCAATCCGGCGATGACGGGCAGGAGCACCGTCTTGACGATGTCCAGAACCATGCTCCCGGCGTCGATTTCCAAGAACGATCCGGCCAGGAACAGGACCAGCAGCGGCGTAACCACCGGTGCGATCAGGGTGGATACCGAGGCCACGGCGACGGACAGCGCAACGTCCCCCTTTGCCAGGAATGCCATCACGTTGGAGGCTGTGCCGGATGGGGCGCAGCCCACCAGGATCAGGCCTACGGCAAGCTCCGGCGAAAGATGGAGCCCCACGGCAATCAGCCAGCCCGCGCCGGGCATGATCACGTAGTGCGCCACGATGCCCAGAACCACCGCCCAGGGGCGCTTCGCCACCGAGGCAAAATCCGGCGGGGTCAGGGTCAGGCCCATGCAGAACATGATGATGCCCAGCAGGTACGGGACGCTGGGCCCCAGGGGCTGGAACGTCGCCGGCGCAAGGAAGCCGGCGAGGCCTGCCACAAGCACCAGCACCGGGAAGATCGTGACGGCAAGCCGGGCGATTTTCGCTTCGGCGGCCAGCGCCGGGTTGGTGGGTACCGGGTCGTGATCAGTGCCGGATTCTGTCGATTTGGGGGATTTGGTTGCCTCAAGCATTTATCGATCGTGGCATTGATGTCCGGCAAGTGGCCACTTCATGACCAGATGCCGGACAAAGATGTCAGACATGTGCGGTGAGTGGGGCTTCCTGGCGGATCAGGCCCGGTGGGTCCAGGCCCAGTGGATCAGGCTAGTGGATCAGCGCGAGGAGAATGCCGACCGCCACAAAGAGCACGCCGAAGATCCGGCTGAGGATCTTCTGGCCGCCGGCGTTATGCGTGAAGCGCTGGAAGGACTTGGCGGCAAAGGCGAAGAAGAACCACATCACCAGGATGTCGATCATCACCACGGTGGCCGTGAGCACAAGGTACTGCGACAGGAGCGGCTGTTCCGGGCGGATGAACTGTGGCATAAACGCGAGGAAGAAGACGATCGCCTTCGGGTTGAGCAGGTTGACCCAGAGGCCGCGGCGGAACATTGACCAGGCGGGCTCGTTCCGGAGGGCGGCGGCCTGTTCCTGGTCCGGTTCCGGTTTGCTCAGGAACTGGCGGATGCCCAGGTACGCCAGGTAGGCGGCTCCGGCGTAGCGGATCACGTTAAAGGCCACCGGGGAGCTGGCCACCAGCACGCCAACTCCCAACGCCACGATCACCACGTGGACAACCAGGGCTGCCTGCTGGCCAAGGATGCCCCAGATGGAGCGGCGGAACCCGGACGTCAGCGAGTTGCTCATGGTGTTGATGGCACCGGCGCCCGGCGTGAAACTGATCAGGACACCGGCGCCCGCGAGGGCGAGCCAAAGGGAGAATTGCACCTGCCAAGTTTAGTGCCGCCCTCACCGCAAGAATGGCGCACTCACCACAAAGCGTGCCGCCCTCACCACAAGGTGGTCACGGGCTCAAAGGCATGAAGCTCCTGGTCTGCCGTCACGAGCGTCAGCCCTTCCACCATGGCTTGCGCTGCCAGGATCCGGTCAAAAGGGTCCTTATGTTCCCAGTCCAGCTGACCGGCGGCCAAAGCATGCGGCGCGGAGATGGCCAGCTCCGAGGCGTACAGGTGGGCCACCTGCCGTCCGAAGCTTGCCACTATTGCTGCCCCCGACGGCAGCTTGCCTTGATGGTGTTTGTACGACAGCTCGTAGGCGGTCATGGGCGAGACATAGACCGAGTTCTCGAGCTTGGCGATGGCGTTCCTGGCTTTGGTGGACAGTTTCCTGGGTTCGGCGAGGGCCCACAGGAAAACGTGGGTGTCCAGGAGCAGCCGCATCAATGATCGCCACCCGTCACTACACCCATTTCCTCGTCGGTCCACGGTTCGTAGAATCCGTCAGGGATCTGGAGCGGCGCCAGGAAGCCCAGTTCGCGTTTGTGGGGGCGCTCGATTTTCACCAGCCGGGCCACCGGGCGGCCTGCCTTGGCAATGACCACATCCTCGCCGTTTTCAACAAGATTCAACAGCTCGGACAAGCGGGTTTTTGCCTCTTGGACGTTGTATTGTCCCATGTTGACCAAGTCTAGTTGGTCAACCTCGGCGGTGTAAGGCTCAGCCCAGTATTCGTTCTCTCCGTAATAGCTCATACGCCGACGCTATTGCCGACAGTGCGGCGTGGATAGGCTCAGCGATGCCTATGTGGAAATCACGCCTGTGGAAATCATGCCCGGGCGATGACCTCACCGTTCGGGATCAGGAACCAGCCGTCGTCGGTGGATCCCCAGCGGTGCCAGCCAGCCGAAATCCGGGCGAGGTCTGCGGGATTTGCGAAGCCGTATTCAAGGGCCTGCTCTGCGAAGGCTGAGTGCAGCACCCGTTCGCCCCAGACCCGGGCTTGCCACCTCCGTTGCTGCCCGGTGGCATACAGCCAGTTGCTGCTGGTCGGCGCCACGTCGCTGAACCCTGCGGACTGGACCCAGGACACGAGCCTGCGGCCGGCGTCGGGCTCGGCTCCATTGCGGCGGGCGATCCGCTGGTACAGGTCCATCCATTCGTCCAGCTCAGGGATGGCGGGGTACCAGCTCATGCCGTGGAAGTCGGCGTCGCGAACTGCCACAATGCCGCCCGGCTTCGCCACCCGGCGCATTTCGCGCAACGCCTCCACCGGGTCGGTGAGGTGCTGGAGCACCTGGTGGGCATGCACGACGTCGAACGTTTCGTCCTCGAAGTCGAGGTCATAGATGTTGCCGGCGAGGAACTCCGCGTTGGCCGCGCCGCGCTCGGCGGCCAGCGCCGTGGCCTGGGCGATGATGTCCGGTGACCGGTCCAGGCCGGTGACCTTTCCGGGCGCCACCAGCCCCGCGAAATCGCAGGTGATGCTCCCAGGGCCGCAGCCGACGTCGAGCACTGAAACCCCGGGCGTGAGGTGGGGAATGACAAAGGCCGCGGAGTTCTCCGCGGTCCTGGAAGCGTGGGCGCGGACCACAGACTCGTGGTGGCCGTGCGTGTACACATCGTCGTCGTCAGGCTGCTGCGTGCTCATAGTGAAACGCTACCGCTCCGCAGTGAAAAGCAGGCGGAACCCTCCCCAGAGTAGGTCGCATTTACTGCCGTTATGGACGCTCGTAACGACAGTAACTGCTACCTTCTCGGGCGGGTGGGGGAGGCCGGGGAGGCCGGGCCGGCGTCGGACGCTTCCTTCCGGGCCGCGACGGTGGCGTCCACCATGACGGTCATAAACCGTGTGACGAGCTCCAGTTCGGCGGGGGTGAAGTCCGCCATGGCGGTACCCATATGGCGCGAAAGCGGCATGAACATGGCGCTGCCGTCCTGGAACGCCTTGGGTGTCATGCGGAGCTGGACCTGCCGCCGGTCCGGGCCGAGGCGTTCCCTGATCACGTGGCCGGACTGGTCCAGCCTGTCGATGAGGGCGGTGGTGGCGGGCGAGCTGAGGTTGAGTTCCTTGCGCAGGATGCCCGGCGTGACCACCAGGCCCTTGGCGGTGTGCCGCATAATCACGGCGAGCGCATTGAGGTCCGTGCGGTGCATGTCGTTGCGGCCGCCGGCGGTGTCTACGTAGCGGTTGGCCTCCAGCGTGAAGTCCTGCAGCAGGCGGACCAGGGCAAAGGGTGCGGAGTCCGGTGGGCGCTGGAACGCTTCGTCCGTCATGTTCCGCCCTCCTCCGCCCGCTTGCCTGGTGCCCTGACGGATATTACTGCAGCGATGCCCTCTGCGTAGTTTTCAAGCAGAAACCCAGCCAAAGTATTTATCTCCATAGCGGAGATACTCTAGGATGGAAATAAGTGTACCACGGCCACCCCAAGCGAAGCAGGAATCATGAAATCCCGTCCCCAACACAGCGCGAGGGTTCCGTTTTGGCTTCGCTGGCTCCTTCCCGTTTCGTTGGTGCTCACGTGGCTGGCCATCGCCGGGGTGGGCGGGCCAACGTTCGGCCGGCTCGACGAGGTCTCCTCGAATGATCAGGCTTCCTTCCTTCCGGCCAGTGCCGAAGCCACCGCAGCGCAGAACTGGCAGGCGAAGTTCCGCGATTCAGACGAAGTGCCGGCGGTCATCGTCATTGAGAACCACCGCGCCATCAGCCCCGCGGAGCTTGGTGAACTGGCAGCCCTGAAGACCGGGCTGGAGGGCCTGGAGTTGGGCAGCGCCGTGATCGGCCCACTCACGTCGGAGGACGGGAAAGCGGTCCAGTTCATTGCCCCTATCGGGTCCTCCGACGAGCTGAAGGAGTCCGTCCAGGAGTTGCGGGACTTCCTGGCGAAGTCCGCCCCTGAAGGCATGCAGACCTTCGTCACCGGACCTGCTGGCCTGACCGCAGACCTGGTCAGCGCCTTCGCCGGCATTGACGGCATCCTGCTCCTGGTGGCCCTCGGTGCGGTCTTCCTGATCCTGCTGATCGTCTACCGTTCACTCCTCCTGCCCATCGCCGTGCTGCTCACCTCGGTCTTTGCGTTGTGCGCCGCCATCCTGCTGGTGTTCGGCATGGCCAAGCTTGGCTGGATCCAGCTGAGCGGCCAGAGCCAGGGCATCCTGTCCATCCTGGTGATCGGCGCTGCCACGGACTATGCGCTGCTGTACGTGGCGCGGTTCCGCGAAGCCCTGACGCACACGCGCAACCGGACCGAAGCCGTGGTGACCGCGTGGAAAGCGTCGTTCGAGCCCATCCTGGCCTCCGGCGCCACCGTCATCATCGCCTTGCTCTGCCTGCTGTTCTCCGACCTGAACTCCAACAAGGCCTTGGGTCCCGTTGCGGCGGCGGGCATTCTTTGCTCGCTGTTCGCTGCCCTGACTCTCCTGCCGGCTTTAATGGCGCTCTTGGGCCGGGCGGCGTTCTGGCCGTTCCGCCCCACGCTGGTTCCGGCAGGCGAGCGTGAGCCTGAGCTGGTCACCGGCCTGGAGGGGCAGAAGGGCCTCTGGCGGGCCACGGGTTCCCTGGTCTCCCGCCGCCCGCGCACGGTCTGGGTCGCGGCCGTCCTCCTGTTGCTCGTGGCTTCGGCCGGGGTGCTGCAGCTAAAGGCCAATGGCGTGCCGCAGACCGACGTCATCCTCACCGCGTCCAACGCAGTGGACGGCCAGGACGCGCTGGCACGGCATTTCGACGCCGGCAGCGGCAGCCCCGCCGTCGTAATTGCGGACGAAAGCAAAGCCGATCAAGTGCTGGCAAAGGTCAAAGCGGCCGACGGCGTGGGCGACGCCTACCTCCTGGCCGAAGGCGGGGTGCCGATCATGTCGACCGGACCGGCAGCCCCCGGCGCTCCCAGGGCGCCGGACGTCCACGACGGCAAGGTTTTGATCAACGCCACGCTCAACTACGCTGCAGATTCCATTGGGGCGGAGGACGCGGTCAAGGCGCTGCGCGAGGGGGTAAAAACGGTCGACGCCGGCGCATTGGTAGGCGGCGTGACCGCCACGGCGCTGGACACCAACACCACCGCCCAGCGCGACCTGGTGATCATTATCCCATAGTCCTGGCGGTCATCCTGCTCATCCTGATGCTGCTGCTTCGCTCCGTGGTGGCGCCGGTCCTGCTGGTGCTCTCCGTGGTGTTGTCGTACGGCGCGGCCATGGGCGTCTCGGCCCTGGTCTTCAATAACCTGCTCGGATTTCCAGGCGCCGACGCCACCGTGCCGCTGTTCGGCTTTGTGTTCCTGGTTGCCCTGGGCGTGGACTACAACATCTTCCTGATGAGCCGGGTGCGGGAGGAGTCGCTGAAGCACGGGACCCGGCCGGGCATCCTGCGCGGACTCAGTGTGACCGGCGGAGTGATCACATCTGCCGGCGTGGTGCTGGCTGCCACGTTCGCGGCCCTGGGCGTTATCCCCATCATGTTCCTGGTGCAGCTCGCCTTCATTGTGGCGTTCGGTGTGCTCCTGGACACCGTGCTGGTGCGCTCGCTGCTGGTCCCGCGCTGGCGTACGACATCGGCCCGCGCATCTGGTGGCCCGGCAAGCTGGGCCGGCCGGAGCTGGATGCAGCGGCGCGGCGGGATGCCGTGGCCCTGAAGGCCGACCGGGCTCCCACGCCAGATCTTCATCCCGCGTCAGAGGGCGCCGGCCGTCGGTAGTCCGGCCTACGCCTGCGCGCCTGCCTGCGCGCGCCACCAGGCCACCGTGGCAGCGGCCGCCTCGGGCAGGGGTGTCGGCCGCAGGCCAAACACGGCTTCACTGGCGGCGGAGTCCATCACAAACGGCTGCTCGAACTGGTAAAGCATTTCCGCCAGTTCCCGCATGTCCTTCGAGAACACACCCATCGCCCGGAGCGCCCAGCCCGGTATGGCCCCCATCTTCGGCGCCTGTACTCCGCCAGCCTCGGTGAACGCTGTGGCCAGCTGCCGCTGCGTGACTGCCGGACCCGTGGGCGCATGCCACACCTTGTTCCACAGCGACGGCGTCTCCGCGGCATGGATCATCGCCGCGGCCAGGTCCGGGACGTACGTAAACGAATGGGGCTGGTCGGCGCTCCCGATGACCCACAATTTCTTGCCGGCCAGCACGGTGGGGACCACACGCTCGCCGGCATGCGAGGTCCGCACCCGCGGGCCAAAGAAATCACCGGCAACCACGCTGACCGTGTTGGTCGGAGAGGCGTCCCGCGCGTGCAGGAGTTTGGTCCGGACACCCCGCTTGCCGCCCTCGGCAGTCCGCGGACCCGCCTCGGTCATGGGTCGCTGCGGCTCGCTGTACGAGTAGAGGCTTTCGGGGAAGACGACGACGGCGCCCGCCTCGCCTGCCGCAGCCAGCACCGTTTGCTCGGCTGCCGGCAGTTCCGCCTGCCAGGCATCCACGCTGTAGGAGGAGCCATGGATGCAATGAAATACGGCCGTGGCGCCCTCGAAGGCGTCCCGCAGTCGGGCGGCATCCTGTACGTCAGCTTTCACGCGCTCCACCAGCGGATGGTCGGGGCCGCTGCCGGAACGGGTGAGGATCCTAACGTTTTTCCCCTGCTCCGCGAGGTGCTCTGTGACGGTCCAACCCACGGGGCCGGCCCCGGTAACAACGTAGACATCGTTCATGGTTCTCCTCAAGGAATTCTACTAAGAGAGCAGTGCTCTCCAGTAAGCGTGCGCCCTGGCCGAAGACTTGTCAAGAGCAGTGCTCTCAATTGTTGACACTGCTCTGACTTGTGCCATGCTGGACCGATGAACGACCCTGCCGCGGACGCGGAAACCACCCTTCGGACACCGCGGGAGCGCGCGCGGGCCCAGACCATTGCTGACATCGTCCGGCTGGGCAGGGAGCATCTGGCAACGCAGGGGGCGGCAGCCCTGTCCCTCCGGGCCGTGGCGAGGGACCTGGGTGTTGTCTCGTCCGCGGTCTACCGCTACGTGGCCAACCGTGACGAGCTCCTCACGCTGCTTCTGGTGGACGCGTACAGCGAGCTCGGCGACGCCGTGGATGCTGCCGTGGACGCATTGCCGGAACGCGACTTTGCTGGCCGGTTCAAGGCGCTTGGCCGGGCTGTGCGGATCTGGGCGCTGCGGGAGCCGGCGCGCTACGGACTCCTGTTTGGCAGTCCGGTGCCGGGCTACCAGGCGCCCGCGGGCCAGACCACACCCCCGGGGACGCGTGTGATCTACCGCCTCATCGGCATTCTCGACGGCGCCTACCGGGCGGGTGCGCTGACCGCGGCGGCGCGCACCGCCGTCGTACCTCCTGCCCTGTCCGCCGACCTGGAAGCGATCCGCAGCGAACTCGGGCTCGCTATGCCGGACGAGCTCCAGGCGAACGGGGCCCTCGTATGGACGTCGCTCTTCGGGGCAGTGAGCTTCGAGGTTTTTGGCCAGTACGGAGCGGCCACTTTTAGTGCCGGCGATGAACTCTTTGAGCACCATCTCACCGTCCTCGCCGGCGTAGCGGGCCTCGGCGCCTGACGTACCCGCTGAAAGCCCCCGGAGTCGTGGCCACCCCTGTTTCGCGCGCCCCCAGCTGAGTAGACTCCAAATGCGCCCGGATGGACGCGGAACTCAAAGGAGAGGTCACGTCATGAGTGAGAACACCGCACCTGATGAAGAACGCCGCAAGGGCAGCACCGAACCCGGCATGGAGGGCGAAGGTGACCAGTATGAGGAGGCCGACTTCGGCGAGGCCGGCGTCGGCGGCACCGGGAACCGGCCCGAGAAGGGCGAAGGTGGATATGACGAAGGCGACTTCGGCGAGGCCGGCGTCGGCGGCACGGGGAGCCAGCCTGAGGAGGGTGGCTATTCGGAAGGCGATTATGGCGAGGCCGGCGTCGTGGGCGGCGCGGAGAACCAGCCCGAGGGGGCGACTATCCCGAAGGGAACTACGGCGAGGCCGGCGCTGTTGACAGCGCGCGCGAGGTGGAAGTGGACGAGGACAAGAACCCGTAGCGGCCGTTCTCGCACAGCGAACGGCCGTCGGGGAAGCGGATTTCCCGCCTGAAAACCCCGGAAATCCGCGGGATCGCCTGAAGGGGCCGTGGCTTACCAATCCAAAGTTGAGCGGAGTCCGCTCAACTTTGGATTGACATCGTCTGCGCCGTGAGTAAAGTTGAGTGCAGAACGCTCAACACTCGAGCGCCAGCAAGTTTCCAAGGAAAAGAAGGAAGCAACACATGTCACGTGCAGTAGGTATCGACCTCGGAACCACCAACTCCGTCGTCTCCGTTCTCGAAGGTGGCGAACCCACCGTTATTGCCAACGCCGAGGGCGGCCGCACCACGCCGTCCGTCGTTGCATTCTCCAAGTCCGGCGAAGTCCTGGTTGGCGAGATCGCCAAGCGCCAGGCCGTCAACAACATCGACCGCACCATCGCCTCCGTCAAGCGCCACATGGGCACTGACTGGTCCGTTGGCATCGATGACAAGAAGTACACCGCGCAGGAAATCTCCGCCCGTGTACTCATGAAGCTGAAGAACGACGCCGAGTCCTACCTCGGCGAGAAGGTCACCGACGCCGTGATCACCGTTCCGGCCTACTTCAACGACGCCGAGCGCCAGGCCACCAAGGAAGCCGGCGAAATCGCGGGCCTCAACGTCCTGCGCATTGTCAACGAGCCCACCGCGGCTGCGCTGGCTTACGGCCTGGACAAGGGCAAGGAAGACGAGCTCATCCTGGTCTTCGACCTCGGCGGCGGCACGTTCGACGTCTCCCTGCTCGAAGTCGGCAAGGACGAAGACAACTTCTCCACCATCCAGGTCCGCTCCACCGCAGGCGACAACCGCCTCGGCGGCGACGACTGGGACCAGCGCGTTGTGGATTACCTGCTGAACCAGCTCAAGGTCAAGGGCATCGACCTGTCCAAGGACAAGATCGCCCTGCAGCGCCTCCGTGAAGCCGCTGAGCAGGCCAAGAAGGAACTCTCTTCTTCCAGCAGCACCAACGTTTCGCTCCAGTACCTGTCCGTCACCCCCGACGGCCCGGTCCACCTGGACGAGCAGCTGACCCGCGCCAAGTTCCAGGACCTCACCAAGGACCTGCTGGAGCGCACCAAGAAGCCGTTCCACGACGTCATCAAGGAAGCCGGCATCAAGCTTTCCGAGATCGACCACATCGTTCTCGTCGGCGGATCCACACGTATGCCCGCTGTCTACGACCTCGTCAAGGAACTTGCAGGCGGCAAGGAGCCGAACAAGGGCGTCAACCCGGATGAAGTTGTAGCCGTTGGCGCAGCACTCCAGGCAGGCGTTCTGAAGGGCGAGCGCAAGGACGTCCTGCTGATCGACGTCACCCCGCTGTCCCTGGGCATCGAAACCAAGGGTGGTGTGATGACGCACCTGATCGAGCGCAACACCGCCATCCCCACCAAGAGGTCCGAGACCTTCACCACGGCTGATGACAACCAGCCGTCCGTGGCCATCCAGGTCTTCCAGGGCGAGCGCGAGTTCACCCGCGACAACAAGCCGCTGGGCACGTTCGAGCTGACCGGTATCGCGCCGGCTCCGCGCGGCGTCCCGCAGGTCGAGGTCACGTTCGACATCGACGCCAACGGCATCGTCCACGTCTCCGCGAAGGACAAGGGCACCGGCAAGGAACAGTCCATGACCATCACCGGCGGCACCGCGCTCTCCAAGGAAGACATTGAGCGCATGGTCAAGGACGCCGAGGAGCACGCAGCCGAGGACAAGGCCCGCCGCGAGGCGACCGACACCCGCAACACTGCCGAGCAGCTCGCGTACTCCGTGGACAAGCTGATCGCCGACAACGCAGACAAGCTGCCTGAAGAGGTCAAGACCGAGGTCCAGGCCGACGTTGACGCGCTGAAGAAGGCCCTTGAAGGCACCGATGACGCAGCCGTGAAGACCGCGTTCGAGAAGCTCCAGGCTTCCCAGACCAAGCTCGGTGAGGCCATTTACGCCCAGGCCGGTTCGCCGGACGGTGCCACGGGTGCAGCAGGTGCTGAGGGTGCTCCCGCCGGTGGGGATAAGGCTGCTGATGAGGATATCGTCGACGCCGAGATCATCGACGAAGACGAAGCGAAGAAGTAGCCATGCCGCACCACGGTAACGAGGAAGAGCACAACTCATCCGCGAGCCAGGAGCCGGTTATCCGGGACAACCGCAAGGTTGATCCGGTGACCGGGCAGGCCCGGCACCCGGAGGGCGAGAAGCACGCCGACGCGCCGAAGGGCGAGTCCCCGGTGGGCGAGCCTGTGGACAGCGACGGCGATGCACTCGCCCAGGCCGAGGAAATCCTCAACGGCATCGAGGTGCCGGCGGAGGAGTCTGTGGCCCAGGGTGCAGGACAGGCTGAGGCCGCCGAGCTGAAGAACGATCTCCTTCGCCTCCAGGCTGAATACGTCAACTACCGCAAGCGCGTTGAGCGCGACCGGGCCGTGGCAGGGGAGATGGCCGTCATCGGCGTCCTGAACTCCCTGCTGCCGGTACTGGACGACGTCGACGCTGCCCGCCAGCACGGTGACCTGACCGACGGCCCGTTCGCCGCGATCGCCACCAAACTGGAGAACGCGCTGAAGACGTACGGCCTGGTCCGCATTGATCAGACCGGAGTGGAGTTCGATCCCACGATCCACGAGGCCCTCATCCAGCAGCCGGGCGAAGACATCGAGGTTGACACCGTCAGCCAGGTGCTCCGCTCAGGCTACAAGTCAGGCGAACGCGTCCTCCGCGCAGCGCAAGTGATTGTGGCTGTCCCGGCCTAGCATTACCCCATCGAGATGGCAGTTCGCGGCAGTGTTTCGCAAGAACATTGCCGCGAACTGCCATCTCGGCACAGAGATTTGAAAGGAAACGCCATTGGCTAGCCAGGATTGGGTGGACAAGGACTTTTACGCGATCCTTGGTATCGCCAAGGACGCTTCCGACGCCGACATCAAGAAGGCGTACCGGAAACTTGCCCGCCAGCACCACCCGGACACGAACTCGGGGAACGTTGCGTCGGAGAAGAAGTTCAAGGATATCTCCGAGGCCTATTCGGTGCTCTCGGATGCGGACGAGCGCCAGCAGTATGACGCCATCCGTGCCATGGGCGGCGGCGCCAGGTTCGCTCCCGGTGGGGCCGGCGGCGGCAATGGCGGCTTCGAGGACATGTTTGGCGGACTGTTCACCGGCGGTGCAGGGCGTCAGCCCAGCGGGTTCAACACGTCCGGCGGTATCCCGCCCGAGTTCGCCGACCTCTTCGGCGGCGGCTTCGGTGGACAGCCCGGCTTCCAGCGCGCACCCCAGAAGGGCGCCGACCGCACCGCAACCACCAGCATCTCCTTCTCCGGGTCCATCCGCGGCACCACCATCGGCCTGCGCGAACCCAGCGGCGACGTCATCGACGTCCGCGTTCCCGCCGGCATCAAGGACGGCCAGAAAGTGCGCGTCCGCGGCAAGGGCCAGCCGTCCCCGGCGGGCAACGGCGACCTGATGGTGGCCGTGTCCGTCAAGCCCCACGAGTTTTACACGCGCGACGGCGACAACCTCCGCATCCATGTCCCGGTAACCTTCCCGGAAGCTGCTTTGGGCGCCGACATCCAGGTTCCCACCATCGACGGCGAGACAGTCAAGGTCCGCGTTCCGGCCGGCACACCGTCGGGGCGCACGCTCCGGGTCAAAGGCCACGGCGTGAAGACCTCCAAGGTCACCGGCGATCTCCTGGTGACCATCGACGTCGCAGTGCCGAAGAACCTGAACAAGGAAGCCGAAGCAGCCGTGAAGGCCTTTGCCGAAGCCACCGCCGACGCCGATGTCCGTGAAGGCCTGGCCGCCAAGGCCCGGCTCTAGCCAACGGAGCACACGTGGACATCAGCGCTGACGAGCCGATCTTCGTGATCTCCGTCGCGGCTCAACTGGCGGATATGCACCCGCAGACGCTCCGGCAGTATGACCGGCTGGGCATTGTCTCGCCCAGCCGGGCGCCGGGGAAGTCGCGCCGGTACTCGCAGCGGGACGTCAACATGTTGCGCGAAGTCCAGCGGCTGTCCCACGAAGGCGTCTCGCTCGAAGGCATCAAACGCATTCTTGAGCTTGAGAACCAGGTGGCCGCGCTGCAGCGCAAGGTGAGCGAACTGACCGAGGAGCTGGGCCGCCGTCGTGATCCCCTTGGTTCGCGGATCTTCGCAGCCGGTGCCGCCGGCGATGTGGTGAGCCTGGCGCGCGGCCAGCGCCCCCGCGCGCGGTCCCAGGCCGTGGTGGTCTGGCACCCCAGGGCACTGGGAAATTAGAGTACTCACTACTCGTGACGGGGCCGCCTCCACTGGCTTGAATGGAACTTCAGCTGGGTCTCACAGCGCAGGTTCGAGCCACTGGGGGTTTTCGCGTGTTTGGTTCTTCAGTTTTTATGTTCGCAGGGTCCGTTGCGGGGCTGGTCCTGTTGGCGATCGGGCAGACGATCGTGGTGGTGTGCATGTGCTTTGACATGGTGCGGACGCTGTCCGTGCCGAGGTCGCACCGGCGCTACGTGGCCAGCACGGTCTTCCGGACGCTGGCCGTCCCGTCCATCATTGCTACCGGCATGAGCGTGCTGATCGATGCGCTGACGTGGTCCTGGATGGACGTTGGCATGTCGATGTTCGTGATGGTCGCGATCATCTTCCGACTGCACCACGACAAGGACGAAGACAACTGGTGGAAGGGCAGGGGCAAGAAACTCGCCCGCTGGGCCCGCCGCCAGTTCAGCTCCGGAACGTCGGTAGCGCCGGCGATGGGGTAGGGCTCGGGTGATCGAGCCTGTCGAGACCTGACAAGCTTAACCGACGGACTTCCGGGCGCGCGGTCGCCCGGGGCCGGTTGTGGCCTGCATCACCGCCGCGTAGACTTCCACTTCAGGGCATGATTCAGATATGGAACGCCTCGTTCTATTATCGAACTCGATTGCCAGCCGCACAACGAAGTGAGGAAAGCCCGTGCAGTTCCACCACCACGGTTACGTATCCGGTGATCCCCGGGTCCAGCCAGCCGACGGCGTCGGCCTTAGTCGGCCCGCCGAACTCCCCGACGAAGTGGACGTGCTCATCGTGGGCACCGGTCCTGCGGGCATGCTCGCCGCAGCCCAGCTTTCGCGGTTCCCCGGCGTCACCACGCGCATCGTGGAGCGCCGCCCCGGGCGGCTCGTCATCGGCCAGGCGGACGGCATCCAGGCCCGCAGCGTCGAGACCTTCCAGGCTTTCGGTTTCGCCGAGCGCATCATCGCCGAGGCGTACCGCATCACCGAAATGGCGTTCTGGAAACCGGACCCCGCAGACCATTCCCGGATCGCCCGCGCCGCCCGCACGCCGGACGACCCCACGGGCATCAGCGAGTTCCCGCACCTCATCGTCAACCAGGCCCGTGTGCTGGACTACTTCGCAGAGTACATGGCCAACGCGCCAGCGCGGATGTCGCCCGACTACGGCTATGGGTTCCGCAGCCTCGAAATCGGCGACGGCGACTACCCCGTCACCGTGAGGCTCGTCCACACCGCCGGCGCAAGCGAGGACCAGGAGCGGGTTGTCCGGGCCAAGTACGTCGTTGGCGCGGACGGCGCGCGCAGCAAGGTGCGCGAGTCGATCGGCTGCACCATGGCCGGTGACCAGGCCCATCACGCGTGGGGAGTCATGGACGTCCTCGCCGTCACTGACTTCCCGGACATCCGCACAAAATGCGCCATCCAGTCCGGTGCGGGCGGGAGCATCCTGCTTATCCCGCGCGAGGGCGGCCACCTCTTCCGCATGTACGTTGACCTTGGCGAGGTGGCTCCGGAGGACCACGGAGCCGTGCGCACCACCACCATCGAGCAGATCATCGGCCACGCGAACACCATCCTGCACCCCTACACACTGGATGTCCGCAACGTCGCCTGGCACAGCGTGTATGAAGTCGCCCACCGCCTCACGGACAGGTTCGACGACGTCCTGCCGGAGCAGCGCGGCACGCGCACACCGCGAGTGTTCATCACCGGCGACGCCTGCCATACGCACAGCGCCAAGGCCGGCCAGGGCATGAACGTCTCGCTGCAGGACGGCTTCAACCTCGGCTGGAAGCTCGGACACGTGCTCGAGGGCCGCAGCCCCGCCAGCCTGCTGGCCACCTACTCGGCCGAGCGCCAGGTTGTCGCGAAGAACCTTATCGACTTCGACAAGGTGTGGTCCACCATGATGGCGAAGAAGCCCGAAGAGTTCGAAAACCCCTCCGAACTCGAGGAGTTCTACGTGCGGACGGCCGAGTTTCCCGCCGGCTTCATGACCGAATACGCGCCGTCCATGCTCACCGCGGAGGCTACGCACCAGGACCTGGCCGCGGGCTTCCCCATCGGGAAACGGTTCAAGTCGGCGCCCGTGGTGCGGGTATGCGACGCCAACCCCGTGCACCTGGGCCACCATGCCACGGCGGACGGCCGGTGGCGCATCTACGTCTTCGCCGACGCGGCGGCACCCCAATCGGGACGGCCTACGGCGGGGCAGCAGGCCGCGGCACTGCAGGCGGCGCCGTCGGCTGTCGTCGACTTCGCCGAGTGGATCGCGAGCTCGCCGGAATCGCCGCTGGCCGCGACGCCGTCGGGCGCTGACCATGACGCGTGGTTCGACGTGAAGGTCATCTATCAGCAGGACCACACAAACGTTGATATCGGTGCCGTTCCGGCGGTGTTCAAGCCGTCAGTCGGGCCGTTCCAGCTGACGGACTTCGAGAAGGTCTACGCCACCGATCCCGCCGCTGACATCTTCGAGCTCCGTGGCCTGGACCGCAGCGGCGTCGTGGTGGTGGTGCGGCCGGACCAGTACGTGGCCAACGTCCTGCCGTTGGGCGCGACGGCGGAACTCGCCGCGTTTTTCGCGCCCCTCCTAGTGTTCCGTAAGAAGGGGGAACTGCCCAAGGAGGCATGACCGGCGGCGCATCGGTCCTCGGCCCCATTTCGCCGACTCGGATTCGGGCCGTGGACTAGCATGGGATTTCATGGCTGAACAAGAAGACGCGCGGCATACAACGGACGGACAACCGAAGAAACTGATTCCGCGTACCCAGCTCGGCGGCACGGACCGGCGGCACAACGTCCCCGACTTCCGGAACCGCCCTCCCGTCTCCAGCCAGGAACTCAGCAAGGCCCCTGCCGAACTCATCGAGGACCGCGGGCCCAGGGTTAACTGGCGCGTCTTCATCATCGCTTCAGCCTGCGGATGAAGGCGCCAGCGCGGGCGGCCGCGCCAAGGAATGACCCGGCCAGAGGTCAGGCAGTGACTGTTTGCGCGGTCCGGAACTCGGCGGCGGCATAGACGCCCAGAATGCGGACTTCGGTGGTGAAGAAATCCAGCTCCTCAAGAGCAAGGCGCAGCGGCAGGTCCTCGGGATGTCCTTCGACGTCCACCATGAACATCGTGGCGGCGAATTCGTCGCCCACCATGTAGCTCTCCAGCCGCGTCATGTTCACGCCGTTCGTGGCGAACCCGCCCAGGGCCTTGAACAGCGCCGAAGGCACGTTCCTGACACGGAACACAAAGCTGGTCACCGCCGGTCCGGGCAGCTGTTCCCGGGTGGGCAGTTCCTTTTCCCGCGCCAGGACCACAAAGCGCGTGGTGTTGGACGGGTCATCCTCGACCCGCGACGCCAGCACTTCGAGGCCGTAGATCTCGGCCGCGAGCGGGGGAGCGAGGGACAGCTTGGTGGGATCGTTCCATTCCCGGACCTCCCGGGCGGAACCGGCGGTGTCGCCGGCGATGACCGGACGCAGTCCGGCCTCACGGATCAGGCGGCGGCACTGGCCCAGGGCGTGGATGTGGCTGTGGACCTCCGTGGCGGCCTCGATGGTGCTGCCCGGAATGCCCAGCAGGTCAAAGTGGATGGGCAGGAAGAATTCGCCCACGATCTGCAGGTGAGACTGGGGGAGCAGGACGTGGATGTCGGCCACCCGGCCGGCGATCGAGTTCTCAATCGGGATCATCGCCAGCTCCGCCTCACCGCTGGAGACAAGCTCGAAGGCGTCCTCAAAGCTGGCGCACGGAACGCTTTCCAGCTGGGGGAACATCTGCATGCACGCGATATTGGAGTTGGCGCCGGGCTCACCCTGGTACGCAATCTTCTGGGCCATGGTCCGTATGGTTTCACGTCAGGTGCCCACCCGCCCAACTGCGTAGCGCTATCTGTCGTTTTGAGGGTCCAAAACGACAGATAGCGCTACTCAGTTGGGGAATCAGAGGACGGGGTGACGCGGAGCCAGACGAATTGGTGCGGCGCAGGCGTCACGCCGTCGTCGAGCTTGAAAGCCACGTCACTGAGGAGGTCGACGGCGGCGGGCGAGAATCCGGAGAACGTCACCGCCGGAAGGTGTTGGGGGCCGCCGCTGAAGTTTGCCAGTCTCGCCCGCAGCGATAGTCGCGTCGCTGAGCGCTTGACCCCAGGGGCGGACGGCGCGGATCAGGGTGTTCAATGTTTGCTCCTTTGGTGATGGGACTATTGCACACCGATCAGGGCCGCTGCTGCCACCCCGGTGTGGTGGCAGGCCGGGGCGGCGGGCGTGGCTGGCGCCGGGATCTCGTTCATGCAACGCTGCCGTTGCTCCTCGGAAAGGCTGCCAATTAGCGGGCAGCGTGTCCGGAAGACACAGCCGCTGGGCGGATTGGCCGGCGAGGGAAGGTCGCCGCGGAGCCGGATCTTGATCTGTTCCCTTGCGGCGCGGGGGTCCGGCAGCGGTACCGCCGAGAGCAGTGCCTTGGTGTACGGGTGCAACGGGTTCTGGAAAAGCTCGTCCCGTGGGCCTTGTTCCACGATCTTGCCCAGGTACATCACCGCAACTTCGTGGGAGATGTGCCGCACCACGGAGAGGTCGTGGGCAATGAAAATGTAGGAAACGCCGGTGTCGCGCTGGATCTGCTGCAGCAGGTTCACCACTTGCGCCTGCACGGATACGTCCAGGGCAGACACAGGCTCGTCGCACACGATCACGGACGGGTTCAGGGAAATGGCCCGGGCAATGCCCACGCGCTGGCGCTGCCCGCCGGAGAACTCGTGTGGGAAGCGGTTGTAGTGCTCAGGTTTGAGCCCTACCTGATCAAGAAGTTCCTTCACACGGTTCTTGAGGCCACCTTGCGGGTTAATCTTCTGGGCCACCATGGGTGCCGCGATGGCTGCGCCCACCGTCTGCCTCGGGTTCAGGGACGCGAAAGGGTCCTGGAAGATCATCTGAACTTTACGACGGAAGTTGTACAGGTCCCGGCCCCGCAGCTGGCTGATGTCTACGCCGTCCACGAGGATCCGCCCACCGGTCGGGTCCATGAGCCGCGCCAGCATGCGTCCGGTGGTCGACTTGCCGCAGCCGGACTCACCCACGAGCCCCAAAGTCTGGCCTCGGGCGAGACTGAAAGACACGCCGTCGACCGCTTTGACGGAACGCTTGGCGGCCCGCGGCAGGAGGCCGCCCTTCAGCGGAAAGTGCTTCTGGAGGTTCTCCACCTGGAGAATTGTCTGATGTTCCATGGCGGGTCCTAACGCGAGTTCCGGATGGTGATGACCTGCGGGCCGCTCAAATGGCAGCGCGTGCCGTGCCCGTCCTCGACCCGCAGTTCAGGCCGCTGCCTGGCGCAGACGCCGTCACCGACGAGTTCGGCGTATTGGCACCGCGCGCTGAAGATGCAGCCCTTGGGCAGGTCAAGGAGCGACGGCGGCTGGCCAGGGATGGGGTTCAGCTGGCCCGCGGAGCTGTTGAGCGTAGGCATCGAGTTGAGCAGGCCAAGGGTGTACGGGTGCAGGGTGTCGTAGAAGATCTCGTCCACGGGACCCGACTCGACGCACTGGCCGCCGTACATCACCAGGACGTCGTGGCAGACCTCAGCCACCACGCCCAGATCGTGCGTGATGAGGATGAGCGCAGAGTTGGTTTCCTGCTGGAGTTCGGACATGAGGTCCAGGATCTGTGCCTGCACCGTCACGTCCAGTGCCGTGGTGGGTTCATCCGCGATCAGAAGCTCGGGTTCGCAGATCAGCGCCATTGCGATAATTGCGCGCTGGCGCATGCCGCCGGAGAAGTGGTGGGGGTACTCGTCGAAGCGCTGCTCGGGACTGGGGATACCCACCCTTCCCAGCATGTCGACGGCGGCCGCCCGGGCCTGCTTTTTGCTCGCCTTGTTGTGGACCAGATAAGCCTCGGCGATTTGATGGCCCACGGTGTAGAAGGGGTGCAGCGCCGAGAGGGGATCCTGGAAGATCATGCCGATGTTGCGGCCGCGGAGCTGGCGCATGGCGGACTCGGGGAGCGTGACCAAGTCCTTACCCTGGAACATGGCCTGTCCCGTGACCTGCGCGGACGTGCCCTTCAGGAGGCCCATGAGTGCTTGGCTGGTTACCGACTTGCCTGAGCCTGATTCGCCGACGATGCCAAGGGTCTGGCCGCGCTCCAAGGTGAAGTCCATGCCGTTGACCGCCGAGACTACGCCGTCGTCCGTAGGGAACTTCACGGAGAGGTTCCGGACGTCAAGGAACGCCACTGCTCCGGAGCCCGGCGCCGGGCGGGTGCGCGACTGGGTGAGTGGCGTGTGGGTCATTGGAGCCTCACTCGGGGATCGATGGCGGCATAGGCGAGGTCCACCACGGCGTTGGCGACGATGACGAAGAAAGCTGCCAGCATGGTGATGGCCATGGTGACCGGCAGGTCCCCGGAAATAGCGGCGTGCACTGCGGTGAAGCCCAGGCCGGGGACAGAGAAGATCTGTTCGGTCAGGACTGCGCCGCCGAGCAGCAGGCCGATGTCCATGCCGAGCATTGTGACCACGGGCGTGATGCCGGCGCGGACGCCGTGCTTGAATGTGACGGTCCGGGGTGCGAGGCCCTTGGCGCGGGCGGTCCGGATAAAGTCCTCACCGAACGTCTCGATCATGTTGGTACGCGTGACCCGGATGTACGAGGCACTGAAGAGCACGGCCAACGCAATCCAGGGCAACAGGTAGTTGGCCACCCACGCACCCGGACCCTGCGGGCCAAACGGGCTGTTGATCTCGTTGGTGGTGAAGGGCAGCAGGTGCAGCTGGTTGACGAACAGGAGCAGCAGGAACAGGCCCGTGACCGGGATAGGCAGCGAGACGCCCACCGAGGCGGCGCCAACGATGAACTTGTCCACGGGCGAGCCCTTGCGCAGGGCGGCGAGAAGGCCCAGGCCTACGCCGGTGATGGTCCACAGGACCAGGGCGCCAATGGCCATGGAAAATGTGTAGGGGAGCGAACGGCCAATGATGTCGGCAACGTTCTCGTTGGTTTGGAAGGACTTGCCCAGGCAGGGCCATTCGCAGAGGGTCTGGGCACCCGGCGCACCGATCATTCGAGACGAGAAGAGACCGCGCATGTAGTCGGCGTACTGGACAAAGAAGGGCTGGTCCATGCCCAGGGCAACGCGCGCGTCGGCGACGCGTTCGGGTGTGCATTCCTGTCCGCATGCTGCAGCGGCGGGGTCGGACGGGCCAAGCTGGAAGAGCGTGAAAGTGATGAAACTGACTGCGGCGAGCAGCAGAACCAGCGATCCGGTCCTGCGAAGAATGAAAGTCTTCATTGTGGTGGTTGCGGGCCGCCCGCTGGTGCAGGCGGCCCGCTTCTCCTTCTGGACTAAGCCCGGTTAGTGCTCGACGCCAACGATCGAGAGGTCGATGCCGCCGAAGAAGTAGCCCACCTGGGCATTGCGGACGTTGGAACCCACCACGCTGTTGGTGTGGCTGCGGATGAGCGGGATGATCGGATAGGCCTTCAGGGCCTTGTTGAACTCCTCGGCCCACTTCTTGCCCAGTTCCTCGGAAGTACCGGCCGTGTTGCGCAGCTCGTACATCGCCTTGGAGACCTCCGGATCGAAGTAGCGGGAGGTGTTGGAGAAGCCGTAGCTGGTGCCGTCGTTGTTCGGTCCCAGCAGCGGGTCCGCGGAGGTACGGACCGACGACGGATCGGCGCCGCCGCACCAGCCGGAACGGCCCATGTCCGGCAGCTGGTCGCTGGCCAGCACCGAGTAGTAGTTCGGCGCCGGGATCGGCACGAGCTGTACGTCTATGCCGAGGGCTTTCAGGTTCTGCTGGACAACGGTGCCGGTGTTCTTAAAGGCGTCCCGGTTGTTGGCGTAGCCGTACGTCAGGGTCTTCGGGTAATCCTTGCCTTCAAGGAGCTTCTTGGCCGCCTCCAGCTTGGGCTTGCCTGCAGGATCGATATCCAGGCCTGGGTCCACGTAGCCCACCATCTTCGCGTTCAGGGGGCTCTGCTGAAGCTCGCCGAAGCGGCGTCCGCCGTACTGGACCAGGATGGACTGGCGGTCCAGGGCAAGGGCGATTGCCTTGCGGACGTCCGGGTCTTTGATCTTCTCCGTGTTCAGGCTCAGGACGTCATTGCAGCCAAGGAGGCCGGACGCTACGCGGTCCTTGACGTTGGCGTCTGCCAGTTTGGCGGAGTCCGATGTCTGGAGCGCACCGTTCGAATCGAGGGTAATGGCGTTCGGGTCCGAGTCAGCCAGCAGTTGCTGGCTGATGGTGGCCTGGGAGGTGGAGAGCGAGAAGCTGAAGGTGTCCGGCAGGGCGGTGCGGTTGGGGTCCGTGGCGGGATCCCAGTGCGGGTTGCGGACCAGCTTGAGGGACTTGCCCCGGTTGTAGGACTCCACCATGTACGGGCCCGAGGATACGGGGTGGTTGGTGTAGTCCAGCTTGGTGTCCTTGGCCTTGGGGACCGGAGCCGTGTTGGAGCGGGACGCCAGAGCGGGGAATTCAGCGAACGGCTTCTTGAGGTGGAAGACGACGGTGCGATCGTCGGGCGTTTCAACCGCCTTGAGCACGGCGGAAGGGTCCTTGTACGGCCCCTTGTACCCGCCGTCGTCGAGCGCTGCATTCAGTTCCTGAGGCGCCTGGGTGAAGACGTCCTGCGCGAAGGTGCGCTCCAGGCCGTACTGGATGTCGGCGGAGGTGATGGGCGTGCCGTCCTCGAACTTCACGCCTTCCTTGAGGGTGAATGTCCAGCTCAGGCCGTCGTCGGAGACCTTGCCCGTGTCCGTGGCGAGGTCCGGGACGACGGTGGGCGGCTGGCCGGCTGTTTCCTTGGCCATGGTCAGCGTCCGGTAGTACAACTGGCCGACGTTGGCCGTCTGGACGTAGTTGCTGTTTCCCGGGTCCAAGGTCTGGAAGTCGGAGGACATCAGGACGTTGATGTTTCCGCCCTTGCCGTTGAAGCCAGATTCGACCACGTTGGGGGCCAGTTCGGTGACCGACTCTGCGGGCTTGGAACTGCTGGGCTGGTTTTGGCCGGCGGCGCAACCGGTGGCGGCCATGGCAATCAGCACGGACAGTGCCAGAGCTCTCGTGGGGGTTTTCATGTTGCTCCTGTCAGGGTGGGTGAAGGGCGATGCTGGGATTAGTTGCGTGAGGCTTTGGGGTCCAGGGCATCCCGGACGGCGTCGCCCAGGAGGTTGAAGGCCAGGACGGTGATGACGAGCATGATGCCGGGGACAGCCAGGAACCAGGGATCGCTGAGGTACCAGTTGCCGGACTGTGCAGCGTTCAGCATTTGGCCCCACGACGGTGTGGGGTCCTTGACGCCGACGCCCAGGAAGGACAGTGCTGCTTCGGCGGAGATGTTGGTGGGGATCAGCATGGTGGAATACACCAGCACGACTCCCATGACGTTGGGAATGATCTGGCGGAACAGGACGCTGATGTGCGAGGCGCCAAAGGATCGCGCGGCTTCCACGAACTCGCGCTCGCGGAGGCTCAGAACTTGTCCGCGGACGATCCTGGCGAGGTAGGCCCAGCCGAAGAAGCCAAGGATGATCACCAGCGAGGCCATGGGCAGGAAGCTGCCTTGACCCAGCGGGGTATCGCGGAGCCGGGACTGAAGGATGGGCGTCAGGGAGAGCACCAGAAGCAGGTGCGGGAACGCGAGGAAGAGGTCCATGATGCGGCTGATGATGGCGTCCGTCTTGCCACCGAAGTACCCGGCGGCCGCACCCAGGACGGTTCCAAGAACAACGGAAACAGCGGTGGACAACAGGGCGATGGTGAGGGAAACCTGACCCCCATAGGCAAGCCTGGCGAAGAGGTCACGGCCCAGGCCGGGCTCGACGCCCAACCAGTGCTGGGCCGAGGGGTACATGTAGCCGGCGAGTGGCAGCCCGGGTGTCTGGAAGTCGTCCAGTACTTCCGGGCTTGTGTTGGACGTGAAGGGGTCATTGCCCGACATTGCGCTGAGCATGGGGGCCAGGATGGCGAACAGCATGATGGCCACCACCACGCACAGGCTAAGGAGCGCGATCTTGCTGCGCCGGATCCTCATCCACGCCGTGGCGAGCAGTGAGCGCGCTTCGGCAGGTGCGGCTGCTTTGCCCTCCGGCGACGTTGCCGGAGGCAGCGGCGGGCTGCCGGTGCTTGGTTCGACGGACTGTATCTGGGTCAACGGTTCTGCTCGTTTCATGATCCAAGGAGCGTGCTCCGGAGTTCTTGTATACCAAGATACGTTAGAGCACGATCAGTGCGATGTAAATCACAAATAATGTACTGTTTGGAATACCAGCGAGCTTCCACAGCCCCTTTGCCGGACAGAAATACAGGAGTCACAGTGCTTACCAAGGTCACCGCCCGCTACGTGCTGGGCTTCAGGAACGGTCATCACGTGCTGCTGGAAGGCGCCTGCGTGGTCTACAGCGGCACCTCCATTGAGTACGTCGGACATGACTATGCCGGTCAGGTGGACAAGGAACGGCAATTGGGGGACGCCTTACTTATGCCGGGTCTCATTGACCTGGACGCGCTCACTGATATTGACCACCTCATCCTGGACAGCTGGGCCGGGCCGGAGCAGGCCAAAGGCCACCAGTGGTCCGAGGATTACTTCCGCAACGGCCGGACTGACGTCTTTACTGCCGAAGAACGCCAGCAGGTCCGCGAATACGCACTTATCCAGCTCGTGCTGCACGGCATCACCACCTACATGCCCATCGCATCGGAGGTGCACTCGGAGTGGGCGGAGCCCCTCGAGGAACTCCGTGGGATGGCGGAGACCAGCCGTCGGCTTGGCTTGCGCGCCTACCTCGGCCCCGCCTACCGCTCGGGCGTGAACGTCGTGTTGGAAAACGGCGAACGTGCGGTGAGGTTCGACGACCGCCGCGGCCTCGAGGGGTTCGCGGACGCCATGTGCTTCGTTGACCACGCGACGGAACTTAATGATCCTCTGGTCAACGGTGTCCTCCTCCCTTGCCGCATTGAGACGCTGGACATCGAGTTGCTCAAAGCCACGGCGGCAGCCTCAGAAGACCGTGACGTTCTGGTACGGCTTCACTCGCTTCAGGGGTTGGTGGAGCGGGAGCTCATCATGGACTCGCACGGAGTGACGCCCCTGGAGCTCCTGGATCAGGTCGGCCTGCTCAACGAACGCCTGCTGATTCCGCACGCTACCTACACAGACCGCAACCCCGCAGTGTTCGGGGAGGACCGCGGTGATCTCGCCCGGCTGGCCGCCAGTGGTGCCAGCATCATTCATTGCCCCCTGACCTCCATGCGTTACGGCAGTGCGCTGGACTCTTTCAACGCGTATAAAGCGGCCGGTATCAACATCTCCTTGGGTACCGACTCGTTCCCGCCGGACATCATCCGCGGCATCGATGCCGGCGTGCATCTCGCCAAGATCCTTGCAGGAACCAACGACGCCGGTGACGTCGCCGGATACTTCGACGCCGCCACGCTGGGCGGTGCGAAGGCTCTCCGCCGGCCCGACCTTGGACGGCTGGAGCCGGGTGCCCAGGCGGATCTGGTGGCCTTCTCCTTGGGGGACATCCGCGACGGCGTCCACGAGGACCCGCTCCGGACCCTCCTGCTCAACGGCGCTGCCCGCCAGGCAGTGCTCTCCGTAGTTGCGGGGCGGACCATCATGGCTCACGGTTTGATCGAAGGAGTGGATCTGGAGTACTGGCGCGTGAAGGGCCAGGAATTGTTCGACAAGATGCGCCGCGCCTACACCGTCCGGGATGCCCGGAACCGCCCGGCCGATGAGCTGTTTCCTCCCGTGTATGCTCGGTTGGAACGCTGACCGGCGCCGCCCGGCGGTGGCACGGACGCTGGCATGAAGGGAAGTTTGGCAGTGGCTGAGGCGATGCCGGAAACCGGGAATGGCCGCGCTGACGAGGCCCGCGCGGAGAACGTCTACCAGCTGGTGTTGGAGGGCATCGTCACGGGCAAGTACGCCCAGGGGATGCGGTTGCGTGAGCGCGAACTCTCCGAGCTCTACAACGTTTCACGCATCCCGGTGCGGGAAGCCATCCAGCGCTTGGAGCAGGACGGCTTCGTCGCAACCTTTCCGCGCCGCGGCGCCGTGGTCCGGCAACTGACCCTTACGGACGTCAACGAGCTCTTCGACGTCCGCCTGTGCCTGGAAACGTTCGCCGCCAGGATGGCCGCCACCCGTGTTGCCGAAGGCCAGTCCGGCGGACGTCTGGAAGAACTCATGGAGGCGTCCAAGGCCGCCATCGATGAGCAGCGCACCGACGATGTCGCCCTGATCAGCGCCGAGCTGCACGCCGAAATCGTGCGCCTCTCGTGCAACAAGCTGCTGATCGAATCCGTGAAACCCCTGTTCGGGCGGATGCGCTGGATCTTCGGGCTTACGCACAACCGCAGCAACGAACTCCAGCGCGAGGAACACACGGATCTGTGCAACGCGATCCTGAAAGGCAGGCCGGACCTGGCCTACTCACTGGCGTATTCGCACATTGAGTTGGGCCGCGAACCTGTTTTGGCCGGCCTCGCGGAGACGCTGGAGCCTTAAACGGTGTCGCCATGACGAGACCACCGACCCGCTTAAATGGCTGTGCGCCAGGCCAAACATTCTGGCTCAGCCTGCGCCCTACGCATTCAATTTGAGGCCTTCCTGATAGGCCCACTCAACGATGGACACGCGCATTGGCCAGTTCGTTTACCGCAGCGGGAGTCATCGGCGCACCGATTGGCGCTCGGAACAGGTTCACGAAAACGAATCACTCTCCCGCGCCGCGATATTCGTGGCTCTCTCGGTGAACTACTGGTCGTGGGCATACACGACCAGTGAATCCACCGGGACGATCCGGGAGTGCCGCGATTTTGCCCACGCGCCGTTGGTGTTCTGCCTTCGCACCACGTGCAGGTGAAATCCGGGAAAGGTACAGCCCAAGGACGATGAGTCGACCAGGAAACGGACGTCCTCACGCCGCAGTCCAACCAGTTCGCCGCGACGCAACCCCGCCCGCGCGAGCAGCATCAGCAGCAGCCGGTCACGCGCCGAGAGGCACGCCCTCAGCAGCGCGAGGACTGCGTCATCGCGGGCCCGGTCAGGCCGTTGCCTGATGGCCGGAACCCGGTGCCGGGCCTTCATCCGCAGCCTCCAGACGCCGTCCTCGCCGCGCGCCTCAGCCGGCAGATCCTGGCTATTGGCAAGCTCATAAAGATGACCAAGCACCCCTCTTGGAGCGTCGCCGTGATCCACCGCGAAGGCCAGGAAACCCCGTACGCCCGCGAGCACGCAGTTGATCCGCCGCGGTCCGCGGACCGCAGTCGCGACCGCACCGCCGGTGGTTGTCCCCGGCTGCGACGGGGAGTGGCGGAGCCACAACACGAACGCCGGCATCTTCCCCGCAGCGGCTCGCCAGTCTTGCCCGGTGGCCGCGCACCACGACAGATACAGGGCGACCGCGCCCGCATAGGTCTTTGTCGTCGACTCGGCAGCATCACCCCCGACCGCAAATACCGCAGATATGCATCCGCCACAGACATAACCAGCAGGTCATCGCCGATCACTTTCCAGTAGAGCATTCCAGAGGGCATCTGGACCGGAAAAGTTCGCATAGTCATCTCCTATGCCAATCATGGCCGCCATAACGACGAACACCTGACCGACACACGGAGAGAACCCGTCGTCCACCAATCAAGCGATCAAGCTTGTGCCACAGTCCACCACAGGCGATGGGACCCCCATAGAACCAAGAATGTGGAACGCACATTTGAGCGGGGCTTTTAGGAAGCACCGCAGTCCTCTAATCGGCGCCACCCGTTCCGTTTGCGCCGAGATGTTCAGGGTCTACCCCGTTTACTGGATTATCGTCCCGGACGAATTCCCAATCCAGACTGCCGTCTATCACCGAGGGCCTGACGGTCGTCCTGTTGGCAGGCTGGACAGTGTATCGTCCAGGACTTCTTCAACGGATCAGTGGACCAGCAGCAGTCTTGGCTTAGCCCACGCCCAGCCGCATCGAGACTTGGTACCGGTCTGAGCGGTAGGTGGAGACGGCGTATTCGATTGGGGTGCCGGGGTCTTCCTGGCCGGTGAAGGAACGGCGCCGGAAGAGCAGGACGGGTGACCCGGGTTCGATGTCCAGTAACGCGGCGGTCTCGTCAGGGGCGGCGGCGGCCTCGACGGTCTGTTCCGCGTGCTGCACGGGGTGCCCGAAGGCTGCGAGGGCCCGGTAGAGGGATCCCGTCAGGTCTTCTGAGAGCAGCCCGGGGACCAGTGCCGGCGGCAGCCACGATTCGTCGACGCTCACGGGCGCGCCGTTCGCGAGCCGCAGTCTACGCACCTGGTACGCCTCCTGCCCTGCGGCAAGTCCCAGATGCTCCGCCGCTGCTGCCGGCGGCACCGCAGTCAGCGCGGTGATCACGCGGGTACTGGGTTCGAAACCGGCGGCGCGCATATCCTCGTTGAAGGAGGCCAGGTGCAGGGTTGAGCGCACCAGTCCATGGGAGACGAAGGTTCCTTTGCCCTTGATCCGCACCAGCGCTCCGTCCTGGACGAGGTCCGAGATGGCCCGGCGCACCGTAATGCGGGAGACGCCGAACTGCTCCTCAAGCTGGCGCTCTCCAAGCAGCGCGTCCCCGGGCCGCAGCGAAGCGGCCACCAGGTCCTGGATCTGCTTGCGGACCCAGACGTGTTTTAGTTCCCCTGCCGTATCCATGTCCCCTATTTTCCGGGAATTTTGAACAGGTGCCCACCAGCTTCCACGCGGCCGCCGGAGGCCGGGGAGTCAACGGCCTCCGGCTTGGTGTCCAGCACCACCACGGGGCTGCACATGCTCAGGTTCTTCGAACGGACAAACGTGACATCAACGGTGATCATGGGATCGCCGGCGCGGACCTGGTCGCCTTTTTTCGCGATCACGCTGAAGCCCTCGCCCTTCAGCCCGACCGTATCAATTCCGACGTGGACCAGCACCGCGGGCCCGGACGCGTGCTGGACGATGTAGGCGTGCGGCATGACCTTGATGACCCGGCCGTCCAGCGGTGCGACGGCGGTGAGGACGCCGGCGTCGTCATCGGGGATGACGGCGGCCCCGCCGCCCACAAGCCCCTTGGCGAACACGGGGTCCGGCACCTCGCTCAGCGGGATGAGCAGCCCCGGCAGGGGGAGACAACGCTGATGATCCGGGCCGGTGCTTCCGTGCTCACGTCAGGACTGCTCACATCAGGTCCTGGATGTCTTCGGCGAGGCTTTCGGCTTCCGGCCCCACGACCACCTGAACCACCGTGCCGGACATCATCACGCCGTGCGCTCCTGCGGCCTTGAGGGCGGCCTCGTCAACGCGCGCGGCATCCACCACTTCGGTGCGCAGGCGGGTGATGCACCCTTCGATCTCTTCGACGTTCTCGGCGCCGCCAAGGGCGGCGAGGATGATTTCTGCTTTGGACATGTCCACTCCTGGAGTTGGTTCGCCGTGAATGACTGCGGGCTCAAAAGGCTTTTTACAGCCTGAGGTTGACAACTGAGGCCGGCGCCCTTCACAGTGATGGTTGTCACTGGTTATAACCAGTCAGCAAAACAATACTGAATCCCGTGCCTCCGCACAAGCACCGCCCTCTTCGAGACGAGGAACATCATGACCACGGAAAACCCATCAGCATCCGCCGGGGCCGCCCCGCTGGCCGCCCCGGCCTCGGCCCCGGCTCCGGGCAAGGCCAAGGGCAGCGGCAAAGCCCTGCAGAACATGCAGCGCTTCGGGCGCAGCCTCATGCTCCCGATCGCCGCCCTCCCCGCGGCTGCGCTCCTCCTGCGCCTGGGCCAGGACGACCTGCTCGGCCGCTTCGAATCCCTGACCACCGTCGCCCAGGTCATCGGAGCAGCCGGCGGCGCCCTGTTCGAGAACCTGCCGCTGCTCTTCGCCGTCGGCATCTCCTTTGGCTTCGCCAAAAAAGGTGACGGTTCCACGGCACTGGCCGCCGTCGTCGGATATCTGGTCCTGACCAACGTTTTCAAAGTCATGGCACCCCTGGTGCTGGGAGCCGCCCCGGAAGGCGGCAAGGATCCTGTCATCAACTACGGCGTCCTGGCCGGCATTGTGATGGGCCTGACGACGGCGTGGCTGTGGCAGAAGTTCCACCGGACCACACTGCCGGACTGGCTGGGGTTCTTCGCGGGCCGCCGGCTGGTACCCATCCTGACCTCCTTCGCCGCCATCGTGATCGGCGTGGCGATGGCCCTCATTTACCCGTTCTTCAACACGGGACTGACAGCGGTCGGCAATGCCGTCGCGGACAACACGGTGGTCGGCAGCGGAGTCTACGGGACCGTCAACCGGCTGCTCATCCCGCTGGGCCTGCACCACATCCTGAACTCCATCGTCTGGTTCATCATCGGCGACTACAACGGCGCCCACGGCGACCTGAACCGGTTCTTCGCCGGCGACCCCACCGCCGGGGTCTTCATGACCGGATTCTTCCCCATCATGATGTTCGCCCTGCCCGCGGCCGCCCTCGCCATCTGGCACGAAGCCAAGCCTGGCCAGAAGAAGATCGTGGGCGGCATTATGCTCTCCACCGGCCTGACAGCCTTCCTCACCGGGATCACCGAACCGCTGGAATTCTCGTTCATGTTCGTGGCGTGGCCGCTGTACCTCGTCCACGCGGTCCTGACCGGGACGTCCATGATGCTGGTCAACGCCCTCGGCATCCACCACGGGTTCGGGTTCTCCGCCGGAGCCATCGACTACGTCCTGAACTTCGGGATCGCCCAAAATCCGCTGTGGCTGATCCCCATCGGGCTCGGCTACGCCGCCGTCTACTACCTGGTATTCCGCTTCGTGATCCGTCGCTGGAACCTGCGCACCATGGGACGCGAAGATGAAACCGACGAGAACGGCTCAATGGCCAAAGCCGATGTCAGCTGACCGGACGCTTCCCCTGAACGCCGACGGCGGGCTGGGGCTGCGGGGCCGCCTCGTCACCGGCCGCACGCGTGACGTGCTGGTGACCACCGAAGAACGTGAACTCGTGCAGGCCTACCGGGCCGGCACACCACAAACACAGGAAAGGAATGACCGTGCAGATAGTTCTGTGTGAGTCCGTCGATCACGTAGGAGCCCGCGCGGCGGACATCATTGAAGCGAGGGTCCGGCAGGGTCCCGCCGTGCTGGGGCTGGCCACCGGCGGCTCCCCGCGATCCACCTACCAGGAGCTCATCCGGCGGCACCGCGGGGAACAACTCAGCTTCAGCCAGGTCACCGGCTTCACGCTGGACGAATACGCGGGTCTGCCGCCGGAGCACGGGCAGTCGTACTACTCCACCATCCGGCGGGAGTTCGTCGACCATGTGGACCTGCCCCTGGACCGGCTTTTTACTCCGCAGGGGGACGCGCCGGACCTGGTGGCCGAAGCTGACCGCTATGACGCAGCGATCGCCGCTGCAGGCGGTGTGGACATTCAGATCCTGGGCATCGGCGCGAACGGCCACATCGGCTTCAATGAGCCGACGTCGTCACTGGCTTCCCGCACGAGGGTGAAGACCCTCGCCGGGGCCACGCGGGCTGACAACGCGCGGTTCTTTTCCGACGGTGATGTTCCGCGGCTGTGCCTGACGCAGGGTCTGGGGACCATCCGCGAAGCCAAACTGGCAGTGCTGCTGGCCACGGGGGAGAACAAAGCCGCCGCTGTCCGGGCCATGGTGGAAGGGCCGGTCAGCGCCCATTGCCCCGCGTCGGTGCTCCAGCTGCACCGCAGGGCCGTGGTCATTCTGGACTCGGGAGCCGCCGCCCAGCTGAGCCTGCTGGATTACTACCGGGAAGCCCAGGAATTCAACGATGAGCTGGGCCAAACACCCACAAGGCCCTGGCTCCAGCAGCCGGTCAGCCGTTGAGCGTGTTACATCTGTCGCATAAGATTCCGCAAAATGAAATCTTGCTACCATGGCATGGAATAACACAGCTAATTTTGAGGAGACGGCGTGGACGCTCGGCTTGATGCCATCCGGAATACGGTACTGGCGCGGAACCCTGGTGAAGCTGAATTCCACCAGGCGGTGACCGAGGTTTTTGAGAGCCTTGGCCCTGTCCACGACCGGCACCCCGAGTTGCTTGAAGCCGCCATCCTGGAGCGCCTCTGCGAGCCCGAACGCCAGATCATCTTCCGTGTTCCGTGGACTGACGACTCCGGCCGTGTGCAGATCAACCGTGGCTTCCGGGTTGAATTCAACTCCGCCCTTGGCCCTACAAGGGCGGCCTTCGCTTCCACCCCTCTGTCTACCTGGGCATTGTGAAATTCCTGGGCTTCGAGCAGATCTTCAAGAACGCCCTGACCGGCATGCCCATCGGTGGCGGCAAGGGCGGCTCGGACTTTGATCCCCGCGGCCGCAGCGATGCCGAAGTGATGCGGTTCTGCCAGTCATTCATGACTGAGCTGTACCGGCACATCGGCGAGTACACCGACGTGCCGGCCGGTGATATCGGCGTCGGCGGCCGTGAAATCGGGTACCTTTTCGGGCAGTACAAGCGCATCACCAACCGCTACGAATCCGGCGTCCTGACGGGCAAGGGCATGTCCTGGGGTGGCTCCCTGGTGCGGCCGGAAGCCACCGGCTATGGCACCGTCATCTTCACCCAGGAGATGCTGAAAACGCGTGGATCGTCCTTCGACGGGCAGCGCGTGGTGGTGTCAGGTTCGGGCAACGTGGCCATCAACGCCATTGCCAAAGCGCAGACGCTGGGTGCCAGTGTGGTGGCCTGCTCCGACTCTTCCGGCTACATCGTGGATGAGGCGGGAATCGACGTCGCGCTTCTTCGCGAGGTCAAGGAAGTAGAACGCGGACGCCTCAAGGATTACGCCCTCCGCCGTCCCGGCGTTTCCTATGCCGAAGCCGGTTCGGTGTGGGATGTCGATGCGACGGTGGCGCTGCCGTGTGCCACGCAGAACGAGCTCGACGGCGATGCTGCCGCGCGGTTGGTCCGCAACGGCCTGGTCGCGGTGGGCGAAGGCGCCAACATGCCCTCCACCCGTGAAGCCGTTTCGGTGTTCCAGGATTCCGGTGTGCTGTTCGGGCCGGGCAAGGCCGCCAACGCAGGCGGCGTGGCGACGTCGGCGCTGGAGATGCAGCAGAACGCCAGCCGCGATTCCTGGTCCTTCGAACACACCGAACAACGGCTCACCGAGATCATGGTGGGTATCCACCACCGCTGCGCTTCAACGGCGGACGAATACGGCGACCCCGGCAACTATGTACTGGGCGCCAACATCGGCGGCTTCGTCAAGGTCGCTGACGCCATGCTCGCGCAGGGGCTCATCTAGCGCACACCCCACACTGACGCTCATAGCGGCCACCGACCCAGCAAGGGTCGGTGGCCGCTTGCGTTGTTCCAGCATCCGGGCATCGACCTGCCCATCAGGTTCCTGGCCGTCTCTGCCAAGTAACACTGCGCGGGAAAACCGGCGGCTGCGGTCCCGGAATTCCCTGAATCCAAAGTTCGTTTGAGTCATCTGTGAAACTCGCGTGCCCGTGACTGAAACGTTGATTTAACCAGCCAGAAACCCATCGCGGAACTGCAGCCATACTGTTGTTACCAGACGGCAATAGCTGCCCTCCGATGAACGTGGTACTGACTCCGCGTCCCTCCTCCGGAGCGGCTCTGACGGGCAATTTCCGTTCTCTCTTCGCATCACGAAAGGGGTTTCCCATGGATTCGGGAAATGTCGCTTGGATTCTGGCCAGCTCAGCGCTGGTCTGCATGATGATCCCTGCCCTTGCCCTGTTTTATGGGGGCATGGTGGGGTCTCGTCGCATTCTCAACATGATGATGATGTGCTTTGGCGGCGCGAGCCTGGTGGCAGTACTCTGGGCGCTCTTCGGTTATTCCATGGCCTTCGGAAACTCCGTGGGCGGCCTCGGACTTATCGGGGACATCACGGAATTCCCGGGCATGGGACAGTTGCTCGCCGCAGACGAGGCAGCCTCCATTCCGGTGGTCCTGTTCGCCGCCTTCCAACTGTTCTTCGCCTGTGTCACTACGGCCCTGGTTGCGGGAGCGGCAGCCGGACGTATGAAGTTCGGCGCCTGGATGCTGTTTGCCGGAATCTGGGCAACCATCGTCTACTTCCCCATCGCACACTGGGTGTTCGCTTTCTCCTCTGCTGACGGCAGCGTCACGGGCGGCTGGATCGCCAGCGGCATCAAGGCAATCGACTTCGCCGGTGGAACCGCCGTGCACATGAACGCCGGCGCCGCGGCGCTTGCACTGGCACTCGTACTCGGCAAGAGCTCCGGCTGGCCCAAGATGGAGCACACCAAGCCGCACAGCCGGCCGCTGGTGCTTGTTGGTGCTGGACTGCTCTGGGTGGGCTGGTTCGGCTTCAACGCAGGCTCGGCGCTTTCCGCCGGGCAGTCCGCCTCCGTCGTATTCCTGAACACCGCGGTGGCAGCGTCGGCCGGCCTCCTCGCCTGGGCGCTGGTTGAGCGCCTCCGCCACGGCGCAGCCACCAGCATGGGAGCGGCATCCGGCCTGATCTCGGCTCTGGTTGCCATTACGCCTGCTTGCGGCGCGGTCAGCCCGCTGGGTGCACTGGCCATCGGCGCCATCGCCGGTGCCGTTTGCTCCCTCGCCATCGAACTGAAGTTCCGCCTGGGCTACGACGATTCGCTCGACGTCGTGGGCGTTCACCTCGTGGGCGGCATCATCGGCACACTGTTGATCGGCCTGTTTGCCACCGACGCTGCTCCGAACGCCGTCAACGGCCTGTTCTATGGCGGCGGCGTTGAATTGCTGGGTGTCCAGGCGCTGGCCACAGTCTCGGTCCTGGTGTACTCGTTCGGGATCACGTGGATCCTGGCCAAGATCCTCGACCGCGTCGTCGGCCTGCGGATCAAGCCTGAGGACGAAATGCGCGGTATCGACATCGCCGCGCACTCGGAACTTGCTTACCTCACTGATGAAGACCCGGTGGAGCTCGGTTCGCCGCAGCGGGCCTGATAACCAGTGGGGCCTGAACTCAAATAGACATGCCCGGGCGGCGCCCATTGGTGCCGCCCGGTGCGAGCCCGGCCAAGGGCCGAACATCGGACCGGTGCCAGCAGCCGCTGGCTTATAGTTCCGCAGTTCGGCCTTTTGTCGTGCCGTCAGGCGTCAAGACACACCAGGTCGCCGTTGTGAACTTCCAGGACGGCCGCCCGGACGTGGCTGAGGTGGGTCTTCGGGTCTGCTGCCATGGCGTCAATATCCTCGCCGTTCCAGTGCGGATGTGTGAAGTAAATGATCAGGGCTCGTTCCTTGCCGTCCGCCGCTGCGTCCAGCGGCACAACGTCCGCATGCCTGCCCGCGACCGGACCGCCGTCGGCCGTTTCAGGGGCCGTCAGGATGAGGCCGTCAAGGTTCTCCTGTCGGGTCCAGCCACCGGAGGCATCTTCAGAACGGTAGACCGCCTGCCCGCGCCATTCGTCCACGATCATCCAAAACTGGCCTCCCAGGTTGAACACCTTGGGTCCCTCGTGGGGGCGCCCCGGAATCGCCAGTCCTTCAAGAACCCACGACGTCGGATCGGCAGGCGTGCTGGTTACCGCACTGTACGTGTTGGATCGGCGGGCCTCGTCCTTGTACCAGAGACGGTGCCGGTCATCACCGCAGGGGGCCACGGCCGCATCGATGACGCGAGGGGAGTCCAGATCGATGGGTCCCAGGTGTTCCCAGGTAACCAGGTCCCGGCTGGCGAGCTGGACAATGGATGCGGTGCCGGTCCAGCCCGTACGGACGCCGCCGAGGACCGTCAGGTACATGATCCACTGGTCGCCGATCCGGACGACGTCGGGCGCCCACAAGGTGGCAGGCAGTTCGGTTCCCGGCGGAACCAGTCCGTCCAGGGTTCCTTGATACGCCCAGGTGAGTCCGCCGTCGGATGAGCGGGCCACTCCAATGGCCGTGCCGTGGACCCACTCGACGCCGGTCAGCCCGGCTTCCGTGGCCCGTCGCTGCGTGTAGAAAAGCACCCAGTCGCCGGTCAAGTGGTCGGGGACCAGGACGGGATCTGTGGGGCCGTCCCAGATGGGATCCCGGTAGGGAGTCCTGAAGGCATCAGCGCTGAGTGGCGAAACGCTGGATGCTGCAGGTTCACGGATTGAATCTGAAGCGGTGGCTTCGGTGCGCACGGGAATCTCCAGGTGGATGCGAAGTCAGAATTCCCTACAGCATATGCGGGAAAGTGCTTTCCCGCAGCTGCTTCCCGGCTGCGTGACAGGGCTCAGCCAGTGTTAGCGCAGGGGACTGGAGGTGCCGCACCGGCCCCAGGCTGTTGTGTCAGCCAGAGGAAGTCGGGTACGGATCGGAAAGGTGCCGTCTCTGCTTCTTGGAGGCGGCGCAGCCATTTCCGCTCCGGCTCTGGGTCTGCCGGCAGATGGCTTATGGGCAGGGCGGGGCCAGGTTCCATATGGGGGAGTTGGTTCACTATCTGGTGTGGCCAGATGGGTGGTTCCCAGTCGGGGTGTTCGCTGGCGTAGTGGCGGCCTGTGGGTGAAATCCAGCCGGGTGGTTCGGAGGAACTCGCCGTGGTGGGTTTCCAGGGTGTGGTGTGTTTGAGCCGGTGGTGCTTGGGGCAAGGCTGACCGAGATTGCTGATCCCGGTGGTTCCGCCCTGGTGCCAGGCGAGGAGGTGGTCGGCTTCGTTGTCCAGGGACTGGTTGCTGCAGCCGGGGAACGGGCACTTCCCATCCCGCAATCTAAGCCATTGGCGCATCGCTTTGGGGATCCGGTAGCTGTCACGGCCGATTTCCAGCGGTGCTCCGTCGCGGGGGTCGGTCAGGACGCGGTGGAACGATTCGGCGCCGTCGGCGACGAGGGCGCGGGCCAAGGACGGCGGGATGGGCCCGTACCCATCGAGCATCGCGGGTTCGTCAGTCAGGCCCATCAGCGCAAACACCGGCACGGTCACGAGGACCTGGGCCTGGGGTGACGGGATCAGATCGGCATGCCCGCCCAGAAGCCAAGCCGCGGCGCTGTCGGCGCGGAGCTGAGTGAGGGTCCTGGACTCGGTGGGGCCCTGCAGGGCTCGGGCGGTGGTGGTGGCGCGGCCCCAGATCCCGGAGGCCTGATCGGCCGGGAGGTAGGCGGAGAGCCAGGCCATGCCGTCCCGGTCCGGAGAGTACTCAAGCCGCCGGTCCGCCGCGCTGCGGGTGTGGCGTTTTTCGATGCTGTCCGGGTGGTGGCGTTCGCGCCAGGTCCGGGCTTTGGCGCGGAACCGGGACGGGATCATCTCCCCGGCCGGGCCACCCCTCGCCGGGTTGGGCGCGCCCGGGTCCAGGAAATGCGCTTCCAACGCCCGGGCACCCACGGGGTCCAGGTTGAGGGTTTCGTCGGCCATGATCCGGGCGTGCTGCCACGAAATGGTCCCTGCTTCCAGGGCGGCGAGGGTCAGTGGCAGAGCGGTGGTCAGGCGGTGTGCTTCGCCCAGCAGCGCGTCACCCGTGCGTTCGCTGACGGTGAGGGCGCAGGCGACTTCGGCCACGATGCCCATGTCCTGGGCGGTCTGCTCCTGAGGGGAAGTGATGGGCGCCGCGATGGTCTGGGCGGCTTCGTCGTAACCGCTGGCGGCATGGACCTTCACGGCAGCGAACATGGCTTCCATCCCCACGGTCCCCGACAGGACGGTCAGACAAAGCTCAGCCTGCCAGCGAGCCTGGTCCCCACCCGTCGCGGACGGACCGGTCACTGAAGGGGCATCAGCCGGACCATTTGCAGCCGGGCTGGCTGCTGGATCCCCGGGCGTCCCACGAAGCACACCGGCCATCTGCAGAGCAGAGGCCGCGATGGTCTCCAGAATCTCTGCCGCTGCCGTGTTGTCCATACCTCCATCATGTCGAGGGGGTACGACATTTTAGGTTGGCAGCGTGACCACCCGAAAGGAATTTCGGAATCTTCCCCAAACGCAGGGCTTTCCGGCTCTCAAGCGCCCCGGCGAGGCTTCCGAGTCCCAGCCGGGCCAGGCATGCGGGCCAGCATGACGGGTCGGGTGACAGACTCCACACCCCGGCTTGACAGGTGAGAACGTCCCGCGCCAGTAGCGTGTTCACCTCCGCCGCACTCCTGAAGGACATAACCATCAACCGCTCCGCCGCCACCAAAGCACTGACGCTGTTCACCACTCTGCTTCTCTCCAGCGCCCTCACCGGTTGTGACGCCGCAGCCCAGGCCGCAACGCAGGCCGCAAACAAGGTGGCCGAAGCTGTCAGGGAAGCACCGCCGTCGGGCAACTCCGGCGAATCATCTGTGAGCCGAGCCGATGTGGCAACGGCCCTCTCCCAGCTGGAAACCATCCCGGTGAAGGGACGTGCCCCCAAGACCGGCTACACCCGCGAGGAATTCGGCCCCGCGTGGGCCGACGTCGACCGAAACGGCTGCGACACCCGAAACGACATCCTCGCCAGGGACCTCGAAGGTGAGACGTTCAAGCCCGGTACACAGAACTGCGTCGTTGCCACCGGTACGCTGGCCGATAAGTACACCGGCACAACCATCAACTTCGTCCGCGGCAACACCACCAGCTCCGCCGTCCAGATTGACCACATCATCGCCCTCAGCGACGCCTGGCAGAAGGGCGCCCAGCAGCTCAGCGCCGAACAGCGCAGGCAGCTGGCCAACGATCCCCTGAACCTCATGGCTGCCGACGGGGCTACCAACGGCGCCAAGGGCGACAAGGATGCGGCAACCTGGCTCCCGCCAAACAAGGCGTTCCGGTGCGAATACGTAGCCCGCCAGACCGCCGTGAAGGCCAACTACAGCCTGTGGGTCACCCAGGCCGAGCACGATGCGATCGCCGGTATCCTGACAGCCTGCAGTTAGGCTTTGACCGCGTTTAGTCTTTGAACAGGCCGGCGAGGTCCTCGGCCGTGATCGACCCGCTGGACAGGGCGTCGCCTTCCATCACGTCCGCGAACAGCTGCGACTTCCGGGCCTTCAGGGCCATGACCTTTTCCTCGATCGTGTCCTTGGCAACGAGCCGGTACACCATCACGTTCCGCGCCTGCCCAATTCGGTGCGTCCGGTCCACGGCCTGTGCCTCGGACGCGGGGTTCCACCAGGGATCGAGCAGGAACACGTAGTCGGCCTCGGTCAGGTTCAGGCCAAAGCCGCCGGCTTTCAGCGAAATCAGGAACACCGGCGCGGTGCCGTTCTTGAATTCGTTGACGACGTCGGTACGGTTCCGGGTGCTGCCGTCGAGGTAGCAGAATTCGATCTTCTCCTCCACAAGCCGCTCCCGGACCTTGCCCAGGAAACCGGTGAACTGGCTGAAGATCAGCGCGCGGTGGCCCTCCGCAACCAGATCCTCCAGCTGCTCGAACAGCACGTCCAGCTTGCTGGAGCGGACGCCGGACAGCGACGGATCCACCAGCGACGCGTCCAGGCTGAGCTGCCGGAGCAGGGTCAGCGACTGGAAAATGGTGAACCGGTTCTTGTTCACGTCCTCGATCAGGCCCAGGATCTTCTGGCGTTCACGCTGCAGGTGCGTCTGGTAGACCTTCTGGTGGCGCGGGTTCAGCACCACCTCCAGGATCTGTTCCTGCTTCGGCGGCAGGTCTTGGATGACCTGGTCCTTAGTGCGGCGCATCATGAGCGGACGGACCCGACGGCGGAGCTTGTCCAGCTGCCCCTTGTCGCCGTTCTTTTCCACCGGTTTCTGGTAGTACTCGGCGAACCGTTTGGGGCTGGAGAAAAGGCCCGGCGCCACGATGGACGTCAGCGCCCAGAACTCCATGAGGTTGTTCTCCAGCGGCGTGCCGGTGATGGCCAGCTTGAACGCCGCAGGGAGCTTCCGGGCACACTGGTAGGCCTTGGACTGGTGGTTCTTCACAAACTGGGCTTCATCCAGCACCAGCCCGGCCCAGGTCTTTGAGGCGTAGGAATCGTAGTCGATCCGGAACAGTGCGTAGGACGTGATCACGATGTCCGCGCCGGCGAGTTCAACGGCTGCGTCCTGGCTGTTTTTGGCGAACGTTTCGCTCACGATACGGACCGTCAGGCCGGGAGCGAAGCGTGCGGCTTCGGCCGCCCAGTTGCCCACGACGCTGGTGGGGGCTACCACCAAAAAGGGAGTCCCGCCGTCGGGCGCCGGAATTGGCGCCCCGACAGAATCAGCAGCCCCAGCCACAGAGTCAGCACCCGCAGTAACAGAAGCAGCCTGCTCCTTCGCGGCGCACATCAGGGCGAGTGCCTGCACGGTTTTGCCGAGGCCCATGTCGTCCGCGAGGATCCCGCCCAGGCTGTGCCGGTACAGGAAGCTGAGCCAGTTGAAGCCTTCCAGCTGGTACGGCCGCAACTCCGCATTGAGGGAGGGAGGCAGCGGCAGTCCGTTGATTCCGCCTTCGAGCAGCCCGCCCACGGCCTCACGCCACGCAGCAGCCTGTTCATCGACAATGCCCAGTTGCGCGAGCTCGTCCCAGAGCCCGGCCTGGAAACGGCTGATCTGCAGCGGGGCGTCCTTGTTGTCCTGCAGCGAGCGGGCTTCCTCAATCAGGGCGCGCAGCTGGTGCAGTTCCGGGAGGTCCAGCGAGAAGTAGGCGCCGCTGGGCAGCAGCATTTTGGTCTGTCCCGCGGCCAGTGCGGAGAACACGGCCGCGAAGGACACCGGCTGGCCCTCGAGCGAAATCTGGATGCCAAGATCGAACCAGTCGCGCTGTTCCGTGGCCTTGGTGGAGATGGAAACGACCGGCGCTTCCTCTGCCTCACGGTAGTCGGCGATGTCCCCGGCAGTGTCCACTGAAACGTCCGGCGCGTTCCGGAGCTCGGGCAGGACATCCTCGGTAAACGCCAGTGTGTCCAGGCCGCTGAGTTCGGCGGACGCGGACAGGCGCGGTGTGCCCCAGCCGCCGGAGGCCGATTCGCCCAGGGCCGGAACAACGTTCCACGGCTGGCCGATGCCTTCCAGGATGCGGGCCTCGGCGGTGTCGTCGCGGTAGCCGTGGTCGCCGGGGTGCCGCCACAGCGGCTGGGCCGTGACCAGGTTTCCGGACTTGTAATGCCATTCCCAATGCAGCCGGACCCGGTGGTCTGCGCCGTAGTTGGCCAGCAGGGAGAGGGTGGGGAGGGCCAGGGCGGGCAGCGCCACCGACTCGTCCGTCGCCGTGACCCGGGCTGCCTGCTTCAGCTTCGGGTAGAAGCCGGTGAGGAACCGCGTCTCGTCCTTCGCCGGAATGTGCAGGGTGCTGCCGGCCGTGACGAACGTCAGGAGTTCCTCGCTCAGCCCGTTTTCCAGCGGGGCCAGCGTGATCACGTTGTCCGCGGAAACACCGGGCAAGGCCTCCCGGCCGGTGGTCAGGAAGATGCCGTGCGCGGGGCGGCCGATGGTCCCCACCGACGCCGGATCAACGTCTTCCCCCTCAACGGTGATGGTGGGCGCGAGCTCCAGCCCGCCGTCGTCGGCGGTTTTCGCCGCGACCTCCGGGGTGGCCGCGGCAGCATCGCCGCCGTCACCGGAAGGCGAGCCGTAACGGCTCAAATTAAGTCCGACGGCGGCGGGGGACTCCGCGAGCCGCACCGGCTCAGTGCCGCGGCTGTGAACCAGGGTGAGGCCGATCTTTTTGGCATCGGCGAGCAGGCTCCACATGTTCTTCCCGGCGAAGGTGTTCAGCCCCAGCCACAGGGCGGAGGAGTTATGCACCCGGTTGGCGGCGGAGGTGTGTGCGGCCAGGAACGCCTGCATCCACTCAATGTGCGCCTCGTTGCATTCGCGGCGGAAATTCAGGTAGCTCAGGGTATTCCAGGAGACGTCGCCGCGGATCCACTTGCCCTTGGCGCCCATGATCACGGGCCGGGCCTTGAGCTGGCGGACGCTGCGGAGCGGGTCGCGGCGGCCTGTGTAGGAGAAGTGCGGCGCCGGTTCCTCGACCTCGAACTGGAGGGCCAGCGGGATGCCGCTGATGGACTGCGTGATGCCGGGCTGCGAAATGAGCGGGCTCAATGCCTGCTCCCAGTCGGCCAGGTCCAGGCTGACGGGTTGCCGGGACAGCCGGGAAACATCAGCGGGGGCCAGGAGTTGGACGCGGATGGCCGGGTTGTCCTCGGCGGCGAACAGAAGCGCGGCCACGTGTTTGCAGTCCTTGCGGACGGGGCAGCTGCAGACGCCCACGGTGCAGCTCCAGCCGCCCGTTTTCCGGACCAGCTTGGCCGTGGTGGAGTAAGGGACGTCGGCACCTCCCCGGACCTTGCCCAGCATCAGCCCGGTGGCGGCGTCGAACGACATCCCGGAAACCCGGCTGCCCATGGCATACGCCAATCCGGCCGCAAGGGAGCGGTCGTTAATGGCGGGGGTCTGTATTGCCAGTGCCGCACTCTCGTCCGGTTGGGATGGCATGGTGCGCGCTACTTTCAGCTGGCCACGGGAGTGCCGTGTCCGATCGGAGGTTATCTGCTTCATCTTAGTTCGCCCGGCGGGAGCCTGAAACTTCGCCTGACGTTCACTTCCGCCTCAACACACTGAGGTCCCCGCCGACGTAGCGTGAAAGTGTCCTGAGCAGCACCGAAGCATTCAGCAGTGAGGAATCCCATGACCATGAGCCAGAACCCTGTCGTCCTGACCAAGGCCAGCATCGATGCAGGCAGCGAGGAGGTCGTAGATGCCAACGTTCACGTGGTGAACGCCATGTACGGGAAACTGCTCGACGCCGGCGAGATCGCGCCCGCGGCGCTCGGCAGCTACTACGTGGACTTCTACGTCACGCAGTCTTTGGAGGGCGGCTTCGCCCAGTACGTGTTCACCGCGGACCGCGACGAAGTGGACCCGCTCATCCGCCAGGGCCTCGCGGGCATGGGCGCAAGCGCCCACCTTGAGCTCTTCAACCGCACCGTTGAAGCGTTTGATGCCATGTCCGACGAGGACGAAGAGCGTTACCTTGACGGCGACCTGGACACCGAGGAAGAGTCCAACGAGGCCGTGCGCACCCTCGAAGAGCTCGACGGCGAGTTCGAGGAACTGTTCGAAACCGAAAACATCACCGCACTCAACGCCGCCTGGCTTCTGCGCCAGGAGGGCCTGCTGGTGCTCGACGACGACGAGCTCGACGCCTACATTGAGCGTCAGGTTGCGCTCATCCTCAACCTCGAGGAGCGCCAGGCCGCGGCCGACGAGGAAGCACTGGAGGACGCCCCGGATTTCGAGGTCATCATCCGCGAACTGTGCGGCATCGCCGGCTACACGCTGCAGAAGATCACCATGGGCGACCCCAACTACATGCACGACGGCGAGAAGACCCTGGCCTGGCACTTCACCACGGACCACGGCGACTTCATCATGGTGGAGGACGACGAAGAGGCGTTCATGATCAACCCGGAGACCCAGGAAATCGTCGCATCTGTTGAGTTCGAAGAAGCGGACGACGACGAGATGATCGACGCCTAGGACCCTCACCACGGTCCCGGGCCGGGTTCGTCGGAAGTTTCCGGCGACCCGGCCCGCCGTCGTTCCAGCTGTTAGGTGTTCTGGTCCAGCGCCCTGGCAAGGATTTCCAGCAGTTCCTCATCCACCTGGTCCACAGACGTGAGCCGGACGCGGCGGTGGAAGGGATCATCGGCCCGGGCCTTCAGGGCTTCCAAACGCCCTCCGGTGGCTGCGCCGAGGCGGAGTGTGTCCAGGCGCAGGGCGACGTCCACGGCGGTGTTGGTGGTCCGGGTGACCTGGGCGAACTTCCGGCGCGGGCTGTGCAGCGAGACGTAGCCCTTCCGCATCTGGATCTCCACGCCCTCGGTGTACTGGCCATCGATGAGCTCGTCGGCGTCGCGCAGCATAAATTCCGGATAACCGAACAGCTCCCACGAGACGGCGTACTGCGCATAGCCCGTGACGCCGTGCTCGTCGCGCATCCAGTGGCGGAGCTCGGCGTCGTTCCTTAGCCTTGATCCACCGATCTGCCTGCCCCTGTTAGCTGCAACTTTAAACTGACCAGAGACGGCAATTTGGATTGACCGTTCGCGGCAGTGGTTTTGACCAGTGGCTGCAAGTACTTTTGACCAGTTCTTGGCCGTGTGTGTGGCCGGGGCTTTGCTGGGATTCCCTTGTCCGTCCCCCGTGTCATTACGGGGAGAGCCCCTTCCTTCCGCGGTGAAATAGCGATGCCAATCGTTTTTATTTCACCCATCGTGGGGAAGGAAGGGGCTTGATGTGAAGTCTCCAGGAGAGTTCATGGAAATTTTAGCTGCTTATGATTTGACCCGTTCGTACCGGGATGCCGCGAAGATCTGCGGCGTTTCGCACAACACTGTCCGTTCGTATGTGAAGGCCCGGCAGGAAGGCGTCCAAGCGCCGGTCGCCCGCCAGCGGGGACGGATCACTGACCCGTTCCTGCCGCAGATGAAGTCGCTGGTCGAGCAGTCCCGCGGGAAGATCCGCGGGGACGTTGTGCACGGAAAACTCGTTGATCTGGGCTATCCCGGATCGATCCGCACGACCCGCTACGTGCTGGCCGGGCTGAAGTCGAAATACCGGGCCCAAAACACCCGTGTTCACCGGCCCTGGACTGTGGAGCCAGGCCTGTGGCTCCAATGGGACTACGGAGACGGGCCCGTCGTTGACGGCGCCAAAACGGTGTTGTTCGTGGCCTGGCTGGCGTATTCACGCTTCCGGATCGTGATCCCTTTGCGGGATAAGACCATGCCGAGCGTCTTCGCCGCCCTCGACCGCTCCTTCCGGCTCATCGGCGGGGTCCCGACGTACATTTTGACCGACAACGAGAAGACCGTCACGGTCGAGCACGTTGCCGGGGTGCCGGTCCGTAACCCGCAGATCGTCGCGTTCGCCCGGCACTACTCCACCGCCGTGCACACCTGCATGCCGGCGGACCCGGCCTCGAAGGGCGGGGTGGAGAACGCGGTCAAGATCGCCAAAGCCGACATCGTGCCCAAAGACACGAACCTGCGCCCGGACTACGCCTCCTTCGCCGAGCTGGAAGCGGCGTGCGAGGCGTTTATGGAGGATGTGAATTCCAAGGTCCACCGGGCCACCCTGGAGATCCCCCAGGACATGCTGAGACTGATCGAGCAGCCCAAGCTGCACCCGGTCCCTGCAGTGCCGGTGACGGCCAGTTTCGGGCAGGTCCGGCAGGTCCCGCCGAACACTCCCATGGTCACCTACGAGCACGCCCGCTACTCCGTCCCGCACACCCTGATGGGGCAAAGGCTCTGGGTGCGCGGCACCGACACCGAGGTCATCATCGTCCATGTCGGCGAGGCCGGGCCGGTGGAAGTCGCACGCCATCCACTCACCCGTCCCGGCGTGCCGGCGATCATTGACGCCCACTTCCCGCCCGCCAATGCCGGGGCCCTGGAACGGGTGATCCGCCCCACGAACACCGCCGAAGAGGAGTTCCTGGCACTCGGCGCCGGGGCAGCGCTCTGGCTCAAAGAAGCCGCCGCAGCCGGGACGAACAAGATCCGCCACAAGATGGAACGCGCCGCCACCATGGCCAAGGTCATGGGCGCCGACGTCGTTGACCAGGGTCTCGGCGCCGCCGCCGTGCACCACCGCTTCAGCCACGAGGACCTGGTCTCCATCATCACCAACACCGCCACCGGCCAGCCGCAAAGAACCATCAGCACTACCCGGCACGCCGTCACCGACCAAGGCCAGTGGCTGAGCCAGGGCACCAGCGCATGGGCCAACTTCGGTACCACCAACACCCCTACCACCAGCGATGCCAGCGACGTTGCCGATCTTGAAGGAGCCACCGAATGAGCGCGACAGCCCTGGCCCCCAGCCCGCTGGCGGATGCGGCCGTGGAGCACGTCATCGCGTTGATGCGCACCACCCGGATGCCGCACGCCCGCGCCGTTGTCGCCGAGGTGTTGGCGACCGCGAAGGCCCAGCGCTGGGACCCCACAGAAGTCATTCGCGTCTTGCTCGAGGCCGAAGCAACGGGCCGGAACCGGTCGATGCTCGCCACCCGGCGCAAACGCGCGGGGTTCCCCACCGGGAAAACGTTCGATGTCTGGGACGAGTCCCTCTCCACCCTGCCGGCTGCGACGACCTCGTTCCTGCGGACCCTGGAGTGGGTGCGGCGGAGGGAGAACCTGATCGCGTGCGGGCCCTCCGGGACCGGGAAAACCCTGCTGCTGGAATCCCTGGGCCAGCAGGCCATCGACGAAGGCATGTCCGTGTCGTGGCTGAGTCTGGAGGACCTCGGCGCCCTCGTGCGCCGGCACCGCATCGATGACAGCGTCAACAAGGCCATCACCCGCGTTACCGGCGTGGATTTGATTTGCATTGATGACGTAGGACTTTTGCCGGTTTCCGGCGATGCCGCCGAGGGTTTCTACCGCGTCGTGGAGGCCTCCTACGAGAAACGCTCCCTGGCGATCAGCTCGAATATCCACCCCTCCGGCTTTGATGAGTTGATGCCCAAAACCATCGCCACCGCGACCGTGGACCGGCTCATGCACCACGCACACCTATGCCAAACCAGCGGCGAGTCCGTCCGGCTCATGCAAGCCCAAAACGGGAAAGGAACCCGCCCGATGAACTAACCCGCAACGCGGTCAGGCGCCCCAACCCCGGCATGCCCCCGGCGCCTGACCAGTGTTCAAAACTACTTGCCGCCACCGGTCAGTCCATTGCAGCCACCGGTCAACGCAAACTGCAGCCACCGGTCAGTTCAAAGTTGCAGTTGACATGCCCCCTGGAAGCAGCCTTTCAGCGGAGGAGCGGCGCTCGATACGGATGGTGTCCCGCCTCCGGCCGGCATGGGGGCGGTGGGTCAATACCCCAGCCGCATCTGCGGACCTCGGACTTACACCCGGAATGACCGTGTACTACGTCATCAAAGCCACGGCCGTCTCCATCTACCCGGACTAACCCCAACACCCTCACCGCGGATAATCCGCGCGCACCGAAAGCATCAGGGAACAACCAAGCCGACGCTTAAAACCCGGGCAAGAGGGGCCACCTACAGCCGTCACACCGGGGCCAGAAATGCTTGACACAGCCAGGACGTTCTTCGGCGCTGGCGAAAGGGTCAGCATAGCGTAGCCCGGGACATAAACGGCGGGACCCACCGGGTGTTCGTGAAGTTCTGCTGCAGATCATCCACAGTCGGAACAGGAAACAGGAGTGCGGCCGCAATGAAAGCCAGCAACACCGCTAAGCGGATCACAGCCTGCTGCTGGCCGGGGTTCCGGACCCGGGGTACTTCTCCTCTGCCCGGCTGATCGCCCAGGCAGCGTTGACCAGCCCGATGTGGCTGAACGCCTGCGGGAAGTTCCCCAACAACTCACCGCTGCCGGCGGCCACCTCTTCAGAAAGCAGGCCTAGCTCTGTGGCGAAGTCTGCAGCGCCTTCAAAAACTTCCCGGGCGCGCTCAACGGAGCCGGCGAGGGCAAGTGCATGGGCGAGCCAGAACGTACACAGCAGGAACGTCCCTTCAGCCCCGGGCAGCCCGTCTTCACCACCGTACCGGTACACCAGGCCCCTTGTGTCCGTGAGATGCCGCTGGATCGCGTCAATTGTTGCCAGCATCCGTGGGTCATCCCCCGGCAGGAAGCCGACAATTGAGAGCATCAGTGCTGAAGCATCCAGCTCATCGGAGCCCAACGCCTGGGTGTAGGAGTTGGCAGTATCGCTCCAGCCCTGGGCCTTTATAGCAGCGGCGATCTGCTCTCGTACGTCCCGCCAATAAGGAACCCTGTCCGTGGCATCCAGGAGGTCGGCAATGCTGACGGCGCGGTCCACGGCCACCCAGCACATGAGCTTTGAGTACAGGTAGTGGCGGGGCTCGCCGCGGACTTCCCAGATCCCCTGGTCCGGGGACTGCCACCGTGCAGCTGCTGCATCGGCGGCGTCTGCAAGGAATTTGCGGGTGTCCGGGTCCATGTCTGCGAGGTATTCCGGCAAGATTGCTGCAGCGTCCAGGAGTTCCCCGTACACGTCGAGCTGGCGTTGCCGCCAGGCTGCGTTCCCTATTCGGACGGGCGTGCTTGAACGCCAACCCGGCAGGTGGGGCAGTTCACGTTCTGACAGGTCACGTTCACCACCGACCCCGTACATGATCCCGAGCTCTTCACCCTCGCCCAGTTGGCCGGAGCCAGCCGTCGCCAGAAAGCGGAAGAACCTTCCGGCTTCGACCGGGCAGGCGGCAACCCAGAGTGCCTGCAGCGTCATGCTTGCATCCCGGACCCATGTATAGCGGTAGTCCCAGTTGCGCTGGCCTCCGATGACCTCCGGCAGGGACGTGGTGGGGGCGGCCACGATCGCTCCAGTGGGGTGGAAGGTCAGCGCCCGCAGCACCCGCCCGCTCAGGGAGACCAGTTCCTGCCACGGGCCGGTGTAGTTCTGGTGCATCCCCGACCAGCTCGTCCAGCCCTCAACGGTGTCGGCAAGCCGCCGGGAAATTTCCTCCTGTGCCCAGAAGACGGGCGCATCCTCCCAGCTGTTCGCGTGTTCAAGGGCGAATCCAAAAGCATCACCCTCTCGCACAACAACGCGGGCCCGGGCGACATCGCTTTCGATCGTAAACGGAACAGGGGCAGACAATGACAGAACCGCGGCGCCTCCTCTAATCAACAGCCCACCTGATCCCCCGTGGACCAAAGGCCGTATCAACCCGTATTCCGGTCGCGCCACAAAGACGACGTCAAGCTGAACCGTTCCTCGTATGCAGGAAACTTGCCGCAACAGCGCCCCCGGTGATCCGGAACCGAGGTCATGGCCCCTGTTCCCGTTTCCAAGAACCAGGGCGTCGGTCAGGGTGACCTCACCCTCGTCGGTGCGGAAAGAGGTCTCAAGAACCATGCTGGGACCGACATATCGCTGGGTGGACGTGAAGTCAGCAACAGGACGGATTGACCAGAACCCGGCGTCGTCACCCAGGAGACGTCCAAAAACCGAGGGACTGTCGAACCGGGGCAGGCACAACCAGTCCACAGATCCTGCAGCACTCACCAACGCCGCGGACCGGCAGTCGGAGAGCAGTCCGTAGTCTGCGATGGGGCTACTGGTCATTGACACAGCCTGACTGACTCGGTCCGCTTCAGCAAGGGGGGCTGGGAATGTCAACCCGATTTGAGCCCACCCGGCCGGGAACCGCAGCTTGAACGGGGAAGCGTGTCCTTGCAACCTTCCTCGGAGGGGTTAACCCGCCCTGCCCGACACGTTTTTTCACCTCACGGGACGAAGCCAGGCAGTGGCTTCTCCACCTAATCCCTGACGCTCCGCTTTGGCTAAGAATCACGGCACCCAGAGGTTGTGATGTTTCCAGAGTTGGTGAAGGGACACTGTTCTTCTTTTGACGTGAGACGTACTCTTAGCGGAATCCCAGACCCGGATGGAGGGTTTCTGGGGAAACGGAAAAGGGTGAATGTACGAGATGACACTCAAAGACGAGTGGGACCGACTTGATTCAGAGACGCGCCAGTGGCTCCTGGATAATCCGGGATGCGTGATGGTGCCGCGTACTGTCACTGCCATGATCAAGCAAAATTCCGAGGGGCACGTCGACGTCGACGGGCACGGCCAGATGCTGCTTTCCCGTGAGGATCTGGATTTTATCCGCGAGAAAGAAACGGGCGTGGGTACGGGCCAAAACAGCGAGGAATTGCGGTTCTTCGATGCAACGCAGCCCGGAAAGCGCGGATAAGCCCTGGGGTTTGTAGGACCACCTGGGGATACCGTTGGGCATGCGCGAGACCCGCCCATGTGCCGGTCCCCGCATCGGTGAGTTGCCGCGTGGAAGGCAACCGGGCCAGGGAAACCTCGATCCGGGAAGACGATCGCGGACCTGAAACGGATCGGTATTGACGAGATCTCCTACAAGGTCGGACACAAGTATTTGACCGTCGTGGTGGACCATGACTCGGGCAGGCTGGTGTGGGCTGCCGTGGGCCGGGACAGGGCCACCCTGGGCACGTTCTTCGACGCCCTCGGAGAAGAGCGGTGCCGGGATTACGCATGTTTCCGCTGACGGGGCCGACTGGATCGCCGCCGTCGTGGCGCAGCGCTGCCCGGCAGCGGTGCGCGGACCCGTTCCATGTCGTGAAATGGGCCACCGAAGCCCTCGACGAGGTCCGCCGCGCCGCGTGGAACGAGGCCCGGAAGGCGGCCCGGGCCAACGAGGCCAGACGGGGCCGCGGCCGCCCAGCCAAGGATGCCCCGGCCCGCCCCGACAGCGCCCGGGCAACCGGGATGAAGAACTCCCGCTACGCGCTGTGGAAGAACCCGGAGAACCTGACCGAGAAGCGACAAACCAAGCTCGCCTGGATCGTGCAGACCGACCTGACACTGGGCCGGGCATACTATCTCAAGAAAGGCCTGCGGACCGTCTTCCAACTGCCCCACGGTGAAGCCGCGGAGGCCCTGGACCGGTGGGTGGCCTGGGCCAGAAGGTGCCGCATCCCCGCGTTCGTGAAACTGCAAAGGACCATCGTCAAACACAGGGCCAGCATCCTCGCCTCGATCGAGCACGGACTCTCCAACGGACGCATCGAATCAATGGACACCAAGATCAGAGTCATCACCCGCGTCGCGTTCGGCTTCAAATCACCCGAAGCCCTCATCGCCCCGGCCATGCTCCAGCCTGGGCGGCCACAAACCCTTGCTCCCGGGCCGAAATTAACCCACGGAAGAGTCAGGAGAGCCTTAAAAAGTCCGCTTAAAACGCCGATGCAGCCAAGAATAAACGCGACTGTAGTACTAGGCTGGCCCGGAGACCGCAACCCGGTCTTCAGGCTTGTCACAACGGTCTCTGGTCTGCATTTGTTCGACGGCGGCCGCCACCGCGGCTGCGAATTCAGTGCCCGGGATTTCCGCGGCGATCTCCCGTGCATCGTCCATGTGGTCCATGTCCCTCAGAACCGGCAACAGCCCCACTGAGAGTCCGCTCGCCGCCAGCCGGGAGAGCTGGTCGGCTCCGGTCGTGTCCGTAGACATCGGCACGCCGCGGACCAGCGCGCCATCGGGCCGGCGGAGGGCCAGCGCCCAGAAGCCGCCGTCGGTGGCCGGTCCCATCCAGGCATCGTGCTGTGGCGTCGCCGCGGACCAGTCCATGAGTAGCGGGGCAAGATGCTCCGGTGAAATCTGGGGTGTGTCCATGCCGACGATCAGCAGGGGGCCGGTGGCGTCGTCGCAGATTGCGGCGAGCCGTTCATCCAGCAGGCCGCCGGTCTGGGCCACAACGGCGAATCCTGCGGCATCCCGGGCGCGTGGTGTCCCGTCCATCACCAGCAGCCGTTCGCGTACCGGCAGGAGTCTGATGGTATCGAGGGTCCTGCTGAGGCTGAGTTGTGCCAGGTCAGCGGCCTGATCGGGCGTCAATGGCGGAGTCAGTCTGGTCTTCACCCGGCCCGGCAGGCACTCCTTGGCGAAGACCGCCACTTGCAGATCCGGCGTTGGCCTCATGGCTGTTCCTCGCTGCCGGGGAAGCTGCGGACCGGCCCGGCAGCAGCTGCGGCGGCTGCCGCCCGGAGCTGTGCCGACATATCGCGCACAGCCCTCACTGTGCCCAGGACTGTTCCGGTTACCTTGGACTTGCCCGTGCGCGGGGCATAAACCACCGGAAGTTCGGTGATTCTCCAGCCCCGCAGGCTGGCTTTGAGGAACATCTCCAGCGGATATCCGCTCCTGCGGTCCTCAAGCTGAAGGGACAGCAGATCCGCGCGGCGTGCGGCCCGCATGGGTCCGAGGTCGGTGACGGCTTCGCCGGTGCGGCGGCGCAGCAACCTGGCCAGGACAAAGTTGGCGCTACGGGCATGAAAAGGCCATGAACCCCGCTGCGGCTGGCGGCTGCCCAACACGAGATCGGCGGTGCCAGCCATGACAGGCGCCAGCAGGGCAGGCAGCCCGGCCGGATCCAGGGAGCCATCGCAGTCACAGAACGCCACGAAGTCCGCCGTAGCGGCGAGCAGGCCGGCATGGGCTGCCGCCCCGAAGCCTCGCCGGTTTTCCCGGATCACCGTCGCCCCAAGCTCCGCCGCAAGTTCCGCCGAACCGTCGGTGGAGCCATTGTCCACCACGATGGCTCGGTACCCGTGAGGCATCCGGGCCAGGACCCATTGCAGTGCCCCGAATTCATTCAGACACGGCAGAACAACATCCACAGTGGGCCCGGTCATTTCGCTCACGCCGCCACGCCATAGGTCCAGGCACGCGGATGCGGCCTTGTCCCTGGCCGGTTCACCGCATCGTGGGACTCACCTCGAGGCAGGATAGGCTCGCCTGCCGCAGCCATTAGTCCGGCCCGATGGGCTTGGCTCGCCGTTCGGGGGTTGGTTTGTCACCGACGAGCATGATTCCGATAAAGGCCATACCGATTCCGGTCAGCAGCGCTGCCGTTCCGACGTCGCCGGCGATCAGCCCAAACTCCTGTCCGTAGGTCAGAAGGCGGAGGAGGCCCAGGACGATCATCACTGCCCCGACACCGAACAGTATCGGGCGCAATCCGAGCAGGGTCCCCGCGAAGCCGATCAGGGCAAGAACGAGAAGAATCACGGCCTGTGCCGGATTGACCGGCACCAGCTTGAGCGGATTATAGTCGATGAGTCCGAACAGGGCGGTTGCCCCTGTGGCGGCACTGAGCGTGAGCGACCGGCGCCGGGTTCCCCGATCCAGCCCGGTACGAAAGGCGCCGCGGGGACCTGTCATGATGCCCTCAGCGCCAACATGGCCAGGCGGGTCGAGGAGGTCCGCCAGCGGGGACGGAGCAGGCCGTCGAGCCCCGCGGATCTGCCGGCGGCCGTCGCGATCAGCACAGCGTGCACGGCGAGCATGAGGTAGTAGGACCAGTGCCACTCGTTGGGTGCGTTCAGGACCGACATGGTGATGGCCAGGGTCTGGATGATGCCGATCGCGGCCCAGAACCGGGTGAGCAGGCCGGCGAGGAGGAAAGCGCCGAGGCTGAACTCGACCAGCAGGGTGGCGTAGCCGAACAGTGTGAAGTTCGGTAATACGACGTTCTGGACCAGCCAGGAGAACGGCGGGACGACCGGATGCTCAACAGCGTAACTGGTGAACTGGAAGAGTCCTGTGCCCTGGTCGCGGCCAAAGTTGGGGGGGAGCTTCCAGCCGACGTTCTGGATCCACATCAAGGCCACGACAATTCGCAGGCCGGCGACGACGGCCCGGGCGGTCCGCCCGGAGTCGAGACCTTCGGCGGCGGTCCTGCCGCTCGGCGTCGTGGTCGCGGCCAGATCAGACACGGTCGGAGACCTTGCCGGTGTCCTTCATGAACGCGCTGTTGCAGGGCAAAGGGCCAGCCGGCCATCCCACACGCCCGCCGTATGTTTGTACAACAAGCACCTCGTCGTTGGGGGTCATGGCTTCATGCTAGACCCAAGGAGTGTCCTGGGCGACCTGCAAAGCCTTACGGTTGGCGTACATCGGGTGAGTTGTGAAATGCACGCACGCACCCGCGGATTTCGGTTGGTCAGCTGAGCCGGTCCGGCACTGTAAGCCCGGCTACGCGCAGGGGAAAAGTCTGGCGGCGGCGCCGGCTGCAGCCCATTGTTCGGCGAAGAGCCGGTAGACCTCGCTGAGCGCCGGTCCCAGGGGTTCGATCTGCGTGCTGACCAGGGCCTGGTCATCTGTCGCGGCCACGGGATGCCAATACACCCCGTCGGCGGTGACGGTGACTTCGGGGACCAGTGTTTCGCGGGTGAACTGGACTCCAGTGATGGCGGCTCCCTGCTGCGCGACCGGGCGGATGACCTGATCGGTCCGCGGGATGCCCAGCCCGTCGAGAAAATCGCGCAATGCGGCCAGATCAGTCGCGTGCGGCGATGCGATCGTGGCAGCCGCCCGGACCCGGAAACCCTCGCCCAGTGCAACCTGGATCCCGGCCACCGCCCGGGCCCAGCTGCCGGCACCGCGATGCCCGTCGTGGATCTCGGGGGTCGGGGAGTCCAGGCTGATCTGCAGGGCGAAGCCCTCGCGCGGCATCGCCTGCAAGGAACGAAGCCCGGGCCCCCGGAACAGCATGCCGTTGGTCAACAGGGTGGTGGGCAGGATCCGGACACAGTCCGTGACAATCCGGGCAATGTCGGGCAGCAGAAACGGCTCGCCGCCGGTGAGATAAACCTCCTGGACGCCCCAGTCGGCGCCCGCCCGGACCAGGCGGGCGATCCGTTCGACGCCGAGCTCCCGGCGCTCTGCCCTGGGTGAGGACGCGACACAGCAGTAGTCACAGGCCAGGTTGCAGTGGAAGTTCGTGTACAGCCAAAGCCGTGCCCCGGGCAGTCGGTCCGGTCCCAGCGCCACTGCCGGGTCGGGCAGGCGGCCGCGGCGTACGACGACGGCGCCGGGACCGACGTCGGTCCATGACTTGGTGATGAGGGTGTTGCCCGTTCGTTCACACCAGCGTTGGACCAGGTCAAACTCGATCGCGGAGCCAATAGTCATCGTACCGGTGGCACCCTCGGCCAGGCTCCCCACCATGCGTACCAGGTCCAGGATCACCACCACTTGGTCACCCCCTGTTCCTCGACGGCGGCGAACAGCCCGGCGTAGCCGTCGAGTTCGGGCCGGACCCATCGCCGCAACCCCTCGAGCTCCAGGATCCGGCGGTGTTCGGGCCGTTCCCAGTCCATGGCCAGCAGCGTGTTCACCCACGGCTCGTAGCGTTCGGCGGGCAGGGTGTCCAGGGCGGTGAACATGCAATGGCAGTACGGTTCGGTCTGCCACACCGCCTCCAGCGCTTCGGGCATCAGCTCCCCGCCGCCGATGCCTTCCCAGGTGGTGATTCCGATGGCCGCGACGTCGGCCTCACCGGCGAGCACCGCGTCGATGGCGTCCAGCTCGCTGCGCCCGGTATCACCGTGCTTGCCGATGTCACTATCGAACCGCGTCACCTCCAGCCGGTCGACGTCCACGCCGGCCCGGGCCAGATAGTACAGCGGCAAGATGGCGGCCTGGGCCGAGTCCGCCGAGCCCAGGGCCAGCCGCTGACCGGCGAGGGCGCCCGGGCCGGAAAGCCCGCTCCCGGCGCGGGCGACGAAGACGGTCGCGAACCGTGTGTCGGTGTCGCGCATCGCCAGTGCCCGGGCCCGGCCGCCGGTCTGCATGACCGTGCGAACGTAGGCCAGGTTGGTGTTCCAGGCAATGTCGACCTGTCCGGCCCGCAGCGCCTGGACCTGGCGTCCATAGTTGGAGAACAGGACAAAGTCCATCGGAGCCGGCGACTCCGCGAGGTACTCACGGATGCCTTCCCAGATGGGTACCGCATTTGGGGTGTAGGCCACGGCCCCGACCAGCAGCTGCTCGGACATCTTCACGCCCTTAGAACAAAGGCAGGCCGGTGATGGCCCTGCCATAGAAGTCGTAGAGCGCGTCCGCGGTCGGCGCCATGACCGAGCCCGCCCGCGCATCACGGAAGGCCCGCTCGATGGGCAGGTGCTTGGAGAACGCCGCACCCCCGCAGACCCGCATGGCCGCGTCGGTGATCTCGAGTGCAGCATCATTGGCCGAGGCCTTCACCCCGAGCACATGCAGCATCGTGTCCTCCCCGGGAGCCGCGACGCTGCCCGCGGCGTGGGCCAGATAAGCACGCTGCGCCGCCAGGCTGATGCCCATCCGGGCGATCTGGGCCCGGATCGTAGGCAACCCGGCCAGTGACTGGCCCAGGTGTTCGAGGCGGGCCGCTCCAACGTGTTCGACAGCGGCCCGGGTAGCGGCAGATGCCAGACCCAGCGAGACTGCCGCGTTGCCGAGGTTGAACCACGGCAGCACCGTCTCCATCATTAGTGCGAAGCCCGCCGCCGGCCCACCCAGCCGGTACCCGACGGGAATATCAGCGTCGACAGTCATCGGTGCGGAGTCGTTGCCGCGCAGCCCGAGCCCCCGCCAGGGACCGGCCACGTTCAAACCCGGCGTACCGGCGGGAACGGCATACAGGTCCACCTCACCGGGCACCCCCGAGGGCGCGCCGGTCGAGACCACATAGACATCGGAGTGAGCGGCCGACGTCACCCAACTCTTATCCGCGCGCAACCGGAGAGAAGTCCCGCTGGCGGTCGCGATCGAGACGGGCGCCCAGAAATGCGACCGGGATCCCCGCTCACTGAAGGCCAGCGTGCCCAGCGTTGTCCCGCGCGCCATCCCTGCAAGCAGGTCCGGCAGATCCGGGGCGGCGCGGCCGCAATCGTGACTGCGGCGGCGGCATGCATCAGATAGATCATCGCCGTTGAACCGCACGCCTCCGCCAGCGCACTGACCGTCTCGGTGAATACCTCCGGCCCGGCACCGGCACCGCCGGCCTCGACGGGAATTACCAGCCCCAAGAGGCCGCCAGCCCGCAACTCCGCGACCGCCTCGAGAGGATATACCCCGTCGGTGTCCACCCTCTCGGCGTGCTCCCGCGCGACCTTAACCACCTCGTCCAGTGCCTGGCTCGTTGACAATCCACTCACCCCATCCGCCCAAAAGCGCCCTCGCGTGCCCCCATCGCATGCTGACGAGGGTCACGGCCAGCACGTGACGATTATGCACTCCGCCCGGCCTCCACGCCAGATACCAAACCTTACGGTCCAGGAAATGTTCGGGCAGGCAAATGTCGACTGAATTTGTGGTGATCCTCGCCGTCGTTGCTTTGCTGTTGCTGCTCTCGCGGTTTTTAGTTCCTGGGCTGCCTCCGAAAGGGCTGGCAGCCAGCCCGCCCCCGTTGAGGTCCGGGGCGGCTTATCGTCTCAGGTTGAATGCGCCTCAGTTGCCGCCGCTCGTGTTGAGCTTTCCGTTGACGCCGGCGGGGAAGAACCCGCCGGATTTGACCGATTCCGGGGTCAGGTAGGCGATGTTCAGGACTTGCGCGGGGGTACGGCTGAACGCGAGAGCGTTGGCGTCGGCCGGCCCGAGGTTGGCTTCCTTGACTGTTCCGATGCCCTGATCGAGGTCCGATGTTCCGTCCAGGCTGTCGCGGGCGTTCGAGATGGCCTGCGCCGGTTTCTGCAGGTCCCGGGCGTACATGGCGGTTCTGATGATGCCCGCGTGGTAGGCCTCCCGGCAAGGATCCCGGCGGCCGCCTCGAGGTAGGTCTTGTTGTCGATGAACGGGGCAGCACCCTTATAGGCGGTGACGCCGACGTCTTCAAAAATGAACGCCCCGAGCAGGAAACTCGTTTCGTCCGTGAACGGGCTGAAGGTCTGGCCCGCGGTGATGAGTCCGGCGGCGAGAGCGGCGGCGGTGAAACTTGCGTCAAGGTCGATCTGCGGGCGGGCCACAGCGGCCCTGCCCAGGGCGCTGCGCAGGAACCGGACATGCGCCTCTTCATCGGCCGCGATCTCCCGCTGTCCGCCACGTAGTCCACTGGGGTTTGCTCTAGTTGCTTCGTTGTGGAAGGGATAGCGTCTTGTCCGTCCGGCAGACCTCCGCGCTGCACTGTACAAAGCGGCCGCGCTCATTCCCGGAGTCACCGTCGTAGAAAGGCAAGCGAACCTTGACGGCAATGTAGGCACAGCGATCGGGATCGAGCATCCGGTCAGAGAAACCCGAATGGACATCATCATTGATCCCGCCACCGGGCTGCTGATCGGAGAACGGGAGGTCACGCTGACAGCCGGCAAAACCTTCCCAGCCGGACCAGCGACCGCCTGGACCTCAGTCCAGACCTCAGTGGTCAATTCCGGGCCATAACCATCCAAGCAACCGCAGGAAATGGCCGAGGCGGTCGACCACTCTTTGGGTGGTGGGCCGTCTATGTCCTCTAACGGGATCGCAAAAACCGCCACTCTGAGCTGCGATTTAACCGCCATTCTGAACTAACAGTCACAAGGCTGGGGTCTCGGTGCCGACCCTGTACCGCTGGATCCCAGCAACGGAAACCGCAGCAGCCGAAGTCCCGTAGCTCGCTTTGGTGCAGACGACTGTTGAATTGAACAAACTCATGACGGTGCACGGGACTTCTTGATAACCCAATGTCAACAGCCCTCTGCACTCGCGCCGGCCCTGTCCCATGAACTGGTGCAGGCGACTTCTGAAAGAGACAGATGCCGGCTACCTAGAACTCGCCAAAGGCGGGCATTCTCGGTTTAAACCGCCGTCGGCGCCCCGACCATCATCGGTGGATCAAGGCTTTTAGACCCGCGGAGCGTGCATGCTCGGCCCAGTACCCGACGTCGTGCCCCGTCTTTCGCAGGAGCAGGGCCTTGTTGCTGTCCACCATGGCCTGCCAGGTCTTGGCCGTTTTCTGCTGTTCGGGAGTGATCGCCATGCCTCGATGCTAGTGCGGTCCATGGGCCGGAGCTGGGCCCTGGAAAGAAAATTGGGAGGCGCCGTAACTTTCCCGGTCCGGCCAGCGATGTAGGGGGTGATGGGTTCCTTACGGAGCCGGATCTGAATTGTTCTCTAGGTTTTGGAGTGTCATATGTCGTTGTTCACTGTTCTCGCCACCAGCAAAATCGCCGCCGGAGTTCTCGCCGCGGGCACCCTGGCCGTCGGTGGAACCGGCGTCGCAGCTGTTTCCGGCGCCCTTCCGGCCGACGCACAGCAGACCGCCCACGAACTGCTCGGCGCCCCGGCCCCAAAGCTGGCCGCTGACGCCACCCAGTCCGCCTCCGCAAACGCGTCCGGCGATGCAGCAGTTACCGGCGAAGCAGCCGTCTCCGGCGATGACGTCGCAGCCGAGGCCAACGCCTCCGCCGCCACCGGCACGGCAGTGGACGCAGCAGGTGCCGCAGCCTTTGGCCTCTGCACCGCCTTCACCAAGGGTGGACTGAACGAAGCCTCCGAGGGCTTCTCGTCGCTGGTCATCGCCGCCGAGGGCGAAACCAACGTTGACGCCTTCTGCGCCGACGTCGTTGCCAAGGGCGCCGGTTCCGCCGACGCCCATGCGGCCGGCAAGGGTTCTGCCGCCGCCAAGGCTGAGCGCCCCGAGCTGCCCGCCGTTCCTGCTGTCCCCGCCGTACCGGCCGTTCCGGGTATCGACGGCGTTCCGGCTGTTCCCGCCGTTCCTGCTGTTCCGGCCGTGCCGGCTGTGCCGGGCAACGCTGTAGACGTTCCCGCCGTTTCGGGCCGCTAGGACCTGCTCAGCTAGTGTGGACTGCGGGGACCGGCTCCGGACGGACCTGATTCCCGCAGTCCACATGGCAGCAAGATAGCTGACCGACAGCAGCCGACCGATAGCAGCGGAGCACACCGCGCCGAATACCGGGATAAGTGAGTCCGCTGCCCGGGATGGAGGAGCCACTGGTGCTAGACACTTTGGCCGAAGAAGACATAGATACATTTGCAGACACCGTCGGCGCTGATCCGGCTGTGCTCTTCGGCGCTGTCTATCGAACCTTTGCCGGAGCAGTCCAGGGCTACCTCAAAGCCCGCGGCGTGGACGATCCCGAGGCTGTCACCCAGGACGTGTTCCTGGCGTTTTTCCCGAAGATCGGTGAGCTGACCGGCGGGCTGCAGGGTGCCAAGTCGTTGGTTTTTTCCATCGCCCACGCCCGGATGGTGGATTACTACCGGCGGGTTGAACGCCGGCCGGACTTCACCCCGTACGATCCCCTGCAGGACGGGCGCAGCACAGCGTCCGCGGAGGACCACGCCCTGGGCCACAGCGGCGGCGCGGCCCACCTGCTGGCGGGCCTGACCGATGAACACCGCGAGGTTCTGGCACTGCGTGTAGTGGCTGACCTCTCCATCGAACAAGTGGCCGGCATCATGGGCAAGTCCCAGGGTGCCATCAAGCAGCTCCAGCGCAGGGCGCTGCAAAACCTCAAGGACCAGACTCTTAGAAGAAACCAGGCAGATCATGAGTGACACCGCAGGCTCACGCGAAGGTTCCCGCGACGACGCGTCTGTTCACCGGCTGCTGCTGGAGGCAGGCTTCGACGACGACGGCGGCCTCTGCCCCGTTCTGCTGGAGCTCCAAGCGCTCGCAGCCGAGCAGCCGGCGCCCTCCGCTGCAGTCGCCGCGCTCATGATGCCTGCCGTGACACAGACTGCTGTCCCGAAGCCTGCACTCAGCCGCACGGCGGCCACCCGGCACCTGGCAGTAGTTCCTGCAACGGCGGGTGCCCCCCAACTCCGTGAAGCCGTTGCAGTACCTGAAGTAGCGCACGCGGCAGCACCCGCCGAAGCAACCGGGCAGCTCACAGCGGCAACAGATGACCTCGCCGCCCGCCGTCGGGCCCGTCGCAGGATCACCCTCACCACGCTGTCCGTGGCCGCCTCGCTCGCTGCCGGCGGCGCCGTTGCTGTTGCCTCCGACCAGGGGATCAGGGATTCCATCGGCCACGTCAACCACGCAGTTACATCCTTCGTGTCCACCTTTGGCGGCGGGCCTGCCCCCGCGCCGGTGGACACCCCGGCTCCGGCACCGGGCCAGCCCGGCGTCCCTGCCTTAGGGCCCACCGGGCCAGCTGTCACTGTGCCGGTTCCGGACGCGCCGGGAGCCGGTTCCAGCCACGCCACGCAGCCCGCTCCCGCCCCGCCGGGTTCAGCGCCGGCGTTACCCCTGCCGGACCTTCCCATTCCTGGAAACGTTACGCCGGGTGTGCCGGGCGGGCCTTTGAACGGCGAGGGACAGCCCCCGGCTCTGCCCCTGCCGCCCACGCCTCCAGTCCCACTGCCCGGCATCCACCCGTAAGCACGTGGTCCGCTTGCGCCTGAACTGTCAGTAGCCTGACCCTGACGCCGCTGTCCGGATCATTTCGCCGGCCGGAGAAGCCAGGTACCAGACGCTGTTAACGCCCTGGCCCGTGATGTCGCCGGGCTTCGTGTCTTTCTGGTAGTAGTACAGCGGCATTCCGTTCAGTGTCACCTGCTTTGCCCCCTCGGGCGTCGTGATTGTCCCGAGCTTGCCGGTGACCCCGTCAGCGACAGGCGTGGCCGCGGTGGTGAGGAGCGGCGGCCACGCGGTCAGGCACCCTCCCGTGCAGGCGCTGGTACCGGAATCCTTCACGTCCTTTGTGAAGTAGTAGAGACTCATGCCCTTGGCATCGACCACGATCTCGCCGGCGGTCGAGGATGCTGTCTTGACGTCGACGGCGGCCGCTTTTGTGGCGGTCGGGGCGGCGGATGTGGCCGGCGGAGTGGTGGCAGCGGCGGTGGTTGTGGTGGTTCCAGGGCTGCCGCCGCAGCCGGAAAGTGCGGCCACGACGGCCAGCGCGGCAAGACCTGTGCCCAGATACTGTTTCATGGGGATACTCCTCGGATGGGGCCCGGTGTCGGATCACCTGACGCTAACCGGTAAGACGCACCAAGGTGAAGAATGGTTCAAAGTGAACCGTTTTCCGTTCACGGACGTTATATCGCATGTATGCGCCGAGCTTCAGCGTTTCGCTGGGGAAGAGCGGAACCATGGGCCCGCAGTTAAGGGCGCGGACTGGATCAGGGACAGGAGGGGCGGCATGCCGCTGGACGAGGAAGTGGTGGAGGCGATCTACCGCGAACACGGCGCCGCCCTGCGCCGCTTTGTGCTCAGCGCGTCCCGTGACCCCCAGCTGGCCGAGGACGTGGTCCAGGAGACCGTCCTGCGTGTCTGGCAGCAGGCACCGGACATCACCGGAAGCCTTCGCAGTTACCTGTTCCGGACTGCCCGAAACATCATGATCGACAACTACCGCAAAGCCCAAAGGCGCCCGGCCGAAGTGATGGAACGCGAACTCGCCGATCCCGCCGTGGCCGTGGAACGCGTGGATGAACTCCTCAACCGAGTCCTGATGGAGGAGGCGCTGCTCCGGCTCAGCACCGAACACCGCGAGGTCCTCGTGGCACTCCACTACCGCCGTTTCACCGTCAACGAGGCCGCCGTGCAGCTGAACATCCCCAGTGGAACCGTGAAGTCCCGGGCCTACTACGCAGTCCGGGCGCTACGGACCATCCTGGACGAAATGGGGGTGGAACGGTGAACGCCCCTGAGCTGCACCACCTGCTGGGCGCCTACGTGCTCGGCGGCCTTGACCCCGCGGATTCGCAGCGTTTCGAAGCCCACCTCGAGTCCTGCGCGGACTGCCGGACCGAACTCGCAGAGCTCGAAAGCCTGCCGGCACTGCTGGACGCGCTTCCGATCCCGGACGCGGTTGCGCTCACGGGGAGCGGCCGCCCCGGGCTGGCCCCGGAGCCAGCCAGTTCAGTGCCCCGCGCGGTCCTCGATGAACTGGCCGCCCGCCGTCGTAAATTACGACGGCGGTGGGCGGCGCTGGTGGGCGCCGTCGCTGCCGCATGCCTCGCCTTGGGCGTAGCTGCTGGCCCGCTGCTCAGCCGGCCGCCGGCGCCGGACGCCAGTTACTCGGTCCAGTCCGGCAACGGCCTGCAGTTCAGCATCGACCTCGCCCGGAAAACGTGGGGCACCGAGCTGGCCGTGAACGGCAGCAAACTGCCGCTGGACGGGACCCTTTCGCTGTGGATCCGGGACCGCGACGGCGGCGAGGACCGGGCATGCGCCTGGACCGCCACGCCCAGCGGCAAGGTGAAGGTCACGGGCGCGACGCCTCTTCAGCTGGCCAGGATCGCCAGCCTGGAACTGCGGGATGAAACCCAGCAGGCCGTTGCTACCATCACGGTGCCGTAATCCCATGGCCGGTGATCACAGAGCTTGTGATAACCGGGCTTGATTACTGTGCTTGGAGGGCGCGGAACTCGGCCACCAGCCCGGGGTCCTCGCAGGCCCGGGCAAACGCTTCGATCCGCTTGTTGATCTCACGGCCCAGGAGCCAGGCGCCCATCCGCTCCGCCACCGGCCGCAACCAGGCCGGGCGGCACGAAAAGGTGTACTTCCAGACCGCGCGGGTGCCGCCGTCGTGCGCGGTGAAACGCCAGCCGCCGCCGAAATTCGTGAAGAACCAAGGTCCGGACACCATGGTCATGCCCACGTTCCTGGGTGGCGCATAGGAAACGTATTCGCTCACCATCACCAGGCCCAGGCGGGACACGGTCCGTGTCCGGACGCCCTTTCCGGCGGACGTTGCGTTGTTCAGGAAACCCTGGGCAGAGATGAACGGGTCCCATTTGAGCCGGAACGCACCGGTGGTCTGGGAGAGGGCAAAAACTGTCTCCGGATCGAGGCAGATGAGGCGTTCGGCACGTACCTGGGGCATGGACCCACCCTAACCGGGGGGCGGGGAATGGCGGGTTGGGGGCGCGTGTTCTGGTCCCCCCCATCGGTTGCTGAGTAGGCGCCGTTTTGGGGGCTCAAAAGGGCCGCTGCTCAGCAATGGATGCAGATTCAACGTCCCGGAGTAGGCGCCCGGGCGCCTACATCTTGGCCAGGCGGGCCCGGACCACCATATAGAGGCCGTAACAGATGAGTCCAACACCCACGGCGGCCAGCAGATACACGCCGAAGGGCTGGTCGCGCAGGGCCCTGAGTCCACCGTCCAGGCCGGTGGATTGATCCGGATGGGCGCCCAGTGCGGCGATGGCGATCAGCGCCCCGGCCAGCAGCAGGACTATGCCCTTGGCGACATATCCGGCGACGCCCAGCACCGTGACGGCTGTCCGGGCGGTGGGAGAGGCGGGCATCGTCAGGTGTTTCTTGAAGGCCTTCTTGATGCCGCGGACGGCGTAGATGATCCCGGTGATGGCCATGCCCAGTCCCACGAGGACCAGCAGAATCACGCCGCCGGGTGCCTTCAGGACCAACACAGTGATGTCGCTCGCGGATTGCCGGTTATCGCCTCCGGATCCTGTGCCCATGGCGAAGCTGACCAGGGTCAGGGAGAGCCCGGCAAACACCAAGGCCTGCGCTGCTGCCGTGGCCTTTTTGCCGGCCTTGTCCTTGGTGGGCAGCCGGTTGTAGTCGAAGATTGCGTCGCTGGCCTGCCAGATGGCCAGGGACGCGCAGGCTGCGAAGCTGGCCCACAAGAGGAATGGCCCGGCGGGCTGGCTGGCAAGTTCGGAGACGGCGCCGCTGAAGTCAGCGTTTCCGGAGCCGCCCATGGCGAGGCGGATGGCGATGGCCCCCACCAGAAAGTGCAATAGGCCGCTTACCGCGAATCCTGCCCTGGCCATCAGCTCCAGTGCGCGTGAGTTGGTGACGTCCTCCGCCGCGTCTGCGGCGTCTTCCAGTTCTCTTTTGATGGCGCTTCCTTCGGGCCGGCGCCCGGGGGCGCAGATTTGCGTGCCCCCCCCGCACAAGCCCATCGTGCCACGCCAGGGGAGCCGCGAACAGTCCCGAATTTCTCGTCCCGTAGCATCCCGAACCCTGGTGGCCCGGAGCTCCCGCGATGGGGAGTGTTCCCCATCGCGGCAGCCTTGCCGCCGTGCGACGATATGTCCAGCGATAGATCTAACTCTTATTACTCTCCGGGGGAGACACCATGACTTTTTACGGCGCGGACGTCAGTCAGCTGCGGGAGCTGGCGAAGGCCGTTGACAAAGCGGCAGCGCTGCTCAGCAGCCGGGCAAGCTCCCTGCAGGGCCAGATCCAGTCCGCGCCATGGAAGGGCAGCGACGGCGAGCTGTTCCGGCAGGACTGGTCCGGCAGCCACCGTCCCAGCCTGGAGCGGGTGGCATCGAGCCTCCGCCATAACTCCAAGCTGCTCCTGCAGCACGCCAACGAGCAGGAACAGTCCTCCGCCGAGACCGGCGGCGGCAGCGGGGGCCCCAGCGTGCTGGACAGGCTCAAGGACCTCGGCAGCCGCGCGAAGACTTGGCTGGAGGAACAGGCAAAGAAGGCAGCAGCGGCCGCGGCCCACCGCCAGGAGCTGAAGCAGGGCCTCGATGACATGCTCAAGGCCAGCCCGGAAGAACAGGCCAAGTGGTGGGCCGGCCTGTCCGAGGCGGACCGGAAGTACCTGATCGAAGGCGAAGACGAGAACGGCCCCTTCGCCGAGGACCTCATGAGGATGGATGGCGGCATTCCCGAGTCCGCCCAGGACCAGGCGAGTGCCCACCTCCGGGAACTCGCCAAGACGGAAACTCCCGTCTACACGGAGACCGGCAAGGCCTCCCTTGACGCCCGGGTTGCCTGGTTCCACGCCGGCGCGGAGGTGGGCACCGTGGTGGTGGAGAATGCTGACGGTTCGGCCACTTTGAAGGTCTATGGAAACGTGGGCATGGGAGTGAACGACACCACCGGCACGGCCGGGGTCACGCTCAACGGTGAGGCGTCGCGTGAGTACAAATTCGGCAGCGTGGAAGAGGCCATGGCCGCGCGCAACCAGATTTACACGGACCTCCCGCCGGACAGTGTCGGTGAGATCAAGGATGTAGCGGGCAACCCGCCTGGCTACATCCTGGACACCATCAACGATGCAGCTGACGACAACGGCTCCACCGGCCACGACGACAAAGCCAAGGGAACCCTCTCCCTGGAAGCCGAGGGCGAAGCCGGCCCCGCTTCGGGCTCGGCGAAGCTGGATCTCGCCTACGAGCGGAACCTGACGGACGGCACGGCAACCGCCAGCGCCGAGGTGTCGGCCCAGGGCAAGCTGAACCTCGACGGCAGGGTATTCGAGGCATCGGGCAAGGGCGGCCTGGAAGTGAACCTGGACAAGAGCGGCAACATGGAATCGATCGCCGTATCCATGGAGGGCACGGTTGCGGCGGGCGCCACCGCGGGAATCGACCTCCAAGGCGCCAAGGCTGAGTCCAGCGTGACAGTAGGCACGCAGGGCACCGTGAAGATCGATATTGAGTACTCGCCCGAGAACGCGGCAATGATCGACAGCTACATGCGCAATGTGGCTTTGGGAGACACGGTTGCGGCCGGCCACGACGCCGCCAAGCTCTACGAGGCAGGGTCTGCCACCGTCCAGGAGAACAGCGTGGTGACAGCGTCCAACGAGTTCGGTGTTGACCTCAAGGCCGGCGAGGTGGAGGTCAAGACCGAGAACAAGGCAACGACCAACGTGTCCACGTACTATAAGGTCCCGAACGACACGAAGCTCGAGAGGCTCTGACGTCCCGTGCCGAGTCCACTCCGGAGACCTTTTCCCGCAGTTCTTCCGGCACCATTTTGGGCATTACCGCCAGCCAGCCCGGCCAAGACTTACCGCTAAGGAGCAACCATGTCAGTGCATATCGAGTCCCCGCTGGGGTTCACGGCAGACTTCCCCGAGCACACCCAGGTTCTGGAGGACTCCGCCGCCGGGCCAAACACCGAGCAGTATGGCCTGCTGGGCGGCGTCCTCGTGACGGTCATCAAGGACGACACCTCCGTGACAGGCGCCGCGCAGGCCAACGGCTGGGCACACCTCATGTCAGGCTTCTACGTTGAAGACCGGGCCGGGACCATCCTCACCGAAGGTGAACTGAACGTCCCCGGCAAGTCCTCGTACGCCGTCGTGGTTGGGTACACGGACCCGGCCGGTGAGGCGAGGGTAGCGGCCACTGTGGGTGTCTGGGAGAACAATCGTTTCATCGGTGTTGTGGTGATCTGGCCGTACGTGAACCCGGAGATCGAGCCGCGGCTGGGGATGCTCAAGGAGATCGTCGCCGCCATCAGCGTGGGCTGACCCCGCTTCCGGGGCTCAGCGCCGGCGGTAGCAGAGGTCGAAGATCAGCCGGCCGGCCTCGTGGGCCTTCGCTTCGAAGCTCGTGCGGATCCGGCCTTCGAAGCGTGGCGCCCAGCCACCCGTTTCATCCACGCCCTCGTTGGGGCCGGTGTGTGCGGTGCTCACCGGCGCCCGGCCTTCGCGGACGGGTGCGCCGCCCACCAAAGTTTCGACGCCGGATTGCCACACCTGGGTGAGCGGGCTTTCGGGTCCGTGGCGCTCGCCGGTGTGGAGGTTCTCGAAGTCCGGCGAGCCCGCAAGGACGTCGCGGACATGGACGGCGTAGTTGGACCAGTCCGTGGCGACCCGCCACAGGCCGCCCGTCGTCAGTGCCTGTGCTGCCAGTTCGGCAAACTCCGGCTGGATGAGGCGGCGTTTGTGGTGCCGTGACTTGTGCCAGGGATCGGGGAAGAACACCCACAGCTCGCTGACTGAACCGGCAGGCAGCATGGTGGCGAGGACCTCGGGCGCGTTGGCTTCCACCACCCGGACGTTGTTCAGCCCGCGGCTGTTGATCTTGATGATGGTGGTGGCCAGGCCCGGCGTGTACACCTCCACCGCCAGGAAGTCCGTGTCCGGGTTCTCCTCGGCGGCGTGGCAGATGGCATCGCCCAGCCCGGAACCGATTTCCACAATCAGCGGTGCCTTGCGGCCGAACTCGGCTTCGGCATCGAACGTGTAGTCCGGGTGGACCGACGTGTTCGCAATGTGCCGGGGAACGTCCAGCGCCCACCGGTCCGAGTGCTCCTCCCACGCCGTCTGGCGGCGCCCCTGGAGGCGGGTTCCGCGGCGCACAAAGCTCACCGGCCTGCCGCCGTAAGTGCCGAAGGACGCCTGCGTTCCGGGCGTCACCGGGCGCGGGACATGCGGAGGCTGGGGAGATTCTGGGGATTCGCTCATCCCTTCCAGAATAGAGGAGTCAGGCCCGGGTCGGCTTGCCCGCAGCCAGGGCGCGCAGTTCCCGCAGGATCTCCAACTGTTCGTGGTTGATGATGGTAAGCCGCTCGATCTCCGCCTTGGCCTTCACGTTCGTGTCGTAGTCGTGCTGGGCCATGGCCGCAGCGATGGCATCCTGGCGTTTGGCTGCGATGAGGAGAATTGCCCCTTGGAGTCCGGCCAGCATGGACAGGAACAGGTTCAACAGGATGTACGGATAGGCGTCCCACGCCTGGGATGTCAGAATCCAGGAGTTCAGGGCAGCCCACACCATCATGAAAGCGATGAATCCGGCGACGAACCGCCAACTGCCCATGCTGTTGCGCATAACATCGGCGGCGCGTTCGCCCCTGCTCAGGGTTGCCTTGTGCGCGGCATGCCAAGTCTGTCGCTGTTCGCTCATGCGCCAAGCGTAAGCTCTTCCGCACCTCCCGCAGCCCCGCCTGATGCGGCGCCGGCCCGATCCGTGGGGATGAAGCAGGCCATGAGCGGGCGCAATGACAGAATGGGTCCCGTGACCCGTGCTGACAACGTTGAAGTGCCTGGACTGCTGATCGACGCCGAAATCGACGACATCCCCCCAGCCGCCCCAACGCGCCTTCCGGGCCAGTCGGGCGGCGGCCCGGAGAGCCCGCAGAGCAGCCGGCGGGCCCTGGCCTATCTGGGCCTCTGCCTGGTGCTTATCGGGCTGAACCTGCGCACCGTTTTCTCCAGTTTCGCCGCGGTTCTTCCGGAGATCACGTCCGACGCCGGCCTGCCGGGCTGGGCCGTTGTGGTGCTCACTACCGCTCCTGTCACGCTCCTGGGTGTCTTCGCGCCGCTGGCGCCCGTCCTGGCCCGGCGGTTTGGCGCCGAACGCGTCCTGCTCGGCGCCATGGCCGTACTCACGGCAGGGCTGCTGCTGCGTCCCGCGGACATCGGCGGCCTGGTGCCCGGGGCCGGCCACCTCCCAACCTTGCTGGCGGGAACTGCTGCCTGCGGTGCCGCCATCGCGCTGTGCAACGTGCTGCTGCCAGGCCTCGTGAAGCGTGATTTCCCGCACCGGCTGGGCCTTATGGGCGGGCTGTACACCACGGCGATCTGCGCCTCGGCCGCCCTCGGTGCCGGCTTTACCTACCCCGTCTTCTCGGCGACGGGGGAGTGGACCTCGGCGCTGTGGTTCTGGGCGGTTCCTGCCGCCGTCGTACTTTTGCTGTTCCTGCCGGTGGCGCTGCGCCAGCACCCCGTCCGGCACCAGGCCGGCCACCTCGGCGTCAACGTGTGGCGTTCGGCGGTGGCGTGGCAGGTGACCATCTTTATGGTGCTGCAGGCCATGATGTCCTTCAGCGTCTTTGCCTGGCTGGCGCCGATCCTGCGGGAGCGCGGCATTGACGGCGGGACCGCCGGCCTGATGGTCTCTGTTTCGATCGTGCTCCAGATGCTGGGCTCGCTGTTTGCCCCGGCACTGGCGGCGAGGTTCCGTGACCAGCGGGCCATCGCTGTCGTGGTGGCGCTGATGACCGGCGGCGGGTTCGCCCTCAGCATCTTCGGACCCCTGGAGCTCATCTGGGTGTGGACCTCGCTGCTGGGCCTTGGGCAGGGAAGCCTCACCGCGGTGGCCCTGACCATGATCATGCTGCGGACCCGCGACGGGCACACCGCCGCGCACCTGTCCGGGATGATGCAGGGCGTGGGCTACGGGCTGGGTTCCACCGGCACGCTGATGGTGGGGCAGCTGCACCAGGCCACGGGATCGTTCACGGCCGCCGGGGTGCTGTTCCTGGTAGTGGGCTCACTGGCCGCTGTATTCGGTTACCGCGCGGGCCGGAACCGCTACATCGGCGACGCAACCCAGCCGCGCCGATAACATGCACGATTCCGCCCGGCCGGCTACGCATCCCGCCCCCACGGCCGGGATCCTGCAGCGCCCCTACCTGTGGGTGACCATCGGCGCGTGTGCCCTGGTGTTCCTGGCGGCCTTCGAATCCCTCGCGGTGACCACCATCATGCCCGTCGTCAGCCGCGAGCTCGACGGCGCCAGCCTGTACGCGCTGGCCTTCGCCGGTCCGCTGGCCACCGGCGTGATCGGCATGGTGGCGGCCGGAAACTGGTCGGACCGCCGCGGCCCAACCGTCCCGCTCTATGCCTCCGTTGCCTTTTTCGTGCTGGGCCTGATCATCGCGGGCACAGCGGTGTCGATGCCCATGATGGTTGCCGGCCGCCTGGTGCAGGGCCTCGGCGGCGGTGCGCTGACGGTTTCGCTCTACGTGGTGGTGGCCCGCGTCTACCCGGCCGTCCTGCACCCCGGGATCTTCGCTGCATTCTCCGCCGCGTGGGTCATCCCGTCCCTGGTGGGCCCGTTCGCGGCCGGCATCGTGGCGGAGGTCCTGAGCTGGCACTGGGTGTTCCTGGGCGTAGTGGGGCTGGTAGTGCCCGCCGTGGTGATGATCGTTCCCGTGCTCCGCGGCATCGACCGGCCGGCTGAGCAGGCCGCAATCCCGCCCTGGGCGCTCGGCCGGCTGGCCTGGGCGGCGCTCGCCGCGCTCGCTGTGCTGGGGCTGAACCTCTCCTCGAAAGTCACTATCGAGGGTGTTCCCGCAGGTCCGGCACTCGTGGCGGCGGCCGCCGTCGTGATCGCCCTCGTAGCCGTGCGGCCGCTGGTACCGCGCGGAACACTGCTCGCGCGCCGCGGCCTGCCCAGCGTGATCCTGACCCGCGGCCTGGCGTCTGCCGCGTTCTTCGGCGCCGAGGTCTACCTCCCGTACCTGCTGATCGAGGAGTACAAGTTCCCGCCGACGTTGGCCGGCCTGGCACTAACGGGAGGCGCGTTGTCGTGGGCAGCCGCTGCCGCGATCCAGGGCCGCCTCGGTGCCCGGCTGCAGCACCGGGTGGCGGTGCGTATTGGCTCAGCGCTGGTGCTCGGAGCCATCATCCTCACGTTGGCGACGTCGGCGCTCCACTGGCCTGCCGTAGTCGCGATTGCCGGCTGGCTCTTCGCCGGCGGCGGCATGGGGCTGCTCTATCCGCGGCTCAGCGTAATGACACTCGCCATGTCCACGAAGGAAAACGAGGGCTTCAACAGCTCGGCGATGTCCATCTCGGACTCGCTGGGCGGGGCGCTGGCGCTCGCCGCCACGGGCATCGTGTTCGCGGCATTTACGACGACGGCGGAATCGTTCGCGGGGGTTTTCGCACTGACGGCGGTGGTGGCCGTCGCCGCGGTTGCGGTGGCGCCGCGGGTTTCGCGCTAACCCCGGAGTTTTTGACCAGATAATGCCGTCCAATGCCTGGCGAATCCCCCTTATCTGGACAAAAAATCACGCCAGGCGGGTGGCGCGGAGCACGGTGTCGCCAATGATGGCCACCTCGCCGTCCGGACCGGACGCCGGGCGCTCGCGCGTGGTGTTGACCTCCAGCTGCCATTGCGGCGAGTCCAGGCCGAGCTCCGCCACGAGCTGCGCCGGGGTGTAGAACATCTCCGGCCTGGTGTGGTTTCCCCACGGCGGCAGGTGGTCCGGATGATGGCCCACGATCAGCAGGGTTCCGCCCGGCTTGACCGCCAAAGCCGCCGTCCGCAGGGGGCCCTGCCACGCCAGATGCGGGGAGTGCAGGAACTGGGAGGACACCAGATCGAAGGTTGCCGTGGGCTGCCACTCCTCCAGGTCGCACTGTTCCCAGCGGATGCGGCTGGGAATTTCACCGGCTCCCTCGGCGTGCACGCTCTCACGGTCCAGGGCAGCTTTTTCGTGGACCAGCGCCCGGTCCAGGGCGACGCCGGAAACGTCGACGGCGGTGACGGTCCAGCCCTGCTGGGCGAGCCAGATGGCGTCGGCACCCTCGCCGCAGCCCAGGTCCAGGGCCTTGCCCGGCCTCAGTCCCGCGCCTTCGCGCAGCAGCTGGGCGTTTGGCTTGCCGCTCCAGAATTTCGGCTTGCTCCGGTACCTTTCGTCCCACGCCTCGGCGGCACTGCGCTGCGGTTCGTCCCCAGGCCGGGTGCCGCCGTCGTCCGTTGTGTGGTGGTGGTCTGCACCCTGTTCAGTCATGCCTCAAGCCTGCGCCTGCCGGGTCCTCAAAGGCAACGTCCAGCACGGTGCGCCTCACCCCGACTGACTCGCAGTTAATGTCGTCATTCCGCGCTTTGGCGACGTTAAATGCCAGTCACTTGGGGCGAATCGGAGGCCGACGACGGGGGATGGTACGCTTATGGGACTTGATGTGCAGTGATGCCCGCTTGCTCCGTAAATCGGAGTCCCTTTATTTGGGAAGCGGGTTTTTTCATGTGAGAGGCACATCCTGCGTCGATGAACGCGTTCCATTTGGTCCCAGCCGCCGCCCTGAATCGGGCAGCAGCACGGTTGATCACCTGACTTTTCTTCGGCGAAACCCTTGAGCCAACCGGCATCGGGGGCCGATATCCGCATGGATACCGCCTGAAAGACCTTGAATATATGACTACTTTTGCTGCCCTCGGCACGCCCAAAGAACTTGCCGACACCCTCACAGCCCAGGGAATTGTTGAGCCGTTCCCCATCCAGGTCAAGACCCTCCCGGACACCCTGGCCGGACGCGACGTCCTGGGCCGCGGCCGCACCGGCTCCGGCAAGACCATCGCTTTCGCCATCCCGCTTGTAGCACGACTCGCTGAGCGGGAAGCCAAGCACTTCCGCAAGCCCGGCCGCCCCATGGGCCTGGTCCTCGCCCCGACCCGCGAGCTCGCCACCCAGATCAACGCCACCATCGAGCCGATGGCCAAGGCCATGGGCCTGACCACCACCGTGATCTACGGCGGCATCTCCCAGGCACGCCAGGAAAAGGCCCTGCGCGCCGGCGTCGATATTGTCATCGCCTGCCCGGGCCGCCTGGAGGACCTGATCCGCCAGCGTATCCTGACCCTCGAAGGCGTCGAGATCACCGTGCTGGACGAGGCCGACCACATGGCCGACCTCGGCTTCCTCCCGGTGGTCAAGAAGCTCATGGACATGACCCCCAGCCAGGGCCAGCGCCTGCTGTTCTCGGCCACCCTGGACAACGGCGTGGACAAGATCGTCCAGCGTTACCTGTCCAACCCGCTGACCCACGCCGTGGACGAATCACAGGCCGCCGTGACCACCATGGAGCACCACGTCCTGGTGGTCAACGACCAGACCGTCAAGAAGCAGCTGATCTTCGAGCTCGCTTCCGGTGCCGGCCGCCGCGTCCTCTTCATGCGGACCAAGCACCACGCCCGCAAGCTGGCCAAGACCCTGACCGACGCCGGGATCCCCGCCGTCGATCTGCACGGCAACCTCTCGCAGAACGCCCGTGACCGCAACCTGGCCGAGTTTTCCTCCGGTGACGTCCGCGTCCTGGTGGCCACCGACGTCGCAGCCCGCGGCGTCCACGTGGACGACGTCGAACTGGTGATCCACGTGGATCCGCCCACAGAGCACAAGGCGTACCTCCACCGCTCAGGCCGTACGGCCCGCGCAGGTTCGGACGGCACTGTTGTCACGCTGACCCTCCCGGAGCAGCAGTCTGACGTCAAGAAGCTGATGAAGGCTGCCGGCGTGGATGTTAACTTCGAGCGCGTTACCGCCAATTCCCCGCTGGTTGCTGAGCTCGTGGGCGAAATGGCTGACAAGATCGATCCGCGCACCCGCGCCGCTCTTCTGGCCAAGAAGTCCGCACAGCAGGGTGGCGGCACCTCCACGGGTGCCAACGCCGAGCGCAAGCGCGCCCGTCGCAGCCAGGAAGGCCCCACCGCCGGTGGCCGTGGAGGCCGTGGCGGACGTGGACGCGTCTCCGCTGAGCCGACCCGCACCGATCTTCCCCGCGCCGAGCGCCGCGCTGTTGCCTACGAAGGCCGCACCGAGGCACGGGCAGCATTTGACCGTGTAGCCGAGCAGAACGAGGACCGCGCCATTGCAGCAGCTGCTGCTCGCCGCAATTCCCGCGGCCAAGGCGCCACAGGCTCCACGCACCGCAACGACGTCCCCGCAGCAGGTGGCCGTGCAGCGGCTGGCCGCGGTTCAGACGGCCGTTCTGATTCACGCGTTACCCGCAGCGATGCTCCCCGTGGCGGCACGGGCCGCCCGGCTGGCACCGGTGGACAGCGCGGCGGACGTCCGGCAACGGGCCAGCGCGCCGCCGGAGCCCGCACTGCGGGCGCCGGTGCCGGTGCACGTACGGGTGGATCCGGCCAGCGCGCCGGTGCTTCAACGGGTAACTCCGGCAACGGCGGCAACTCGGGCAACGGCGGCAACGCCGGCAACAAGGCTGTTTGGTCCTCCAACACCGGCGGCACGTCCGGTGGCTCGTACGCCGGTAACGGTGGCGGCAGCGGCCGTCCGGCACGCAGCGGTCCCCGCCGCGCGTCGGCTCCGGCCTCGAACGAACGCCGCAGCCGCTAGGGTCCTTTAACACCATCGAGTGCTCCGTAACCGCCGTTTAGAAGGCTCATAACGGCAGTTACGGAGCACTCGATGAGTTAAGCCCTACCAGCCGCGGGCGCGCCACTCCTCGAGATGCGGGCGTTCCGCGCCAAGGGTGGTGGGGCTGGCATGGCCCGGGTGCACCACGGTGTCGTCCGGGTAGGCCTCGAACAACCGCGCGGTGACGTCGTCCAGCAGGGACGTGAACCGCGCCGGATCCTTCTGGGTGTTGCCCACGCCGCCCGGAAACAACGAGTCGCCGCTGAAAATATGGGCAGGCCCCTCCGGGTCCTGGTACACAAATGCGATGGATCCCGGGGTGTGGCCGCGCAGGTGCACGGCGGTGAGCTCGAAGCCGTCCACGGCGCAGGTGTCCCCGTGCTCCAGGGTCCGGTCCACGGGTACTGGCAGCGCCTCGGCGTCGTCCGCTCCAGCCGCTGTGGGTGCGCCGGTCGCTTCCACCAACGCCGGCAGTGCGCGGACGTGGTCCCAGTGCTGGTGCGTGGTGGCGATGAGTGCCAGCCTCGGTTCAGCCGCAGTATCCGCGGCTGAGTCCGCCAGCATTGCCTGGATGGCCGGAAGATCGTCCGCGGCATCGATCAGCAGCTGTGCACCGCTGGCCTTCGCGGTCAGCAGATACACGTTGTTGTTCATCTCGCTGACGGAGATGCTGCGGATGGTGATGTCGCGTAGGTCGCGAATGAGCGTGTCCATGGGCTTCAGTCTATTCACGGCCCTGGTTATTCACGGCCCTGGGACACCCAGCTGGGGTCCGCCGAGCGGGAGCCGACGACGGCGTCCGCGGCCTGGTCCAGCGCCTCCAGTTGCGCCGGGGTCAGGTCCAGGGACAGTGCGCCCAGGTTTTCGTCGATCCGGTGGGTTTTGCGCGTGCCGGGGATGGGGACCACGGCCAGTCCGAGTCGCTTACCCTGTTCCAGCAGCCACGCAAGTGCAACCTGGGCGGGCGTCGCGGCCAGCTCGGCGGCGACCGTCCGCACGGTGGCCACGACTTCCTGGTTCGCGTCAAAGGCGTCCGCGGCGAACCGCGGGATCCGGCGTCGGAAGTCGTTGGCTCCCAGGCTTGAAGCGTCCACCGTGCCGGTGAGGAATCCCCGGCCCAGTGGCGAATACGGCACAAAGCCCACGCCCAGGCTGGCCGCGGCCGGAACTACGTTGCGTTCCACGTCCCGGCTCCAGATGGACCATTCGCTTTGGACCGCGGCGATGGGGTGCACGGAGTGGGCTTCGGCCAGCTCCTGCGCGGTCACCTCTGACAGGCCAAGGTGTTTGACCTTGCCCTGCTGCACCAGCCCCGCCATGGCCTCCACGGTTTCCACAATCGGAACGCGGAGGTCACGGCGGTGCATGTAGTAGAGGTCAATCACGTCCGTGCCAAGCCGCTTCAGGCTGGCGTCGACGGCCTGCCGGATGTAGGCGGCATCTCCCCGGATATCCGTGTAGCCATCAGCATGTGAGCCCACCAGGGAAAACTTGGTGGCGAGCTGCACTTCGCCCCGGCGCTCCTTGAGCAGTTGCGCGATGAGTTGCTCGTTGCTGCCTCCGCCGTAGATGTCCGCGGTGTCAATGAAGCTGACGCCGGCATCCACCGCATGATGCAGGGTTTTGAGGGCCTCGCGCGGGTCAACCTCGCCGTAGACCGGAGTGAGGGCCATGCCGCCGAAGCCGAGGGGGCTGACGTTGAGGCCGTCGCCGAGGTGTACCGATGGTGCAGTCATGAGCGCTCTCCATTCGTTGTGGACTCTCGTCCCAGCCAAGAACCCCGACCCTTGCCCCAGTATTCCTAGCCTGCGTCCTGGCCCCACGGGATGATGCGGTCGGCGCCCCGGCGCGTGGCCGCGATCATCACAGCGTTGGCCTCATCCGGGCCGGTCGCCCACGCTTCCGCCGCGGTCCGCTCCATGCCGAATTCCACGTGCCGATCCACCAGCCGGGCCAGCCGCAGCGCGGGCGGGGTGTCCATGAACCAGACCTCATCCAGCTGCGCCCGGACATCCTTCCACTCAGGCGTCTCCACCAGCAGATAGTTTCCCTCGGTGATCACCAGCGGCACGGACGCCGGGACGGCGATCGACGCGGCCACCGGCTCGTCCAAAGTCCGCCGGAACTCCGGTGCGTACACCACTGCCTCATCCCGGCGCACGAGCCGCCGTAACAGCGAGAGGTAGCCGCCGACGTCGAACGTGTCCATTGCGCCCTTGCGCTGCCGCAGCGGTGTGCAGTCGATGATCGCGTTGCCCAGGTGGAAGCCGTCCATCGGCACCACCACGGCGAGGTCCGGGCCGAACTCCCGCTGCAGCCGGTCCGCGAACGTGGATTTGCCGGAGCCGGGCGCTCCTGTAATGCCCAGAACAGTCCGCCGGCCGCCGTCGAGTCTGTGCCGGAGGGCGGCGAGTGCCTGCTGTACTTCAGGGGAGTCCATGGCAAAAGCCTAAACCGGCCGCTGGTCCCCCCGGCTTTCGCACGCGCAAACGGGATTCCGACCGCGCGTCCCCATGCTCCAGGGCCCGGTCCACGGGTACGGCGGTGTGGGTGCAGTCATCTTCGGACCGGACTGCAGCCATGAGAGGCTTCGTGGACCCACGCTTTCACGGCTGGCTCCCTCTTTTCCCTTTAATCTGGCACTGTGCACCCCCACGGCACCTCCGTAGGTTTGGGGCTACACCAGGAGGAGTGATCCGGATCACTCGGCAGGCAGCCGTGCGGACTGATACCTCCGGTGGACCTGGCTTCGCGCTTCGTGGCGCAGGCACCGAAGTGCACTTCAACGGGTTTCGTCAGAGCATCTTGGAGGAAACGTGTATCAAGCCGAACCCCGGCAGACCGACAATGCCGGTCTCAGCAAGGGCCTCAAGAACAGACATATGAACCTGATTGCCATTGGGGGCGTCATCGGTGCCGGGCTGTTCGTAGGCAGCGGCGTTGTGATCAGCAGTACCGGCCCTGCGGCCATCGTCTCTTTTGCGATCGCAGGCGTCATCACCTTGCTCCTCATGCGGATGCTGGCCGAAATGGCGGTAGCGCGTCCTGTGGTGGGCTCTTTCTACGTCTACGCACGGCAGGCACTCGGCCAGCGGGCCGGCTTTGCGACCGGCTGGATGTACTGGTATTTCTTTGTGATTGTGGTGGCCGTCGAGGCGATTGCCGGCGGCCGGATCATCCAGCTGTGGTTCCCCATGGCTCCGCTGTGGATGCTCAGCCTGGGCCTGATGGTTGCACTGAGCGCAACGAACATGGTTTCCGCCCGCTCCTTCGGCGAATTCGAGTACTGGTTCAGCTCCATCAAAGTGGTGGCCATCGTCCTGTTCCTGGGGCTGGGCGTTCTCTGGATCACCGGCCTGTGGCCCGAATCGACGCCGGGCATCGGCAACCTGTTTGACCACGGCGGGTTCACGCCGCTGGGCTGGGGAGCCGTGCTGGCCGCCGTCGTCCCCTGTGTGGCTTTCTATACCGGGGCGGAAATCATCACCATTGCGGCCGCCGAGTCGGAAGACCCCGAGCGTTCCGTCAAGAGGGCCATGCGCTCCATCGTGGCCCGGGTGGTGACCTTCTACGTCGGCTCGATCTTCGTGGTGGTCGCGATCCAGCGGTGGGATGCCGAGAGCGTCGGCGTGAGCCCCTATGCGGCTGTGCTGGACGTCATGGGAATCCCGGCGGTGTCCACCATCATGAACTTCATCGTCCTCACCGCAGTGCTCTCCTGCCTGAACTCCGCGCTGTACACCACCTCGCGCATGCTGTTTGCCCTCACCCGCAACGGCGATGCCCCCAAGTTCTTCACCAAGCTCTCCAAGGCCGGCGTTCCGCGCCGTGCCATCCTGCTGGGCACCACCGTGGGCTATGTTTCCGTGGTCTGTGTCTACGTCTGGGGCGAGGTGGTGTTCGCTTTCCTGGTGAACTCCTACGGCGCCGTGGCGCTCTTTGTCTACTTGGCAATCGCCCTGTCACAGGTGGTGCTGCGCAAGAGACTGGACCGCGAGGACCCGGCTGCGCTGAAGCTGAAGATGTGGTTGTTCCCGTGGCTCAGTTATGCGACCATCGCGCTGATGCTCTTGGTCATCGGCGCCATGGCCCTGCTGCCCAGCACCCAGACCCAGTTCCTGATGAGCGGAGTCACGCTCGTCGTCATCCTACTCAGTTACGAGGTCCGCAGGCGCTACGGCCGGAAGCCGGGAGAAGAGGCCGGCAACGACGCCGCCGACATTCCGGCGGATCCGTCCATGGATCCTTCCGCTGAGCTGGATCCTTCGGCTGAAGTGCTGCAGGCGGAGCCCGACCAGCAGCCGGTAGCGGCCCGCCCCTGATCTTCAGGCCGGATATCCGTCCCGTCCGAAAAGCCCGCCGCGGGGAAGTGCCAATGGAGGCACTTCCCCGCGGCTGGCTTTTGCGTTGAGCGGCTTCTGCGTTGAGCGGCTCTGCCGCCGGGCAGGGGTGCCGTGCGGCGGGGGCTTTGGCGTTTAGCGGCGTCCGGCCAGCATGGCCAGGACCTGCCCGACGACGGCGGCGCTGCTTCCGCGCGAGAGGTCCAGTGAGATGTTCCTGCGGTAGTACGGCGAGAGATCGAGACCCACGCCCAGACCGAAGATTTCCGTCGTGCCGGCGGCTTCGTGCGCCGCCACGACGTCCCGCAGGTGCTGTTCCAGGTAATGGCCGTCGTTGGCCAGGGCGGTGGCGCCGTCCATCGGGCTGCCATCGGACACCACCAGCAGGACCCGCCGTTCGGAACCGCTGCCCCCGGAGCTGCCGCTGAGCCGCGCGCAGGCCCAGTCCACGGCCTCGCCGTCCGCTCCTTCGCGGAACAGGTCCTTCTTCATCAGCCCGGCAATCGCCGGGCGGGCCCGCCGCCACGCGGTGTCGGCATCCTTGAAAACCAGGTGGCGTACCTCGTTGAGCCGTCCCGGATGCGGGGGCCTGCCGGCACGGATCCAGTCCTTTCCGGCACGGCCGCCGTTCCAGGCCGCCGTGGTGAAGCCCAGGACTTCGCAGCGAGCCCCCGCCAGCTCCAGGGCGCGCGCGTAGACGTCCACCAGCGCGGCCACGGCGGCGCTGTGCTCCTTCATGGAACCGGAGCAGTCCACCAGGAACGTCACCGTGGCATCGCTCCGCGGTTCGGTCCGTTCGGTCCGGAACACCCTGCGGTCCCCGGAGGCCGTGACCAGCCGGGCGAGCCTGCTGCCGTCAAGGCGTCCTTCGAGGGCGTCGCCGTCCCAGCCGTCGTGGATGGCTGTGGACAGCACCGCACCCAGGGCACGGCCCAGCCGGGGCACGTTGATGCCCTGCCTGGCTATGTCGTCGTCGAGCTGCTGCCGGTATCCGCGCAGCAGTTCGGCGCGGACCAGATCCGTGGCCTGGAACTCGCGGTCATAGGCCGTGGTGAAGCGCCGGTATCCGCCTTCTCCGTCCTCCAGCGCATCGCTGCGCCCATACCTTGCTGTGGGGACGGCGTCGTCGTTGCTGTCCTGGTCGAAGAGCAGCTGGAACTGCAGCGCCCGGCCACCGGAACGGGAGGGCCGCGTTTCCCGGGCTTCCAGGACCTCGCTGATGGCGGCGACGGTCTCCGCGATGGCGAGGGCATGGCGGGCGAAGCCCGGCTGGGAGAACCGTTCCCTCCGCAGAGCGGCCAGATGGGTGCCGAGGTGCGGGGCAAGCTCGGCCCGGGTCGATTCAATCCGGTCCTCGAAGTCCGGGGACATCGGCTCCGCGGTGATCCTCGCCCGGCAGACCTGGGCGACGGTGAAGAGGATAATCCCCAGGTCCGTGTCGGCCAGGGTGGACGCCTCGAACTCCCGGGACCATTGCTGGAAGCGGCGGTTCAGGTTGGCCCGGACCCCCGGCATTGCAGCGTCAACCAGCGATTCGGTGCGGAACTGTTCGAGCATCTCGAACACCAGCATGCGTGCAGGCGTTACAGGGCAGAGGTTCCCGTGCAGGGCGGCGTCGCTGTGCTGCAGGCGCAGCGCCATGCCGTCTGCCGCGCCACGGAAGGCGTCCAGGTCTGTGCTGTCCGTGCCCGGGTGGAGGTGGGGCGCCGGCATGGGCACCGGGGCGCTCGCCCGGTACAGTGCAGGGCCACGGAAGTGCAGGCCGCCCTGCCCGCTGATCGCACGCATCGCCGCGGCGCACAGCTCAAGGGTCTGCTTGCGGCGGCGTAGCGAGGCGGCTGCGAGCTGCCGGGAGGCGGCCTCCGCCCGTTCCGTCTCCGCCTGCTCCGTCTGTACCGCAAGGGAGGCCATGGCTTGGCCTATCCGGCCGCGACGGCGAAGGCGGCAGCGGGGTGCGGTTCGGCGGGCAGGTATCCGGACGTCCGCGGTGCTTCCAGCTCGCGGTCGAAGCAGCGCTGGAAGTACTCGGCAATGAGCGGTTGCTCGGCCTCATCGCATTTGTTGACGAAGGACAGCTGGAAGGCCTTGCCGGCATCGCCGAAGATCCCGATGTTCTCAGCCCAGGTGATGACGGTGCGCGGGGACATCAGGGTGGACAGATCGCCTACCCGGAAACCGTCCCGCGTCAGCTTGGCCACGGACACCATGGACGCCACCAGTTTCCGGCCGGCTGCGTCGTCCAGCTCGGGGACCCGCGCCAGCACGATCCCGATCTCGTCCTCCGCCGGGGGATGGTTCAGGGCGGCGACGATGTTCCATCGGTCGATCTGGGCATGGTTGAGCCGCTGGACGCCGTGGTACATGCCGTTGAGGTTTCCCAGTCCCACGGTGTTGGCCGTGGCAAAGAGCCGGAACCCGGGGTGTACGTCAAGGACCCTGTTCTGGTCCAGCAGCGTCAGCTTGCCGTCGCGTTCCAGGAGCCGCTGGATCACGAACATCACGTCCGGCCGGCCGGCGTCGTACTCATCCAGGATCAGTGCCACGGGCCGTTGGATGGCCCAGGGGACGATGCCTTCCTGGAACTCGGTGATCTGTTTGCCGTCCTTCAGGACCACGGTGTCGCGGCCCACCAGGTCAAGCCGGCTGATGTGGCCGTCCAGGTTCACCCGCACACAGGGCCAGTTCAGCCGCGCGGCCACCTGCTCGATGTGCGTGGACTTGCCTGTTCCGTGCAGGCCCTGGAGCAGCATCCGCCGGTTCCGGGTGAAGGCGGCCAGGATGGCAAGCGTGACGTCGTGGTTGAAACGGTAGGCGGGGTCCACCTCGGGGACGTGCTCGTCGGCTTCCCGGAAGGCCGCTACCTTGAGGTCCGAATCGAGATTGAAAACCTCGCGGACTGAAACCATCTCGTCGGGCATCAGGCGGGTCAGCTGCTCCACAGCTCCTCCTCCGCCCCGGCAGGGCTGCCCCCGGTGGTGCTGCCGCCGTCGACCGTTCCTTCCGCGGAACCGGACTCGGCCTCGATCAGGCTGATCGCCGCGGCGGCACGCTGCAGGGCCGGGAGCAGCTTCAGCCCCTTCTCGGGGTGAGCCGCATAACCGGGGCCTGGACCGCGACGCAGAGGTTGGACACCGCGTTGGCGGTGGGGACCAGCACGGCCACGCAGACCATGCCCGGCAGGAATTCCTCGTCATCGATGGCGTAGCCGTCGCGGCGGACGCGCTGGAGTTCCTCCTCGATCAGCTCAGGGTCTGTCACGGTCTTGTTCGTGTAGCGCTCCAGCGGGGCGGCGGCAATGAGGCGCCTGCGCTGGGCCGGGCTGAGCTGGGAGAGGATCATTTTCCCGCTGGCCGAGCAGTGCACCGGCACCCGGGAACCGGGCTGGAGCGTGATCCGCAGGGGTTCGGAGGTTTCGATGCGGTCCAGATAGACCACTTCACTGCCGGACACCGCCGTCACGTTGCAGCTCTCACCCAGTTCCGCCACCAGGTTGCGCAGCACCGAATGCCGTGCGCCGTGGTGCATGTCGTTGATCAGCAGGTTTTCGGCCATGCGCCGCAGCCGGACTCCGGTGCCGTAATGCCGGCCGTTGTTCTCCCGGATCAGCAGGCCGGACCCTTCCAGCTGCTGCAGCATGCGGTGCAGTGTGGGCTTGGGTGTGCCCGTTTCCTCCACCAGGCCCTGGAGCGTGAAGAGCTGGTCCTTGGTGGCGATCAGTTCCAGCAGGGAGAACAGCCGCATGGTGGGGGTGTCCCCGGCCAGCTCCGTCGGCGCCTGCAGAACCGGCTCGCCGATCCTGTGAATCTCAGCCATTTTGTTGTCCTCCATGTGATCAAGCCGCACCGTATTTGGCATCCATTTCAAGAATATCGTACGTGGCGTTCCGAATATTTGAAATACCCGTTGACGGCGCTGTTCTTTTGCCATAATCTCGGCATCAGCACCAAAACAGGAACGTAACGTTCCACTTTTTATATTTCTAGCGTATCTGGGCGAAGTCCTGGAGGAGGAGCAGCAATCATGAGCCAAGACACCGTCGAACTCTCAGCCGTTGCCAACGACGGCACGGCAGAAGCGCCCGTCGCCGAGTCATCTGCGGCGCAGGGCAATGGCGCCCAGGCCCAGGCAGCACCGGCCAGGCCCGTCCGCGAAGTCGTGAAGGGCGTGCAGAAGATGACTCCGTCGGAAGCCTTCGTGGAGACGATGGTCGCCAACGACGTCACCGATATTTTCGGCATCATGGGTTCAGCCTTCATGGACGCCATGGACATCTTCGCCCCCGCAGGCATCCGCCTGGTTCCGGTGGTCCACGAGCAGGGCGCAGCCCACATGGCTGACGGCTATGCCCGTGCCAGCGGACGCCACGGTGTGGTCATCGGCCAGAACGGTCCGGGCATCAGCAACTGCGTCACCGGCATCGCAGCAGCATTCTGGGCGCACAGCCCCGTGGTCATCGTGACGCCGGAAGCCGGCACCACAGGCATCGGACTCGGCGGCTTCCAGGAGGCCAAGCAGTTGCCCATGTTCCAGGAATTCACCAAGTACCAGGGCCATGTGACCCACCCGGCCCGCATGGCCGAATTCACCGGCCGCTGCTTCGACCGCGCCATGTCTGAAAACGGCCCCACCCAGCTGAACATCCCGCGTGACTACTTCTACGGCGAGATCACTGTGGAGATCCCGCAGCCGCGCCGCGTGGACCGCGGTGCCGGCGGCACCAAGAGCCTGGACGAGGCGGCTGCCCTGCTCGCCACGGCCAAGTTCCCTGTGATCGTCTCCGGCGGCGGCGTCGTCATGGCCGACGGCGTCGAGGAATGCAAGGCCTTGGCCGAGCGCCTGGGTGCCCCGGTGGTCAACAGCTACCAGCACAACGACTCCTTCCCGGCCAGCCACCCGCTCTGGGCCGGACCGCTGGGCTACCAGGGGTCCAAGGCAGGCATGAAGCTCATCTCCCAGGCCGACGTCGTGATCGCCCTCGGCACCCGCCTGGGCCCGTTCGGCACCCTGCCGCAGTACGGCCAGGCCTACTGGCCCACCGAAGCGAAGATCATCCAGATCGACGCCGACCACACCATGCTCGGCCTGGTCAAGAAGATCAGCGTGGGCATCTGCGGCGACGCCAAGGCTGTGGCACTCGAGCTGAGCAAGCGCCTGGACCAGCTCACCCTGGCCTGCGACGCCACGAAAGCCGAGCGTGCCGCCACCATCAAGGCCGAGAAGGAAAGCTGGGAAGAGGAACTCACCGCGTGGACCCACGAAAAGGATGAGTACAGCCTGGACATGCTCGAAGAGCACAAGAACGAGGAAGGCAACTGGCTGTCCCCGCGCCAGGTCCTTCGCGAGCTCGAGAAGGCCATGCCGGAGAACGCCATGATCTCCACCGACATCGGCAATATCAACTCCGTGGCCCACAGCTACCTGCGCTTCGAGAAGCCGCGCAGCTTCTTCGCCCCGATGAGCTTCGGCAACTGCGGCTACGCGTTGCCGACCATGATCGGTGCCAAGGCCGCGGCCATGGACCGCCCTGCCGTGGCCTACGCCGGCGACGGCGCCTGGGCCATGAGCATGGGTGAGGTCCTCACCGCCGTCCGGCACGACATCCCCGTCACGGCCATCGTCTTCCGCAACCGCCAGTGGGGTGCGGAGAAGAAGAACCAGGTGGAGTTCTACAACCGCCGCTTCATTGCCGGCGAGCTCGACAACGGTGAAAGCTTCGCTGCCATGGCCCAGACCATGGGAGCCGAAGGCATCGTGGTCGATCAGCTCGAGGAGGTGGGCCCCGCCCTCCAGCGCGCGCTCGCCGCCCAGATGGAAGAAGGCAAAACCACGGTCATCGAGATCATGTGCACCCGCGAACTGGGAGACCCCTTCCGCCGCGATGCCCTCGCCAAGCCGGTCCGCACCCTCGAGAAGTACAAGGACTACGTATAAATCCTCAGGTCCGTCCAGCCTTGCCTGTGGAGGTCTTCCGTGTGGAGGCCTCCACAGGCCTGCTTCTGGAGTTGTGCAAGACAGAGGCGGACGCCGTGGTCCTGACTTGCGGCTCCTTCTGCAGGGTGCTGGTCCAGCAGCTCAATCTTCCAGGCCCGGCCGCGACAGGGCCAGATTTCTCGGCCCGACCCCATAGAAAAGGACGCTCATGAATATCCAGTCAACGACCAACTCCCGGACCTCGCAGCAGGCGCTTGACGCCATCGCCACGGTCAGCACCGGCCTGTTCATCGACGGCGAATGGGCCGAAGCGGCGTCCGGGGCCCGTTTCGACGTCGTAAATCCCGCCACTGAAGAGGTCATCGCCACGATAGCTGACGGCGGTCCCGAAGACGCCCGCCGGGCCATCGAAACCGCCGGCCGCGTACAGAAGGAATGGGCCAAGACCTCGCCGCGCGAACGGAGCGAGATCCTCCGCCGTGCCTACGACCTGATCACGGCCCGCCAGGATGAGCTCGCTCTCATCATGACCAGCGAGATGGGCAAGCCGTTCCCGGAGGCCAAGGGCGAAGTGGCCTACGCCGCGGAGTTCTTCCGCTGGTTCTCCGAGGAGGCCGTGCGGATCGGCGGCAACCTGACCACCACCGGCGACGGCAAGAACCGCATCCTCGTCTCCAAGGAGCCGGTGGGCCCCTGCGTGCTGGTCACGCCGTGGAACTTCCCCCTGGCCATGGGTACCCGGAAGATCGGCCCGGCCATCGCGGCCGGCTGCACCATGGTGTTCAAGCCCGCCAACCTCGCCCCGCTGTCCTCCCTGGCGCTCGTGGACATCCTGATCGAGGCCGGCCTGCCTAGTACTACAGTCGCGTTTATTATGGGCTGCGTCGGCGGTTTAATCGGACTTTCGGCAGGGAACCTGTTAATCGTTGGTGGTGAGTGATGATATTTGTGTGGCGGACGTAGAAGAGTGGGCCGAAGGTCTGGAAGAAATCGGTGATCTGATTGGGCAGCGGTTTGTCCGGTCCGAACCACGCCGGAACGCTGTGGGGTATGTGCGCGGGCTCCTTTCGGATGAGGAACGTAAGAATTCCTGGACCCTGTCTGAACGCGCCGGGCACGGTACCCCGGATGGCATGCAGCGCCTGCTCTCGACCACCGACTGGGACCCGGATGCTGTGCGGGATGACCTGTTCACCTACGTCAACCGCCATCTGGGCGATCCTGACGGGATCCTGATCATTGACGAGACCGGATTCCTCAAGAAGGGCGCCGCCTCAGCCGGGGTCGCACGCCAGTATTCGGGCACGGCAGGGCGGGTGGAGAACTGCCAGATCGGGGTGTTCCTGACATATTCCGCCCCGGCCGGGCGCACCCTGCTGGACCGGGAACTCTACCTGCCCAAAGCCTGGGCCGATGATCGGGAGAGATGCGCCGGGGCCGGGATCCCCAAAACCAGGGAATTCGCCACGAAGCCGGTACTGGCCGCGGACATGATCGACCGCGCCCTGGATGCCGGGATCCCGGCCCGCTGGGCCACCGGGGACGCGGTCTACGGCCAGCACACAGGGCTGCGCCGCCGCCTGGAAGCCAGAGGATTGCATTACGTGCTGGCCGTGCCCATGAACCAAAACATCATCGCCCCCACCGCCTGGCCGGGCGAGCAATGGCGTGCCGATAAACTCATCGCTTCCCTGCGCGCCAATGCCTGGCGGACCCGCACCGCCGGGGCCGGAACCAAGGGCGACCGCCTCTACTCCTGGGCACGGACCCGCATCAACGGACCCGCCGAAACCGGAGAACACTGGCTGCTGGCCCGCCGCTCCCTGAAAGACCCCACCGACCTGGCCTACTACATCTGCCACGGCCCCAACCGGGTCTCCCTCGCCGAACTGGTCCGGATCGCCGGCGCCCGCTGGGCGATCGAGGAAACCTTCCAAACCTCCAAGGGCGAAACCGGACTGGACCACTACCAGGTCCGCCAATACACCGGCTGGTACCGGCACATCACCCTCTCCATGTTCGCCCAGGCCTTCCTGACCGTGATCCGCTCCAAAAAAGGGGCGCTGCCGCCGGAGGCGGGGAACTGATCCGGCTCTCGCTGCCCGAAATCAGGCGGCTGCTCGTCCGGCTCGTCTGGCACCGCACCACCAGCCCGAAACACGTCCTGGAATACTCAACCTGGCGACGAAAACACCAACACCGCGCTCGATACTGTCATTACAAGGCCCGCGGACACACCCCATAAACGCGACTGTAGTACTAGGGGTGTACTCAACGTTGTCTGCACCACCAAGGCTGCGGAGGTGGTGTCGCCATGGATGGCCAGCGGCATCGCCCGCAAGGTCAGCTTCACCGGCTCCACCGAAGTCGGCGTGCGCCTGCTCCAGCAGGCAGCGCAGCACGTCATGCGCTCCTCGATGGAACTGGGCGGGAACGCCCCGTTCATCGTGTTCGAGGACGCTGACCTGGACCGCGCCGTGGATGGCGCCGTCGCCGCGAAGATGCGCAACATGGGCGAGGCCTGCACGGCAGCCAACCGGCTCTTTGTGCAGCGCCCCATCGCGGACGAATTCGCCCGACGGCTGGCCGCCCGCCTCAGTGCCCTTTCGGTGGGCGACGGAGCCGACTCCGGTACCGACGTCGGGCCCCTCGTCGAAGAGAAGGCACTCACCAAGATGCAGGAACTGGTGGACGACGCCGTGTCCAAGGGCGCCACTGTGGTGTGCGGTGGCTCCCGCCCGGACCGCCCCGGCTACTTCTACACTCCCACTGTTTTGTCCGGCGTCAGCCCGGATTCCGACCTGATGAGCCAGGAGATCTTCGGGCCCGTGGCTCCTGTGGTTCCCTTCGACACCGAAGAGGAAGTCACCCGGCTGGCCAACGACACCCCGTGGGGGCTGGTGGGCTATCTCTTTACACAGGACGTGGACCGGGGCTTCCGCATGGGCGACGCCCTTGAAGTTGGCATGGTTGGGCTCAACACTGGAATTGTCTCGAACCCTGCGGCGCCCTTTGGCGGCATCAAGGCCTCCGGCCTGGGCCGCGAGGGTGGCCGGGCCGGAATCGAGGAATTCCTCGAGACCAAGTACATGGCTATTCCCCGCGTCTAAGCCGGACCACAATAGCGCCCGCAGCGGGGCATCAGCCGTTCTGGTGTCTGATGGGCCCTGTCAGGCCGCTATTCAGCGGCGATTTTGGGTCTGCCGTCTCTCCCGGCAAGCAGGATCTTTGCTTCCTCGCCGACCACTGCCAAACCCTCCGCAATTGAGCGCGAGGGAATGGCGCCAAAACCAATCCTGAAGCAATTCCGCGGTGCGTCCGGTTGGATGAAATAAATATCGCCACGTTCAATGAGCACTCCGCGCTTTTCTACGGCGCGGACCAACTCCAAGGCATCCAGCCCGGGTGGCCCCTCCACCCAAAGACTGACGCCGCCGGGCGGGTAGCTGCCCTGATCCCAGGGCAGATATTGTGCCGAGAGGCTGCTGACCATCTCCCAGCGGGATTTCATCTGCCGGCGGTGGCGCCGCAACGCACGGTGATAGTCCCCGCTGTCAATCATCAGAGCGAGCGCCCGCTGTAAATGGCCTGGCGGATGGCGGACCTGGTAACGGCGCACCTTTCTTAGTTCGCGGATCAATTCGGCTGGGCCGACCAAAAACCCCAGCCGCAAACCGGGCGACAGGAACTTGGAGAATGTGCCCAGGTACAGCACGTCGCCGGTGGAATCCAGGGCTTTCAGCGCGGGGCTGGGGCTGCCTTCATAACGGAATTCGCTGTCGTAGTCATCCTCGATGAGCACTGTTCCGGAAGTGGCGGCGAGCTTGAGCAGACGACGGCGGCGCTCCATGCTCAGCGTGACATTGGTCGGGTGGTGGTGGCTGGGGGTGACATACAGGAGGGCGGTGCCGCTGAGGGTCCCGGGGAGGCAGAGTCCGTCCCCGTCGACGTCGATGCCGTAGACCTGGGCGCCGGTGCGCAGGAAGATGTGGCGGGCGTCAAGATAGCCGGGGTTCTCTATGCCCACGCGCTGGTGGGGGCCGAGCAGCGTCCTGGCCAGCAGATCCAGACCCTGCTGGGAGCCGACCGTGATGAGGACTTCATCCGGCCCGGCCTCGATGCCGCGCGCGGGAAGGATCTGCCGGCGGATCATCTCGATGAGCATGGGGTCGTCCGCGCCCACGCTGTCCTGGAGGCTGGCGAAGCGGTGGGGCTGGTACAGGGCTTCGCGCAGGCTCCGTATCCAGGCGGTGGCGGGAAAGCTGTGGACGTCCACCTGTCCGGCGACGAACGGGTACGGGTAGGTGTACCAGTCCGTGGTCTTTTCCACCTCCGGGATGCCTTCGTCGGCGTAGCGCCGCATCCGCGAGGACCAGTCGATCATCGAATCCGTGGCAGGCACCTCGGCCTCGGCCGCGGCCAGCATTTCCGGGTTGACGAAGATCCCGCGGCGCTCATGGCTGAGCACCAGGCCCTCTGTGAGCAGTTCCTGGTAGGCCAGGTTGATGGTGTTGCGGGCAACCTTGAGCTCGGCGGCCAGCTCGCGGGAGCTGGGGAGCCTGCGGCGTGAATCGAAGATGCCGACGGCGATGCCGTGCTCGATGACGCGGCGGACCTGCCGGTACAGGGGTTCGCTGGAACTGCGGTCAATCTCTATGAGTGTCCGTGGCACGATTCGCCTCCCAAGCAGCGCGATGAAGTATCAGGACCGAAAGAAGCGGGGGAGTTCAGTATGAACTCCCCCGCCAAGAATTTCTCTTTGTACTTTAGCTACGGGCCAGAGATTCCAGTGAATCAACGACGTCGATGCCATGCGCCGCGCCGACCGCGGTGTTGGTCAGGCGGCCGCCCAGGGTGCTCAGGCCTGCGCGCAGTGCCGCATTCTCGGCCACGGCCCGCTCCACGCCCTTGTCGGCGATCTGCAGAATGTACGGCAGCGTGACGTTGGTCAGCGCGTAGGTGGAGGTGTGGGGAACGGCGCCCGGCATGTTGGCCACGCAGTAGAAGACGGAGCTGTGGACGCGGAAGGTGGGTTCCTGATGCGTGGTCGGGTGCGAATCCTCGAAGCAACCGCCCTGGTCAATGGCGATGTCCACCAGGACGCTGCCGGGCTTCATGCGGGAGACCAGTTCGTTGGAGATGATCTTGGGTGCCTTGGCGCCCGGCACCAGCACGGCGCCAATGACCAGATCGGCCTGGATGACCTCCTGCTCGATGGCGAGCTGGTTGGCTGCGAGGGTGCGGACCCGGCCTTGGTACATGCGGTCCGCGGCGCGCAGCTTGTCCACGTTTTTGTCGAACAGGACCACGTCCGCCCACATGCCGGCAGCCACGGCGACGGCGTTCATGCCGGAGACGCCTGCGCCGATGATGACCACGCGGGCAGGTGCCACGCCGGAGACGCCCCCGATCAGCACGCCGCGGCCGCCTTCGGGACGGGTCAGGCACTGTGCGCCGACCAGGGGAGCCAGCCGGCCGGCCACTTCGCTCATGGGGAAAAGCAGCGGCAGCGATCCGTCTTCGAGCTGGACCGTCTCGTAGGCAATGGAGGTGCTGCCGGCGTCGAGCAGGGCCCTTGTGCAGGCCTCGTCGGCGGCCAGGTGCAGATACGTGAAGATTGTCAGGTCCGGCCGCATGCGGTGGTATTCCGCGGCGATCGGCTCCTTGACCTTGAGCAGCAGATCGGCTGTGGCCCAGACCTCGTCGGCTGTCTGAAGAATGGTGGCTCCCGCGACCGTGTACGCATCATCGGAGATGGACGAACCCTCGCCGGCGCCGGCCTCTATTAACACTTCATGACCGTGGGCAACGAGCTCGTGGACGCCGGCCGGCGTGACGGCTACTCGGTATTCGTGGGACTTGATTTCCTTCGGGATGCCGATCTTCATTGTGACCTCCGGGTTGTTGATGGGTTGCGCTGCAAGTAAGTCCGCCGTGCGGGCTGCGCAGCATTATCGAAGTATGGTCCGGTCCAGGATGGGACCAGAAGAGCCAGATATGCGCCAAATGATGGGACCAAACTGGACCCAACAGCCGGGCTCCATGTGGCACTGACGCGTGCCACGGCCCCCGGCCTAGGCTTCGATCATCGCTACTCACCTCGACAAGAAGGAGATAGTCTTGGACGCCTCAACACTCCGGGCCCAGGCCCGGCGCCACCTCGGACCCCACTTCACCCGCAAGGACACCTGGGACAGCGAGTTCCCGATCTTTGTCCGCGGCGAAGGCAGCTACCTCATCGACACCGAGGGGGACCGCTATCTGGATGGCCTCGCCGGTCTCTTCTGCGTGAACATGGGCCACGGCCGCCAGGACATTGCCAAGGCCGCCAGCGAGCAGATCAGCACCCTGGCCTACGCCTCCAACTGGGGCTCGGCGCACCCGCCGGCCATCGAGGCCGCCGCGCTCATCGCGGACCTGGCCCCCGGAGACCTGGGCACGACGTTCTTCGTCAACTCCGGCTCCGAGGCCGTGGAGACGGCCCTGAAGTTTGCCCGCCAGTACTTCCGCAGCCAGGGCCAGCCGCAGCGGACCAAGGTCATCAGCCGTGACATGGCATACCACGGCACCACCATGGGTGCCCTGTCCATTACGCAGCTGCCCAAGATCAAGGAGCCGTTCGGCGAGCTCCTGCCGGGCATCCGGAGCGTCCCGAACACCCTCGGATTCACCGGCGACTGCGGCCCGGTCACCGAGCTCGACTGCTTCCGCGCCATTGAGCGGGTGGTCCTCGAAGAGGGCCCGGAAACGGTTGCGGCCATCTTTGTCGAGCCGGTCCAGAACGGCCGCGGAGCCCTCGTGGCGCCGGACGGCTACTGGCCGGCACTGCGCGCACTGTGCGACAAGTACGGGATCCTGCTTGTCTCTGACGAGGTCATCTGCTCTTTCGGCCGGCTGGGACACTTCTTCGGCTACGGCGTCACCGGCGTGGTCCCGGACCTGGTCACCTTTGCGAAGGGCTCCACCTCGGGCTACGCGCCGCTGGGCGGCCTGATCGTCCGCGAGCAGTTGGTCCAGGAGCTGTTCAATTCCTCCACGGGCGGCGTCTTCACCCACGGCGCCACCTGGGGCGGGCACCCGGTGTCCACCGCCGTCGCGGTCGCCAATATCACCGCCATGCGCGACGAAAATGTCCTGGGCAACGTCCAGGAACAGGGCCCCAGGATCAGGGAGGCCCTGGAATCCCTGAAGAACTCGCACCGCTGCGTCAAGGCAGTCCGCGGCACGGGCTTCTTCTACGCGATCGAACTCATGGCGGACAGCTTCAGCGGCCGCGAACTGACCCAAGCAGAGTCGCTGAAGGTCCTGCGCGAGGTGCTCCCCGAGTCCTTCAAACGCACCAAGGTGATCCTGCGCGGCGACGACCGCGGCGCCACAATGATCATGATCTCCCCGCCCCTGGTAGCCGACGCTGAGGTCCTGTCAGCGCTGCTGCATGGTGTGGACGGCATGCTCACCGACATCGAGAAGGCCATCCAGCCCTAACCACCGCATCCGGTTCTTCGCCTGCGGAGGCGCTCCCTCGTGGACGCCTCCGCAGGATTCGATGTGACCTGGTTCGATGTGACCTGCGCAGGTTCGAGACGAGAGGTACAACCATGGCGACGGCGATTGTTGAGAAGCGCATTCCGCAGGCAGCGCCGCCTGCGGGAAGCGCGCTGTTTGAGCGCTGGCGCCAGGAGCTGTCCGGCCGCGGCCGGGTGGTCGGATTCGCCGACGGCGAGGACGAGCGTGCCGTCCGCGCTGCCAGTGCGCTGGCAGCGGAAGGAATCATCAGTCCCCGCCTCATCGGCAGGGCCAAGGAAGTCCGGCGACTGGCCGCCGAACTGGACTGTGCGCTGCCCGGCGACGCCATCCTCGACGTCGGCGGGCTGGCCGGCGACAGCAGCATCGCCGCGCTGATCGCGGAAGCTTACGCCCGCAAACCCGAACAGCTGCCCCAAGCCAGGCAGGAGCCTGTCCATGTTGCCGCGGCCGCATTGCGGGCGGGGTACCTGGACGCCTGCGTCGCCGGGGCCGGGACGCCCACTGCGCTGGTGCTCCGGGCTGCGCTGCGCGTGGTGGGCCTTGACCCCGGCTGCACCACCCTGAGCAGCTCGTTCCTGATGCTGCTGCCCGACGGGAGGGAACTGACTTTCGGCGATTGCGCCGTCGTTCCCGATCCTTCCGCCGAACAGCTGGCGGACATCGCTGCCTCGGCAGCCGCCATGCACCAGACGCTGACAGGGCAGTTGCCGAGGGTGGCCATGCTGTCCTTCAGCACCCGGGGGAGCGCTAACCACTCGCACGTGGACAAGGTCAGGGCCGCGATGGAAATGCTGAGGACCCGCCACCCGCTGTTGCACGTGGACGGCGAGCTGCAGCTTGATGCCGCGCTGGTCCCCGCCATCGGGGCAGCGAAAGCACCCGGCTCGGAGGTGGCGGGCCAGGCAAACGTGCTGGTGTTCCCCAGCCTGGACGCCGGAAACATCGGCTACAAGATCACCGAACGGCTTGGGGGAGCCCTCGCCGTGGGCCCCATCCTGCAGGGGCTGGCGGCGCCCCTGAACGATCTGTCCCGCGGTTGCAGCGCCGCGGACATCGCATCCGTTGGCCTCTTGAGCGCAATGCAATCGCTCTCCGTGCCCGAAAGAAAGGAGATCCGGCCCGAGCAAGGCGCAAGCCCGCTCCGGGAGGATCGCAGACGACCATGACACAAGACGTTGCCACCCCCGTAGGAAACGACAAACCGGCAGGAAGCGACAAACAGCACGGACTTCTTCCCCGGGGCCTGCGGAATATCCGGCTGCCCGGGCTCGCGCTGGCAGCGGCGGCCGTGGCTGTCGCATGGCTTGTCCACGTGGCCGTCCCGGTGCTGCCCTTTCTCACCATGGCCGTCATCCTGGGCATCCTCTGCGCCAACCTGCCCGGGATCGGTACGGCAGTCGAAGGAGTCATGCAGCCCGGGCTGGTGCTGGCCGCCAAGAGGTTCATGCGGCTCGGAATCGTGCTGCTCGGACTGAAGCTGAGCCTCATAGACGTTGCAGCCCTCGGCTGGGCGACACTGGGGATCGTGGTGGGCATCGTCCTGCTGACCTTCGTGGGCACCTTGATGCTGGGCAAGGCGTTCAGGCTTCCGGGGGATCAGCCTTTGCTCCTGGCCGCAGGCTTTTCCATCTGCGGCGCCTCCGCCATCGGGGCCATGAGCGGGGTGACCAGAACGGATCACCGTGGCACCGTGGTGCCCATCGCGCTCGTGACCCTGTGCGGAACGCTGGCCATCGCCGTGCTGCCGGCACTTAAGGGTCCCCTCGGCCTGGACGAGGTGCAGTTCGGGTATTGGGTGGGGGCCAGCGTCCATGACGTGGGGCAGGTTGTGGCGACGGCGCAGACGGCTGGTACCACTGCCCTGGCCGGGGCCCTGATCATCAAGCTCACCCGCGTCCTGATGCTGGCCCCGATGGTCACCGGTGCTGCTTTGGTGCAGCGCTTCCGCAACCGTTCCCGGCACAACAAGTCCCAGCACAACAAGTCCGAGCGCAGCAAGGCGGCGGCCGGCACTGAAGGTGGCAAGCTCAAGTTCCCACCCTTGATCCCGCTCTTCGTGGCCGGGTTCATGGCGATGATCGTGTTGCGGACGCTGGGAATCCTGCCGCATGTCGTCCTGGAAGGTGCTGCGATCGCCCAGGACCTGCTGCTCGCTGCGGCGCTGTTCGGGCTGGGAGCGTCGGTGCAGATGCGGTCCCTTCTACGCACTAGCGGCAGGGCGATCGGCGTCGCCATGCTCTCCTGGGCCCTCATCGGAGTACTCGCCTACGTGGGCGTACAACTCATTTAGGAATGGACGCCATGACCACCACGGAACTCATCATCGCGGCTCTGATAGTTGCCGTCGCCGTGGTGGCACAGGCCGGCACCGGGTCCGGATTCGGGATCGTCTCCTCCCCGCTGCTGCTTATCATCAGCCCGCATCTGGTGCCCGGCCCGCTGCTTCTCGTTTCGGTGGTGGTCATGCTGTTCGTGGGCTGGCAGAACCGGAGGGGACTGCGGCACGTGGATCTCAAGCTGGCCATTGCAGGGTGCCTGCCCGGTGCCGTTGCCGGACTGTGGGTGCTGCCCCTGCTGAACGGCAAATGGACCGGGATGATCGTGGGCGGGCTGGTGGTGGCCAGTGTGCTCACCGGACTCACGGGGTTCCGTATCCCGCAGAACCGTTTGTCCCTGTTCATTGCCGGGCTGATCGGCGGTGTTCTGGGTACGGTTGCCTCGACCTCAGGGCCGCCGCTCGTGGTGGTTTACCGGAGCGAGGACCCGGACCGGTACCGAGCCAACCTCTCCCTGTTTTTTCTGGTTTCGTCGGTGGTCTCGTTGCTCGCCCTGGCGGGCGCCGGTTCTTTCGCCACACAGGATTTGCTGCTCACCAGCTGGCTGCTGCCGGGCGTTGCCCTTGGGGCACTGGCCTCGCGGCCGGTGGTGAAGCGGATTTCCGCCGCCGCCATCCGCCCCGCGGCCCTCAGCCTGTGCCTGATTGCCGGGGTGAGCCTGCTGATCAAAGGCGCTCTTGCGTGACGGGCCCGGGGGGCTATTCGACCGTTCCCGACGCCGGCCAGACCGGCCCCGGCTTGCCCCCCGGCTTGGCCGCCGGCAGGGCCTTCAGCCCGGCCGCGCAGCCCACAATCCCCGCGATGAACAGCACCTTCAGCATGCTGAAGGGCTCGACGCCGGTGGCCATCGCCCAGCCCACCGTCAGGGCCGCCCCGATCCCCACCCAAACGGCGTAAGCGGTGCCGAGCGGGATGCTGCGGATGGCCAGGCCGAGGCCGATCATGCTGAGGGTGGCCGTCACTCCGAAAACAAGAGTGGGCAGGGGCCGGGTAAAGCCGTCGGACTGGCCCAGTGCGGTGGCCCAGACGGCTTCCAGGACGGCGGAGGCGAGCAGCATCAGCCAGGCAGCGGAACGCTTGGTCATTACGCCACCACCTTCAGGCCAACCACGCACGCGGCGATGCCGGTGAGCAGAAGCAGGCGCGCCGTCGTCGGACGTTCCGCCTTGGTGATGATCGCGTATGCGGACGTCAGCACCACGCCCACGCCTACCCATACCGCGTAGGCGGTGCCGGTGGGGATGGACTGCATGGCGATGGCGAGGCCGGCCATGCTGGCGAGGACGGAGACCAGGAAGAGGAGCACGGGGGCGAGCCGGCGCCGGCCGGAGGCCTGGAAGGTCCGGTGCAGGGCTGCGGCCCAGACGGCTTCCAGCGCTCCGGAAAGAATGAGAATTAACCACGACATGACAGATCCTTTGGCCAGTCTTGTCGCGTGCCGGGTACTGAACCGTCGTCCGGAGGGTCCTGTGCGGAGCCTTGATCCCAGCTTAGCAACACCCGACGGCGGGTGGCCGGGGTGGTGGCCAACCTCACCGCTTGGGGGAGAAGGCGGAGCCTTAGAGAGCGCCGCCGGCAGCTTCCGGAGCGGAGGAGTCGCGGCCCGCGTTGCCAACGGTTTCGCGGGCGATGAAGTTCTCGATGTCGAAAAGGTTGTCCGCACGCTCGGCGATGTTCAGGAGGGTGGTCATGGAGGCGACCTCTTCCACCTGCTCCTTGAGGAACCAGAGCATGAACTGTTCGCCCAGGGCATCGTCCTCGGTGCGGGCCGCACGGAACAGTGCCTCGATCGCGGCCGTCACTTCTTTCTCCTGCTCGAGCGCCACGGCCAGCGGCTCGGTCACGGAGGAGAAATCGTTGCGCACGGTGGGGACGCCCGGGATGGTGAACTCAATGTCGCGGTCCAGCATGTACTGCACCATCATCATGGCGTGGTTCCGTTCTTCCACCGACTGCCGGTAGAAGTAGCGGGCCAGCTGCGGGAGGTCCTGGTTGGCGAACCAGGTGGCCACGGCAATGTACTGCTGCGAGGCCGCGAACTCGTTGCCGATCTGGGTGGACAGGAGCGCATTAAAGGGTGTGGTGGTCATAGCCCCGAGTCTAGGAGCGCGGCCCGCGGCTGACCAGTGTGGAAAGGCTCAGGTAACGAAGGCGAGGCTAGCCTGCAGCGCTGGATCAGGCAGTCACGCGGTCGATCGAGACCACGGCCAGGAAACCGCGGCCCAGGATTTCGGGGGTCCCGGTATCGGAGCCGACGACGGCGTCATACCGGTTGAGTGCCTCGGGATCCGTGGGTGCCGGGGCGGCTTCGTCGCCGTCGGCTTCCACGGCCGTTGCAGGTTCCGCGGCTTCGGCGCTGACGCTGACGTTGCCCGCGCTGACGGTGGCCTGGCCCTGCAGCAGCACAGCGAGCTGGCCCTCAAAAACCGGGTGCGCGCGCTTCTTGGAGAGCTCGATGATGGAGGTGAAGCCTTTGAACGAACCCGTCCGGGTGATGACGTTCAGGTCGCGGATGTCCCCGGTGGGCAGGGCCCCGTGCGCAGCAGCTTCGCCGGAGAACCTGAAGGGCCGGTACTTTTCCAGCGGGTGCTCGTCGCCGTCCACGGTGAGAAGGAGGAGTTCGCCGTCGATCACGGTCAGCACGCGTTCCATGCCCGGGAACGCCGAGAAATCCCCCGCATTGCTGACGTCGGCGATGCTGACGCGCCAGTCCCAGGCGCCGTCCTGCGCCGAGGCGGCCTTCGGGTGGCTGGCAAGCTCCCGGGTCACCCCGCCGCCGTTGCGCCACGGTTCGGACCTGAGTTCTGCGAAGCGGATGATCTCCATCGGACCAGCCTAGTTTGTTTGGGCGTCCCCACCTTTGTTTGGGCGTCCCCGCCACGCGTGGCATGCTGGGCAAATGCACCAGGGGATCACCGAGGACCAGAGCCGCCTGCTGACATCCTGGCTTGGGGAATTCAGCGTGGTGCAGGATTACTCCTGGCCCTTACAGGACACCAACGTCCTCCACGTTGCCACACTGCCGGGCGAAGAATTCATCGTCAAGGCGAGCACCACAAGCCACCATATCCACCGCGAGATCGCCGCCCATGCCGGCGGTTTCGCAGGGCTCCATGGCCGTGTGCCGGCGTTGCGGCATGCATCGGCGAAGGCCGGGATGCTGGTGATGGAGTTCCTGCCGGGGGTCCTGGTCGAGGGGACAATGGCCGAGGATGATCCGGAAACCTACCGCCAGGCGGGGGAGTTGCTGGCGAGGATTCACCGGCCCGCCGGGGACTCGTCCACCTACGCACCAGCTCTCACCGCAAAGACCCGGGCGTGGATGGACCGCGCCGACGGGCTGCTGCCGGAATCGCAACTCGACAGCTTTGAACAGGAGCTGGACGCACTGCGGCCGGGCGTGGCGCGGCTCGTGGCAACGCACGGCGATTACCAGCCTAGGAACTGGCTGCAGGACAACGGACAGATCAAGGTCATCGACTTTGGCCGTGCTGAACCGCGTCCGTGGGTGCACGATCTGGTGCGGCTCAGCCACCAGCAGTTCGTCCACAGGCCCGAACTGGCGGACGCGTTCCGTGAGGGCCTGGGCAAAACGGTGGGACGGGCGGAGTTGGACGTCTGGCGGCTGGAGAACCTGAACCAAGCCATCGGCACGGTGGTGTGGGCCAACCAGGTGGGGGACACAGCCTTCGAACAGGCCGGGCGGGAAATGGTGGAGCGTGTGCTGTCCGGCCTCTGAAATGGAACCGCCGAACATCGGCGCAGGGTGCCTTTGCCTGTTAGTCTCCTCCCGGGGGACGTCACGAAGACAGCCTGAAGGAGCCGGAAATGTTCGTCAAAGTCTGTGGTCTCAGTACGCCCGAATCCGTCCGTGAGGCCGTGAAGGCCGGGGCGGACGCCGTCGGCTTTGTCCTGACGGCCAGCCCGCGGGTGGTCTCGCCGTCGCAGGTTTCCACTCTTCTGGCCGACGTGCCGGAAGGGGTACTTGCCGTCGGCGTTTTCCGGCATGAACCTGTCGCCGATGCCATTGCCATCGCCCGTTCCGCCGGACTCGAGTGGGTCCAACTCCATGCAGACCTCACCCCGGAGGACGTCACAACAGTGCACGACGCCGGCATGAAGCTGATCAGGGCGGTCACCATGGCAGCCACTGCGGACGCGTTCGCCGACTGGGGCGAGGAACTCCTGTTGATTGACGCCGCCGTGCCCGGGTCCGGACAGGCCTGGGACTACGCCTCCATGGTGGACGTGACTGCGCTCCAGGACCGCAAGTGGCTGCTGGCCGGCGGACTGGACCCGGACACCGTGGCGCACGCCACCGCAGCCTCAGGTGCCTGGGGAGTAGATGTCAGCTCCGGCGTCGAGGTTTCCCGTGGTGTGAAGGACCTGGCGAAGATCCGGGCCTTCGTGAAAGCGGCCAAGGGCTGAGGCCCGTCCACGTTCCAGGTCCAAAGTTCAGGGGTCAATCAGGGCAGACCCTTACGTTTTTGTCGGACCCCGCAGGGCACAATGGACAGATGAAGACTCTGCTCAACATCATCTGGCTGGTATTCGGCGGACTCTGGCTTGCCCTGGGCTATTTCCTGGCGGGCATCATCTGCTGCCTGCTGATCGTCACCATCCCGTGGGGCATCGCCTCGTTCCGCATTGCCGCGTACACACTCTGGCCGTTCGGGCGCATGGTGGTGGACAAGCCGGGCGGAACAGGCGTGTTCGCGCTGCTGGGCAATGTCATCTGGCTGGTGGTGGCCGGCATCTGGATCGCGATCGGCCACGTGGGCACGGCCATTGCCATGGCGGTCACCATCATCGGTATCCCGCTGGCCATCGCCAACCTCAAGCTCATCCCGGTCTCCCTGATGCCGCTGGGCAAGCAGATCGTTCCCACCAACCGCCCATTCGTCACCGGCTACCGCTGATCTCGACAAATTGGGGGCGAAGGAGGATGGTAATAATTGCGTCCCGCGTCCGCGCGTTCGGCATCAATGCGCGCTGGTGAAGGCGTCTGGATCAATATTGAAACCCCGCCCCGCACCATCCCGGTGGTGCATTTCCGGTGCGAGGATCTAGCTGGTTGCCTGCGCCCATGCACCGCTGCATGGGCGCCCAGAGGTCCTTTCGCCGAGGAACAGTGACCAGTTTGGGAGTTCTCCCGGCTGGGGTGAACCGGTCACGGTGACCCATCGGCCAGTCATGGCCGAACACGGTTCAAAAAGAGAGCAATGCGATGAAGCATCTTCAGGGCATTCCCAGCAGATTCCGCAAACTACCGTTCATTCTTGCGGCCGCCGCTGCGCTGGCAACATCAGTGGCCGTCGCCGGTCCGGCAGGTGCATCCAACTGGGGGACGCATTCCTGGACAGTTCAAGTCGGCTCCGAATCCTGGGACCAGGCAATTCAGGGCATGGCCTTCCTCCCCACAGACATCACAGTCAACGCCGGGGACACCATCAACTGGGAGGCGAACGCGGCCGAAATACACACCGTGTCTTTCCTCGCCACGGGCCAATCGCTGCAGCCCTTTGATCCGTTTGACCCTAAGCAACTGGGCCTGGTGGGTACGGAGAGCTACGACGGGACTTCCTATTACAACTCGGGGCTCATGTCCAACGTCGAGGTTCCGGGGTTTAAAGTCGTGGAAAGCTACAGCCTGACGTTCCCGAAGGAGGGGGACTTCACGTACTACTGCCTCCTTCACGGCATGGCCATGAAGGGGACCGTCCACGTCCAGGAAGAAGGGTCGGAGTACCCCTATACCCAGAGGGACTACGATCGCTCGTCCCAGGCACAGGAACGGTCCATCCTTCGTGACGGACACCGGCTAAACGATTCCTTGGCCGAGCAAGCCACTGATCATCTGGTGCTGGCAGGCGGCGACGACGGCATTGCGATGGTCATGCGCTTCGTCCAGGCAGCTGTGACAGTGCACGTGGGCGACAAAGTGGTCTTCAGCAACCCCGGAATGGATGCGCCCCACACGGTCACCTTCGGCGCTGAGCCGGCGAATGTCTTCGTCCCGTCAGGTGACCCTACCCAGTTCAGCGGCGGCGATCTCAACTCAGGGATCATTCCCGCGAATGCAGGTCCGGCGTCATCATTCGAGGTCACGTTCACCAAAGCGGGCACCTTCAAGTACATCTGCGCACTGCATGACTATATGGGGATGGTGGGTGAGGTCAGGGTCGTAGACTGAGGATTTTTCCATGACGGTCCGGCTGGACGAACCATCCAGCCGGACCGTTGGTCCCTGTCGGCCGCTTGTGCAGCCCCGTGAGAGTCAGGCGAGCTCGCCTTGAAGGTTCCGGCGGGCGGCGTCGAGCCACAGTTCCCGCGCGCGGTCGCTGTGGAACAACGGGTCCAGTTCCAGCAGGTGACGGACGACGGCGGCGCGGCCAGCTGCGAAGTCGGCGTCGCCGATGTGCGCATAGTCTTCCCGGACGGCGGCCACATACCGGGCGTAGGGCTCAGGTTCGCCGCCGAGGACTGACAGGTCCGCGTCGCAGAGGAGGGCGCCGTCGTCGTCCCCTGGCTCGGGGCGGTGGTCCGATGTCAGCCGCACCAGCCGGGCCACCTCGTCTACATCGGCGGCCGGGAGCCCCGCGTGCGTGAGACGATCTTCGGCGAGACGGGCCGATTCCTCCTCGTCCTGGCCTGCGACACCGCGGTACACGGCATCGTGGAACCAGGCTGCGAGCAGCACTGTCCGCGGCGGATCGGAGGGGTCGGCCAGCAGGTCCAAAGCCTCCAAAACTGCCAGCAGGTGCGTGCAGCCGTGATACCGGCGGTGGTCCTCGCTCCAGCGGTCCAGCAGGTCAAGGAAGAGGGCGTCGTGGCCGGGCATGATGGTTTCCCAGCGGTTCAGCAGCGGGACCTTGAGTGACTTATTGCGCCGCCGGGCCGGGATGCGCAGCCCGCTGGCGATGAGCTTGCGGACCAGGATCCGGGCCTCCACCGGGACGGCGCCCGCGGTCACCAGGTCGTCGAACCGGCGCTCGGCGACGTCGTAGTGGTCGCAGTCGAACGCCCGGTCCGGGATGCCGGCCGCGGCGGCGAAGGCGTGCAGCTCCGCCAGGGAGGCGTCCGAGATGAGGTGCGAAAAATGCGTGCCGTGGGCTGGCCACAGCGGCGGATCCAGGTAAATCGCCATGGGGGAAGTCTAGTGCGGCGCTCCGCGGAACCGCTCAGGAGCCGGCCGGCAGGATGTTCTGGTTTCCCTGGAAGATGTTCTGGGGATCGAAGTCCCGCTTGACCCTGGCCAGCCGCGCGTAGTTCCCGTTGCCGAATGCGGCACGGATGCGCTCCTGGCCTTCGTTGCCGATGAAATTGAGCCACACCCCGCCCGTGGCGTACGGCGCGATCTTGCCGCGGAAGTCCTTCACCCACGCCTTGGCCAGCTCGCCTTCCTCGGGCGTCGGCGAGATGCCGTAGGGGTGGCTCACAAAGGCTGCGTTCCGGTTGATCAGGGGCGTGGCCGCCCCGCGTTCCCGCCGACGGCTCCGCCCCAGCGGGCGATGAGCTGCATGGATGTGGCATCGGGGAGGTTGCGGGCGGATTCCACGAACAAGGCCAGGGCCGCGTCGGGTAGTTCGTTGTGATAGTCCGCGCTCCAGTAGTTGTAGTGATCCGGCGGATCGTCCAGGGAGGACTGGAAATCGGCGTACGGGGTGTCGGCCACGAGGTCTACTGCCGGACCGAGCTCGCGGAACGGCCTGGCGTGTTCGGAGCCTTCCTCGGGCTCACCCGCGTAGAGGTAGGCGATGATGGTCGCCATTTTTCCCACCAGATGCTCCGGCACAAAAGGCTCCGGCGGCGCCGTCAGGTACAGCAGCGCCAGGCCCACTCCATCAGGGGCTGCCAGGGCCAGGTCCCGGAACGCCGGGGAAACATCCGAGGCCGCCTCCCCGGGCCACAGCCACATCCCGGCATGCACCACGGGACCGAGCCGATGCGCCTGGAACGTGAACGACGTCGCCACGCCGAAATTGCCGCCGCCGCCATGGAGGGCCCAGAAGAGTTCGGGGTTTTCCCGGGCGCTCGCGGTGACGCGCTCGCCGTCGGCCGTCACCAGGTCCACCGAGACGAGGCTGTCGCACGCGAACCCGAAGGAGCGCTCCAGCCACCCGGATCCGCCGCCCAGGGTGAATCCGGCGACGCCGGTGGTGGAGGCCCGTCCGCCGGTGACGGCCAGGGCGTGCTCCTGGGTGGCGTGGTCGAACTCGCCCCAGGTGACGCCTGCCCCGGCGGTGACGACGCCGGATTCGGGGTCCACGTTGATCGATTTCATGGGCCGGACATCGATCACCAGGCCGTCGTTGTTCGTGGACATTCCGGCCACTGAGTGGCCGCCGGCACGGACGGCAATGGCGAGGGAATGTGCCCGTCCATAGCGGAGGGCTTCGGCAACGTCCGCGTCACTTGAACACTGCGCAATCGCCGCCGGCCGCCGGTCAATGCTGGCGTTGAAGACCTTCCGGGCCGGGTCATAGTCGGGGCTGTCAGGCCTGATCCACTTCATCACAAACGCTCCTCAGCGACTGCGGCCCCTCCCCTCCACACAGCGTAGGACTTGGGCCCGTGACGTTCCATAGGCAACCCAAGTGAACCCTCGAACGGGAACGAAACCAGCGTGAACGTCATCTTCGGATACGCGGAGAAAACTCACAAGAAAACACGCAAATGCGGACTATGATCATGAAATGCCCACCATTCGCGTATCCGAAGCAGCACGGTTCCTCGGCGTCAGTGACGACACTGTCCGGCGCTGGACAGAGAACGGCAGCCTCACCCCGGTGAAGGACGACGCCGGCCGGCTGGCAGTCGACGGCCTGGAACTGGCCAGGCACGCCCAGAAGCTCGCGCAGCTTCCTGAGGACCCGCACCGTTCAGGGAGTTCGGCGCGCAACAGGTTCGTTGGCCTTGTCACGGGCATCACTGCGGACAAAGTCATGGCCCAGGTGGAACTGCAGTGCGGGCCGTTCCGGGTGGTGTCGCTGATGAGCAGCGAAGCCGTCCGCGACCTGGGCCTGGAACTCGGCTCCGTGGCTACCGCGGTGGTCAAAGCAACCACGGTCATCATCGAAACCCCGCACGGAAAGAGCATCATTTGAGCACCCGCAAACACGGCACGCCCGTCGTCATCGCAGCCGCCCTCATGCTGGGCCTGGCCGCGTGCGCTCCGGCGTCCACGACGCCTCCGGCCACGCAGCCTGCCAGCTCGCAGTCCCCGGGCGCCACCGGACAGGTGTCCGGGACCATCACGGTCTTCGCAGCCGCGTCGCTCAAAGCCACGTTCACCCGGCTGGCCAGCGACTTTGAGGCGAAGAACCCGGGAACCAAGATCGTGCTGAGCTTCGCCGGATCCTCGGACCTGGTCACCCAGATCAGCCAAGGCGCACCAGCCGATGTCTTCGCCTCCGCTGACACCAAGAACATGACCAAGCTCGCCGATGCCAAGCTCCTGGACGGGACCGCGAAGAACTTCGCCACCAACGTCCTGGAGATCGCCGTCCCGCCGTCCAATCCGGCGTCGATCCTGTCCTTCGCCGACCTGGCCAAACCCGGTGTCAAGGTGGTTGTCTGTGCCAGCCAGGTTCCGTGCGGTGCCGCCGCGGACACAGTGGAAAAGGCCGCGGGCGTGACCCTCGCCCCGGTCAGCGAGGAATCATCCGTGACGGATGTCCTGGGCAAGGTCACCTCGGGCGAGGCCGACGCCGGCCTGGTCTACGTCACCGACGTCAAAGGCGCCGGAGACAAGGTCAAGGGAATCCCGTTCGACGAATCCGGCAAGGCGGTCAACACCTATCCGATCGCCACAGTAGGCTCGAGCCGGAACAAGGAACTGGCGGCAGCCTTCATCGCCATGGTGACCGGAGCCGACGGGCAGAAAACCCTCAGCGCGGCTGGCTTCGGCACCCCGTAGCACCCGCCGCCGAGGCAGGTCCGCGCCGTAAGTAAGCCGCCCACAAGGAGACCATGAAACAGGCCAGGAACGGCGGGTACGGCGGTGTCCCGCGCTGGATTTACGTCCTTGCGGCTGCCGGCGGCCTATTCGTGGTGCTGCCGCTGGCGGCCATGGTGGCCAAGGTCAACTGGGCCCAGTTCATCCCGCTGGTCACATCGGAAGCGTCGCTGCAGGCCCTTGGGCTGAGCCTGCGCACGTCCGCGGCCAGCACCGTCCTGTGCATCGTGCTGGGCGTGCCGCTCGCCCTGGTCCTGGCCCGCGGCAGCTTCCCCGGCCAGCGCTTCCTCCGCTCACTGGTCCTGCTCCCGCTCGTGCTGCCGCCGGTGGTGGGCGGCATCGCCCTGCTCTATACCTTCGGGAGGCAAGGGCTGCTGGGCCGGACGCTGGAAGTGGCAGGCCTGCAGATCGCTTTTTCGACGACGGCGGTAGTGCTGGCCCAGACGTTTGTGGCCCTGCCGTTCCTGGTGGTCAGCCTCGAAGGCGCTTTGCGGACGGCCGGGAACCGGTACGAAGCGGTGGCCGCGACGCTCGGCGCCGGCCCCACCACGGTGCTCCGCAGGGTCACCCTCCCGCTCGTGCTGCCGGGACTCGCGTCCGGCGCCGTGCTGTCCTTCGCGCGCAGCCTGGGCGAATTCGGTGCCACCCTCACCTTCGCCGGCAGCCTCCAGGGGGTGACCCGGACCCTGCCGCTGGAAATCTACCTGCAGCGGGAAACGGACGCGGACGCCGCCGTCGCGCTTTCCCTGGTCCTCGTGGCAGTGGCGGTTGCCGTGGTGGCACTCGCCTACCGCAGTCCGCGCGCCGCTGAACGGGCCCCCGCCCATAGCAGCGAACGCACGACGCCGGCGCCCGCCGCAGGAGGTGCGGTCCTGTGACGTTCTCGGTTCAGGCCGCCGTGGCCGGCCGCGGGTTCGACGTCTCCCTCGCGGTGGGCCCGGCCGAAACGGTGGCCGTTATGGGGGCCAACGGCGCCGGCAAATCCACCCTGCTGAACGTCATCGCGGGCCTGCTGCACCCGGACTCGGGCAGGGCCGAACTGGACGGCAGGACGCTGTTCCACCTCACCGCGGGGCGCGGCCAGTGGACGGCTCCGCACCGCAGAGGCACGGCGCTCCTGGCCCAGGAACCGCTGCTGTTCCCGCACCTGAGCGTGCTGGAGAATGTGGCCTTCGGGCCCCGGAGTGCGGGGGCTTCAAAGCAGGCCGCCCGGGAATCCGCCCTGCGGTGGCTAGCGGAAGTCGAGGCGACCGAGCTGCAGTCCCGCCGCCCGGCCGAGCTCTCCGGCGGCCAGGCGCAGCGCGTTGCCGTGGCCCGGGCGCTCGCCGCCGACCCCGGCCTCCTGCTCTTGGACGAACCGATGGCCGCGCTGGATATCCATGCCGCGCCGCTGCTCCGGCGCCTGCTCAAACGGGTGCTGGCCGGCCGCCGCGCCATCATCATCACGCACGACGTCCTCGATGCCCTGATGCTGGCCGACCGTGTGGTCATCCTCGAAAACGGGCGGATCAGCGAGGAGGGCCCCACCCGCGAAGTCCTCCAGCGCCCGCGCAGCCGGTTCGCGGCCGGGCTCGCCGGGCTCAACTTTGTGGCTGGCCACATCACCGAACACGGTCTTCAGGCTGGCGACCTCAACCTCTATGGACACCATGACGTAGCCGCCCCGCTCCCCGCCGGACAGCCGGGCGTGGCTGTCTTCCCGCCGTCGGCCGTTTCCGTTTTCCCCAGCGAGGCGCATGGCAGCCCGCGGAACTCCTTCGCCGTGACCATCACCGACCTTGAGCCGCACGGCGACGGGATCCGGGTCCGCGCCGGGGACGGCGGGCAGCTGAGCGCGGACATCACGCCGGCGGCGTCTGTTGATCTCGGTTTGGCGCCGGGCATGCAGGTGTACTTCGTGATCAAGGCCGGCGCCGTCGCCATCTACCCGGGCTGAAGGGGCGGGAATCCGCGGGTAGGCTGGTCAGCGTCGTCCGGACGCGGCGGCGGTATTGGGGGAGAAGCATGAAGAAAATTACGACGGCGGCTGCCGCCCTTGCGCTGCTGGCGGGACTGGCCGGGTGCAGCCTGTTTCCATCCCTGCCGCCACCGCCGGACATCGCCCCGGCCACGCCCATCTCCGTGCTGCCGCCGGAGTGCCCTTTCGTGGGCGTGGATGACGTGTCGCCGGTCCGGATCCCCAAGGGCACGCCGCGTGAAACCATCGGCAGCGTCCTGAACGCCTACAGCGGCTGGCTCAACGCCGGGTCGGAGCTGGTCACAGCCTGGAACCCGGGCAGGGCCGTCCCGGAAAACTGCGTCGCCGACCTCGCTGCCAGAAACTCCGAGGCCTACTCAAGCACCCTGTTCACCACCCACAGCGACGTCGCGTGGCAGGGATACTTTGCGGCGGTGAAGGTGATGAACCAGCAGAACCTGGCGGCGGTCCGCGTTGCCGGGCCGGAGACGGGTGGGCGCGGCACGTTTGAGCTGCTGCAGGAGATCGATTCGAGCGCCACGGACAGCGGGACGTTCCTGAAGTTCGACGCCGTCTACCGGCCCGCCGTTGCCGGGCAGGGCAGCTGGGAGGACCTGGACAAGCCGACCCGCTGGTATGTGGAACTCGTGCCGGCCGGGGACTTCCTGGTCATCAACTACGTCGAAACCAAGCCTGCGGCCGGCTATCCGGCAGTGCCCTAATCCGGCCGCGGGCCGGCGCTACATCCCCGGGATGTCGAGGGTTTCGTGGATCTGAATCGTGGCGCCTTCGCCGGACATAAAGTGCGGATGACCTTTCATCAGGGCAACGGCGGCGTCAAGATCGTCGGCCTGGATGATGCTGTAGCCGCCAAGCGTTGCCTCTGCATCGGCGATGGACGAGCCGTCCAAGACCTTGGTGCCGCCCAGCGGTGTGCCGAGGTCAACGATGCCGTCGCCGGCCTTTGCCGCCCAGTCCATCCACATTTTCATGCCGGCCTCGGCGGCTTCGGGGCTCGCTTCGGCCAGGGCTTCTTCGGCCGGTTTGGGCGAGGTGTACAGGACCATAAATTTCTTCACGGGACGTCCTTGTCTTGTTGTGCCGAAGGGATCGTCCCCTGCGGTCACAGCATGATCCTAGGACGTTGCGGGCAGCCGCGGCAGGGGTGCCGGGATCGAATTTTTCCGCGGGGCAGCGCGCGGCGCTGGACAGGCAGTTCGCCGTCGGCAAACATGGCCATGGAGGGAGTATCCTCAAAGTTGAGCGTTATAGACTCAACTTAGCGAAAAATGCACATTCCGGAAGGAGCTCTCTTTGGACGTCAAATTCACCACCAAGAGCCAGGAGGCTCTTTCGGCAGCAGCCATGAACGCCTCCACGGCAGGAAATCCCCAGGTGGAACCTGCCCATCTGCTGAAGGCGCTGATGGATCAGCGGGAGGGCGTCGCCGTCGCGCTTCTCCGCGCCACCGGTGCGGACCCGGATGCCGTCAGTGTGCAGGCGAGCAGCGCCATCAAGGCGCTGCCGGCAACGTCGGGCGGCTCCACCCAGCAGGCCCAGTTGTCCCGGCCCGCGCTGCAGGCCATCCAGAACGCCAAAAACGAGGCCGACAGACTCGGCGATACCTATGTCTCCACCGAGGTCCTGCTGCTGGGGCTCTCTGCCGGGAGTGACGCCGTCGGGCGGTTAATGCGCGACGCCGGTGCCTCCCATGAAGCGTTGCTCGCCGCCCTGCCGGGTGTCCGCGGCGACCGTAAGGTCACCACGCCGGACCCGGAAAACACGTTCCAGTCGCTGGAGAAGTTCGGCACGGACCTCACGGCGATGGCGCGTGCGGGCAAGCTGGACCCGGTGATCGGCCGCGATACCGAGATCCGGCGCATCATCCAGGTGCTGAGCCGCCGCACCAAGAACAATCCCGTGATCATCGGCGAGCCGGGCGTTGGCAAGACCGCCGTGGTTGAAGGGCTGGCCCAGCGGATCGTGGCCGGGGACGTCCCGGAAAGCCTGCGGGGCAAGACCCTGATCGCCCTGGACCTCGCCTCCATGGTGGCCGGGGCGAAATACCGTGGCGAGTTCGAGGAGCGGCTCAAGGCCGTCCTGGAGGAGATCAAGAATTCGGACGGGCAGATTGTCACGTTCATTGACGAGATCCATACGGTGGTGGGCGCCGGTGCCACGGGCGAGTCCTCGATGGATGCCGGCAACATGCTCAAGCCCATGCTGGCCCGTGGCGAGCTGCGGCTGATCGGTGCCACCACGCTTGACGAGTACCGCGAGAACATCGAGAAGGACCCGGCCCTGGAGCGCCGGTTCCAGCAGGTGTACGTGGGTGAACCGAGCGTGGAGGACACTATCGGGATCCTCCGCGGCCTCAAGGAACGCTACGAGGCGCACCATAAAGTCACCATCGCCGACTCCGCGCTGGTGGCCGCCGCGACCCTGTCCAACCGCTACATTTCTGGCCGCCAGTTGCCGGACAAGGCTATCGACCTGATGGATGAGGCCGCCTCCCGGCTGCGGATGGAGATCGACTCCGCGCCGGAGGAGATCGACCAGCTGCGCCGAGCCGTGGACCGGCTCACCATGGAGGAGCTGGCCCTCGCGAACGAGAAGGATGCCGCCTCGGTGGAGCGCCTCGCGGCCATTCGCGCCGACAAGGCGGACAAGAGCGAAGAGCTGGACGGACTCAACGCCCGCTGGGCATCCGAGAAGGCCGGGCTCAACCGGGTGGGTGACCTGAAGGCGAAGCTGGACGAGCTGCGCTCGGCATACGACAAGGCCGCGCGCGAAGGTGATCTCGAGACAGCGTCGCGGATCCTTTACGGCGAGATTCCGGCAGTTGAGCAGGAGCTGAACGCGGCCGCAGCCGAAGAGGCGTCGGTCGACAGGCCTGCTCAGATGGTGGCTGACGAGGTCACGGCGGACGACATCGCCGAGGTCATTTCCGCGTGGACAGGCATTCCCGCCGGGCGCATGCTGCAGGGCGAAAGCCAGAAGCTGCTCCATATGGAGCAGGAGCTTGGCAAGCGCCTGATCGGCCAGTCCAAGGCGGTGGCAGCGGTGTCCGACGCTGTCCGACGTGCCCGGGCCGGCATCAGCGACCCCAACCGGCCCACGGGTTCGTTCCTGTTCCTGGGGCCCACGGGCGTGGGCAAGACGGAGCTGGCCAAGGCGCTCGCGGATTTCCTGTTCGACGACGAACGTGCCATGGTGCGGATCGACATGTCCGAGTACGGCGAGAAGCACTCCGTGGCGCGGCTGGTGGGTGCACCTCCGGGCTACGTGGGCTATGAGGAGGGCGGCCAGCTGACTGAAGCCGTCCGCCGTCGTCCGTACTCGGTGGTGCTGCTGGACGAGGTGGAGAAAGCCCATCCGGAGGTTTTCGACATCCTCCTGCAGGTGCTCGACGACGGCCGCCTCACCGATGGGCAGGGCCGCACCGTTGACTTCCGCAACGCCATCCTGGTCCTCACGTCCAACCTGGGCAGCCAGTTCCTGGTGGACCAGTCGCTGGATGCGCAGGCCAAGCGCAACGCCGTGATGGCCGCCGTCAATGCGTCCTTCAAACCGGAGTTCCTGAACCGGCTGGACGAGGTGGTGCTGTTCGACGCCCTGACCGTTGACGAGCTGGCGCAGATTGTGGAGCTGCAGGTAGCCGAGCTCGGCAGGAGGCTGCACGAGCGCCGGCTCTCCCTGGAAGTGTCCGACGGCGCCCGGGCCTGGCTGGCCATGTCCGGCTTCGATTCCGCGTATGGTGCCCGGCCGCTGCGCCGTCTGGTGCAGAAGGAGATCGGCGACCGCCTGGCCAAGGCCATCCTGTCCGGCGACATCGCGGACGGCGACACTGTGCTCGTGGACACCGCGGCCGACGTCGACGAACTCACCATCGAAGGGCTGGAGGCCCTCGCAGGGCCCGACGGCGGTGCTCCCGCCGGCACGGGCCTGGTGGTGCGGCGGAGGGAGTAGGCGCCCCCAATGGGGCACGTGGGGGGTGTCCCGTATAGGGTCCCCTCACCGGTCAATTTACCGGGCGGGTGTTACGGGACGCTCCAACGGCCCGGAACTTCAAGAACGCAGATCATTGCCTGGGGTGTCCGGTCGAGGACCGGCTAACGGGCTGCAAGTACCGAGACCCGTGTGATGGGGTGGGTAGGATCCGGCGCTGATCAATGACAGCGAAAGTATCGTGCCCAGGTGCTAGTCGATAATGTATTCGGCGGTGTGATAATTCGTGTTCCAGCCAGCAATTTTCCATTTGCCGTCAGCAGGGTCCTTGGCGGCGGCGAAGGAGAGTTCCGCTGTTGTGGACTGAACCTTCTTGCGCTTTCCGTCAACGGCGACGGCCATCTCGTAACTGGTGGTGGTGTCTAGCTGGACGCCCTGCTCGCCATTGCCCTCTACATAGCTGAGCGCTATCGGGGTGATGGTCCGTGCGGTAACGCGGGGTGTGTCGGCTCCGTGAACGTAAGACAAACCGGGCTTGGTTGCCATCCAGCGCTCACGCGCGACAATATCTTTGGACGACTTCACATCATCGAGCATGAGAGGTTGATCAACCGGGGAGATCTGATCTTTATGGGCGGCAAACCAGCCGTCAATATCGGTGCCGTCGTTGAGTGTTGAGTCAATGGCTTCTTCCGCAATGAACCTGACGATCACTTTCTGGGCCTCTGCGAGTTCGGCCTCCGAGAAGTGAGCCTTGGCGGCATCATCGGTGATCGCCGGGTTGTACCTCATCGCCGGGTCAGTGTCGGCAATGCTGGTCTGAAGATAGTCACCCTTGCCGTCGTTGGCCACGCCCTTGGCGACAATGCCGCTCGGCAAGGTGAAGGGAAATCTGGCGGTTGGGGATGGTGTCGCTGACTGAGCAGCATTTGCTGAATTACTGCTGGACGCGCTTGAAGTGACTGCGGGGGATGACGCTTCGGAAGCCGAGCAAGCGGAGGTAAAGACGAGTGCAACTGCTAGTACTGCGAATTTCCAGCCCCTTGGCAGAGCCTTCCTATCGATTGAGAAACCACTGGTTCCAATCACCACAAACCCCCAAATGCGCTCCGACCAGCGGAGTCTTTTCCGAATAGACCAAACTGAGCATAAAGGACAACCATCCGGTCACTAGCGGACCACGACATGTGTCGCGTCCTGGTCGCGCTCACAATCCAAAGTGCGGAGCTCGTCGAGGGCGTCGCTACCGTCACGGTCCGCGACGGTCGGGCCTGGAACCCTTGCGGTGGCCGTGGTGGTTACGGCCGCCACGGGCGGCAGAATGGGAAGTGTCCGGTGAGGGATCCCCTTCCGGGACGACGGCGAGCCTGTGAGCGTTCTACCGAGGAGCAGAGTCCACGAGCTCGTAGTGTTCGACTGAAGGAAACGGCTCGTAGAACTTGTGCAGTATCTCCCGCCACTGCTGATACTGCGGGGATCCCCTGAAGCCAACGGTGTGGTCCTCCAAACTGTCCCACTGCACGAGAAGTAAGTACGTGTTGGGAGTTTCGATCGAGCGCGAGAGCGACAAAGAGGCAAAGCCGGGCATTGACGCAATAATCAAACGAGCGCGATCGAATGCTGCCTCAAAGTCTTCTTCCTGGCCGGAAATGACGGGCAGCAGCGCGTGTTCGGTAATCATTGGGCAAGTCTTGCAGATTCCCGTTGAGGGTTCCCCAACGGGCCGCACTTCGCGAAGCCCACTAGGATCACCATTCAGCTGGTGTGCCAAAAGATTTCTGGGGAATCTTTCGGTTTTGTGTAACCTTTTCGGCTGTCCCGGACAATACAGGGCATGGGGAACCTTGAGAATGACGAGGACCGCCTTTGGTCCCGCAGCCTAAATGGTGACGGCGAGGCGTTCGGGGTGCTGTACGACAGGCATCGTGACCGGGTCTTCCGCCACGCGTACAGGCTCGCGGGGAACCACCACGACGCCGAAGACGTCATGGCGGCAGCCTTCCTTGAGCTCTGGCGGCGGCGCGCCAAAGTCCGCGTTGTAGACGGGTCAATCCTTCCCTGGCTGCTCGTCACGACAACCAACACCGCCCGCAATAACGGGCGGGCAGCCCTCCGCTACCGGAAGCTGCTGGACTCCCTGCCCCGTGCCGAAGAGTCCTCAGAGCTCATGAAGACTGAACTTTTCGCCAGCCTCCAAGAGCCCCTGGACAAGGACTTCGCCAAGGCTCTCGGAACGCTAAACGCTGAGGACCTGCAACTGGTGAGTCTGGTCGTGTTCGAGGACTACCCTCTCGCTGCTGCAGCAGCAGTTCTGAATCTGACTCCCGGGGCAGCCAAGACCCGCATGCACCGGGCGAGACAACGGCTGAAAGCTGCCCTCACCGGCACAACCAGCACGGGCGCTCCTACCGCCCGCAGCCACGCAACCTCAGTTTTGGAAGGAGAACGGTCATGAACCAGTTCCATGTCGATGACCGGTTCAGCAACGCACTTCGAGCAGAACTTGTCGCCCAGGTTCACCAAACGTCTCCGGTACGTGCCCGGCAGCACACGCGCTTGTGGCTCGGTGGAGTTGCGCTGGCCGGCGCCTGCCTGCTGGGAGGCATCGGAGCGGCCGCGGCCGGGCTGTTTCAGATCCCCGGCGGGCAGGAAGTAACGCCCCTGGCTTCACCTGTGACGGATACCTACACAGGAACCGCGACCGTGGAACTCGGCGAACCTCCCGCAGGCGCCACGGACATCGAAATGACGCTGACCGCGCTGACCCCTGGTTGGTTTGAGTTCTCAAACGGTGCCAGCTGCAGTTACAACGACATCGATTTAGAGACACGCCTGAATTGGTGCCGCTACACGATTTCCCTTGAGCCAGGTCAGGACAGTGTCACGATCAAGACGGAGCCCGGTAACCAGTGGAAGCTCACAGCCAGTTACGTGAAGCAGGAAAGGACAGAACTGGGCGTCAATGCCAAAGGTGAAACCTACGGCGTTGAAAGCCCAGAAAATGGAGTCCCGGATCTGATCGCGGTTATGGCGACCAACGGAGCAACCGGCTACGCCTACGCCAAGGACCTCTACGGCGGGCCAATGCCCACCAGCCCGGAAGACGCCGTGCAAAACTTCAACACGCCGCGTCCGGCCCGCGAGATCCCCGTATTCCTTAGCGACGGCGAAACTGAAGTCGGAATCTTCCTGGCAGCAGGTTCGGGAGGCGGAATTCCCTCTTACCCGTCCAGATCGCCGATACCGTCACAAACCCCACAGTAGATCCAGCGGGCCAATGCTCACTAGCCGCCAGGACTGTCCCGTAGAGCGTTCCCCAAATGAAGCACCCTCTGTCTCAGGATGCTTCTATGTCCGTCAGGCCTCCGGCAGGCTTCAATCGAGGGAGATGCCAACATGATCCGACTTATTTCTGGCGTCAGCCGAGGATGCGGCCGGGCGGGTCGGCCGGGGTCGGCATGATCTGCTCGAAGATGTCCAGCACCGCCTGGGTGGCGCGGCCAATGCCATGGTCCCGCCACACCACCGCCACGGCGAGGTACGTCGGCGGCCCGGCCAGCTCCCGGTAGACCAGGCCCGGCGGATTGATGTGCCGAACCGACGACAACGTGAGCGAGACGCCCACTCCTGCGGCCACGAGGCTCAGGACGGCGTAGGAGTCGGGCGCTTCCTGCATCACCCGCGGCGAAAACCCCTCTTCGAGGGCCAGCCGCGTGGTGGCGTCCCAAAGGTTCGAGCCGATGGTTGCCGGGAAGGCCACAAAGGGCTCGCTGGCAAGATCCTTGAGGGCCACAGCCTCAGCTGACGCCAGAGGGTGGTCCTCGGGCAGGGCAACCAGGATGCGTTCATGGGCGAACACCCGCGTCCGGACGCCCTTGTCCCGCACCGGCAGGCGGGCGAATCCGACGTCGATGGCGCCGGCAGACACTTGGGCCGGTGCCAGGCCGCCGTACACCAGAGACTTCAGCTTCAGCTCGATGCCCGGCTCAGCAGCACGGACGGCCTTGGCCAACGGCGGCACCACATCCCGGCTGCTGGCGCCTGCATAACCCACCACCACCTGCCCCACCACGGCGGAGCTGCCCAGCATCGCAGCGCGCTCGATGAGGCTGGCACTTTCGAGCGTCTTCAGGATGGGCCCATGGACTGCGTGCCCTGCGTCGGTCAGGCGGACAGCCCGGGAGTTACGGTCAAAAAGTACGACGCCGAGATCCTGTTCCAGCCTGCGGATCCACACGCTGAGCTGCGGTTGCGCCACGGCCAGCCGCTCCGCGGCGCGGCCAAAGTGCAGTTCCTCGGCGAGGACTGCAAACGCACGGAGGTACTTCAGGTGCATCGGCCAGCCATTCATAAGGGTTTCGTGATCGGTTCCTTAAGGAAAGTTTATTGGACACTTATGACTTGAAACTGCAACCTTAAGTGTGCGCCAGGTTACCCATGGCTGTGACGCGGAACATTGACCGCCGTCCGCCGCAAGCTTTCCTGCGCCTCCCCGCGGCCACTTGCAGGCACCCCCGTGAACCTGCCGAGCGCCAAAATTTCGTTCAATTCAATGAGGACAATCATGACCAAAACTATGGACAGGGCCGAACTCCCCGTCGCCAAGCGTGCCGTTGGCATGCAGAAGGTGACCGGCTTCTTCACCGAGCTGATGCGGCGCTACCTGCCGGACCCCTTTGTCTTCGCCATCATCCTGACCATCCTGACGGTCATCCTCGCCGTTGTGATCGAAGGCCAGAGCATCGACGACGTCACGGCGGCCTGGGGCACCGGATTCTGGTCCCTGCTCGCCTTTACCACCCAGATGGCCGTCATCCTGGCCATGGGCTACGTCCTGGCCAACGCGCCGGTGGTGGAGCGTCTCCTCAACGCAATCGTCAGCCACGTGGAAACCCCGCGTACGGCTGTCGTCGTGGCGACGCTGGTGGGCGCCGCGGGGTCCTACCTCAACTGGGGCTTCGGCCTGGTCATCGGCGGAATCATCGCCAAGAAGCTTGCCCTGCACGTCAAGGGCGTCCACTACCCGCTGATTATCGCCGCCGCGTACAGCGGGTTCACCATGTACGGACTGGGGCTGTCCGCCACCATTCCCATGGTCATCTCGACGCCGGGCCACCCCATGGAAAAGCAGATGGGCCTCATCCCGCTGGCCCAGACCATCTTCTCGCTCCCCATGGTGATCACCGCCGTCGTAGTCCTGGTGACCCTGCCCCTGCTGAACGCCACGCTCCACCCCAAGCCCGGCCAGCCGGTCAGGGAAATCGACCGCGCGCTCCACCTCTCCGAGCCCACCAAAGCCGTTGCGGTGGACGTGGACACCGACACTTTCGCTTCCAAGCTCAACAACAGCCGGATCCTTGCCCTGGCAATCGGCGCGCTGGGCATGGCCTACGTGGTGGTGCACTTCATCCGCGGCGGCGGCGTTGACCTGAACCTGATCAACTTCTTTATCCTGTTCCTCGGCATCCTGCTGCTGGGCACTCCCAACGCTTACCTCAAGCAGCTCAACGAGGGCATCAAGACGATTTCCGGCATCATCCTCCAGTTCCCGTTCTACGCAGGCATCATGGCGATCATGGCCGCGTCGGGCCTGGTGGTCACCATCTCCGGCGTCTTCACCAGCATCTCCACCCCTGAGACCCTGCCGTTCTGGGGACTGATCAGCTCCTTCCTGATCAACTTCTTCGCCCCGTCCGGCGGTGGCCACTGGATGATCCAGGGGCCCTTTATGATCGACGCGGCAAACGCGATCGGCGCCTCGCCGGCCCAGACGGCCATGTCCGTCATGCTGGGCAACGCCTGGAACGACCTGGTCCAGCCCTTCTGGATCCTGCCGGCACTGGCGCTCTCAAAACTCAAACTCAAGGACATTATGGGTTACACCGTGATCATGATGTTCTGGGTTGGCATCATCTACATCGCCGCCATCCTGCTCTGGGGCTACCTGGGCTAAAGCCCGTCCTACAAGAAAAGAGAAACAAATGCTCTTCCTGGTTCGCATGGACGTCAACCTTCCCGCTGACATGCCTTCTGAGGAGGGGGCCGCCATCAAAGCAGTGGAAAAGGCCTACTCCCAGGACCTGCAGCAGCAGGGCAAATGGCGCCACATCTGGCGCGTTGTAGGCGAGTACTCCAACTACTCGGTCTTTGATGCCGAAAGCAACGACGAACTGCACAACATGCTCTCGGGCCTGCCGCTGTTTCCGTACATGGACATTTCGGTCACGCCCCTGGCGAAGCACCCGTCAGACATCAACTGACGCGGCCCATAAACTGACGCAGCCCGCTGGCCCGGATCGGCACCAACAGATCCGGGCCGGCGTCTTTTGTGCGGTCTTTAGGGCAGCGCGCCGGCGTTGATGACGTTCCCGCCGTCGGCCGTGACGTAACAATCCACCCGCCGGTCGCCCGATTCCCAACTGGTGCTGCTGGGGTAGGCCCGCTGGAAGTTCAGCGTGTACTGGTTCGCTGCCGGTGCCAGCTTCGCCGCCTGGCACGCTTCCAGTGCCTTAGCGGCCAGGGCCTGGCGGCCCGGATAGGAGCCGACGGCGGGGTAGCGGAAGACGGCGACGAGCTGGGCCGAGTGGCCGGTATCGCAGGCCACCACCGTTGACCGCAAGGCCGCAGGATCAAAGTCCTTGAAACAGTCGCCCAGACGGTAGTCCGGCGGCTCCACACCCTCGCGTGGGAGCGGGAACGGGGTGGCCCGGGGAGTGGGCGAGATTTCCACGATCCCGGAGCCGCCGTCGTCGGACGTCTCCTGCGCCCCGGAATCCAGCCACGCGGCCAGCCACACCAGGCCTCCCACCACGCCGATCAGAACCACCACAAAAAGGGTCTTCAGGAATGTTGATGCGACCCGCCGGGGCTTCCGGGCCGGGCCCTCCATGGCAGGCGCCGGGACCGCCACCTGCGGCAACCCCGCCGTGGGCGGAGCAGGGGGTTTGGGCGGGATGGGACGCAATTCCTGGTTGTCCATCCGGATACCCCTCCTGGGTTTCGCCTCGGGATGCTGCGCGCTCCGTGCACGCGGACCGGCAGCTGATGAAGAGACTCTATCCAACAAAAAGCCGGGAACACTGCGCATCGCGGCGGCAAGGGTACCTGACATGTCGTCCGCGCGCACGGGCCGGGGAGCACCGGGCGCGGAAAGCATGTAATCTAGGAGTTACGACAAATTGACCAAACATTCCGGGGCCTCACCGATAGCCAAGGTGACCACCTCCGGTCCGAGTACAAAAGGGGGTCACGCCATGGGGCGCGGCCGTCAAAAGGCAAAAGCTACCAAGCAGGCTCGGGATATTAAGTACTATTCCCCGAACACTGACTATTCGGCCCTTCAGCGCGAGCTCAAAGGTCCTGAAGGTCGTGCCACGAGCCATTTCGCGAATGACCCGGTTGAACCGGACTATTCGGCTTATGTGGATAAGTACGCGGACGATTTGGAAGAAGACGACGACGAGATAGACACCCGTCGGATCGGCTAGTTGTCGCACGTCGGTCCCGCCGCAAGGCGCCCGGCCCGCGACACTGCAGTACGTTCGGACGCCGCAGTTGTTCGTCAGTACAGCACTTCTTTTCAGCACCCCGGATCCCAGCGGACCCGCGGTGCTGGCCTCAGTTATCAGGCCCGTTGCCTGCGCCGGAACCCGGTGCCGGCGGCGGGCTTTTTGGTGTTGACTGGAGTCCTGATGCGCTGTGCCGCCCGCGAAAGGACCTCCCATGCCAGGAACCTCCTCATCCCCCAGCTACCGCCACGGTGAACCGTGCTGGGCTGATGTCCAGACCCGGGACGTGGAAGCAGCCAAGGCCTTCTACGCAGCGGTGTTCGGGTGGACCTTTAAGGACCTTCCCACACCCGATGGCCGCAGCTATGCCCAGGCCTTCGTAGGGGAGGATCTGGTGGCCGTGGTGGCGCCGCAGAATCCGCACCAGGAGTCTCTTGGCGCGCACGCCCACTGGAACATCTACTTCGCGGCGGAGGACGCCGGTGCGCTGGCCGAGGAGGTCCCCCACGCGGGCGGCGAAGTGCAATTCGGCCCTGAGGAAGTGGCGGACACCGGCGTGATGGTGTTTGTGGATCCTCCCGGCGGCGGGACCACCGGCGTGTGGCAGCCCGGGACGCACACGGGCTCCGGCCGATACAACGAGGCGGGTGCGCTGTCCTGGACGGAGCTGCTGACCCCCGAGCCGCGGGCCGCCGTCGGGTTTTTCCAGCAGCTGTTCGGCCACGAGGTGACCGAGTATCCCCAGGACGACGGCGGCACGTACAGCACGTTGATGGTGAACGGCGCGGAGGTGGCCGGAATAGTCGTGGCCGAGGGGCCCGCCAGGTGGCAGATCTACTTCGGCGTCACCGACGTGGCCGATGCGGTGCAGAGGGCTGTGGCGGCGGGGCGGAAGTGCTGATCGCGCCCGCGCCGGACGACAACGATACTCCCGGCGCCACGGCCACCCTCAAGGACCCGCAGGGCGGTGTGTTCAGCCTGCTGGAGGTTTAGCCCCAGGGGGTTTTATGCGTAGGCGTTGACCAAGCGGACGGCGCCGCCGTCCACACCCTTGGCGCCCTGGACGTAGTCCGGACCGGTCTTGAGGATGGAATCCGAGTCCGCGGTGACAGTGCCCATGATCCAGGACGGCACGCCGCGGTCGTTGAGGCGGGCCACGGCGGCGTCGGCAGCTTCGGCGGACACGATGGCCACCATGCCTACGCCGAGGTTCAGGGTGCGCTCCAGGTCAGCCAGCGGCACGTTGCCCAGCTCGGAGACCAGCTTGAAGATGGCCGGCAGTTCCCAGGTGGCGCGGTCCACGGTGGCCACGAGGCCCTGCGGCAGCACGCGGGCCAGGTTGGCGGCCAGGCCGCCGCCGGTGACGTGGCTGAAGCCGTGCACGGCGTTGGCGCTGTTCACCGGGAAGGCGCGGGCCAGGTCCAGGCAGTCTGCGGCGTAGACGCGGGTGGGTTCCAGCAGTTCCTCGCCCAGCGTGCGGCCGAGTTCGGAGACCTGGCGGTCCAGTGCCCAGCCGGCGTGGTTGATGACGCGGCGGACCAGGGAGTAGCCGTTGGAGTGCAGGCCGGAGGAGGCCATGCCGATCACAACGTCGCCGGCGCGGACGCGGTCCGGGCCCAGCAGGTCGGAGGCCTCGACAACACCGGTGGCGGCACCGGCGACATCGTATTCGTGCTCGCCCAGCAGGCCGGGGTGCTCGGCGGTTTCGCCGCCCACCAGGGCGGTGCCGGCGACGGAGCAGGCTGCGGCGATGCCACGGACGATGTCCGCGATTCGCTCCGGGACAACCTTGCCGCAGGCGATGTAGTCGGTCATAAAGAGCGGCTCGGCGCCCACCACAACGATGTCGTCCACCACCATGCCCACCAGGTCAAAGCCGATGGTGTCGTGGATGTCCATGGCCTGGGCGATGGCAACCTTGGTGCCCACGCCGTCGGTGGACGTGGCCAGCAGCGGGCGCTTGAAGGTCAGCAGCCGCGAGACGTCGTACAGGCCGGCGAAGCCGCCCACACCGCCGATGACGGAGGAATTGTGGGTGGCCTTCACGGCACCTTTCATCAGTTCCACGGCGCGGTCGCCGGCTTCAACGTCAACACCGGCGGAGGCGTAGGTGATGCCTGCGGGGCTCAGTGGGTTGTTGCCGGCGGCGGGGGTTGCGGAAGTCATACGGACTCTTTCTTGTCAGCGCCGGGGGTGGTGGCTTCGTGGTGGATCGCGGGCACGTGGTCTTCGTCGGTGAGGAGGTTCTCGAACTCGGCGTCCGGTCCCGGATCGCAGCCGGTGGCGCCGGCCTTCTCCGACGGGTCCTGCTCGTCGTCGATCGCGAGCGCGGCCGTTGCGCCGGGGAGGGCAGAGGGCGACGGCGTGAGGCCGCCGAGGTCGGTGCGCTCCAGCAGGTTCTTTCCAAGTTTGTCCGCGCCCGGAAGCGCGATGGGGTACTGGCCGGTGAAGCAGGCGGTGCAGAGGCGCTCCCGCGGCTGCATGGTCGCGTTGATCATGCCGTCTTCGGAGATGTACGCGAGGGAATCGGCGCCGATGGCCTGGGAGATTTCCTCGATGGTGGCCCCGTTGGCGATCAGCTCCGCCCGTGAGGCGAAGTCGATGCCGTAGAAGCACGGCCATTTGACCGGCGGGGAGGAAATCTTGATGTGGACGGACGCGGCGCCGGCCTCGCGGAGCATCCGCACGATGGCGCGCTGGGTGTTGCCGCGGACGATCGAGTCATCCACCACCACCACGCGCTTGCCGCGGATCACGGACTCGAGGGCGTTCAGCTTGAGCCGGATGCCTAGCTGGCGCAAGGTCTGCGAGGGCTGGATGAATGTGCGGCCCACATAGGAGTTCTTGACGAAGCCGTGCGCGAAGGGGATGCCGGATTCCTCGGCGTAGCCCACGGCGGCCGGGGTGCCGGACTCCGGGACCGGGATGACGATGTCCGCGTCCTGGGTGTTTTCGCGGGCCAGCTGGCGGCCCATCTCAACACGGGACTCGTACACGGAGCGTCCCGCGATGGCGGCGTCCGGACGGGCGAGGTAGACGTATTCGAAAACGCAGCCGGCCGGCGTCGCCTCCGCGAAGCGCTTGGAACGCACGCCGTCCTCGTCGATGGCGATGAATTCGCCGGGCTCGATTTCACGGATGAAGCTGGCGCCCACGGTGGCCAGGGCGGACTGCTCGGAGGCAACCACCCAGCCGCGCTCCAGCCGGCCCAGGACAAGCGGGCGGATGCCGTAGGTATCGCGTGCCGCGTAGAGGGTGCCCTCGTCCATAAACACGAAGCAGAAGCCGCCCTTGATCTTCGGCAGCAGCTCCATGGCGGTCTGTTCGAGGCTCTTGCCCTCTTCGCCTTCGAGCAGTGCCGTGACCAGGGCGGTGTCCGAGGTGTTGCCCTGCTTCATTTCGCCGCTGAGCTGGCCGCCGTTGCGTTCCATGATCATGGCGTTGAGCTCGGCCGTGTTGGTCAGGTTGCCGTTGTGCGCCAGGGCAACCGTGCCGGTGCTGGTGGCGCCGAGGGTGGGCTGGGCGTTGGCCCAGTGGCTGGCTCCGGTGGTGGAGTAGCGGCAGTGTCCCACCGCCAGGTGCCCGGTCAGGGTGTTCAGCGTGGTCTCGTCGAAGACCTGGGAAACGAGGCCCATGTCCTTATAGACGTTGATCCGCTTGCCGTCACTGGTAGCTATTCCAGCCGACTCCTGACCGCGGTGCTGCAATGCATACAGCCCGTAATAGGTTAGTTTTGCTACTTCTTCACCTGGCGCCCAGACCCCGAAAACGCCACAAGCGTCCTGAGGTCCCTTTTCGTCAGGGAGAAGATCATGAGAAAGTTTTCCATCGCCGCGTGCCACTGGTCGATTATCTCATGAGATGCGGTAAGACTTTTCCGCCGTGGCCATTGTGACCCGCCCGGGGGCAGCGCGCCTGTGTGGGTGCCTAGTACTACAGTCGCGTTTATAGGGTGGATCCGCGGGCCTGGTAGTGGTGGCGTCGGGCGGTTTGCTGGTGTCTTCGGCGCCAGTGTGAGCGCCGGAGGGTGTGTTCCGGGCAGGGCGGTTGGGTCCAGACCAGTCGGGTGAGCAGGTGCCGGATTTCGGGCAGGGTGAGGGCTATGAGCCCGGCGTCGTGTGGATGTGGGCCCCCTTTTTTGACCGGGTCACGGTCAGGAAGGCGTGGGCGAGCATGGACAGGGTGATGTGCCGGTACCAGCCGGTCCATTGCCTGACCTGGTAGTGGTCCAGCCCGGTCTGGCCTTTGGCGGTCTGGAAGGTTTCCTCGATCGCCCACCGGGCGCCGGCCACCCGGACGAGTTCGGCCAGGGATACTCTCTTGGGTCCGTGGCAGATCCAGTACGCGATGTCCTGCGGGTCGGCGAGGGAGCGCCGGGCCAGGAGCCAGTGTTCGGCCTCCGGGTCGTTGCCGCCGTTGATCCGGGCGCGGGCCCAGGCGTAGCGGCGCTCTCCCTTGGCGCCCTGGCCGGCGGAGCGCGTCCGCCATGCCCGCCCGGAGAGGGACGCGATGAGGTCGTCGGCACGGAACTCGGTGCCGAGGTTGCCGGTTTTGGCGATGACGCGCTGGTTCATCGGCACCGCGAGCACGTAGGAAACGTCCCGGTCCTCCAGCGCCTTGCGCAGCTTGTAGTACTGGCCGTAGACGGCGTCCCCGGCCACCCACGTCGCGGGCACGCCGGCGTCCAGGGCGCGGGTGAGCATCGTGATGGCCAGTTCAGGCTTCGTGGCGAAGGCGCGGTCTTCGGGGATCCCGGCGGTCGCGCACCTGGCCCGGTCATCGGTCCAGGCCTTGGGCAGGTAGAGTTCCCGGTCCAGGAACGTGCGCCCCTTCGCTGTGGCGTAGGTGAGGAACACGCCGATCTGGGAGTTCTCGATGCGGCCCGCGGTTCCGGAGTACTGCCGTGCCACCCCGGCAGAGCGGGTTCCCTTTTTGATGAAGCCTGTCTCGTCCACGATCAGGATGCCCTCATCGGATCCGAGGTGCCGGAGAACGTAGGAGCGCAGGTCATCGCGCAACGCGTCCGGGTCCCAGTCCGTGGTCGAGAGCAGCCGCTGCATCCGGTCCGGGATCACCTGCCCGGCCCGCTCGGACAGGGTCCAGGAGTTCTTTCGTTCCTCGGACGAAAGCAGGCCCTGCAGGTACGCCACCGCGTTCTCCCGCGGCTCCGACCGGGCAAACCGGCCACCGATCAGCTCCCGGATCTCCTCGAGCCCGTCCGCCCACTCCCGCACCTCAGCCACACAAATATCATCGCTCACGGCCAAGAATTAACACGTCAGCAGACGAAAGTCCGCTTAAACCGCCGGTAAGAGATGAAATAAACGCAACTGTAGTACTAGGGCTACGCGCCGTCGTCGGGCTCTGAATCCGGGACCGCTTCCACGATGGCGCGTTTCTGGCGCTTGACGCTCCGCCGGTCCAGCAGCAGGGCCACCACGGCGCCCAGAACCGCGCCGCCGGCGCCGAACATGACCAGGAAGAAGCCGAACACCGAGCCGCGCTCGAAGGATTCGTCACCGGGGAGACCGTATGCGACAGCGGCAGCCACTGCTGCGCCCACCAGGGCGCCGAGGATGAGGAACGGCACATATTTCGGTGCCCGGCGGACGGTGACCTCGCGGCGCTCAGCGGGGGATTCTTCAAAAGACATGCGCTCTAGCCTACTCATCATTGCCGTTGCTCTATCACGTATAGCTGCCAAAACGGCCGAATGGGAGCTATATGTGATAGAGCAACGGGGGGTGGGGTGGGAAGGTCAGGGCTGTGACGTCCGGGACAGGATCCAGGTGTTGGTGCCGTCCTGCCGTTCGAAGGTCACGGTGGTGACCAGCGCCTCGATGAGTGCCAGGCCGCGGCCGGACTCGGAATCGTCGCCGGGGATTCCCGGCTCCATGGGACCGAACGGGGGCTTGGCGAAGAAGGCGCTGACCCGGGCCTGCAGGAGCCTGGGCTGGACACTGATGTCCACTCCCAGCTCCACCGGTTTCTGTGCCTTGGCCGGCTGCGCGTGCTGGACGATGTTGGACGCGGACTCGATCACCGCCGTGGTGAACGTCATCTGGTCCATGGCCTGGACGAACGGGGCGTCCGCCCAGAGGCCGTCCAGCTCGTTGTGGACGGCTTCGATGGCCTCGGCAGTGGACAGTCCCCGGAAGCTCCGCTGCGCCAGGACCTCAGTCATTGCGGAACGCCTCATCGGCGGAGGCGTAGGCAGTCAACACCCTGTCCATGCTGGTCAGCTCGAGCACCATTTTCACCTGCGGCTGCACCGCTGCGATGCGAAGGTCCCCGCCGGCCTGACGGGCGGCCTTGAGGCAACCGATCAGCGCGCCGAGTCCGGAGGAATCCATAAACGCCGTGTTCTCCAGGTTCACCACGATCCGCGAGGAACCGCCGGCGATCACATCGGTGACGAATTCGCGCAGCTTGGGCGCGGACACCATGTTCAGCCGCCCGTCCGCCCTGACCTCCGCGTACGAATCCTTGACCTCGTAACTAAACTCCATCGGCTTTCCTCTCTCCGGCATCAACGTCCACAGCGGGTTCGTAGCCCTTGTACAAAACAGCCCGGACCAGGATGCTCATGACCACCAGGTCAAAAATAACCCAGCCCACGTTCACCAGCGTGCCAAGCGGCTCGGCAAGTCCCGTGGCCAGGCGGATAATCCCGACGACGGCGGCCACCGCCAGCAGCACGCTCACCACAATCTGGGGCCGGATGAGGCTCCAGCTGGGGCCGCCGGTCTGGCGGGCTTTGGGGGTGACGGCGAACCCCAGGGGACGGCCGAACCAGACGTTCCGGGCCGCCGTCGAACACGCCTTGATCCAGGTGGGGAACAGCGCCAGGCTGTACTGCTGCCCGCGCCAGGTGGGAATTCCCCGGCCGGCCACCGCGAACAGCAGCTGGTTGGCGACCATAAACGGGATGAACCGCAGGAAGAAGTCCCAGCTGAGGCTGGACACCGGCAGGACGCCCAGCAGCAGGTAGATGATGGGGGCGGCGAAGTAGATGACCGCCGCGTAACCGCTCAGGTAGGTCCACATGGTGGCGAAGTACATCAGCCGCTGGCCGATCTTCAGTCCCTTCTGCACCAGCGGGTTCTCGCGGAGCAGCACCTGCATGGTCCCCTGCGCCCAGCGGAGGCGCTGGGTGAGCATGGTCTTGAGGTCCTCGGGCGCCAGGCCGTAAGCCAGGATCGCGTGGTGGTACACACTTTCCCAGCCCATGGCATGCATGCGCATGGCCGTGGCCATGTCCTCGGTGACCGAGATGGTGGCCAGCGGCATAACCGGCTGCGCTTCGTCGTTCCGCTCAACGTTCAGGGCATCCAGGACGGCCTGCACGGATTCCAGGGCGCCGAGCGGCGACCAGTCCCGGGCCGACATACGCTGGACGGCGTCGTCGGCAACCACCGGGACGCCGGCGTCACCCACATGCGCCAGTTCCATGGCGGCGATTTCTTCGAGGTCGGCCTGCAGGGCGGACATGTCAGCCTGGACCAGCGTTTGCACGGCCGCGTCCACGCGCTGGCGGACCCGGTACGTGATCTCACTCATGGCCTCGCCGGCTGCCATCTGTTCCTGGGCTTCCAGCGTGGCGGCCTCCACCGCGTCCAGGACTTCGGTCACGAGCGGTGTGTTGATGTCCGCGGATTTGCGTGCCTGGCGGATGGCGGAACGGGAGGCGGTGAGCGCGCGGCGGATGCTCTTTTCGGTCTCTTTGACATAGCCCACCAGGCCCAGCTGCATCAGGGCTTCGCGCCGCAGGATGGCGTTGGAGCCGCAGAAGAAGGCGGCGTTCCAGCCGTCCTTGCCCTGCTGGATGGGCCCGTAGAACAGGGGGCCTGGCTGCCGAGCGGATCGTGGGCGGGCACGTTGCTGAAGTACTGCGGCGTCTGGACCAGGGCCACGCGGCGGTTGTTGAAGTAGCCCAGGGTTTTTTCCAGGATGTCCGGTTCGGGGATCTGGTCTGCGTCCAGGATCAGCAGGAATTCGCCGTGCGTGACCATCAGGGCGTTGTTCAGGTTGCCGGCCTTGGCGTGGCGCGGCACGTTGGCGGTCCAGTCCTCGCTGCGGGTCACATAACCCAGCCCGTGCTCGTCGGCGAGGGCCTTCAGCTCCGGGCGGGCGCCGTCGTCGAGAATCCAGGTGCTGTGCGGGTGCCGGATTTTCTGGGCCGCCAGGGCGGTGGTCATGACCATGTCCAGGTCTTCGTTGTACGTGGTGATGAGGACGTCAACGGTGGCATCGGGGGGCGGCGCGGGTGCTCCCTTGCGGATCTTGAGCTGCCACACGGTCATACCGAACAACATCACGTCAATCAGGCTGTAGGTCTCGGCCACCACCAGGGGCACGGCAATCCACCAGGCATCCCAGTTCAGCGACGACGCCCAGCGCCAGCCTACGTAGTTCAGGCCCAGGATGACGGTCAGAACCACCACCAGGCGGGTCCAGAAACGCGTCATACCATGGCTGGCTCAGGCAAGCGGCGCACCACAACTACAGTGACGTCATCCTCAGCGGTTTCGGCAGGAGCCAAAGCCATGATGGCGTCGCTGGCGGACTGCGCGGAACCCTGGCCATGGGCGGCAGCGAGGACTGCCTCGGTGAACTTCTCCACAGAGTCGAAGACGTCCAGGACACCGTCGCTGACCACCACCAGGGAGTCTCCCGGGGCCAGGCCGACGGCGGACTGCGGCCAGGCGGACCCGGCCCAGGCCCCCACGGGCGGGCCGCCGCTGGGAAGACGGTGCGCCGACCCTTCGGCGGTGACGTGCAGCGCCAGTCCGTGGCCGGCGTCGACATAGCTGACGACGCCGGATGCAGCGTCCAGCCGGGCGTGGAAGAGGGTGACAAACGAGTTGGAGGAATCCAGGTCCGCCGCGATGGTTTTGCTGGCGGATGCGAAGGCCGCGTCGAGGTCCTGGCGCTGTCCCGTGGACCGCATGACTGCCCGGACGGTGGCTGCGATGAGCGCCGCGCCCATGCCCTTGCCCATGGCATCGGCGAACGTCAGGTGCAGGCCCTCGGGCGTGCGGTACCAGTCGTAGAAGTCCCCGCCCACGCTGCGGGAGGGGCGGAAGTCGCCGGCGACGTCGTACCCGTCCACCCGGAGGTCCTCCTGGGGCAGCAGGCTTTGCTGGACCTCGGTGGCGCGTTCCAGCTCGCTCGCCACGGCAGTGTCCGCGATGGACGGTTGCCGGCGGCGGAACAGGGCGTTGATCCTGGACTGAAGTTCGCGGGGGCTGAACGGTTTGCTGATGTAGTCATCGGCGCCGTTGTCCAGGCCCGTGAGCTTGTCCAGTTCGTCGGCGCGGGCGGTGAGCATCACGATGAAGGCGTCCGAAAATTCACGCAGGAGTTTGCAGACTTCGAGCCCGTCCAGGTCCGGGAGGTTCAGGTCCAGGGTGATCAGATCCGGCTTGGCGCGGCGGACCTCCTCCACGCCGGGAAGACCGGCCTCGGCCTGCGTGACCTCGAAACCCTGCTTGACCAGGATCCGGACAAGAAGGCCACGGATGTCCGGATCGTCCTCAATCACAACGGCACGGCGCGGTTCGGGCATGGAAGGCATGACTCTACTTCTACCGTATTAGGGCCGGTGAAGCATGTCATAGACGTGACAACGAAGGTTGAAGTCGGGCAGCGCAGGGCATTCCGGGCCGGGCGGCCATGAGTGTGAAGCGGTCTTGCCGGAATACTTCCTTGGCCTTGATGGGACCTTGAGGCTCGTTGGCCACACTCGAAGGACCAGCTACGAAGGAATATGCGGATTGCCGGAGGACGGTGCAGGAGTTATGGAACCAACTGAATCCGGCAGGCTACCGGGCAGGCTGGCACGCTCGTGGCGGCTCTTGAAGCAGGGCCACCGCCCGCGCAGCGCCGTCCATTACCTGAGCCATTCCTGGAAGCTCCGCTCGCTGTCCCGGTCGCTGGCCCAAGCTTTGGGGGAGTCCTGGGAGGCCTCAAGCTGGCCGGGGGACCGGCTGGCCGTCGGCGTGGAGCTCTCGGAAAAGGTTGAACAGCTGACCCGCCGCCTCAACCGCGAAACCGAACTTCACGGCCGCCTGGCAGCCCTCGCAAAATAAGCCGTTCCCTGCTGACCCATTCCGTGCCACACTGAAGGACAATCACGTGGCTGGGGGATAACCAGGTCAGGAGATTGCCGTGCAGTGGTTCATAGGTTGGGCGTACCTCTTAGCTGGGCTCATGACCATGGACGCGATGTTGCTGGCCTTGTGGTTGATAGACATGGACTGGCCGAATAACTGGCGGAAGAAGCCCTGACCGGAGCACCCTGCGGCGTCTGTACGCCCGGCGCCACGGCGTCAGCGCAGGTCCAACCGCATCAGGACGCGCGGGAATCCGTTGAGCACTGAATCCGTATCCGCGGCCTTGACGAACCCGGCCTTCTCAAAGAGTTTGCGTGTGCCCACGTAGGCCATGGTGAGATCCACTTTGCTGTTGCCGTTGTCCACCGGGTACCCCTCAATGGCTGGCGCGCCGTAGCTGCGGGCCAGCTCCACGGCTCCTTTGAGCAGGTGATGGGAGATCCCCTTGCCGCGGTACCCGGGCCTGACCCGGATGCACCACACAGACCACACGTCCAGGTCATCCACGTGCGGAATCCTGCGGTTGCGGGCAAAGCTCGTGTCGGCCCGCGGGTGGACAGCTGCCCACCCAACTGCTTCGCCGCCGTCGTACGCCAGAACCCCCGGCGGCGGATCCTGCGCCACAAGCTCCTTCACCAGGTCGCCGCGGGCCGTCCCGCGCAGCTCAAGGTTCTGTTTGGACGGGATGCGGTAGCTCAGGCACCAGCACACGGTGGCGTCGGGCCGCTTGGGGCCAACCAGCGTTTTGACGTCCTCAAACAGCGTTCCCGGACGGACTTCGATCGCCATGACTGACTCCCGGTTGGTGGGCTGCCTGTGCCCCGCCAGACTAGACCCCCAGCGACTCCCGAAGGGCGGCGACGTGGCCCTGCGCCTTGACCTGGTACTGCGCCAGCGCCACATTGCCGTCGGGGTCCACCACCACGGTGGAGCGGACAAGGCCTTCGACGATCTCGCCGTTGACCAGCTTTTCGCCCCATGCGCCGTAGGCGAGGGCTACTGCGTGGTCCTCGTCGGAGAGCAGCGGGAAAGTGAGGTTGAAGTCGCCGGTGAAATCGGCCAGCTTCGCCGGGGCGTCAGGGGAGATGCCCAGGACTTCATAGCCGGAGCCCTGCAGCGATGAGAGGCTGTCGCGGAAATCGCAGGCCTCGGTGGTGCAGCCGGGGGTTGCCGCCTCCGGGTAGAAGTACACGATGACGTTTTTGCCGCGGTAGTTGGCCAGGGACGTTTCCTTGCCCTCGGCGTCCTCCAGGGTGAAATCGGGGGCCTGGGTACCTGGCTGAAGTTTGATGGTCAGTTGGGGGCTCATGGCGTTTCCTTCGGGAGACTCTGATGGCAAAAGACAGGAAACCAGTGAATCGGCTTTCCAGTTTAAACAACAACTCCGGCGTCATTTGAAGTATTCCGGCTCGTCCCGGGCCGGGACCTGTGCAGGGGACCTTTTCGGCCCGGCGACCGTCCGGGCGGTCCATTGACTTGAGGCGCCGGATGGATACGGTTAGAGATACACCTTATTGGTCTCCGCAGTTCGTGATCCGCACTACGTAGCCGCCTGCCGGCATCCACTCACCCCCCGCTTGGTCCCAGCCCTAAGCGCCCACCGAAAATGATCCCAAGGCTGATTCCCCATGACCGCAAATTTCATCCGATCACTGGCTGTTAAATCCCTCGACATCCCGGACAAGAAGCGGTGTCCGGACAAGGCCGAGTTCGATCTCGTCACAGTTGACGACTACTCGGTGGCCCGCCTCATCCTCGCTCCCGGCTGGCGCTGGTCCGAATCCGCCAAGCCCACGGAAATGACGGATTTCTGCGAGCACAACCATCTTGGTTACTGTGTCTCCGGCAGCCTGGAGATTCAAACGTCCGACGGCGTGAGGTCCACCATCCATGCCCATGACACCTATGCGCTGCCTCCCGGGCATGATGAGTGGGTGGTTGGGTCCGAGCCGTTCGTCGCCATTGAGTTCCTGGGTACGGCGTCCTTCGGCCGGCCGCGGAGCAGGGGACTGCACGCGCTGATCTGAGCCGCGCTGGACTGCCGGCTAAACCGCCACGGGACTTTCCGCGCGCACCGTCCGCTTGTGCACGATCCGCTTGAGCCTGGCCACAACTTCTTCCGGCGTGCAGTCAGCGTCGAGCTGGACGAAGCCCGGGTATCCCGGCATGGAACGGTAGGCATCGCGCAGGTCCACCAGATCGTCCAGCGTCTCCGAATCGGTGCCGCGCGCCACGATGCGCTGGTGTGCCAACGCAGGCTCAACGTCCAGATGCACCACGGCGTCAGGTTCCGGCAGGGACGAAATCAGCCAGGGGAGCAGGCGGCCGCGCGGCAGCCCTTTGGCAGTGCGCAGGGCAAGCTGGCAGTGGAGGTGCCGGTCCATCACCACCAGTCCGTCGACACGGCTGGCCCGGGCATGGGATAGGAGCACGTTGGTCAAACGGAAGGTGGTCTCCACGGCGTCGGCAAGGCGCCGCGGCCAGCGGATGCCCAGCCGTTCGGCCAGCACGGACATGCTCCGCCTGCCGGCCGGGTTGCTGAGCAGCATGGCGTTTTCGCCGTCTGCCTGGGCCGTATCTACCAAGGCGCGGGCGGCCGTGGATTTTCCTGATCCGTCGATTCCGGTCAAGACAATGAGCACATGGCCTCCTTTCGCCAATGGTTTAACGGAAGGGACAGCGCGATCGTCCCATGATGAGTCGGAGGTCACCTTAAACTGGTGTCCGGACGGCGCGTGCCAAGGGCCGGCAGCCACACCAGGGGAATGGGGACCTTCGATGCAGTTAGCCCAGCTTGCCGCGACTACCGCGTGCGTACTTTTGGCCGCGCTCGCGGTTTTTCAGGCCGCCCTGGTTGCGGGAGCGCCGCTTGGAAGGTTCGCGTGGGGCGGCCAGCACAACGTCTTGCCCGCCAAGCTGCGGACCGGCAGCGCCACCTCGATCATCCTTTATGTCCTCTTCGCCTATGTTGCTCTGGCCAGGGCCGGCTTCGCGGCTCCGCTGGTGAACCAGGGCTTCACGGACGTCTTCTGTTGGGTGCTGACGGCCTATTTCGCGCTGGGCATCGTGCTGAACGGAATCTCCCGCAGCAAGCCGGAACGCCTGGTCATGACACCCACCGTGGTTATCCTGACAGCCCTCTACCTGGTGCTGGCCCTGAGCTGAGGCCTTGAATGAGGGCAGGCAGCACGGCCGCCAGATCGGCCGGCAGCAGGGCCGGCGCAACGGGAGCGGTACAAGGGGCCGGTGTCAGTGCTGTGGTTCGAGGGCGAGCCGCAGCCCGGAACCAGCGTCAGGAGTCCGGCCACCAGGCCGAAGGAGAGCAGCGACTGATAGAGATCCACGAGCCAAGGATAAGCCGACGACGGCGGCCAACCGGCCGCCGTCGAACGTTAACGCAGGAGGCGTCTTAGCTGCAGTGCTTCGTGAAGGCGGCGCCGGCTTCCTGGTACTTAGCATTCAGCTCGGTGAGCTTGGCCTTGTCCGGGGTTTCCTTGGCGGACTCGTCGGTGAACTCGAGGATGGATCCGAGCGCAGGCTTGAGGTCATCCGATGCCACCGCTTCGATGGGCCGGATCTGGTTGGCGAGGCGCACCAGGCCGGTCTTGCCCACGTTGTTCGCGGGGTTCGCCAGGACAGCCTTGACGCGGTCGCAGGTTTCGGGGGTGGAAAGTTTGGTGGGCGTGGTGCAAGCAGAAGCGGAAAGCACGAGGCCGGCAGCGATCAGGGCGGTGGCGAGTTTCTTCATGGGTCCCTCAGTAGTTGATTGAGGTTTCGATTGTAAGCAGAGACCGCGGCAGCTTGCCGATCGCCGGGCTCCGGAGGGCGGAGTGTGACCGCGCAAGGAGGGGGCGCCGGACTCTGGCGGGCCGGTTCCCAGCGTGCATAGACTGGCAGGACAATCGTGCGGGCCTGCCGCAGGTTGGCCCGTGCGGATCACCCAAATTCAAGGAAGAATCATGGCCCGCACAACCCAGAATTCAGGAAAAGTACAGCGCCGTACCGCCATTGGGTTCATTGCACTCATGGCGCTGTTGGCACCTGCGCTACCGGCCTCCGCGTCGCCGCCGGATGACTCAGTCATTGTGCTCAAGGGCGCCACCTCCGCCGAGGGGATCGCCGCAGGCGAGGGAACCACCTTCTATGCCGGCGACCTGGCCCTTGGAGACATCTACCGCGGCGACATCCATAAAGACAAAGCGCGGTTGTTCATCGACGTGTCGGACTTTGATTCGCAGCCCAGGGCCGCCGTCGGCATGAAGGCGGATACCCGCAACAACCTGCTGTTTGTAGCGGGCGGCGGCACCGGCAAGGCCTTTGTGTACAACACCGAATCGGGCGAGCCCGTTGCGGACTTCACCCTCGCTTCTGGCTTCATCAACGACGTAACGCTCACGCGGGATGGCGCCTGGTTCACGAACTCCGCCGCCGGTGAGCTCTACTTCCTCCCGGTGGGGTGGCACGGAAAGCTCGGTGACGTGCAGACCCTGACGCTGCAGGGACCGGCGGCAGGGCTGACAGGGCCCTTTAACCTCAACGGCATTGCTGCTGCGGATGATGGCCGTGTGCTGATCGTGGCCCACACAAACGGCCGTGCGCTCTACACCGTGGACCCGGAGACCGGTGAAAGCGCGAAGATCAAGGGCGTGGACGTGGAGAACGTTGACGGCATCCTGGTCCGCGGCCGGACGGTCTGGGCTGTTCAGAACTTCTCGAACCAGATCAGCCGCATCAGGCTCGCCGAGGATCTTTCCTCCGGCGAGGTCAAGGAGGTCATTACCAGCCCCGCTTTCGATGTTCCCACCACCATTGCGCGGTTCGATGACACGCTGGCTGCCGTGAATGCGCAGTTCAACCAGCCGGCCAGTCCCCATGAAGTGGTGCTGGTGCCGGCCCGCAGTTAGGCCGCTTCGGTAAGGACGGTGCTGCCCCGCATGAACGGTGCGGGGCAGCACCGCTCTTGCGGGGCCCGACAGCTGATGCGGGGCAGGGCCGCTGACGCCGCGTACGACGGCGGGTGGTGGCGCTTGCGGGTCGCGCGGAGGTTGTGGTGCGGCCCGTCAGCGGTCGCCCAGGGTGCCGCCGAGGGGCGGTGTGGTGCCGCCGCCCGGCTTGGGGGCCCTGCGTTCACCCCTGCTGTGGATCTCACCCTCTGCCGATCCGTCCGACTCGCCCTCCAGATCCACCAGGCCGCCGGTCTGGTCGAACGGGTGCGCGAACCGGTTGTCCGCCGGCCGCACGTCGCCTGTCACGCTTTCAGCAGTGCTGCTGGTGGTGGCGTCGCTGGTTGTTGCTGAGGCGGCACCGGTGGCTCCGGGGACGGATTCACGCCAGGCGCCCGTGGCGTGGCCTTCGTGTTCGATGAAGTCCTTGAACTTCTTCAGGTCGTGCTCGGCCTGGCGGGCCACGACGTGGAGCAGGTCGCCCACCTTCTCCACCATGCCCTCCGGCTGGTACTCCAGGGTGAGGGACAGTTGGGTCTTGTTGCCGCCGGCGTCGGAGAATTCCACGGTGCCGGAGTTTGTAGCCCCTTCCGTGGATGCCCACGCGACCCTGCGGTCCGGGATCTGCTCCACAATCCTGGCTTCCCAATGCCGGCGGACCCCTGCGATGTGGGCCACCCATTTCAGGCGGTCGTCACTGAGTTGGGTGACGCTCTCCACGCCGCCCATAAAATGCGGAAAATCCTCGAACTGCGTCCACTGGTTGTAGGCCGTGCTGACCGGTACGTCGACCACAATCCGCTTCTCCACTTTGCTGCTCACAACGCCTCCTTTGACTGGAACGGTCTGATGACAACCTGGCTAGTCTTCGTCTGTGTCGGCGCCTTCGGCGGGCTCCTGTGAGTGCATGCGGATATCGGTGGGGTCCGCGGTCTCGTCCCCTTCTGCCGGGGCCTCACTGTGGATGCGCTGTGCCACTACTGGCTTTTCGTTCATGTCAACCGCTCCCTGGTGTGTGGAATGTGCCTCAATCATCATTCAGCGCCTCCCGGCGCGGGGTGTCAATAACCGTCGAAGACCTATGGCTGTGGCGGGGGTTTTGTGCTGGACTGGTGAGGCACTGTGCCCGCTTCACCCGCCAAATCTCTCTGGCCAGCCGGTCACGCCGGCTGTGGGAAGGAATCATCGCATGGCAACGTTTAAGATCGGTTATTTCGTCGGGAGCCTGGCTTCAGGCTCCATTAACCGCACCCTGTCCCAGGCGCTCATCAAACTGGCGCCGGACGATCTTGAATTCACCGAGATCCCCATCAGGGACCTGCCACTCTATAGCTACGACTACGATGCCGATTTTCCGCCGGCAGGCCGCGCCCTCAAGGAAGCGATCGAGGCCTCGGACGGCATCCTGTTTGTGTCCCCCGAATACAACCGCTCCATTCCGGGAGCCCTCAAGAACGCCATCGACTGGGGATCCAGGCCCTGGGGCACCAACTCGTTTGCGAGGAAACCCACCGGCATCATCGGAGCATCGCCGGGCAGCATCGGGACGGCTGTGATGCAGTCCTCCATGCGCAGCGTGCTCAGCTTCCTGGACGCGCCCCAGCTGAACGCCCCGGAGGTCTACATCCAGTTCAAGCCGGAAACCTTCTCCGACGACGGCGACGTGCGGGATGAGGGCACCGCCAAGTTCCTGCGGCACTACATGGAGGAATACAGCGCGTTCGTCCAGCGGGTGCTGGCCGCCAATGCGCCGGGCCACATCGGCGATCCGGAGCCGGACCCGGACAAGCTTTCACGGTAGTCCGACCGTCCCAAGCACGTAGGCTCAGTCCAGGGGCAGGGTCACCGTGACAGTGGTGCCCTGACCTGGCGTCGAACAAACCTGAACCGTGCCGCCGGCCTCGTGCACGGCCACCGACATCAGCCGCAGCCCGTACCCGTGGTGCCGGCCGCTGAAGGCGAGTTGGCTGTCAAAGCCCGTGCCGTCGTCGGACACCACCAGACGGATGCCGTGGCCGACCGCCGCCAATTGGACGGTGAGCTCGGCGGCGTCCGAGTACCTGAAGGCGTTGCTCAGCGCTTCGCGCGCCGATTGGTAGAGGAGGAGCGCGCAGTCCGCCGGGATCTCGATGCCCCAGTGCGGAGTATCCCAGCGGACTGCAGTTCCTTGCTGACGGAGAGGCCCGGTCAGCCGGTCAATGCAACCGGCCAGCCCCAAGGTGTGGAAGTCGAGCGGGTGGTGATCAGTGATCACTCCTCCCACCGCGACAACCTCGCCCAGAGCTGATTCGTTCCCCATGAATCTTCCTGCTTCCCCGCCGTTTTTGTGGTGATAGATCCAGCGTGGACCGCCAACTGCATGGGTTGCGAAGGGTTGGCTCAAGATCGGATCAATTTTCCGGTGAGCCTGCGGCGATCTGTTCTTTAGGCACTTTTGGGCGCCGCCCGGCCCCGGCAGTCAGGGCCGCATTGGCCGCTGCGATCAGGTAAATGCCGGCCCATTGCACAATGCCCAGGGCTTCACCCAGGGCCAGCGCCCCCACCAAAGCCGCGAAAACGGGGTTGATGCTCATCAGGACACCGAACAGGCCGGTGGGGATGCGGCGCAGGGTGATCAGGTCCGCGACGTACGGGACCACTGACGCCAGCACCCCGGCACCTGCTGCGCAGAGGATGGTGAACGCGTCGGGCTGGTGGTTGATGAACGTTATCAGTGCCACGGGGAGGAAGAGGGCGGCGGACAGGCCGGTTGCGGCAGCCGTCCCTTGGATGCCTGGGACGCGCTTGCCCACTGTCCTGTTCAGGAGAATGTACGCGGCCCAGCTGCAGGCGGCAACCAGTCCGAGGCCGATGCCAACGTAGTCTGTGGAAGCTTCCGGCTGGGTGATGGCCACAACGCCGGCAGCTGCCAGGAGGGCGCAGACGGCGCTCCCTTTGGTCCGGGAGCCGATCAGGGCGAGGGCCAGGGGACCCAGGAATTCGAGCGTCACCGCGAGGCCCAGCCCGATGCGCTCCACCGCCGCGTAGAGGGAGAGGTTCATCGTCCCGAAGACCAGTGCCAGCAGGAGAACGGGCCACCACTGGTGGCGGGTGAAGGAGAAGATGCGGGGCCGGACAAGGGGGAGCAGCACCGCCGCGGCAATGAGCTGCCGCGCTGCGACCACGCCCACCGGGCCTATCGCGGGGAAGGCCAAAGAACCGCTGGCCGCACCCAGCTGGTTGGAGAGCGCGCTTGCCACGAGGATGGCGCCGGCCCGGCCCCGGCCGGCAGTAAGTGTGTTGTCCATCCTTGGAGTGTGGGGCTGCGACGGCATGCGCCAAAATGCATAGACAGGCTCTTTTATGCGTCCAGCGTATGAATAGAATGACCTCATGGACTTGGAGCTGCGGCACCTGCGTTGCCTGGTTGGGGTGGCGGAAGCGGGCACGTTCACTGACGCCGCCATTGAGCTGGGCATGTCGCAGGCGGCGGTGTCGCGCAACATCGCTGCGCTGGAGCACACCCTGGGGGTGCGCCTGATGCGCCGCACCACCAGGAGCATTGAGTTCACCGCAGCCGGTGACCGGACCGTTCGGCATGCCCGCCGTGTCCTCTCGATTGTGGAGGCCATCCAGCAGGAGGCGGCCGACGGCGGCGGAACAGTACGGATCGGCTACGCCTGGTCCGCGCTGGGCAGGCACACCACGGAGTTCCAGCGCCGGTGGGCTGACGCGTTTCCCAACACGGAGCTGCGCCTCACCCGGACCAACGCCCCGACGGCGGGACTGGCGGAAGGAACCAGCGACCTCGCCATCCTGCGGCGGGTCCCTGACACGGCGGCCATCAGCCTGGTGCTCATCGGCCTGGAGAAACGCTTCTGCGCCATGGCAGCCGATGACGCCCTGGCCGGCAAGCGAAGCATCACCCTCGCCGAAGCCGCGTCCAAACCGATTGCCCTGGACCGGCGCACCGGAAGCACGCGCCTGGACCTGTGGCCGGAAGGCCAGCAGCCGGCGCGCACTATCGCCACGGACGACGTCGACGACTGGCTGACGGTGATCGGCAGCGGCAAGGCGCGGGGCATCACGGCAGAATCAACGGCGCACCAGTACCGCCGCAAGGGCGTGGTGTACCGGCACGTGCGCGACGCCGCCCCCGTCCCCGTTTACGTCGCCTGGTCCAAGACCGACCCGCCCGTGGGTTTCCAGGGCGTCGTCGAGCTGCTCGCGGCGCTCTATTCGTGACCCGGGCGTTTGCAGGATCCGTTCGTTATCCCCGCAACGGTTCGGCGGCAATCCGTCCGCCCCGGTGTCCTTATGCGCCCGGCAGCACCACAATTTAAGGACCAAAAGTCAGGCCCAAAGGAGGGCGTGATGCGCAGTCCGGCCGCGCCAGGCGCGGTAATTCCCACAGCTATTCTGATGGCGCTGCTGCTGGCAGGGTGCGGCCCGCAGGCAGGACCGACGGCGACGTCCAGCCCACCGTCACGTCCGCGGCCACCGGAACCACAACTGCCACGCCGACGGCGACAGTCTCGCCGAGCGCCGCCGGCACCGTACCGGCGTCGGCCGCCTGGACCCTCTACACCACGGCGGACGGCCAGCTGACGTTCGAACACCCGGCAGTGTGGAGCGTCCGGGAACCGGCCGGCGGACTGCCGGAGGGCGGCGGCGCGTTCGCCGAAGTGACCAACCAGGCCGGCAAGCCGCTGGCGACGCTCCGAACCAACATGGCCACCGGGTCCACGTGCCTGGAGCGGTTCCCGTACGCGGTGCTGGAGTCTGAAGAACTGCCGCTGCTGGCACAGGGCGGCGCGGCGCCGTATCTGGAGCAGGCCAAGAAGTACGCGGCAACCCCGGAGTACAAGGACATCAAACGGATGATCACCTCATTGAGGCCAGCGGGTTAGGCGGCCGGGGTTAGGCTGTCCGGCTCGATGCGGGCCGGCTCAAGGTTCACACAAGATTTGGGGGAGACAGCCATTTTCCGTTCTTGCGCCCGCGCAGATTCGATAGATTGATCCCGGTTTCGGTCCCCCACCGAAACCCGGAAGCCCCCGCGCTGGAGTCCAACTCGCGTGGGGGCTTCCAACCAAAAACAAGCGTCCGACGGTGGTGGCTGGCCGTGACGGCAGCGCTGACGGCCGCTCGGGCCGGCGCTAGGCCATACATGGCCAAGAACCGTGGAAACTTGGTCCGCCAACCGAAAAACTGCCACTGCATTTGGGTTCTCTTCCATATTTTGGGGGAGCGCGCCTCGATAGCATGAAGTGACCGGACAGAGCCGTTCGGCCAGATCGACGCAGAAGGAAGCCCATGGCAGCGGTTACGGTGGACGATATTCTCTCGGACCTCCCCTTGGGTTTCGCCAGCCTCATCCTCCGGCCGGCCCCGGCCAGCTCTGCGATCGAACGGTTCCTGATCGTGGATGCGGATGATGAAACGTACGACGGCGGCGCAGCCTTTGTCCTGCTGATCGGCGTCCGCGGCCGCTCGGCTTTGCCCGCGCTGCGGCGGCTCCTGAAGAACCCTCCGCCGGTTGTGGCCGTCAAGGGAAGACGTGAAGAGCTCGCCGAAGCCGAAGAACTGCTCCGCGATGCCGGCACGGGCCTGCTCCTGGTGGATCCGGGGGCTGACTGGGACCGGCTGCTTTCCATCGCCAAGGACCGCATCCAGCCGCGCAGCTACCAGAGCGAAGTGCTGACGCTGCTGGAAGAGGACCTGTTTGCCATCGCCCAGACCACGGCCAGGCTCACATCCAGCCACGTGGTCATCGAAGACGCCGCCAACAAGGTCCTGGCATACTCCACCGTTTCGAACGACATCGACGAGCTGCGCAAGGCCTCCATCCTGGCCCGGCGTGGTCCGCGTAAATACGAGCTCCTGCTGAAGGACCTGGGCGCCTACCGTGAACTGCACAGGACCCGGATGCCGGTGCGGGTACCGGCCCGGCCGCAGGACGGGCTGCGGGAACGGGTGGCCGTCACACTGTTCGCCGGGGACCGGATCATGGGCTACATCTGGCTGCAGGAAACCGGGGACGGCTTCGGCCCGGACGTTGACTATGTACTGAAAGGATCTGCTGCGCGCGCCTCCGCCGAGCTGATCCGACACCGCAACCAGCAGTCTGTGCACATGCGCGAGGACCGCATTGTGCGGATCCTGTCAGGTTCGGCGGAAGCCGCTGCCAGTGCTCACAGCGAGAAGATCTCCGCTGAGCGCCCGGCCGCACTGATCCTGATAGGAATGCCCGATTCCGAAGCCCAAGCCGACGACGCAGCGCTGAAGCACGGCGAACTCGCCAATCTGGCGTCCATCCACGCGGCCGCCTACAAGGCGTCCGCCGTCGTGGGCCAGTTCAAGGGCGACACTGCCGTAATTGTTCCTGGCCTGCAGTCAACCTCCGCGGAGCCCGGACTGCGGAGCCTGGCCGAGTCCATCGTCCGGGATGCCGGCAAGCACCTCGGCATCAGCCCGTTCGCAGCCGTCGGTCCGGTAGCCCCGGACCTGCTGTCCCTGCACTCAACCACCCGGATCACCGAGGCCCTGTTGAGTTGTGTGGGCACGTCTTCGGACAGGGGCGTTGCCACGGTGGACGACTTCGAGGGAGAGATCCTCTTCCGCGAGGCGGTTCAGAATTTCACGTCCTCCACGTTCCGCCACCGCAGTCTTTCCGCCCTGCTGCGGCAGGACGCCGAACTCGCGGAAACCCTGCACGCGTACTTCGAAGCCTCGCTCGACGTCGCCGAGTGCGCCAGCAGGATGGGGCTGCACAAAAACACCGTCTATTACCGGATCAGCAAGGCATCCCGGGCCACCGGCCTGAATTTTGGCAACCCGCGGGACTCGCTGGTGGCCCTGCTCCACATCCAGGAATGGGCCGGCACACCTAAAGAACAACTGGGCAGGAAATGACTACAGCACTCAAAGCACCGCCGTTGGACCCAATACTGGACCACATCGTCCGCAGCCACAGGCCACAGCGGGAAACCGGTTCTGTCCCGGCCAACATCCCCCTCCTGGCAGCGGTACCTTTCGACCGGTTCGGGATCGCCGTCGCCACCACTTCCGGTGAGGTGTTCCGTTCCGGCGATGCCGACGTCCCCTTTTCCATCCAAAGCATCTCCAAGGTGTTCACGCTGGCAATGGCGCTTCGAGGCGACAGCTCCGGTTCGCTGTGGTCCCGCGTGCTGCGCGAACCGTCCGGCACCTCGTTTAACTCCCTGGTCCAGCTGGAACTGGAGCACGGCATCCCGCGGAACCCTTTCATCAACGCCGGCGCCCTGGTGGTCACCGATCACCTGATGGAAGAAACGTCCGACGCCGCCACCCAGGTGTTGCGGTTCCTCACCGCCCAGGCGGGCAGCACAGGGCCCTTCATCGATGAGGCCGCGGCAGCCAGCGAGCTTTCCAGCAGCAGCCGCAACCTGGCGTTGGCGCACTTCCTGAAGGGCTTCGGCAACCTGAGGCAGGCCGCGGAATCAGTGGTGGAAAACTACGTCCGCCAATGCTCCATCATGATGACCTGCGTTGAACTCGCCAAAGCCGGACTCTTCCTCGCCCGCGACGGCCAAGGAGCGCTCGGAACAGTGGTTTCCCCCAGTGACGCGAAACGCATCGGCTCCATCATGCTGACGTGCGGGATGTACGACGCCGCGGGCGAATTCGCCTACCGCGTGGGCCTTCCCGGAAAAAGCGGTGTGGGCGGCGGGATCCTGGTCATCGTTCCAGGTGAATGCGTTATTTGCGTGTGGAGCCCGCGGCTGGACGCCAAAGGAAACTCCCTGGCCGGCACCGCCGCTCTCGCCGACCTTTCCGACCGCACCGGCTGGTCCGTCTTCTAAACCCCCAGGTTGCACACCCCCACAACTTCTTTCCCAACCCAGCAGGATCTTCTCCCTATCGAAAGGATCAACCATGCCCATCAACCCCAATGACGAGGTTGTACTGAAACAGGCCGACGGCGGCCACGCGCACGCCTCTGAGTCTGCCCTCCACGCGGAGGACAAGGGCTACCACAAGAACCTCAAACCGCGGCAGATCCAGATGATCGCCATCGGCGGCGCGATCGGCACCGGCCTGTTCCTCGGCGCCGGCGGCCGGCTCAACGCCGCCGGCCCGTCGCTGGTCATCGCCTACGCAGTCTGCGGCTTCTTCGCGTTCCTCATCCTGCGGGCACTGGGCGAACTGGTGCTGCACCGCCCGTCGTCGGGCTCGTTTGTCTCCTACGCCCGGGAGTTCTTCGGCGAGAAGGCCGCGTTCGTCTCCGGCTGGTTTTACTGGATCAACTGGGCCACCACCACCATCGTGGACATCACCGCGGCCGCGCTCTACATGAATTTCTTCGGCAACTACATCCCCTGGATGGCGGCCGTCCCGCAGTGGGCCTGGGCCCTGATCGCCCTCGTGGTGGTCCTCGCCCTGAACCTCGTCTCCGTCAAGGTCTTCGGTGAACTCGAGTTCTGGTTCGCCATCATCAAGGTCGCCGCCCTGGTGGTCTTCCTCGTCGTCGGCACCTACTTCGTCATCTTCGGCACCCCCGTGGGCGGCCAGCCGGTGGGCCTGAGCCTGCTCTCGGACAACGGCGGCGTCTTCCCCAACGGCCTGCTCCCCATGATCATCCTGATGCAGGGCGTCCTGTTCGCCTACGCCTCCATCGAACTCGTCGGCACCGCCGCCGGCGAAACCGAGAACCCCGAAAAAATCATGCCCAAAGCCATCAACTCCGTGGTCTTCCGCATCGCCGTCTTCTACATCGGCTCCGTCATCCTCCTCGCCCTCCTCCTCCCCTACACCTCCTACGAAAAGGGCGTCAGCCCGTTCGTGACGTTCTTCGGCTCCATCGGCATCCAGGGTGTGGACGTGATCATGAACCTGGTGGTCCTCACCGCCGCGCTCTCCTCGCTCAACGCCGGCCTATATTCCACCGGCCGCATCCTTCGCTCCATGTCCGTCAACGGTTCCGCCCCGAAGTTCGCGGGCCGCATGAACAAGGCAGGCGTCCCCTACGGCGGCATCGCCATCACCGCCGGCGTCTCCCTCCTCGGCGTCCCCCTGAACTACCTCGTCCCCGCACAAGCCTTCGAAATCGTCCTCAACGTCGCCTCCGTCGGCATCGTCATGACGTGGGCAACCATCGTCCTCTGTCAGATCCAACTGCAACGCTGGGCCAACAAAGGCTGGCTCAAACGCCCGTCGTTCCGCATGTTCGGCGCCCCCTACACCGGCTACCTCTCCCTGCTCTTCCTCGCCGGCGTCCTCATCATGGTCTTCATCGAATCCCCGCTCACCATGCTGGTCACGGCCATCGCCTGCGTACTGATGGTCTTCGGCTGGTACGCATGCCGCCAGCGGATCCGTGAAATCGCCGAAACCCGCGACGGCTTCACCGGCACCGCCCCCGTCATCGCCAACCCACCCGCGGAGTCCTTCAGATAAAGCCCGCGCCATCCGCTACGAACGCCAAACCAGTCCAAACAGCCAAAGAAAGCCCATGACAACGGAAACCGAAGCAACCCTGACCGCATCCCACACCCTGCCCGCCGCCGTCGGGAATTCCGAGCAAGACGCCCGGCAGGCAAGCCATTCGGAGGTGCCCCACGCCGGGGCCGGCCAGGCACTGAAATCAGCCGGGCACGTGATTGTTGATTCGCTCGTGGCCCATGGTGTGGAGCGCAGCTATGTGGTTCCCGGCGAGAGCTTCCTGGACGTTTTGGACGGCCTGCACAACTCGGATATTGAAACAATCGTCTGCCGGCACGAGGGCGGTGCCGCCTACATGGCCGAGGCGGACGGTAAGATGTACCAGCGGCCGGGCATAGCGATGGTGACTCGGGGGCCCGGCGCGGCTAACGCGCACGTGGGGCTGCACACCGCTTGGCAGGACTCCACCCCCATGCTGCTGTTCGTCGGCCTGATCCCTTTCGCGCACCGGGACCGCGAGGCGTTCCAGGAGTTCGACATCAAGGCTTGGTTTGGTACGGGAGCGAAGCGCGTCATGGTCCTTGACCACGCGGAGCGGGCGTCCGAGATCGTGGCCGAGGCGATGTTTGCGGCCATGAGCGGGCGGCCGGGCCCGGTGGTGGTGGGCCTGCCGGAGGACGTTATCCGGCAGCAGATTGACCCGGCGCTGCACCCCGCCATTCCGGTGGCGGCAGGCGGCATGAGCACGTCCGACGCCGCCGCCCTGGAGGCTGCGCTGGCAGAATCCAGCAAGCCGCTCTTCGTCACCGGCGGCAACGACTGGACGCAGGCAGCAGCTGACCAGCTGACCGAATGGCTGGAACGGCACCATATTCCGGCGGCAGCTGAATGGCGGACGCAGGGAACGGTCTCCTTCGATTCCCCGTCCTACGTGGGCCCCATTGGCTACGGCCGCCCCCGCCCAACGTACGACTTGTTTGAGGAAACCGACCTGCTGGTGTTTGTGGGGACGGTGCCGGGCGACGTGATTACGGACGGATTCGTCTGCCGGCAGGACTGGAACAAAAAGAACTTCCTGGTCACAGCCGACCCCTCACTCCGTGGCCGGTCGGGACCCGTTTCCCGGCAGATCCTGGCCAAGCCCGAGGCTTTTGTCCGCGACCTTGCAGGTATCGACCTGCCGGCGAAGGAAGAGTGGAAAGCATGGACCGACCGGATGCGGGGCGAGCAGGAGCGGTTCGCCGCGCTACCGCCGGCGGCGCCGGCAGCGGGGCAGGCGAGGATGGACACGTTGATGGCGAACCTGGTGCCAAGGCTGCCCGAGGATTCACTGGTGACGTTCGGCGCGGGGGAGCACACCAACTGGGCCCACCGCTACTTTCCCACCCGCCGCTACGCCTCCATGATCAGTGCCCGTAACGGCTCTATGGGCTACTCCGTCCCTTCGGCCATCGCGGCATCGCTGGCCGAACCCCGGCGCCGCGTGGTCACCATCGCCGGGGACGGGGAGTTCCTCATGAACGGCCAGGAGCTGGCCACCGCGGCCCAGTATGGGGCCACGCCGCTGGTGATCGTTATGGACAACCAGGAATACGGCACCATCCGCACCCACCAGGAGCGTCACTATCCCTCACGCGTCTCCGGAACCCAGCTGAAGAACCCGGACTTCGGCCTGATGGCCCGGGCCTTCGGCGGATTCGGGATCACTGTCACCGAGGACTGTGACGTTCCGGCCGCACTGGACGCCGCCCTGGCGGCCATCGACGAGGACGGCGTCTTCGCCCTCATCCATCTCATCGTGGAACAGCGCGTTAAGGCCTACTGAGCCAGGTACTGAAAGAGCAGCGGACGACGGCGGGACATCCCGCCGTCGTCCGCTGTTCTTTCGCGGCGGACGCTAGTTCGTCATTTCCTGTCGACCTTTACGTAGCCGATCCGCAGCAGCCTTTCTGCGGTGTGGCGGGGCAACTTGGACGTCGCAGCAAAGCCCACGATCACGGTGTTGACGAGGCCTCCTGTTTCGGGGTCGGTTTCACCATCCGACGCTACGACGTGCCTTCCTTCACCAACCTGCTCGATGACCGCCATGATCTTCTCACTCATTCACGCAACCGCTGAGGGCAAACCAGTGTAGGACCGACGTGCAGCCCCGGCACAGCGTTACAGCCGACGACATCGTCCTGGGCGACCTTCCGGACCCAGGCCCGCCTGGGGGAGTACGTCGCGGCTCGCACTCGGACCCCAGCTTCACCTTCCGCCAGCACCTGCGCGCGTTCGGGGGAGAGATCGAAGAGTAGCCGCTGGCTTCGGCTGCTTCTATGGACGTCCGACGGTTTCCACTGCCGGCTGTCGCCTTTTGCCCAGCGAGAACTTGGGAGTCGCGGCAACGAGGAGGGCAGCTACGGCCACCGCGGCACTCAGGATCAGGCCCGGCCGGTACTGTTCCAGCATCGCGGCCGCATCGACGGCGGCACCTGGGACGGGCGCATTGCCGTGACCGCTCACCATTGCCGTGGTGACGGCCAGCACCAGGGCGGCGCCGACTTGGGTGCTGGTCTGGATCAGGCCTGCGGCCAGACCTTGCTCGGAATCACGGATGCCGGCGGTGGCCTGGACGTTGATGGACGGGAAGGCCAGGGCGAAACCGACCCCCAGCAGCAGGACGGACGGCAGGATGTCGGTCACGTAGTTGGGTGAGGTGCCGACGCGGAGGAACAGTACGTATCCGAGCGTCAACGACGCCAGTCCGGTCAGGATCAGCCGCGGGGCGCCGAATCTCTCGATGAGCCGGTCCGCGAAGGGTGCGCTCGAGGCAACCAGCAGGCCGGTCGGGAGCAGCGCCAGAGCCATGCCAAGGGGGCTCCATCCCAGCACGGACTGCAGGTAGAGCGTCAGGATGAACTGGAAACTCAGGTAGGAACCGAACAGCCCCACGGCACTGAGGTTGGCCCGGGCAACCCAGCCTTCCTTGAAGATGCTGAACCGGATCAGGGGGTGCTTGACACGGTTTTCGATCACGCCGAACGCTGCCAGCACCGCGGTGGAGGCCACGAATCCGGCGATAGTTGCCACAGATCCCCAGCCGTTCCCCGGCGCCGCTACCAGCGTGTACACCAGCCCCAGCATGCCGCCCGCGAGCGTGATGGCGCCCCAGACGTCATGCCCGCTCTCCTGCTCCCCGGTTGTGTCCTTGCCTGCGGCCTGGCCCGCGGCTCCGTCCCGGGGGATGAACCTCAGGCCAAGGATCACAACGGCCACGGCCACTGGAACGGAGACCAGGAAGGTCCATCGCCAGCTCAGGGCGGTCATGAGGCCACCCACCACCAGGCCGAGGGAGAAGCCGCTGGCGCCGAAAGTGGTGAAGATGGACAAGGCGCGGTTGCGTTCGCGCCCTTCGGCGAAGTTGGTGGTGATGATCGAGAAGGCTGCGGGAGCCGTGAACGCGGCGGCCAGGCCCTTGACGAAGCGGGTGGCGATTAGCAGGGCTGGATCATCGACGAGCCCGCCGAGCAGGGATGCTGCGGCGAAGACGCTGAGTGCGATGAGGAAGATTTTCCGGCGGCCGAGCAGGTCCGCCATCCGTCCGCCCAGCAGGAGCAGGCTTCCGTAGCCGAGCACGTAGGCGGAGACGATCCACTGGAGGGATTCGGTTCCGAGATGAAGTTCGCTGCCGATCGAGGGCAGGGCGACGCCGACCATTGAGACGTCCAGTGCGTCGAGTGCCAGGACGGTGCACAGGACCAGGAGGAGCATCCATTGGGCACGGGTCCAGCGCACGGCGGTGAGCCGGCCTCCGGCTGATCTTTCTAGGGTGGAAGTTGAAGTCATGGCTACAACTTATATGACACGTCATTGAATGACAAGGAATATTATGACGTGGACTTTTAATTGGTCTTGAACTAGAATCGCTGCATGGCAAAACCGCAGGACCGCCAGCTGGTTGATCAATGGCGCGGCATCCAGAGCACCTACTTCCGCACCGCGGCCGCCATCGACCGCGCCCTGGAATCGAAGTTCAGCATCGGCCTGACGGAGTTTGAAATCCTGGACCTCGTGGCCGAAAGCACCGACGCGGCATGCCGCATGAAGCAACTCGGTGAGCGCACGCCCATGACCCAGAGCGCCATGTCCAAGGTGGTGGACCGGCTGGACAAAGCCGGACTCATTTCCCGCCAGTCCTGCGAGGATGACCGGCGCTCACTGTTCCTGGAACTCACCGACGCCGGCCGCGCACTCCACCGGCAGGCCGCCGTCGAGCACCGCGCCCTGCTCAGGGAAAACCTCGGCGAAGGCTAACCGTCTGAGCTTGGGCGAGTTCGCGGCAGTGACTCAGCTAAGAACGGGACGGAGGCTGCGGGGCTGGGAGATAACGTCGTCGGCAGTCGCCTCGATTCCTTCCTGGGTGGCCACGGTCAGTCCGGCCTCGTCGGCTTCAAGGGGCTCGAGGGTTTCCAGTTGAGAGCTGAGGAGCGTCGGCGGCATGAAGTGCCCGGGCCGGTGTGCCACGCGGTTTTCCAGAACGGGGAGATCGACGTTGAGTTGAACGAATACCGCCGTGGGTGCTTTGGCCCTGATTGCGTCCCTGTAGGCGCGTTTGAGCGCCGAGCAAGCCACGACGATTCCGTCGGTGTGGTCTGTGGCCAGCTCGGCGCCCACGAGTTTGAGCCAGGGCCACCGGTCCTCGTCGGTCAGCGCCGCTTCTCTTTATGCTGTTCACCATCGTGCTCCTGATCATCATGGGCCAGCTGCTCGAAGGCCTGCCGGCTGTGCTGATCTTCGCGCCGCTGCTCCTGCCGATCGCCATCGACTTCGGCGTCAACCCCGCGCAGTACGCCATGGTCCTCATCATCTCCATGGGCATCGGCTCGTTCGCACCGCCGGCCGGCGTCGGCTTCTACGTCGCCTGTGCCACCGCGCACGAAACCGTGGAAAGAAGCCTCAAACACTTCTGGCCATACCTGATCGCCGTGTTCCTCGGTCTGCTCGTCCTCGCCGCTGTCCCGTGGTTCAGCACCTTCCTGCCCGCTCTCGCCGGACTCATTCCCTTCTAAGCCAGATGACGACGCCGACACCTGGGCAGGCCCCACTGCCCGGCATCCATCGGTCCGTTGCCCTCCTGGGTACCGGACCGATGGGCGCCCCCATCGCACGAAACATCCTCAACCATGGCGTTCCGCTCACCGTGTGGAACCGCACCCCGGAAAAGGCCCGCGCCATTGAAGGCGGCACCCTCGCAGCCTCCCCGGCCGACGCCGCACGGGACATAGTGCTCACCGTTTTGCCCGACCTGCCCCAGCTCGAGGCGCTGCTGCACGGCGACGACGGCCTCCTCCAGGGATGGAAAGCCGCTGGAATACAGCGCCCGGTCCTCGTGGTCCACGGGACCGTGTCACCGGTCGCGGTCGCAGCATTCGCTGACCACTGCCAACGCACCTGGGGAGTCGCCGTCGTCGACGCCCCCTAAGCGGCGGAACCATAGGCGCCGGGGAAGGCCGGCTGAGCATCATGGTCGGCGGCCCCCGCAACGCAGTGGAACTCGTGACACCTGTCTTCGAGCTCTACAGCTCCACCGTGGTGTGGTTCGGCGAAACCGGTGCCGGGTCAACCGTCAAGGCATGCAACCAGATAGTCGTCGCTGCCACCGTAACGGCCCTGGCCGAGGCAATGGCCCTCGCCGCCACAACAGGTTTGGACCTGGAGAAAGTCCAGGCAGTGCTTGCCGGCGGCCTGGCGAACTCCGAGGTGCTGGCCCAAAAGGGACGACGATTTGTCGACCAGGACTTTGACGACGGCGGTTCAGCAAAAAACCAGCTGAAGGACCTTCGGTTCATCGCCGAAATTGCCGGGCATTCAGGGCTGAAACTTCCGCTGGCAGCGTGCCTTCAGAACTCGTTCGAAGACATGGTCACGGCGGGCGACGGCGACCTGGACCACACAGGGATCTACCGCACCATCCTCACTTAAACCGCGCAGTATTGGCAGGGCCGGACGACACCCTGTACCGGAAGGTCGGCCCGGCGGACCGTGGCCTGCCGGGCCGCCCCGTATGCCGGTTATCGCTTGTGTCCTACTCCTGGCCCTCCCGTCTCGGTGGACGTCACGTTGAAGGAGCTGTCGAGGTAGACGGTGGCGCGGGTGCCGTCGGATTTGACGATGTGGGCTTCGTACGCGGCGCCCTCGGCGTCGGTTTCTACCCTTGGTGGCCGTGTCACCGGTCAGTAAGGTCTCGGTGATGCCGTTGGCCTGGTGTCCGCCCTTGGATTCATCCCTTGCCGCTGCAGTTGTCGACTGGCTGGAATCGGGAGAGGGCGATGTTGTCGCCGCATTCGCCGGAAGGGCAGAGACGGCGAGGGCCCCGCCACCGACGGCCGCGGCGAGGGCCAAACTGGCCATTGCCGATTTTGTGCTGGTCTTCATGATGTGTCTCCTTGATGTTGGTTCGCCCACTGCTGCGGGGAATTTCAGGATGAACCTCAGCGCTGTACGTGGCTCCTAAGATTTCCTGTGCAGTTGCTGTGCATGCGAGGGCCGCGCCAGCCCGGCTGCGGTCAGGTCGGTGCTGTGCAACGCGGCACGACGTATGTACGGTGAGTCGGAGCAAATGTTGTGCGGAACCGTGCCTACACTCCTGATCATGACGACCCACAACGGACAACAGGCCCACGCTGAGCACCGCTGGCCTGCCGTCATTGGCCTGCTCGTTGCCCTGAGCCTGTACGCGACATTGCCCACAGCATTCCTGCCGGGCGTTCGCTACGCGGTCGTCATCGTCGGGCTGGGCCTCCTGATCCCGCTCATTGCCCTGAATCCCCGCCGCCTCACGCGCCAAACGCGCTGGTCCAGGTATCTTTCCGTAGGCCAGGCACTGCTGCTGGTCGTAGCGAATGAGGCCGCCCTGGTGCAGCTGGTCATCGCCCTCGCAGGCTCAAACAACACCGACGGCCCAACCCTTCTGCTCGCCGCACTTCAGGTATGGGTAACGAACGTCATCGCCTTTGCCCTCGTCTACTGGGAACTGGACAGGGGCGGCCCTGTGTCCCGCCGGCACACCCCGCGCCACGAGCTGCCCCAGGCAGACTTCCGGTTCCCCCAGGATGAAGACCACGACGCCGTCAAGGAAGTTGCCGCCAGGTCGTCGGTAAAGAGCGGCTGGACGGCATCGTTCATTGACTACGTCTACTTCTCGCTCTCTAACTCCATGGCCTTCAGCCCAACGGACACGATGCCCCTCTCTGCCCGGGCAAAATCACTCATGGGCCTCGAAGCCTTCGGCGGCTTCGTGCTGCTGGCGCTGGTCATCGCCCACGCCGTGTCACTGCTCGGCCAATAGCACCCACCCGGATGGAGCAGGCTGAGGATATGCCGGATGTTCGATGCTGAAGTCAGGGATAGCCGGCCGGCTGTGGCCCGACACGCTGGTTGGAGCTCTGCAGGGCCTCTCAGATGCTGACGCTGAGAAGCTTCAGACCGCGATCGGGAAGAACCGGTGCCCTCAGCGACAAACGTCACGGTGATCACGGCCTGGGCTCCGTTCGCGGTGGTGCCTCAAAGGTCCGGACGCGGGAAGGGTGCCGCCCGTGTTGGCGCCGCACCCTTCCCGGGTTGAGGTGGATTACTCCTTGAAGGCGTCTTTGACCTTCTCGCCGGCCTGCTTCAGATCGGCTTTGGCCTGGTCGCTCTTGCCTTCGGCTTTCAGGCCCGGATCGCCTTTGGCTTCGCCGGCGACTTCCTTGCCCTTGCCGCCAAGCTTCTCGGCGGTGTTCTCGATCTTGTCGTCCAAACCCACAGTGTCACTTCCTCAGGTTGGTTGCCGCCGGCGGGCTGCCTGCGGCTCACTATTTAATCGTAAATCGGATCCTTGCCAGATGCTAAGTGTGCTGATTGAATTTTGCCATGGCGTCACAACGACGCTGGTGGTCCTTTGGAAGGAAGTGCGTCATGGGAATTCTCGGATTTCTTTTGCTCGGCCTGATTGCAGGAGCCATCGCCAAGGCCATACTCCCCGGCCGGCAAGGCGGGGGCTGGCTGGTCACGCTGGTTCTGGGCGTCGTCGGAGCGATCCTCGGGGGATGGATCGGCTCGCTGATCTTCGGCGGAGGTCTCGCGGATTTTTTCGACCTCAGGACCTGGCTGCTGGCCATTCTTGGGGCTTTAATCGTCCTGGGAATCTACGGGGCAGTGACCCGCAGGAGCCGCGTCTGACCCAGACGGCCGTACCCCCGGGAAGCACATGACGTCCCTATGCTGTTTTCCGGGGACCGCCGTCCCTTCACCTGCCGGATGTCAGTGCCGATTGACCAGCCCGTGGCTGTTTAGAGGTTCCGGGCTGGCCAGCTCGGGGGCGGGTCGCAGGAGAATCCAGCAGGCGTGGGTCCGATTGGATCGCCCGAAGTGGCTGTCAGTTCCCATGTCAGGACTGACAACTATGGTGAGACCGGACAGCCACTCCCTGCGCAGGTCCCTCGCGCGTCCCGGGACGTGGCAAAAATCCAATACCGGCAGGTGTGTTGCCTGGATCACATTTGGTCTATGGTTGTCCGGGGCGCCACAGCGTTGTGGCACCCAACTTAGAGCGGAGAAATTTTCGTGACGACAGACAAGCTTCGGGTGCTGGTCCGGGTGGACCTCGACTGCGCAACGGCCCAGGTAGCCGCGCAGGGCCATGTGACATCCCAAAGCGTGCACGGCCTGTATGCCGTCATGAAGCGCGCCAACTCCCTCACCACGGGCATGGCCCTGGAACTCGATATGACCCGGGCCCGGATCGAGCCCGACGCGTTGGAAGAACTGCGGGCCTGCTCGAGGTCCCACCATCTGCCTGCCGGCGTCGATCCGCTCCAGTCCGACTACAGGCTGAGCATCCTCGCCCTGACAACTCGGCGCCCCTGGCAGCAATGGCTACGCAGGCAGCCTGAGCCGCAAGAGCAATCTCTCACACCAAGGTAGAAAATCCACCGGCTACGAATCGCCGCCCGGGTCGCCGGATGGCCCCTTAATGGTGCCCCTCGCCGCGCGTACCGGGGATTCCGCAAATACCGTTAGTGGAGAACACGTAACGCTGATCTGTTGTCCGATACCGCGCCCTGGCGAATGGATGCCCTAACCTTCGCACTCGATGCAGTACGAGTGGCCGTTGCGTTCGCGTGCGAGTTGGGACCGGTGCCGGACGAGGAAACAGGAATAGCAGGTGAACTCGTCCGCGGCCTGGGGAATGACCTGAACGATGAGCTCCTCGGCGATGATCTCGCCCCCGGGGGTCAGGCCTTCATCGAGTGCATCGGCTTGGTCCAGTTCATTGACGACGCTGCGGGCATCCGGGGCGTTCGCGGACTGCAATGCCTCCAGGGAACGGTCCTGGGATTCCTTGACGTCGGAACGGACTTCGTCGTAATCGGTTGCCACTTTGGGTGCTTCTCATTTCTGACGCTTCTGCGATGTTTCTGACGAGACTGCAACGTACACCAATGCGCCGTTGTTCCCACGTCAAAGGCCCGGAGGACGGGCCGCCCTATAACGCGGGACCGCGCCGGTGCGTTCCCCGCGTCACCCAATGCCAGGGATCGCGATCCGCCAGACGTGTTGCCGACGACGCTTCGTATTTCGCAGGCTCCTGTGTAGTCTCGGACTTAGTAGACAGACTTGTTCAGTCTGGTGGTCCTCAGAGACCTTATTCCGCTCAGCGACCGGGAGCATTGCTTCGCAAGTCGTAGAAGGCCGCCCCGTGGAACCGTTCACCAATTCAAACACCCCGCCTCTGTCCATCGCCCAGGTCGATTGGACCCTTTACGGCGAACAGGAGCTGGCGACACCCGGGTCCCAAAGGCGGCCGCTGACCTCTTAGCCCTGCACGACGCACTGCTGGCCGCAGTGACCACCCGCGTCGGCGAGGTCGAGGCCGCTGAATGGGCCCTCGACCAGGCAAAAGCCGCGTGCGACCTGGAGATTGCTGCCGCGCTGGCCGCCGGGGTGCCGGCTGACAAGGTCGTGGCGGTGGCAGGCGATCTGGCGTCGACCCCGACCGAATTCGTCCAAGACAAGGAACCCGCGCCCGCCGACGGCTGATCCCGACTTACGTGCGCTGGCGCCCTTCTCAGCCGGACTCCTCTGCTCGGCCGGACCATGTCTCGCTGTTGAGAGGGCCTTGTCAGGCCTGGGTTGTCCTCCCTGGCCGGCGGTACCGGCCTACGAACGTGGCAGGCGCAGGCTGGGGGATATTGGCGGGATCCGCGCCCGGCCGTCGTCGTCGTAATTCCAGGGCGAGGGCTTCCTGTCCGCGGGCCATTGCCCAACGATGGTTTGCGGAAAAGGCGGGCCTGAGCAGCCAGCTCAGCCTGCGCAGGAGCGGTTTTGCCGCGCTGACCCGCCAGTCATAGGTGACTACCGTTTCTGGCCGGTCATGTTCGAAGGTCCAGCGTCCGGTGCCGTTGAGGTCGCCGTGCGCGGAGATTGCGAATCCATGTTCCGTGATGGGCTCGGTGACGGTGAGCCGCCACTTCAGCGTGTAGGGCAGCCAGCCCTTGGTGTGCAGGGAGAACGCCTTTCCAGTGCCATCCAGGTTGCCTGGATCCAGTGGCACAACAGACAAATACACCGAGGGCCACCAGCGGGCCAGTGTTCCGGCATCACCCAGAATGTCCACAACCTCTTGCGGGGTCCCGGCGACGCGCCAGACGGTCAGGAACTCGTAGTAAATGCTGTTTTTGGAATTGCCGCCCATGGCTGCCTCCACGGCAAGGATGGATAGTTGACCCAGAGTACTCACGCCGCTGCAGGTGGTCAACGATTCTTCGGATGATCCGGTTGCGCATCCTATAGCGGGACGCTTGCCCGCTGACGGCCTATGTCAGCGGCCACCAACAATTCTTCGATGCGCGCGATTTAGACTGCACCCATGTCCGAAACTGAACGTACCAGCACAGACCCGGTCTTCGAGGCTGCCTACGAGGCCGCACAAAAGAGCCTCCGAGAGGGCGGCATCCCGATCGGTGCTGCCTTGGCCCGCGGCGGGGTCGTCATTGCCAGCGGCCACAACGAGCGTGTCCAGCATGGCGATCCAATCGCCCATGGCGAGATGTCTGCGTTGCGGGCTGCCGGACGCCAGAAGAGCTACCGGGACACAACCCTTTACACCACCCTGGCGCCGTGTGCGATGTGTACGGGGACAATCATCCAATTCAAGATTCCGCGCGTGGTGGTGGGCGAGGCCGAGACGTTCCCCGGCGAATTCGAACTTCTCCGCTCACGCGGCGTCGAAGTGGTGGTGTTGAATGATGCCCGATGCGTTGAGATGATGCGCACCTTCCAGGACGAACACCCTGAACTATGGGCAGAAGACATCGCCGAGTAGTCCACGAACGCGGTGGGGCACCGGCTTGTGCTGCTCGGCGCACTTGCCTTTGCGGTCACAGCTGTGTGGGCGCGGCTGTCCGGGAGGCCCGTCTGGGTCTCGGCCCTGACCGGCGTCCCTGCGGTGGTGTGGGCGGGCTGGCCTATGAGCTGCCCGACGGCCTGTACGCTCACCTCGCCGGATTGTTCCTGATCCCGGCCGCGGTGATCGCGATGCTGGTGGAGATGCTGAACCCGCGCCAAGCCGGGGAGTACGCGAAGTAGGTGCTCCCACAGGCACGGCGAATACGCTCTGGGAGAACCGGCCGAATTTCTCCCGAAGCTGCACGGCTTATCCCAGCCGCCGGACGTAAACTGACCTTCGCACCACCTCTAGTCTGAACTTCCAGCGGGACAGAACCTTTGGAGCCACATTGCTCTGGAAACTGCTTGTTGAATACCTGCGGCCGCACCGGCAGCTGCTTATCGCCGTCGTGATTTTCCAGCTGGCGCAGTCCATCGCGTCGCTGTACCTGCCCACCTTGAACGCGGACATCATCGATGAGGGCGTGGCCAAGGGGGACACCGGGGTCATCCTCAACCTGGGCGGCCTCATGCTGGGAATCACGCTGCTGCAGATCGTGTGCTCAGTGATCGCCGTGTACTTCGGGGCGAAGGCGGCCATGGGGGCGGGACGGGACCTGCGCGGGGCCATCTTCACTCGGGTGGGGGAGTTCTCCGAGCAGGAAGTCACGAAGTTCGGCGCCCCCAGCCTGATCACCCGCTCCACCAATGACGTCCAGCAGGTCCAGCAGCTGGTGCTGATGTCCGCCACCATGCTGGTCACCGCGCCCATGTTGAGCATCGGCGGCGTGATCATGGCGGTCCGGCAGGACGTGCAGCTGTCCTGGCTGATCGCCGTGGCCGTACCCGTGCTGCTGATCGGGGTGGGGCTGATCATCATCCGGATGGTGCCGCTGTTCCGGAAGATGCAGAAGCGGATCGACACCGTGAACCGGGTGCTCCGCGAGCAGCTCACCGGCATCCGCGTGGTGCGCGCCTTCGTCCGCGAGGACATCGAGTCCGCCCGCTTCGCCCAGGCCAACGAGGACGTCACGGACACCGCGCTGCGTGCCGGCCGGCTGATGGCGCTCGCCTTCCCTGTGGTGATGCTGGTGCTGAACGTGTCCAGCGTGGCGGTGATCTGGTTCGGCTCGTTCCGGATCGAGGACGGCTCCATGCAGGTGGGCACCCTCATCGCGTTCCTGAGCTACCTGATGCAGATCCTGATGTCCGTCATGATGGCCACGTTCATGGCCGTGATGATCCCGCGCGCCGCGGTCTCCGCGGACCGGATCGGCGAGGTGCTGGGCACCGAGTCGAGCGTCCGGCCCCCGCTGCATCCCGTGAGCAGCGCGGTCTCGTCCGACGGGCACCGGCGCGGGCAGCTGGAAATGCGCGACGTCGGATTCGCCTACCCGGGTGCCGACCAGCCCGTCCTCTCCGGGATCAGCTTCACCGCCAAGGCAGGGCAGACGACGGCGATCATCGGCAGCACCGGCGCGGGCAAGACCACCCTGGTGAACCTCATGCCGCGGCTGTTCGACGCCACCACCGGCTCGGTCCGGATGGACGGCGTGGACGTCCGTGACCTGCACCCGGACCTGCTCTGGGGGCACATCGGGCTGGTGCCGCAGCGGCCCTACCTGTTCAGCGGGACCGTCCGGAGCAACCTGCAGTACGGCAAGCCGGATGCCACCGAGGACGAGCTCTGGACCGCCCTGGAAATCGCCCAGGCCCGCGACTTCGTCGAGGAGATGGAGGGCGGGCTGGATGCGCCCATCTCCCAGGGCGGCACCAACGTCTCGGGCGGGCAACGGCAGCGGCTGGCCATCGCCCGGGCCCTGGTGAAACGGCCCGAGCTGTACATCTTCGACGACTCGTTCTCCTCGCTGGACACCGGCACCGACGCCCGGCTGCGGCAGGCCCTCAAACGCAGCACCGCCGGCGCCACGCTGGTGATCATCGCCCAGCGCGTGTCCAGCATCGTTGACGCGGACCAGATATTAGTGCTCGACGACGGCAGGATCGTGGGGCGCGGAACGAACCGTGAGCTGCTGGAGACATCGGAAACGTACCGGGAGATTGTGTCCTCCCAGCTGGCAGCGGAGGAGACGGTATGAGCACGCAGAACCGGCCGACGTCGGGCGCTTCTCACACAGCCGCCCCCGGCGGCACCGCAACGGCCTCCAAAACCGGGACGGCCGACGTCGTACGCATTCCGCGTCCGGCGGGCGGACCGGGACGCGGCGGGCCCTTCGGCGGGATGAACATCCCGGCGGAGAAGGCGATGAATTTCTGGCCGTCGGCCAAGCGGCTGCTGGGCACGCTGCGGCCGGAGCGGGCGTGGCTGCTGCTGGTGCTGGTCATGGGGGTGGCCAGCGTGACGCTCTCGGTGATCGGGCCGCGGCTGCTGGGGGAGGGCACCAACCTGATTTTCTCCGGGGTGGTGTCGCGGCAACTGCCTGCCGGGGTGACGAAGGAGCAGCTGATCGCGCAGCTTCGGGCCGCGGGGGAGAATCAGAAGGCGGACATGCTGACGCCCATGGCGCTGACGCCGGGGCAGGGGATCGACTTCGCGGCGCTGTCCAGCGTCCTGGCGTGGGCGCTGGTGCTGTACGTGCTGGCGTCGGCGTTTATGTGGGTGCAGGCGTATGTGCTGAACGGGGTGGTGCAGCGGACGGTGTTCGGGCTGCGCGAGGAGATCGAGGCGAAGATCCACCGGCTGCCGCTGCGGTATTTCGATTCGATCCAGCGCGGTGAGCTGCTGAGCCGCGTGACCAACGATGTGGACAACATTTCGCAGAGCCTGCAGCAGTCCATCAGCCAGGCGGTCACGTCAGTCCTGACCGTGGTGGGCGTGCTGGTGATGATGTTCATCCTCTCGCCCACGCTGGCGCTGATCGCGCTGGTGACCGTGCCGATGACGCTGGGGATCACGGCGCTGATCGCCAAGCGCTCGCAGAAGCTGTTTGTGGCGCAGTGGAAGCACACGGGGGAGCTGAACGGGCAGATCGAGGAGACGTACACCGGGCATGCGCTGGTGAAGGTGTTCGGCCGGCAGCGTGAGGTGGAGGAGCGGTTCCGGCAGAAGAACGTGGAGCTGTACGACGCGAGCTTCGGCGCGCAGTTCATTTCCGGGCTGATCATGCCGGCAATGACGTTCATCGGGAACCTGGTTTACGTGGGGATCGCGGTGGTGGGCGGCCTGCAGGTGGCGTCCGGGCCATGCAGCTGGGTGATGTGCAGGCGTTCATCCAGTACTCGCGGCAGTTCACCATGCCGCTGGCGCAGCTGGGGTCGATGGCCAACCTGCTGCAGTCCGGGGTGGCGTCGGCGGAGCGGGTGTTCTCGTTGTTGGATGAGGACGAGGAGTCTGCGGATCCTCCTGCGTCGTCGGGTCCGGCTTTCGGGCGTGGCCGGCTGGTGTTTGAGGACGTCTCGTTCTCGTACTCGCCGGACAAGCCGCTGATCTCGTCTTTGTCTCTCGTTGCCGAGCCGGGGCAGACGGTGGCGATTGTGGGGCCGACCGGGGCAGGCAAGACCACGCTCGTGAACCTGATGATGCGGTTCTACGAGCTGGATGCGGGCCGGATAACGCTCGACGGCGTGGACGTCACCTCAGTCTCCCGGCGCGAGCTGCGCTCGCGGCTGGGCATGGTGCTGCAGGATACGTGGCTGTTCGGCGGAACCATCCGGGACAACATCGCGTACGGCCGGCCGACGGCTACCGAGGACGAGATCCTGGAGGCGGCGCGGGCAACCTATGTGGACCGGTTCGTGCACTCACTGCCCGAAGGCTACGACACGGTTTTGGAAGACGAGGGTTCTAATGTGTCCGCGGGGGAGAAGCAGCTGCTGACGATTGCTCGGGCGTTCCTGGCCCGGCCGTCTGTCTTGATTCTGGACGAGGCGACTTCTTCCGTGGATACGCGGACCGAGGTGCTGGTGCAGAAGGCGATGCGGGCCCTGCGCTCCGACCGGACGAGCTTTGTGATCGCGCACAGGCTGTCCACGATCCGCGACGCCGACCTCATCCTGGTGATGGAGGCCGGGCAGATCGTGGAGCAGGGGACGCACGCTTCACTCTTGGCCGCGGGCGGGGCCTATGCGCGGCTGTATGAGGCGCAGTTCGCGGCCCCGGTGGCGGAGGTTTAGACAGGGTTAGCAGGCTCTGCTGATTTTGGACCAGAGGCCGTCCGTAAGTTCACGGATTTTGGTCGTCATACTCCTGGCGCGGGGGGAGTGAAATGGGTGCTCGCAAATAATTGGAAGGAATGGATAGTGCCGGTACTATTTTGGAAGCGCGGAAAATTTGACCGACCGGCCCTCCGGGCCGGCTAGTGAAAGGTACTCATTGGGGACTTTGGACAGGATCACAGAATCGCTCCTGAATTCATTCATAGAGCAAGAGCAGTTACAGTACCTAAAGCCACATGAAGCGTTTGAGCACTTTGCTGCTTTTTCTGTAATTGCCCCAAAACTACATGAGAGCCTTTCGACAGATGACGTCGCGGTTGGTCAGGGCAGCACCCCTGGTATTGATTCTTTAGCGATCGTGACCAATGGAGCGCTAATCAGCTCCCCCGATGAACTGGATGAGCTAACTAAGAGCGGTAGCAGTATCGATGTCGACTTTTATTTCATCCAAAGCAAGACCAGTGGGAAATTTGAAGGCGCCCGCATGGCTGACTTCGCAGATGAAGTTCGTTCCTTCTTCCAAAGTAACGATGTGCACGCCAGCCTCCAGGAGGCGAAGGAACTGACCACCAAGCTCCTCAGTCTCGGCATGCGTCTGAAGCGGAATCCTACATGCCACATGTACTACGTCACGCCGGGCAGGTGGAGTGATGATCCTTTCTTGCAAAAAAAGATCGCGACTTCTGTCGAGCGGTTAGAAGACACGAATATGTTCTCCAAGGTAATCTTCACTCCGGTGGGAGCTAATCAACTTCAGGATATGTACAGGGCGGCCCACAGTAAAACTGAGGTCAATTTCACCTTTTCAAGCAAGGTGACTCTGCCGCGGATTGAAGGTGTTCAACAGTCGTACATCGGGGTGCTGCCCGGATCGCAGTTTCTCCAGATAATCCGAGATGTCGACGGCGACCTCCGAAGAGGTATTTTCGAAGATAACGTTCGTGATTTTCAGGGATCTAATAATACCGTAAACGCGAAGATCCGGACCTCTATTGAGAATAGCGGCGACCGCTTCAGCGTACTCAACAATGGTGTGACAATCGTGGCCAAGGCCGCGACAGTTTTGGGCGACGATTTCACCCTTGAGGATTTTCAAATCGTAAACGGCTGTCAAACCTCAAACGTTTTGTTTGAGGCAAGAGATTCGCTCGCAAGTGTAACGATTCCTGTGCGAATCATCGTCACCCAAGATGATTCGATTGCAACCCAAATAACCGATGCAACCAATAGTCAAAGCCAGGTGAAAACGGAGGATCTTTACTCACTTCTTCAGTTCCAGAGGAAGTTGGAAGCTTTTTTCGCTACGTACTCTGAAGCTGAACGTCTCTACTATGAGCGACGATCGCAACAGTATCGCGCGATCTCCAATACACCCAGAAGCCGGGTTGTAACTCGCGCGCAATTGGTCAAATCCTTTGCGTCGGTGTTTCTTGATGAACCAAATCGGGCCAGTCGCTACTACTCAACCCTCTATTCTGTCCTCGGCGACCGTCTTTTCAACGATGATCATGAACTTGAAAGCTACTACTCCGCGGCTGTAGCCCTTTTCCGGAGCGAAGCCCTATTCCGCAGTGGTGTACTCAAGAATGAGCTGAAGCCCGTTCGCTATCACCTCCTACAAGCTGTTAGGCACCTTGTTGTCGGAAGTAAGTTGGAGCCGTTCAATAGCGCGGCCCAAAAGAAGACTGCAGCAGCATTTGCCGCACTTCTCTGGAACCCGGATCATAGTGAGTCAATCTTCAAAACGGCAGCGAAGATAGTCATCGACGCATCAGACGGCAACGAGTTGACCCGCGACTTTTCCAAGTTGGCGACGTTCACGAAGCGTGTGGCGGAAGAAGCCGCCACAGCCCGAGCGTTGTCGAAGAGCAAACCTTGGATTCTCCCCTAGGGCGTGTCTCCAAAGGGCCGGGCTGTGGACTGGTGCCTCGGATAGCTCGCCTAAGTGTGATCAGCGGTCTCGGATCGAGCCGTTGCTTTCATGCTCGGAAGGGCGGAGGGGCGGCCGGTTCGGGGCCTCCGCCAGGTCGCTGAAGGAATTATTTACCGGTACCGGGGTGGGAGGCTGGGCGGGAGCTGCAGGCGGAGTTCGGCCCTTGGCGGACGGTGTGGAAGCGGCATCGCCGTTTCGCTGCCGAGGGAACCTGGGACCAGATTTCAGCCGGATCCTGGCGGCGGACACTGCCAGGCAGATCAATTGAACCGTCCCGGTGGCCTCCACAATCTATCGGGCCTACCAACACGGGACAAAACTTTCCTCGGTTCACACCGGAGCTCCAGAACTACAAGAACGTCTGCCAAGCCGGGATTGGGAAGTGCGGGCCGACCTCCCGCACGACCACCCGCCGTCGTAGTACACGGACACACAGCGCAACGTCGCATGCCCCGCCCGTATTCTGTTTAGATGCCTCATTTTGGGCTTGATATTGAGCCCGTCCCCGTCCCGTTCGCGCCCAGTCGCTGCTGGATGCAGTGAACCATCGGGTCGTCATTGCCGATGGCGCGATGGGCACCATGCTGCAGGCCGGGAGCGGTCGCTCGAGGACGACTTCCTGGGCCTCGAAGGCTGCAACGAGATCCTCAATGTCACGCGACCGGATGTATTCGCGGACATTCATGGCGCCTATTTCGCTGTGGGGATCGAAGGGGTCGAAACCAATACCTTCGGCGCCAACTGGTCCTCCAATCTCTCCGACTACGGCAGCGACGACCGGATTGAGGAGCCCGCCCGGGCGGGTGCGGCGATCGCCCGCGACCGCGCAGAAGCGGCAGAAAAACAGACGGACGGATGCGGTGGGTCCTCGGCTCGATGGGGCCGGGCACAAAAGCGGCTCAGCCTCGGCCACACTCGCTATGACTTCTCAAGGAGACCTTCGCACTGCTGGCCGAGGGCCTGATCGACGGGGGAGCGCACGCCTTCTTCATCGAAACCAGCCAGGACCCAGGACTCCTGACCTGAGATGGTCACCCGTTAGCTGAACCTTGCAAACTCGGGCTTTTCATTGTCCGGCACCTGTTAGTTTTCCCGTATTTGTTATATAATTAACGCGAGGATTTATTCGGTTGCTGAGGGGGTGGAATCATGGGCGTGATGACTGCCCAGCCGCCCCTTCCCATAGCCATCGAGGAAGGCGCTGTGCCGGTCGGCGCGGCCGTATCGCTGGCGGAGGACGCCGACGGCGGCCGCATTTTCCTCCACGGCCAACTCATCTACGCCTGGGATGACGGGGACACGGCCACGCGCCGGTTCGCTGCAGCGAAGCTGGCTGACATGAAAGCAGCGACCGTGACCGAGGTTGCTGCCGGGTTCGGTGTCGATCCCGGCACGTTGTGGCTGTGGCGCAGGGAGCTGAAAGCCTCCGGCGTGGCAGGACTCGTGCCGGAGAAGCGCGGTCCGCGCGGGGCCAGCAAACTCACCCCGGCACTGATCTCGGACATCAAGGTCCGACGTGCCGGCGGGGACTCGTTCCGGACGATTGCCGCAGCCGTGGACGTGTCCATCTTCAGCGTCCACAGGGCGTTATCCATGGACACCGCGGATGGCGCCGACACCCCTGCGGTCCCCGCCGGCCAGGGGGCGGCGCAGACAGGACCGAAGCCGGCCCAGCGGGAGGCGGAAGCGGATTCCACCATGGCGGAAGCGGCGAAAGAGCTACCGGTGCTGCCGGCACCTGCGGACCGGTCCGGGGAGCGGGCGTGGGCCCGGTCCGGGTTGTTGGAGTGCGCGGCCCCGGTCTTCGCACCCGCGGCGCGGGTGCCGTTGGCCGGACTGTTCCTGGCCCTGCCCGCCCTCGAGCGCACCGGGCTCCTGGAGTGCGCGAAGGAGACCTTCGGGGCGTTGCCGAACGGGTTTTACGGGTTGGAGACCATCCTGACCGGCGCCGTGTTCCAGGCGTTGGCGGGGGAACCACGGGCCGAGGGGATCACCCGGATCGACCCGGCAGCCCTGGGCCGGGTCCTGGGCCTGGACCGGGCTCCGGAAGTGAAAACCCTCCGCCGTAAAACCGCCGCGCTGGCCAGCAGAGGCAAGGCCGGGGACCTTCTGACCGCAATGGCTGCTAGACACCTCAACGGCAGTGCTGAGCCGGGGCAGGATCTGGCTGCGGTGCTTTACGTTGATGGGCATGTCCGCGCGTACCAGGGCACCAGGAAGATCGGGAAGATCCATTCGACGAGGTTGAAGTTCCCGGTCCCGGCGACCGAGGAGACCTGGGTTGCCGACACTGCCGGGTCACCGGTCCTGGTGGTCATGGCCGAGCCCGGGGCCGCGCTGACCGGGGAGCTGCGCCGGCTCCTGCCCCAGCTGCGCACCATCATCGGCGATGACCGGCGGGTCCTGGTCGGGTTTGACCGGGGAGGCTGGTCCCCATCCCTCTTCCAGCACATGGCAGAGAACAACTTCGATGTGTTGACCTGGCGCAAAGGTCCCACCGAGGACGTCCAGCCCTCCCACTTTGCCGAGGTCACCCACACCGACGAACACGGGCAAACCCGGACCTGGGAAGCGGCCGACACCCAGGTCGGGGTGCCCGTCGGTACGACCGGGGAAGTCTTTCCGATGCGCCAGCTGTCCCGCCAGGTCAACACCCCCGGTGGCGGGTCACGGCAGATCCACATCCTCACCACCAACACCAACATGCCGGCCGGGGAGATCATCTACCGGATGGGCGCACGCTGGCGGCAGGAAAACTACTTCCGCTACGCCAGGATCCGCTTCGCCCTGGATTCCCACGACGCCTACACATCCAGTGATGACGACCCGGAACGGTCCGTGCCGAACCCGGCCAAACGCAAGGCCTACCAGCAAGTCCTCGCCGCCAAAACACGGTACGAGAAGACCCTGGCAGAGACCGACGCCGCGATGCTCGCGGCCCGCACTCCGCCGCCGGGAACATCCACGGTCCTGATCACCAACACCATCCACAACGCAATCACCGCGGACCTCCTGACCGCCGAAACCGCTCTCGAGACCGCACAGACCGCGCACCGGGAGATCCCCGCCCGGGTCCCGCTCGGTGAGATCGCCGCAGGCCAACAGGTCCTGGAGACCGAAACGAAACTGCTCAGCCATGCGATCCGGATGGCCGCGTTCAACACCGCGTCAACGCTGGCGAGGGAGATCCGGACCAACACCGGCTACGCCCGCGGCGACGACGAAGCCCACGCCCTGATCCGGCAGGCCCTCACGCACAGCGGTGACATCGACCCCCGCATCGACGGTTACCTCACCATCCGCTTGGACCCGCTCCCGACCCGACGGGCAACCACCGCGATCAGCGAACTATGCGCCCACCTCACCGCCACCGAAACCCGCTACCCCGGCACCGACCGGATCCTGCGATTCGAGATCAAAAACAAAGAAACGTCACCCACAAATTAAATGGCTCGGTCAGGAGCCCTGGGACCTCCTGCAGACCAAAGCCGCGGTCAACGGCTGCAAGCAGGCCATCGTGGCCCGCGGCATCCGGCTCCCACCTTCGTCGAGGTGACGGTCGAAACCACCGGAACGATGCTCATGGGATCCGAAATCGGCGCCGCGCTCACCGAGCTCGAACCGATCGGCGTCGACGCCATCGGCCTGAACTGCGCCACCGGCCCGGACGAGATGAGCGGGCACCTCCGCCACCTCTCCAAGCAGTCCTCCGTGGCCATCGCCTGCATGCCCAACGCCGGCCTGCCGGTCCTCGCTGCCGACCGAGTGCGTGCCTAAACAAGCGGCCACGGGTAGCGCATGCCGGTGCGGTCGACCGGCAGTACCCCTTCGCGCAGCAGGCGCTGCACACGGTGTTCCAGGGCGGTGACCTCTTCGGCGTCGATGAGCTCGGCCACGTCGGGAGGCACTGCGTCTGCGAGCGGAGCTATGTCCTCGAGCAGGGCATCCGGGATGGGTTCACCGGCGAATTCCCAGATCACGGTACGCAGTTTGAAGCTTGCCGAGAAGCACAGTCCGTGGTCGATGCCCCACACCCGGCCATCCTCGCCGCGCAGCACGTGCCCGCTTTTGCGGTCGGTGTTGTTGCTGACGTAGTCGAACAGGGCGATGCGGGCCAGCTCGTAGTGGGTCTCGGGTGCGTCGGCGTAGAGCGTGAAGTAATGCTCTTGGAAGTCGCACTGGATGAACCACTGCAGCGACCCGACCCCCAGCGGGGCCTCTTCGCGGATCACCGTCGGCGGCACGAGGCCCCACCCCAGCGACTCGCTGAGCAGGTAGGCTGCCCGTTCCCGCCGGTACAGCCCGGGCTCGAAATCGGACAGCGGCCGTTCCCCGGCCTCCGGCTTGTAGACCGCATACGAGATGCCATCCGTGCCGGTGAGCTCGACGAGGAACGTCTCGTTGCTGCTGCGCGGAATGCGTCCCACCAATTCGATGCTGCCCTCGCAAAGCAGCGTCAGCTCCCGGCCGGACACCGCCTGCCCCGTTTCACCGTCTGGCCCGCTGGCAGGACCCATTCACGGCCCCCGCAGCCCGCTGAGCGGTTCCGACGTCGAGTTCACCATCAGCACGGCCGGCGCCTGGCCCTCCACAAACCAGATGGCCGACACCGAGCCGGGGCTGATGGTGATCCGCTGGAAGAGGTCAAGAGGCGTGCCCAGGGCATGGGCGACGGTGGCCTTGATGGGATCGGCGTGGGAGAAGCACACCACCACGCCGCCGGCGTGGGCAATGCGCAGCGCCTCCAGCGATCCGACGATCCGCGCCTGCATTTCCGTGAAGCTCTCGCCGTTCGGGAAACGGAAGGTAGAGGGGCGGCGCTGGACCGTCTGCCACTCCGGCAGGGCGGCCACGTCCCCCAGAGCAGCCCCGGTCCAGTCGCCGAAATCGCATTCGAGCAGGCCGTCGTCGTACGTCACGTCCCGTCCTGCGCGGGCCGCCGTCGGCTCCGCCGTCTCAACGGCGCGCTCCAGCGGCGAGGAATAGACGGCGTCGACCGGAAGGTCCCCGAGACGCTCCGCGACCCGTTCAGCCTGGGCATGGCCGGCGTCGGACAGATGGAGCCCCGGCGCCCGCCCCGGCAACACCGTGCCCGTCGTCGGCGTCACCCCATGGCGCACCAAAAGAAGCAGGGTGCCAGGCGCACCCGAAGGAGGTGCCGGCGATTCCGGCGGCATGGCTGCAGTCATCAGGATCAAGCGTATTCCGCACACGGGTCAGCGAGCAGGGAATCTGGACAAATCCCTCGATCCCCGCCCGGAACAGGTCTACCTTGGAGGAGTGAACGAACGCCCCGAAATCTTCACTGTTGGTGAACTGCGTGCCTCCGGCCACGTTCACAAGGACCTGCGCCGGGAAATCCGCGACAACCTCCTCGCCGCGCTGGCGGAGGGCCGGGATCCGTGGCCCGGCTTGTTCGGCTTCGGCCGGACAGTGCTGCCGCAGCTCGAGCGGGCCCTGATCGCCGGACACGACATCGTCCTGCTGGGCGAGCGCGGACAGGGCAAGACCCGTATCCTGCGAACCCTGGCCGGGCTGCTGGACGAATGGTCGCCGGTGATCGAGGAATCGGAACTCAACGAACACCCGTACGAACCCATCACGGAACACTCCCGCGCCCGCGCCCTCACCGAGGGGACCGGCTGCGCGTGGCGTGGCGCCACCGCTCGGAACGGTATGTCGAAAAGCTCGCGACGCCGGACACCTCCGTCGCCGACCTGATCGGCGACATCGACCCGATGCGGGTGGCCGAGGGCCGCCGGCTCGGCGACCCGGAAACCATCCACTACGGCTTGGTCCCGCGCTCCAACCGCGGAATCATCGCCATCAACGAGCTGCCCGACCTCGCCGAGCGGATCCAGGTTTCGATGCTCAACGTGATGGAGGAACGCGACATCCAGATCCGCGGCTACGTGCTGCGGCTGCCGCTGGACGTACTCGTCGTCGCGTCCGCCAACCCGGAGGATTACACGAACCGCGGCCGGATCATCACGCCGCTGCGGGACCGCTTCGGTGCCGAGATCCGCACCCACTACCCCCTGGAGCTCGACGACGAGGTGGCCGTCATCCGGCAGGAGGGGCACCTGGTGGCCGGCGTCCCGCCCGTCATCCTCGAGATCCTGGCCCGCTACACCCGGGCGCTGCGGCAGTCCCCAGCGATCAACCAGACCTCGGGGGTGTCCGCGCGGTTCGCCATCGCGGGCGCCGAAACCGTCGCCGCGGCAGCCCTTCGCCGTGCCAGTGTGCGGGGCGAGGACGTGGCCGTGGCCCGGATCATCGACCTGGACGCGGCGGTGGAAGTCCTTGGGGGCAAGATTGAGTTCGAGTCCGGTGAGGAAGGGCGTGAACAGGAAATCCTCGACCATCTTCTGCGCATGGCCACCGCGGAAGCCGTGCGGGCGCACTTCCACGGCATCGACATGGGGCAACTGGTGGCCGCGCTTGACGGCCACACCACGGTGACCACCGGTGAACTGGTCACCGCGCGGGAGTTCCTGGAGAACCTCCCGTCCCTCGATGGCTCCGGCCTCTACGACGAAATCAGTGAGCGCCTGGGCGCGACGAACGACGGACAGCGTGCCGCCGCCGTCGAACTGGCATTGGAAGGCCTTTACCTCGCCCGCCGGATCGCCAAGGAGTCCGACGACGAGGCGACGATTTACGGCTAAGAAGCTACCTCACGTAGTTCGAAAGCGCAGGACAGGAGGGCCCATGAGCGTTCACAACCGGTCCAGGTACAGCCGGTACCGGGGCGGGCCGGATCCGCTCGCCCCGCCGGTGGACCTGGCGGAGGCACTCGACGCCGTCGCCGAGGACGTTATGGCCGGCTACTCGCCCCGGCACGCACTGCAGGAGTTCCTGCGGCGCGGCGGCCGCAGCCGCGAAGGCCTGGACGACCTCGCCGGTCGCGTCCAGCAGCGCCGCAAGGACCTTCTGGGCCGGCACAAACTGGACGGCACCCTCAATGAAGTCCGGAAACTGCTGGACACCGCAGTGCTGGAGGAGCGCAAACAGCTGGCCCGCGACGCCATGATGGACAACACCGACCGCTCCTTCCGGGAGATGCAGCTGCAGAACCTGCCCCGGTCCACGGCGGCAGCGGTCAACGAGCTGGCCTCCTATGACTGGCAGTCGAGCACAGCGCGGGAAGCCTACGAGCGGATCAAGGACCTGCTGGGCCGCGAGGTCCTGGACCAGCGGTTCGCCGGCATGAAGCAGGCGCTTGAGAACGCCACGGATGAGGACCGCGCGGCCGTCAACGAGATGCTGCAGGACCTCAACGGGCTCCTCGACAAACACCGGCGCGGCGAGGACACCCACGCGGACTTCCAGAACTTCATGGCCAAGCACGGCCAGTTCTTCCCCGAGAATCCACAGTCGGTCGAGGAGCTGATCGACGCTCTCGCCCAGCGCGCGGCAGCAGCCCAGCGGATGCTGCAATCCATGTCCCCGGAGCAGCGGGAGGAGCTGATGAGCCTCTCCGCCCAGGCGTACGGCTCGCCACAACTCATGGACCAGCTCGGCCAACTCGACGACAACCTGCGCTCCCTGCGCCCCGGCGAGGACTGGACCGGCTCCGAACGCTTCGAGGGCGAGGAAGGGCTCGGTCTGGGCGACGGCACCGGCGTGCTCCAGGACATCGCCGAGCTGGACGAGCTGTCCGAACAGCTCTCCCAGTCCTACAACGGTTCCAGCCTGGACGACCTGGACCTCGACGCCCTGGCCCGCCAGCTCGGGCAGGACGCCGCCGTCACGGCACGCACCCTCGCGGAAATCGAGAAGGCAATGCACGACGGCGGGTACCTCCAACGCGGGGCGGACGGGGATCTCCGGTTGTCACCGCAGTCCATGCGGCGGCTCGGGAGGGCGCTGCTGCGGGATACCGCCAGGCAACTGTCCAGCCGGCAGGGGCGCCGGGACACCCGCGTTGCCGGGGCAGCCGGGGAACAGACCGGCTCCAGCCGCCCTTGGGAGTTCGGCGACGCCGAGCCGTGGGACGTCACGCGAACCATCACCAACGCGATCCGCCGGACCATTGCCGACGGCGGCGACCCCCGCAGCGGACTGCGCCTCGCCGCGGACGACATCGAGGTGGCGGAAACTGAGGCGCGCACGCAAGCCGCCGTGGTCCTGCTCGTGGACGTGTCCTTCTCGATGGCCGCCCAAGGACGCTGGGTGCCCATGAAACGCACCGCGCTCGCCCTGCACCACCTCATTTCAACGCGCTTCCGCGGCGACCGGCTGCAGCTGATCACGTTCGGCCGCTACGCGCAGACCACGGACATTGGCGAGCTCACCGCCTTGCCGCCCTTCCAGACCAAGGGAACCAATCTGCACCACGGTTTACTGCTGGCCGGCCGGTTCTTCCGCAAACATCCGTCCATGCAGCCCGTCCTGCTGGTAGTGACCGACGGCGAACCAACCGCGCACCTGCTGGCAGACGGTGAGACCTGGTTCGACTACCCGCCGCACCCGGAGACCATCCGGCTCACCGTGGCCGAGCTCGACCGCCTGGGGCGTGCCGGCACACAGGTCACGTTCTTCCGGCTCGGTGATGACCCCGGTCTGGAACGGTTCGTCCAGCGCATGGCGCGCCGGGTCGGCGGCCGCGTGGTGGCGCCCGACGTCGGTGATCTGGGCGCCGCCGTGGTGGGGGAGTACCTCCGCGCCCACTTCCGCGGCCGCCCCTACGGCGACGCCGACTGGGCCAAATAGAACGGCGCTGATTCTTTAGAGGCGGAGTTCCATGAACACGCTGTTGGGATCCAGGAAGTAGCCGGCAAAGGGAGGGCACTCGCTGAATCCGTTGCGGACATACAGGCGCCGAGCGGGAGCGAAATAGTCCTCGGTTCCTGTTTCAAGGTAAATGCGCCCGAAGTTTCGGGTCCGGGCTTCGTCCAGGATGTGCCGGAGCATGAGCGTCGCCACCCCTCGCCCATGCGCCCCCGCTGCGGTGCGCATGGACTTGATCTCGCCACGCTTCGCCGGGCTGTCCGGGAAATCGAGGAGCTTGAGCGCGCCGCAGCCAAGGAGCTCATCTTCCTCGCGGGCCGTCCAAAACGTGATCGACGGTGCGGACAGCGCAGAATGGTCTAGCGCGTGCACACTTTCGGCGGGCGACGTGGCGAACATGTCTGCCAGGTGCTCGCTCAGTAGGTCATGGACATCCGCTCGTGCGGGGTCGTCCTTCGCAATGTGAATCATCGCCTCCAATTTACCGGTGCCCCATCCGCTCCCTGGGACCTGAACTATATTCGGACAAGGGAAGGGCCGGATTGCGTTGCAGGACAGGAAAGGCGGATCTCCGAAATGGCGGGAATGCCACCAGCCACGGTGGAAGTGAATGACGCCGTCGTCCAAGGACTCGTCCGGCACCAGCGGCCGGACCTTCGCGATCTTCCTCTGGTGCGGGTTGCGAATGGCTGGGACAACGCGACCTTCCGGCTCGGCGATCACCTGGCCGTCCGGCTGCCGCGCAGGGCGGAGGCCGTTCCGTTGATACTGCATGAACAGCGCTACCTTCCCGACATAGCCCGCCGCTCCCCGGTGGCGGTTCCTGTGCCCGTCCATACCGGCCGGCCGACGTCGGACTTTCCCTGGCCGTGGAGCATCGTGCGGTGGATCCCTGGCGCAGCCGCGGCCGACGTCGACCCCGCTGAGCGCGGGCCGGCCGCTGAAGGCCTGGCCGAATTCCTACTGTCGCTCCACTTGCCCGCGGAGAACGGCGTCCCGGTGAATCCTTTCCGCGGCGTGCCGCTGACGGATCGTGACTCGGCGGTGGTGGAACGGCTCGGGGTCCGCGAACGCTACCCTCAGGCAGCAGCACTGGGAGCCGTATGGATGCAGGCCTGCGCCGCTAACGCCTGGGATGGTCCGGCGATGATGCTCCACGGGGACCTTCACCCGGGCAATATCCTGATGGCGGAAGACGGCACGCTGGCCGGCGTTATCGATTTCGGCGACGTCGGGGCCGGGGACCCGGCTGTCGATCTTGCGGTGGCATGGCTGATGTTCGACGCCGGCGCCCGCCACCGCTTCATCGACGCCTTTGGCCCTGCGGTGGAAGGGGACACCTGGATGAGGGCCCGGGGCTGGGCTCTCGTCCTGTCCACCGCCATGCTGAGCAACTCCGACGACAATCCGCGGATGTTCGCCGTGGGCGAGTTCGGGATCAGGCAGGTCCTGGAGGGCTGACTTGGCCTGCGACCCCGATGCCCGCATTCGTACGGCGCGACTGGCCGGTCCATGCCGTACAGGTATGGCAATCCCCGGAGTTTGGTCTTAGACAGCATCTGCGAGCCGGCGCGACACTGGGAGGATACTCGCGACTGAAAGGTATCCCATGTCCGTATCAGTGGAAACTTCCGCAGGCTCTGCCAGCATTCCCGGCGTCATCAGCGTCCCCGCCCGGCAGCAGCACCTTGCGCAGCGCACCCTCGCCGCGCGCCCCTCGGAAGTCCGCAAAGTGTTCAGGGCCGCCCAGCGGCCGGGCATGATCTCCTTCGCCAACGGCGCCCCTTACCTCGGTGCCCTTCCGTTCGACCGGATCGCGGCAGACGCCCAGCGGATCCTGCTCGACAGCGGGGAGCGCTCCTTCCAGTACGGCTCCAGCGACGGCATTCCTGAGCTGCGCGCCCACATTTCCGAACTGATGAAGCTCGAGGGCATCACGGCCGGGCCGGACGAGGTCATCGTGACCTCGGGAAGCCAGCAGGCCCTGGACGTCGCCGCGCGCGTCCTGGTCAACCCCGGCGACGTCATCTTTGCCGAGGCCCCGTCCTACGCCGGCGGCATGGCCGTGTTCACCAGCTACGAGGCCGAAATTGTCCACGTCCCCATGGACGCCGACGGTCTGATTCCGGAAGAACTCGAACGTCTTATCGGCGAAGTCCGGGCTGCCGGCAAGACCGCCAGGGGCCTCTACACGATCCCCAACTTCCAGAACCCCGGCGGTGTGAATCTCTCCGCCGAACGCCGCCTGCAGGTAGGCGAGCTGTGCCGCAGCAACGATCTGCTGATCTTCGAGGACAATCCCTACGGGCTCCTGGGCTTCGACGGCGAAACCATGCCCGCCATCCAGCCCGGCTTCGAGGACATCACCCTGTACTTCGGCTCCTTCTCCAAGATGATCGCGCCCGGGCTCCGCGTGGGCTGGGTCCTGCCGCCGGCGTCGCTCTACGGCCACCTGCTCAACGCCAGCGAGACGTCGCAGCTCAACCCCTCGGTGTACTCCCAGCAGCTCATCAGCGCCTATCTCGATGACCCGGCCTGGCAGGACAAGCTGGCCGAATACCGCGGCATCTACCGTGAGAAGTTCACCGCCCTGGTGGAAACGCTCACCGAGGTCATGCCCGCCGGCACCACGTGGAACAGGCCCACCGGCGGCTTCTACCTCTGGGTCACGGTGCCGGAGCGGATTGACACCGAAGCCCTCGTCTCCGAGTGCATCGAACGCGGCGTGGTGTACGTCCCCGGGACGGCCTTCTACACCGACGGCAGCGGCCACAGCGAACTGCGCATGTCGTTCTGCCTGCCGTCCTTGGACGCTATCCGCAAGGGCGCCGCCATCCTCGGCGAAGTGTTCAGCGACGCCGTTGCCGGCACAGCAATCTCTGACTAGTCGCGTAGGGATTACGACGTGAGGCGCCCGCAGAACCTTTCTGCGGGCGCCTCACGTCTATGTAAATGCTTCATCGGCTCCTGACAGGGCCGAGCCACCGGGCACGTCAGGTCAGACCGTGAGCGGTACTTCTTCCGCTTGGCGCCCAAAAAAGATCTCGAACGAATCGAAGTCGATGAGCCTTCGAGTGCCCGTGATGGTGTCCTGAATCCAGAACACTCCCAGTTCCGGGTGGGCTTCTTCGATGTGGCCCCGGTGGTGAACTTTCTGGTTTTGTCTTGCCTCGATGAGATCGCCAAGGCAAACGTGGCTGAAGTCGTAGGACCGAAACTTTTCGGAAGTGAGACTGATCATGTGAGGTCCCTTCTGCGCGGTGGTGGGTGTCGTGGTTCCTGCCGCCTACTTCGCGGTACGGATCAACTTCCGGTTCACGAACTCATCCATGCCGTATTTGCCCAGTTCGCGGCCCACACCGGAGCGCTTGATGCCGCCGAAGGGCAGTTCGGCCGCGGTGCCGGGGGCTTCGTTGATGTACACCATGCCGGCATCCAGACGGTCGGCGATCTCCGCGGCCTTGGCCGGGTCGGTGGACTGGATGACGGCGCCCAGCCCATAGACGGAGTTGTTGGCCAGTTCCACGGCCTCGTCCTCGGAGGACACCCGGTAGAGCACCGCCACCGGGCCGAACAGCTCCTCCGAGAAGGCACGCATGTCCTCGGTGACGCCCGCCAGGACCGTCGGCTGGAACCAGGCCCCCGGCTGCTCCAGCCGACTGCCGCCGGTGAGCACCGTGGCGCCTTTGGCGACGGCGTCGTCCACCTGCTCGGCCAGTCCGTCCAGGGCTGCGGCGGAGGACAGTGGCCCCATAAACGTGTCAGCTTCGGTGGGGTCACCCACCTTCACGGAGGTCACGGCGCCCACGAACTTCTCCACGAACTGGTCGTAAACCGCGTCCGCCACGATGATCCGCTTGGCCGCGTTGCAGGCCTGGCCGGTGTTGCCGAAGCGGCCAAACAGGGCGTGCGTGGCCGCCTGCTCCAGGTCCGCGGAGTCCAGCACCAGGAACGGGTCCGAGCCGCCGAGTTCCAGCACCACCTTCTTGAGGTTGCGGCCGGCGATTTCCGCAACGGCCGATCCTGCGCGCTCTGAACCCGTCAAGGAGACGCCCTGCACGCGGGGGTCAGCGATGAGGTCAGCCACCTGCCCGTTCGTGGCGAAGATGTTCACGTAGGCGCCCTCGGGCGCGCCGGCATCCCGGAAAATCTGCTCCATGGCCAGCGCGGATTCCGGGCACTGCGGGGCGTGCTTGAGCAGGATGGTGTTGCCGTTCATCAGGTTGGGCGCGGCGAACCGTGCCACCTGGTAGTACGGGAAGTTCCACGGCATGATCCCCAGCAGCACCCCCAGGCCGTCCTTGCGGACAATCGCCGTGCCGCCGGCGGCGACCTCCAGCTCTTCGTCCTCGAGGAAGGCCGGCCCGTTCTCGGCGTAGTACCGGTAGATGGACGCCACGATGTCCACCTCGATCTGCGCCTGGAAGACGGGTTTGCCCATCTCCCGGGTGACGATCGCGGCGAGCTCGTCGCGGCGCTCGGTGTACAGCTCTGCTACACGGCCCAGCAACTTCACGCGGTCCGCCAGCGCCGTCCGGTTCCACGCCTTGAACGCGGCGTCGGCGGTGGCTACTGCGGCGTGGATCTGATCATCGGTGGCGGTGGGGTAGGCCTTGACGGTCTCCCCGGTGGCCGGGTTGGTGACGGCATAGAGGCTCATGCTGTGCTCCTTCAGTCGGGTTGGATCGCTCAGGGGAGGGCGATCGCGGGGTCGGTGATGACATGGATGATGGCCGGAATGCGCTGGTCCAGGACAGCTTTAAGGGAACGTTCGACGGCGATCGCGGCCTGCTCGTCGCTGGTCACCGTTTCGCCGTGGCCGCCGAACGCGCGGGCGAACGCGGCAAAATCGGGGTTGGCCAGCTGGGTGCCGCTGACGCGGCCCGGGAAATGGTGTTCCTGGTGGTCCCGGATGGTGCCGTACTGGCCGTTGTCCATCACGATGATGAGCATCGCCGCGCCATACTGCACGGCGGTGGCGAACTCCTGGCCGTTCATCAGGAACTCCCCGTCGCCGGCGACGGCCACGGCCAGGCGCTCCGGGCTCTGCAGCGCGGCGGCCACGGCCGCCGGCACGCTGTAGCCCATGGAACCGTTGCGCATGCTGAGCTGCGACGGAAATACATTCGTGGGCAGGTAACGCTGGGCCCAGGCACAGTGGTTGCCGGCGCCGAAGCTGTATACGGCGTCCTGCGGCAGGCGGCGGACAAGTTCGGACACCACCGCGCTCATGTGGCCGGTGCCAACACGGGTGGCGGGAAGGGATGACAGGTCCGGAAGGGCGCTGAACGCAGCCTGCGCGGCCCGGCCGGCAGCGCGCCAGGAGTCCCATTGGGCGGCCTTGCCGAACCGCAGGTCTTTGACGGCCCCGGCGAATGCCACCGGGCTGGCGAGGATGTGGGCCGTTACGGCGCCGGAGCGTCCGCGCAGGGAGCTGTCGATGTTCACCACGAGGTTCGCTGCGTCCGGCGACTGACGCAAGGTGTAGCCGTCGGTCGGGACGTCGGTGGGCACTGCGCCGATGGCCAGCAGCACATCGGCCTCGGCGAAGATCCTGGCGGTCTCCGCGGTGCGGCCGTATCCCAGGGCGCCGACGAACACCTCGGAATCGAACGGGATGCGGTCCGAGGCGCGCCAGTCCTGGATGACCGGGATGCCGTTGGCCTCGGCGAAGGATGTGATGGCTGCTGCGGCGTCGGGGGTCCAGCGCTGGCCGCCGACAAAGATGGCGGGCTTCTCCGCGCCGGCCAAAGCGGCGCGGACCATTTCCAGCTCGGCGGCGGACACAGCCCCCTCGGCCACGGTGATCGGCAGGTGCAGCTCAGCGGTGAACTCATGGGTGATGACGTCCTCCGGCAGGCCCACAATCACGGGACCGGGCCGGCCTGACTTGGCGGCGAAGAAGGCTTCGGCTACCACCTCCGAGGCCCGCGAAGCTTCGTCGAGGACGAGAACGCGCTTTGCCTGGGTACCGAACCACGCCTTCGGATCGAACTCCTGGAAGGATTCGCGCTCCCGGTCCGCCACGGGGATCAGGCCCACGAACAGGACCATGGGTGTGGCGTCCTGCCAGGCGGCGTGGATGGCAACGAAAGCATTTGCGGCTCCCGGTCCGCGGGTCACCATGGCCACGCCGGGCTCGCCGGTGAACTTCCCATGAGCTTCGGCCATGTAAGCGGCGCCGCCTTCCTGGCGGCACACAATGGTCTCGATGTCGGCTCCGTGGAGCCCGTCGAGCACGGCCAGGTAACTTTCGCCCGGGACTGCGAACACACGGTTGACGCCGTGCAGGGCCAGCGAATCAACGATCGCCTGGCCGGCGTGGGTCTTCGTCTCCAAAGTATTGCTCCTCATCAGGGGTGGCCAGGGATCTGGCAGTCGGTGGGGCAGCCGGCCTCGGTGCCGGCGCCCAGCTGTTTCCTCAAGTATTTGCGAGGAAGTTCATGCTGTCTAATACATATAAAGTTGAAAATGGATAACTAAAGGGCATGAAGTGGGCGGCGTCCATCAACCGTGGGGTCGGGACAGCAAACGGCCGGTCAGGGTGACGCTGGGAGGCCCGTTAGCCCTGAAGGTTGCCGTGGACCAGTTGGCCGCCCACTACGGTGGCCACCACACGAACATCGCGGAGGGCGTCGGCCGGAACATCGTAGATGTCCTCGGACAGGGCAACGAAGTCGGCCAGCATGCCCGGAGCCAGCGACCCCTTGTAGTGGTCTTCGTGCACCGCATGCGCACTTCCCACGGTGTAGGCGCGCACGGCCTGGGCAACGCTGATGCGCTCCTCCGGACCGAAGTCCGCGCCAGATGACGTGCGCCGGTTCACAAGATCGTGGATGTTCAGGAGCGGGTCCCCGGAAACCACCGGCGCGTCTGTGCTGGCAGGGATCTCAATGCCGGCATCGAGGAGGGACTTCACCCGGTAGGCGAGGCGCGTCCGTTCCGGCCCCAGGGCCCGGGCCGCGCCGTCGCCGAGTTCGCTGATAAAGCGGCCCTGCGGGACGGGGATCAGGCCCAGCGATGCCAGCCTCTTGATCTGATCATCGCCGGCCACATTTACGTGTTCCACCCGGTGGCGCGCGTCCGGGCGGGGATAGAGCTTCTGGGCTTCCTCAAAGATGTCCAGCACCACATCCAGTGCTGCATCGCCGATGGCGTGGGTTGCCACCTGCCAGCCCGCGCGGTGCGCGCCGATGACCCGGCGGCGCAACTCCTGGGCCGGAAACTGCAGGAGCCCGCGGTTGCCTTCAGGCTCGGCGGCCTCGTGCTGGTAGTCGCAGCACATAAATGCGCTGCGGCCGATCAGCGAACCATCGGACAGGATCTTGGCCGGCCCCAGCCGAAGCCATTCGTCTCCGAATCCGGAGCGCATGCCGAGGTCCAGGCCCATCCGTGCAACGGCGAGCGTGCCGGACTGGCCCTCGTGGTCGGCGTCGCCCAGGCCATGCAGGGTGGTCAGGTAGGGCATCACAGTGGCACGCACGCCAAGTTTCCCGGCATCTCGCGCGGCCTGGTAGCCGGCAATATCTGACAAGCTGTGGCCAATGTGCTGCGGGGCGCCCAGGCCGGGCTCGGTGATGCTTGTGACGCCAAGTTCCAGCAGGGCGGCGCTGCCCGCGCCCACCATCTCGGCAACTTCCTCCACTCCGGGTCCGGGAATGGCGTCCATGACCAGTGCCCGGGCCGTCTCCTGAAGCAGCCCCACGGCCCTGCCGTCCGCGTCTGCAGGTGCCGCGCCGCCGTCGGGCGCGGTGACATTGCGGCGGCCGGGATAGCCGGCACGTTCGAAAGCTGCCGTATTGGCCACCCCCATGTGCCGCGAGTTGTGCATCAGCCATACGGGATGGCCATGGCTGACGGCGTCGACCTGCTCGGCTGTGGGGTGCTGGTTGCCCAGATGGTTCTGGTCGTAGCCGGCACCCTGGACCCATGCCCCTTCCGGGGCGGCCAGGCAGGCGCGGTCCACGGCAGCCAGCAGTTCGTCCATGGTGCCGCACGCCGCGGGGCGGAGATCGGCCTGGACCAGCGCCTGGCCCACATAACTCAGGTGGCAGTGGGCATCATTAAAACCGGGGACGACGGCGGCGCCCCCCAGGTCGAACACGTCGCGGAAGAGCGAGGCGGGCAGGTCGTCGTCGAGGCTGATGATGCGCCCACAGTGGACGCCCACCTTGTGCGCCCGCGGACGCCGGATGTCCTGGGTATAGAACGATCCGTTGGTGTACAGCGCGTCCAAGAGCATGCAGTTCTCCCGATCTGTGTGGATGCTTGCGTTTCATCCAGTATCGGAAGCGGGATTCATGCTGTCTAATGTCTATTGGGTTGACGGTCCATGCCCATCAGGCATTCTCTGTGGCCTTCTCTTCGATGATGACGGCCCCCTGCTGGTTGAGGAAGTCGCGTATCCGCCGAGCCACCGAACGGATGGTGTCTTCGGCGAAATGGCCGGGGATCCAGGCGGTGTGTAGGGGAAGCCGGAGGGCCGGCCCCGGCCGCGCGTCCGTGCCCGCCAGGATCCGGATGGGGTGGGTGCCGTAGGCGGGCAAATCCGTGGTCACACCGATCCCGTGCCCGGCAGCTGCCAGCGCCATGATGGTCTGCCCGTCATCGCATTCAGAGACCTGGCGGAAGCTCAGGTGGGCCTGGTTGAGGGCGTCGTCCAGGATGTAGCGGCTGACGCTTTGGTGTGACGGCAGGATGGCATGCTGGACGGACAGGACGGACAGCGGCAGCTCGGTGATTCCCGCCAGGGCCCATTCATGGTCTGCCGCCACATAGGCGGTCAAAGGGATGCTGCCCAACGCCATGGTGGCCAGGCCCGGCTCGGGCGGCGCGGGCGAGACGGCAAAATCGCAACCGTGCAGCAGCGCTTCGGCGATGGCGAAGTGGCTGGTTTCCTGCGTGATGATGAGTGGATCCTCGGGCCGCGTGGTGGCGATATATGGTGCCAGGAAACCCCGGACGGAAGCGGCTGTGGCCGCGGCAACAAGTGTGGACACCCGTCCGGTGCGCAGGGCGTCCGCGGCAGCTTCCAGGCCCTGGGTCTCCAGCATGAGGCGCCGGGCGGCGGGGATGAACGCACTGCCGGCGGGGGTAAGCGCCAGCTTGTTGCCTTGCGCCTCGAACAGGCGTAGCTTGAGCTCGTTTTCCAGGGTCTTGATTTGTCGGCTGAGTGCGGGCTGGGCAATGTGGATCCGTTCGGCGGCGGCGGTCACGGTGCCGGCGTCCACAACGGCCAGGAAGTACTGCAGGCGGCGAAGGTTCATGGCAACAGCATGCTCTTTGGGTATACATAAACGCAATAAGAAGTATTGGCGGGTATGCAACGCCTCACAGTACGTTCATGGGCAGAGCCGTCCGCGCTCTCCGCCCATGAACTGCACCAGCCATTCGAGGACCTCCCATGACACATCCCGCATCACGAGCAGCGAGCACCCCGCCGGCTGGCCAAGCGCCGGCCGGCCAGTCGCCGGCTGCGCCACCTTCCGCATCATCAGCCCCGGCAACGGGCCCGTCGAGCCCCGGAAAGGTGGTGGCCGCCGCCTTCATCGGCACGGCGCTGGAATGGTACGACTTCTTCCTCTTCGGAACCACCGCCGCGATCGTCTTCGCGCCGCTGTTCTTCCCCGTCAACGATCCCGTGGCCTCCACCGTCTCAGCATTCCTCAGCTTCAGTGCAGCGTTCATCGCCCGTCCCGTCGGCGCGCTCATCTTCGGCCACGTCGGTGACAAGTACGGCCGGCGCGGCGCCCTGGTAGCCACCGTGATGATTATGGGGCCGCCTCCACGCTCATGGGGCTGCTGCCCACCTACGCGACAGCGGGCGTCGTGGCTCCCATTTTGCTGACTCTCCTACGTGCGGTCCAGGGCGTAGCCACCGGCGGCGAGTGGGGCGGCGCCACCCTGATGGCCATCGAGTACGCCCCGGCGAAACGCCGCGGGCTTTACGCGGCCCTGGTGCAGCTGGGCTCGCCGGTAGGAACGCTGCTCTCCACCGGCGCCATCACGCTGGTGGCCCTGTTGCCCAAGGACGACTTCATGACCTGGGGCTGGCGGCTGCCGTTCATCGCCTCGATTGTCCTGGTGGCCGTGGCGCTCTGGCTCCGCTGGAACGTGGAGGAGACCCCGGAGTTCCAGGAGCTCAAGGCCAATGACGGAACCCAGAAGGCCCCGGTCATCGAACTGTTCCGCCAGTACAAAGCGAAGCTGGCCATCGGCGTGTGCACCTACCTGGTGGGCAACGCCGGCTTCTTTATCCTCACCACCTTCATGATCAGCTACGTCACGCGGGTGCTGGGACTGCCATCCTCGGTGATACTCACGGCCATGACCATCGGCGCCGTGGCCCAGATGGTCATAACAGTGCTTGCCGGCCGCCTTGCCGACCGCTTTGGCCCGGCCCCGGTGGGCATCATTGGCTACTCCATCTTCATTGCCCTGGCCTTCCCCATCTTCTGGCTCGTGGACAGCAGGGATCCGGGACTGATCATCCTGGCCATGGTGCTGGCCTTCGGCCCCTGTGCCATCACCTACGCAATCATCGGCGCACTGATCGACCGGCTCTTCCCGGCACAGGTCAAGTACACCGGCATGGGGCTGTCCGCCAACCTGTCCGCCGTCGTTGCCGGATTCATGCCGGCGCTGGCCACCGTCTTCCTCACCCTCTCCGGCAACTCGTCCTGGGGACCGGCCACGCTTTTGGTGGTCATCGGGCTGATCTCCCTGGGCGGCGCCATCGCGACAGCAAAGGTGCGGGCCGCCTAGCTCAGGCGCCTTTGCGGTAACGGACGGCCCCGCCGGTGACGGTCATCAGGACCGTCGTGTCCCTGATCCCGGCGGGGTCTGCCCTGAAGATATCGGTGTCCAGCACGGCAAAGTCGGCGAGCATTCCGGGAGCCAGTGTGCCCTTGACGGCCTCCTCCCCGGAGGCGTAGGCCGGCGCCACGCAGTACGCGTACAGTGCCTCGGCCAGGGTGATCCGCTCCTGGGGTTCCCACCCGCCGTCGGGCTCCCCAGCGGCAGTGGTCCGCGTGATGGCGGCGTGCAATCCGTGGAACGGGTTGGGGACCTCCACGGGGGAGTCCGAACCGAAGGCCACCGTGGCCCCGGCGTCCAGCAGGCTGCGCCAGCCGTAGGACGCCAGGCCGCGGCCCTCCACCATGCCCAGAATGGGTAGGTCGCTGGGGCAGTGCTGCGGCTGCATGGACGCCACCACGCCCAGTTCGGCCAGCCGCGGGACATCGGCGGGCTGCAGGAACTGCACGTGCTCGATCCGGTGGCGCAGGCCGTTCAGCGCGGTGGTGTCCCGGATCGCGGCCAGGGCGTCCAGCACCAGGGTGTTGGCGCGGTCGCCAATGGCGTGGGCGGCGACGGCGATGCCCGCCTCCGCCGCACGGCCGGCGAGCGAGAGCAACTCCGGATAGGCCGTCACCTCCACCCCGTGGCCGGTGCCGCCCGGAAAAGGCTGGCTCATATGGCACGTGTGCGAGCCCGCCGCGCCGTCGGCAAAAATTTTCACGGCGCCGTGCCGGATCCAGCTGTCACCCTGGCCGGTCCTGATGCCGGCTGCAACGGAGGCCTCAAGATCGTCCTGGGCCAGTAGTTTGTGTACGCGCAGGGCCAGCCCTCCCTCTTCGCGGAGGGTCCGGTAGGCTGCCAGGGCATCCGCACCGTCGATATCGTGAACGCCGGTGATGCCCAGGGACAGCAGGTATCGCTGCGCCTCCCGCAACTGCTCCGGAAGGTTTCCGGAGACCCCGGAAGCGGCTAGCTTCCGGACCGGGTAGACGGCGCTTTCACGCAGGATCCCGGTGGCCACGCCGGCGGCGTCACGGACTATTTCCCCGCCTGCCGGGTGGGGTGTGTCCCCGGTGATGCCCAGGAGTTGCAATGCCTGCGAGTTTGCCCAGACGGTGTGGCCGTCCGCGCTGGTGAGGGCCACAGGATTGTGCGGGCAGGCCACGTCCAGGCTCGACCTGTCCGGCTGCACCGGAACCTGCCATTTGTTGAAATCCCACCAGCCACCCAGGATCCACTCGCCTGCCCGGTACCGCGGCAGGATGGCGCGGACGCCGGCCAACGCTTCGCCCAGGTTGCGCGCGCCCCGAAGGTCCACTTCGTGCATGGACCGGGCCAGGCTGGCGGTGTGGATGTGAGCATCAGTCATACCCGGAATCACGACGGCGTTGCCCAGGTCCACGGTGTTGGTTCCGGCGGGTGCATGGGCGCGGAGTTCGGCTGCCGGACCGGCTGCCAGGATGACGCCGTCCGCCACCAGGAGGGCTTCGGCAAGGGGCCGGTCCCGGTTGAGGGTATGGAAGATCGCATTGGCAAAGAGGGTGGGGGTCACCCGAACAGGGTAAGGCTGCCGCCGGCGGTTTGCCGCCATAAGATGCGCAACAAACGCGTCACACGGGGTGCCTCTCACCCCGGCACTGCCTGCACGCCGCCGCCGGTCCCGCGGAGCCTTGCGGAACTGCTTGCTTCATGCCCGAACGGCATGGCATCTCTAAATAATGAGTCTTAGACGTTCTGAGATGCGGGTCACATACTCGATTTGCAGGTACCGCCCGAACGTCAAGCGGCGGCTCCTGCGCTCGCATCGGACCAATCAAAGGACCCCTCGTGACTCAGACTTTCCCGCCCACGGCAGGCACTGCGGCTCGGCGCGGCCGCCGGCTCGCGCCCTTGGCTGCCGCTGCCGCGGTCATCGCCGTCGCTGCCACCGGCTGCACCACCGGAACCACCACCGGTTCCGCAGCCGCCGGGCAGGTTTCCACCGACACCATCCGGACCGTGGTCAACGCTGACCCCACCAGCTTTGCTCCGGTAGAGGTCCGCAATGCCGACGACTACGCCGTCAACCGTCTCCTGTTCTCCACGCTGGTGCGCCGCGACGAGAACAACAAGATCGTCCCGGACCTCGCCACGAAATGGGACATCACCCCCACCCAAGGCACGTTCACCATCCGCAGCGGTGCCACCTGCGCGGACGGCACCCCCATAACCGCAGGCGTTGTGGCCGAATCGCTCAAAGTGTTCGCATCCCCGGACAGCAAATCCAGCTTCCGTCCGCTCGTCCTGGGCCAGGGGCCCGCGACTGTCACGGCCGACGACGCCGCGGGCACCGTCACCGTGCAGCTTGCCCAGCCGTGGACCGACCTCCTACAGGGCCTGAGCCTGCACGCCACCGGCATCGTTTGCCCGGCCGGCCTCAAAGACCCCAAGGCGCTGACTGCAGGGGACATCCCTGGCGCGTTTTCCGGGCCGTACACCCTGACCAAAAAGCAGCACGGCGTGAATTACACGTTCACGCTGCGTGACGATTACAAGGCCTGGCCTGAATATCAGACCGAGATAGCGGGCACCCCCGCCAGGACCATCGAGGCCAGCGTCAACGCCAACGCCAGCGCTGTGTCCAACGAACTCCTGACCGGCACGAAGGACCTCGCCACCATCCGCGGCAAGGATGGCACCCGTTTCGACGGCAACAAGGACTTCAGTACCCAGGTGATTCCGCAGGGAAGCCTGTACATGATGTTCAACGAACGCCCCGGCCACCCCTTCAACGACCCGGCGCTGCGTCAAGCCGTTGCCCAGGCCCTGGATGCCACAGCATTCAACCAGGCGGCCTCCGGCGGCCTCGGCGAGCTCTACTCCTCGTTCGCACACCCGGGCGTACCGTGCTCCAACAAGGACGCCGGGCTGCTCATCAAGTCCGATCCCGCAGCGGCAAAGGCCACCCTGGCCGGGGTCAAGATCCGGATGGTGGGTGCTCAGGTCTTTGGCCCCAACGGCGCCGCCAACACCTACGTTGCCGAGGCACTCCGGTCCGCCGGTGCCGACATTGAGCTGCGCAACGTGGACCTGGCCACCTGGAGCACGGACCTCACCCAGAAGCTGGACACGTGGGACATCACCGTGATGGGCGGCATCAACGCCGGCGGCACCATGTACGGGGCGCTCTCCACGGTCATCGGAACCCCGGTGGAAAAGGGCGGCCTCAACTGGGGCGGCCTGGAGAACCAGCCCGTCCTTGATTTGGTGGCCAAGGCCATGACCCAGACAGATGACACCGAGCGCTGCGGGACGTACCAAGAAGCCCAGAAGCTCATGATCAGCGAGGCCCACGTGATCCCACTGGCCAGCCTGCCCTCCCAGGTGACCATCCGCTCCGGCTTCGCCATGCACACCATGAATGGCCAGCCGGACGAGAGCACCATGCGGATCACGAAGTAGCCGGTCCACAGACCATGACTGCTCCAAGCATTGCTGAAGCTTCCCGCACTCCCGGCGCAGGTGCCGGGAGTGCGGGAAGCCGCTACCTCCGCCACCCGTGGGTGGGATTCTCACTGCGCCGCCTCGGCGGACTGCTGCTCTCCTTCGCCGTCCTGGTGATCGTGACGTTCCTGATCGTCCCGCTGATCCCCGGGGACCCGGCCGTCATTGCTGCCGGCGAAGGCGCCAGCCCCGCGCAGATCGCCACCGTCCGGGCGGAGCTGGGCCTCGATCTGCCCCTCCTCACCCAGTTCCTTAACTACTTCTCAGGCGTCCTGCGTCTGGACATGGGCGCCTCGTTCATCAGCGGTGAAGCCGTGTCCGCCCTGATCTTCACGCGGTTCCCGTTCACCGCGGAGATCGCACTCCTGGCCATCGTGCTGGTGCTGGCCATTGCCGTACCGCTGGGGATGACGGTGGCCATCCTGACCCGCGGCGGCCGAAACAGGTGGCTGGATGCCGGGTTCAACTTCGTCACCAGCCTGATCTACTCCGTTCCCCAGTACGTGGTGGCCACCCTGCTGGTGGTGGTGTTTGCCGTGACTCTTCGCTGGTTCCCGGCGGCCGGTGCGGCAACACTGAACTCGCTGGTGCTTCCCACTGCGGCCCTGATGCTCGGACCTGCGTGCGTCATCTCGCGGATCGTGCGCCGCGAAACAGCGGCCGTGCTGGAGAAGGACTACATCCGCACGGCCCGCGGCTGGCGGCTCGGCGTGCTGCGGACCAACGCGCGCTACGTCCTGCCAAACCTGGTGACCACCACGCTGACCCTCTCAGGCCTGATCCTGGCCGCGCAGCTGGGCGGTGCCGTGGTGATTGAAACCGTATTCGCCTGGCCGGGCCTGGGGCAGGGAATCGTCAACGCGATCCTGCAGCGCGACTACCCCGTGATCCGGGGCATCATCCTGGTCCTCGGGCTGCTGGCCACGCTCATCATCATCCTGGTGGACCTGATCCTGGCCATCATCGACCCCCGCAACCTCGGAGGAACCACACATGACGTCTAGGTTTAGGAGCAGGGAGTTCTGGACTCCCGCCATGGCGACAGGCGCCGTGCTGATGATCGCCCTGGTCCTCATCGCCGTCATTGCCCCGCTGGCCCTGAAGCAGGCAGCCGAGCAGCTGACCCCCAACGCAGCCCAGGGACCCAACGCCGACCACTGGCTGGGGACCGATGACTTCGGCCGCGACCTGCTGGCACGCGCACTGGTGGCCACACGGCTGACCCTGCTCATGACCGCCGGGGCAGCAGCGATCACGGTGATCGCCGGCGTCGTGATTGGCCTGGCTATCTGGCTGTCCGGCCGGCGTGTCCGGGAGGTTGCCCTCCGTGTCCTGGAAACCGCGGTTGCGTACCCCAGCCTGATCTTCGCCCTGGTGATCGCCGCGGTCCTGGAACCCGGGGTTTCCTCGGCGGTCATCGCGATCGGGATCGCCGGGATTCCCGGCTTCGCCCGGATCACGGCCAACCTGGCCTCCGCCGTCTCCAGCAGCGAGTACGTGGTCACGGCGCGCCTCCTGGGCGTCAGCCCTATCCGTATCGCCATGCGGCACATGCTGCCGAACATGGCCGAGCCGCTGCTGATCCTCGCCGCCACCGTGTTTGCCCTGTCCTTGGTGGAAATCTCCGCACTGTCCTTCATCGGGCTCGGCGTGCAGTCCCCGGAGTACGATTTCGGCCGGCTCCTCAACGACAGCCTGGGCGCGCTGTACACCCAGCCCGTGGAGGCAGTGGGCCCGTCAATCATGATCGCGCTGACTGGTCTGTCAGTCATGCTGATCGGCGACGCGCTGGCCGCCCACGCCGACCCCAGGGCAAAGCGGCGGTTCTTCCGCCGGCCCCTGCAGCGCAACCGCACCGTGGCTGTCCCGGCAGCGGACGGAGCGCTGGTCCGGGTGGAGAACCTGCGTATCCGCATTCCGGGCCGTCAGGAATTAGTGAAAGGCGTGTCCTTCGCCATTAACCCCGGTGAAGTGGTGGCGCTGGTGGGGGAGTCCGGCTCCGGAAAGTCGCTCACGGCAATGGCCATTGCCGGCCTGCCGTCCGAGGACCTCGTCATCGAGGCTGATCTGCTGCGGGTGGCCGACATGAACATGCTGGCTGAACCCGACCAGTCACGGCTGGCCAAGGAAGTCAGCGTCGTCTACCAGGACCCCGGCACCACGTTCAACCCCTCCCTGCGCATGGGCTCCCAGCTGACTGAGGTCCTACGCACCCATCTGGGCATGCGTGGTGACCGGGCCCGGAAGGTCATCACCGAGGCGCTCGCCGCCGTCAACATCACCGAGCCGGCCAAGCGGCTCCGCCAGCATCCCCATGAACTCTCCGGCGGCATGCGCCAACGGGCCATGATTGCAGCGTCCATTGTCACCTCGCCCAAGCTGATCGTGGCGGATGAGCCGACGACGGCCCTGGACGTCACCGTGCAGGCTGAAGTCCTGCGCCAATTCCGGCGCATCCACCGCGAGCAAGGAACAGCGATGCTGTTCATCTCCCATGACCTGGGCGTGGTGGAGGCGCTCTGCGACACCATCCTGGTGATGAAGTCCGGAGAAATCGTCGAACGGCTGACGTCCGGACAGCTGGCGGCGCGGAATGTCCACCACCCCTACACCAAGGCACTGCTGGCCGCGATCCCTGTCCTGGATCTCGGCCGCATGCCGGCCACCGCAGGAGCTGACACACCATGAATCCACAGACCAACCTTGCCGTCACTGAGGTGGCGGCTGGCCGGGGCAGGCACGCCGCAGCGGTACGGAAGCTGAATGTCAGCTTTGGTGCCGCCCATGTCCTCAAGGACGTCACCATGGCCGTGCCGGCGGGCACAGTGGTTGGCCTGGTGGGCGAATCCGGGTCCGGGAAGTCCACGCTGGGCAAGACCTTGGTGGGGATCAACAGGCCCACCAGCGGCGAAGTGCTCATCGGCAATGAGGACTTCACCCGAGTGCACGGCAAAGCCCGCCAGCAGATGCGCCGAGAAGTCCAGTACATTCCCCAGGACCCGTACTCGTCGCTCAGCCCGCGGCGCACCACCGGCCAGACGCTGGCCGAGGCCCTTGACCCGCGGGGAGCCGATCCGGTCAAGCACCGCGACGCCATCGCCGCCGCCCTTCAGCGGGTCAAACTCGAACCCTCCGCGGCGGACAAGTACCCGCACGAGTTTTCCGGCGGCCAGCGGCAACGGATCGCCATCGCACGGGCGCTGATGCTGGAGCCCAAACTCGTTATTGCCGATGAGATCACGTCGGCGCTGGACGTGTCTGTCCAAGCGGACATTGTCCGGTTGCTGCAGGGAATGCGCGGCACCATAGACAGCGCCATGTTGTTCATCTCGCACAACCTGGCCGTAGTGCAGGAAGTCTGTGACGAGGTGGTGGTTATGTTCCAAGGCCGCATCGTGGAACAGGGCACCATCGACTCGGTCTACCGTGACCCGCAGCACGAGTACACGCGCAAACTCCTGGCGTCTGTTCCCGGGTCGCCGGAGTTCACACTGGACTGACGTTCGCTCTGTCCCGTCCACTTCATGCCGGACCGGCATGGAATTCCTGCGAAATTGGTCATGGACGGCAGGTAGTGCAGCTCACATACTCGAAGGAAGCCAATCCACGATTTGTGGACCACCCCCGTTCATCCGAAGGGAACACTCCGTGTCCGTCGCCCGAATTCTTGAAGATGCCCGCGAACTCCATGGCGACATCGTCCAGTTGCGCCACGACCTGCACCGCCACCCCGAGCTGGGCCTGCAACTGCCGCGCACCCAGGAGAAGGTGCTGGCGGCGCTGTCCGACCTGCCGCTGGAAATTACCCTCGGCAAGGGCCTCACTTCTGTGGGAGCCGTTCTGCGCGGCACCGCCGGCGACCCGTCCGCCGTCGACCGTCCTACCGTCCTGCTCCGCGCCGACATGGATGCGTTGCCGTTGCAGGAGGAAACCGGAGTCGACTTCGCGTCCGAGACGCCGAACCGCATGCACGCCTGCGGCCACGACCTGCATACGTCGATGCTGGTAGGTGCCGCACGGCTGCTGGCGGAGCGGCGGCACCAACTGGCCGGCGACGTCGTCCTTATGTTCCAGCCCGCCGAGGAACTGCTGGCCGGCGCCCCGATGATGATCGAGGAAGGCATCTTGGAGCTGTCCGGCCGCCAGGCCGACGCCGCTTATGGGCTGCATGTTTTCAGCGCGGGCGGCAACACCGGCCGGTTTGAAACCAAGGCGGGAGTGATGATGTCCGCCGCGGACGCACTCTTCGTGACGGTCATCGGCCGCGGCGGCCATGGATCGGCGCCGCACCAGGCAAAGGATCCCGTACCGGTGCTGGCCGAAATGATTCTGGGCCTCCAACACATGGTCACACGCCAGTTCAACGCGCACGATCCTGTTGTGGTCTCGGTGGGCATGATCAAGGCCGGCGAGGCCATCAACGTCATCCCGGACACGGCCGAATTCGGTGCCAGCCTGCGGATGTACTCGGATGAGGCCCGGGCCAAGATGCAAACGGCAATCCCCCGGCTGCTGAACGGCATCGCATCAGCCCACGGCTTGGAAGTTGACATCAACTACCACGTGGGTGGACGCGTCACTGTTACCGATGAAGCACACACCGCCTTTGCCGCCGAGCAGATTCATGAACTTTTCGGCGCGGAGCGGCACCACAGCCTGCCTGCACCGCTGGGCGGTTCCGAGGACTTCGCCGATGTCCTGGCCCGGGTACCTGGCAGCTTCATCTGCCTGGACGCCACCCCGCTTGCCGGCGGCCCTGACGCAGCCTTCAACCATTCGCCCCGCGCCACATTCGATGACAGCGTGCTGGTGGACGGAACCGCCCTTTACACCCAGCTCGCCGTGGCACGGCTGGCCCAGCTTGCCGCCGCCTGATCCGGCTACCCCGGCTCCCACCCAAGGAAATCCCATGACCCACGATTCAGTTACCCGCTCCCGAGACCTGGTGGCCGAGGATTCGGCCCTCCCGAACGCCACCGCCGCCGCCGCGCCCGCCAAGGCCACCAAGGCGCAGCGGCAGACCCTCATTGCCACCGGCATGGGCAACGCCCTGGAATGGTACGACTGGGGCATCTACTCAGCCTTCGCCATTTACTTTGCCACCGAGGTGTTCAACCCCAGGGACCCCCTGGCCGCGCTCCTCGGAGCAATGGCCGTGTTCGCCGTCGGATTCGTCGCCCGGCCGGTGGGCGGCTTCGTGTTCGGCTGGCTGGCGGACCACCTGGGCCGCCGCGCCTCCATGATCTCCATGGTGGGCCTGGCGTCGCTCGGTTCGCTGATGATCGGCCTGGTTCCCACGTACAGTGCCGCCGGAGCCTGGGCAGCTGTGGTGCTTCTGACCGCCCGCCTGCTGCAGGGCCTGGCGCATGGTGGCGAAATGCCGTCCGCCCAGACGTACATCGCGGAGTCGGCGCCCGCGGCGCGCCGCGGGCTGTGGTCCTCGCTAATTTACGTTTCCGGCACCGCCGGCATTGTGATCGGGCTGCTTTTCGGCTACCTCCTCAACCTGGTGCTGAGCAAGCAGGACATGCAGGCCTGGGGCTGGCGCGTCCCCTTCATCATCGGTGCGGTGTTGGGACTGTACACCCTCGTTGCGCGGACCCGAATGAAGGAGACCGAAGCGTTCACGGCCGCCAAGGCCACTGTCCGTCCGCCGATCTGGCCCGAAATCCGCCGGAACTGGCGCTCGGCCCTCCGGGTCATCGGGCTGGGCATCGGTGGCACCGTCTGCTACTACGTTTGGTCGGTGAGTGCCGTCCAGCAAGCCGTTCTGATCCACAAGATGGACCAAGGAACGGCACTGCTGGCGAGTGTTCTCAGCAACGTGGTCCTGATCATCTCCCTGCCCTTCTGGGGCAAGTTCTCTGACCGCTTCGGCCGCCGCGCCAGCATGATGATCGGCACCGGCGCGCCAATCGTGCTTTTCCCGCTGCTCGTCAACACCGTAGGCCAGAGTTTCTGGTCGCTGTTCCTCCCAGCAACCCTCATCCTGGTGCTGATGGGAGCCACACTGTCCGTCACCCCGGCAGTCTTCGCCGAACTGTTCCCCACGCGGATCCGCACCGTGGGCGTAGCAGTCCCTTACGCGGTAGCCGTGGCAATCTTTGGCGGTACGGCACCCTATTTGCAGAGCTGGTCCAACGCTGCCTTTGGACCCTCGGCCTTCACTATTTACGTGGTTGCCCTCTTGGTTATCTCCACCGTGGTGGCCTGGAAACTTCCGGAAACCAAGGGCAAGGACCTGACGCAGTAGAGGGCGACCTTCCTCAAACGGGAGCGGACGACGGCGGGAAGTTCCCGCCGTCGTCCGCTTCCTTGCTTGCTGACTGATTCTGTCTCCGGCCGGGCTGGGGGTGTCTGACAGACACTGCCGCGGGCCGCACGGGCTGCGTAGCGTGGTGGTTGTGGACAGAAAAGAAGAGATCCGTGAGTTCCTGATCTCGCGTCGAGCGAAGGTCAGCCCGGAGCATGCAGGGATCCCCAGCTATGGGGAACTGCGGCGTGTGCCGGGTCTGCGCCGTGAGGAAGTGGCGCAGCTCGCCGGGGTGAGCACGGACTACTACACGCGGCTGGAACGCGGTAGCGTCCGCGGCGTCTCCGACTCCGTGCTCGAGGCTGTGGCCTCCGCCCTTCAGCTGGACGAGGCAGAGCGGGCACACCTGATGGACCTTGCGCGGACGGCCAACGCTCCGTCGGGCCGGACGCCCCGCCGTCCCACGAAGCAACGGGTCCGACCCGGAGTGCTGCGTCTGCTGGACGGGATGACCGGAATGGCCGGCATGGTGCAGAACGGCCGTGGCGACGTGCTCGCCGGCAACATGCTGGGACGGGCCCTGTACTCCGAGGTATTTAACTCAGCAGTGTCGTTTGGTCGGGACACTCCGGGGCGGCTGCCGAACCAGGCCCGCTACATCTTCCTCGATCCGCGCGCAGCCGACTTCTACCCCGACTGGAACGCGATCGCGGCCATCATGGTCGCGATGCTGCGCTTGGAATCCGGCCGGAATCCCCACGACCGGGCGCTGAACGAGCTGGTCGGCGAGCTCACCACGCGCAGCGGCCTGTTCGCCGCGCTCTGGGCCGGGCACGACGTGCGGATCCACACCACGGGAACCAAGCGCTTCCACCATCCGGTGGCCGGCGACCTGTCCCTGCAGTACGAAACGCTGGCCCTCCCCGGCGACGAAGGACAGGTCATCTTCACCTTCACTGCCGAGCCGGGCTCCGCTTCCGCAACCGCGCTGGCATTCCTCGCCAGCTGGGCGGCATCGCCACCGGAAGAAAGCACCCAAACAGCCACCGCCGGCGATCCTGCCGGCGGATCCGCCGCCCCCGCGCGCTCCCACGCGCAGCCAGGGCGCACCACAGGAAAGACAGAACCCTCCCATGACTGAACAAAACACCCCCGCTGCGCAGGCCAACAACACCACCGGCAAGAAGGTCTGGTTCATCACCGGCGCCGGCCGCGGCATGGGCACCGACATCGCGAAGGCAGCACTCGCCGCCGGCCACGCCGTGGTCGCCACCGGCCGCAACCCACAAAAGGTCACCGAAGCCGTCGGCGACAACGAGGACCTCCTGGCCGTCAAGCTCGACGTCACCGATCCCGCCGACGCAGCGGCCGCCATCCAGGCAGCCATGGACCGGTTCGGCCGGATCGACGTACTCGTGAACAACGCCGGCAACTTCTATGCCGGGTTCTTCGAGGAAATCACCCCTGAGGATTTCCGGGCACAGATCGAAACCACCATGTTCGGACCCATGAACGTCACCCGCGCGGCCCTGCCGGTCCTGCGGGCCCAGCGCTCCGGCCTGGTGGTCACCATCTCCTCCACCGCGGGCCTGGCAGGCGGGGAGTTCCTGTCCGCCTACTCTGCGTCGAAGTTCGGTGTGGAGGGATGGGCGGAGTCGCTGGCCCCCGAGGTCGCACCGTTCGGCATCCGCTCCATGATCGTGGAGCCGGGGTTCTTCCGCACCGAGCTGCTCACCCCGGAATCCACCAGCTACGCGGAACCCACCATCTGGGACTACGCCGAACGCACCGCGCAGACCGTCGCCGCCTGGAAGAGCATGAACGGCCTCCAGAGCGGGGACCCGGCCAAACTCGCCGACGCGCTGATCCAGCTCGCGGAACTGGACGAACCCCCGCTGCGGTTCGCCGCCGGAGCTGACGCCGTTGGCACCTTCGAGACCCGGGCCAAGGCTCTCCAGGAGCAGGCCGACGCCCACCGCGAACTCTCCAGCAACCTCGCCCTGAGCGACGCCTGACAAAGCGGAAGCGGACGACGGCGGGAGGTCCCGCCGTCGTTCATCACCCACCACCGCAACGCCCCACCACCACAGTTCCGCCGGACGCCAGCAGCTCCCGGCTGCCCAAAAACCGGCACCAACCCCGGAGGAGAACACCCCATGACATCGAAACTGACCGGAACCACCGCCCTCGTCACCGGCGCCAGCAGCGGCATCGGAGCCGCGACCGCACGGCAGCTCGCCGCACTCGGCGCCTCCGTGGCACTTGTCGCCCGGCGCCGTGACCGGCTGGAAGCACTCGCCGCCGAAATCGAACAATCCGGCGGCACAGCCCTGGTCATCGAAGCGGACATCACCAACCGCGCCCAGGCCCAGGCCGCCGTCGACCAGACCGTGGAGCGCTTCGGGCAGCTGGACATCCTGGTCAACAACGCCGGCCTGATGCTCCTCGGCCCGGTGGTCGGCGCCGACCCCGAGGACTGGGACCGCATGATCGCCGTCAACGTCCAGGGCCTGCTCCACACCACCCACGCCGCCCTGCCGCACCTACTCAAAGCCGTCGAGGACAGTCCCCGCCGGGTCGCGGACATCGTCAACATCAGCTCGATCGCCGGCCGCGTCGCCTGGAACGGGTACGGCGTCTACAACCTCACCAAGTTCGGCGTCAACGGCTTCACCGAATCCCTCCGCCAGGAAGTCACCCAGCGCCACGTGCGCGTCGGCGTCCTGGAACCCGGCGGTGTGGACACAGAGCTGGGCTCACACAACACCGCCGAGGTCCGCGGCGAAATGATCGACCCCTTCTATGAGCAGACAGAGGTCCTCGCCCCGGAGGACATCGCCGACGGCGTTGCCTACATGGTCACCCGGCCCCGGCACGCCTCCATCGGAGAGCTCTGGATCATGCCCACCGACCAGGCCTGAACGGAGGCCTAGGACCAGGGCAGCGTCCACCGCGAACCTTCCAGTTGCCTCGCCCAAACGGATGCCCGACAAAACGGAAGCGGACGACGGCGGGAAGTCCCGCCGTTGTCCGCTAACTGCCTTGCTCCCACCGGGGCGGGCAAAACCACGCTGGTGGCAACGACCTGTTGCGCTGGTGGCGGGTGGAACCCTGACCCGCACGAGACAGAAGGAAGAACCCCGGAAACAACGAAATCCCCGCCAACGCGGGGATTTCGCACGTCATGCCAGACGTAACTTCGGGCTAAATGCGATAGCCAGCGGCAGCATTCAGCAGTGGTCGCAGAATGGCTGGCAACCACGAAGGTCTGGTCAGTGCGGTGAACGCGGCTTCGTATATTGACGGTAGCGCGGGTACGAATGTGCGGCGGAACAGTTCCTCGTCAAAATCGGAGGCCGGTAAGTAAGTATGCCCCGGAGCACGGCTCGGGGCATACTCCGGGAATTGCTGATTTAGCCTACAAGGGCGCGGGTGTGGTCGTTAAGGAACATTCCGCGGGGGTCGAACTCCCTGCGTATTTGTATAAAGGTGTCAAGTTCCGGGTAGAGACGTTCCAATCGGTTCCTGGTCATGAAGTGGATCTTGCCCCAGTGCGCACGTGGCTCGAATTCCTGCAGCAGCGCGTCAGCATCCCTGAAAAAGGGCCAGTAGTCAGTTCCAGGTTCGGTGGTCAGGGTGATGACGGTTGTGTCCCGTCCTTGGAACTGGGACATGTAGCCTTCATCGGCTTTCACCCAGCGGACCTCCACAGGGTACTTCTGCTCGGGATGCTTTGTGCGGATCAGGTCCTGGATGACCTCCACGGCGGCCAGGCCATCCTCGCTGCGAACGAAGTACTCCAGTTCGTGGAACTGCGTGGTGAAGCCGCCCGGATAGATGCGGTACGAACGGTCCAGCCGGGCGCCTTCGATGCCTGAAATCTCGCTCTCGTCCTGGATCTGCGCCACGTTGTACCGCTTGGTGTAGCTGCGGTCCGCCATGCTCTGGCCCGGCGAACCCGGAAGGTCCAGGAGCTCGCAGGAATCGTCGCCCGGGCACCACAGGAATGAGTAGTGCCTGTTTGAGTCGATGTCGGACTGCCACGTAGCTGCAGTCTCGGCCCACGTGGGATACGTGATCTGTTCCTGCAGGTAGTAGCTGTCCTCGACGGCCAACTCGACTTCCAGGAAGATCCCGAGCGTGCCGAGTGCGACCTGGGCAGCCCGGAGTTCGCGGAGCTGCCCCTCGCCGATTTCGACAATCTCGCCGTAGCCGTTGATCAGCTTCACCCATCGCAGCTTGGAGGAGAAGCTGCCCAGTTCCTTTCCGGAGCCATGCGTGCTGGTCGCCAGCGCCCCGGCGATCTGCTGCTTGTCAATATCGCCCTGATTGCTGAGTGCCAGGCCCTGCTCCCACAACGCATCGCCGAAGGCATTGATGGTGGTCCCGGCAAGGGCCCTGGCGCGACGCCGGATCTTGTCGGTACCGGTGATCGCCGAGAGGCCGGACATGTCCATCAGGACGCCGCCTGTCTGAACCAACGGCGAGGACGAGTGTCCTGAGCCGACCGCCCGCACAGGCAAGCCTTCCCGGACGGCGAAACGGACGGCGTCGAGCGCTTCTAGTTCGGTTCGCGGCCGGACGGTGAAGGCGGGCGTAGCGCTCTGGTTCCCGCCCCAGTTGGTCCAGGTGACGTCCGTCCCGAAGGGCGCGGATGGGGTTGCCGCCTGGGCCGGGGACGCGGCCTTGGGAACGTTGGTGGTGGTCATTGCTAAGCTCCGTTGCTTGTCGAACGCTCACGCGCCGTGGTTGATCATGACGTGCTTGGTGCGGGAGTAATCATCCAGCGCGTAGAGCGAGAGGTCGCGGCCGTAGCCGGATCCCTTGAACCCGCCCCACGGTACCTCGCAGGCCAGGACCAAGTGTGAATTGACCCAGACCGTGCCGAAATCGAGCTGCTTGGGAATCCTCAGCGAGAGGCTTGAATCTTTGGTCCATACCGAGGCGGACAGCCCGTAGGGGCTCTCGTTCGCCCGGGTGACGGCCTCCTCGGTGGAACTGAATGACTCAACGGTGACCACGGGTCCAAAGATCTCGTGCGTGGCGATGGGTGCTCCCGCGGACACGTTGCTGATCACGGTGGGCTCGATGAAGTAGCCGGGGCCTTCGAGGGCAGACCCGCCGATCGCGATGGTCAGGCCGGCGGCCTTGGCCTCGGCCAGCGATTCCTTGACGCGTTCGAAGTGCGGGCGGGAAATCATGGGACCGATTTCCACGTCGTCGCCCGCCTCTGGGGCTCCTATGACCAGCGTGCTGACTTCGCGCACCAGGTGCTCGGTGAACTCCTCAGCCACCGACTCGTGCACGAGCACGCGGCAGGCAGCGCCACAGTCCTGACCGGCATTCCAGAAGCCGGCATTTCGCACCCCAGCGGCCGCCGCGCGGAGGTCGGCATCGGGAAAGACAACAACCGGAGCCTTCCCGCCGAGTTCCAGATGGACGCGTTTGACCGACTTGGCCGCGGTCTCCGCAACGGCCTGTCCGCTGACGACACTCCCGGTCAAGGCGACGAGGGCAACATCAGGATGTTCAGCGAGCCGCTGTCCGACAGTTCGGCCTTGTCCCGTCACGACGTTGAGAATTCCATCGGGAATGCGTCCGGCCACGAGTTCTGCGAGCTTCAGCGTGGACAGCGGCGTCTGCTCGGAAGGCTTCAGGACAATGCTGTTTCCTGCAGCCAGGATGGGCGCGATCTTCCAGGCGGCCATCAGCAGCGGGTAGTTCCACGGGGTGATGACGCCGACGACGCCCACCGGTTCCCTGAGGATGACCGAAGTGTGCCCGGTTGTGTAGTCGCCCCCTGCCATGGACGTCAGGGTGCGGGAAGCTCCGGCCATGAAACGGAAAGTATCAATGGTGCTTGAGACGTCGTCCTCCGCGACGGTTCGCGGTTTACCGGTGTTGGCTGACTCGATGATTTCGAAGGTTTCCCGGTTGGCTTCGATGATGTTGGCGATCAGGTTCAGCACCTCGGAGCGTTCCTTCGGGGTGGTGACGCCCCAGGACTTCTGGGCCGCCACGGCGGCTTCAACAGCAACATCAACATCTGCAGCTGTGCCGGCCTGCACGGACGCGATGACCCGCTCAGTGGTGGGATCTACGACGTCGATGAGGTGGGTGGAGGAACCTGGAACAAACGATCCGCCGATGAAGTGTCCGCTGGGCGGCAGTACGCCTGCAGGGCTGTGATCCACGGGGCTGTGTTCTACGGGGGAGCGTCGGACAGTGAACTGTTCAGTGTTGGTGAGTGTCATGATGTGTCGCCTTTGCTTTCTGCGCCGGTCGCGGCGTCGGGAGTGTGTGTGGTGCGGGCGGTTGGCCCGCGGTGCGTCAAATCAGTTCAGTTGCGAATGCGGGGGTCTGAAAGTGGGCGGCATCCGACTTGTTCCGGAACAGGCGTGCAGCAAAGTAGTAGAGCGGAGCAACAACCGCCAGGCCGACGATCCAGGAGAGGTCCACTCCGCCCATCGCTGCGGCCAGCGGGCCCGTGTAGATCGCCGTTGCGGAGAAGGGAACCTGAATCAGGGCGCCTGTTATGTAAGAGCCGATCGCGACCCAATTGAACCGTCCGTACACGCCGCCGTCGCGCTTGAAGAAGTCTTCCACCCTGTAGTCGCCGTGCCGGAGAAGGTAGTAGTCCACCAGGTTGATGGCCGTCCAGGGAACCAGCACATACATCAGGAAGGAGAGGAAATTCGTGTAGAAGAGGATGAAATTGTCGCGGGCAAACAGCGCGATCAGGACGGCGAGCGTGAAGAGGATGAGCGCCGCAACGCTCCGGGTCTTGGCGCGGGGCAACCAGTTCGGCTTGAACGTCTGGCCAATGGTGAGGCTGCACAGGACCCCGCAGTAAAGATTCATGGCGTTCGACGCCGCAACCCCGAGGCAGAAGATTCCGATAACGATCATGGTCCACGGCTGGAGCAATGCTCCCAGGCTGCCGACGATTTCGACGCTGCCGGCATCGTTGCTCATGGTCACCGCAAGAGTTCCCACCAAGGCACCCAGGATCATTGGGAACAAGGTGCCCAGGACACAGCCCGAGTAGGACGCCCAGAAGGCCGGGGCCGAGCCGGTGCCCTGGGGCATGTAACGGGAGTAATCCGAAACGTAGGGAGCGTAGGCGAGCTGCCACAGGGCGGATACAGAGATGGTGGCCATGAAGCCAACCCAGTTGAAGTTTCCCTCGTCCAGGAAGCTGGCCGGCAATCCGTGAACGGCCAGGATCCAGACGAAGGCCAGCACCAGCGCCAGACCGGCCACGATGCTCAAGAAGCGTGCATAGGCGTGGATGAGCCGGTAGCCGAAAATCGTGGCAACGACACTCACGACGCCAATGACAATGATGCCGGCGTCAACACTGATGCCCGGGTTGACAGCGGCCATTGCTTCCCCGCCAAAGACGAGGTTCGCCGCGAAAAACCCGACGTACATGATCACCACAATGACAACGATCAGCAGCGCCCCGTACGAACCGAATTGGCCGCGGGTCTGAATCATCTGTGCCACGCCCAGTTGCGGGCCTTGGGCCGAATGCAGTGCCATGAAGATGCCACCGACAAGGTTTCCAATGATGATTCCGACGATCGCGGGCACAAAGTGGAGGCCGAACACCGTGGTGGCGAGGCCGCCGGTCACGATGGTCATGATCATGATGTTGGAACCGAACCAGATGGTGAAAAGGTCCCGGGCTTTTCCATGGCGTTCGTTCGCGGGGATCGGCTGGATGGTCTTGTCCTCGAGCCGGGGTACTTCGACCGCGGCGGCGGGAGTGGTTCGAGTGCTCATGATGCGTTCCAGGATGCTGCTTGCAGTTCACGGACGGTGTTCGTTTCGGCCTTGCTGCGGTTCACCATGAGGGCGAGCAGGTCGAAGACGAGGGTGGCCGCGGCGACCGTGGTGATGTCTGCGTGGTCGTAGGCCGGGGCCACCTCCACGACGTCGGCGCCCACAATGTTGATGCCGTTCAGTCCGCGGAGCAGGGCCAGGAGCTCGCGGGAGTGGAGCCCGCCCATCTCGGGAGTTCCGGTGCCCGGCGCGTAGGCCGGGTCCAGGACGTCGATGTCGATGGATACGTAGACCGGGGTGTCGCCGAGCCGCTCCTTGACCTGTTGGATGGCTGCCGGGACGCCGATGACGTCCAGGTCCGAGCAGCGGATGATCTGGAAGCCGAATTCGTGGTCGCGGAGGAAGTCGTTGCGGTCGTAGACCGGTCCGCGGATGCCGACGTGCATGGACTTGTCTTCCACCAGGAGGCCTTCCTCGAATGCTCGCCGGAAGATGGTTCCGTGGGTGACCGGCTGGTCGAAGTAGGTGTCCCACGTGTCCAAGTGGGCGTCGAAATGCAGCAGTGCAACGGGCCCGTGCACTTGGTTCAGTGCGCGCAGCATCGGGAGGGCGATGGTGTGGTCACCACCGATCGCGATGAGTCGCTTGTCCTCGCTGATCAGGGGCCGTGCCTGCTCTTCGATTTCGCGGACTGCCCGGGTGATGTCGTAGGGGGTGCAGGCGATGTCGCCGGCGTCGACAACCTGGGCTTCGTAGACAGGCTCAACGTCCAGTTCGGGGTGGTAGCCGGGGCGCAGGAGCCGGGAGGCTTCGCGGACTGCGGCAGGACCGAAGCGGGCGCCGGGCCGGAAGGAGGTTCCGCCGTCGAACGGTACGCCGACGATCGCAATGTCGTAGTCCGGAACGCGGTCGATCTGGGGAAGTCGGGCGAAGGTGCCGAGGCCCGCGTAGCGGGGGACTTTTGTTGCGTCGACGGGGCCGATGGGCTTGTGCGTTGTCATGCCGGGATCCTTCGGTTGCTGTGCTGCCGGGCGGTGACGCCGGCGGCGTTTCGATGGGGAGGTGTGGGTCGCTCGCCGTTGAGCGGGAAGTAAGTAATTCAATTCTTGGTGACGCGCATCACGGCGTATAGCGGTAGATTGACTACAAATGGCAGAGGCTCTTATACATATGTCTAAGAGCCTCCAGATGGGCCGGAAACCTGGGAGCGCAATTCCATGGCAATTACAGTGGCCGAGCTCGTGGCGGAACCCCAGCTGGGGCTCACGCTTCTGGCCGGATCCGCGGGTAGCGGCAACCGGATCACGTGGGCCCACACCTCTGACTTGCCGAGGCTGTGGGAATGGGTCACTGGCGGCGAGCTGATGATGACCAACGGCCTCTCCATCCCTGCCGATGCTGCTGGGCAGGTCGCGCTGGCCGGGGCGCTGGTGGATGCAGGCGCCAGTGCGCTGGCCATCGGAGAGAAGATGCACGCGCCGGAGTTGTTGCCGGAGTTCCTGGCGGCTTGTGAGGGGCTGCCGCTGCCGCTGATCAATGTGCCCTATCCGTTGCCCTTCATCGCCATCGCGCGAACGGTGGCTGAATCTTCACTGTTGGAGGAATCGCGGCGGCTGCGCCAGACCGCCCGGATTTACGACCTGCTCCGCACTGCTGGAACATCCGAGGACCATGTGCAAGGCCTTCTTCTGGGCCTCGCGGCTGAGCTCGATGCAGAGCTGTTCGTCGTGGACCGGCGCTGCCTTCATCCGTGGCATCCGGACGGCCGGCCGCTGCCGGATTTCCTGAGGGCGGAATTGGCCCCGCGGACCGGGCGAATATCCTTGGCCGGGAAGAAGTTCCAGTGGCATCGGCTTCGGGACAGGCATGTGTTGATGATGGATATCCCCACGCACGCCAATGCGCTCCTGGTCGTGCTGCCCAACAGCGATCCGCACCCGGACGCTGTCGTGCTTCTGCATGCGGCAACGGTGCTGGGGCTGGAACTTTCACGAAATGTCCTGTCCCTGGAAAGCCGGCACCGCCTGGCGAGCGAATTCCTGTTGCAAGCGGTCGACGGTCGCCTGGGAACGGCGGAACTGGAGAGTCGGCTCACGGCTTTTGATGTTCCGGCGCAGGATTTCGTGGTGGTTTCGATATCGGCCGACGACGGCGAGCGGCTGGCGGACGTCCACGTCGAACTGTGGCGCCACGGCTTTCCGGCCGCTTGCCTGCGGCGCTTCAACACACTTCACGTGGCGGTTTCCGCGGCGGTGACCGCCGATATCCTGATCCACTGCGCGGGTCCCGAGGTCCGGATCGGCATCAGCTCGCCGACGTCTGCGCCCGGGATCCAGCGTGCGTTGCAGGAGTCGCTGTGGGCGCTCGGCTCGGCCAAGGGCAATGCCATGAAGCTGGCCCGGTACGCCGAGGGTGCCTCGTGGCTTGGGCTCACGAGTTTCGAGGAAGGGACCGCGTTGGTAGAGCGGCTGCTGGGTCCGATCTTCGCTTACGAGCAGAGCCAGGAAGGCGACCTCATCGTGACGTTGAGGACCTACCTGGACACCCAAAGGTCATGGCAGAAGACTGCGGCGGCACTGTTCGCGCACCGGCAAACCGTCATCTACAGAATCCGAAAAATCAGCGAATTGACGGGCCTGGACATGACCGAAACATCCACGTTGGCTCAGCTTTGGTTTGCGCTTCAAATCCATGAGGCCATGCATAAGTAGGCCGCTAAGCCTGCCGTGCAGCACCCTCACCGTCCGCGTCCCCGGCAAGGCTGAAAAGGTCATCGCCGCCGCCCAAGCCCGCGGTATAAACCGGCGCGTCATCGACGCCGACACCGTCGGGTCCCGTCGATGCAACCTCGCCCTAAGCGACGCCTGACAGAACGGAAGCGGACGACGGCGGGAGGTCCCCGCCGTCGTCCGCTCACTGCCTTGCTCGTAAGAAGTGCTCCCAACGCGAACCGAGGAACGCGTGGGAACGGTCGCGACCTACCGTTAAGCGGGAAATCGGAAAGGAGGTGAGACCAGTGGCAGACCATTATGCCTCCGGAACCTGGCAGGTGAAGCAGGGCTGCGATCAGGAATTCATAGGCCGGTGGACGGAGTTCCTTCAGTGGTCCCGGAGATTAGGTGGCATGAAGTGTCCGGGACGTGAGATGACGCGGGCCTGAAGCACGGACAGGTCAATGTCCAGCAGGACGAATTCCGCATTGACCGCGATGGTTCGTTCATCGGCGGGATGCCGTCCGCATGCCTCGAGCACGGGTTCGAGGGTAGGCATTGCGGCGAGGCGGTCGGCTGGCGGTTCGGCCAGCCTTTGTCCTATTGGAGAAAGCGGAATGCGCTCCAGAGGGGGGCGGCCAGAATGCAACAGTCAGAGTGAGTTGCACCGAAAGTGGGTCTTCGCGTTGGTGATGCGGCTCTGAAGAAGGCTGGGGCACCGAGGCGAGACACGCCAGTTTTCGGCGGCGCACACTTATCTAGTCGGGGTCTTTCCTGCTGAACTCCATCGCATCCAGGTCGTGGTTGTCGACAATGCTCAGGGCTCGCTCCATGATCCTGTCGCATTTCCCGAAATCTCGGTTGACCAGTTTCGCTCTCCCGCCGCCGCCCATTGGCTGAAAGCCGTGACCGGCACTACGGATTGGTGCCGGAGGAGGGCCTTCGGTAGTTGATACTCCATGTGAGTTGCCAAATCTCTCCCGGGGCAAGCCAGCGCAGTCCCTGTCCGTTATTGAATGCATCGGGCGGAGCGGTCATCGGTTCCACGGCCACAGCGGTCACCATTCCGTTGTCAGCTGGAAACCGTTGTGTGGTGAATGCCTGGATGTATCCGAACGCGTCGTCCATGTGGAGTCGAACCTGGCTGCCGTCCGGTGCCTCCAGATAGTGGGCTGAGCGGCCGTCAAGGCCTCTGTGGACGTCGGCCCAGGCATCGTCCAGGGCTACTGTTCCGACGGTCCGGCCGCTTCGGAAGTCGTTCGGGGTTTCACCGACGCTTGTGGTTGCTCCTGTTGGGATGAGCCGATGGTCCATTTCGATGTGGGTGTCCGCTGCGATGAACAGCTTCAGGTCTTCGGTTGGCACAGTGCCCAGGCGGAGGAAGGGGTGGGCGCCGACTGCCACCGGAGCGTCACGCGTCCCGACGTTTTTTAGGATGTGGGTGGCAACGAGCCCGTCTTCGACCAGTTGGTAGTGGACGGAGGTCTCAAGCTCGAAAGGGTAGCCGTGCTGTGGGACGACATCGGCGGCGAGTGTCACACTGCTCCGGGTTCGGGCAGTGGTGCGATAGGGCGTATAGGCCAGGAGCCCATGGAGGGCGTTATTCCCTCCGGGCTCGGTGATGTCCAACTGCTGCGTGACGCCGGCGTAGTTCCATCTGCCGTCTGCTACCCGGTTTGGCCAGGGGACCAGCACCCATCCGGCGCAAAATGGCGGTCTGGCGTCGGAGGGGTAGTCCTGGATCAGAGCGATACCGTCGACCTCTAGTCTGCGCAGGCTGGCAGCGATCTCCGTTACCCGGGCGTATTGGCTTCGGCCGTCGATGCTGCTCTCGAGTTCGAAGCATTCTCCCATCGGCAATTTGTCCAGGTCAGGCATTTCCGTCCTTCCTGGCGCTTGGAGACAGCGGCGCGCCCAGGCCTGCCGGGTCAGCCAGAAACCGTGTGAAGGCCAGCTCTGCGGCGCCGATCATCATCAGGTCCGAGCCCAGCGCCGCCCGGTAGATTCTTGCCTGGCTGGCTGGTTCGTCCAGAGCCTGGGACCGGAGAAGTTGGTCCAGGCTCCCGGGGGAAAGTGCGTAGAGGACACCCAGAAATCCATCAAGGATTATGGCTTCCGGGTTGAAGGTGTTGACCGCGTTCCGCAAGGCTATTGCGAGGTAGCCCAGCTGCCGTGCAACTTCTTCGGTCACTTCGGTGCTGCGGCTACTCAGGAGGGCTCGTTCCAGCTGGGATGCATCGCCCCCGGTCAGCCCGGCGAGTTCAAAGAGCCTGGACTGCGAGACCTCGGTCTCAAGGCAACCCTTGGCGCCGCAGTGACAGGTCTTCCCGGACGTCCGGACGAAGGTATGTCCGAGTTCCCCCGCGTAGCCGGAGGCACCGCGCAGCAGTGTCCCGTTGGAGATCACGCCGCCGCCGATGCCGCTGGCACCGCCGTTAAGGTAGACGAGGTTCTGCCGTCCGGCGCCTGCTCCGAAGATGAGTTCTGCTTCTGCAGCCAGGGATGCGTCATTGGCTGCCTCGCAGGTGTAGCCGGTGGCTTCGCTGAGCATGCTGGCGACGGGTTCGTTTCGCCAGCCCAGGTGCGGTGCGTGATGGACGACGCCTTCTACCCTGTTGACCAGGCCCGGGACGGCCATTCCGATGCCCGTGATGCGGTATGAGGCATCGAGCTCGGTGCGCATCCCTTCGATGACTGCGGCAGCTATATTGACAGCCTCCCCTGCGGTGGGAATCCGTTCGGTGGCAAACCGAATCTTCTTTTGCACCTTCCCGCCGAGGCTTACCAAGCCGATGGTGACGGCGTCGATTTCCGGGTTGACCGCAAGTGCGGCCGTGGACTTGCTGGGACGAACCTCGGGGCTGGGTCGGCCCACTTGGGCCTCCCCTGTTGGGGCTGTCTCGTAGACGAGTCCCAATTCAACGAGCTGACCGATCAGGGTTCCGACCGTGGAGCGGTTCAGCCCTGTGCGCTTGGTCAGCTGGGCCCGACTGAGGACGCCGTGATGGTGAACCAGGGATGTGATCAGCGCCAGGTTATTCCGTCTGGATGGATCCGACTCGCTGGACGGCATCGGTGGCACTGTGAGGGACGGCGGCGACGCGGCGGGCCGTTGGATCGAAGAGGGCATCATCGCGACGATATCAGTCGCCGAAAACGGTGAGGTCCAGGAAGCTGTTGCGGAACTTCCCGGCAGGGTCCAGTCGGTCCGCCAGCGCGATGAAGTCACCGAAGCGCGGGTACAGGGGCGCGAGCGAGGCCGCACCGGCTTCGAACAACTTGCCCCAGTGCGGCCGCGCTGCGAACGGCTCCAGCTCCGCTTCAAGCAGGCGCAGGACGGCCCGGACGGCCGGCTCGTCCTGGCGCCAGGTGAAGTGCAGGCCGATGCCGTCGCGGCGGTAGTTAGGACTCATCCACAGCTTGTCCGCCTCTATAGTGCGGATTTCGCTGACCAGCAGCAGCGGGGTCACCACGTCCGAGAGTCGGCGCATGGTGCGCATGGCCTCCACGGCATGCTCGCGGGGTATCAGGTATTCGCTCTGCAGCTCGTCGCCCTTGCTGGGCGTGAATTCCATCCGGAAGTGGGCCAGTCGTTCGGCCCAGGCACCCGGAATGCCTAGTTGCTGCGTGCAGTTGCTTCCGGATACCCCGGGAAGCGGATGCATTGCCCGGGGGGCCGGAGTGCCGCCGAAGAAAGCTGCCGGCGATTGGGCCAACTCGCGATCGCCGGCGCGGCTTTTGATCCACGCCTGCCCAACAGTTTTTCCGCCCCAGTCGGTGAATAGGCTCACACTGTAGGCGGCGGCAGTCACTTCATCAAAGTTTTCCAGAACTTGGTCCCAGTCCAGGCGTTCAAAGACGCTCTGGCTGACCTGGAAGGTGGGTTGGATGTCCAGGGTCAGGCGGCTGATGATGCCCAGCGCCCCCAGTCCCACGACCATGCCGTCGAAGTACGGGTCGCCGCGGCGGGCGGACAGGATGGTCCCGTCAGCGGTGACGATATCGAGGGCTGCGACGGCGGTGGCCAGATTGCCATTGGAATCCCCGGAACCATGTGTCGCCGTGGATACGGCACCAGCCACGGAAATGTGTGGAAGGGACGCAAGATTGTGAAGGGCAAAGCCCTGACTCTGGAGTTCAGCGGCGAGTGTCCCATAGCGCGTTCCCCCGCTGACGGTCACTGTCATGTTGCCTGCGTCCACGCTGATCTCGGCGTCCAGTCCGCTGAGGACAGCCAACGTGCCCGCAGTGTCTGCTATGTCGTTGAACGAATGGCGGGATCCCAAGGCCCGGATCCGGGCGGAGCTTGCCACCAGTTCTTGCAACTCTTCCACGCTGGACGGATGGGCAATTACACGAGCCCGGTAGGTGTGGTTGCCTGCCCAGTTGCGTTCGATCACGAGCTGCTCCATCGCGGTTTCGTCCTTCGTATGTGACCAAAAATAAATTTTGCTGTTCTAAACAACATAACAGCGGTGAGCTCTAGATCCTAGGACTTTGTGAGGGTGGCGGGGCTAGAGTCTCAAGCGGAGACCCGAAGAAAGTGGTTGACATCACGTGAAATTGTAATATGTTCATATAACAAACAAATCGTAGCCTGTCGGTTGGATCCCAGCCGTACCCAACCTTTACCTTGGAGCATTCAATGGCGATTCAGCCGACCCGTGAAGACAAGTTTTCCTTCGGCCTCTGGACGGTGGGCTGGGAGGCCCAGGACCAGTTCGGCTCCGCCACCCGCCCGCCGCTGGACACGGTCGAGGCCGTCAACCGGCTCAGCGACCTTGGCGCCTACGGCATCACCTTCCACGACAACGACCTCTTTCCCTTCGGCTGCTCCGCCGGTGAGCGCCAGCGCGAAATCGACCGGCTGACCGGCGCGCTGAAGGCCACCGGAATGATCGTCCCGATGGTCACCACCAACCTGTTCAGCCACCCCGTCTTCAAGGACGGCGGGTTCACCAGCAACGACCGCGGCGTCCGGCGCTTCGCCCTGCGCAAGGTCCTGGACAACATCGACCTCGCGGCCGAGCTCGGCGCAGAAACGTTCGTCATGTGGGGCGGGCGTGAAGGCAGCGAGTACGACGCCGCGAAGGATATCCGAGGTGCCCTGGAACGCTACCGCGAGGCCGTGAACCTGCTGGGCGACTACGTCACCGACAAGGGCTACAACATCCGGTTCGCCATCGAACCCAAGCCCAACGAACCCCGCGGCGACATTCTGCTCCCCACCCTGGGCCACGCCCTGGCGTTCATCGAAACGCTCGAGCGCCCCGAACTGGTGGGCATCAACCCCGAAACCGGGCACGAGCAGATGGCCGGCCTGAACTTCACCCACGGGATCGCCCAGGCGCTCTACCAGGGCAAGCTCTTCCACATAGACCTCAATGGCCAGCGCAGCATCAAGTTCGACCAGGACCTGGTGTTCGGCCACGGCGACCTGCAGAACGCCTTCTCCCTGGTGGACCTGCTCGAAAACGGCGGCCCCGACGGCGGGCCCGCCTACACCGGTCCGCGCCACTTCGACTACAAGCCCAGCCGCACGGAGGACATCGACGGCGTGTGGGACTCCGCGGCCGCCAACATGCAGACCTACCTGCTGCTCAAGGAACGCGCCAAGGCCTTCCGCGCCGATCCCGAGGTCCAGGCGGCGCTGCAGGCCTCGCGCGTTGCGGAAATCAACGAACCAACCCTAAACCCGGGCGAAGGGTACGAGCAGCTCCGCGCGGACCGTGCCTCCTACGAGGACTTCGACGTCGACGCCTACTTCGGCGGCAAGGGCTTCGGCTTCGTGAAGCTGCAGCAGCTCTTCATCGAGCACCTGCTCGGCGCCCGCTGATCCCGTGACGGCTGCTCAGATGACACTCGTTGCCGGCGTCGACTCCTCCACCCAAAGCTGCAAGGTGGTGGTCCTGGACGCCGGCAGCGGCACGCTGGTCCGCGAGGGCCGCGTCGCCCACCCGGACGGCACGGAAGTCCACCCCGACCACTGGTGGCGGGCTTTGTCCGCAGCGTTCGACGCCGCCGGCGGGCTGGCGGACGTCAGCGCGCTCTCGGTGGGGGGCCAGCAGCACGGCATGGTCCTGCTGGATCACGCCGGTGACGTGGTGCGGCCGGCGCTGCTGTGGAATGACACGCGATCCGCGGGGGCTGCGGCCGCACTCACCGACGAAGTGGGGGCGGAGGACTTTGCCCGAAGGACCGGGCTGGTCCCGGTGGCCTCCTTCACCATCACGAAGGTCCGCTGGGTCCGGGACCACGAACCGGACGCGGCGGACCGGGTGGCGGCCGTCGCGCTGCCCCACGACTGGCTGACCTGGCGGCTCCGCGGTTACGGCCCGGCGGGCTCCAGTCCGCTGGGCCCGGACCTGGAACAGCTCACGACGGACCGCTCTGACGCCAGCGGAACGGGCTACTGGAGCCCCTCGGCCGGGGACTACGATCGCGACCTGTTCAAACTGGCCTTCGGCCGGGACGCCAGGGAAGCCACCGGGAACGCCGGGCCTGGGGACTCAGGGGCCGTGGTTTTGCCCCGTGTTCTTGGCCCCGGCGAAACCGCCGGAGAGATCCACCCCGGCTGCTTCGGGTCCCCGGCCGGCCTTCCCGACGCGGAGGGATCCGGTCCGGTGGGCTCCGGGCCCCGGATCCTGCTGGGTGCCGGTGCCGGGGACAACGCCGCCGCCGCCCTGGGACTGGGGGCCGAGCCAGGCGACGTGGTGGTGTCCGTGGGCACCAGCGGCACGGTGTTCTCCGTGGCGTCCCGGGCCGTTGCCGATCCCAGCGGCACGGTGGCGGGTTTCGCGGACGCCAGCGGAGAGTACCTGCCCATCGCCGTCACGCTTAATGCCGCGCGGGTGCTCAGTTCCGTGGCCGGCCTTCTGGGCGTGGACTTCGACGAACTGTCGCGCCTTGCCCTGGAAGCCGAACCCGGCTCCGGCGGCGTCGTGCTGGTGCCGTACTTCGAAGGTGAGCGCACGCCCAACCTGCCCCACGCCAAAGCCAGCTTCCACGGACTCAGCATCTCTTCCAGCACCCGGAGCAACCTGGCCCGGGCCGCCATCGAAGGCATGCTCTGTGGGCTGTCCGGCGGCCTGGATTCCCTGCAGGCGCAAGGTGGCGCCGCAACACGCCTGCTCCTGATCGGCGGCGCCGTGCAGAACCCGGCGGTGCAGGCCATCGCGGCCCAGGTCTTCGATCTGCCGGTAGTGGTCCCCAGCCCGGGGGAGTACGTGGCCCGGGGCGCCGCCGTGCAGGCAGCCTGGGCCCTCGTCGGCCACCGTCCGGAATGGCCCGTTGAGGAGGACGCCGCGCCCTCGCCGGACTTCCGCCGGGAAATCCAGCAGAACTACCTGAGGGCGTGCCGCCACATTGACCCCGGCAACTGAGCCACTGCTGGCCGGAACGCCGCTGCTGGCCTCCAGCCATCAGGATCCGCTCCGCGCATCCGGCAATACTGTCCGCTGGGGCGTTGTCTCCACCGGCAGGATCGCGTCCATCGTCGCCAGCGACCTCGCCTTGCTGCCGGACGCTGACCTGCACGCCGTCAGCTCCCGGTCCCGGGCCGGGGCTGAGGAGTTCGCCGTCCTGCACGGCTTCCGCCGTGCCTACGGCGACGACGGTGGCCTGCCGGGGTACCTGCGGCTGATCCAGGACCCCGATGTCGACATCGTGTATGTCGCCACGCCGCACGCCAGCCATTTCACCGTGGCCAGGGCGGCGCTCGAAGCAGGCAAGCATGTGCTGTGCGAGAAACCGATGACGCTCAACGCGAGGGACGCGGCCATCCTGGCCGGGCTGGCCCAAAGCAATGGCCTGTTCCTGATGGAGGCTGTGTGGTCCCGGTTTCTTCCCAGTGTGCAACGCGCGGCGGAGATCATCGCCTCCGGTGAACTGGGCGAGATCCGTATGATCCAGGCGGATCTCGGTTTCCCGGCGCCCCGCCATCCGGGGGCCCGCCTGTGGCAGCGGGCGGCAGGCGGCGGCGCGCTGCTGGACCTCGGGGTCTATCCACTGACCTGGGCACTCCTTGCCTTGGGAGCACCCCAGTCTTTGGCGGCCGCCGCGCACCTCACCGGCGACGGCGTGGATGCCGAAACCGCCGTTACCCTTACCTACGCGTCGGGTGCGGTATCCCAATTCGTCGTCTCGCTGACCACCGTCTCAACGCAGACGGCCACCGTGTCCGGCACCAAAGGCATGCTGCGGTGCAACGCACCGCTGTTCAACCCGACGGAGCTGGTCCTCACCTTTGATTCGGGGGAGACCCGGCGGGAGACCTTTGTGCCGGCGGGACACGGGTACACCTATCAGTTACGCGAGGTGCTCCGCTGCCTTCAACTAGGACACCGCTGAACAAAGGGCGATCTGGCCGGTAGTGCTCGCTGGTGCCGGGTTGTTGGCGGTTCGGGCGTCCGGCTGGTGGGGGTTACCGGTTTATCTTGGCGGAGCCGGGAGGGTTTGCGGAACGGTTTTTTGGGGCTGCGGTGGCGGAGGTGTGCTGCGGACGCCAATGCCGGGCCGGCTCTCCGGGGGCTCTAGGTGATGGCCCAGGTCCCGTTGATGTTGGCAAGTCCGAGATTGACCATCCGGCGCAGGTTCAGTCCTGCCGTGCGCAGGGTGAGCCAGGTGTTGTTCCTGGCGACGCCGAGGTAGGGGACGCGCCGGTTACCGCGGGTGAGCCAGGCGATGGAGCGTTCGACCATGGGACGGTGGCGGCGGTAGGTTTCGGCGAAGTCGGGGTCCTGGGCTCGGGCCCGGTGTTCGCGCTGGAGCGCGTCATGGGGATGCAGAGTCAGGGATTTGCCGTCCCGGGCGGTGGTGCACCGGTCCCTGAAAGGGCAGCCGAGGCAGGCGGCACCGAAGGTGACGTTGCGTTTGGGGCTGATCTTCCGGGTGACGTTGTTTGGGCAGGTCACGGTGCCAGCGGCCTCGTCGACGCTGAAGTCATCGAGGGTGAACCCGCCGATCACGGCCGGGCGCAGCGGCCAGGGCTTGATCACCGGGGTGTGTCCGGCCGCGGCGACGGCAGCGAGCATCTCTCCGGTGCCGTAGGCGGAATCGGCGAGCACTTCCACCGGCGCCGGCCCGATGGTGGTGTCCTTGCCCAGCAGTTCCGCGCCGACGGCCGCGTCGCCGTTGCCCGGTCCGGAGGCCTTGGTCAGGGCGGACGCGGTGATGATCCCGGTATCGGGCTCGATCACGATATGGGCCTTGAACCCGTCCTGGCGTCTGGCCTGGGTCTTGTGGGCGTGCCGGGCCTCCGGGTCAACGGTGGAGATCACCCGGTCATAGGCGGTTTTCCGGGCGATCCGCCATCGTCCGTCGGTACCGTCAGAGCCTTCGGCGGGCTCGACGTCCTGGCCGGAAACCAGCGCCAGCAGGGCCACGGCATCCGCGGCTTTGCCTTCCAGATCGGCGGTATCGATGGCGGCCAGCAGCGCCAGAGCGTCCGTGACCAGGGCGGAGACCAGCTCGTCCCGGGCCGCGGGATCATCCCAGGCGATCCGGGGTTTGCCCGGCTGCGTGTAGTCGTAGCCGGTGCAGACCGCGGGGACCAGCATATCCGCGCCGGGCACCTCCCGGCCGACCCGGCGGATCGCGGCGACCAGCTGCGTGACGGTGTCCTGACGGGCCACCGCATCATCGAGGACGGTCGAATCCAGCGCCCGCCGCGTCCTGGATTTCAGCACGCCGGTCTCGGCGACCACGGCGGCGATGGCCTGGAAAATCCGGTCCGGGCGGCCGCTGGCGGCCAGGCGCTTGCGCCAGTACGTCAACGTCGTCGGATGAAACGCCTTCGTGGTCACGGCGAACCCGCAGGCCGCTTTCCAGCGCAGATCAAAAGTCACCGCTTCCGCGGCCTCGCGGTCCGAGAGCCCGTTCAACGCTTGCAGGACCAACACCGTGGCCACGACCTCGGCCGGAATCGAGGGCCGGCCCCTGCCCGACGGGAACAGGTCCTCAAACATCGACGACGGGAACAACCTCCCCCGGTTCCCAGCCAGAAACGCGAAGACGCTGCCTGGGTCCAAAAGGTCCCCGGCCAGCGCCTCAACATCCAAGATTTCCCGCTGCCCATCATCACGACCCTGCATAAATCAAGTCTTAACGATCCGCAGCCAGAGTCCCGCAGGCGCGCCTTAATGCGCAGGACTAAATCAGCAGTGTCCTAGGGCTGACCGAGAGCCCAACCATGCCCCTGGCCGACACACTGACAGTCATGTCACTCCTGGATGATGCAGGGAACCAAGCCGGAGTCCACTACGCCGGCGATTAGCCGGCCGGGCCGGGAGACCACCGGCGGTCGGTCATGAATGTTGTCCATAACCGACCGCCGTTAGGGCTATCGCGCGGGCAGTCTCGGTCGATCATCGAGGGCCTCAGAGGTCGCTCTTTCGCCTGTACCTGACCCCGACGGGAGTAATCGGCTAACGGGAACTGAGGAGACGACAGCGCCGGTCGGAACCGGACGGACTGCCGTCACTCCGTCCGGCGGCCCGAGGCAACGCTACGCGGTGACCTCCTGTACCTGTTCCTCCACAGCGGCGCCCGGCGCGACGGTTAATTCCACCAGAGCCGGCCTTGTCGCCGTGCTGTTGACCGGGACAGCGGATCCGCTGCGGGCGGATTCGAGTACCGATTCCATCACATCGAGTACGTGGTAGGCGAGCTGGCCCCCGCGCGCGGCTCTGACCCTTCCGGGGTCGCGGCAAGGTCCGCGATACCGAACCCCCTGCCGGCATCAACGTACCCGGCCGAGACCGGGAGTGTCTCCCAGTCACCGGCGCCGAGGCTGAATAGTTTGACGTCGCCGTCGAAGTGGTTCGGATCCGGGACGACCAGGGAGCCGCGCTCACCGTGGATTTCAATGTTCGGCGACTTTGTCTTTACGGCGTCGAAGCTCATGACCAGAGTGGACACCGCTCCCGTGGCGTGGATCAGGACCCCGGTCACGTGCGAGTCGATGTTGACCGGTATCACTTCGCCTTCGCGCGGGCCCGACCCAATGGTGCGCTGGGTCCGGGTGTGGCTGGCTGCTCCGATCACGGACACCACCGGCCCCAGCAGGTTGACCAGGGCGCTCACGTAGTAGGGGCCCATGTCCAGGAGCGGACCTCCGCCGGGCTGATAGTAGAAGTCCGGGTTGGGGTGCCAGCGTTCGTGGCCGGGCGTTACCATCGTGGCAGTGGCCGAGATCGGAGCTCCGATCAGGCCGTCGTCGATCGCTTTGCGGGCAGTTTGGACGCCGGTTCCCAGAACGGTGTCCGGTGCGCAGCCGATGGTGACGCCGGCGGCCGCCGCCGCTTCCATGACCTGGCGGGCTTCGCCGGTCGTGGCAGCCAGTGGTTTTTCCCCGTAGACGCTCTTGCCCGCGGCAATTGCCCTGAGGGCCACTTCTGCGTGGGCGGTGGGAATGGTGAGGTTCAGGACCAGGTCCACGTCATTGGCGGCGATCAGTTCGTCGACGGTCAGCGCACGGACCCCGTCGTAATCATCGGCTACAGCCTGCGCCCGGACCGGGTCGAGATCTGCAACGGCCACGAGTTCGATGACTTCCAGTCGACGGAAGTTGGAGAGGTATTGCGTGCTGATGGCTCCGCACCCGATTATTCCTACTTTCAACGGCTTGCCCACAGCAGGCCCCTTTCGATGATTGTGCGGACGTTGTTGTCCTGGAGGATTTCCACCCGGTGTCCGGGGGTGGCGACAAAGATCCGCCCTTGGCCCCATTGACGGGTCCAGATGGCCGGGGAGGTCACTTCACGGTTCCAGGGGTCCCATTCGCGGACCGTTTGGGTGGTGGTGGCGAGGACGTCGACGTAGTCGTCGGCAAGGACCCAGTATTGTTCGGTGACCAGTTCGAAGTTCCCGATACCGCGGGTAATTGGATGGTTTGCCGCGGCGGGCAGCATGTTGATCGTGTGCGGGACGTAGTTATCGGACTGTTCGCCGGTGAGCTCGTCAGGGTGTTTTCCGGGGTGGCAGGCGAACTGGCCGCCGATGAGGTGGAGGTAATCCGAGGTGTTCCGATAGGAGTCGGCGATCCCGCCGTGCCATCCTGCCAGACCGGTGCCGTTCTCCACGGCGGTGCGTAATCCCTCGAATTCTTCCTTCTCGATGGTGGACATCGTCATGCATTGCACGATGAGATCAACGCCCGCCATGTAGCCGGCATCGGCATAGAGCTTGGGGGACTCTTCGACGCGGACGTCGTAGCCGTTGTCCTTCAGGTACGGGATGAAAAGTTCTGTGGCCTCTACGGGCTGGTGTCCTTCCCATCCGCCACGGACCACCAGTGCGGTCTTCTTGTCTGTCATGCGTTTTCCTTTGCTGGGGTGGCGGACCTGGGCCCGCAACGTGTCGTGGTCAATGGCTTGAAAATGCAGCGTCGAATGCTGCGGCGGGCGGGGCGATTTTTGCCAGTTCCCGGACCATGGCCAGGGCTTCGGGGGCTCCGATGAGCCTGTCCATGCCCGCGTCCTCCCACTCGATGCTGGTAGGGCCTTGGTAGCCGATGGCATTGAGGGTGCGGAAGATGGGTTCCCACTGCACATCTCCGTGTCCGGCGGTTACGAAGTCCCATCCGCGGCGGGGATCTGCCCATGGCAGGTGCGATCCGAGCCTGCCGTTTCGCCCGTTGAGCTGCCGGACTGACTCCTTGATATGGACATGGAAGATCTTCGGCGCGAAGTCCTGCAGGAACATGACCGGGTCCAGGTCCTGCCAGATGAAGTGCGAGGGGTCGAAGTTCAGGCCGAAGTTCTCCCGGTGACCAACCGCTTCGAGGGCCTGTTTTGCAGTCCAGTAGTCGTAGGCGATTTCGGAGGGGTGGACCTCCAGGGCGAAGCGCACGCCGATCTCGTCAAAGACGTCCAGGATGGGGTTCCAGCGGTCAGCGAAGTCCTGGTAGCCCGCCGCTATCATGGCCTCGGAGGCGGGCGGGAACATTGCCACGGCTTTCCAGATCGAGGAACCGGTGAACCCGGTTACGGTCTTCACGCCGAGCCGGGCGGCGGTCCGGGCAGTGTCCATCATGGCCTCTGCTGCACGTGCACGGACTCCTTCTGGCTCGCCGTCGCCCCAGACCTCCGCCCGGAGGATGCCGCGGTGGCGTTCATCGATCGGGTCATCACACACGGCCTGGCCGGTGAGGTGGTTCGCGATCGCGAAAACCTGCAGGTTGTTCTTCGCCAGAATGTCCAGCCGGCTTTGGAGATACTCGTCGTCCACGGCGGCGCGGCGCGGATCCAGGTGGTCGCCCCAGCAGGCGATTTCCAGTCCGTCAAAGCCCCACTCGCCCGCCAGTCGCGCAACCTCCTCAAACGGCAGGTCTGCCCACTGGCCGGTGAACAGGGTAATGGGTCGGGTCGGGGTTCCTTGTTCTGCGCTCAATGTCAGACCTTCTGCCAGTGGCTGGAGTTGGCGGCGCTTTCCTCGATGGCGGCCAGCACCTGTTGGACCTGCAGTGCATCAGCGAAGGACGGTTCCGGCTGGCGTTTCTCAGCGATCGCGGTCATCAGGTCGACGACTTGGTGGGTGAATCCGTGTTCATAGCCCAGGCCGTGCCCGGTGGGCCACCAGTTGCCCGCGTAAGGGTGTTCGGGCTCGGTGACGAAGATCCGCCGGAAGCCGGCGTCGGGGGATTCGGCGCCATCGTAGAAGGACAGGACATTCATTTCCTCGAAATCGAAGGCCAGGGATCCCTTGGTGCCGTTCAATTCGAGCCGCATCGCATTCTTTCGGCCTAATGCGTAGCGGGTGGCTTCGAAGACGCCGATTGGACCGCCGTCGAACCGGGCACTGAAGACCGCGGCGTCGTCGACGGTGACCGACCCGCGGGCCGTATCACTCCCGACATCCCCGTGGCCGCCCAGGCCGACAAGATCGCCGGCCAGGGGCCGCTCGGTTACGAAGGTTTCCAGCAGTGCCGAAACACCGGTGATCTTCTGCCCTGTGATCCACTGTGCCGCGTCGATGCTGTGCGCACCGATATCGCCGAGGGAGCCGGAGCCGGACTTGCTCTTGTCCAGGCGCCATGTCATGGGGGCGTTCTCGTCCGAGAGCCAGTCCTGCAGGTACTGTGCCCGCACGTGCCGAATGGTTCCGAGCCTGCCCTGTTCCACGAACCGTTTGGCCAGCGCCAGCGCTGGCGTCCGGCGGTAGCTGAAGCCGCACATCGAGAAGACACCCCGTTTGGCGGCCGCCTCCGCCGCCGCCGTCATCCGCTCTGCTTCCTCAACGGAGTTGGCGAGCGGCTTTTCGCACAGCACGTGTTTGCCCGCTTCGAGCGCGGCGATCGCGATCTCGGCGTGGGTGTTGCCGGGCGTGCAGATGTCGATCAGGTCGATGTCGTCGCGCTCTATTAGCCGCCGCCAGTCCGTCTCGGCGGAAGCCCAGCCGAGCTTGGCCGCCGCGGCCCGGACTCCCACAGGGTTTCGGCCGGCTACAGCCGTGAGTTGGGGTTCAAGGGCCAGGTCAAAGAACCGCGGAGCGGTCCGCCACGCGTGGGAGTGTGCGGCGCCCATGAAGGCGTAACCGACCATGCCGACCCGCAATGGCTTTGCGGAAGTCATTGAATTTCCTTTCGTGAACATGTTCCGGGTGCTACTTGCTGAAACCAGCGGTCAATCCGCTGAGCAGCTGGCGCCGGGCGATGACGTAAATCACCAGCAATGGCAGAGTGGCGAGGACCACGGAGGCCAGCACGGCCGGGATGTTGACGCTGAACTCGCCTTGGAACGTCCAGAGGGACAAGGGCAGCACCCGGGTGGAGGGGCTCTGCGTCAGGATGAGCGGGAAGAGGAACCCGTTCCACACGTGCAGGGCGTTGTAGATGCCCACCGTGATGACCGCGGGCTTGGTCATGGGCAGGGCAAGCCGCCACATCATCGACCAGTCCGAGCAGCCGTCCAAGCGCATGGATTCGAACAGCTCCTTGGGCACATCACGCATGAAGTTGGACAGGATCAGCACGGAGATCGGGATGGAGAAGGCTATGGACGGGAGCACGAGTGCAAGCAGCGTGTCGTAGAGGTGAGCCTTGGTGATCATCCAATAAATCGGGATGATCGTGGCGTGCAGCGGGATGGCCAGGCCGAGGAGGAACAGACTGTTGGTCGCGTTCAAGAACCAGCCTTTGCCCCTGACGATCGCATAGGCCGCCATGAAGGACACCAGCAGGGCCGGCACCACGCTGCCTACTGTGACGATGAGGCTGTTGGCGAAGTACCTGACGAAGTCGTTCTCGAGAACCAGCCGGTAGTTGTCCAGGGTCGGCTGGGTGGGCGGCAGCATGGGGTTTGAGGTGAAGAACCCCGCTTGATCCTTCAGGCTGGTCACTACGACGTAGTAGATGGGGACGATGATGACGGCCAGCCAGATCCAGCCCCCGAGTCCTCCGAGGAGATTTGGGCGCTGGCGGCCCCGGCCGTTGACCGGACGGCGGCTGGTGGCCGTGCTGTTACCGGTCGCGGGCTGAACAGGAAGCTGGGTCTCGGTAGCCATCAGGCACCTTCCAATTGGCTGTCGTTTCGGTTCTTGCCGCCGAGCCGCTGCAGGAACAGGGCGAGGGCCAGGCCGATCACGACGAGGATGACGCCGAGGGCACTTGCGGCGCCCATGTCATTGGCTTTGAACCCGGTGAGGTACATGTGGAGGGGCAGCAGGCGCGTGGCATAGCCAGGTCCGCCGCCGGTGAGGACGAAGACAAGGTCGAAGTACGCCAGCGATCCGACAACCATGAGCGTCGAGGAGGTGATGATGGTGTACTTCATCTGGGGCAGGGTAATGCTGAAGAACTGCTGTACCCGTCCGGCACCATCGATTTGGGCAGCTTCGTAGAGCGACGCGGGGATTTGCCGTACCCCGCCTTGGTAGATCAGCGTGTGGAACGGGACAAACTGCCACGCAATCACGAAGACGACCACGAACAGCACCAAGTCCGAGTTGCCGAGCCAGTCCTGGGCGAGAAATGGAATGCCGAGGCCCGCGCCCATGCCGAAGTTCGGGTCCAGCAGGGCTTTGAAAGCGATGGCAGCAGCGGCGGACGACAGCAGAAGCGGCAGGAAATACAAGACTGCCAGGGCGGCACGGTATTTCTGTCCGGCTGCGGTAAAAACTCCGAGCAAAAGGCTGATGGGTGCCTGGACTATGAAAGAGAAGAACATGATCTTCGCCGTCACCAGCAGTGCATTACCTGTGAGTGGATCGGTCAGGACCTTGGTCCAGCTCGACAAGCCATCAAGCTTGATCTCGCCAAGCCCATCCCACGTCGTGAAGCTGAGGAACAAGACGCCGAACAGCGGGATGATGGCGAAGAGAACGAAGAAGATGAGGGCTGGAGCGGCCAGCCACCCCGACGGGCCCGTTTCCAGGGCCCGTCGGGAAGATCCGGTTGAAATAGACACGGCTATTTTCCGATCGTTGCGTTCATGTTTGCGACAAACTGGTCCGGGCTGGCCTTCTTCAGGAAGATCAGATCCAGATTGGAGAGCATTGTGTCGCCCTGGGCAGGGCTCAGGGCCTGGTCCCAGGAGAGTGTGAAGCTGGGGGCGTTCTTGGCCATGCCATAGACATAGGACAGGAAGTCCTTGTCAGGGGAGGCAGCCAGCTTGCCTTCGATGCCCTTGACCACCGGGACGGCCCCAGAGTCGATCAGGGACTGAATGTGGGCATCAGTGAACATGCCGTCCTTGATGTAGTCCAGGGCGGCCTTCTTCTGGGTGTCCGTTGACTTGGACGAGACGGACCAGAAGTTGGACGGGTTGCCCACGACGTTGGTCGGATCTCCCTTGCCGCCTGAAACAGCGGGGAAGGTGGTGTAGCCGAGCTTGCCGCTCGTGACGAAGCTGGAGGCATCCTTCTTCATGGTCTGGTAGATCCAGCCACCCTGCAGGACCATGGCCGCCTTGCCGGTGTACAGCAAGGCCTGGTCAGCGCTGCTGTCAGCGGCAATGGAGGAGAACCCGTTGACAAAGCCACCGGCGTCGACCAACTGCTGAATCTTGGTCAGGGCTTCCGTCACGGCCGGATCCGACCAGGCGCCGGGCTTGTTGGCGGCGATGTTCGCGAACACCTCAGGGCCGCCGATACGCTCTACCAGGTACTCCAGCCACATCAGGTCCGGCCACTTTGACTGCCCGCCAAGTGACAACGGCGCGATGCCGGCTTCCTTGAATTTCGGCACCAGTGCCATCAGTTCATCCCAGGTTTTGGGCGGCTGAACTCCAACCTTGTCGAAGACGTCCTTGTTGAAGTACAGGACTACGGGCTGGACGTTGTTGTTGGGCAGCGCATAAGTTTTGCCGTTGATCTCACCGTTCTTGAGGACAGAGGGGAGGTAGCGGTCCTTGACTGTCGGGTTGTCCTTGAGGAAGCTCGAAAGGTCATTGACCTGGCCGGCATCCACGTAGGACTTGAGCACCCCGCCACCCCAGCCGTAGATGAACGTGGGGCCTTGTCCGGCGCCCACCGCGGTCCGGACCTTGGTCTTGTAGGCATCGTTGGCGAAGAAATCGAGTTTGACGCCTTCATCCGGATGTGCGGTGTTCCAGGCGTCAACAGATTTCTGTGTCACCGTCTGGTTCCCGCCCGTGAGGCCCCACATAGTCGCCGAATCGGCACTCACATTCGACCCGGCAGGGCCGCTGGAGCCGCACGCGGCCAGAGAGATCGTCAATGCCGCGGCAGAGACTGCCAGGGCCGCTGAACGCAGTTTTCGATTAGTCATCTGTTTTCCATTCATCCTTCGGGCTCGTCGCTGAGTGCCCGGTTCATGTTCAGGAGTCCCGCCTTCGGATGAGGCCGCACTGCCATTGAATTGGGTTCATCCCAAGTTTTCGAAATATTTCGCGAAATTTTGCGGTGAATGAAATAAAGGTAACGCCCATCACACTCCACAGTCAAGCCTCCAGCGAGAAAGGATTGGCTATAACATTGACGGGCTGGCAGAAAGGCGCGAAACTGAACGAACGAAATATTTCGAAAAGTCAAGGAGTCACATGACCGCCGCTACGCACCAGGGAAAGCTCACCCTGGCCGCCGTTGCCCGGGAGGCAGGGGTTTCTGCGCCGACCGTCTCCAAAGTCATCAATGGGCGGGAGGACGTTTCAGCGGAGACCCGCACCAAGGTCCTGACCGCGCTGGCGCGGACGGGGTACAAATCCCCGGTTCAGCATCGCAAGATCCTCACCGGCCGGCAGGCGGTCGAAGTCGTCTTCGACTCACTGAACTCTGCATACGCAGTCGAGGTACTCAACGGCATTCTGGAGCACGCAGCGGAGTCAGACATTGATGTCGTGCTCAGCGTCACGGGCAAGCAAGGCGCCACGCCACTGTCCCCGGAACAACGGGCGCGGCGGATCATCGACGAAGGCCGGTGCGGAATGATCGTGGTAACGTCCGCCTTTGGCGCAGACCAGCTGGATGCGTTTCACCGGCGGGGAGTTCCCACCGTTGTTATCGACCCCCTCAACCCTCCGCCAGGCGATGTGGTCAGCATCGGAACGACCAACTGGGCCGGCGGCAAGGATGCAACCTCACACCTCCTGGACCTTGGCCACCGCAGGATCGCATACGTCGGCGGCCCAGATGGTGCCGAGTGCAACCAGGCCAGACTGCACGGCTACATGGCCGCATTGCGAGCCCGAGGGCTATCCGCCGAAGATCGGTACATCCTCTCCGGACCCTTCCGGACCGATCACGGAGTTCAAGGCATGAAGACCCTCCTCCGGCTTGAACCGCGTCCGACCGCCATCTTTGCCGCAAGTGACAGCATCGCCCTTGGCGTTCTCGCCGAGGCACGCCGACAGAACGTTCGCGTACCCGAGGAAATGAGTCTGGTCGGTTTTGACGGCACCTACCTGGCGGAAGAATCAGTGCCAGCTCTCACATCAGTGACACAGCCACTGCAGGAGATGGGACGCGCCGCTCTGCGATTCATTCTTCGCCAAATGCGCGGAGAAACGCTGGATTCCCGCAGGGTCGAGCTGGCCACGAAACTCGTGATCCGCGATTCCACGGCTCCGCCGCAAGCGCTCGAGCCGGTGGCATGAACCTCACAGTAGAGATCACCCGTTGCCTGAACTGACCGCGCAGGGGGAAACCGTCTCCAAGCGCGGGAGCAGATGCAGGCCCGAGGAAATTTCTCCAGTAGGCGGGCACGTCCCCGGAACCCGAAACGTTGCTGAACGGATACTGCGTGGCCCCCGGCTCCGATCCATCGAGCCTTCCCGCCCCTTCCGGGCTACAGCTTGATGTAATCATTATTATCGGCTAAAAGTCAGGCTAGTGAATAGCCGAATTTCAGGCTATACATGAACCATGAGAACGGTACCGCTCAGCGAAGCCAAGGACAAGCTTTCCGCGCTTGTAGAGGAAGCAGACAAGACGCATGAGATCATCCAGATCACGCGCCACGGGCACCCCTCAGCCGTGCTGATGTCCGCCGACGACCTGGAGTCACTGCAGGAAACGATCCACTGGCTCTCGCAGCCTGGCATCCGCGAAGACCTGGACCAAGCGCGACGCGACATCGCCGAAGGCAACACGGTCAGCGGCGATGACCTGCGCCATGAGTTTGGACTACCGCCGAAGTGACCGAGGAACCATCCAACGCGCCAGGGCCATGGAAAATCGAAGTCACCAGCCCTGCGCTGAAAGGGTTTCGTCGGCTGCCGGAGAAGGCAGCCGCCGCAATCGTCGAATTCGTCACCGGTGTCCTGGCCGATAATCCCCGCCGGCTCAGCAAGCCCCTCACAAATGAACTCCTCGGCCTGCGCACCGCACGCCGAGGTGACTACCGCGTGTTGTTCACCCTCGATATCGAAGAGCACACCTCATACGTCCACCGCATCGAACACCGTGCGGACGTCTACAAGCCGCGTTAGCCGAATTCTTCGAAGTTGTGCCATTTGTGCACCTCCCCCAGCTCAGGCTGACCTAACCTCGATTATCGGTCTTGGTGCGCTCTTGCTCGGATCGCCCGAGGCTCATGGAGCATTGGGTGGGAGCTACCATCGGATTGCGGATGTGCGCAACAGTGCGGTCAGTACAGCTAGGGACCGTGACGCCAACAACGTTTCGCCGCTGGAGCTGACGCCGTGGAGTCTTCGAGGCCCGGGGCAAGGCGCTCCAGGACCAAGCCGACGCCCACCGCGAACCCTCCAGCACCTCGCGCACGCCGACGCCTGTCAAAACCGCAACGGGCGACGGCGGGAGGTCCCGCCGTCGCCCGCTCAGTGCGATGCAAGCGCGCCAGTGGACTTTCATCCCGCCGTCGTCCGCCTCCTAACGTGAGCTCACCGCCGGGACTCCGAGGATGCTGTCCAGCAGCCCGTTGCGGAATTTTCCCTCCGGATCGTGCGCCGATGCCAGCGAGCGGAAGTCCGCTAGGCGCGGGTAGAGGGACTCCCAGTCGTGACCGCCGGGCGTGAAAAGCTTGCCCCAGTGCGGCCTGGCCCCGAACGGCCGAAGCAGGTCCTCGAGCTGCGGAAGAACGGCTTCCACCTGCGCCTGCAGCGGCTTCCAGGTGAAGTGCAGCGCAACGCTCTGCTGCCGGTAAAAGGGGCTGAGCCAGAATTCGTCCGCGGCGCCGGTCCTGATTTCGGAGACAAACAGCAGTGGGGCAAGTTTGTCCGCCAGGCTCCGCACCGACTGGATCGCATCAGGTGCCTGCTCCAACGGCAGGATGAATTCGCTCTGCAGTTCCTCACCGTTGCTGGGCGTGAACTCGTGGCGGAAATGCGGCAGCCGGTCCAGCCATTGCCCGGGCTCATCCATCTGGGCTGTGCAGTTCTCGGCCGACATCCCCGGCAGCGGGTGCCGCGGGCCGATGGCTGCCGTGGCGCCGAACAATTCACCGAGGGGAGGCTCCGAGTCCAGCGCCTTGAGCCAGACCTGGCCGATGCTATCGCCCACGTAGTCGGTGAAAAGACTCACGCTGTAGGCGCTGGAGACAAGCTCCGTGAAATCCGCCAACGCCCGTTCCCACGGCAGGTTTTCCAAAACACGCTGGCGCATGCTGAAGCTCGGCCTGACGGCAAGCTGGAGGCCGGTGACGATGCCAAAAGCGCCCAGGCCCACCACGCTGCCCAGGAACTCCTCGCCGTCCGCCCGGGACAGCGTTACCTGCTCGCCGGAGGGCCGGACCAGATCAATGCCCTCCACCGCTCCGGCCAGGGAGGGGTTGTTCACGCCGGATCCATGGGTGCCTGTCTGGACTGCCCCGGCCGCGGAAATGTGGGGGAGCGACGCCAGATTGTGGATGGCCACGCCGGACTGCTGCAGCGTACGGCACAGGGCACCGTAGCTCACTCCGCCGCTGACGCGGACGCTCTGCCGTTCCGCGTGCAGGTCGATGTGCTGCGGCAGTGCATCCAGCAGCACGTGCACGCCGTCGGTGTCCCCGATGCGGTTGAACGAGTGCCGCGATCCCAGGGCCTTGACCCGGCTGGAGCGCGCCACCACCTGTGCGAGCTCAGCCACCGATTCCGGGCGCACGACCTCCGCTGATGAGTAGTTGAGATTTCCTGCCCAGTTCTTCATGTGCTCGGCTTTCGGGTGAAGGTACGTTTCGCTCCACCAACTGTGAGCGCTAACAATTTCCCTGTCAAGAGGCTTCGGCCGCCTCCCGCCGAGGAGGGCGGTAACATCGTCAGCAGGTCATCCGCAGCGGCATTCACTGGCCGCCGGCTTTGGCACAAGAGGCTTTGAAAGGGGAGCAGTGCGCGCAACGGTCAAGGATGTCGCGCGTCGTGCCGGCGTTTCACCCAAGACCGTCTCGAACGTCATGAACGGCATCATTCCGGTCAGCGGTGCCACCAGGACCAGGGTGGAGCAGGCCATCCTCGAGCTGGATTATGTACCCAACCTCTCCGCCCGCGGACTGCGCAACGGGAGGTCCGGTGTGATTGCGCTGGCCCTGCCCGATCTTGGCACGCCCTACTCGGCAGAAATTGCCCACCATATTGTGGACGTGGCGCACGAGCAGGGCTGGATCGTGCAGATCGAGGAAACCGGCTCCGATCCCCAGCGCGAGCACGAACTCATGGTGCGTGCCCGCTCCAACCTGATCGACGGACTGATCCTCAACCCTGTGGTGCTGGACGAAAGCGCCGTCCGGGTGGGCGTTGCCCTTCCGCCCGTGGTCCTGCTCGGGGAGGTCACGCAAAGCCTTGCCGACCGCGTCTTTGTCGATAGCGCCGCTGCCGCCCGCGACATGACTCTCGCCTTGGCGCAGCCTGGGCGCCGGCGGATCGCCGTCCTGGGAACCACCCAAGGCAGGGGATCGGCCGCGGCGATACAGAGAACCCAGGGCTATGAAGAGGCGCTGGAGATCCTCGGCATCGAACGGGACGAGTCGCTGCTGATTCCCTGCGAAAAGTGGACGCCACAGACTGCTGCCGATGCGCTCACTGCCTACCTGGACTCCCACCCGCTTCCCGAAGCGCTGTTCTGCTTCACGGATTCCATGGCCATCGGCGCCCTGAGTGTGCTGTGGAAGAGGGGCCTGCGCATCCCGCAGGACATTGCGGTGGCGGGCTTTGATGACATCGCCGACGGCCGCTATGCGGTTCCGTCGTTGACCACGGTCTCCTTCGATAAGCGTGCCATTGCCAGCGAAGCCCTGCGCCTGCTCACGGAGCGGATGGCCGACAGGGGCCACGAGCAGCGCGTGGTTTCCCTGGACTACACCATCGTGGAGCGGGACAGCAGCCGCTGAAACGATAGCCGCCCACCACATTGTGTGCGCTAACAATTTTCTCTTGCCCCGTCTATTACATCGATGTAATGTGAGGCGTGCGTCACCCCCTGAAGGCATCGGCCCGGGATGGGGACGCACCGGAACCGGAGTTTTGAGCATCAAGAAGTGACCTTTCCGCGGACCCATCCAAAGGAGTGACGGGTGAAGCAGTTTGAATTTTTCGGGAAGCAAGTGTCCCGACGGCAGTTATTGACGGGAACGGCAGCCTTAGGCAGTGTCCTGGTAGCAGGCGGCCTGACGGGCTGCGGCGGAAACGCCCAAGCCTCTGGCCTGCGGGACATCGGGTTCTGGCACCTGCTGTCCGGCGGTGACGGCATCAAGATGCAGGCCATGATCAACAGCGCCAACCAGGCCAACCCCGGCTTCAAGGTGCACCCCACGGTCCTGGCCTGGGGCCCGCCATACTACACCAAACTGGCCATGGCATCGGCCGGCGGGCGGCCACCGGAAGTGGCGATCATGCATGCCAGCAGGGTTCCCGGATACGCCCCCGGCGGGCTCATTGACCCGTGGGACCTGGGCCTGTTGGCTGAGCACGGCGTCACCGGGGAAAACTTTGCGCCACGCATCTGGGAGAAGAGCCAGCAGAACGGCAAGGTGTTCTCCATCGCCCTGGATTCGCACCCGTTTGTCATGTTCTACAACACGGACATCGCCAGCAAAGCCGGCGTCCTCGGCGGCAACGGGCAACTGCAGGAAGTAAGTTCTCCGCAGGAGTTCCTGGCCATGGCCAGGGAAATGCAGAAGGTCACCCAGGCCCATGGCCTGTCCTTCGGTTACCTCGGCAGTGGCTCCCAGATGTGGCGGCTTTTCTACACGCTCTACAAGCAGCATGGCGCGGACATGGAACTGATCCCGGGCCAGCCGATGAAAGTGGACCGCGACGCCGCGATTGAGTCCTTGGAATTCATGGCGTCGCTCTTTGATGACACCATTGCTGCCAAGGCCGGCGACATCAGCACGGGCATCGCGGAGTTCGCCCGCGGCGACTCGGGAATGCTGTTCAGCGGGGTGTGGGAATTGCCCACGCTCAAGAAAGCCGGACTTCCGGTGGACGCAGCCACGATTCCCACGCTGTACGGAACGCCGGCAGCCTACGCGGACTCGCACTCGTTCGTCCTGCCGCGGCAGTTGAATGTGGATGAAGCGAAGCGGCGGGACGTCTATAAGTTCGTGAGCGATGTCCTCAAGGGATCGATCTCCTGGGCGGAAGCTGGGCACATTCCGGCCTACCAGCCCGTGGTCCGGTCGCAGGCCTACCGCGACCTCACGCCGCAGATCCACTACGCCAACGCAGCGGACATCATCGCCTACGATCCCGAAGCCTGGTTCAGCGGCTCGGGCTCGGACTGGCAGACCTACTTTGCGGAGAACGTCCAGAACGTGTTCCTGGGCCGCGATAAGGCGGCCGCAGGTTGGGACGCCTTTGAGCACCGCACCAACACCCTTCTTTCCCGGCCCAACCCGGTCTAACGGCACCGAGCGACAAAGGAGTCCTTCATGAGTTCTTCACTAGCGTCCCGGCGCAGCACCGGTCAGCCGGACACCGCCCCGGGGATCCAACCCCAACCAACGCGCCGCCCTTCACAGAGCCGTACCAGGAGCAACCTGAGCGGCTGGGGATTCGCCGCCCCGTTCCTGGTCTTCTTCCTGGTCTTCCTCGTGTGGCCCATTCTCTACGGCATCTACATGAGCCTCACGGGCAAGTCCCTGACAGGTGCCAATGACAGCCTGATCGGCTTCGCGAACTACGCCGAGGCCCTGGCCGACGCCGACATGTGGCGCTCCCTGGGCAACACGCTCTACTTCACCGTCATCAGCACCGTCCCCCTGGTCCTCGTGGCACTGGTGATGGCGGCCCTGCTGAACGTCGGGCTGCCGGCCCAGTGGCTGTGGCGGCTTTCCTACTTTGCCCCGTACCTGCTGGCCTCCACCGTGGTCTCGCTCTTCTTCACCTGGATGTACAACCCGCAGCTCGGCCTGATCAATGACTTCCTGTCCAAGCTGGGCCTCCCCAAAGTCGCCTGGCTCAACGATCCCAACGTGGCCATGTGGGCAATCGTCATCGCCACGCTGTGGTGGACCGTGGGGTTCAACTTCCTGCTGTACCTGGCCGCGATGCAGAACATCCCCGCACAGCACTACGAAGCAGCGTCCCTGGATGGCGCCGGAGCCTGGCGGCAGTTCTTCTCCATCACCCTGCCGCAGCTGACCCCCACCACGGTGATGATCGTGCTCCTCCAGATCCTCGCGTCCCTGAAGATCTTCGATCAGGTGTACCAAATGACCGCCGGCGGGCCCGGAGGATCAACCCGCCCGGTGGTGCAGTACATCTTTGAAACCGGCTTCACCGGCTACCGGCTGGGGTACTCCGCAGCCATCTCCTACATTTTCTTCGGACTGATCGTGCTCGTTTCGGTCATGCAGTTCGCCGTCACCCGCCGCAGGAGTGCATAACCATGGCAACCCCTACCCTCACCCGTCCCGCCCCACGCACCAGCACCGGCGAAGGGCTCCGCCGCCCGCGCAAAAAGATGACCGCGGGCAAGATCGGCGCGCTCGTTGTTGCGGCGTTCATCGCAGTGCTGTGGCTGGTTCCGTTCGCCTGGGCCACGGCCACCGCTTTCAAGACCGAGACGGATGCCGCAGCTCCGAAGGTCAGCTGGATGCCGCCGTCGGGCTTTACCGCTGAAGCGTTCGTCAAGGTATTCCAGGACGGCAACATCCCGCTCTGGACCTGGAACTCGTTCTACACGTCGGCGGCCATCACGGCGATCACGCTGGTGATCTCGGCGCTGGTGGCCTACGCCCTGTCCCGGATCGATTTCAAGGGCAAGCAGGTGCTGATGACGGTGATCATTGCCTCGATCATCATCCCGCCGCCGGTCCTCATCATCCCGCTCTTCTACCAAATGCTGGCGCTGCACCTGATCGATACTTCGTGGGCCATTATCCTGCCGCAGGTCATCCACCCGGCCATGGTGTTCGTGCTCAAGAAGTTCTTCGACCAGATTCCCCGCGAACTTGAAGAAGCCGCTGTGATGGACGGTGCCAGCCGCTTGCGGATCTTCACCCAGATCATCCTGCCGTTGTCCCGGCCCATCCTGGCCGCCGTCGCGATCTTCGTGTTCATTGGCGCCTGGAACAACTTCCTGTGGCCGTTCATTGCCACAAACGACGGCGCGCTCCTCACCCTTCCGGTGGGGCTGCAAACCATCAAGAGCGCGTACGGCATCCAGTACGCGCAGAACATGGCCTCCGCACTCCTCGCGGCGCTGCCCCTGATCCTCGTCTTCCTGTTCTTCCAGCGCCAGATCATCAAGGGCGTCGCGACGACGGGACTCGCCGGAACCTGATCCGGCACCTTACTGACCACTCACCAAAAGACCTGAACCACAACCAAGGAGATATCGCACATGTCCCGCGCACGGATCACCCTCGACCGCGACTTCACCATCGGCGAAGTCCCCCGCCGCCTGTTCGGCTCCTTCGTGGAGCACATGGGCCGCTGCGTCTACACCGGCATCTACGAACCGGGCCACCCGGAAGCTGATGAGAACGGCTTCCGACAGGACGTGCTCAAGCTCGTCAAGGAGCTCGGTGCCACCGTCATCCGCTACCCCGGCGGCAACTTCGTCTCCGGCTACAACTGGGAAGACGGCATCGGCCCGCGGGAGAACCGTCCCCGCCGGCTGGACGGCGCCTGGCACACCGTGGAGACCAACGCGTTCGGCCTGCACGAATTCGTGGACTGGTCCCGCCAGGCCGGCACGGAAATCATGGAAGCCATCAACCTGGGCACCAGGGGAGTGGACGCGGCCCGCGAGATCGTGGAATACGCCAACCATCCCGGTGGCACCTACTGGTCCGACCTCCGCGCCAAGAACGGCCACAAGGATCCGTTCGACATCAAGCTCTGGTGCCTGGGCAACGAGATGGACGGGCCGTGGCAGATCGGCCACAAGACCGCCGAGGAATACGGCCGCCTGGCCCAGGAAGCCGCCAAGGCCATGCGCTTCGTGGACCCGGACATCGAACTGGTGGCCTGCGGAAGTTCCAGCTCCGGCATGCCGACGTTCGGCGACTGGGAGCAGACTGTCCTGACGCACACCTACGACGAGGTGGACTACGTCTCCCTCCACGCCTACTACCAGGAAAACGAGGGCGACGTCGGGAGCTTCCTCGCCAGCGCAGTGGACACTGACTACTTCATCGAGTCCGTGATCGCCACCGCTGACGCCGTGCGTGCCAAGGGCAAACACAAAAAGCACATCAACCTCTCCTTCGACGAGTGGAACGTTTGGTACCAGCGCGGCCTGGACACCGAGGACCAGCCGCACAAGGTCGCCAAGGCGGGCTGGCGCGAGCACCCCCGGGTCATCGAGGACAAGTACAACGTGACGGACGCGGTGGTGGTGGGAACCCTGCTGAACTCGCTGCTCCGCCACGGCGACCGCGTCAAGATCGCCAACCAGGCGCAGCTGGTCAACGTCATTGCACCGATCCTTTCGGAGGAGAACGGTCCGGCCTGGAAGCAGACCATCTTCCACCCGTTCGCCCGGATGGCGGAGCTGGCCAAGGGCCAGATCCTGCGCCTGTCTGTTGACTCGGACAAGTACGAAAATGCTCGCTTCGGCGGCACCGACCTGGTGGACGTCAGCGCAACGTGGAACGAGGAAACGGGCCGCGTGGCACTGTTCTTCGCGAACCGCGGCCTGGAGGAAGCTGCCGACGTCGAGGTCGCCCTGCGCGGCTTCGACGCCCGCCGGGTAGTCCGGGCAGAGGTCCTGGAAATCCCGGAAGGCGGGGACCGTTTCACGGCCAACACCCAAAGCAATCCGAACCAGGTGGGGCTCAAGCCGCTGGAAGGCGCGAAGGCGACCGGCTCCGAGCTCCGGTTGACGCTGCCCGCGCTGTCCTGGGCCGTCATTGAGCTGGACGTCGTCAAGAACTGACTGTTGCTGCACCAACTCTGAGCGGACGACGGCGGGACCTCCCGCCGTCGTCCGTTCTGAGCGGGGTTATGCCAGCGTCATGCGTGCAGCCCCGGCCATCGCGGAGCTGCCAAGATCACTCTTCTTCAGAGCCTGCTGGGCTTGGAGGGCATCGGCCCAGGAATCAGTAGTGCTGACGGCGGCCCAGTTTGAGTTCAACAGGGCGAGCAAGGTTGTGTGCACTGTCTTTGCGTCCGCGAAGCCTGCGTCGTTGGCGAGGTTGATGGCCCCCGTGGCATCTGAGAGAACTTCAGTGTTGAAGCCGAAAAACTCCGCTTCAACGGCCGAAGCGAGGACGCAGTTGTTTGTCATGTAGCCGACAAGGGTGACGGTGTCGATGTCTTGCTGGCGCAGCCAATCGGTGAGATCAGTGCCTGCGTAGACGGAGCCGTACTGTTTCACGACTCCCTTCCATGCATCGGTTCTGCGGCGTTCGATGTCGGGGTGAAGTTCGAATTCAGCTGTGCCAGGCGCAAAGACCGGGGCGCCTTCACCTGCACTGTGTTGTACTGCCGCAATGGGGATCCCGGCGGCAGTGGCGGCGTCGACAGCTCGGGCGATCATGGGTAGGGACTCCTGGTGCGGTGGATACTGGATCTCGAGAGGTCCGCTGAAATACTGCTGCTGGACGTCGATGAGGATGAGTGCGCGACGAGGGGTGCTCATTTTCTTGGGCTCCAAAGTAGTGGTTTGCTGGCCGTCTGCTGGCTGCCACTCCATCCTTCGCTCTCCAGACAAGGGCCACCAGTGGCCCGAATGCCCATATACGATGGGATCAGGCCAAGGTGGTGGAGAGGATACAAATGCGAATCGCGGTGTACGCCTTTCACGGAGTAACGATGTTTCACCTCGCCGTGCCACAGATGGTTTTCGACGAAGTCAGGCGTCAGGGGCTCGCTGAATGGAGCACCGTTCTCTTCTCCGACCAGGCGGGACAGGTTCGTACAACCGAGGGTTATCAGCTCGGAGAGATTCAGGGCCCTAAAGCCGCAGAAGAAGCGGACGTTGTGGTGGTGCCCTCATGGTTCGACGACGGCCGCGCTCCCAGCGATTCGCTGCGCCTGGTGCTTCAGGACGCACACCAGCGCGGTGCGGCAATCCTCGGACTCTGTCTCGGCGCTATCCCCGTAGCCGATGCCGGTTTGCTTTCGGGGCGCCGTGCAGTCACGCACTGGCAAGCCTTCGAGTCCCTCACTGTCCGGCACCCTGATGTTTTCCTCGATCAAACGGTGCTCTACGTCGATCACGGTGACGTTTTGACCTCGGCCGGCACGGCATCAGCACTGGATGCGTGCCTGCATCTTGTGCGGTTTCGTCTCGGGGCAGACGCGGCGAACCAAGTGGCACGCAGTCTCGTCATCGCCCCGCACCGGGAGGGCGGACAGGCCCAGTACATCGAACACCCTGTGCCCCCGCGCTCCTTGGATGACCCGATGGCGCGCTTGCTCGAATGGGCTTTGGGCCGCCTGGGCGAACACCTCAGCATCGATCGCCTCGCCACCCAAGCGCACATGAGTCGTCGAACCTTTGTCCGCGCGTTCCGGGCAACAACAGGGACCACCCCGTCGGCCTGGATTCGCACCCGGCGACTCGACGCTGCCCGGCGGCTACTCGAAACCACCGACCTGTCCGTTGATCAGGTTGCGGCTGACTGCGGTTTCGGCAGCGCTGTGACCCTCCGACAGAACTTCGCAACAGCCTTTTCCACCACCCCCACGGAATACAGGCGCCACTTCGACGCCCGACTCAACCGGGAACCGTCGCGCTGACCTGTTTGCGGGCGTAGGCGCGGTTGGCCCGCTGCCTGGCGCCGCAACGTGTAGAGCACCACTGCCGCCTCGCATGGGTTCGGACCATAAACCGGTCGCACGGTGTGGACGCGCAGCGCGCGACGCGAGGCGCGTCCGGCCCCGTCAGTAACGCAGCTGCGTCCTCCGCAATCTGCGCCATCGCGTGATCGACGAGCTGTGTCACTGGATGGCTCGCAACCCGGCTCAGCCCTTCATGTGCGTCGTATCGCAGCAGCGCGGCGCTAGGGACCGCGGTCATGGCCCGGTTGAGTCTGTCCAGGGCCCCGGGATCAGGAGCGACGCCTTGGGTGTGCGACATCAGCACCTCCCGGAGGTGCCCTCTCAGGTCCGAGAGCTGAAGCTGGCAGTAGGCCAGCAAACCCGTGCCTTTTGGCGCGAGATCATGCGTAATGAGCCATGCGGTGGCGCTTTCCGGGCTGTCCAGCTCATCGGCCCGTTGCCCGGCTGCGAGCGTGACGACGCTGTTGGCCAAAGCCAGGCACGGATGCTCGGCGGTTCCAGGGGCGGGGGAAGTGGGACCTCTGTCATACCTATCACGGTATCAGTTGCTTTTTGCCGTGAGAACCATCTACAGTGTTTCTGTCACGTTAAAAATACCCCTATGCCGTGATAAGTGAGGTAATTCATGAATCGTCCACGCCCTTCCGGCACGGCCCCCTTCGTCCTGTCGGTGCTCGACAATGCGCTGACCGGCGTCGGCTCTTCGGCTCAGGAAGCCCTCGACGAGGTCATATCGCTTGCGCGTCTGGCCGACCAGCGCGGGTATCACCGGTTCTGGATGTCCGAGCACCACGCGATGCCCGGCGCCTCGATCCCGTCACCGCAGCTCATGGTGGCGCGGCTCATCGGCGAGACCGAGCACATCAGGCTCGGCGCGGGCGGAATCATGATGCCCAACCATGCGCCCCTGGCGGTCGCCGAGCAGTTCGGTATGCTCCACGCGCTCGCTCCGGGGCGGATCGATCTCGGCCTGGGGCGGGCTCCCGGTACCGACGGAGCCACTGCGGCGGCGCTGCGCCGTCATCGCACGGCGAACGACGAATTTCCCGAGCAGATCGCGGAGCTGCTTGGATTCATGGGGAACAACTTCCCGCACGGCCACACCTACCGGGATGTACCCGCCGTGCCGGGTCCCTGGCAGGCGGAGCAGAACAGGGTCCCGCAGGCCGGCCCCGGGGCTGATATCTGGATTCTGGGATCCTCGCCCTACTCGGCCCAGCTGGCCGCCCGGCTTGGCCGGCCGTATGCCTTCGCCCTGCAGTTTGGCAGTGCCGACGTCCTGAATGCCTTGCGGATCTATCGGGAGCAATTCCGCCCGTCGGAGTTCCTGGGCGAGCCGTACAGCCTGGTCAGCGTGGGTGCGGTTGCTGATGAAGATCCTGTCGAGGCGCGGCGCCAGTCGGCCACCACGGCCATGGGAATGCTGAGGATGTTCCAGCGCAAGTCCTTCTCGATCTTTTCCCCTGAAGAAGTGGAAGCCTTTGAGGCCAACTTCCCCGAGCGGCAGATCCTTGAGGAATACACCGACCGTGCACTTCATGGAACGGCGGCCGAGGTGGCAGCTGGGTTGGAGGAGCTTCATGCCCAAACGGGTTTCGACGAGGTGATGCTGGTTGTCCAAGGTCATTCGCGCCGTACCCAAGCACGCACAGTGGAGCTGATTGCAGATCACTACGACCTCGCCCTAAACAACGCCTGACAAAACGGAAGCGGGCGACGGCGGGAGGAACCCGCCGTCGTCCGCTCTGCAGTTTCTGTCCTAGGTGCTGAGGTTCCAGTGGACCCGGATGGCCTCGGCCATGGGGCCGGCGGTGACGTCCACCCGGAATGCAACGGGCGCGGTCCCCGTCTCCTCGATGACCGAGTCACGGTACACCCGGCCGCATGAGGGACACAGGGTGTAGAGGTCCTCATCCGCAGGCCATTCCGCCAGCTCCGCAGGGACCGGGGTGTTCTCTCCGTTGTGGACGGGGACGCCATCCGAGTTGGCCTGAATCAACCCGTCCTTGCTGACGGTGTTGCCGCACACGCAGACGATGGTGGTGACATCATGGCCGATCACATCGGCGGTTTCAGTGTCCATGATGACCTCCCGGCGCTGGAAGAGACGTTCTGCAACTAGCTTATGCCTGCTGATCCGTGCGGGCGCCCGGGAATTGGCGCGCGCCATCCTTGCGTCCGATGGCGGCTGGTCGTTCGATCCCCGCCAGCGTGGTCCGTGGGACGATAGGTCAAGCGGACCGACTGTGGGCTGGCTTCGTGACGACAAATGGCCTGGGGGCCTCATGACAGTTGATTCGAAGTGGAGTGCGCCGGGCGGGCTGGACCGCCCCGACGTGGACGCCGCGAAGATTTCCGGGCTGCCGGGCAACTCCGGGGCCGCCATGACGGTGCTGGTTGTCGACGACGACGAAGGGTCCCTGCTCGTGGCGAAAGCCGCCGTCGAGAAATCCGGGCATAGATGCATTGTGGCCGCGGACGGCGACACGGCGTGGCAGCTTTACCTGGAGCGGCGTCCTCAGGTGGTGGTCAGCGACCTGATGATGCCCGGGCTCGACGGGTTTGCCCTGTGCCGGGCGATCCGGGCCGCCGAAACAAGCTCCTATACGTACGTTGTACTGCTGACCTCGCACGGCGCCCAAGAGGACGTGCTGGAAGGCATGCGGGCCGGGGCGGACGACTACGTGACCAAGCCGTTGGACCCTTTCGTCCTGCACACCCGCCTGCTGGCTGCCCGGCGGGTCACGGCACTCCACGGTGCCCTGGCCGACGCCCTGGATGAAGCCAAGGGCAGCAATGAACGGCTCGCTGAATTCACCGGCCGGGTCAGCCATGACCTCCGCAATCCGCTGACCTCCATCCTGGGTTATGTCGAGCTGGGTGCCGCGGACGCGGAATCGGGCCAGACAGGGGAGGCCGCAGAGTACCTGGAAATCGTGGGCAGCAGTGCGCGGAGGATGCTGTCCATGGTGGAGGAGCTGCTTGCGTTCGCGTTCATCGGCGGTTCGCTGTCCAGGTCCCGGCTGTCGCTGGCAGCCCTGGTGAAGGAAGTCGCCGATGACCTGAGCCTGGGCCTGCGGGAAGCCGGAGCGGTGGTGCAGTGTGAGGACTTTGATTTCGACGCTGACGAAAGCCAGATGCGGGTAGCGCTGCAGAACCTGATCCAGAACGCGGTGGCGTACCGCCGTCCGGATGTTCCCCCGGTCATCAGCGTCACCGGGCAGGAAACCGGAGCCGGCGTCGTGGTGCGGGTGGAGGACAACGGCAAGGGAATCGGCGCGGGGGACCGGCGCCGGGTGGTTGAACCGCTGGTCCGCCTGCACCGGGAAGGCGATCCTGCCGGCACGGGGCTGGGCCTGGCCACGTGTGCCAGGATCGCTGCCGCCCACGGGGGACGGCTGGAGATCTCTCCCGGCCCCAGCAGCGGGACCACCGTCAGCGTTTACCTCGGGGCGCAGTAACGCAGGGAGCTTCCCGCCGTCGTCCGCCTACCCTGTTGTGACGCCATGTCCGTCCGGGAAAGAAACCCGGTTAGTCCTCGATGGTTACGCCGCGCCAGAAGTCGATCCGGTCTTCACCCCTCCCGCCGAGAACGAAACTCAACGAAGAGGCTCTTCCACTGTGCCCTGATGGCCCTGGCGACAACGAGGAGATCTGCCTCGAAGCCGGAGACCCGGAGTTGGCGGCGGCGCGCCTTGCCGACTACCTGACCCGCTCGTAAGGCCACCAGACCGCCCCAGGGGCTGAGGCCTCGAAGTAGGCCGCCCGCTACGGTGACCATCGCTGCCGGCGGCGCATGAATCCCACGAACCCCTTGACGGTGTGATCTGCGTCGCGTAGTTTGTTCAGCAAGAGGATTGTTCTACGATCCAACGATCGCCGCAGTTTCCGACTTCCGCAGCCACCCTGACGGCAAGCCGCCCAGACGCCCAAATGTCCCACCTTGCAACGACGCAGGCGGGGGCAGAAGCAGGCTCACCAGCACGATCCATCCCGCACTCGGATGACATCAACTCTCTTCATGGAGGATTAACATGGCCACTCCCCAAGCAATGGCCCCCGTTGACTCGAAGCCTGACTCGAAGCCCCCGGTGGGGCGCAAGGACATGTACAAGGCATTCGCGGCCAGCCTGACCGGAACCGCGCTGGAGTTCTACGACTTCGCGGTCTACTCCGCGGCGGCTGCGATCGTTTTCCCGCTCATCTTCTTCCCGGCCTCGGACCCGGTGACCGGTACCCTGTTGGCCTTCTCCACCTACGCCGTCGGTTACATCTCCCGTCCCGTTGGCGGCATCATCTTCGGCCGGCTCGGGGATGAGATCGGCCGCAAGAAGATCCTGGTCATCACGCTGATGCTGATCGGCGTGGCCACCTTCCTCATCGGCCTGCTGCCCACGTATGACAACATCGGCGTCATCGCCCCCGCCATCCTCGTGTTCCTCCGCTTCGCCCAGGGCGTCGGCGTCGGCGGCGAATGGGGCGGCGCGGTCCTGCTCTCCAGCGAATTCGGCGACCCGAACAAGCGCGGATTCTGGGCCTCTGCCGCACAGATCGGCCCGCCCGCCGGCAACCTCATGGCCAACGGCGCACTCGCCGTCCTCACCCTGACCCTGTCCGAAGAAGACTTCCTGAGCTTCGGCTGGCGCATCGCCTTCCTGATCTCCGCGCTGCTGGTGGCCTTCGGCCTCTGGATCCGGCTCAAGCTCGAGGACACCCCCATCTTCAAGGCCATGGAAGCCCGGGGCGACAAGCCCAAGGCCCCCATCCGCGAAGTGCTGGCCACCCAGCGCCGGCCCCTCATCGCGGCCATGCTCAGCCGCATCGGCCCGGACGTTCTCTACGCCATGTGCACCGTCTTCACGCTCACCTACGGCATCCAGGAGCTCGGCTTCGACCGCGGCCAGGTGCTCGTCGCCGTAATGGTCGGGTCAGCACTCCAGCTCTTCACCATGCCGCTCGCCGGGGCCATCTCCGACCGCATCAACCGCCGCCTGGTCTACGCAGTCGCCGCAGTTGGCGCCGCCGTCTGGGCCTACCTGTTCTTCATCATCCTCGCCGGTCGCTCACCGGTCATGCTGATCGTGGGCATCGTGCTGGGCCTGCTCTGCCACTCGTTTATGTACGGACCCCAGGCAGCGTTCGTCGTCGAGCAGTTCTCGCCGAGGCTCCGCTCCACCGGCAGCTCACTGGCCTACACCTTCGCCGGAATCATCGGCGGGGCCATCGCCCCGTTTATGTTCACGCTCCTGCTGAGCACCTATCACAGCTGGGTCCCGGTGGCCATCTACCTCAGCGTCGCCTGCCTCCTGACCCTCGTGGGCCTGGCCCTGGGCCGCGACTCCAACGTTGCCGAGGATGAGGCATACCTGCAGACCGGGCAGGCCACGGCTGAACTTGTGGAGTCCAAGTGAGCCAGCCACACGCCCTCCTGGCCCCCGCCGACGCACGGCTGAAGTTCCGCAACGGCCTGGTCACCCCCACCGCTGGCTGGAGCGACGGCTACACCCAGGCGAACCTGATAGCGGTGCCGGCCGATTACGCGGATGAATTCATCGAATTCTGCCGGCTGAACCCCAAGGCCTGCCCCGTCATCGACATCATTCCGGGGGGACAGTATGAAAGCGCCCTGGCGCCCGGCTCCGATATCCGCACGGATATCCCCGCCTACCGGGTGTGGGTGGACGGCGAACTGGCCGCGGAGGTCACCGACGTCGCGTCTGTTTGGCGCGACGACATGGTGGGCGTCCTCATCGGCTGCAGCTTCACCTTCGAAGCGGCGCTCGCCAGTGCGGGGATCCCGCTGCGGCACACCGAAACCGGCCGCAACGTCCCCATGTACCGCACCACCGTGGAGTGCACCCCCGCCGGCAGGATCCACGGCCCCATGGTGGTCTCCATGCGTCCGATGCTGCCGGAGCTGGTTGAAACCGCCATCAGGGTCACGTCGGAAGTGCCGAAGGTCCACGGCAGCCCGGTCCACGTCGGGTCACCGGAGGACCTGGGCATTGCCGACATCAACCTCCCCGACTTCGGGGATGCGGTGGAGATCCGGCCAGGGGAGGTGCCGGTTTTCTGGGCCTGCGGCGTGACACCGCAGAGCGCAGTGATGGCCTCCAGGCCCGCCTTCGCCATCAGCCACGCTCCCGGGCACATGTTCATCACCGATGTTCCGGAAAGCACCTACCGGGAACCGGCGGGAGAGCCATCGTGAAGCGGAGACTTCCCGTGGCCGAGAAGCGGGCACGCCGCGTCATCAACCTTTCGGTGCCACGCCAGCAGGCCACCGGCACACACTGCGAGCTGACCGGCGTCTGGCGGAGCCCCGCGGGAGCGAGCATTCAGCTCTACGAGGGCCAGCTCATTCCGAGCGATTCCGGCCGGCCCTGCGTCTGGACGTACGCAGGCCTCCCGGCAACCAAGACCGATTCGCGCAGGGCAAGCGTGGCCACTGCCGACCACCACAGACAGTAAATGCCGCAAACTCCAGCGGACGACGGCGGGACCTCCCTCCGTCGTCCGCTCTATTAGTCCCGCGTTGATCTGTTCGCTTCCAGGGAAAAGACCGGCTAAATCGCGTTTTGCTAAGGCTTCGAAATGGCATACTCGCGGTTGTGACTAATGAAGTGGATCCCAAGGGAAAATCCCCGAAGAAGCAAGGGCTTGAATCCATGCCATCGCTGCTGATGACCCAAGAGACTGATGAGTTCATTAAACGTTTCAAGACCGAAGCCCAGCGATTGGGTGTAGATAAGAAAATGACTCTCGCGGCTGCCAAAAAATTGGCTGCGGACGCCGAGCAGTGGGTTGTCAACCACAAAAACGACGTCAACTGCTGCTGGCCAGGCTGCAACGAGTCCGAGGTCAAGAAGTCACATACGCTTCAGAAGAACGGCGCGCTGAAAGCCGTCGCGGAAGACCATCTTTACGAGGTGGCCTGGATGCCCGTCGTCGGCGCCGTGCAGCGCAAGACAGGCAGGTCCCCGGCCTCAGTTTTCCCCGGCTTCTGTGGAGATCATGAGGAAAAATTCCTCGTCTTCGAGACGAAATCGAAGCTGGAGGTCCCCAGTCATTACCTCCTACAGCTCTATCGAACTGCAGTTAAAGAGCAGTGGCGGTATGGAATTGCAGGCGACTACTTCGCCGCATTACCTTCTCTGATTCAGGATTGGCGATCGGAATTTGATTGGATAGACAGCCGGTTCGAAGCGTTCATCAATTCGTGTCAGAGCCACTTCGAAGAGCGTCTCATCAGTCAGCGGATTACAGGAGGCCACCTCTCTGGGATAGAGGCAGAACTTTCTGAGGCCTGTTCGGGTATTAAAACAGCAAATTTTGATGAGCTCTCCCTGCCAAGCAAGCTGGTCTTTGTTACCCGCTTGCCAGGGCAGATTCAATACGCGTACTCCGGTGCACTCCACTTCTGGAAGGACAACCATAGCCTTGTCATATTGCTGGTTGTAATCCCACAGGACGGCCAGACGCTCGTTCTGATGACGTCAGAGCAACCATTTTCTGAGTATCTGCGACGGTTTGGAAAGTTGTATCTGCGCGATGCTGGATCGCTCGTTGATGCCGTCGAGGCCTTTGCGCGGTATCGGCCCGACGACTGGTATTTCAGTCGGGATTGGTGGAATGAGTCCCACAGCAGGCAAACGGACATACTCGCTTTTGCTCAGCGAGCAATTCCCAAGTTGAATATGGTTCCTTTTGACGGTTTGCTTCAAGGGGAAGTCTAAGTGGTCTATGAGCCGGTAGACGGCGCTGGGTACGTCCTGGCATGTGGTGAGTTTGGGTTACGCACCGTGGAGACGACTTTGGCTTTGTCGACCTCTGTGGCTTCGCAGGATGGCGTAGGAGTCGACTGAGCCGGCACCGGATCCGTGGTCAAACGTTGCTTCGAAGCCGGCCTGCGCGGTTCCGCCGAAACCGCGTCCATTCACGCCGTCGGCGGCCTGACCAACAACTCCGCCGTGACGTACGGGCCAAAGGGCCGACACTTCACCGCGGTGGCCCCTGACCTCACCATCACTGGCATCGTGGCCAGCCGGGGTTTCCAAGTGGCAGCCGAACGCCTCTGCCCATTGATGCACATCCTTGCGTCCGACGGCGGGCTGGTCGGCACTGTAGTTCAGCTGCACTCAGTGGGAAGGCATTCGGGATCATCGAGCAGGCACTCGGGGAGCGCTGGAGCTCAGGTGAACTGCCGGAGCAATCGCGCACGCCCCCGACTTCCCCAGCATCCATTGCCTGGCGGCAGGGCGCGGTTCACTATAGAGGGAAACGGGACGGCCGGCACGGACCGGAGCGTTCACCGCCTGACGGCTCAAGGGAGAGTCCATGGACAGCACCGGTTCTATTTCCCCGAACCGACGTACGCTGCTGAAGGCGGCCGGGATTGGGGTGGCCGGTGTTGCCGCTGTCCCCTTCCTGTCCTCCTGCACCGGCGAATCCGCACAGCCTGCGTCATCGGCGTCGGCGTCACTGCTCCCGGCCCCGCCGAGACAGGTCGAACCGCTGCTGGACCGGCCGAAAGTCACAAATGCCTTGGCCAAGCTCGACGGATTGATCCGGGATGCCATGGAGAGCACCGGGCTGCCCGGGATGGCCGTAGCCGTGGTGTACCGGGACGAGGTGGTGTACTCCAAGGGCTTTGGAGTCCGGGAGGTTGGAAAGCCCGAGGAGATCGATCCTGACACAGTGTTCCAGGTGGCCTCTGTGTCCAAGCCCCTGGCGTCCACAGTGGTGGCAGGGGTGGTGGGGGTGGTGGGGCGGCAGGTCATCAACTGGACCGACGCCGTCATTGAACACAACAAGAGCTTCGCGCTCAAGGATGACTACGTCACGCGGAATGCGGGCTTTGCTGATCTGATGTCACACCGCAGCGGGCTGAAAACGGGTTCGGGTGACCTGCTGGAGGACCTCGGATTCGATCGGGCGTACATCCTCGGCCACCTCAATCAGGAGCCCCTTGATACGTTCCGGGCCAGTTACAACTACAGCAATTTCGGCTACACGGAAGCCGGCCAGGCAGCAGCCGATGCGATGAAAATGACCTGGGAAGACCTGGCCGACGAGATCCTGTTCCGGAAGCTGGGCATGTCCGCCAGCAGTTACCGTCACTCGGACTATGAGCGAGCCACGAACAAGGCCATCCTTCATGTGCCGCTCGGGAACAAGGAGTGGGCGGCGAAATACCGCCGCAACGCCGATCCCCAGGCTCCGGCCGGGGGTGCGAGTTCGTCGGTGCGGGACCTTGCACAATGGCTCCGGCTGCAGCTCGGAAACGGCAGTTACGAGGGCAATCCCGTTATTGATCCGGCTGCCCTCCAAACAACCCACGTGCCCCACATAGTCTCGGGTCCGGCGTCGGCTCCGGCTGCCCGGTCCCGTTTCTACGGGCTGGGCTGGAATGTCTCCTACGACGACCAGGCCCGGGTCCAGCTGGGACACTCCGGGGCCTTTAATCTTGGCGCAGCCACCGCCGTCGCGATGCTTCCAGGTGAACAACTGGCCATTGTGGCCCTGACCAACGGGCGCCCGCAGGGAATTCCTGAAGCAATCGCCGCTGGCTTTCTGGATGCAGCCCAGCACGGATCGCCCACGGTCGATTGGCTGCCATTCACTGCTGGCGCTTTCAAACAAATTGACGAGTCCGAGAAGCCTGAGGTCGACTACACCAAGACTCCGCCCACCCCCTCTCCTGCCAGGGCAAACAGTGCCTACACCGGCACCTATGACAACTCCTACTATGGGCAGCTTGTGGTCCTCGAAGAGGGCGGGAAACTGGCCATGAGAATGGGACCGCCCGGCACTCCCACGACTTTCCCGCTTACCCACTTTGACGGCGACACGTTCAGCTTCGAATCCATCGGAGAGAACGCCAACGGCCTGGCCGGGGCACTGTTTGCAGCAGCAAGCAGCGGCTCCTCGCCAAGCGTCACCCTGGACTTCTACGACAGGACCGGGCTCGGGACATTCATGCGGGCCTCGTAAGCGGAAGCGGACGACGGCGGGACGTCCCGCCGTCGTCCGATCACTGCACTGGCCGCGGACCCCGGGTCCAGAACGCAATAGCGACGAGACCTCCCCACCCGAAGAACACGAACCAGGGCACGAGCGCGACAGCGGAAGCCTCACCGGCAATTGTGTAAAGGAGGCCGCCAACCAGATTGCCGACGACGCTGCCTGCGGCCTGGGCCAGGCCAAAAACGCCGAAGTGCGAGGCGATCGATCCACCGCGGGCAAAGTCTGCGACGACTGCATTCATAACGGGCTGCGACAGCATTTGGCCGACAGTGAAGAGACCGACTCCGACGAGCAGCCCCGCCGTTGTGCCCCACAGCCCCATGACGGCGATGCCGGCACCCAGGGACAAAGCACCGGCGCCCAGAATGGCCCGTGCGGATAAACGGCGGGATACGAATGCGGTCAGGGGAAGCATCGTGACGACCATGAGAACAGCGGCGGCGGTGTAGACGAGGCCCACGCCCACGGGTCCTGGGAGTACATCGCCCGCCCGGATGGGAACGACGAGATAGAGCTGCGAGGCGAGCAGCCACAGGGCGCTGGCGAGTGCACAGTACCGAAGAAACCCGTGGTTTGACAGCACGTCACGGATGCCGGACGCGGAAGGATTCCGTGCTGAAAGTCCTGCAGGCAGCCCCGCAACGGTGAAAATGAAGGCGACAAGAAAGAGCAGCGCGGCACCCAGACTGACCCATTTGAAGTCGAATCCGGCCAGGAGGCCGCCGATCATGGGTCCAATAACGAACCCCAGGTTTGAGATCATTTCGCGCGTCGAATAAACGCGCACCGAGTCCCTGCCTTCTGCGAGGGCGGTGTAGGCCGCGTAGCTGGCCGGGTGGAACAGGGCCCCGCCAAGTCCGGAAAGGATGGAAGCGGCAACCAGCAGCGGCACCGAATCGACGGTCCCGAGCATGGCGAACCCGCCGGCGCGGACCAGCACCCCCACCGCGATGGCCTTTTTGTAGTCAATGAGGTCGGCGACCCAGCCGGATAGCGGCATAAGCCCGTTCTGGGACGCGGACCGCACTGCCGTGAGAACTCCGACGAACGCGATCGTGAGCGAGAGGTCTTCGAGCAGATGGAAGGCCAGCAGCGGGATGAGCATGTAGAAGCCAACGGCCATGATGAAGGTGTCCGCATAAAGCACCCACAACGCCTTGGATGTGCCCGCTGGTTCGCCGTCCGCTGGAGGCGGCACGAAACGCCTTATCGCAGCGACGACTCGAGGGCGGCGAGCTTTCGCGGAAGGCCGTAGTCCCCGCCGCCTTCGTGGCCGTTGTACGGGAACACGGCCAAGTCTTTGTCCGCCGCGTAGTGGTTGAATGCGGCGTAGACCGTGGACGGCGGACAGATTTTGTCCATCAGGCCCACCGACAGCCAACCTGGTGCCGTGGCGCGAGAAGCGAAGTTCACACCGTCGAAGTAGGACAGGGTCCGGATGACGTTTTCGACTTCGAAGCGGTTTCCGGCCAGATACCGGGCAACTTCCCAATAGGGTCCGGCGTCGGTGACCTGGCTCGCCCGGCGGTAATGGCAGAGGAAGGGCACATCGGCCACAACTGCACGAAGGTCCTCGCGCAGGCCGCCGACGGCCAGGGCCAGGCCTCCGCCCTGGCTGCCGCCGACGACGCCGATCCGCGTGGAGTCAACGTCAGGGTGTGCGGCGAGGGCGTCCACGGCCCGGACCGCGTCCGTGATGAGCCTCCGGTAATAGTGGTTGGCCGGGTCATCGATGCCCCTGGTCAGGTAACCCGGCGATGCGGGGGCGGTCCCGGAAACTTCACGGTCGTGCGTGTCCGCTGTGGTCTTCCCGCCGCCGCCCTGGCCCCTGTTGTCCATCACCAGATGGGCGTAGCCGGCAGCGCTGTAGGCCAGCCGCTCGTAGGGAATGCCCCGGCCGCCGCCGTATCCGATGTACTGCACAAGGCCGGGAAGCTTGCCGCTGCGGTGCCTGGGCAGCAACAGCCACGCCTTGACGCGCTGGCCGTGGAATCCCGAAAACTCAACATCGAAGACGTCAACGGTATCCAGGCCGCCGGACCACGGCGTGAATGTTGCATTCAAGGGGTGGCTGGCTGCTTCGTCGAGGGTTGCCTGCCAGAAGTCATCGAAGTCCGGCTGCTCTTCGCGCTCGGGAAGATAGGAAATGAGACGATCCTGCGGCCAATCAAAGAATGCCATTTAGCGACGCCATGTGCTTGGTGGTGAATAACTTTGGCGGGCGGTCTGCAGCGAGGAAATCACTCTTTCCTCCAGCTCCTTATCAAGCCGGACCAATGGGAGGGCAACGCTGACCGCGTCAACGATTGGGCCCGGTCCCGGAAGCGCGATAGCGAAACAGGCGGTCCCGATGGTGTTCTCCTCCCGTTCAAACGAATAGCCGCGTTCATGGGTCCGGGCCAGGTCTTCAAGGAGCCGGTCCATGTCCGTGATGGTGTGCTGGGTGAGTGCCACGAGATTCTCCCCCAAACGTGCGCGGACTTCCCCGGGGCTGTATTCCGCCAAGACGGCCTTTCCCAGGGAAACGGCATGTGCCGGGAGCCTCTTGCCGAGGGCCGAGTGCATACGAAGCTGGTGCTGCGATTCCCGTTTATCCAGATACACGACGTCGCTGCCGTCCAACCTGCCCAGGTGGACCGTCTCGTGCAGCTCGTCGGAGAGCCAGTCCAGGATGTTCTGGGCGCGCGAGACAACTTTGTCGGATTCGACGTAGGCCGTGCCGACCTGCAGTGCGCGCACCCCCAGCGAGAACCTCGTCCCGGTGACTTCCGTGGCAACCCAGCCGCGTGCGGTCATGGTGCGCAGCAGGCCATGAAGGCTCGACTTCGGGATATTCAGGGCATGGGCGATTTCCGGCAGACCGGCATGGCTGTTCTGCGCGAGGTATTCCAGAACCGACAACGTCCGGTCCGCTGACTTCACGGAGGCGGCTGGAGACGCCTTTGTCACTTCATCGATGGCCATTCCTGGTTCAGCTCCTCGGCCCAAGTTTCACGATTTCATTCATCATACGGGTTGACAGTGCTATCTGTGAATGTAGAGTTCTATATGTGATTTCCATTCAGCATACTGAATGGTGCGGCATCCTGCAACTGTCCGTGACGCCAAATTTCACCGATCACATCGAACCCCTCTCGACATGACGCTTGATAAGAAAGGTTCAGTAATGACGCTGACACGCCGCTCATTTCTTTCAGCCGTGGGAATAAGCTCGGTAGCCCTGTCGGCCGCCGCCTGTTCCGGACCAACAGCGGGATCAGGGCCGGCCACCGTGGCCTCCGGCAAACTGTCCGGCCAGGTTTCGCTGCTTACCCCGATCTTCGAAGGCGCCGCCGGTAAGGCACTGCTGGAGCAGAAACTCATCCCCGCCTTCCAGAAAACCCACCCGGATGTGACCTTCAAGGTCGACTACGTGAATTACTCGGCCCTGAACGAAAAGCTGACCACCGGACTGGCCGGCGGAACCGTCGCGGACGTCCTCATGCTCGGCGTCGGATGGATTCCGCCGTTCGCCGCCAAGGGGGTGCTGGCCGAACTGCCGGCGGAGTTCGCCGACGACCAGGGCTTCAACCCGCGGGTGCTCGATCCTTCCAGGCACGAGGGCAAGCTTTACGCCCTGCCTGCCGTGCTCGACACACGATTCGTGGCCTACCGGAAGGACATTTTCGAGGAGGCCGGGATCAGTGCACCGCCGAAGGACTGGGAGGAACTCCGCGGAATCGCCAAGGAGCTCACGCGGTCCAGCGGGGGCCGGATATCACGGGCGGGCATTGACGCCTTCTCGATCGATCTCCGCCAGGGCTGGGAGTACGCCGTTTTCGCCAATGGCGGCAAGCTCTTTGACGAGACGGGCAGGAAGGTCCTGTTCAATCAGCGCGAGGGCGTCGAGGCACTGGAATTCCTGGCCGGGCTGATCAAGGACGGATCCACCGCGTTCGATTTCCGTTCCGAAGCGGGCAAGCCGCTGCAGCTGCAGACAGGCAATGCTGCGATGGCGCTGGTCAACAATGCACACTTCATGACCATCCAGCAGCAGAGTCCGGAGCTCATCAAGGAAGGAAAGATCGGAACTTTCCTCCTGAAGAACACCACGGAGGCGATGTTCCAAGGCGGGACGCTGGCCTCCGTCTCCGCGCGGTCCAAGAACCCCGACGCCGCCCAGACCTTTGTGCGGTACCTGGCCAGCCCCGAGGTCATCCTCCCCACCTGTGAACAGCGTGGTTCCGTTCCCGCGATCAGCGCTCTGGCCTCCAGTGACTACGTCAAGAACAACGACTTCGTCCGGTTCGCCGTCGACAACCTGGACAAGTCGGTCAGCGAAGGCGGCACGCCGGCATGGATGGAGATCCGGGACACCATCAAGGCAGCCGTCGAGGAAGCACTCACCGGGAAATCAACGCCCCAGGAAGCCCTGGACCGGCTGGCAGATACGGCCACCGCCGCGATCGGCCGGCTCCAGTGACATCGGTCGCCACCACTTCGCCGGATACCGCAGCCCAGTCCGCGCCGCCACGGAAAAAGGTGTCCAGCCTGCTGCGATCCCAGCGGCGCGCAGGAGTTTGGATGGCCTTGCCGGCCAGCCTCCACGCCGGCATCTGGATAGGCCTTCCGATGCTCGCCTCGATCGTGCTCAGCTTCACCCAGTACGACGTCATCTCAGCTCCCCGATTCATTGGCCTGGCGAATTTCGAGGATCTGTTCACCGATCCGGTGTTCATGACCAGCCTGAAGAACACGGCCGTCTACGCCTTCTTCACCGTGCCGGTCTCCATGGCAATCGCGCTGGTCCTGGCCGTGATGCTGAACCAGGGCATCCGCGGGCAAATGCTGTACCGCACGGCGATCTTCATTCCGCAGGTCACCGCCACCGTCGCCATCGCCCTGGTGTGGCTCTGGATCTACAACCCGCGCGGCGGGCTGGCCAACCAACTGCTCGGGTTCTTCGGCATTGGCCAGGTGTCGTGGCTGACAGACACAGCGTGGTCGCTGCCCTCGATCATTGCCGTGGGTGTCTGGCAGGGGATCGGGCTGAAGATGCTGATCTATTTGGCCGCCCTGCAGGGCCTGCCGAAGGATGTGTTCGAAGCGGCCTCCATTGACGGCGCCACGGCGGTGCAGAAGTTCATGCAGATCACGGTGCCGATGCTTAAACCCGCCACCTTCTTCGTCCTCGTGACCTCGATCATCGGCGCGTTCCAGGCTTTCGACCAGGTGTACATCCTGACCCAGGGCGGCCCTGCCAACTCCACCACACTGATTACCTACGAGATCTACAAGTCAGCGTTCCAGCAGTTCAGGATGGGTCTGGCCTGTGCACAGTCCCTGGTGCTGTTCATCTTCCTGATCGTCCTGACGCTGATCAACCGCCGCCTGATGGGAGGATCCAATGACGATAGTTAAGGCTCCGAAGCGAGCGCCGCAACACACCGGGCCTACCGCAGCCCCGGGGGCAGCCACCCGGGTGGACCACAAACGAAAAGCCCGGTTCCGGCGCGGACTCCTGTGCCTGGCGCTGATCGCCATCGCGTTCGTCATGCTGGTCCCGTTCCTGTGGATGATCATCACCTCGCTGCGGCCGCCGAGCGAGCTGGGCATGGCCAATCCGCCGCTGATTCCCGGGGAGCTCCAGTGGAGCAACTACTCCGATGCGCTCAAGGCTGCGCCCTTCGCCACGTATGCGCGCAACAGCTTCATCATCGCCATCAGCCACACAGCACTCAACCTGGTGATGGCCTCGATGGCCGGTTACGCGCTGGCCAGACTCAAATTCCGTGGATCCACATTGATCATGGGAGCGTTCATTGCCGCCCTGATGATCCCCACGTACACAAAGATCGTCCCGGAGTTCCTGATCGTGCGGTTCATGCCGTTCTTCGGGGGCAACGACGCGTTCGGACAGGGCGGTATTGGCTGGCTGGATTCCTGGTGGGCGCTGATTGTTCCGGGCGCGGTGACACCTTTCGCGGTGTTCCTGTTCCGCCAGTTCTACGCTTCCGTTCCCGTTGAACTGGCCGAAGCAGCCCGCCTGGATGGAGTCAGCGAATTCGGCATCTATGCCAGAATCATCACGCCGCAGATCAAACCGGCCATTGCCACTGTGGCGCTGCTGACGTTTGAGTCCTCCTGGAACAACTTCCTGTGGCCACTGCTGGTCACATCCTCGGACAACCTGCGAGTCATCCAGGTAGGCCTATCCGTCTTCCAGAACGAAAACACCACCCAATGGTCGCTGCTGATGGCCGGAACTGCACTGGCCACGCTCCCGATGGTGGCGCTGTTCCTGCTGGGCCAGCGCTATTTCGTCGACGGATTCACCCACGCAGGCATCAAATAATGAAACAGGAGAACACCTTGTCTTTGACTTCCCCCACCCTTCCCACGCGTGCCCTCGTCACCGGGGCCGGCCACGGTATTGGCCGCGCCTGCGCGCTGGCCCTCGCAAAGTCCGGCGCCGACATCGTTGTGCACTACAACACGAGCAAGGATGATGCGCAGGATACCGTTGCCGAGATCCATGCCCTCGGCAGGAACGCCGTCGCGGTGCGTGCCGACCTGACAGTCCAACAGGATGTGGACGATCTGCTGCGCGCCGCAAGGGACGAGCTGGGCGGCCTGGACACCGTGGTTGCCAACGCCGGCCACCTGGTGGACCGCCGCGCCCTTGCGGATATCGACGTCGAGTTCTGGCACAAAGTGATTGATGTCAACCTGAGCAGCGCCTTCTTTACCGTCCAGGCCGCAGCGCCCCTGTTGGCGGAAAGCGGCGGTTCCGTCATCCTGATGTCCTCCGTGGCCGCGCACAACGGCGGCGGTCCCGGTGCCATCGCCTACGCCGCGGCGAAGGCCGGTGTTGACGGCCTGGCCCGGGCCCTGGCCAAGGAGTTGGCACCTGCGGGGGTGCGGGTCAATGCCGTGGCACCTGGTTTTATCGCCAACACCGCCTTCCACGACACGTTCACGGGTGCGGAGGCGCAGAGGAAAATTTCCTCCGGGATTCCACTGGGCCGCTCCGGCACCGCTGAGGACGTCGCCAATGTTGTCACGTTCCTCAGTTCCCCCGAGGCTTCGTTCATCACCGGGGAAACCTGGGATGTCACCGGCGGAGAGAAGATCAAATGACAGTCACACCGCAGACCACGTACGACCGGCCAGCCATCCCGAACCGGCCTGGCGGTTGGTGGCACAACTTTGCCTGCCCGGTACATGGTGCCGAGCTGCTTCCGGGTGAGTCGACCAGCGAAAACCAGGCCTTCCGCTGCCCGGCGGGATGCGAGGTCTCCGGCGAACCGTATTCCGGCGCCTGGACCGTGATGTGCCATCAGCAGGCTGCCCGGCGCATCCGGCTCGCCGGTCACCGCGGCGAAGCGGCACATGTCTTTGAGGCCCTCGCCCAATACCGCGCGCTGCTGGATACGGTCGGGAACAAACCCAACGAAGGCGCCGAACACTGGATGGTCCGCGGCCGCTTGTTCCACCAGGCACTGACCGAAGCCATTTGGGGTGTGGCCGTGGCTGACGGCATCTGGGCACTGTGCGAACAGCTCCCGGATCTCGACTGGGGCTCTGCCGAGGACGATGCCCGCGGCCTCCTGGCTGCCATCCTGGAGACGGTCCGGGCGGGCCGTGCCGAACTCATCGATGCCGGAAAGCTGAAGAGCAACTACACCGCCTGGCTGACAGCCGCGGAACGCCTTGCCAGCGGCGCCCTGGCCGCCCTGGACGGGGACCTTGATACCCGCGGGGATTTGATGAGCAGCCCGGTGGGCTTGTCCCGGCACCTGCAGGCCGCAATCCTCCCGGACGGATGGGAATGGGAAGGCGCACCGTACTATCACATGTTCGTTCTGCGGGCCTCCCTCCTGTCACTGCGGGGATGGTCCGCAGCCGAAATCCCGGAGGAAACGCAGCAGACGCTGCGTGCCATGATCGGCGCACTCACCGCCATCAGCACCGCCGATGGCACCGTGCCGGCCATCCATGACAGCCCCGTGGCCCGCCGGGCGCAGGATCTTGAGTACCTGGAAACGATGGAGCTCGCCGGTCAGCTGTTCCCGGACCTCGTGCCGCAGACCGCCGCCATCCGCGACGCGGCTGCGGCCCGCCTGGGCTCGGAGGCGCGGGAGACGCTGGCCATGATCCGCGGCTGGATCGGGGGAGCGGGCGACGGCCTGGCCGGCGGCAGCGGGTCCGGACCCGGCACGCAGACCGGTGCCGCGGCGGGCCCGGCGGAACCTGCGCAACCCGAGGACGCCGTCGGCCTTTCCGTCTTTCCCGACGCCGGCTTCGGAATTGTGCGCCAGGGCGGAACAGGGTTCAGTGCCGTTCTCGATTTCGGACCGCACGGCGGATCGCACGGGCACTTCGACAAACTGGCGCTCTACTTCTATGGCCGGGGTGTCTGGTGGCAGCCGGATCCCGGCGCGCCGCCTTACGGTTCATTCCTGCGCTACCCGTATGCAGGTGTCCGGTCCCATCCCACCGTGCGGATCGGCAATGGGGAACAGGCTGAGTGTTCCGGAAAACTGCTCGACGCCCGGATGGACGGCGGGACGGCATTCCTCGCGGCGGAAACCCGGGGCGCGTACCCGGGCGTGCTCCTGCGCCGGCGGGTGATCATGGCACCGGACCATCTCATCGACATCTTCGACGTGGAAGCGGACTCCAGCGCCGACACGCCATCCGGCGAGATCAGCCTCGGCTTCAGGCCGGACGTGGATTTCGCGTTGCGGCCCGTTCCAGGGGACCCTCTCCAGTGGCGGAGCACCTGGGGCGACGGCTCAGAAGTCCTGTTCGGGACCCACATGCTCCCGCACACCCCGCAAGGAACCTTTGGCCTGCGCTCGGTGCCTGTGCGGGCACCGGCGGACCGCCCGCATCTCTGGCGTTCAGGCGCCGACTGGACGCTGGACGCCGGGCTCGCCGGAAACCCGGCAACGCGGTTCGCCTCCCTGTACTCCGCCGCCGACCCGGCAGCCGGACTGGACGTTCGGGACGGCCGAATCATCGTGACCGTTTCCGGCCGCACGCACACCTATGCGGCGGACTGATGAGCCTCCTGATCGGCGACAGGCTTGATGCGCTCCGCAGCGCCGTCACAACTTCACACCGCTCGCAGTTCCGGCGGCTCCATGAGCAGTGTGAATGGTCGGCCCGGCAGGTGCTGCCGGAACAGCATCCCTCGGCCAGTATCACCTGGCTGGGGGCGGGCGCCCCCAACCTGGCGCTTGCCCACCTGCTCACCGGCCAGCCGTGGTACCTGGCGGAACTCCGCCGCTGGCTCCGGGCCACCTGCGCCCTGCCGCACTGGGGCAAGGAGCACATGCCCGATACCGACCTCGACGCCGGGTGGCTCTGCTTCGGACTGGCGTTGGTGGAGGACTGGGTGGGCCATCTGCTCCCGGCTGACGAGCGCAGCATGCTGCAGGCCAAACTGGCGCTGCAGGCGGGCCGCCTCCATAAATACATCGAGGAAAACCGTGGAGCCTGGTGGGCTGACGCGTACTGGCAAAACCACAACTGGATCTGCTATTCGGGCCTGGCCGCGGTTGGCTATGCGCTGCCCGGCCACCCCCGGTCGGGCGACTGGACCGCGGCAGCGGCCGCCAACGCACGCGAACTGCGGCGCCGGCTACCGGCCGATGGCGCCGACGGCGAAGGGGTTGTCTACTGGAGATACGGAGTCCCGTGGCTGGCCGCACACGCCGATCTCATGCGGACGGCCCACGACCCGGAAGGCCACAACGCGTTCAAGGACTTCGATTTTCTGCGCCAGACATTCTGGTACCGGCTGCACCAGGCCGCCCCGGGCTTTGAGACGATTATCAATCACGGCGACTGCCACGACCGGCGCAGCGGTCACAGTGTGGCGCTGTACTACAAGCTCGCCAGCGAATATGGAATCGGGGAGGCCCAGTGGCTGGCCAACCGGGTCGCCGATCAGCACTTCTGGCGCGAAGCCTATGAAAGCGGCGTACGTCCCGGGGTGATGCCGGAGGCCTACCTTGAGTTCCTCTGGTTCAACGAGACGATTGAACCGGCGTCGCCCATGGCACTGCCAACGGGGCGAAGCTTTTCTGACTTGGGCCTGCTGGCCACCCGGACATCGTGGCGCGATGATGCAAACATGGTCTCGGTCAAAGCCTCGCCCGGAAGCGGGCACGGTTCCTGGCGGGAAGGCCACGCGCTGGCAGCTTCCGGCAAATGGCAGGCAGCGAGCGACGGACACTCGCACCCCGACATGGGTGCGTTCGTGGTGATTGGGGCGGGGAATACCTCGCCATCGATGAGGGCTACAGCAGCAGGAAGCTGTCCGGACACCACAACGTGGTTCTCGTTGACGGGCGCGGGATGCGCGGTGAAGGCAGCTATCACGTGTGGAAGAACCTGCCCGAAGCCGCGGCCCCGGTGCTGCATGCCTGCGCCGCAGGCGTACCGGGCACCGGAGCGCTGGGTCTGCTTATCGTCGATACGGCCCCCTGCTATCCGCCGGAACTCGGGGTTCAGACAATGCTGCGCACGCTGCTGGTCGGTCCGGGCGGGGAGCTCTTCATTGATGACCGGCTGGAGGCCAGCGCACCACGTGAGTGGAGTTGGCTGTTGCACTCCGATGTACCGGCCACACAGGAAACACCGCAACGGTGGACCGTGCGCAAAGGCTTCGGCGCCCTGACTATCGATATTTTCGAGGCGGGAACGACGACGGGGACGGAAAGTATCGAGGTGAGCGCCAACCCCACATCAAGCACGCCGTCGCTGAGCATCACCAAGACCATGGAGCGACTCAGATCCGACGCGGGCCCGCTTATCCGGGCCCGGTTTACGCGGATACTTCAACCGCGCACCGACCCGCACGGCGACAAGGCAGCCATCCGGCCGGACGCCGGGAACGGTGTCTTCAGCCTCGCCGGGGACAGCGCAGGACAGCCGCAGCTTGTCGGCCGTCACGGCGTGGGCCGCCGCAGCACGTGGTTCTTTCCCCCGGCCGACGACGGCGCCCCCAAGCGTGCCGGGCCCCTGACCCTGGCTGCCGAATCAGCGGTGGCTTTTGAAGACGAATCCGGAGGCGGACTCCTGGCATATGGTGCCAGCCATGTGGAGATTCACGGCCGCAAGGTGGATCTGTCCGCTTTCAGTCAGGGATCCGGCGACTCCAGCGGGGTGCTGAGCCTCCGGTGGACTGCCAACGGCGAGATAGGAATGGCGGGAGAATGACGACACTAAAAGGGTACGGAGCAAGCAGATCGAGGCCGGAGGGCCTGGCGGCAGCGTCCCTGGGACTCCTGCGCTACCCCTCCAGCCTGTTCCTGGCCAACATCGCGGCCATTCTCTTTTTGCTGCCCGTCGTGACATGGCTTTCCGGGCTTGTCGGGGCCACCCGGGTGCTGCGGTCCATCGGCCACACTGACGACGAGGCCTTCCTCGGTGTGGTCCGCTCCGTGCGAAAGTCCTGGCGCAGGGACCTGCCGGCTGCCGCCGGCATTCCCCTGGCTTTTGGCATGGTCACAGCGAATATGCTGTGGCTTGCCGGCCACCCGACGTCCATGAGTGTCGTCTTGCTCGGGGCCCAGTTGCCTATACTCCTGGCCTTACTGGCGTTCGCCATGAACTACATCGTGCTTGCCAGCGAACCGGACAACGACGCTCTTACGGCCGGCGTCATGGTGAAGTCGGCCGTTCGCGCCGCACTGCGCCGTCCGGGGCGGTCGCTGCTGGCAATAGTGGTCGGTGTGGCGTGTGTGCCTGTGATGGTGTTGCCGCCCCTGACGATTGCCTGCGGACTCACGCTGCCCGTCTGGTTCATCAACGCGGTGCTCACCGCACGACGGCCGGCGGCACCCAACGCAACTGCACGACGGCGGGAAGTCCCGCCGTCGTCCGTTCCCGTCCCCAAATAGGACGTGAGTAGCGGGCGCCGTCGACACTAGTAAATTCTCATTGTGGTGGGAGCCCAACAGGGCCACCATGTTCGTATGGACGCTGAAACACCGAAGGCGACGGAGCTGAACCTTCCCCAGGCCTTCCTCCTTCTGGCAACGAACGACGTGAACGGAAAGCCCGAAGTGCCGGTGTTCGCGCTCAGGACCACTGTGGCAGGGGCAATATTGGCCGAGCTGGACCTGATCGGCGCGATCGAGCTGCAGGGGAAGCGCGTCAAGGCCACCGGCACCGCCCCGGAATCGGAGTTCCAGCGCGAGCTGGAACTCATCCGTGGCAAATCCCGGCCCCACTCTCCCAAGGGATGGGTGGGAATGCTGGAGAGCCGCGCCGAGGTGCAGCGCGTCTACGAGGGGATGGCGTCACTGGGCATCGTGGAACATGTCGGTGAAAAGCACCTCGGCCGGTTCCGGGCCGTGCGGTACCCGGAGAAGGACCACGCTCCGGAGGCGGCCCTCCTGGAAAAGATCCAGGCCGCACTCAGCGGTGCGCCGTCCGATCTCGAGGCGCCTGATACGACTGAGCCCGAGGCCGGGGCGTCTGATGCCGCGGTGCCGGATGCCGGGACGACTGATTCCGCGGCGACCGATTCCGCCAAGCCTGCTGCCAAGCCTGACTCCAAGGCACCCGATGCCAGGACCATCGTGCTGATCGCCCTGCTTCAGGCGGCCGGACTGCTCGGCAAGCTGTTCCCGGCAGCAGATCTGACCCGCGCAACTGAGCTGTCGAAGGACTATTGGCCGTCCCGCGCGGTGGAGGACGAACTCCGTATGATCAGACTGGCGGAGCAAGAAGCCGCAAATTTGTGATTCAACTCCTTGTCATTGACCACAGGTCCTCAAGCAGTTGCTGCACGTGCTCCGGCTGCTCGACGTTGGCGAAGTGGCCGCAACGCGGGATCGTCACAGCCCGGACGTTCGGCACTGTGGCGGCCAGCCGGTCCAGATCGGAGGGAGACGTGAACACGTCAGTGTCCCCGCGCGTCGCCAGCACGGGGCAGCGGATGCCGCGCCACTGGTCAAAATCGTAGTGCGCCACTGCCCGGGCAGCCGCGGAGAAGCTGGCCGGACGGGCGTCATGGCCGAGCCCACGGATCACCGTCGCGGGTATGCCTGCGGGATCTGCGAAGAACGGCGCCATCAGAGGTCCCATCAGCGGTGTGGCTCCAACGGCATGGGCCAGTGCCGGCCCTGCCGGACCGAGGGCGGCCAGTGAGCGCATGAGCAGCCTCATGCCGACAAACGCCGGGAACCGGGACAGGCTGCGCAGTGGCTCGCGGGCGGCCTCAGCAACTCCGAAGGTCGTGGCCGAAATGGCGGCGACGCTGGCGGTGCGGTCCGGCCACGCCGCCGCAATATGCAACGCCAGGAAGCCTCCCATGGAGTGGCCCACGAGGTTCCACCGCGCGTAACCGAGCACGTTCAGGACCTCGGTGACCGCGCGTGCCATCGCCTCGCTGCCGAAGTGTTCCAGCCGGGCACCTTTCGTGGATTCGCCCCAGCCCGGCAGATCGATCAAGACACGATCGTGAGGCGATGCCGCGGAAAGCAGCGGCCGGAAACTGGTCCAGGATCCCGCGGCGCCGTGAAGATACACCTCCGCTGTACCGGACTCTGGAGACCCGGTGCCCTTTTGGACACGCACAGTGCACGGGCCCAGTTCGGTTGCAATGACGTGCAGCCGCAGCGTGCCCGCCCACGTCGCGGACTCCTGCCGAACGCTCATGCCCGCCTTCCTCTGTGGATCGCTACTAACGCTGTTGATCTCTACTAAGCATTCGGAGCCATGGCGTGACTGGACCGGACCGGATGTGCAGACTACAGCTGCCTGGTTTCGGCAACAAACGGAAGCGAACGACGGCGGGAGGTCCCGCCGTCGTTCGGTAACCGTCCTCCACCCGCCGTCCTCCACCCGGCGCGGACACCGGCTGTGGGAAGGAAACGCGCCTAACTACGCAGCCGGGTTTGGAAGAACGGCCAGCTTGTCGGCGACGAGCCTGCCATTGTGGATGACGGTGCGGTCGGTGCCGCGGTCCATGACGCTGCTCGCAATGGTCTCGCCGTCAACCAGGACGATGTCGGCCCGGTCTCCGGGAGCCAGGCCCGGCCGGTCGTCGGGGCTGGTGAGGCGCTGGACGGTGCGGTCCATGATGGATGCGCCTCCGATGGTGGCGATCGCCGCACAGTGCTCGATCAGCCGGTCCTTGCGCAGCCGGTGTGTGAAGGCCAACTGCCAAGTGCGGTCGAGCATGTCGCAATTGCCGTAGGGGCTCCAGTAGTCCCTTTGCCCGTCCTCGCCCAAACCGACCCGGATCCCCGCCTCGGTCATCCGGGCGAGGTCGAATTGCGTGCCGCCGCTTGCCGGGGCGACCGTCGCCCACGCAATGTCGAGCTCGGCCATCTGCTCCATGAGCCGAGCGGTCACGTCGGGGTGGACATTGGCGAGATCGTACGCGTGGGACAGCGAGACGCGGCCCTCCATCCCCAGCGCGCGGGTGCGTTCGAAGATAAGTTCCGCGCTGAAGACCCCCAGGTGGCCAGGCTCGTGCAGATGAATGTCGACGTCGACGCCGTACTTCTCCGCCAGACCGAAGACGATGTCCAGATGGCGAACCGGGTCACGGTCCAGCTGGCAGGGATCAATGCCGCCGATGGTTGTCGCCCCCGAGCGGAGGGCCTCCTCGAGGAGCGGGATGGTGCCATCCTCGAGCAGGAGGCCTGCCTGGGGGAAAGCCATGACCTCTACGTCGGCGGCGTGGGCGAAGTGCTCCTTCGCGGCCATGACGGCCTCGAAGCGCTCAAGCTTGCAGTCCACGTCGATCTGGGCGTAGGAACGGACGCGGGTGGTGCCCCGCGCAATCATTCGTTCCAGCGTTCCGGCCACGACATCCCTGTAGGGGATGGGGGTGTCGCGCCAGTTTTCCCGGTCGTTGCACATCATGTTCCACACACCGGGCGAGGCTGTGTGCTCCCGGAACGGCAGCCCGATCCGGGTCGAGTCGAGGTGGACGTGCACGTCGGTGAATGCGGGCACGGCGATCCGGCCCCGTCCGTCGACAGTCCCGCCGGCGGCGTCTGCAGCTACGACGGCGGTCCCCGCGGGGTGAACGGCCACGATCCGCCCCTGCCGAACTTCGAGGTCCACGGCGTCCCCGCCCCAGGGGCGGACGTTGGTAATGAGCATTGTTCATTCCTTTCGGCTGGGCTATGAATGACGGCCGGGGAGGCACCGATCCCGCGGGACCGGTGCCTCCCCTACCGCAGCATGTACTAGAAGAAGCATGTACTAGAAGTGGAAGGCAGCCTGCGCGATGGCTGCTGCGGCGACGAAGCTCGCCGTGAACGTGATCAGGGCGACGATGACGATCTTCCAGCTCAGTGAGCGCAGGGCCTTGACGTCACGGCCAAGCGACATGCCGATCAGGGCAATCATGGGCAGGCCGGCGAAGAGGACGCTGATGTGCTGCGTAGCGGAGGCGACGAAGGGGCCGATGGGCAGGAACGTCGCTGAGGCAATGGTGGCCAGAGCCAGGACCCAGATGCTGGACGGAACCACCGGGACGAGCTTGGCGAGCACAAGCGCGATGGCGGTGAGGGCCAGCAGGATGAGGACGCCGACGGCATCCAGTGGCAGCAGTGAACCTGTGCCGAGGGCGTTGAGCAGGAAGCCGGCCACCCCGGTCGCGGCGAACGCGATGAGCCACGTCCTGGGTGTCCGGACAACAACGGGGTCCTCTTCGATGCTGTTGACGTCCACGGTGTCGATGCCCGAGGCCTCACGGGATTCGAGCGCTGCGCCGCCCGGGTGTGCCGGGCCTGACCTGCCCGCTTGGGTTCCAGCCACAGCGCCCATGAGGGCGCCGCGGCGGACTCGGTGGCCAAGGTCGTCCCGCCCGAAAATGCGGGACCACATCTTGTAAAGCTTCTGGCACATGGGCAGCGCGATAAAGACACCTGCGTAGAAGCCGACGATGTTGGTGACGAGGTTGGACAGTGCGGCGAGGGCCATGATCTCCCCGGCCATCTCCGGATAAAGGATGGACAGGGCGCCCACGCCCCGAGCATCATGGAGGCGGACCCCAGTCCCAGGCCCAACGCGAGGGCCCGGGGATCAAAGAAGTCCATTCCGCCGAGAAGACCGGCCAGGAGGGAAATGAACACGGCGCCAAAGACGCTGCCCAGCACCCACACGGCGAACACGCCGCGGTATTCGGGGAGCGGACGCCGAAGCGCTGGATGGCGAAGGCAAGGTAGGACTCACGGTCGATCGACCAGGTAGCGCCGATCGCAGTGCGGCCCAATCCAAGGGCCACCGCGACCGGCAGGGCCAGGATCACTGTGCCGACCACGTGCCCCACCTCCTGCAGGAGTATCGCGGGGCCGAGGCCGGTGAACTTCGTCAGCGACGGGCCTATCTGAGTGCCCAGGCCTGCCAGGAAGAAGACGATGGATACGTCCATCAGGTGCGTGGACACCGCACGGGCACGCCCTCCGATGGGTTTCCATTTCTGGACACCGATGAATCCGCCGATGAGCACGGTCCACAGGATGGGCATCAGGACGATTGCGGCCGGGCCGAGCTGGAACTTGTGAGTGCCGATCGTGATGGCTGCGGCACAGATGGCGGTGGAGAGTGCGATCATCACCAGCCACAGGGCGGGGCGGGCGCGGAAAGAACGGGACGGCGGCGCGTCCACAAGGGCGGACACGGAGCCGCCTGTGGTCTTCGCTTCATTGCGCATGACGCAGGCCTTTCGAGGGGGATCAGGGATCAGAACTAAAACATCCCGCATTTGCGGAATCTGGTTTTTGGTATACCAAGTGACTGTATACTCGTACCCATTGAGAGGCAAGTCACATTTATCTGGAGTTCGCCAAGGAGGCACGTTGTACAAGAAAATCTCGGCCCGGTACGTTCTGGGGTTCGACGGAACAGGGCACACGCTCATCGAGGATGGCGAAGTTGTCTTCGAGGGGGATTCCATCGTCTTCGTGGGGCGCGACTATGTGGGCCCGGTCGATGAGGAGCGCGACTATGGCCAGAGTTTGGTCATGCCTGGCCTGATAGACCTCGACGCCCTCGCCGACATCGATCACCTCATCCTGGACTCGTGGCCCTCGCCCGATGTCGCCGCCGGCCACCTGTGGTCGGACGACTACTTCGCCAACCGTCGCCGGGACGTGTTCACGCCCTCGGAGCGCGCCACGGTCCGCGAGTTCGCCTTGGCCCAGCTCGCCCTGCACGGCATCACGACCTACATGCCGATCGCCTCGGAAATCCACAGTTCCTGGGCTGAAGGCCTCGATGAGCTCGTGGACATGGCGGAGACAAGCCGCTGGATCGGACTGCGCGGCTACCTGGGGCCGGCTTACCGTTCCGGGGTCCATGTCATCACCGCCGCAGGCGACCGCGAGGTCCACTTCGACGAGGCCCGGGGGCTTGCAGGCCTGCGCGACGCAGAGCGCTTCATGGAGTACGCCGCGGGTCTCGCAGACCCGCTCGTCACCGGGGCCCTGCTGCCGTGCCGCATTGAGACGCTGTCCGAAGACCTGATGCGGGAGACGGCGCGGATCGCCAGGGAGCGGGACTCGCTGGTCCGGCTTCACTGCCTCCAGTCCCCGCTCGAGGACGGGCTCCTGCAGCATTCCGCCGGACGCGGCGTCCTGGAACTGCTCGAATCCACCGGCCTGTTCGGCACGCGGCTTCTCATCCCACATGGTGTGGTGATCGACGGCAAGGACCCCGCCGCGTCAGCGCCGGGCGGCCCGCTGGACACGCTGGCCCGCCACGGCGTCAGCATTGTCCATTGCCCGCTGACATCGTTCCGCTACCAGAAGCAGCTTGTTTCGTTCGACCGTTTCCGCGAGGCAGGCATCAACATTTGCCTGGGTACTGACTCCTTCCCGCCGGATCTTGTGCGCGGCATGGACGCCGGCATGCACCTGACCCGGCTGGTCGAGGGGAGGCCTGACGCGGGGACCCTGGCCGACTACTTTGACGCCGCGACCCTCGGCGGCGCCCGGGCACTTGGGCGCGCTGATCTGGGGAGGCTTGCCCTCGGCATGCAGGCCGACATCGCGGTGATCTCCCTGGCCGACTTCGGCGACGGCGTCGTCGAGGACCCGCTGCGGACGCTTGTGCTCAACGGGACGGCGCGCCAGGTGACCCATACCTTCGTGGCAGGGCGTCCGGTCGTGGTCGGCGGCGCCCTTCCCGGCATAGACCTCGACGCGCTGCGGATTGAGGGGCAGCGGCTGTTCGACGCGATGCGGGCGGCCTATTCGGTACGGGACGCCCGGCTCCGGGAGCCTGACGAGCTGTTTCCGCCCACCTATCCACGCGCGGAAATCGCTCAGCAGATCGCTGCCCGGTAAACGACGGAGCCTTCGCCTCTTCATTCGGTCACTCTTGGCTTGGTATACCAAATGCGATAGAATGAAGTTACTCGAGGGCTTCCAGCACACTGTGGTGGAAGCCTATCCGCCCTCCGTGGAACCACGACTTTGACCTATTGACACCGGACCCGCGCTCCCGCGTCAGGGGCCCTTCCCATTGGAGAGAACAATGTGCCTGCACGATCACACCTCCGCTGTCCTGCCACCAGCTGCTGTTCCCCGCCGCGGCATCCTGGCCGGCGCGGCCGCCCTGGCGGGAATCTCGGTGGCAACCCTGGCCGCCCAGCTTGGAAGTGCCCCGGCAGCGCGGGCAGCGGGCAACGCATCAGGCCCCGGCTACCCTGGCCGCCCCGCTTCGCCCCAGCCCATGATCATCGAGGGCGGCACCATAGTTGACCCCAAGACGGGCAACGCAGTGCAGGACGGGGTCCTTGTGCTGGAAGGAGGCAAGGTCACCGCGGTCGGCACCCGGGAGGAAACGCGGCGTGCGGTAGCCGCCCTTGCAGGCCGTGCCCGGATCGTGGATGCCTCCGGACGGTGGGTGCTTCCCGGCCTTATCGACGTGCATGTCCATGCGAACGCGCTTTCGGATGCGCGGGCCATCCTGCAGGGCGGAGCGACCAGCGTCAGAAGTGGTTCAAGCAGCTTCTATCAGGACGTGGCCCTCGCTGCCCTGCCTGCCTGGGCCGCCGGCGCCTCGCCCCGGATGAGCCCGGCCGGGCTGTTCATCTCACCCGATCTCGGGGACTCGCTCCTCGCAGACCCGGACCTTGCACCGCTCGCGTCCCTGGCCGGGGGAGTCACAGCACCGACGGACCTTGCCTACCTCACCCGCGTCAACCTGAAACGCGGTGCCCAGGTGATCAAGACCCGGGCCAATCCCCGGGCAGGCCTGGCGGAACAAGACCCCCGCGAACTGGTCTACAACCACGAACAGCTCTCAGCAGTGGTCCAGGCCGCAGGCAAAGCAGGCGTGCTTTGCCACGCCTACAGCGCAGAGGGGATAGACGGTGCCGTCCGGGCCGGTGTGCGCAGCATCGAGCACGGCGTCTTCGTCAGCGAAGAAACCATCTCCCGGATGGCCCGCCGTGGCACTTACTTCACACCCACATTGGACGCCATCACGAGCATGGCAGGCTCTTCCAACCCGATTCTTGCCGCCCGCGGCACGGAGTACACGCCCATCATCAAAGCAGCTGTAAGGGCTGCCCATGAAGCCGGTGTGACGGTGGTGGCAGGGACGGACTCCTTCGGATCCGATGTGACCCCCATATCCACAGAAGCGCGTCTGCTTGCTGAGGCCGGGCTTTCACCACTGGACGCACTGCGGGCCGCGACAGTCAATGCCGCCGCCCTGCTCGGCTGGAGTGAGAGTGCAGGTCGCCTGGTGCGCGGTTCCTTTGCGGACGCGGTGATCGTGGACTCTGATCCCTTGAACAGTGCCTCGGCCCTGGAAGAAATCAGGGCTGTGGTGGCGCAGGGAGTCCTTGTACGGAATGACCTCTGACCGGTCGTTACGGACAAGCGCGACGCTGTCCCCTCCCACGCTCCTCCTGCCCGGGCTGCCCGAGCTACCAGGGCAAACGCGCCCTCCCAATCCAGAAAGCCACCCATGACCCTGATTCTTAAAGCCTCCGAGCTCCAAACCCTGGCCGATATGCCCGGGACCATTGCCGCCGTCGAACGCGTCTTTGCCGGCCTCAGCCGAGGCACCGCCTTTCAGCCGGCGCCGGACTCGCTCCTCCTGCCGTCCTCGGACGCGAGGTTCCTGCCGATGGCAGCGCTGTCCAGCGCCGAGGAGCTGGCGTCCGTCAAACTACTGGCGGACATCCCGGCAAACCGGGAGTCCGGCCTGCCCACGCAGCGGTCCACGATCATGCTTGTCTCCCAGCTAACCGGCGAAACCCTGGCCATCCTGGACGGCAAAGTCCCCACCAGGGTCCGCACTGCCGCCGCCAGTGCCGTGGCGACGAAACTCCTCGCGAGGCCCGGCAGCACAACCCTGGGACTGGTTGGTGCAGGCGCCCTGGCCGTTGCCCACGTGGAAGCCATGCTGGCCGTCCTCCCGATTGAAAACGTCGTGGTGTGGTCCCGTTCCGCGGACACGGTCGCCGCCTTCTGCGACGAGATTTCCCATTACGGCCTGAACGTCACGCGGGCGGCCAGCGTCCGGGAAGTTGTGGAGGCCGCCGACGTGCTGTGCACCCTCACGCCGGCCGTTGAGCCGTTGGTTAAGGGCGAGTGGTTCCAGCCCGGACTGCACGTGAACGCCGTCGGATCCCGTCCGCGGGCGGACCACCGGGAGATTGATTCGGCGGGTATGGTGAGGGCAAGGGTCTTCGTGGACAGCCTGGCCACGGCCAGGGCCAAATCCGGCGGACTGATCATCCCGGTGGCCGAAGGCGTGATGAGCTTTGAGGATGTGGAAGCCGAGCTTGGTGACGTGGCGGCGGGGACAAAAGCAGGTCGCCTTGGTGATGAGGACGTAACCTTGTTCAACTCGGTTGGTATCGGTCTGCAGGATCTTGCCATCGGGCGGCTCCTGTATGACGCTGCGCTCATTCACGGGGTTGGCACCCGCGTGGAGCTGAATAACTGAGTCAGCGCGGAAGTATGATGTCGCAGCAATAACGGAGGCATGAATGACAGTCCAAGCGGAAGCCCCGGCGTCGTCGGCTGACACTGCCCGGGCACGGATCCGGGAGTTGATCATCTCAGGTGACTTCGCGCCAGGGTCCCGGCTCAGGGAACGTGACCTGTCCCAGACCCTGGCTGTTTCCCGGGTACCCGTCCGGGAAGCACTCCAGCAGCTCGAAGCCGAAGGCTTCATTGACGCCTCCCCGCGGCGTGGTGCCACCGTCAAGCAGATCACCCTGCGCGACGTCAACGAGCTCTTTGAGGTGCGGCTCAGCCTGGAAGTCCTCGCCGCGCGCCTCGCCGCCCAGGCCGCGGCAAGAGGCCAGTCGTCGTCGCGGCTGCAGCAGATGATGGACCAGGCAGAAGAAGCAACCCTGCGCCACGACCATGCGCAGATACCGCTCACCAATACGGCGCTGCATGCGGAGATCGTGGCGATGGGGGGCAACTCGCTGCTGGAGTACTCCATGAAGCCTCTGCTGGGCAGGATGCAGTGGCTCTTCACTTTGACCGGGCACCGTGATCCCCAGGTTCAGTGTGCGGAGCACCTGAGCCTGTGCAAGGCCATTTATGACGGCAAGCCGGACCTGGCGGCGGCGCTGGCCTTCGCACATGTGGAGCTGGGCCGTGAACCGTCGCTCCAAGGACTGGCCGGGCGACTGCCCGAAAGCTGACGACGGCGGGAGGTCCCGTCGTCGACCGTTCACCTTCGCCGCGAAAGCAGCGGGGAGGGGTGGCCCAACGCGGGGTCACTTTTGGCCCAATAAGTGCCCATTATTGGGCAGTAAGTGACCCCGCGTTGCATGTTAGTGCCAGAGCCCCAGGGCGAACTCCGCGATCACGGTGGAGAGCAGGAACGACGCGGTGACGGCCACCAGGCCCACCGGGATGATCTTCCAGCCGATGTTCTTCAGCAAGGGGATGTCCTTGCCCAAAGACAGGCCCGCGAGCGTCAGCATCACCGTGGCGATGGACAGGAAGTCGACCGTCTTGATGACCGTTGTGAGCGCCTCCGCCCCGAAGAACCACGGGCTGGAGATGTAGGCGCCGATGGTGGTGATGTAGACGATGGCCGAGATCTTCCTGGTGACCTTCGCCAGTGCGATGCTGACCAGGACCAGGGCGAGCATAATGCCGTACCCGCCCACGATCGTGAGGCTGAACCCCTTCGCCGCCACCGACGCCGTGCCGATGCCCAGGACCGTCAGGACCGACAGGGACAGCCACAGCGGGAGCTTGATGGCAGCGGAGGATTCGGCCACGCGTTCGCGGAACCGCCGGTTTTCTTCGGCCTGGGCCTCGTCCCGCTCGATGTCGGCCTGGCCGCGCTCGGCGGGTGCCCCGGCTGCCCCGGGTGCGCCGGCAGCAACCACGGCGGCTTCGCGGGTCTGCTTGCGGGTGAGGAGCTTGTAGAAACGGTCCGCCAGCGGCAGCGCGATGTAGATGCCCACGTAGACGCCAAGGATGGTGGTGATCAGGTTGGACACCGCCGCCATGCCCAGGATGGCTTCCTGGTCCGCGGGGTAGGCCGCGATGATACTGGCCGACGACGCCGCCATCATGGAGCCGGATCCCACGCCGGCGCCCATCGCCAGGGCCAGCGGATCGAAGATCTTCCAGTTGGCCACCAGTGAGGTGAGCAGCGTGATGTACACGGCGCCGAACAGCGTTCCGAAAACGTACATCGCCAGCACGCCACGGTACTGGTCCGAATCGGGGCCGTACTTTTCGGAGACCATGGCGAAGGAGGGCTCCCGGTCAAGGGAGAACGTAGCGCCCACCGTTGCCTTGCCCATCCGGAGCAGGACGGCCAGGGGGAGCGCCAGCATGATGGTGCCCAGCAGGTGGCCCACTTCCTGCAGCAGCAGGGCCGGCCCTGCTTTGATCAGGCTGGGGAGGCTGGGCCCGATGTTGAACGCCAGCCTGGCCACCAGCAGCAGCACGGCCACGCCCACCAGGGCGGCGGCGATCCGCTGCAGGTCCAGGCCCAGGGGCTTGAACTTCTGGATGGAGACCAAAAGCCCCAGGATGAGGCCCCAGACCATGGGGAAAATGACGATTGCGCCGATTCCGATATCGATCTTGGCCTGGCCGATGAACTGGACGGCCAGCGCGATGACAAAGGCCAGCGCGGCGACCGGAAGCGTCAGCCGGGCACCAGCTTTGTCGATCCGCGTGGTTTTGGTGCTGGTACTCATGATGTGCCTTCCTGGGTGAGAGTACGACGGCGGTATGCCGCTTTGGTGAAGCGTTCCCGTTCGGTGGGGGTTGAGGCAGCGGCGGCGACGGTCCAGGCCAGCGCGGTGGCTGCCTCGAACATCACGCCGTACGCCTCGGAGGTGTCGGCCAGCGCGGCGAACGCGTGCGAGTGGATGGGTACGTTGGCCCCGGGAATGCTGAGCCAGGGATGCAGGGACGGGATGACCTGGGAGATGTTGCCCATGTCGGTTGACCCGCCGCTGAGGCCGGCCGAGGGCGAGGTGTCCTTGCCGAATGCGTCCATCGCCGCGGTCCAGTGCGCAGCCAGGGCGTCGTCCTGGAGCAGCGGCTCGTAGAGGGGTTCGGTCGCCTCGATGGCCAGAGTGGTTCCGGTGGCCAGAGCGGCTCCCTCGAAGCAGCGGCGGACCCGCTCAAGCAGCGCCTCGTATTCCGGCAGGGTGAAGGCGCGGCACTCAAACTGGACCACCGCCCGGTCCGGAATGATGTTGGTGACGTGGCCGGCCTCGGCAACGTACAGCGCGATGCGGTGGTCGCCGGGGATCTGTTGGCGCAGGAGGCCGACGGCGACCTGGCTCAGGACGGCGGCGTCTGCCGCGTTCACGGCCTGATGCGGCGCTGCCGCAGCGTGCGCGGCCTTCCCGGTGAACGTCGCCTTGTACCGGCCCACGGCCTGGGCGCTGGTCCCCGCCGGGTTGTACGTCAGGCCGTCCTGGACGGGATGGACCATCAAAGCCAGCCCGACGCCGTCGAACGCCCCCTGTTCCAGCATGAGCACTTTGCCGCCGCCGTGTTCCTCGGCGGGCGTTCCGATGGCCTTCAGCGTGATGCCCAGTTCGTCGACGTAGGGTTGCAGCGCAAGGGCTGCTGCGACGGAGGCGCCCGCGATCAGGTTGTGCCCGCAGGCGTGGCCGATGTCCGGAAGTGCGTCGTATTCCACGCACAGCGCGACGGTCAGTTCACCGCTGCCGGCGCTCGCCGTGAACGCGGTGGGCAGGCCCCCCGTGCCGCGCTCCACCGCGAAACTGCCCTCTGCCAGCAGGGCCGCGATGGCCTCGGCCGAGCGGACCTCCTCGAACGAGATCTCCTCGTGGGCGTGGATTTCCCGCGCCAGTGCTTGGACGCGGGGCTTCCAGGTTTCGACGCCGTCAGCAAGGGCGGCGTGGAGGGCCGCGTTTGCGGGGGTGGTGTCTGTCAGTTCCATAAGTACCTGCCTGCTTCAGTTGGACGCATGAGGAGGACGCTTTAGTAGGACAGCGAGGGGAAGGGGGAACCTGCCGCGCGCGTGGGAACCCAGATGGCCTTCGTCTGGGTGTATTCGTCCAGGACCCCGGGGCCGGAGGAGCGGCCGTGGCCGGAATCGCCGAAGCCGCCGAACGGGACTGCCACGTGGATGGTTTTGTAGGAGTTGATCCAGAACGTGCCGGCCTTCACCTCGCGGGCAATGTGGTGGGCGCGGGAAATGTCTGAGGTCCACACCGCGCCGGCCAGGCCGAAGTTGGTGTTGTTCGCCCGGGCGATGGCTTCGGCCTCCGTATCGAACGCGTCCGCGCCCACCACGGGGCCGAAGACCTCCGTGGTTTCGAGCCGGTTCGCCGGCGTGACGCCGTCCAGCAGCGTCGGCATGACCCAGTGTCCGCCGGCCAGCGCTGACCCGGCCACTGCAGCCGGAAGCGCCGAGCCCGTGACCCGGCGACCGCCGTCGTTAATTCCTGCCGCGATGAGGGTGTTCACGGTGGCGAACTGCTGGGCGGTGATGATGGGGCCAACCTCGGTGTCCGCGCTCAGCGGGTCGCCAACGCGCAGCCGTGCGGCCTTCGCGGCGACCATTTCAACGAACTGTGCGTGGACGCTGCGCTCCACCAGGAGCCGTGATCCGGCCACGCAGGACTGGCCGGCGCCGGAGAAGATCGCCGAGACGGCGCCGTCGGCGGCACGGTCCAGGTCGGCGTCGGCGAACACAATGTTGGCGCTCTTTCCGCCGAGCTCCAGCAAGGCGGGGATCCCGGCCTGCGCTGCAGCGACGGCCACCCTGCGTCCGGTGGGGACGGAGCCGATGAAGCTGATTTTGCCGACGCGCCGGTCGGTGGTGAGGGCGGCGCCCATGGTCTGGCCCAGTCCTGCCGCCACGTTGAAGACGCCTGCCGGCAGCCCCGCCTCGTGGGCCAGCTGGGCGAGCCGGACCGAGGAGGCCGGGGTGAATTCGCTGGGCTTGATGATCACGGCATTGCCGGCGGCCAGCGGGGCGGCGGAGTTCCAGCCCGCCGTGAACAGTGGAGCGTTCCAGGGGGTGATGGCGACGACGACACCCCAGGGCACGCGCTCGGTGTACGTGTGCCACGGCCCGGGAACGGGGATGGTCTGGCCGGTCAGCTTGTCCGCCCAGCCGGCGTAGTAGCCGAACATTTCGGCCACCTTGGCGGCTTCGACGCGGGCGTCACGGATGGGTTTTCCGGTGGTGGCGGACTCGAGGATGGCCAGTTCCTCCGCGTGTGCCTCCACAACGCGGCTGACGTTGCGGAGGATGGCTGCCCGTTCGAACCCGTTCAGCGCGCCCCAGACCGCTGCGCCTGCCGTCGAGCTTTCCAGGATGGCGTTGGCACCGTCGGCGCCGGGGTCGGCGTAGGTGGCAAAGGGTTCACCGGTGGCGGCCGCGGTGAGGGTGATGCTCTCGCCGCTTCCGGTGACTACTTTGCCGTCAAGGAAGGCGCCGAGACCGGCCGGGAAGGCTGCGTCCAGGACAGCCCGGGCGGTGGCTGCCGAGGAGGAGGTGGGTGCTGTGGTGATGCTCAATGTGGTGGTCCTTAAAGCTGGGGGCTGGAGGCTTAGGCGACGGCGGTGTTGGGTGCGCCGGCGGGCGTGATGGCCGGGGCGACGGTTCTGGCGATTTCGGTGAAGTCGGCACGAGGCCCGAGGGCGGCCAGGGCCTCCTGCCACTGGCCTGCGACGGCGGTGAGCAGCGCCGGTTTTTCGCCGATCTGCGCGGCGACCTCCACGGCGAGGGCGGCATCGCGTGCCATCAGGCCCAGCGAGAAGCCCGAATTGTGGGTGCCGCTGAGGACCCAGTTGGGATACATGTTGGCGGATACTTTGCTGCCGCCGGAGGCTTCGCTGATGCTGGCCGCGGCCGTGGCGGGATCGATGCCGTAGGCCTTGGCGACGCCGAGGGCCTCGCCCACGGAGACCAGGTTGGCCGCTGCCAGGACGTTGTTGAGGAGCTTGACCACGTTGCCGCTGCCGGGGCCGCCGATGTGGCTGTACTTGCCGCCGGTGAGGGCGAGCAGGACTGGCTCGGCTGCGGCAAGGGCGGCGTCGGTTGCGCCGACGAAGGCGCTCAGCGTTCCGGTTGCGGCGCCGTCGCGTCCGCCGGAGACCGGCGCGTCCACGAAGGATGCCCCCTGGGCTTCGGCGAGGTCTGCCATGTGCTTGCTGGTGCCCGGTTCGGAGGTTGTGGTGTCGATAATGGCGACGGTTCCCGGTGCTGCCAGGAGCTGGGGAACGGTGGTCTCCACGATGCTGGCCGCGGGGAGGGAGAGGACTGCGTAGGGGGTTCCGGCGACGTCCGCGAGGTTGGCGGTGGTGGCGATTCCTGCTTCGTCCGAGGCGGCCCTGGCGGCGTCGGAGGGGTCGAAGCCGGTGACGGCCCAGCCGGCGCGGTGGAGGGTGGCGGCCATCGCCCCGCCCATGGCGCCGAGGCCGATGACGGCAACGCGGCGGTCGGTGGTGGTGTTCATGAACTGCTCCTGGAGTCAGGGGGTACGTACGGGGGTTGGCGGGTCAGTCGAGGTAGATGTCGAGGTCTTTCCAGAGCTGCTGGGTGCGGCGGATGGCGGTGCGGCTGCGTTCGGGGTGCGCCGCCTCCATGCCCGCGAGCAGGCCGTAGACCAGGGAGTTTGCGCCGGTGACGGACTGGAAGAAGGAGATCCCTTCCGAGGCCACCACCAGGAGGTGGTCGGCCGCTGCTGCGAGGCGGCCGCGGCGCATGTCGCTGATGGCAATGACCGTGGCGCCTGCCTGCTTGGCGGCCTCGGCGGTGACAATGATCTGCCGGATGGAGCGCCACATGTTGATGACCACCAGAACATCCCCGGGGCCAAGGGTGTTGGTGCTGGAGGCGAGGTGGACGCCGCCGCGGTTCTCCAGGGTGATGGGGTACCCCATCGTGGAGCCCAGGTGCGCCATCACGCTGGCGGGGCCGGCGAAGGAGCCGAGCCCGACGACGGTGATGGACTTCGCGGCGGCCATGGCAGCAATGGCCGCCTCGGCGTCGTCGGCCGTGTTGGAGTCCAGCGTCAGGCGCAGGTTCTCGATGTCGTGGTTGATCGCGTCGTGCAGGGGGCTGCGGTGTTCGCCGTGCTCGGTCAGGGTGTCCTCGGTGGAGATCATCACGAGGTACCGGGAGCGCAGTTCCCGCTGGAGGTCGGGCCAGCCGCGGTAGCCCAGGTGCTGGGCGGCGCGGACCACCGTGGAGTTGTTGACGTCGGCGCGCTGGGCAATTTCGGCGATGTCGGCGTAGGAGGAAAGCTGCGGATTGCGGCCGATGACATCCACCACCCGGCTCTGGGCCTTGGACAGCGGAACGTCGGGGAACACGTCGCCGAGCCAGGCGTGCGTAAGGTTTCCGGCGCTGCTGTCGCCTGCCGCGCCGGCTTCAAGATCGACCGCGTTGGTGTTCAAACCGGGCCCCTTCTGTAACGTGCATCACTCTGCAAGGCTGATTGCATTAAATGTACTCTGCAATTTCGATTGCGGGTAGTGGTTTTGGTTTCCGGCTTGTAAATCATCGTTGTGGTGGGTGCCCCGTCGGGTCCACCATGATCGTATGAACGCTGAAATGCCCAAGGCGGAAGAGCTGAACCTTCCCCAGGCCCTGCTCCTGCTGGCCACCAATGACAAGGACGGCGAGCCCGACGTGCCGTCGGCCGTCCTGAGGGCCGGCGTGGCCGGCGCGATCCTGGCCGAGCTGGATCTGCTCGGTGCCATCGAACTGCAGGGGAAGCACGTCGTGGCAACCGGCTCCACCCCGCAGACGGACTTCCAGCACCAGCTGGAAATCATCCGGGACAGGCCGGGGCTGCATACTCCCAAGAAGTGCGTTTCCATGCTGGAGAGCCGCGCCGAACTGCACCGCATCTACGAGGGCATGGCGTCGCTGGGCATCGTGGAACATGTGGGCGAAAGGCACCTTGGCCTGTTCAGGACCACCCGATACCCGGAGAAGGACCACGCTCCGGAGGCGGCCCTGCTGAAAAGGATTGAAGCCGCACTCGGCGGCGGATCCTCCGATCCGCGTACCACCGCACTGATCGCGCTGCTCCACTCGGCGGAGATGCTCGGGAAGATCTTCCCGGCGGCGGATCAAAGCCATGTGAGGGAAATGGCAAATGACTATTGGCCGTCCCGCGGGGTGGCTGGCGAGCTCCGCATGATCAGGCTGGCGGACGCGGAAGCCGCCACGTAGGCAAACGAACGACGGCGGGAGGTCCCGCCGTCGTCCGCCTGTCCAGAGTTCGACGGCTTAGGGCGTCAGCCCGGCTGCTTCCCGGCCGCAGGAAGATCTCTGTTGAAGCTCGGCCGGCTCACCTACCATGGCCAGCCCCGCGGGTTTAGACTGGCCTCCCACGGGACACTTGACCGCCCGCACAGGTGAGCCGGTCCGAGTACGAACTCCGTGTACAAACGGAAGGACGGCCGTGGAATCTGAGGACAACAAAACGCTCGTGCGGCGCTTCTACGCCGAGATCGACGCCGGGAATATCGATGCGATGGATGATCTGGTCGCTGAAGACTACCTTGACCATAATCCGCCATTCCCCGGGCTGCCGGCAGGACGCGAAGGCCTGAAACAGGCCTTCCGCATATTCTGGACGGCGACGCCGGGTACCCACGAGATTCAGGACCAGGTCGCCGAAGGGGACAAAGTGGTCACCAGGCTGACGGCGACCGGTCGACATGAGGGCGACCTCCCCGGACCGCTGCCTCCCACAGGCGCCGAACTACGAGAGACCGCGGTGGCGATCCATCGGGTCCAAAACGGAAAGATCGTCGAGCACTGGTCGGACCGCGACGACCTCGGGCTGATGCAGCAGCTCGGTGTGATCCAGATGCCCGAAGGTTAGCTCCCCCGCCGCGGACCTCCCTTCGTCACCCCAGCAGGTCGTCCTGGTAGCACCAGCGCCAGTCTTCTCCCGGCTCGATGCTCCGCATGACCGGGTGCCGGGTGCCGTCGAAGTGCTTGGAAGCGTGGGTTCCGGGCGACGAATCGCAGCACCCCACGTTGCCGCAGGCAAGGCAGCGGTGGCCCGCTGCATCAGCGATGCCTGGTTCAGTGCGTCCTCGCGCTGGTCCGGGCCCTGGACCCGCAGGAGCCGGACCAGCGCCGGAAGGGTGAAGCCCTGCAGCGTGAGCGTGCCGCCGACCACTACCAGGGCAGCCAGGATCAGCACCGGACGGTGTTCCAGATCCGCGGGCAGCACCAGGACCGCGGCCAGGGTGACCACCCCTCGCATCCCGGCCCAGGAGACCGTACGGCGAGCTTCTCGGCGGCGTCGAACTCCAGAGCGCCACGCGGCAGAGTTCCACGTTGGCGGTCCATGCTGCCGCCAGGCCTTCCGCGGTCGCCTCGTCGGTGAGCGGGAAATTGACGTAGGCCAGGCCTTGAAGGACAAAACTCACGGCGTTGCGGGAGGCCGGCTGGTCTGCGTTGACGCAGTCGAGGGGGTCGGCGTTCCGTGCGCACTCGGCGAGGCGGCGCGTGGCGGGAACATCCACTTCTCCTCCGGGCCTCAGTGCCCCGAACACAACCCCGTGTGCACCCTGCTTCAGCAGATTACGGATCTGCGCTCCATGGTGTCCAGCTCAGCAGGGGAGTAGGTGAAATCTCCGGGCCGGCACCGGATGAGCGGATGAATCTCCAGCCTGCCGTCAACCTGTTCCGCTGCTGCCTCCATCAGGCCCTGGGACGGGGAGATGCCGCCAAGCTCCAGGCTGCTGCACAGCTCAATCCGGTCGGCACCCTCAGATGCGGCAATTCCCGCACCCTCGGCACTGACCACTGCAATTTCCAGTTTCACGGGTAGCTCCTGCGGTAAGGCGTCATTTGGTGCGTCCAACCCGCTCGGCATCGAGTCCAGGTATGAGGCCAAAGAAACCATTGCTATTTGTTTGTTAGTATAGTTTACTAACAAACATGAACGAATCTCCAGGTGTTCGCACTGCCGGCTCGGCAAGTGGAACCCTTCCATCCGATGGCCGCGCACGCAACCTTTCCCTGGTGCGCCAGACCCTCCACTCGTCCGGCGCCATGAGCCGGGCGGATCTTTCCAGAGCGCTTGGTCTGACCCGCGTGACCGTATCGGATCTCGTAGCGGATCTGATGGAGCGCGGCCACGTGGTGGAGCTTGGCCAGTCCGAGAAAGGCCGCCCCGGCAAACCGGCCATCCTGATGGACCTGAACCGCCGCGGGCTGCAAATCATAGGAATGGACCTGGCGGAAAACGGCGTACTGCGCGCCGCCGTGCTGGACCTCGACGGCAACATCGTGGACCGGCTCGAGCGCTCTATCGGACCGGAAACCGGCGAAGCCGTGGTCAGCCAGGTCCTCCAGCTCGCCTCCGACGCCGTGGAGCTGGCCACCGCCACGCTCCTGGGCATCGGAGTCGGAACCCCGGGCATCGTCAGCCCTGATGGCGTCGTCGTCGAGGCCTCCAACCTGGGCTGGAAAAACGTCCGGCTCCGCGACCGGCTGCAGCAGCACACCGGTCTGCCGGTGCTGGTATCCAACGACGCCGACGCGGCCGTCCACGCCGAGTACACCTTCGGGGACGGCAGCGACGACATGATCCTGGTGAAGATTGGCCGCGGTGTCGGCTCCGGACTGATAGTGGGCGGCCAGCGGGTCCGCGGCGCCCATTCCGGTGCCGGCGAGATCGGCCACGTCACTGTCGGCACCGACGGCGGGGACATGTGTAACTGCGGAAAGACCGGTTGCCTGGAAACCTGGGTGTCCGTCCCCAATCTGGAGCGGAAGATGGCCGAAGCGGCCGCGAGCCCCGAACCGGAAGCCGCAGCCGACGCTTTGTTCCGTGAAGCCGGTGAACGGCTCGCCGTCGCCCTGGCACCGGTTGTGGGCGCACTCGATCTCTCGGAGGTGGTCCTGAGCGGACCGCCGCACCTGCTGGATGGGCAGCTGCTCAAGTCTGTCGAGGCGACCTTGCTCTCACGGCTCCTGCAGCAGGACCCGGCGCCGGTATCCGTCCGGCTGGCTGACGATGCCCCCGACATCGTCCTGCGGGGAACGTCCGTGCTGGTGCTCTGGAACCAGTTGGGCGTTGCCTGATGGGCCCGGCTACGGGATCGATACTGACTGGATCCGCGTCGTGAGGCTCGGGCTGGACATCGGAGGAACCAAAACAGCGGCGGCCATACTGCACGACGACGGTTCGCTGGCCGCCCTGCGCACTGCGCCGTCCGGCTACGGCGGGGACCACGTGGTTCGAGTGGCCGCAGCCCTGGCCAGGGAGGCCATGGCTGCGGCCGGCAACGGGCGGCTGGACTCCATGGGGGCCTGTATGCCCGGACTGGTGGATCCGTCCACCGGCGTGGTCCGCCACGCCGTGAACCTGGGCGTGGAAAGCCTCAACCTGGCGGGCGAACTGGAGGAATTGCTCGGATCTCCCGTTGCCGTGGAGAACGATGTGAAGGCCGCAGCCCTCGGAGCCCACGGCATCCTCACGGCCAGAACTGCCGTAGGACCGGTACCCAGTGGCTCCGGGGTTGCCCCGGATGAGACGCTCGCGTACCTGAACCTCGGCACCGGCCTGGCCGCCGGCGTCGTAAGGAACGGCAAGGTGCTCCGCGGACCGGACGGCATGCTGGGCGAAATCGGCCACCTGCCGGTAGGCGGGGACACCCCCTGCGTCTGCGGCCAGGTGGGTTGCCTGGAAACCCTCGCCTCCGGGTCCGCCCTCGCGCGGATGTGGACACCGCCACCAGGCGGCGGACGGGATCCCTTCGAGGCAGCGCTCGCCGGCGACGAACGCGCCCGCGTAGCGGCGGCGGTGTTGTGCCGCGGCGTCGCTTTGGCGATCCAGGTCCTCGTTTTATCGACGGGCGCCGACCGCATCATCATCGGCGGAGGCCTCGCCGCCTTGGGGCCGTCATTGCTGCAGGGCATTGACTCCGAACTCAAACACCGTGCTGAGGAGTCCCGGTTTCTCGAGTCCCTGGGACTATCAGGCCGCTTTGAACTGCTCCCGTCGGACATTCCGCTGGCCGCACTGGGCGCCGCGGCGCTGCCGCCGCCGACGGACGCTCATCTGGAGGCCCTCACATGGACGTCCTAGCAGCCGAATGCATGGCCGTCCCGCACATTACAACCGGTTATCCCACTTTTCCAATGGAGGAATTTTGAAAATCGCACGCACCGCCGCGGCAGTCGCCCTGGCCGCCCTCGCCCTGACATCCTGCGCCCCGCCCACCTCGAACAACGCCGCCTCATCCTCGGACGAGCAGACCGGAACAGTCCGCGTGTGGCTCTTCTCCGAAGTCAACCAGGACCCCAAGTCCGCCGTGGTCAAAGACGCCGTGAGCGAGTTCGAGGCAGCCCACAGTGGTGCCAAGATCGATGTCCAGTACATTCCCGTGGACAGCCGGGCCGAACGCTTCAAGGCCGCCTTCAACGATCCCTCCAGCGCCCCGGACGTCGCCGAATTCGGCAACACCGACCTGGCCAGCTACGTGGCCTCCGGCGGACTGGCCGATGTCACCGAAGACATCAAGGGCTGGGACGAGGCCCGGGACCTGGACGGCAAGATCCTGGCCACCACCGAAATCGACGGCAAGAACTACGGCGTTCCCTGGTTCGTCGGCGTCCGTGCCCTCTACTACCGCACCGACCTGCTCCAGCAGCTCGGCCTGGAGGTCCCCAAGACCCTGGCCGACATTGAGACCGTGGCCCGCGCCGTCCGGGCGGCCAACCCCGGAATGCTCGGCATCTCCGTGGGCGGCGCAGCCCAGTTCTCGGCCATGCCGTACCTCTGGGCCAACGGCGGCAGCATAGCCACCAAGGCCGGCGACACCTTCGTCTCCGGCCTTGACTCCACGGAATCCCGCGAGGGCGTGGCCGCCTACACCCGCCTCCTCACGGACGATATCTGCCCCGCCCAGACCTGCGCGGAATTCGGCGGCAACGCCAGCGTCCAGCAGTTCATTGCCGGGAAATCAGCGATGACCATCGGCGGCGACTTCAACTACAAGGCCGTCGCAGCCAGCGCCGTCAAGGACAAGTTCGCCGTGGTCCCTGTTCCGGGCAAGACGGCGGGTTCCGTCGCACCCGCGTTCGCAGGCGGCAACAACCTCGGAGTCTTCAACAGCAGCACTCACCGCACACTGGCTGCCGACTTCGTGAAGCTGCTGGCCAGCAAGAAGTACCAGCAGAAGATGTTCGACTCCATGGGCAACCTGCCCACCTTCTCCGACGTCCAAAAGGATGTGGCCGCTTCCAATGCCCAGGTGGCGCCCTTCATCCAGACCCTCGGCGCCGGCACCAACTTCGTCCCGGTCACGGAAACCTGGTCAACCATCGACGCGCAGGGTGTCTTCACCGGCATGTACCAGAAGATCGTCACCGGCAAGGCGGACGTCAACACGGCAACCACCGAAGCCGCCGACGCGATGAACAAGGCATTCGGAGCCAAGTAATGGCACGCACAAATTCACCCCTCTTCGCGCCCGGATCCGCGGCATGACGGCGTTGGCGCCGGTGCAGGCTGAATCGCCGCGCGGCAATAAGAGCACCCGGCCCGGCGGCGCCCCGACGGCGGAACGCAAGACCCGCCGTCGTTCGAAGATCAAACGCGGGCTGGAACCGTGGCTGTACCTGGCCCCGGCCTTCATCGTCCTGATTGCCCTGCTGGGCTACCCCATCTTCCAGCTGATCAACGTCTCGCTGTACGACTACCGGCAGGCCCAGGTCAGCGGCAAGGCACCGCTGCGGTTCACTGGCCTGGAAAACTACCAGAAGCTCTTCGCCGACCCGCAGTTCTGGACGGTGCTGGGCAACACGGTACTGTTCGCCGGCGCCTGCGTGGTCCTCACCCTGCTTGTGGGGAGCACGCTCGCGGTGCTGGCCACGCGGCTGCGGCCGTGGGTCCGCTCCACCCTCTTCATCGTCTCGCTGGGCGCATGGGCCACCCCGGCCGTCACCGGCAGCGCCGTCTGGCTGTTCCTCTTCGACCCCACGCTGGGCCTGGTGAACAAGACGCTCGTGTCCGCGGGACTGACGCAGTTCGCCGGCCATTCCTGGACGTACGACAAATGGTCGGGCTTCGGCCTCGTGGCCAGCGAAGTGGTCTGGTGCTCGTTCCCGTTCGTCCTGGTGACCGTCTACGCCGGCATCCAGGCAATCCCCACCGAGGTCATTGAGGCGGCCCGGATCGACGGCGCCACCATGCCGCGGATCGCGCGCAGCATCATGCTTCCCATGCTGCGGCCCATCGTGATCGTGGTGACCATCCAGTCGATCATCTGGAACTTCAAGATCTTCTCGCAGATCTACATCATGACCAACGGCGGCGGCATCGCCGGGCAGAACCTCGTGCTGAACGTCTACGGCTACCAGCAGGCGTTCGCGGCCAGCCTCTACGGGCTCGGTTCGGCCCTGGGCGTCATCATGACCGCCCTGCTCATGGTCATCACCTTCGTTTACCTCCGCATCCTCAAAAGAACGGGAGAAGCACTGTGACCGCCATCGACGTTTCACCCCGCAACAACCGGCCGTCCGCAGCGGACGCTCCGCAGAAGTTCCGGAAGAACGGACGACGGCGGTTCGGCGCCGACGCCGTGGCCCTCGCCATCGCGCTCTGCGTCGCCTTCCCGCTGTTCTGGATGGTGCTTTCGGCGCTGAAACCAAAAACGGCGCTCGACGCCGGCGACGCGGCGCCGTTCACCCTGGAACCGTCGCTGGACTCGTTCGGCCGGGTCCTGGCAGTCAACAACTTTGGCCAGTACTTCCTGAACAGCGTGATCGTGGCCCTGGCCGTCGTCGTCATTTCCACCGTCCTGGCGTTCCTGGCCGCCGTGGCGCTGACCCGCTACAACTTCAGGATGCGAACCAAGCTGCTCATCATCATCCTCGTGGCCCAGATGGTGCCCGTGGAAGCCCTCACCATCCCGCTGTTCTTCCTGCTCCGCAACGCCGGCGAGGCCATTCCGCTGGTGGGGCTGAACCAGCTGGGTTCCCTGGTGCTGGTCCACGTGGGCTTCAGCGTCCCGTTCGCCATCTGGATGCTCCGCGGCTTCGTGGCCGCCGTGCCGGTCGAGATCGAGGAGGCGGCCCGGCTGGACGGTGCCAGCAGCTTCCGTTTCGTCCGGTCCATCCTGTTCCCGCTGGTGGCGCCGGGAGTGGTGGCCTGCTCGGTGTTCTCCTTCATCTCCACCTGGAACGACTTCCTCTTCGCCAAAACGTTCATCATCTCGGCCCAGGAGAACCAGACACTGCCCATGGCGCTGCTGACCTTCTTCAAGCCGGACCAGAACGACTGGGGCGCCATCATGGCCGGTTCCGTGATCATGACCATTCCGGTGCTGATCTTCTTCATCGCCGTGCAGCGCAAGCTGGTGTCCGGACTGGCCGGGGCGGTGAAGGGATGAGCGCGCACACCCTCGTTCCGGCGCCGTGGTCGGTGGACGTGCAGCCCGGCGCGTTGGAGCTCGACGGCGGGACTACCTTGGGTGCCGACCCTTCGCTCGGCGGTCCTCGCCGCTGGCTCGCCCGGACACTCGGCGCGGCCACCGGCTGGGACTTGCTTCCGGCGCCGGCGGGCTCGGCTACCATCAGCTTCCTGCTCGACCCGGCGCTCGACGCCGAGGCATACCGCCTGGCGGTGAGTGACGCCGTCGTGATCCATGCGGGTGGTCCGGCGGGCGCCTTCTATGCCGCGCAGACGCTGCTGCAGCTGATGGGTCCCGCGGCGCTGCGGCAGGCTCCTGTTGGTTCTGTCTCTGCGTGGCCGGTGCCGCGGGTGTCTGTGGAGGACAAGCCCCGCTTCGGCTACCGGGGCGCCATGCTGGACGTCGCGCGGCACTACATGCCCAAGGACAACCTGCTGCGGTTCATCGAAGTGATGGCCATGCACAAGCTCAACGTCCTGCACCTGCACCTCACGGACGACCAGGGCTGGAGGATCCAGATCAACCGCTACCCCAAGCTCACCGAGACCGGGGCGTGGCGGCGTGAATCCTCCCTCGGATCCTGGCGGGCGGGGGTTTTCGACGGGCTTCCGCATGGCGGTTTCTACAGCCAGGACGATCTCCGCGAAGTCGTCGCGTTCGCAGCGGAACGGCACATCACCGTTATCCCGGAAATCGACGTGCCGGGACACAGCCAGGCCGCTATCGCCGCCTATCCGGAACTGGGCGCCGGCGCCGGACCGGTGGAAGTCTGGACCCGCTGGGGCATCAACGAGACCGTCCTGGAAGTCTCGGACACCTCGTTGGAGTTCTACCGCAATGTGCTCGATGAAGTGGTGGAGATCTTCCCGTCGCGCTGGATCAGCCTGGGCGGGGACGAAGTTCCGCTGACCCAGTGGCAATCCAGTGCCCAGGCGCAAGCCAAAGCCGCCGAGCTCGGCTTGCCGGACGTCTCCGGACTGCACTCGTGGTTTGTGGGGCAGCTGGCGCAGCACCTTGACGGGCATGGGCGCGTCACGTCCGTATGGGACGAAATCGGCGACGGCGAGCTGCCGGATGGCGCTTTGGTGGCCTCATGGCGCGGCTATGAAGGGGGCCTCAAAGCCCTCGAAAGTGGTTACGACGTGGTCATGTGCCCCGAGCACAAGCTGTACCTGGACCACCGGCAGGCCGACGGCGACGACGAGCCCGTGCCCGTAGGGTTTGTCACCACGCTGCAGGATGTCTATGACTTCGAGCCGCTCCCGCAGGGCGTGGATCCGGCGTTCCCCGGCCGCCTTCTCGGGGCGCAGGCCAACATTTGGACCGAACACCTGGATTCCCCGCGGCGTGTCTACTACGCAACGTATCCGCGCCTGAGCGCCGTCGCCGAGGTGTTCTGGTCCCGGCCCGAAGACCGGGACTACGATGGGTTCCTGGCCCGGCTCACCGGAGCCCACCTGGAGCGGCTGGACGCCATGGGAGTGGAATACCGGCCGCTGTCCGGGCCCAACCCCTGGCAGCAGCGGCCCGGTGTGGAGGGCTGGAAACGAGACTACGACGCCGAACAGCGCACCACCGCAGGATAGGACACGAGTGACTACTGAAGGCATGGCCGGCGAGGCTGGAGACAATGACGCGGCGGCGTACTTCCGCGCCAAACTCAGGTTCGAGATCGACGTCATGGACGTCGCCGAAAACCTCACGGCCGGAGGATTCGTGCTCGTCGACACCAGGAGGCGCGCGTCCTGGGAGCACGGCCATATCCCCGGCGCCGTGCACCTGCCCACCGCCGACATCCCGTCCCGCGCACCGGGGCTGATCCCCGCCGGCGCCAACGTGGTGGTCTATTCCTGGGGTCCGGGCTGCAACGGCAGCACGTTCGCAGCCCTGGCGTTCGCCGAGTTGGGGTATCCCGTGAAGGAAATGATCGGCGGCATCGAATACTGGGCCCGCAACGGACTTCCGGTGGAGACGACTTCCGGAGTGAACGCGGGCAAGCCCGACCGACTGGTGACTGCGCACACGGGCTAGCGACCCACAAACGCCCGACGGCGGCACGCACCCGAGTGCCGCCGTCGAACCTTAACGCTGGGACTAGGCCGTGACCGCCAGGGCGTCGATCTCCACGAGCATCACTTCGTGCGGGAGGTCAACGAAGACGGTGGTGCGGCTGGGCAGGGCGCCGCTGGGGACGTTTTCCTTGATGAACTCGCCGTAGACCTCGTTCATGGCGGCGAAGTCATCGCGCGTGGTCAGGTAGACGCGGAACATCAGCACGTCCTCCACGGATGAACCGCCGGCTTCAAGGATGGCCTTGACGTTCTCCAGGGTGCGGCGGGTCTGGACGCGAACGTCGCCCTCGCCGATGTACTGGTTGGTGGACGGGTCCATGGGGCCCTGGCCGGAGACCTGGAACAGGCCACCCTTCTTGATCCCCTGGGAGAAGACGTGGGCGGGCGCGGGCGCATTTTCGGTCAGTACAACTGTCTTGTCGCTCATGATGAGGTCCTTTCGTGGCTGATCCAGCCGAGGTCATTCGAGATGGCCTCGGTGCTGGCTTTGAGGTCGGGCAGCAGCTCCAGCAATCCTTCGTAGCTGAGCATCACCACCGGTACCGAACAGGAGGCTGCGGCCACGACGGCGCCGCTGGCGTCGCGGATGGGTGCCGCGATGCAGTGCACGAACGCTTCGTGCTCGGCGTTGTCATGGGCCCAGCCCTGGATCCTGACCTGCTCCAGTTCGGCCAGCAGGGCCTCCGGTGAGGTCAGGGTGTTCTCGGTAACTTTGATGTAGTCCAGCCCCGCCGCGATCTTTTCCTGCCGGCTGTGCGGCATATCGGCGAGGAGGACTTTCGACACTGCGGCCGAGTGCAGCGATGCAGTCAGGCCGATGCGCGAATACATGCGGACGGGATGGTGCGATTCGAACTTGTCGATGTACACCACTTCGTTGCCCTCGAATTCCGCGAGGTGCACGGTGTGCCCGGTGCGGCCGTTCAGTTCGGCCAGGTGCGGGTGGGCCACCTTGCGGATGTCGCGCTGCTCCAGTGCGAGCGAGGACAGTTCAAACAGCTTGGACCCGAGCATGAACCGCTGGTCATCGTCCCGGACCACAAAGCGCTTTTCCTCCATGGCGTGCAGCAGGCGCATCACGGTGGTTTTGTGGACGGATGCCTTGGAGGCAAGCTCGTCCAGGGTGGCCGGCTTGGCGGCGAGTTCCGCGAGCAGGTCGATGGCCCGCATCAGGCTCTGGCTCACGGTGTCACGCTCCGGTTCTGGTGTTGAACTGTCCGCCGGTCACATGAGTGGCGCCCCATTGGGCATCGCTCGCATCAAGGATGGCCGAAAGTTCCCGTGCCTCCGGGAGCGGACCGCGGTCGCCGTGGACGGTAAGGGTGCAGGCGGCGGCAACATGGCCGCGCCGCAGGCTGGCCTTCTGGTCCAGGCCGAACAGCATTCCGCTGAGGTAACCGGCGGCAAAGGAATCTCCGGCACCGACAGGTTCCAGCACGTCCACGGACAGCGCCGGCACTTCGGCCCGGCCGCCGTCGCGGGCAAGGGCGATGGCGCTGATGGCCTCGTTCTTGATCACCAGGACGGCCGGGTCCGGCAGGAGCCGACGCAGTTCGGTCTCGTCCGTGGTGCCGAAGGCGTGCTCGGCCTCATCCTTGCCCACCAGGACAACGTCGGCGCGGTTGGCGAGCTGCCGCAGCAGCGATCTGTCCTGGTTGGCCCAGAGGGCGGGGCGCCAGTTGACGTCGAAGCTGATGAGCCTGCCGTGCCGTGGCGCGGCCAGGATGGCTTCCGTGAGATCCCGGCAGCCGGGGGAGAGAGCGGCCGTGATGCCGCTGAGGTGGATCAGTGAAGCCTGCTCCAGGAGCTCGGCGACGGCGGGATTGGCCAGCGTGCCCGGGCCCATGGCCGAGGCGGCGGAACCTTGACGGTAGTACAGGACCGAGCTGCCGCCGTCGGGGTCTGACGACTGGGCGGGAACCTTCACGTAGAGGCCGGTAGGCAGTGCGGGGTCGACTTCGACGCCGGTCACTCCCACACCGTGGCTGCTGAGCTCGTTGAGGATCCGTGTGCCGAAGCCGTCCCGGCCGACGCGTCCCACCCAGTGCGAGTCCAGGCCCATGGCCGCGAGCCCAATGGCAACGTTCGACTCGGCACCGCCGATTCCGCAGTGGAGCTCGGTTGCCTGGTGCAGCGGTACGGCTTGTACCGGGGTGAGCATGGCCATCGTCTCGCCAACACATACAGCTGAAAGCATGTAACTCCCACACTCCCTTTTGCGCTTTTCAGCGGCACTCGGACGCCGCGGTACGGAGGGTTCCGCGGCGGATAAACCGGCTCTGCGGGCATGCCGCGGCCTTGACTCTCAATCCTGCACCATGTTAGACATATCACCAGCAGCTTTGCAACTAGCGTTGCAAAATACGCAACGCACCCCCGATTTCGCTATTAACGCAACCCACAACGCAGCTCCAACAACGCAGCGCACCGTGAAGGGAATGAACCCGTGAATACTTCCGCCTACGGCGCCGAAGCAACGGCTGAGGCCATTTCGGCGGCCGCCGTGGCCCGACTCGAAGACGTCCGGCTCGACTGGCGGCACAAGGCCGTGCCCGCCACGGCGCACGGCGCCAGCCACCACGAATTCCTTGCCGCCGCTCCTACCTTGGCGGACTTCCAGACGCCGCTCCTGACCCTGGACGCCCGTGCGCTGAGCGCCAACGCGGACCGTCTGGCGTCGTGGTGCGCCGAGCACGGCGTGCGGCTGGCCCCGCACGGAAAAACCACCATGGCCCCGCAGCTGTGGACCGAGCAGCTCAGCCGCGGCGCCTGGGGCATCACGCTCGCCAACTTCGCCCAGCTGCGGGTAGCCCGCGAGTTCGGCGTCCGCCGCCTCCAGCTCGCCAACAGCCTCACCGACCCGCACGCCATCGAATGGGTGGCCGCCGTCGCCACGCCCGACATGCCGATCCTCTCCTGGGTGGACTCCGTGGACACCGTGGAGGTCATCAACCGCGCCCTGGAAGCCTGCGGCAGCAACTCCGTCCTGGACGTCCTGGTGGAACTGGGGGGAACCGGCGGCCGTACCGGCGCCCGCGGGGTTGCCGCTGCCCTGGACGTGGCCCGCGCCGTCGCCGCGTCCCCGCACCTGCGGCTGGTGGGCGTCAGCGGCTACGAAGGATCCCTTGCGCACACTGCCGACGAGGACAGCCTGGCCGCGGTCCGCGGCTATCTGGACCAGCTGCGCCGGCTCCACGAAAGGGTGCTCGGCGACGGCCTGTACGGCACGGACAGCATCATCCTGACCGCGGGCGGGAGTGCCTATTTCGACGACGTCGTCGACGTCCTTTCTCCGTGCATCACCGCCGGCAGTCCCGGCACCGCCGGTGGCGGACCCGCCGTCGAACTGATGATCCGCAGTGGCGCGTACATCATCCACGACGACGGGTTCTACAGCGGAATCTCGCCCTTCTCCCGCGGCGGCGGACAGCCGCTCTCGGCCGGCATGCACGGCTGGGCCCGCGTGGTGTCCCAGCCCGAACCCGGCCTGGCCATCCTCGACGCCGGCAAGCGCGACCTGCCCGTGGACGAAGGGCTGCCGCGTCCACAGCTAATCGGCCCCATCCTCGGCGGCGCCATGCAGCCGCTCACCGGCGCCACCATCACCGCCGTCAACGACCAGCACTGCTTCATGGCCTTCGACCCCGGCACCACCACCGTGCGGCCGGGCGACGTGGTGCGCCTGGGCCTCTCGCACCCGTGCACCGCCCTCGACAAATGGACCCTCATCCCGGTGCTGGCCGACACGGACAGCGACCAGTCCGTCGTGGACCTTATCCACACGTTTTTCTAGGAGGAACGCGGTGAAGACACTCATCAGCAACGCCGTCCTGGTGGACGGAACCGGAGCGGACCGCCGCCCGGCGGACGTCCTGCTGGACGGCCCGGTGATTGCCGCCGTCGCCGGCGCCGGATCCCTCACGGCCGCCGGAACCGGCGCCGAGCGGACCATCGACGCCACGGGCCTCGTCCTGAGCCCCGGCTTCATCGACATGCATGCCCACTCGGACCTCCAGCTACTGGCCAACCCGGACCACTACGCCAAACTCAGCCAGGGCGTCACCACCGAACTCCTGGGCCAGGACGGGCTGTCCTATGCGCCGGTGGATGAGGCCACCCTGGCCGGGGTCCGCGAGAAGATCGCCGGCTGGAACGACAACCCCGCGGACTTTGACTGGAACTGGCGGACGGTGGGCGAATACCTCGACCGCCTCGACGCGCCGGAAGACGGCGGCCGGATCGCCACAAACGCCGCCTACCTCGTGCCGCAGGGAACCGTCCGGGCGCTGGTGATGGGCTTTGCCGAGGGCGACCCGACGCCGTCCCAGCAGCAGCAGATGGAGGACGTGGTCCGCACCGCCATGGAGGAAGGCGCCGTGGGGATGTCCTCCGGGCTCACCTACACGCCCGGAATGTATGCCCGGACGGAGGAACTGGCCGGACTGTGCCGGACCGTCGGGGAGCTGGGCGGCTTCTACGCCCCGCACCACCGCTCCTACGGCAAGGGCGCACTGGACGCGTACGCCGAGATGATCGGACTGAGCCGGACCACCGGCTGCGCCCTCCACCTCTCCCACGCCACCATGAACTTCGCCGAAAACAAGGGCCGGGCCGGCGAACTGCTGGACCTCATCGACGCTGCCCTCGACGACGGTGTGGACATCACGCTCGACACGTACCCCTACCTGCCCGGTGCCACCACACTCTCCGCGATCCTGCCCAGCTGGGCTTCCTCCGGCGGTACCCAGGCCACCCTGGACAGGCTGGCCGATCCCGCCACCCGGGCAAAGATCCGCGAGAGCGTGGAGATCTACGGCTCCGACGGCTGCCACGGAGTGGTCGCGGAATGGGAGACGCTGGAAATCAGTGGCGTCCAGAACCCTGCGCTCGCCGGGCATGTAGGCAAGACGATCGCAGGCATCGCCGCCGAGACCGGTGCCGAACCGTTCGACATTTTCGTTCAGATCCTCCTGGAGGACCGCCTCGGCGCCGGCATCCTGCAGCACGTTGGCCACGAGGAAAACGTCCAGGCCATCATGAAGCACCGTACGCACACCGGCGGCAGCGATGGTCTCCTTGTGGGGGCGAAGCCGCACCCGCGGGCCTGGGGAACCTTCCCGCGCTACCTGGGGCACTACTGCCGGGAACTGGGGCTGCTGACTCTCGAGGAAACCGTCCATCACCTCAGCGGACGCCCCGCCGCCCGGCTGAAACTTGACCGCCGCGGCCTGGTCCGCGAAGGCTTCGCTGCCGACCTCGTCCTCTTCGACCCGGACACCGTCCGGGACGAAGCCACCTTTGAAAACCCCCGCCAGGCGGCCGCCGGCATCCACCACGTGTTCGTCAACGGCACCCCGGCCATCGACGGCGGGCAGCCCACCGGCACCCGCGCCGGCCGGGCACTGCGCCGCAGCCCCGACGGACGCACCCGAGCAGGAAGTACCGAAACCGCATGACACCAGAAGAATTCGTCCGCCAGCTGGAAGCCGACCGCACCCTCGCTGTCGTCCGGGCACCGTCCATCCCCGACGCCGCGGAACTCTGCCAGGCGCTGGCCGACGGCGGCATCCGCAGCGTCGAACTGACGTTCACCATCCCCGACGTTCTCACGCACGTGAAGCGGGCGGCGGAAACCGCTGCCCGGCACGGCGCCGCCGTCGGCGTCGGCACCGTCTTGACGGCCGACCAGGCCCGGGCAGCCATCGACGCCGGCGCGCAATTCCTGGTGACACCAGGGCTCCGGCCCGAGGTGGCCGCCGTGGCGGCAGCCGCAGGCATTCCCTTCAGCCTCGGCGCCATGACACCCACCGAGGTAGCCCAGGCGCTCGACCTGGGCTCCGCCGCCGTCAAGATTTTCCCCGCCCGGCAGCTTGGACCGGTCTACCTCAAAGACCTGCAGGGACCATACCCGGGCATCCGGCTGCTGCCCTCGGGCGGGATCGACGCTTCCAACGCCAGGAGCTACCTCGACGCCGGTGCTGCCGCCGTCTGTTGCGGAACCAGCGTGGTTCCGCCCGCCGCCGTCGCCGCGGGGGACTGGGCCGACATCACCGCCAGGGCCACCGCCTTCACCGGCGTACTCAAGTAGAACCCACCCAGAAAGTAACGTCCATGAATGAATTCCTGAACTGGCTGCGGCATGACACTGCCGGCCTGCTCCTCCTGGCAGGCGTGGGCATCGCCCTCCTGCTGTTCCTGATCATCAAGGTCAAGCTCGAACCGTTCATCGCCCTGGTGGGCACCGGCGTGATTGTTGCGCTTGTGGGCGGGATCTCCGTCGAGGCCCTGGTGGGTTCGGCCACCAAGAGCAGCGACGCCCTGATTGAGAAGGGCTTCGCCGGCATCCTGGGCCACATCACCGTGATCATCGGCCTCGGTACCGTCCTTGGCGCCATCCTGGAACGCTCCGGCGGTGCGGAGGTACTGCTGGGGCGGCTGGTGAAAATCTTCGGCGAAAAGGGCACGCCGTTGGCCATGGGCATCACCGGTTTCGTACTCGGCATCCCCGTGTTCTTCGACATTGGCATCTTCGTCCTCGCCCCGCTGGTCTACGTGGCCGCCATCCGCGGCGGAAAGTCGCTGGCCCTGTATGCCCTGCCGCTGCTGGCCGGCCTGTCCGTGACCCATGCCTTCCTGCCCCCGCACCCGGGACCTGTCGCGGCAGCCGGGCTGTTCCACGTTGATCTCGGCTGGATCATCGTGATGGGCCTGATCTGCGGTATTCCGGCCTGGTTTGCCTCCGGTATCTTGTGGGGCACGTGGATCGGCAAGCGCGTCATGATCGACGTTCCCGAGGACCGCATCGTCGCCGAGGCCGAGGAAGCCAGGGGCCACGAACCGTCCATCGGCCTGGTGCTGCTGGCCATCGGCATGCCCATGCTCCTGATCCTCGGCGGAACCTTCGGCAACATCTTCGCGCCCGAAGGCCCGCTCAAGTCCACCCTGGTCTTCTTCGGCAACCCGGCCATTGCCCTGACCGTGGCCGTGCTGCTGGCCATGTGGCTGCTGGGCATCCGGCGCGGTATGACGCCGAACGAGCTGAGCGAAATCACCGGCTCCTCGCTGCGTCCCGTGGGCATGATCCTGCTGGTGGTGGGCGCCGGTGCGTTCTTCGGAGCCGTGCTCTCGGCCACCGGCGTGGGTACCGCCGTGGCCGGTTCACTCGCCCAGGCGGGCCTGCCCATCCTCGTCTCCGCCTTCGTGATCAGCGCGGGCATGCGGATCGCACAGGGGTCGGCCACGGTGGCGATCGTCACCACCGGCGGCATCCTGGCCCCGAGCCTGACCTCCGGCTTCTCGCAACCCCAGCTGGCCCTGATCGTGGTTGCCATTTCTTCGGGCTCCATTATCGCCAGCCACGTGAACGACGGCGGATTCTGGATCATCTCCAAGTACTTCAACATGTCGGTCAAGGACACCCTGAAGACCTGGACCGTGCTGGAAACTGTGCTGTCCGTGGTGGGCTTCGGCATGGCGGCGCTGATCTACCAGTTCGTCTAGAACGCGGAACAGCGGACGGTGACGGCGGGAGGTCCCGCCGTCACCCCAGCAGGTCGTCCTGGTAGCACCAGCGCCAATCTTCTCCCGGCTCGATGCTCCGCATGACCGGGTGCCGGGTCCCGTCGAAGTGCTTGGAAGCGTGGGTTCCGGGCGACGAATCACAGCACCCCACGTTGCCGCAGGCCAGGCACATCCGCAAATGAACCGTCGTCGTGCCTTCCCGCAGGCAGTCCGCGCAGTAGGCGCCGCGGGGCACCTCCAGGGACCGGGCCGACTCCAGGTGGCCGCACACCCCGCCCGGCCTCGCGATCCCTTCGCCGCCGCCCTCGCCGGAAGTGTCCACCTCGTCCAGCGCCACGTCCAGCATGGATTCCTCAACATCCAGCCGCTCGAGGACGTCACTGAGGACCTCCTGGGCGTAGGCGCCGCCGCGCCGCAGCTCCAGCACCGTGGCCCTTTCTGCTTCCAGCATGGCAAGCCGCAGCCGGGCGTAGCGCTCACTGGGGGTCGCGGCTTCCGCAGACGGCCGGCCGAGCCGTTCCCAGGCAGCCAACCCGCGCTCCTGGGTGCGCCGTTTCAGCATGGCCACGACCTCCGGCGGATCGTCGTCCGTACGCAGTTCCTGCAGACGGGCCACGCCGGCAGCGGTGGCCCGCTGCATCAGTGAAGCCTGGTTCAGTGCGTCCTCGCGCTGGTCCGGGCCCTGGACCCGCAGGAGCCGGACCAGCGCCGGAAGGGTGAAGCCCTGCAGCGTCAGCGTGCCGCCGACCACCACCAGGGCAGCCAGGATAAGCACCGAACGGTGTTCCAGATCCGCGGGCAGCACCAGGACCGCGGCCAGGGTGACCACCCCGCGCATCCCGGCCCAGGAGACAATCGCCGCGAACCACCACGGCGGCGCCGGGTCGTCCCGCCGCACGGCCGGAATCAGCCGCGGCAGGTACGTCGCCGGGAACACCCACACCGGCCGGAGCAGCAGCACCGCCAGCAGGATCACAGCGCAGCCGGCCCAGATCCGGCCCGCGCCAAGGGAATCGTCCTGGACGCCCTCGATGATGGTCCGTACCTGCAGGCCGATCAGCAGGAACACCGCATTTTCCAGAAGGAACTGCACCGTGTTCCAGTTGCTGCGCTGGCTCAGCCGGGCGGCACCGTTGGGCATGGATGGCGCCTTGGTGCCCATTATCAGGCCGGTAACGACGACGGCGAGGACACCGGAGGCGTGTATCGCCTCCGCCGGAAGGTACGCGACCAAGGGGGCCACAAGCGACGTTGAAGTGTTGATGGGGACGTTCCGGATCCGCTTCCGAAGCTCGGTCAGCACGTAGGCGGCGGCCATGCCGACTACCACCCCGCCCCCGGCCGCGAGCAGGAATCCACCGGCGATCTCCGCTGCGGACACTGACCCCGAGATGGCGGCAATGGCAGCGCGGAGGCAGATCAGGGCCGTGGCGTCGTTGACGAGGGATTCACCCTCAAGGATGGTGACGATCCTGCGCGGCATCCCCACCTTCCGGGCGATCGCTGTCGCGGCCACCGCATCCGGCGGCGCCAGGACGGCGCCGAGGGCGATTGCTGCGGCCAACGGGATTTCAGGGAACAGCCACCAGACCACAAAGCCCACGGTGATGGTGCCGAAAATGACGTAGCCCACGGAGAGCAGCCCGATGGCGCGGCGGTTGGAGCGGAAATCGAAGAGGGAAGTCCGCAGCGCCGCGGCGTAAAGCAGCGGCGGTAACAAGCCCACGAGGACCAGTTCCGGGTTCAGCTCAATGCGCGGAACGAAGGGGAGGAAGGAACCGGCAACGCCGGCCAGGACCAGCAGCAGCGGAACGGAAATGTTGAGCTTACGGCCCAGTGCACTCCCGGCACAGACCACTGCGACAAGTACCAGAAGTCCCAGTGCGATCTCCATTGGGCCATTCTCTCAGGCTGGACGAAAAGGTGTCGGAGCCAACCAAGAAACTTCTCTGTATGGACCTGAGAAACGACGACGGCGGGAGGTCCCGCCGTCGTCCGCTTTACCTTGGTGTTAGGTGTCCAGCAGTCCGCCGCTGGCCCAGCGCCGTACGGCGAGTTTCTCGGCGGCGTCGAACTCCAGGAGCGCCACCCGGCAGAGTTCCTCCACGTTCGCGGTCCAGGCTGCGGCCAGGCCTTCCGCCGTCGCCTCGTCGGTGAGCGGGAAATTGACGTAGGCAAGGCCTTGAAGGACAAAGCTCACGGCGTTGCGGGAGACCGGCTGGCCCGCGTTGACGCAGTCGTCCCGCACCATCCGGGACAGCTCGGTGCGGTTGAGGGGATGCTCGCGAAGCCTGGCAGCCATGGCGTGGAACATCTGGCGGAACTGGGCTGCGGAAAGCGCCGGCACATCGGTCACCCTGGTGACCTGTTCCTCGATGCGGGGCTGCAGGTCCGCAGGTGCGGGCAGATCCTCGCTCGAGAACCGCTTTGCGTCCCAGACCCAGCCGCCCTGTGCCGGGGAGTACTCGACGCCCTGGCCGATCTGGGACACCCAGGTCCCGAACTTTCCCCAGCCGGCCCAGTCAGTCTTCAGGGACGGCTCTGCCGTGAGGGCCCGGTGGGCCACCATCGCGCCGTTTACCGGTCCCGGAGCGGCGCGGACGAACTCCAGGACCTCACGGATGGCGGGCGAGGCGGATTTGGTCTTCACTTTCCCCGCGGGCGGGACAGCCTGCTGTTTACCGGCCGCCACCGCACGAACCGGCTCCACCGTTGAGCCGTTAAGGATGGCGACGAAGTCGTGGGACTCCACCACGTGATCCGCCATCTCCCGGTAGGCGAAGGCAACGGCGCCGGCCGCAATCACTGTGGTCATCCGGTCAGCGGCCCGGAACCGCTGGATCAGGGAGGTGAAATCGGCATCGGCCGAGGCGATGAAGAACTCTTCGATGCCAACGTTGCCGGACAGCGCGTCCATGGCGTCCAGCACCAGGTTGATGTCCGTGCTGCTCTTGCCGCGCTGCGTCAGCGACGGGCAGTCGATCACGCGGAAGCCGGCGCGGGTCCAGTACGTCCGGTACTTCGAGTACACCACCGGGTTCAGGTAGCAGTTGCGGATCAGGAACCTGCGCGCGTCCTCTCCGGAACCGCCCGCTGACAACGCGTCGGCCCAGTGCTTCGGGTCTTCGGCAAAGCGCTTCGCCGCCAGTGGATCCAGTGCCTGCAGGCCGGTGAAGACATTGTCGAAATCAACAAACATCGCCGCTCGGATGCCAGGTCTGCGGGACGGTGGGAGCACCTCATTCATTGGCCCAGTGTGGCAGGAACGGCGCGACCTGGCGACCGTTCAGGCTGCGCCACGCCAGCCGGCGACGCAGCCGCCTGAACCTCAGTGCGGGCGGGCCGACGGCGGGAGGACGTGTCGTCGCATGTCAGGTGAGTAGTTGCCGCTGGCTTGTAACCGCGTTTATGCGGGGTGCAATTAAGCAAGCGGAAATTAATGTCATCGCCGTTTAGTGGTGCTTTTTCTGGAAACTGGCATTAAAAATATAAGTGTGTATGGTATCGGGTAGATACAAAACAAAGAAAGGTGTGATTCCATTGTCAGGAAAATCGCCCAAGAGCGTCAGTGCCAAAAAAGCGGGAAAATCAATTCTCGAAAAAAGGGCCGACAAAAAAGCTAAAAACGAAACCAGTGAAACTCTGTTCGCAAAGCCGCGCAAAAACCAGCGCTAAATAAACTGCGGGCAGCCGAATGCGAGACTCCTAGCCCCGTTCGGCTGCCCGCCACCACTGGGACCGCACGCAATTCGTTTCAGTCACAAGGACAACACCATGAACACCACCTACAACGCCTTGATCGTCCCGGCGCACCTCACTCAACCCGTGCGCATCGAAACCGTGGACACGGTCATGGCAGCCCTGCAGAAACTGGTTGCAGGAAACATTGAATCCATCACCAGCAGAGACTGGCACGTCTACTTAAACGACGAGGGAAACCGTCTGCCCCAGAACGCGCGGGCCGAAGTGCTCATCCGCGAAGCGGGCGTGTATCTCGACGACACCCTCAACGGGACCGCGGTGTTCCTCGGGAACGGAAGCCGCGGCGATGAATCCGATGCCCCCGGGCACCTCATCCGGCTTGCCGAGCAGCTTTTCGACGTGCCGCTGGCGGCCTGACCACCGCAGCGATGTGGCACCGCGAATTGCGCGGCACCAAACGCACAATGGACGACGGCGGGACCTCCCGCCGTCGTCCGCTCACCGCCTGCCCCGGTTAGAGAACCTTGCTGAGGAACCCCTGAGTTCTGGCGTTCCGCGGCGAGGAGAAGATCTCATCGGGGGAGCCTTCCTCGACGATCAGTCCCTGGTCCATAAAAAGAACCCGGTCGGCCACTTCCCTCGCGAAGCCCATTTCGTGGGTGACCACCACCATGGTCATGCCCTCATTGGCCAGGTCCTTCATGACGGTCAGCACCTCGCCGACAATTTCCGGGTCGAGGGCTGAAGTGGGCTCGTCAAAGAGCATGATCTTTGGACCCATGGCCAGCGCGCGGGCAATGGCCACGCGCTGCATCTGACCGCCGGACAGACTCCCGGGGAAGGCCTCCATCTTTTCGGCCAGGCCCACCTTTGCCAGCAGCATCTCGGCCTTCGCGCGGGCCTCGTCCTTGTTGGCCTTGGCCACCTTAAGCGGGGCCAGCATAACGTTGTCGATGACCTTCAGGTGCGGGAACAGGTTGAAATGCTGGAATACCATTCCCGCTTCCTGCCGGACCAGGTTAATGTTCGTTTTCGAATCGTCCAGCCGGTGCTTGTTGATCACGATGTTGCCGGACGTGATGGATTCCAGGCCGTTCATGCACCTCAGGAACGTGCTTTTGCCCGAACCCGAGGGGCCAATCACGCACACCACCTCACGCTCACGGATGTGGCAGTCAACGCCTTTGAGGACATGGTTGGGGCCGAACTTCTTATTCAAATTCTCAACAAAAATCACAGTCTTATTCCGATCTAAACGCTCGCGGGCTCGGGAAGTTTGAGGGGGTCCACCTGGATGCCGGTGCGTTTCTCGTACAGGCGTCCCAGCAGGGAGATGCTGTAGCAAATGACGAAGTACATGGCGGCGACGGTCAGGAACGTCATGATGGGGTCGCCGGTGAGGTTGGTGACAATGTTGCCGGCGTGGGTCAGTTCCACCAGCCCGGTCACCGTCACCAGCGAGGAATCCTTCACCAGGCCAATAAGGAAGCCGACGCCGGGGGAATCATGATCTTCCGGGCCTGCGGCATAACCACATACCGGAGCTTCGCCCAGTAGTTAAGACCGAGGGCGTCTGCCGCTTCACTTTGGCCCTGGGCACCGCCTCGATGCTGCCACGCACGATTTCTGCCACATAGGCGGCGGCGAAGCAGGTCAGTGCGATGACGGCCGAGGCGAACTTGTCCAGTTCCAGGCCGGGAAACAGCAGCGGGATCCCGAAGAAGATGAAGAAGATGATGACCAGAATGGGGATGCCGCGAACGCAGCTGATGTAGATGGTGCTGATCCACCGGGCGATCCTGCTGGGGGAGGTTCTGGCAATGCCGAGGATCAGTCCGAAGATGATGCCGAGAATGCCGGACATCGCGCAGAGCTGAATGGTCAGCCAGGCCCCCTTGGCCAGCGGAATGAGGTCCTGCCAGTCAAAGGCCCTAAACACGTGCGCCCACCGCCCACCGGAACAGCGTCGTTTCGGCACGTTTCGAGGCCAGGGACAACAGGGCGGAAACGCCAAGGTAGAGCAGCCCGCCCACGGCGAGAACCTCGACGGTCCGGTACGTGGTGTTGCTGACGCTCATGATCGCGTTGGTCAGTTCGGGGAGCGAGATGATGGATCCAATCGACGAAGCCAGGAACAGCAGGATCAGCTGGTTGGTCAGTGCGGGGAAAACGTTTCGGGTGGCGGGCTGCAGGACGATGAAGCGTACGATCTGGGCGTTCTTCATGCCCAGCGCCTTGCCGGCCTCGCGCAGGCCGTGGGGCACGGACTCGAACCCGGCCCGGTAAATTTCCGCCGTGTATGCCGCGTTGTTCAGGGTCAGGCCAATGAGAGCGGCCCAGATGGGCTCGAGGTTGATGCCCAATGTGGGAAGGGCAAAGTAGATCAGGTATAGCTGCACCAGCAGAGGCGTGTTGCGGATGGCCTCGATGTAGCACGTGCAGAAGATGCTGACTGCTTTTCCGGGCCCGACCTTCCCCAGGTACAGAAAGACGCCGAGTGCGCTTCCCGCCACCATGGCCACGAGCGTGATGTGCAAAGCGGTCCAGAGCCCTTCGAGCAATAGCGAGCTGAAGGGGAGAAGGTCTCCGAAATATAAAGCCATGAGCAAAGGGTCCTATCCGTGAACGGCGGTGTGGGTGAATGACTGCCTGTCCTCCACCCACACCGGAGAGTGCGTCCGAATACTGTTAGTGGGCGAGGAAGGGCGGAAGATCCAGCCCGAACCACTTCTGCAAGGAGGCCTCGTTCTGTCCGGAGATGGTGTAGTTCCGGATGAAGTTATTGATGTAGTTGACCCACGTCTGGTCGCCCTGCTTGACGCCGATGGAGAACAGGGCCGGCCTGATCGGATCGCCCTTGAGCACCTGGAACGCGGAGGGCTCACTCTTTACGAGCCCGCCGATGATGGCGTTGTTTTCAATCAGTGCGTCCACCTTGCCGCTCTTGAGGGCCTGGATGGAGTCGGCCGTGGTGTTGAAGCCGGCGATCTTGGCATTCGGGAAGGTGGCCTTGAGGATCTGCTCGCCCACACTTCCCCGGGATGTGGCCACGGACTTCCCGTCCAGATCCGCATAGCTGCCGATCTGGCTTCCCGCGGGCACCATAAAGACGGTGGAGCTGGCGGCGTACGGCTCGGACATGTCCACCACCTGGGCTCGCGCATCCGATGCCGTGAAGGTGGCGATGACGGCGTCCGCCTTGTCGGTCTGCAGCAGCGGGATGCGGCTCTCGTTCGTCGCCGTGACGAACTCAACCTTGGCGCCCAGCGAGGCGCCCAGCGCGTTCGCGACGTCAATGTCGAAACCCTCGTGCTCACCTGATGAGGTCATTACGCCGTACCCCGGGGAGTCGGCACTGACAGCGATCTTGATCGTTTTCGTCTTGAGAATCTGTGTGAGGTGGCTGTTCGCCACGGCTCCTGTTGCGCCACCGGCGCCGGCCGAGGCGCCCTCGGAGGAGCAGCCTCCCAGCGTGAGGGCCAACGCGATAGCCGGAACAAGAAGCAACTTCGGTGTTGCTTTGAACATGGGTGCTCTCCTGGAGATTGTTGATGCGGATCGGATACGGATCGAATGCGGGGGTGACGGAGTCCGGGGATCCCGGTCGTTCGGCCGTCGGAGATCATATAGGAATACGCACTATCATATAGGGGATGTGACACAGGTCAAGCCCCTCCTGAATTGCTCCCGTGCGCGCTCGCCTTTAGGGGGCTGCGCGGTGAATCCGGACACGCCAGAGGCGCCGCCGCGTCCTGATCAATCAGGACACAACGGCGCCTCGTGGCTTCTTACTCCGACGGGGCGTTACCCCGGTGGGACGTTACTCGACGGGACGCAGGCGCACCGCCTGCATGCCGCCGTCGACCGCCAGTTCAGTGCCCGTGGTCGAACCTGCCAGCGGACTGGCCAGGTACGCAACCGCCGCAGCAACCTCCTCCGGCGTGACCAGCCGGCCGTGCGGCTGGCGGGCCTCCAGCGCCGCGCGTTCCGCTACCGGGTCATCCGCCTGGCTCAGCAGCCGGTTGATCCAGGGTGTGTCAGCCGTGCCGGGGTTGACGCAGTTGACCCGGATGCCTTCGCGGATGTGATCGGCCGCCATGCTGAACGTCAGCGCCCGGATGGCGCCCTTGGTGGCGGCGTAGAGTGCCCGGGCGGGCAGCCCGGCCGTGGCAGCGATGGAGGACGTGTTGACGATCGCGGCGGCGGGGGACTGCCGCAGATGGGGCAAAGCTGCCCGGCTCACCCGCACCGCGCCGATCACGTTGACGTCCAGGACGCGGTGCCATTCGGCGTCGTCGTTGTCCGCAACGGTCCCCTGGGCGCCAATGCCTGCGTTGTTGACCACAACGTCGATCCCGCCAAATTCCCGGGCAACGCGTTCGACGGCGGCCCGCACCGAAGCGTCATCGGCCACGTCGCATCTGATCGCCAGCGCCGCCTCGGACGCTGCGTCCGGGTTCAGATCCAGCACCGCGACTCTCGCCCCGCGCCGGGTCAGGTGCGCCGTTGTGGCGGCTCCGATTCCCGAGGCCCCACCGGTGACGATGGCACGGATGCCTTCAAACTCCATTGTTGGGTCCCCGTTCATGCGATGAATTCATGGCGTTGCCGCCCCAGCCCTTCAACTTCGATTTCCACAACGTCGCCGGCCTTCAGGTACGGGAAACGCCCGGACAGAGCCACGCCTTCGGGGGTGCCGGTGCAGATGAGGTCGCCGGGCTCGAGCACCATGTACTGGCTCAGGTTCCAGACGATGGTCCCGACGTCGAAGATCATGTCCGCCGTGGATGAATCCTGGCGGATTTCGCCGTTGACCCAGCTGCGCAGCCGCAGCTTGCCGGCGTCGACCTCGTCCGGGGTCACCAGGTAGGGACCCGTGGGGCAGAACCCCGGCGAGCTCTTGCCCTTGGACCACTGGCCGCCGGAAACGTTCAGCTGGAAGTCACGCTCGGAAAGGTCATCCACCACCACAAACCCGCCGATGTGGTCCCGGGCGGCTTCGGGGGAGTCCAGGTAGGAGGCCCGCTTCCCGATGACGATCCCGAGCTCCACTTCCCAGTCAGTCTTGGTGGATCCCCGGGGGATGGCCACGGCATCGTCCGGCCCGCCCACGGTGTTGGGCGTCTTGAGGAAGATGACCGGATGTTCCGGCGGCTGGGCACCTGATTCCGCTGCGTGGGCAGCATAGTTCAGGCCAACGCAGACGACGGCGGACGGGCGCACCACGGGGGCGCCGTAGCGGACGTCGTCGGAGGTGATGTCCGGCAGCGTTCCTGCGGCCAGGGCGGCGGCGGCAGCGGCGGGGCCACCGTTGGACAGAAAGTCGCCGTTGATGGCCGGCGTGATGCTCTGGAGCGAGTAGTGCCGGTCCCCGTGGACCAGTACGGGTTGTTCGGCGCCCGGGGCACCAATCTGGGCAAACTTCATGAGGCATATTCCTTACGGCTTGATTCGAGGACTTGGCGTTGGCTCTGCAGATAGCCGAACAGCTGCCGCAGGCCATAGGACCATTCTGGCAACTCTTCCGCCGCCCCCACGACGTTCACCAGGGCGCCGAGGTGGCGGCTGCGGATGGTCACGGTGTCGCCCATGTGGTGCGTGAACCCCTGTCCCGGATGGTCCCTGTCCTGGGTCGGCGCGAAAAGAGTGCCGGTGAACAGGGCGAACCCGTCCGGGTACTGGTGGTGCTTTCCAATCGTCGCGGCGACGAGCTCTTCGAACGGCCGGCTGATCCGCGATACGGAATTGCGTCCCTCCATTGAGTAACCGTCCTGGCCTTCCACGCGCAGCTGGATCTCCTCCTGGCGCAGCGTCTCCAGGGTGAAACCGTCGTCGAACAACCGGATCAAGGGACCCAAGGCGCTGGACGCGTTGTTGTCCTTCGCCTTCCCCAGCAGCAGGGCACTCCGGCCCTCCACGTCGCGGAGGTTCACGTCGTTGCCCAGGGTTGCGCCCACAACGGTGCCGTCCGACGTGGCAAGAAGCACCAGTTCCGGTTCCGGGTTGTTCCATGAGGAGAAGGCGGGGATCCCGACCCCGCGCCCAGCCCGACCGAGGAGAGCACCGGAGCCTTCGTGAAAACCTCGGGGTCCGGCCCGATCCCCACCTCCAGGTACTGTGACCAAAGCCCTTCGGCGATGAGCACCTTCTTGGCCTCGGCTGCCGCGGGGGAGCCTGGCCGGATGGAGCTGATGCTGCCGCCGAGCGCACGGCCCACCAGCTCCCGCATCTCGGCCGCGCGGCTGGCGTCGCCGCCGCAGCGCTCCTCGATGACCCGTTCGATCATGCTGTCCACAAACGTCACGCCGCAGGCCTTGATGACCTGAAGGTCCACCGGCGCCAAGAAATGCGGGCGAGTCGCGTCCTGCGTCAGCGACGCGTGGACGATCTCGCTGGTCTTCCAGCGCGGCAGCGTCATGGCCGTGCGGACGGCGGCCACGAGATCCGGCCGTTCCAGGAGCTCGGAGACTGTTCCGGCCAGCTGCTGGAGGTCGAATACGTCCTCTTCCTGGACCGCGACCACCCGGGGTCCGCCGGTTTCGACGTCCCAGACACGGCCGATCAGGAGTGCCCGTGCCGCGTCTTCCGGGAGGACCGAGGCCCCGCCGAGGTCCATCGGGGCGCTCATGGCTGCGCCGCGCTTCCTGCGGTTTGTCCCTGCCGGATGGGTCGCTGCCACACGCCATCCACCCGCTGCGGAACGCGCCAGGGATTGGCGTCCTGCAGAGGCTCGGGCAGGCGTCCTTCCGGGAACGACTGGTAGGCCACCGGCCGGAGGAAGCGCCGGATCGCGGCCGTTCCCACAGAGGTGGTGGCCGATGTTGTGGCGGGGTACGGTCCGCCGTGGTGCTGCGCATAGCTGACCGTGACCCCCGTGGGCCAGCCGTTCCAGAGGACCCGGCCGCTGATGTCCGTCAGCCGTGCGGCGAGGTCCGACACATCATCATCCGGCTCAGCCTGGAGCGTGGTGGTCAGCTGTCCCTCCAGAAGTCCCGTGAGTTCCAGGAGCTCCGATTGGTCGCCGTATTCCACCACCAGGCTGGCGGGCCCGAACATTTCCTGCCGCAGAATTGACGGATCGCTGCGGACGGCCGCGGATGTCGTCCGGAGCACGGTTGGCGCCGGCGCCTCGTCGAAGTCTCCTTCCACAAGAACGTCCACGCCGGTGGTGTTCCGCAGATCCTGCACAGACTGCCGGTAGCCCTCATGCAACCGCCGGCTCAACAGCCTTGCCGCTGCAAAGCCCGCCAGCGCTCCGCTGAGAACCTGCCGGACGCCGTCGGCCTGTCCGCCCGGAACAAACAGCAGCCCCGGCTTAGTGCAAAACTGGCCCATTCCCATCGTTAGGGAAGCGGCGTATCCGCTGAGGATTTCGTCGCGCCGCGCCGCCCAGGCGTTCTCGGTGACGAACACGGCGTTGATGCCGCCCAGTTCGCCGAAGAAGGGAATCGGTTCGGGCCGGGCGGCGGCGCGGTTGAACAGTGCCCGGCCGCCCGCCGTCGAACCCGTGAACCCGATCGCCTTCACGGCTGGATGGTCCACCAGGGCCTCCGCGGCAGGCCGGCCGGTGACGAGCGAGAACAGCCCGGAAGGCGCTCCGGCGGCATCCAGTGCGGCGATGACGGTCCCGGCGGTGAGGAGCGCGAGGTTCCGGTGCCCGTCGTGTGCCTTATGAACGACGGCGCACCCGGCGGCCAGTGCCGAGGCGCTGTCGCCGCCCATCACGCTGAAGGCAAAGGGGAAGTTGGAGGCTCCGAAGACGCCCACAACGCCGATGGGCACGTTGAGCCGGCGCAGGTCCGGCCGCGGGCCCATGCCCCAGTCCGCGTCCACGTGGTCGATGGTGGCGTCGAAATGCTCGCCATCGCGGACTTCCGTGGCGAAGAGCCTGAGCTGGAAGACCGTGCGCTTCAGCTCGCCGCGGAGCCGTGGCTCGCCCAGATGGGTTTCCCGGGCGGCGAGTTCCACCAGTGCGTCGGCGTCGTTCTCCAGTGCGGCTGCTATCGCCTCCAGCCAGGCTGCCCGGGTGCCGGGGTCCGCGGCACGGCCCTTTTCGAACGCGGCGTGGGCGGCGTCGACACTCGCGTTGAGGTCATCGACCGTGGTTGTCATCGGAGCGCACCGGCTCCGGTCACGGAGGCGCCGGTAACCGCGGCGCGGTCGCCCACTTCGAGCCATCCGGCCCCGGTGGGGAACTCCCAGCGGTCCCGCGAGGCGGTGAGCATTTCGGCGCCGGTGCCCGGGAGCTCCGGGGCGGCGTAGCGGCCGTTGACAATGCGGACCGGCTCGGCGAAGTGCTCGTGCAGGTGGTCAACGTACTCGATCATCCGGCCGTCCTGGCTGCCGGTGATGGCCGCGTAGTCGAAGAAGGAGAAGTGCTGGACGAGTTCGCAAAGCCCCACGCCGCCGGCGTGCGGGCAAACCGGTACGTTGAAGCGGGCCGCGAGCAGGAGGTTGGCGATGTTCTCGTTGACGCCGCCCACCCGGGTCGAATCCAGCTGGAGGACGTCGATGGAACCGGCCTGGAGCAGCTGCTTGAACACGATGCGGCTGGCCACTGCCTCGCCGGTGGCGACCCGGACAGGGGCAACGCCCTTCCGGATCTCCGCGTGGCCCAGGATGTCGTCCGTGCTGGTGGGTTCTTCGATCCAGTACGGGTTGAACTCGGAGAGCTGGTTGACCCACTCGATGGCCTCGGATACTTCCCACCGCTGGTTGGCGTCGATGGCGATGGGGAGGTCGCCCACAGCCTTTCGGGCCAGGGCCATGCGGCGGCGGTCGTCATTGATGTTGCCGCCCACCTTCAGCTTGATCATGGAGAAGCCGTCCGCGGCGGCTTCCTTGCTCAGGCGGACCAGCTTCTCGTCGCTGTAGCCCAGCCAGCCCGGCGACGTGGTGTACGCGGGGTAGCCGTCCACCTTCAGGGCGGCGATCCGGGCGGCCTTTCCGTCTTCGCCGGCCCGCAGGATGTCAAGTGCCTGCTGGGGGCTGAGCGCGTCGCGGATGTGGGTGAAATCGACGACGTCGACGATTTCTTCGGCGGGCATCTCACTGAGGAGGAGCCATAGGGGTTTGTTCTCGCGCCGTGCGCGGATGTCCCAGAGGGCGCTGACGAGGGCGCCTGCGGCCATCTGGGTGACGCCCTTCTCCGGGCCGAGCCAGCGCAGCTGGGAATCGTGGATGAGGCGCTTCGACGCGCCGCCGAGGTCGTAGATCAGTTCGTCGATGTCCCGGCCGAGGAGCAGGCCGGCGTAGGCGTCAATGGCGTGCGTGAGGATTTCGTTGCCGCGTCCGCACGTGAAAACAAAGCCGTGGCCTTCGTCGCCCGCATCAGTGCGGATGACGACGTACGCGGCGGAGTAGTCCGGGTCAACGTTGACCGCGTCGGAACCGTCGAGTTCCAGGGACGTGGGGAACCGCACGTCTTGGGTGTGGATGGAAATGATGGAGGTCATGGGTTTCTTCTCTCTCTGGTCAATTCACTTCGTTAGCACGATTCCTATATGAATTCTCACAATCATATAGGAACAGTGATTCAGATCAAGTGCGGGCGAAATTCGCCATGCTCCACGTCCCTGCCGCCAACCACTTCACGGTGATCTTCTCCACCGAACCCCGACGGGGCATCCCTGGTCGATCCTGAACGGCTCAGGTGCATGGAATGGTACTTCTACCCCTAAGCCGTCTCCCGCGTCGAAGCCCTCAGGCGGGCCTGGGAACACCTCTAGCCCGCGAAGTGACGAAGCGCTAGCCCAGGCGATGGTGGTCAGGGCCTGGGGTAGCTGTATCGGCGCCGGGGCTTTGAAACATCCTGGGCGCCATGGATGCCGCAGAGGAAGCGCTCTGCCCAAGGTTTAGTTGAAAGTTCGGACAGACCCCACCACCAACGGGAGTGGGTTGAGTCACACAACTGGACCGGTCAACCTGTTCAAATCTGGGTCTTGAAGAGTCCAGGGTGGCCGCTAAGACTGGAATGACTATTCCATTCCTCTTAGAGGCGGCCCAGATGAATCCAAATCCAAAAAGTATGCTGATCGTCCTCGGCATACCGCTCGTAGCTCTCACGGCTGGGGTGTTATTTCTGGGCGGGTCAACGGCGACCATTTTCAGCGTTCCCGTGCTATTCGTGTTTGTGTTTGCCCTGTTCCCGATCACCAGTGCACTGATGGCCATCGCCTGGCGCTTGTACGATCGTGACGCGGACTACGAGGAAGACTCTGCTACGGCACCTAGTGAGGCAACAAAATGATTGTCGTAACATTCGTTTTGGTTCTTCTCGTGGCCCTGGGGCTGGGCATCTATTCCCGGCGGGGTGCCGGCAAAACGACCGCTGACTTCCTCGTCGGCGGACGAAAATTCGGCGGGATCCTCCTCTTTATCCTTGTTGTTGGAGAGGTCTATTCCATCGGAACCGTCATCGGTTTCCCGGGCGGTGTTTATGCCGAGGGGCAGGCTTCGCCATCTGGTTCATGGGTTACATTCTGCTCGGTTATCCAATTGGCTATTTCTTGCTGCCGCTCCTGTGGAAGGTTGGCCGCAAGCACAACGCCATGACGCTGCCGGACATCTTCAGGGGGCACTTTAACTCGCGCGCCCTTGAGTTGGCAGCCGCGCTGGTCTCGGTTGTCTTCCTTATTCCCTGGGCTCAACTTCAGCTCACTGGACTTACAGTGGCACTCAACGGCTTGGGGCTAGGTTTCACTCCGCTCGTTACTGTGCTGGTCGGCGTGGGCATTGCCCTCATCTTTGTTATGTTGTCGGGAATCAGGGCACCCGCATATGTGAGTTACGTCAAGGACTTCGCACTCATCTTCGCGATCGTTGTCGTTGCAGTGTTTGTCCTCGGACAGAACACGTCGATACCGAAGATCATGGCGGACGCCAACGTAGGCTCGGCCCACACCACAATCGCTGCCGGGCGTCCGATGATTCACACGGTGTCGACCATGCTCTTCCAAGCCGTCGGATTTTTCATGTTCCCATTCGTCATTCAAGCCATACTCAGTTCCAAATCAGCGAAGACGGTCCGGAAGACTCAGATCGGTATGCCTATTTACATGCTGATGTACCCGTTCCTCATGATCACGGCGTACTTCGCAATCTCGGCTGTGCCGGGACTAAAAGGGCCGGATACCAACCTCGCATTTATCGAGGTTGCCCGGCGTCTCCTCCCCGACTGGCTGGTAGGCGTCGTTGCAGGCGGCGCAGCCCTTTGCGCCATAGTCGTCCTCGCCGCGTCCTCACTGGTCATTGGCACGCTGGTTTCACGCAATGTTTTGACGGGTGTGAAAGAAGAAAAGCAGAAATCACTCGTCCGGGTCATTATTGCGATTTACCTGGCGGTTTCGATCGTTCTCACGCTTGTTTTCCCAAATCTAATGGGCGCGCTGATCAACACTTCTTACTACGGAATCACTCAGTTGGCTGTGGCCGTTGTTCTGCTGATCGCGGGCAGTCGAGTACGGCCATCGAATATAGCCGCAGGCCTTCTGGCCGGAGCGGCGACCGCAGTTGGAATTTACCTCTCGGGTGCGGATCTTGGCGGACTCAATATCGGTGTTCCGTCCCTGGCGGTCAACGTCGTCATCGTCGTCATTGGCCGGCTGGTGTGGCCTGCGAAGCAACCCTCGGAGGCAGTCTGGGTAAGGAAGAAGCACAGGTTGACCACACAATTCTCCGCAGTGGCGCTGGACGCGGCGGATCCCAAAAGCGGCCAACCAATGCCGGTCTCCGACAACGTACTCACACGCGAGGTATAGCTGTGGCAGCCACAATAATCACCAACGGCATAATACGCACTGACGCGTTCGCTGAGCCCGTCGAAGCCCTCACCGTTTCACGCGGTCGGATTCTGGCAGCGGGCAGCCGTGACGAGGCCGAAGCTGTTGCGGGGTCCGGAGCCCAGGTTCACGACTTGAAGGGTGCCAGTGTCATACCCGGTCTCGTCGAGTCTCACGTTCACCCGATCTTTTATGGTCTAACCCGGAACTGGGCGGATTGCCGCAGCCCATTGAACCGGGACATAGCGGATGTGCAGAAGACCCTCCGCGCGACGTTGCGTAATCTGACTGGCAACGCATGGGTCCGAGGCTGGGGCTACGATGACACGCTTCTTTTCGAAAACCGCCATCCCACACGCGACGATCTGGACGCCGTAAGTACAGACGTTCCCGTCATCGTTTCCCATATCTCCGGCCATTTCGTCGTAGCCAACACCAAGGCGATGGAAGTCGCCGGTGTGACGGAGGACATGTCCGATCCGGCAGAGGGGAGACTGGTCAGGGACGGGAATGGCAAGCTAACAGGATTGATGTGGGAATTGGGTGCCGTGAACCTCATCATGGATGCCGCGCCCAAACCGCGGGAGAGCGAGCTTCAGGACGCCGCCGTTCATGCCTTATCGACGGCGGCCTCCCGCGGCATGACCTCCGTCCATGACTTGGGTATCGGTTTGATGGGCGGCGCTATGGAACTGGAGACGTGGGAGCATCTGGCGGACGCCGATCGTATCCCGATTAGGGTAATCGGGTACCTTCGTGGGGACTATGCCACGGATCTCCTGGACGCCCGTCCGAACCTCTTCACAGCCGGGCCCCGGGGAAATTTCGACCTAGTGGGGGCAAAATACTGGGCTGACGGTTCGATTCAGGGCCTGTCTGCTGCGTTGACCCAGCCGTATTCCTGCGCACAGGAAAGCTGCGGAGACTTGCTTTTTGAATTTAACCATCTGGTCAATCTGGTTAAGACCATCGATGCCGCAGGCGGCCAATGTGCAGTTCACGCGAACGGGGATCGAGCCATCCGCGCGGTGGTGGATGCCTTCGCCGAAGTAAAAAAAGACGGTGGGCGAAGCGACTCCAGACACCGCATCGAACACCTTCAGATGGCATCTGCCAATGACATTGAGGACCTTATCGCCGCGGGCGGCGCTGCCTCAGTGTTTGCCAACCATATTTACTATTGGGGTGACCGGCACAGGGACATCTTTATCGGGGAAGACCGTGCATCCAGGATAGAACCCCTGGCAGACGCGGTTTCGAAAGGCCTGCACTTTGGCCTTCACTCGGACTGCCCGATTACCCCCATGGATTCGCTGCGGACCCTATGGACTGCGGTAACCCGTGAGACCAGCTCCGGTGCAACTCTTGGGCCGGAGCAAAGACTCACCCCGGCCCAGGCGCTGCACTCGTTAACGGCCGACAGCGCTTGGCTGGCAGGGGCAGAAGGCACCCGCGGAACGCTATTGCCGGGCATGGATGCTGACCTCGCTGTGCTGGATCGGGACATTCTGCATAGCAATTCAGCCGAACTGGCAGATGTCGGCGTTGTGGGAACAATGGTTGGGGGCGAGTGGGTCTTTACGGCCTGACGGCGGAAGGCGGCACGAACACTTTTCCGTCATCGAAAGGCCGTCGGGCCAGCACCTGGCTATGGGTGGCTTGGTTTCATCGTGCAGACTCGCTGGTCAGCCTGTGGGGCTCCAGGTGAATCGGGGGTGAACACGGTTCAGGAACGCATTGATGCCGATTCCCATGTCGGGGTTTTCCGGCATCGCTGCCCAGGCGTCGTCCCATATCTTTCACGGGAACGGAAGCAACGAGTCGCCGCTCAATTACAGACAGCAAGCACGCTAGCCAACAGCGCTTGGTACTCGGCTTATAGCAAGAATCACCACCAGGCAATCTCTCAGTGGAGGGCGCTGTTGGCCAGAAGTTTCCCCCTACGGCTAGCTAGAGTCAAAATGCCACCCGCAGGATGGTTCCCTGACGTGCGACTTCAGGGCTAGCAGCCGGAATAGGGAGAGGGGGTCCACGTCACTGCCATTTGGGTGGAGGCGTGGACCTTGGGCGCCGGAACGAGGCACTCGCGACTTGTGTGCGGGAGCAAGTGGACGCATGGCAGGCGGTGGTCCATTGCGTCGTCGAGGCCGGTGTCGCGAACGGCGAGCTCGAGACGTCCTAGATAGGGCCGGCGGCCGCGTCCCCCGTCCCGGGCCCGCGGAAATATCCAACCTCGGCAGATGTGTTGCATGGATCACATTTCGTCTATGGTTGTCCGGGGCGCCACAGCGTTGTGGCACCCAACTTAGAGCGGAGAAATTTTCGTGACGACAGACAAGCTTCGAGTGCTGGTCCGCGTGGACCTCGACTGCGCAACGGCCCAGGTTGCCGCGCAGGGCCATGTGACTTCCAAAAGCGTCCGCGGCCTGTATGACGTGATGAAGCGCGCCAACTCGCTCACCACGGGAATGACCCTGGAACTCGATATGACCCGGGCCCGGATCGAGCCCGACGCGTTGGAAGAACTCCGGACCTGCTCGCGGCGCACCATCTGCCTGACGATGTCGATCCGCTCCAGTCCGACTACAGGCTGAGCATCCTCGCCCCCGACGACGCTGCTCCCTTGGGAGTAATGGCACCCCAGGTGGCCTGACCCACAACAGCAATCCCCAACACCAGGGTACAAAGTCCACCGACGAATCACCGCCCATAGTCGACGTTGCGTAAAGCTGAAGTGATCTCATTGCATCCGGCGGAATTTGGGCCTGTCACTGCTGTCGGCAACGTCTCCGTCGCTTGAATCAGCTGCTGCCTATGAATGAGGGAGAAGGCCACGGGGACCGGCAAGCTTCCGCTCTGTCCAGGAGTGCCCTCCTCGAGGATGCTCATGCCGGCCAGCTTCGATTTCAGGTGACGATATGCCTTCGTGGTGGCCCGTCGCTCTCCAGTGGTGAGAGGTCCGCCTTGCCTTCGAAGGCCTTGGCGAACCGGGCGAAGGAATTCCTGATGTGCTCGGCCATGGCCTCCTCGGCGCGGTCGGGCAGGCAGGATGCGATGGCCTCCCGCACGGTGGCGTGCTCGGCGATGGTGATGGCGCCGTCGATGTCTGCCGGGTAGAGGCGGAAGGTGTGCAGGTGGCAGTGGGTCTGGGCGAAGGCGTGCTGGACCACCGGGTTCCCCGCTGCCAGCAGGATGGTGTCGTGGAAGCGGGTGTCATGGGCCACGAGGTCCTGCCGCGCGTCGCCGCTGGTGGTCTTCATGGAGTCGCGGATGGCCGACAGTTCCTTCTCCAGCGCCGCGGCGGGGTTGGCGAGGCGGTCCACGGCCGCGGAGCGCGCGGCCCACGGCTCCACCAGCAGCCGGAACTCAAAGAGTGACCGCAGTGCGGGCAGGTCCAGCAGCGGGGTGGTGCTGTATCCTCGGCCGGGGCTGTAGACCACCAGGTTGTCACCCTCCAGCCGTTGAAGGACTTCGCGGACCGGGGTCTGTGAGACTCCGAGGCTGCGGGAGACCGCATCAATATTGATCCGTGCGCCGGGTGCAATTTCGCCCTTGAGGATGGAGGCCCGCATGGAGGCGTAGACGTCGCTGACGGCTGCCTTGCCTTTGGTTGCATCGGATGATTGACGTGTGGGCACGCGGTTACCTCTTTGTGCTTGTTGGTGGAGTCGCTTTGGGAATCATATTCCACGGCTGGGAGCGGCCGGGGCGGGGGCGTTTTCCTCCAGAAGTTGCTCTGGATCACATTAACTATATGATTATTTCGATTCCTACATGATTTTGCGCCGGGAACCCCGGCGTCCTCCCCGGTGTCCAGGCACCCGAAAGCCACGTTTACGTCAAAGGAGACGGTATGACTGTCCTAGGCAGCAGGCTCGCCCCCAATTCTTCCCCCGATCTTTCCTCCAAGGCTCACCGCACCATGACCCGCAAGCGCTGGGTGATCATCTGGCTCGCGTTCGTGGGGCTCAGCATTAACTACCTTGACCGCTCCAGCCTCAGCGTTGCCCTGCCGTTTATGGGTAAGGATTTTGAGCTCTCGGCCACCCAGCAGGGTCTCATTTTCGCCGCCTTCTTCTGGGCGTATGACTTCTGCCAGCTGGCTGCCGGGTGGTACGTGGACAAGGTGGGGCCCCGAAAGTCCTTCACTCTTGCCGCGGTTTGGTGGTCCGTCTTCACGATGCTCACTGCCTTTGCGCAGAATTTCTGGTCGCTGTTCGCCACGCGGTTCCTGCTCGGTGTAGGTGAGAGTCCGGCCCCCAGCACCGCCGCCAAGGTGGTGGCCACCTGGTTCCCGGTCCGCGAACGGGCCTTTGCCACCAGCATCTGGGATTCAGGATCCCGGGTGGGTGCGGTCATCGCGCTGCCGATCGTCACGCTGATCGTCGCCTTCACGTCCTGGCACGCGGTCTTCATCATCATTGGTGTGGCCGGAATTATCTGGGCTGTTGTGTGGTGGAAAATGTACCGGAACCCCGAGGACCACCCGACGGCCAATGACGAGGAGCGGGCCTACATCCGGGACGGCGGTGCCCGAAGCGCAGCGAACGACGACGCCGAGGCAGCGAAGCTTCCCTGGCGCTCGCTCTTCAAGTACCGCACCATCCTCAGCATGATGTTCGGCTTCTTCTGCCTGAACAGCGCCATCTATTTCTTCATCACCTTCTTCCCGAGCTACCTCGTGAAGGAACGCGGCTTCGACCTGCTCAAGCTCGGCCTCTTCGGCGCCATCCCGGGCATCTGCGCGGTGGCGTTCGGCTGGCTGGCCGGCTACGTTGCCGACCGGGCCGTCCAGCGCGGCATCTCGGTCACTCGGGTCCGCAAGACCGCCATCGCCGGAGGCCTGATCGGCGGCTCGGTCATCATGTTCGCCGCCCTGGTCCCCGAGGCATGGATGGCACTGGCCCTCCTGTCGGTGGCCTACTCCAGCCTCACCGTCGCCGCTACCGGCATCTGGTCACTCCCCGCGGACGTTGCCCCGAGCTCCCGCCACGTCGGATCCATCGGCGGGCTCCAGAACTTCGCCTCGAACCTGGCCGGCATCTTCACCCCGGTCCTGATCGGCGTCCTGGTGGACCAGACCGGATCCTACGCGGCGCCGCTCGCGGTCATCGGATTGGTTTCACTGGCCGGTGCAGCGAACTACCTGTTCGTCCTGGGCAAGGTGGAACCGCTGAAGGTTCCCGCTTCCGCCGCGGCGTAGGCGAGCGGCACCAAACGCAAGCGGACGACGGCGGGAGGTCCCGCCGTCGTCCGCTTGTCCTGTTTTAATGACGCGTCGCGTTGCCCCTAGTTGATTGTGGGTGACGCACTGAGGTAGCTCTTCACGCTGGCGCGCAGGGCCTCGGTGTGCTCGTAGATCTCCTCAAGAGAGGAAATCGGAACGAGGGTTTCTTCCTTGTTGTCGTCGAAGATTCCGATGTACTTCTGCGTCCGGTTGAAGTGCAGGCGGGCGATGGGCTTGCGGTTGTTATCGTCCAGCAGCACGGCAAAGTAGGACTTGGCATCACGCTGGACTACTCGGGCGGGCTTCACCTCGCTGCAGACGATGGCGCGGACAATCTGGTAGCCCTCGATCTCCTCGAGCGTGGTCTCCAGCGAATCAGCCTCGGCCAGGTCGGCTTCCGCTACCGGTGCGCTCGTGACACTTGCGGCCGCGTCCTCAGACTGCGGGAAGCCAGGGGCGCCGAGGGCCTTTTTCAGACGCTCGTTCACCTGGTCGTTAAGGAACTGCTTGGACGCTTTGGTCACCAGCGCCGTGAACTGCTCCCGCACCTTCTGGGTGTACGCGCCAGGATAGACGCGGCCAGTGAGGAACTTGATCCATTCGTCCTCCGGTTCCTTGAACTGCGCTGCCAGTGTCCGCTTCAACTCACCGATGTATTTCAGTTCGCCGGCGGCGTTGATGATGGAGTCGAGGTCAAAGACGTCCTTGGACAGCTTCTGCAGCTCAGGGATCAGCGACTCGTCGATGTCCGTGAGGTCCAGGACCAGGAACGGCTTCGCATCCATCCGGTTCGGAGCATCGAGGTCCGTGAAGAACTGGTACACCTCGCCATTGGTGAGGATCGCGATGCGCGCGTTTGTCACGGCGAAATAGCGGAAGAGCTGCGACGCATGCTCGATTTTCACCGGTTCCGTGGACTTCTTGCACTCGATGAGGATCTGGACTTCGCCGTCCTTGACGATCGCGTAGTCGATTTTCTCGCCCTTTTTCAGGCCGACGTCCGCGATGAATTCCGGGACGACCTCCATGGGATTGAAGACGTCGTAGCCAAGAATTGTTGAGATGAAGGGCATTACAAATGCATTCTTGGTTGCCTCTTCGGTCTGGATTACTCCTCGCTGCTGGCGCACCTTTGCTGCCAAAGCCGAGAGCTTTTCTGCAAACTCCATTTTTCCCCCTTGAAAAACTGATGGTGCCGCTTACCGTAGCGCAGGCACAGGCAAAGTTGATGAAACAACAAAATCTTTCTGAGGTTGTCCTGAATTGCGCTCATGACGGCATGGATCGGGGCGCCGGCCCCTATCCACGCGAGCCATCATCGGACTTGGCAAAACGACGACAGGTGGAGAATGATTCTATGAGGATAGAACTGCTCCACATCGACGAGTGCCCCAACATGGCTAAAGCACAGGAGCGTCTGGAATCAGCCCTGACCGCCTTGGGGCACAGCGACATTCCAGTGATTACGCGACTCCTGGCGTCCGCGTCTGATATAGCGGGCACGGGATTCGCGGGTTCCCCCACGATCACTCTCAATGGGTCTGACATTTTCCCGACCGGTGCACCTGCAGACGACCTGGCCTGCCGGATATACGCGACTCCAAGCGGGCTGGCTGGCCAGCCAACCATCAACCAAATAACCGAAGCGCTCAAGAACAATGGACTCTGAAGCCACGTGCAGCTGCTCCTGCTGCGGCAGGACGATGAGTCGCAAGAAGCTTCATGCACTCGGCACCGAACCCGTCTACATTTGCCGGCGCTGCGGTTTATGGGTTGCCCTCCGGCTTCGGCCAGACAACCCTGAACACATTGACTGACCGGCCGATCAAAGGCGATCTGCCTTAGGGCGAGTCCTCGGTGCCAGCAGCTTGGTCGACGTCCGCGCCCGTTGAGATCCCGCTCAGCGTGCCAATGTAATCCAGTGTTTTGGGGCTGACGTGCCGCACCAGTGCAAGGGCTTCCCGCAGAGCGGCACCCTTGGCCTGATCACTGAGCGCACCGCGGAGTTCCACTACCGTTTCGACGCCGAGACGCTCGAACACGCGCGTGATGTCCTCTACCTGGGCCAGGCGGCCAGGCGATGGCCAGTCGATGACTTCCGAGAGCTTCCCCGTATCCAGGTGCTGCCGGAATCCACTCGTCGTGGCGGCATCCGGCCATTCCGCGACCAGGGCTTCGACGCGCGGCTTGACGGTTTCGTTGTAGTTCTGCCGGCGCTGGAGCGTGGCATCCACAATGATGGCCCCGATGTGGTCCCAACCGCGGCTGGGTTCGGTCGGGGCGTCGGTGCCGTGGGAGTCCATTGGCGCCGGAGTGTTGGCAGCATCATTTTCGGTAGTCATACCTGAATACTTCCACGTGCCGCGCGACGGCGGCTGGTCGGCGCCGTAGATCAGCGGCACTATGCGCACAGACGACTCCGGCGCACTGGACCTGAGTGACGGCGATCCGATCCTCGCGGTCGAGACTTTGCTGCTCACCCGTGACGGCCGTCCCGGAGGCTGGCGCCGTGCCATCCACCGTGCCGATGACTTCAAGTACGTCTTCGCGTCCAACCGATAGCCACCGGGGTTACTGACAAGCTCAACCACCGGGAGACGCGACTACCGCGGACCTGCAACGTATCCCGATGCGGCGCCTGGGCAGTGCGGAAGAGGCAGCAGCGCTGGTTGAATACATTGCCTCGCCGGAAGCCTCCTACACGACGGGCTTCGTTTTCGACCTCTCCGGAGGCCGGGCCGTCTACTGACAGGAAGGGAGCTTGACCAGCCCGTATCTGCACCTCGCGTCCAACGGCGGATGGCCGGCGCTGTAGGTCAGCGGCACTCAACGTAAGCGGACGACGGCGGGACCTCCCGCCGTCGTCCGCTTGCGCCTTCCCGACACCGACGCACGGTGGGACGATTTCAGTATGAGTGAGAAAATCGCTGACGGCCCGCAGGATCACGGCCCGCACCAGCACGCCCACGCCGCTCCGACAACGCAACAAATGCGGACCGTAGGTCAACGCCGCCGGGAGTCGGAGGAAAAACTGGAACAGCACCTCGAGGAAGCCCGCCACAAGGACGATCCGCACCAGGATGCAGTGTCTGAGTCCGAAGAGGCGGGTCCACTGGACAGCGAGGCCGAAGGATCCCCAGAGGAGAAATGATCCGGGGCACGCTGCCTAACGCTAAGGAGCGATCGGTCGTAGCGGTCTGAATTTCCACTACGCCAGACTTAGCGACACGACCATCCGACGGCACTGGGAAGCCGCACGGAGAGTCAACTCATTCGGCAGGGTCGTTGAACTCGGCCCGACGGACCGCTCGCGAACGAGCCGGTTGATTCGATACCGACACGATCGGGGATGCCGAACGTTGCAATCCAGTCGAGTAGGTCTTGATATCCAGCCAGTATTGCCGGGAACTTCCGATAGGCCAGCCGGACGCCGTTGCCGTCCAGAACACCAGCGTGATGGGTGTCTTTGTGGGCATCGACGCCAGCGACGATTATGGGTTGCGTGGTGGTGAGCGGAGCAGCCATTCTGGAACGGTCTCCTTCACGGTTTGTGCTGGATGACCGAACCGAGCCTGCCCGCCAACGGCGAGATCCACACCGACCCCGGCGCCGAACTGTGACGTTGAGGAGGCGCTCGTCAACGTCGATCCGGGTGACCGGCTGGTCACCGCACGGCTGTGCTTCCGGACGAGGCATCGAGATCGATGCCGCGGGTTTCGGGGAGGCCGAAGGTGGCGAGCAGGCTCACCACGCTAACTCCAGCAAGAAGCAGGCCGATGGAGTAACTCCCCAGACTGGCACCAAGCGACGCCGCTACGAGCGGGGTGATGCCACCGCCCACCAGCGCTCCGAGGTTGTAGGCCATTCCGGCGCCTGTGTAACGGTAGCGGGTGGCGAAGAGCTCCGGCAGGAACGCACCGACAGGACCGTAGACTCCGGCGACGATGAGAAGCGTGCCCGACAGTCCGAGTGCGAATGACCAGGTCGTGCCGATGTCAAGGATCGGAAAGAGCAGGAGCGCCCAAGGGATCGCCACGATGCAGGAAGTAACGATCACAATTCGGCGGCCGATCCGATCCGAAAGGACGGCGCTCACCAAAGTGCCGGCTGCAAAGAACATTGCGCCGACAATTCCAAGAAAGAGGATGGTTGGCCGGCTATGGCCCAGGCCCGTGGGGTTGGTGCCGTAGCTGCTGAGGAAGGCCGTGCCGATGTAGAAGAAGGCGAAGAGCATCATGGTGGAGGCCCCGCCCAGGAGGATCTGGCGCGGTTGGTTGCGCACAGACTCCCACACCGGCAGCTTGCGCGGATCCATAGAGACGACGGCCGCCTCGCGGTCCGCCTTGAAGACCGGGGTCTCTTCGATCTTGAGGCGGATGTAGAGACCGATGATGACAAGTGCAGCGCTGGCGATGAACGGAATGCGCCAGCCGAAAGTGAGGAATGCCTCCGACTTGTCGCCCAGCGACAGGTTGATGATCAGGAAGGTCGCGCTTGCGAGGGCGAAGCCGATCGAGGGGCCCAGCTGCGGGAAGGCCGCGAAGAGGCCCCGGCGCTTGGGCGGGGCGTACTCAGCGGCGAGGAGCGCCGCTCCGGCCCATTCACCGCCGACGGCGAATCCTTGAAGGAAACGGAGAACAACGAGGATGATCGGTGCGGCAACGCCGATCACACTGGCGTCGGGCAGCAGCCCTATCGTGACCGTGGCGGCACCCATGATCAGCAGTGTGCTGACGAGCGTCTTCTTGCGCCCCAGCCTGTCCCCGAAGTGGCCGAAAAGGACGGCCCCGAGGGGGCGCGAGACGAAGGCGACGGCGAAGGTCCCGAAGGCGGCGAGGGTACCGGCGGCCGGGCCGAGCGCCGGGAAGAACACCTGAGGGAAGACAAGGGCCGCAGCCGTGCCGTAAATGAGGAAGTCGTAGAACTCGATGATGCTGCCCATCGAGCTGGCGACGGCGACCCGGGCCATCGAGGTGCGGCGCGGGCCCGTCCGGGCCGCGATTGTTGCGGTGCTTTCGATCATGCGATATCTCCTTTGACATCGGTCCTCGCGACGATATTGTGTCGACGCGAAGATGTCATCGTGTCAGCGCGGTGCGATCGCCGCTACCTCCCGATGGAGGTGCTTTCGCGCGCCACCCGTCAGGGCAAAAGGCGGAGCCTGCGCGCGACCACGACGGCCTCCGCGCGGCTGTGCACGTCCAGTTTCGCCATGATCGACTGCATGTAGCTCTTCACCGTGACTGCCTTGAGCGACAGCCGGTTGCCAGCTTCGGCATAGGAACAGCCGAGCGCCACCTGGGCGAGCACATCCGTCTCCCGCCGCGTGAAGCGCGGTGAACCGGCCGGCGCGGCGCCGGAGCCCTCGAGCCGTGCCGTCACGGCGAGGATGCGCCGGGCGAGCTCGGGATCATCCGTGATGCGTGCCACGGAGAGCAGTTCGGCATGCGCAAGCCGGACGGCCTCGACGAGGTCACGCTCCGGTGGCTCCGCGGCCAAGCTGTCGACGACCCGGAGAATCGAGACCCGATGGTCGACCTCGTCGCGAATCGTCAGCTCCCGCGAGATCCTCGAGGCGCCGGCGCTGAGTTCGTTGACCACCCACTCGCCGATCGACGTGCGCTCGCGCGTCGCCGCATAGAGGATGCACCGGGCATGGCCGCCCACGAGGATCGGGAGCGCGACCATCGTCCGTAGTCCCTCGATGCGCACGGCTTCGTCATGATGATGAGTGATGCGGTCGGAGTCCAGGTAATCGGCGACCCCGATGGGGCGCGCCTGGGAGAGGGCCCTGCCCCCGACTCCCTCGCCGGGCTGCACGCTGAGGTTCTTCAGGCCGTGTGTCAGGGTTCCGAAGAACTCTGTGATGGTGAGCTCGGTGCGGTTCACGAGGCCTGCGAAGAACACACCGGTGCCGGTCCGGGCAGCCGTCTCCCGGATCGCTCGCTTCAGCAGGTCGCGATCACTCGGTCGGTACACGTCGTTGTCACGGCCAATCATGGGGTCCTTCCCCAAGTCGGAGGAAACAGCCGGTTGATGTCAGCCGCTTTTCCGGAACGGTGACGGAGCGCGGGTCTCCGTTAGGCGGAGCGTCCGTCAAGTTCGCTTTGGATGCGGCGCGCGATCTCTGCGGCGGGCGTCGAGCGGGAAAAGACGGCCACTACCAGGTCATCCTCGGCTGGCTTGGATGCCGGGTCCTCCTTTGGCAGCACCCCGAAGATGCGGCGCACCGCCTGGAGTTCGTGTTCCAGATTCTGGAGGGAGCCACGGGGGGAATCCAGCATCATTTCGCGCAGCACATAGTTATGAGTTGATGTGACTGCGGCGGCGAACCGGATGGCATCCAGCGTTGCTATGCCTGGCAGAGCGCGGCGGAGATAGTCCGAGAAAAGCCGTTCATAGCGGGAGACCATGATCGTTTCCCGGTCCCGGAGCGCGGGCACCGCCTGCACGACGTGGTAGCGCTTCTGGGCCAGTTTCCGGTGTTCGGAAAATTTCACGAAGACCAGCACCGCGGCCTGGCACACAGCCTCCCACGGATCGGGATGGCTCGCTGCCAGGTAGACCGTCAGCTCAGCGAGCAGGGCTTCGTGGTCCGCAAAGATCACATCTTCCTTGGCGCGGAACTGACGGAAGAAGGTGCTGCGGGAGATTCCGGCAGCGAGGGCGATGTCGTCCACGCTGGTCGGGTCGTAGCCAGCGTCGGTGAACAGATCCAGCGCGGCCTCGGCCACGCCGGAACGGAAATTAGCCACTGATGCCATCCCGGTACAGTAGCAGCGCGTCACCCTGTCCGCCGCCGCCGCAGAGCGCGACGGCGGATTTGCCGCTGCCGCGCCGCATCAGCTCATGGACGGCCGAGACGACCAGCCTCGCTCCGGAGGCGCCGATCGGATGTCCAATGGCGATGGCCCCGCCGTTGACGTTCACCTTGTCCAAACCGAGCCCCAGAGTCGCTGCGGAGTGCGCCACCACCGAGGCGAAGGCCTCGTTGATCTCCACGAAGTCAAGGTCCCCGGCCGTCCAGCCGGCGCGGACCAGGGCCGCCGTGATTGCCTGTGCCGGCTTGTCCGGCAGCGTTGTGTCCGGCCCGGCGATCTGCCCGGCGGGCCCGACGACGGCCAGCACCTCGATCCCGTGGGCATCGGCGTACCCGCGGGTCACCAGCACAACGGCGGCGGCGCCGTCGCTCAGCGGCGAAGCATTTCCGGCCGTGACTGTTCCCGCTGCGGTGAAGGCCGGTTTCAGCCCGGCCAGCACCTCCTGCGTGGATTGCGGACGGACGCCCTCGTCATCGCTTACCAGCATGGACGCGCCGCGCTTCTGCGGCACCGAAACAGGAGCAATTTCGGCGCTGAATCTTCCCTCGGCCCGGGCCGCGGCCGCCCGCTGGTGGGACAGCGCCGCGATATTGTCCTGCGCTTCGCGGGAGAGCTGAAGCTCCGCGTTGGCGCGGTCCGTGGCAATCCCCATGAGCTCCTGGTCAAAGGCATCCGTGAGCCCATCATGGCCGGCCGAATCCATGGCCGTGATGCCGCCGTAGAGGTAACCGGCGCGCGAGCCAGTGAGCAGGTGCGGCGCCTGGCTCATGGATTCCTGGCCGCCGGCGACCACCACGTCCGCCTCGCCCAATTTGAGCAGCCTGACGCCCTGGATGATGGCACTCAGCCCGGAGAGGCAGACCTTGTTCACGGTGACGGCGGGGGCGCTGAGCGGTATTCCTGCCGCGACGGCGCTTTGGCGCGCGGGGTTCTGGCCCGCGCCGGCCGTCAGGACCTGGCCCACGATGACCGCGTCGACGGCCGCTGGCCCGATCCCGGAGCGCTCCAGGGCCGCGGCGATGGCCGCGGCGCCAAGCTGCACAGCGCTCCGTGAAGCCAGCTGGCCCATCAGTTTTCCCTGAGGGGTGCGGGCCGCGCCCACAACAACTATGTCCTGGCTACTCATTTGGTGGGTTCCTTGCTGAGGGCTGGGGCGCTGAGGTCCAGGGCGCGTAGCCGCGACTTCAGGACCTTGCCGGTGGAGTTGTGCGGGAGTTCGTCGGGAAAGAGGATCCGGTCCGGAACCTTAAATCCTGAGAGCAGGCCCTTGACGTGCGAGCGGATTTCCTCGGCCGTGACCGAGCTGGAGCTGCTACGGATGACAAAGGCCACGGGGCGTTCGCCCCATTTCTCGTGCGGGACGCCGATCACGGCCACGTTCAGCACCGCCGGGTGGCTGATAATGGCTTGCTCCACCTCAATGGTGGAGATGTTTTCTCCGCCGGAGATGATGATGTCCTTGGCCCGGTCCTTGAGCTGGATATAGCCGTCGGGATGCATCACGCCGAGGTCTCCGGTATGGAACCAGCCGCCGCGGAAGGCGTCGGCCGTGGCCTCGGGATCCTTGAAATAACCGAGCATCACGTTGTTGCCCCGCAGCACGATTTCGCCCAGCGTTGCGCCGTCGGCCGGGACATCGAGCATGTCCACGTCCACGATGCGCGCCGTCTCGGCCTGAAGCATCCCCACCCCCTGGCGGGAGATCTTGACGGCCCTGTCCTGGGTGGAAAGATCATCCCACTCGGCCTGGTATTCGCAGATGGTGTAGGGCCCGTACACCTCGGTCAGGCCGTAGACGTGGACCACGCTGATCCCGATTGCCTCCAGAGAGGTGATGATTGCGGGCGACGGCGGCGCGCCCGCCGTCGTGATCCGCAGCGGCTCCTTCAGCTCGTGGGCCTGGGGCGCGCCGGCAATAATGCTGCACACCGTGGGGGCGCCGCAGAGGTTGGTGACGCCGAGAGTGTCGATGGCGTCCCAGACGGCGTCGGCGCGCACTGCCCGCAGGCAGATGTGGACGCCTGCGGCCGCCGTCACGGCCCAAGTGGTGCACCAGCCGTTGCAGTGGAACATCGGAAGGGTCCAGAGGTAGCGTGTGTCTCCGGTGAAGTGATTGTGGAAGGTTTCCCCGAGCGAGTTCAGGTAAGCACCGCGATGCGAATACAGCACGCCCTTGGGCTTGCCCGTGGTGCCGGAGGTGTAGTTCAGCGTGATGGGGGCGCGTTCGTCCTCTACGCTCCACGGAAGATCTGCGTCCTGGTGTCCGGACGCGGCGAGGAAGTCCGCGTACTGCGTGGCGGCCACGCCCGCCGGGACCTCCGGATACGGGACGGTGCTGTCAGGCACTTCGATCACCTCAGCCAGCTGTGTCGGACCCAGGTCCAGCCCGGCCACGGTGGCCAGCAGTTCCGAATCGGCAAACAGCAGCCTGGCTTCGGAATGCTCCAGGATGTATTGGAGTTCCCGGGCGGACATCCGCGAGTTCAGGGCCACCAGGACGCCCCCGGCCAAGGGGACGGCGTAATGGGCGATCAGCAGTTCCGGCACGTTAGGACACAGGAACGCCACCCGATCGCCGGGCTGGATCCTGCTCTTGATCGCTTTGGCCAGCCCCTGGGCTTCGGCAGCGAAGTCCCTGTAGGTATAGGAGCGGTCACCGTGGATGATCGCCGTCTTCTGTCCGAACACCTCGGCGGAGCGCTGCAGGAACCGGAGGGGGCTCAGCGGGGTTTCATTGGGAAGCTCAATTGTGGTCATGGCGAATCCTTAGGCGAAGGCGCTTTGTCCGGTGACATCGCGGCCGATCAATAGGGTCTGAATGCTTTGCGTGCCTTCGTAGGTATGGATGGATTCGATGTCCAGAAGGTGCCGGATCACGTGGTTTTCCAGCAGGATGCCATTGCCGCCCAACATGTCGCGGGCAATGGATGCCAGCTCGCGGGCCTTGCGTGTGTTGTGGTACTTCGCCATCGAGGCCTGGGTTGGGCGCATCTGGCCGACCGCATCAAGCCCCGCAAGATGGAAGCAGTGCAGCTGCATGCTGGTCAGCTCCGAGAGCATGTACGCCAGGCGCTCCTGGACAAGTTGGAATTTGGCCAGTGGCTTGCCGAACTGTGTCCGTTGCTTGGCATAGGTCAACGCGGCTTCGTAGACGGCGGTGGCGTGGCCGAGGGCGGACCAGGCCACCCCCAGGCGCGTGGCAACGAGGACTTCGGACGTGTCCTTGAAAGTGCGGGCACCGGGGAGAAGATTGGCCTTTGGAATGCGGACGTTGTTGAGCTTGATCCGGGCCTGGTGTATTGCGCGCAGCGAGGCCTTTCCGGTGATGGTCTCGGCCTCGTAACCCTCCCGGTCCTGCTCCACCAGGAAACCGCGGACATCGCCGTCGTCATCGCGTGCCCAGACCACCGTCACATCGCCGACGGAGCCGTTGCCGATCCACTTCTTCTCGCCGTTGAGGACGTAGTCCTCCCCGTCGAGCGTGGCGGTTGTTTCCAGTGCCACGGAATCCGAGCCGTGGTCGGGTTCCGTCAGGGCGAAGGCGCCGAGCTTTTCGCCGCGGGCCAGCGGACCCAGCCAGGTCTGGCGCTGGGCTTCGGAGCCAAAAAGGGCAATCGTCCGTAGTACCAGGCCGCCCTGGACTGCGATCACCGTACCCAGCGAACCGTCCCCGCGGGAGACCTCCATGTTGACCAGGCCGGCGGCCAGCGCGGACATCGGCTCCAGGCCTTGTACGTCAATGCCATCGGCCAGCAGGTTCATGGTGCCCATCCGCTTGGCCAGGTGGGCGGGGAACTCGGCCCGTTCCCAGTAGTCGTTCATCTGCGGCAGGGCCTCCGCGGTGAAGATCCGGGCGCGCCGCCACGCTTCGCGGTCGGGTGCGGGAATGTTCGCGAAGACGGTGTAGTAGTCCGTGTCCAGTGGTTCAGCGACGTCATAGTCGGGCATGTTCATACATCCTTATGGGGAGTGGTTGAAGAACGGCGTGGAGCATAGCGGAGGTTGTTCGTGCCGGTAGCGCGCCGAGCTAGTCGGCGAATCCGGAGCCGGGATGGAAATCTTTTCCCCAGACGCGCCGGGAGGCGCCGCTTTGGTCAAGCAGCGGTGTGAGGCCCCCAGATGGCGCGGGTAATTGGCGCCGAGGAGCATGCACAGGTCGATGTCCGCCGGACCGGACACCACCTTTTCGGCCAGCATGAGGCCCACTTCCTCTGCCAGGGCATCAAGGATCCGTATCTTGATGGCATAGGCATAGGCATAGGCATCGGCATCGGCATCGGCATCGGCGTCACTGTCGACGTCGGCAGCAGGCAGCAAAGCGGCCGCCTCGGGAAGCACTGTGCCGGACTTGTCCAGGTAGCCGCGCAGCCGGGCATCCGCGATGGCTGCCAGGCTTGTGCTGACATAAAAACGGTCAGGGTAGGCGGCGTGCATGGTCTCGCAGATGTGCAGCTGGACCGCGGGCCCGATGAAACCCAGCAGGGTCAACGGAGTCATGGGCAGCCCCAGCGGGTCGAGGGCATGGTCGGCCAATTCAATATCCGCGCCGTTATCAATGAGCTGTAGCAGCTCGCAGAACAGCCGGGTCAGGATGCGGTTCACTACAAAGCCCGGCGTGTCCGCAACCAGGACCGCAGTCTTGCCCAGCAGCCGGGCGAGCGAACACGCGGTGGCGAGGCTGACATCGTCGCTGTTCCGGGTTCTGATGATTTCCACGAGCGGCAGCACAGCCACCGGATTGAAGAAATGCAGTCCCACCACGCGTTCCGGATGGGCCAGGCCGTGGCCCATCGCCGTCACCGACAGGGAGGAAGTATTTGTCAGCAGCAGCGCATCAGCGCGCAACAACGGCTGGAGCTCCGCGAAGACGGCGCGTTTGACGTTCAACTCCTCGAAGACTGCTTCGATGACCACGTCGCAGTTCGCGTACTCACACTTGTCCACCGTTCCTCGGATGAGACTGCCAAGCTCCCGTGCTGCTCTCTCGTTGAGTTCCCCGCGGCTCACCAGCTTCTCAAGGTGTGCGGTGATCCAGGCCAGCGCGCCATCCACTTTTGCCTGGGACAGGTCAGTGATCAGGACGGGAACGCCAAGCTGCCGGGCAAAGACCATGGCGAGCTGGCTGGCCATCAGCCCGGCCCCGACCACTCCAACGCTGCGGATGGGGCGCGGTGCTGCGCCACGAACGCCGACCGGCCGCTGCCGCTCGGTGTCCAGCAGCGCCGTGGCATACGCGCCGGCCGATTTCTTGGGAGTAGTGCAGGCATCTGCACCAGCGCCCGCGGGCGGGCCAGTTTCTACGACAGTGTTAGGAATCACAACACAGTTATACCGTGAACCTCAGTGTCACGTCAATAGAAACTAAGTTTCAACCGGTGGCAGTCGCTTACTGCGCACCTGAGTGGAGCCGCCTTTGAATCGGAACTTTTCGACTCAACCGCCAGCGAGTCCGGCGAAGCGCCGGCTGAAGTGGCGCCGGAAGTCCAGGCTGCCATATTCCAGGAGATGTCCGTCCGCTACCCGAACGTCCTGCAGGTTGCAACGGAAGCCAACCATGACGATGACTCGGTGGTGCGCCATGGCCGCGACGACCAGTTTGAGTTCGACTTCGCCCTGGATCTCCTCCTGGACGGCATCGAACGGCTCCACCGGCGGGGCTGGACGTCCAAGGCTGCGCGGCTGGATCGGGCGTAGCCGGAGGTCCTGTCAAAAGCTTGAGACCCGGGGGAGCGGCACCCAACCCAAGCGGACGACGGCGGGAGGCTCCGTCGTCGTCCTTGGCTTCACGAGCTTCGGGGGCGACATCACCCAGAACTGGCTGATCCTCAAGAACGGCGAGACGGTTATTGGCCTCTTCCAGGGGATGTTTGAGAAGAACATGCTGACGTTCAACCCGGGCTGGAGCCAGAACGCCGAAGCGCTGGATTCCTTCGCCGATGTGCGCGACCTCCAGCGGGAACTCAAGGCCCAGGGTGCGGAGTTCGTTGCCGAGGCAGACGAGGCAGACGAGGCGACGACCGGTCCCGGGAACTTTATCGGTGTGGATCCCGACAGTAACCCGGTGCTCGTGGATCAGCACGTCTGACCGCCAGCGGGCCTACGCTTAGGGCAGCCGCGACGCCCGCAGAAGCGTAGCCTCACCGGCGCGCCCCGGCTCCAGCGGCACGGGGCTGACCAGCACGGCCGGTCCTCGGTGCAGAACGCCGTCGGAAAGTACCCGGCACCGCATGCCGCCCCGCCCGCGCATCGCTTTGTGTGCGCCCGGCGCGAGCATCTCATCCATCCAGACGCAGGGGTTTGCGGGCCGCCCTGCCGTGAGCCGCACCAGGTCCCCCTGGGATTCAAGGGCGAAGTCGTGTCCCAGCAGCGGAGCCAGGTGGGCGCCTCGGAGGACAATATTGCGCCTGGTCAGGAGCGGGTCCAACGGCGCCGTTTCCAGCTCTGCCGCGATGGCCTCAAGGGACTCGATGGCAAACAGGGTGACTGCTGCGTCCATGTGCGCGGCCTTGCCGAAGAACCGGTCACCGACGATGCCCTTGCCCGCCACGAGCTCCGCCCGCCCGGCATCTGTGGTGGGGACATCCGCGGCACCCTCGCGGGCGCGGCCGAAGTAGGCGTGCGCCGGCGAGACCAGGAGATGCAGGACCTCCACGTCGTACCGGTAGCTTTTCGTCATGCCACCAAACTACCGCGCCCCGATGCCGGCTGGTCGGCGCGGTGGGGGAACGGCCCCAAACGCAGGCGGACGACGGCGGGAGGTCCCGCCGTCGTCCGCTCGCCTCGCTGCTAGACGGTCAGTTCCCGCCATTCATGGGTCTGCCCGTAGGGGACGTCGCGGCTGACGGCGACGGTGTAGTTCGTGTAGCTGTGTTGTGTCACCAGGATGCCGTGGCGGCTTTCCTGCATGGCGTGATCCCGGGCCATTTCCACGGCGGTGTTGAGGTCGTTTTCGACGGTGTCAGGATCGTGGGCAATGATTTCCAGGACGAGGTCCGAGTGGCGCTTGATCATGATGGTCTCTTTCTCGGCGGGGATCCCGGGACTCTGGAGGGGTACAGGCTTCCGGGGGGTGCACCCGGGGAGGCGGAAAGCGGTGGTTCCAGAGGGGTTGCCCGGCATCTCTGATGGGGCGGTGGCCGGCCGAATTGTCCGGCGGGCTGGATCGGCGGAAGCATTTGTTCCTGCGGATCTGTAGCCAGTGTGCCTGAATCCGTGGTCCGGCGCAACAGGAAGTCCGAAGAATTACGGGAGCCCAGCCCAGGGTTCATATCGATTTGGCCTCCATGGAACTGCGCCAGCTTGAATGCTTCACAGTCCTCGCTGAGGAACTCCATTTTCGGCAGGGCTGCCAGACGGCTCTACATAGCCCAGTCAGCCGTGAGCCCCATTGCTTGCCGTAGCGCTCAGGCTGGTATGTTTCGCGAGTCTCCGATGGCGCTTCGGCCGTGATTCCGTCATACATGACCTGCAGTCCGGAGGCGGCGGAAACTGAGGATACGGTCCCCTTGGATGAGCCGGTCAGTTCCTGGCGGCGCATTGTCCGGCCGGACCACGTAGTGCACGGCGCGGCATGGGTCGTAGGCAACAAAGGGCTGGCCCGGGTCCGGCGACTTCTGCAGGACGTAGGCAGTCGAGCCGCTGGAGGCCGCCGGGAGTCCGAGAGGGGATGACGCCGCCTCATACCCGGTGGAGGCACTTTTGGCGCCTGAGAGGTGGGGAAGGGCTGCCGGAACCGTTCGAAGAGAGTCGGCGTGAAGTAGAGAGCCACCACCAGGGCAACGCCCAGGACCGTGGCGGACCGGGTTCTCCGTTTGCGCCCGCGGACTGGCCGCTTCCTGCCGTAGACGGGCCCCTTTCCTGAGCTTCGCGAAAAAAGGGGGGCCTCGCCAGGGCTCGGGGGCTTGCGGCTTGCCTAATGCCTCATCGATGGCCCACGGCGGAATACGCCCGCTGGGCGAACAGCATAGTACCCCGGCCAAGACGCAAGCGGACGACGGCGGGAGGTCCCCGCCGTCGTCCGTTTCCACGCCTGATGGGTAACAGGATGATCACATGGAGCGTACTATCGGGCCATGATGGACGCTGATGAGGCTGAGCTGAGGCAGCGGGTAGCAGCGCTCGCGCCATTCTTGCGGGAGCTCGGATCGCGGACTCTTGAAACCTACGCTAAGGCCGGAATTCTCGAGGCCATTCCCGACAATGTCTTGCCGGTAGCGGACGCCTTGTTCAAACGAAGAGACGATGGCTTTACTTACCATCCGCACGGTGCCGTGTATTTGAACATAACGCGGGAGGGGGAACTCCAGCTTGCCCTCCCGGGCGGCGCAGTTCCACTACATGAAGGCATAACTAAGTACATGCAGCTGGCCCGCGAACCGGATCTCGAGGATGCCAGCGCGCCGGACGGAGCGACAGAGTGGTTTCCGCCGCCGCGTTTTGTTCTCGTTGTAGAAACCTCCCGGCTTTACATCGAATCGGTTGCCCCCAGCGGACGCTCCGATATCGCCACGGGCCTTGTGCCCTTGGAAAAGTACGCGGACGAAAGGGCGCAGCTGTTTGTCGAAGGCTTCCGGGCAGCACTCTGAGATTTACGTTTTCAGCTACCAGGACGGCTTCTGTTCATGGCCCCGAAACCGTGTGGTCCCGGGCCGTTAGTCCGCGGCATGAAGTCTCTTAGTGCACGCCCACTCAGCGCCGTATGGCCCGATAGCACGGTTCCCTGAGCGGCCATTGACTGAACCGAGGAGAACCCTGTGTTCGTGAAAAGCGCTGTCACCGCCTTTGTGGCCCTTACGTCCATGACCGGAACCGCAGCCCCACCGTCCGCTGAACCCTCCGCCGGCCCCGCAGCATCGACAGTAGTTCTCGGGCAGCCGCTGGCTGCAGCGCATGGGCATAACGACTACGAGCATGACCGCCCCCTCTTCGACGCACTGGAGCATGGGTTTACCAGCGTCGAAGCGGATGTGTGGCTGGTTGACGGCGAACTTCTGGTGGCCCATGACAGGGAGGACGTACAGCCCGGAGTGACGCTTGAAAGCATGTATCTGGATCCGTTGGAGGACCTGGTGCGGAACCAAGGCCACAGTGTCTATCCGAAATGGGACGGCAGCCTGCAGCTGCTGATCGACATAAAGAGCGACGGCGAAACCACTTACGCTGCCATTGAGCAGGAGCTGGACGAGCACCGGGCCATCATGAGCCGCTACAGCAACGGCACCACCAAGACCGGCCCCGTCACCGCGGTCATCAGCGGTAACCGTCCGTTGGCCACCATGCAGTCGATGGACAAACGGTTCGCGTTCTTTGACGGGCGCTCGAGCGACCTCACATCGGGAAAGCCGGCCGGCCTGATGCCCCTGATCAGCGAAAACTGGACCAATCTGTTCACCTGGAAAGGTGTGGGCCCCATGCCCGAGCCTGAGCGGGCCAAGCTGCGCGCCTACGTGGAGACGGCACACGCCGCAGGCTACCGTGTCCGCTTCTGGGCCACCCCAGACCAGCCCGGCCTTGCTCGTGGCGCCATGTGGAACGAGCTCTTTGAGGCCAATGTAGACCACATCAACACCGACGATCTCGTGGGCCTGGCCGAGTTTCTGAGCGCCAAAGGCCAGTAGCCCGGCTCTGCCGCGCTCCCGTTTTCTACACTGCCAAATCCTCAGTTAGGACTTCCCCATGCCCTTGAACAGTTTTAGGACCGCCGCCGCAGTGGCCCTCATCGCAGTCAGTGCCGGCGCCGGCATCATCCCCGCCGCTGCCGCCAGAGACACATCCGCCGGCGAACAGGCGTTCAGCTTCGGTGTCATCGGCGACATCCCTTACGGCGCCGGCGAAATCGCGAAGTTCCCCGCACGCATCCAGGACATCAATGCCGACAGGGAGTTGAAGTTTGTCACCCATGTGGGGGACATCAAGAACGGGTCATCCGTCTGCTCGGACGAATATTTCCAGCACATCCGCGCCGAGTTCGATACCTTCGAGCACCCGCTGGTCTTCACGCCCGGCGACAACGAATGGGTGGACTGCCACCGGACCAACAACGGCGCTTACAACCCGTTGGAGCGGCTGGACAAGCTGCGCGAGGTCTTCTTCGACGAACCCGGCAAGACCCTCGGCGAGACCATGCCGGTCAAGACCCAGGAAAGCCTCGGCCTGCCGGAGAACGTCCGCTTCACGCAGAACCGCGTGGCGTTCTCCGTGGTGAACGTCCAGGGCAGCAACAACTCCCTCCAGCCGTGGACCGGCCTCGGTGAAACCGCCCCAACGCCCGAGCAGCTGGCTGAAGTGGAGCACCGAACCGCGGCTGTCCTGGAGCAGATCCGGGGCACCTTCCATGACGCCACGCGCCGCAATGACCGGGCCGTGGTCCTGATGACCCAGGCTGACATGTTCGACCCCGCCCTGCTCGATGCAGCCCTGGCCAACCCGGAAACAGTCTCAGGGTTCCGGGAAATCATCCAGACAATCATCGAGGAGACCAACCGCTTCGACGGTCCGGTCTACCTCGTCAACGGTGACAGCCACGTCTACGCCGAAAACCAGCCGCTTGCCGAGGGCTCACCGTGGCTGAGGGTCTATGGCCAGACCGCCGCTGATGACCTGCAGCGCATCACCGTCGACGGCTCCAACAACGCCACCAATTACGTCAGATTCACAGTGGCCGGAAACGGCGCCAAGGGCGCTGACATTCTGACCTGGGAGAAGGTCCCCTTCAGCGGGTAGCAGCAACGGCGGGCGGACGACGGCGGCACCTCCCGCCGTCGTCCGTCCAACTCCATGGAGGTCCTCGCCACCGAGATCACGACCGCCGTCCACCGGGATCTGGGCGTCGGGGCGGCAAAACCCCAAAACAGGGTCTGGCCTGATCTCAGGCCCGGTCCTACAATCGGGGGATGGACGCAGCCGGTGCAGGCACCCCCGGTACGCCCTCGGGGGAAGACATTAACCATGTCCCGAGGGGTGCCGCTAAGGATGTGCATGAAATGACGAATATCCAAGGGCTCATCAGTTCCCTCGCGCCGGACGCACTGGCAGCACTTCAAGAGCGCGGCCCGGACCAGCAGCTGGACCGCGACATGCTCGACGCTCTGGACCGGGCCGCCGGCGGCCCCGGTGAAGGCCGGGGCTACTACATAGTCCGTGGGAGCCTCACACCCTTGGAAAGCCGGCAGTATTTCCTTCGGGACGACGTCGTCGACGCGATCTGGGCACCCGCGAGTCCGGAAGGCATCAAGCGCGCGGACTCCTGAAAGGCTACAACCAAACACACAACACAAGCGGACGACAACGGGAGGGTCCGCCGTCGTCCGCTTCGTTTGTGCCGGGCGGCCGGGTCAGCCCTGCATCCGTTGGCGGTAGCTCCGGGGCGTTTCGCCGACGTCGTTCAGGAAATGCCGGTTGAAGTTGGACAGGTTGGAAAACCCGACTTCGTAGCAAATGTCCGAGATGGGTTTGTCGCTGCGCTCGAGCAGACGCCGGGCATGGGCCAGGCGGAGTTTGCGGACCAGATCGCTGAAGTTCTGGCCGGTGGCGCGCTTGAAGTACTTCGAGAAGGTTGGCTCGGACATTCCCACCAGTGCCGCCGCCTCGGACATTCTGACGCTGCCGGCGTGATTGCCGAACACATACTCCAGGACGATGTCCACCACCGCCGCGGCCTGGCCGTCCAGCTGCGGCCTGAACCATTCGTCAGCGAGGTAGCGCCGGTCCTCCTGCGGCGAGCGCGCCAGAATGGTAAACAGTTCCAGCAGGTGCTGCAGCCGTCCCAGCCCTGTAGAGGTGCCCATCGCTTCGATGGATGCAGCCGCGGCCAGGGCCGTGCCCCCGAGGAACTCGATCCCGCGTGCTGATTGTTCCAGCAGGGGTTCGATCTCGGCCAGCTCCGGGACAAGGGCGGCGGTCTGTTCCACCCACTTTCCGTCGAACTGGATCAGCGCGTCCCGGCCCTCAATGAGCTCGCCGGGCTCAAGGTCGCTGACCCAGTCGTGGGGCAGTCCTGATCCCATCAGGGACACGTGCCCGGCTTCGAAGGTGCCGATGTGGTCTCCCACAATGAACTTTCCGGTGCCTTTCCGGATGAGGTGGATCTCGTACTCGGGGTGGTAGTTCCACCGGGCCACGGCGCTGGGGTAGTCGTGCTGGTGCCACCGGACGGAGTGGTCCGGGTCGTGGGGGATGACTTCCCGGTTGGCGCGCATGCCCAGAAGCCTTTCGGCGAGCCGGGCCGACGCCCCGTCGCTGGGATCTGCCGCGTTCATGCTGGTTCTCCCGTTATCCGCATACATGAAAAATGGACAGCGCCGTGGGCGCTTTCCCACAGTAGCGCCTGCCGTCCGGAGCGCGGTAGGGAAAATTTGTATCAGAAATGGGCAAGCAGGGCGCTAGTTGTGGTGTACCGCACACACCTACAGTTGAGGAAGACCAGCCCGGCACATCGAAATCCCGATGACCGGCCCGCTCCAGCCGAATACGTCATCACAGCAGTCGACGCGAGAAGGCTGTGCACCCCCTGAAGAACAAAGGAGTCCTTAATGCGCCCAAAAATGCGTGCTGCGACCCTCGCCGCCGGCGCTTTGTGCGTCGCCCTGAGTGCCTCGGCCTGTGCCGGAGCCGGCGGAGGCAATTCCGCCGGAGACCCGAACAGCATCAATGTCCTGATGGTGAACAACCCCCAGATGGAGGACCTCCAGCGGCTCACCGCGGATAACTTCACCAAGGAAACCGGCATCAAGGTCAACTACACGATCCTGCCGGAGAACGACGTCCGGGCCAAGATCAGCCAGGAGTTCTCCAGCCAGGCCGGCCAGTACGATGTCGCGTCGCTGTCCAACTACGAGATCCCGTTCTATTCCGCCAACGGCTGGCTGGCGCCGCTGGACAACGTGGCCAACAACGCCGGGTTTGAACAGGACGACATCCTGCCGGCCTATACGGCGTCCCTCACCGGCGGGGACGGCAAGCTCTACGGCGAACCGTTCTACGGCGAATCATCCTTCCTGATGTACCGGAAGGACATCCTGGAGGCCAAGGGCCTGACCATGCCGGAGAAGCCCACCTGGGACGAGGTTGCCGAAATTGCGGCGCAGGCCGACGGCGCAGCCCCGGGTATGAAGGGCATCTGCCTGCGCGGCCAGCCGGGCTGGGGACAGGTCTTCGCGCCGCTGACCACCGTGGTGAACACCTACGGCGGCACCTGGTTCGACAAGGACTGGAACGCCCAGGTCAACTCCCCGGAATTCACGGCCGCCGTCGAGTTCTACACCAAACTCGTCCGCGAGCACGGCGAAGCGGGAGCCGCGCAGGCCGGCTTCACCGAGTGCCTGAACAACATGAGCCAGAGCAAAGTGGCCATGTGGTACGACGCCACCTCCGCCGCCGGCGCCCTCGAAGCCGAGACATCACCGGTGAAGGGGAAGATCGGCTACGCCCAGGCCCCGGTCAAGGAAACCAAATCCTCCGGCTGGCTCTGGACCTGGTCCTGGGCTGTGCAGGCGGCCTCAAAGAAGCAGGATGCAGCCGGGAAATTCATCGCCTGGGCCAGCTCCAAGAACTACGAGGAACTCGTGGCGTCCAAGCTCGGATGGGCGAAGGTTCCCTCCGGAAAACGCATCTCCACGTACGAGAACGCCGACTTCCAGAAGGCGGCGCCGTTCTTCGAGGCCGAACGCTTCGCCATCGAGAACGCCGACCCGAAGAGCCCCGGCGCCCAGGAACGTCCCGCCGCCGGCATCCAGTTTGTGGGCATTCCCGAATTCGCTGCCCTGGGCACCAACGTCTCCCAGGGCGTCAGCTCCGCCATCGCAGGCCAGGGCACCGTCGCCGACGCACTGGCCAAAGGCCAAGAAGCCGCCCAAAAAATCGGCAATAAGTACAAGTAGCAATGACCGAACAGCAGGAGAACCTCATGACTACCGCAACGGCGCGCATCTCCCGCCCGGGACACCCCGCAGCCAAACCTCAAAGAGACACCCGGTCGCGGGAACGCGCCCTGGCCTGGGCCCGGCGTGCACCGCTGCTTCCGGCCCTGATCTTCCTCATTCTCGTCACGCAGCTTCCGTTCGTGGTGACGCTGATCATCTCTTTCCTGAACTGGAACAGCCTGAGCCCTGACAAGACCGCATTCGCCGGCGTGGAAAACTACGTCACGGTCCTCACCGATCCGGACCTGCGCCAGGCCATCTTCACCACCATCCTCCTCACCGTCTCGGTGGTCCTGGCAAGCCTGGTCGTCGGGCTGGGCCTGGCACTGCTGCTGGACAAGAAGTTCATCGGCCGCGGACTGGCACGGACCCTGCTGATCGCACCGTTCCTGGTGGTGCCCGTCGCCGCGGCCCTCATCTGGAAGCACGCCCTGCTCAACCCCACCTACGGGCTGATCAACGGCATCCTGACCTGGGCCTGGTCACTCTTTGGCAGCAGCACGGCACCCCAGCTGGACCTGCTGTCCCAGGCGCCGATGATGGCCGTCATCGTGTCCCTGGTCTGGCAGTGGACGCCCTTCATGATGCTCATCCTGCTCGCGGGCCTGCAGTCACGTCCCATGGACACTGTGGAAGCTGCCCAGATGGACGGCGCCACCCCGTGGGCCATCTTCCGGCATCTCACGCTGCCGCACCTGCGCCAATACCTGGAGCTGGGCGGACTGCTCGGAGCCATCTACATTGTGCAGAACTTCGACGCCGTCTTCACCCTCACCGCAGGCGGACTGGGCACCGCCAACCTGCCCTACGCCATCTACCAGACGTTCTACTTCGCCAACGAATACGGCCTGGCTTCGGCAGCCGGCGTCGTGGTGGTCATCGGCACCATCATCGTGGCCACCTTCGCCCTCCGCACCGTCTTTTCGCTCTTCAAGAAGGAGGCAGCACGATGAGCACGCTCACTCCTGCAGCAACCCGCAAGTCGGGCCAAGCCCGTTCAACATCACTCACCTCACGTGCCACCGGATCACTCCGGCGCGGCAAATCACGCATGGACCCGACGCGCAACAACACCGCCGCCGGCCTCGCGGCCTGGCTGCTCGCCCTGCTCTTCGCCGCCCCTGTGATGTGGATGATCCTCACGTCCTTTCACTCAGAAACCGACGCCGCCACCAACCCGCCATCCATCGCCGCGAACCTCACACTCGACGCCTACAGGGAGTTCTTCGGAGAAACGTCCGGCGTCAGTCCGTGGCCGTCGCTGATCAACTCCGCTACTGCCTCGATCCTGTCCACGGTCCTCGTCCTGGTCCTGGCCATCCCCGCCGCATACGCCCTCTCCATCCGGCCGGTGAAGAAGTGGACCGACGTGATGTTCTTCTTCCTCTCCACGAAGATGATGCCGGTGGTGGCGGCCATCCTGCCGCTCTACCTGTTCGCCAGGACCGTCGGCGCCCTGGATAACATCTGGTTCCTGATCCTGATGTACACGTCCATGAACCTCCCCATCGCGGTCTGGATGATGCGGTCGTTCCTCGCAGAAGTACCGGTCGAAATGCTCGAAGCCGCCCAGATCGACGGCGCCGGGCTGCTCCTTACGCTTCGCAAGGTGGTGGCACCGGTCGCGATGCCCGGGATCGCCGCGACCGCCCTGATCTGCTTCATCTTCAGCTGGAACGAACTGCTCCTGGCCCGGGTCCTCACCGGCGTGGTGGCGGGAACGGCGCCGGTCTTCCTCACCGGCTTCGTTTCAGGCCAGGGCCTCTTCCTCGCCAAGGTCTGCGCGGCCGCCGTCGTGATCTCCCTCCCGGTGCTGTTCGCCGGGTTCGCCGCCCAGGACAAGCTCGTCCAGGGCCTCTCCCTCGGCGCCGTGAAATAACGCCGCCCGGCACCCGGCCCGCAACTCCCGAATTCCCGAAAGGACCACTCCGATGACAGCATTAACCGCCCAGTCCACCACCCTGCCCGCCGCCGAACTGCCGGCCACCATGCGTGCCTCCGTCCTGAAACGCCAGGGCGACATGGTGATGGAAACCCTGCCCCTTCCGCAGCTCGACGCCGACCAGGTCCTGGTGCAGGTGGCCGCCGTCGGCGTCTGCGGCAGCGACGTCCACTACTACGAGCACGGCCGCATCGGTGATTACGTGGTGGACCACCCGCTGATCCTGGGCCACGAACTCTCCGGCCGGATCGCCGCCGTCGGAAGCGCCGTTGACGCTGGCCGCATCGGCCAGCGCGTCGCCGTCGAACCCCAGCGCCCCTGCCGCACCTGCAAGCAGTGCAAGGCCGGCCGCTACAACCTGTGCCCTGATATCGAGTTCTATGCCACCCCGCCGATCGATGGCGCCTTCGCCGAGTACGTCACCATCCAGAGCGACTTCGCCTACGACATCCCGGACAGTGTCAGCGACGAGGCGGCAGCCCTCATCGAACCGCTCTCCGTGGGGCTGTGGGCCTGCGAACGCGCCGAGATCAAACCGGGCAGCCGGGTCCTGATCGCCGGCGCCGGCCCCATCGGCATCATCGCCGCCCAGGCCGCACGCGCCTTCGGGGCGAGCGAAATCTACATCACGGACATCGCCGAGGACCGGCTCGCCTTCGCACTCGAGCACGGCGCCACGCACGCGCTGAACGCCAGGACCGACAGCGTGGAAGGGCTCGACGTCGATGCGTTCATTGACGCTTCAGGCGCACCTCAGGCGGTCCGTTCCGGGATCAAGGCCGTGGGTCCGGCCGGCCGGGTCATCCTCGTCGGGTTGGGGGCCGACGACGTCGAACTCCCCGTCTCGTTCATCCAGAACCGCGAGATCTGGCTCTCCGGCGTCTTCCGCTACACCAACACCTGGCCGCTGGCGATCCAACTGATCGCCGACGGAAAGGTGGACCTGGATATCCTCGTCACCGGGAAATTCACCCTCGCCGAGTCCGAAGAAGCCCTGAAAGCGGGCAAGCAGGCCGGTCAGCTCAAAGCCGTCGTCTACCCGGGCCGTTGACCATGATCACCGTCATCGGCGAATCGCTCGTGGACATCATCAGCGACCCCCGCCGGCCGGGGAGGTCCAGGCCCACCCGGGAGGCAGTCCTCTCAACGTGGCTGTGGGCGTGGCACGGCTGGGCCTGGCGACGAACCTGGTGACGCACTACGCCGATGATCCGCATGGGGACATGATCGAGGGGCACCTGAAGGCCAACGGCGTCACGGTGGTCCGGGGCGGCAGTTCGCCCACGTCAACGGCGACCGCAACGCTCGGTCCGGACGGGGCGGCCACCTACGCCTTCAACATCGGCTGGGACATCCATGGGGCGTCGCTTCCGGCCTTGGCAGCGGTCCAGGGTTCCACCCACGTCCACACGGGATCGATCGCGGCGGTGTTCGCGCCGGGTGACCAGGCCACGCTTGCCCTGATAACGGCGGCCCGGGAGCACGCGAGTATCAGCTACGATCCGAACTGCCGGCCGGCGATAGGCCCCGATGTGGCCGAGGTCCGCACGCAGGCGGAACGCTTCGTGGCCGTGAGCGACATCGTCAAGGCCAGCGATGAGGACCTCGCCTGGCTCTACCCGCACCGGACGCCGGAGGAAAGCCTGGCAGCCTGGCTTGAACTCGGACCCGTACTCGTAGCGCTGACGCGCGGCGCGTCAGGCCCGGTCATTCTTGCCCGCCAGGGAAGGGCGGAAATGGCAGCCGAACCCGTCACCGTGGCAGACACCGTGGGCGCCGGCGACTCCTTCATGTCCGCGCTCATCTCCGGCCTGGACCAGCTCGCAGCACTCGGGGCCGGCGGCCGGCAACGGCTCCGGAGCCTATCCCGCGATGAACTGCATGCGCTCGCCGCCTACGCCAACCGCGCCGCAGCGATCACCTGCTCCCGGCCGGGGGCAAACCCACCCCGGACTGCCGAACTCGGCCCGCTGTCTGTTCCGTTGCAGGCCCAGTCAGCGCATTAACGAAAAGCGGACGACGGCGGGAGGTCCCGCCGTCGTCCGCTTTTCGTGGCGTCCCGTTGGACTACGGGAGGTTCCCGCCGTCGTCGTTGCCGGATCCGGTGATCGAGGCGACCGTTCCGTTCTGTTCGTTCAGCAGCACCTGGTCATTGCGCTGGTGGTGGAAGTTGAACACGGCATTAATCGAACCCGCGGTGGCGTCCGCGGACGAGTCACCGATCTGTCCGGTGCTCCAGTTGTCCTCGATGAAGCGGAGGATCGACGCCTGATCGGTCTGGGTGTGGTCCACGAAGTTCTTCTTGGAGTACGGAGAGATGACCACAAGAGGCTGGCGCGGGCCCGGGCCGCAGCGATCAGCGTACCCGCCAGACATCGGAACGCCGCTGGCAGCGGCATTCTCGCACCAGGCCGCGTCGTCGGCAGTGTTGGAAGCGTTCTTCACCTTCGCCGCGACATGGTCATACCAGCCGTCGGAATCGTCATAGGCGAGCACCACCGCGGTGTTCTCCCAGTTCTTGGACTGCTGGATCTGGTTCACGGTATTGGTGATGAAGTTCTGCTCATCAATCGGGTCGGAATAGGCGGCGTGGCCATCCTGGTACATGCCCGCTTTCAGGAAGGAGACGGCCGGCATGTTGTCGGTGTTGATCACCTTGTTGAACGCTGTCAGGTCGTACTGGTGGTTCGCCTGCCCGCTGTGCCCGATCTCCGCGTCGGTCGCCGGAGCCACGTGGTGCGGGTTGGCGGTGGACGCGTAGTACTGGAACGGCTGGTGGTGCGGGGAGTAGTCAACCACGCCGGCGCTGGCGGCGTTGGTATGCGTGGAGAGGCACGACGCCGGTGCAGTGGCCGTCGCGCTGCTGGTCGGGGTGAAGCCACCCTGGAACCAACCCCAAGACACGCCCTTGTCATTGAGCAGGTCACCGATGTTCGTGCCGGTCATGCCCGCGAGGTTGTTGGTTTTGGCATGGCTGTTGTTGGAGCAGTCATCGTAGACCGGGTCCGGATCATTGATGACCGTGCCCACGCCTGTCGCGTCGGGTTGGCGGACGGTGTAGTCGCTGGCGGCCGGCGTGACGGGCTGCCCGGCGGCAGTGAATTCCTTGACCCCGTGGGTCTGTCCGGACACCAGGTTGAGCGCGCCCGGGGTTGAGGGGCCGAAGACCGTGCTGAAGTGGTTGTCACTCATGGCGTAATTCTGGGCGTAGTTCCAGATACCGGCGACGGTGTTGCCATCGTAGTAGTCCATGGTCAGGCCGGGCCGTCCGTACTGGTTGGTACCGCACTCGTCCCGGCTGGTGAACTCAACAAACCTGTCCATGAGGCCGCCGTTGTAGGCCTTCTGCTCGGCGCCGTAGTTGTGGTCCTGATCGCAGGTCACTGCCTGTATGGGGGACAGCCGGGAGGGCTGGACTGAGTTCGGGTTGTTCGGTGCGATCAGGCCCGCGTTGGCCAGCGTGTTGATTCCCTTGGGCGTATTGCTCGCCGCTGTGAACGACGGGGCCGGGGTCGCGGTGCCCTGCAGGGTTTCCCCTGGGGTATTTGCGGCCTGGGGATAGGTGGCGAAGTAGTGGTCGAAAGAGACGTTTTCCTGGAAGATCACCACCACGTGTTTGATGGGGGTGGTGGTTGTGGCGGGATGGTTTCCACCGGCGGTTGCCGGACCGGCGCCCAGGAACCCGCTGGTCAGGGCCAAGGCCGCCGCGGCGGCGGTGCCACCGGCAGCGGCGAGGCGCTTTCCGGTGGGGCGTTTTACTGGATGAAGCATGGTGTCTCCGAGGGTTGTCTTGTTATTTGGTGGTGCTGACAGTGGCTTCATAGGTGAGGATTTCGGTGCCGTTGCCTTCGTCGCCGTTGTCCGGTGCAACCTTCATGGTGAGGCGGTCGCCGTCGGCGGTCATTTTGAACGGGTTGCGCGTGGCCACGTGCCCGGCCGTTGACCACTGCTGGAAGGGAACCTCGCGCACCACATTCCGGGACTTGAGGTCAATCATTGCCATGCCGCCCAGTTCGTAGGTGACGGCGTTCCCGCCGGCCGCGGCAGTCTGTGGAAGATTAGTGATCCCGTCGCAGAGCATCCTGGAGTTGGGCACGTACTGGCAGTCCTGGTAGTCGATAAAGAAGTCCGGGTTATCCCAGGTGGAGAGTTCCTTGCCCTGCAGGTCCCATTCCGCAAAGCGGCGTGATCCCCAGGTGTTGCCCACCAGATGGCCGGTCTGTTTGTCCATCACGATCCCGCCGAAGTGGTCCTTGACCTCGAACTGTTTCTGCACGTCCAGGGTTGTGGCGTCGACCCGGTAGATGATGGCGCTGCTGTTGGGCCGGTACTGCGCCACTGGCACCCAGACATTCGTACCGTCGAAGTCGATGCCGCCGGGGTGGTACATGTCTCCCTCGCCGAGCGTGATGTCCTTCTGGAGGTTGCCGTCCAGGTCCATGACGAACAGGTGGCCGATTCCCTTGCCCGGTGTGCGGTCGAAGCCGCCTTGGGGTGCCGGGAACTTCACGGTCGGTTCAATGATTTGAACGGCCGATAGGAAAATGTGGTCCCCGCTGAAAGCGATTCCCTCTGTGTGGTACGTGGGGAAGTTCAGCTTCAGTTTGCTGGTCTGCTGCCAGTTGGTGTTGCGGTCGACGCCGTTGAACGAGTCGGCCAGGGCGTTGTCCGTTTCGTGGTGGACTGATGCCCGGGCTGCTGCGGTGCCGCCGATTGCGGATGCAGCCAAGAGAATGGCCGCGGCGGCCGTAAAGATGATTCGGGTTCGAGCCGTGTTCATGGAGCGCCTCTCAGCCCCCAGGCCTGCGGCCGCTACTGCCCGGTTTTTCGTTGTTGATTTCATGGAAATCTGATCCTTCGCCTAGGAAATTCAGGAATGACGCTGGCTTTCCCCCTTGAGGAGTCTCGCGCTGCCACAGGACTTGGCACGCCGCTTTTAGTTGCACTGACGGAAGTTTCACCAGAAGTTCAAGCCTGTGCCGCCAGCGGTTTTTCAAACTCACAGGCAGCACCCAGCCCGGGCGCAGGTTTGGGGGTGTGGAGGGCCATCGGCCGCGGCGACGTCGCGGGGCGGGCCGGGGCGCACAAGGGGCTCCCGGCCTGGCATTGCGCGCCGCGGGAACGTATCTGAACCAAAAAGGAAGCGGACGACCGCGGGAGGTCCCGACGTCGTCCGCTGTTAAAGTCCGCTGTTAAAGTTGCGGGGCTACTCTTCGATGGTGACGCCGCGCCAGAAGGCGATACGGTCCTCGATCGGTTTGGCCCGCGTTTTGGGCTCCCGGTAGAACCAGGCAGCATCGACGTTCAGCTTCCCGTCCACTTCCAGGGTGTGGTAGCTGGCCTCGCCCTTCCACGGGCAGACGGAATACATGTCGCTGTCCTTGAGGTAGCCCGCGTTGACGGCGTCGCGCGGGAAGTAGTGGTTGCCTTCAACCACCACCGTGTCCGGGGACTCGGCAATGACTTTTCCGTTCCAGATAGCCCTGACCATGTGGTTCCGTTCTCTAGGGTGCCGCCGGCTGTGCGGGCGGCGGGTTCCGAGTACGTCAACGGCCCTGGTGGTGCACTTTGTTCCCGAACACCTTGGGGGAGTCCTGCCTCCAAAGGCGGTGGTCATCTCCGGTATCGTGGGTCCATGGTGCGGAACCTAGCCGATATCGGCGCTGAAGGTGTATTTCTCGCGGGGGCGGGCCGTGCCCTTCTGCTGCAGATCGCGAACCCGGCAGTTGGCCACGGCGTGGCCGAGCACAGCGACTTTATTGCCCGGCCGCTTCCAGGCCACCGTCACATACGTCTACGCCGTGGTTTACGGAACCGAGGACCAGGTCGCAGCAGTGCGACGCAAGGTTAACCGGGCCCACTCCGCGGTCCGCCGCAAGCCCGACGCCGGCTCCGCGGGGTACAGCGCGTTCGACGCGCAGGCGCAACTCTGGGTAGTGGCCACCCTCTACGACACCGCCATCACGGTTTACGAGAAAATCTACGGCCCGCTGGACGACGAGACGGCCGACCTGATGTACAGCGACTACGCGAGAATCGGCACCGTCCTGCAACTGCCGGCGGACCTCTGGCCTGCCGACCGCGCAGCCTTCAGGACGTACTGGGACGCGCGCCTGCTCACGCTGGAGCTCGACGCCGTCACCACGGGCGTCGCCCGTGACCTCCTGTATCCGCCCGCCGGGCCGCTCTGGCTGCGGATGAGCATGCCCCTGATCCGGTTCATCACGGCCGGTCTGCTGCCGGATCACCTGCGGGCCGGTTTCGGCCTGCCCTGGAGTGAGCGCCACAACCGCCTGTTCGACCGAACGACCAGGTGGTCCGCCCTGGTGTATCCACGGCTGCCGCGGCCGGTCCGGCACTTCGCCAAGAACTACTGCCTCGGCCGGATCCCGGCGTAGGAACGGTACGGCGTGGGCGCCGCGAAGAGTCTCAGACTCCGAGCTCTGCCTTGAGCGCTGCGACGTGGCCCTGGGCCTTGATCTGGTACTGGGTGAGCGTGACTTTGCCTTCGGCGTCGAGCACCACCGTGGAACGGACCAGACCGTCAACCACTTCGCCGTTCACGAGTTTTTCGCCCCAGGCGCCGTAGGCTAACGCCACGGCGTGGTCTTCGTCGGAGAGCAGTGGGAACGTCAGGGCGAAGTCGCCGGTGAACGCTGCCAGCTTCTCCGGCGCGTCCGGTGAGATGCCCAGGACGTCGTAGCCGGAGGACTGCAGGCTGGCGAGGTTGTCGCGGAAGTCGCAGGCCTCGGTGGTGCAGCCGGGCGTGGCGGCTTCCGGGTAGAAGTACACAACGACGTTGCGTCCGCGGTAATCGGAGAGGGAGACCTTGTGGCCGTCGGCGTTGAGCAGGGCGAAATCGGGGGCCTGGGTTCCGGCGAGGAGTTTCTGGGTCATGTGGCGATCCTTGACTTGTGGGGTAACCGCCGTGGCCGGCGATCAATCTATGGGTGCAACGGGCTGCCTAGATGCAGTATTCCGCGGGTCCGCGGACAGTGCTGCCCGGTCCGGGCACAAACTGGTAGCCGCCCCGCGCACCGTGGCGATGGCGTGGCGGGCCGAGCCCAGCTTGCGCCGGACGCGTCCAACATACACGTCGATGGAGCGGAATGCCGCGCCGGGGCAGTCCAGGGATTCCAGGACGCGTTGCAGTTCTTCACGTTGAATCGTCCGCGACTGGTTTTCCACGAGGTACCTCAGGAGGCTGAATTCCATGAGGGTGAAGCTGACCGGGACACCGTCCAGAAGGACGGTGTCCGCGGCCAGATCCACTGCCACGATGCTCCGCCGCCCGGCCAGGGACACGGGCGGGTCGACGGCGGCGGTGCCGTTTCCGGCGTCGGACGCCGTTGCGGAAACGGCCGTTCGTGAAACACCGGTGCCGCCGTCGCGAACGCCGGAAGCCTCTGAATCCTCGACGCCGGACGTTCCGGTTCCGGCCGCGGTCCACAGGTGGACTTCGGCTTCCGGAGCAAGCAGGCGGGCACGTGCCAGGACCGCCTTGGCGGCCTGGGCCCAGACGGCCGGGTCGATGTCCTGGCCTTCACCAGGCTGAAGCCACACCGCCAGGCCGCGCGGCTGAAGCCCCGGCTGGAGGCCCGGCCGGGCGCCGGGGTGGGCGCCTGAACTGAAGCCGACGCGGGAGCCGGCACGCGGCCGCGGGTACGGGGCGTGGACGTTGACGGCCATCGCGCTGTGCCTCAGACGCCGCCGCGGCGGATCAGCTTGCCGCTGGGCGTGCGGCCGTCGATCTCGTTGCCGCGAAGGAACGTTTTGCGGACGACGCCGGAGAGCGCCTTGCCGTCGTAGGGCGTGATGGGGTTCTTGTGCTTGAGCTTGGTGACGTCGACGACGAATGCGTCGTCCGGCGCGAAGATGGAGAAGTCCGCGTCGTAGCCGAGGGCCAGCTGGCCCTTGTTGTGCAGGCGGGCGAGCTCGGCGGGCTTCTCCGCCATCCAGGACACCACCTGCTCCAGGGGGATGCCGCGGTGCCGGGCCTCGGTCCAGATCAGGGACAGCCCCAGCTGCAGCGAGGAGACGCCGCCCCAGGCCACGGCGAAGTCGCCGTTTTCCAGGTCCTTCAGATCCAGGGTGGAGGGGGAGTGGTCCGAAACGATGCAGTCGATGGTGCCGTCCTGCAGGCCCTTCCAGAGCAGCTCGCGGTTGGAAGCCTCACGGATCGGCGGGCAGCACTTGTAGGCGGTGGCGCCGTCGGGGATTTCCTCGGCCATCAGGGTGAGGTAGTGCGGGCACGTCTCCACGGTGAGGTGGACGCCGTCGCGCTTTGCACTCGCGATCATGGGCAGCGCGTCCGAGGACGAGAGGTGCAGGATGTGGGCGCGGGCGCCGGTCCAGCGGGCCCGCTCGATGACCTCGGCGATTGCCTTGTTCTCGGCGCCGCGCGGGCGGGAGGCCAGGAACGTTTCGTAGTGGTCGCCGCCGGGGTGCGGTGCACGGTCGATGGCGTGGGAGTCCTCGGCGTGGACGATCATGAGGGAGTCGAAGGACTTGAGCTCGGCCATGTCCTCCTCCATCTCGTCCGCTTCGAGGTGCGGGAACTCGTCCACACCGGAGTGCAGGAGGAAGCACTTGAAGCCGAAGACGCCTTCGTCATGCAGGCCGCGGAGGTCCTTCTTGTTGCCCGGTACGGCGCCGCCCCAGAATCCGACGTCCACAAACGCCTGGTCCTCGGCCACCTCGCGCTTGAGCTTGAGGCCTTCCACCGTGGTGGTGGGCGGGATGGAGTTCAGCGGCATGTCGATGATGGTGGTGACACCGCCGGCGGCGGCTGCACGGGTGGCGGAGGCGAAGCCCTCCCACTCGGTGCGGCCGGGCTCATTGACGTGGACGTGCGTGTCCACGAGGCCGGGGATGAGGGTTTCGTCGTCGGCCAGGTCAATGACCTGGGTGCCGGTGAGGTCGTTGCCGAACGGTTCGATGGCGACGATCACGCCGCCGCGGATGCCTACTTCGCGGGCGGTGATGCCTGCGGTGGTGAGGATGCGCTGGCCGCGGATGACCAGGTCAAATGCGCCGGCCGCCGGGGTGGTTTCTTCAGACATGGACGTTCTCCTTGGTGTCGGTACGCGCTGCACTCGCAGGCAGGTGCACGCCGATGTGCTTACCTAATTCTTCAAGCAGCGGGCCTGCTTCGGCCATACATTTCTCTACATTGGTCTCAAAATCGGTCAGGGCGTGAACGGCCCTGAACCCGGCTTCCGTGAGCTGTTCCTGGCTCAGCGTACTGCGGCCGCAGACGGCAATCACGGGGATTCCGGCACGAGCCGCCGCGCGGGCCACACCCATGGGCGTCTTGCCGAGCAGGCTTTGCTCGTCCAGGCTGCCTTCGCCGGTGATCACCAGGTCCGCGCCGGCCAGCCGCCGCTCCAGCTCAGTGAATTCGAGTACGACGTCGATGCCCGGCCTGCGTGCCGCGGCCAGCGCCGCGATGGCAATGTAGCCGACGCCGCCGGCTGCTCCTGCGCCGGGTGCGACGGCGGCCTGCTCGGCGCGGAATCCGATTTCCCTGGCCAGGACTTCGACAAACCTGGCCAGGGCGGTGTCGAGTATGCCGACATCCTTTGGTGTGGCGCCCTTTTGCGGGCCGAAAATCGCTGCGGCGCCTTGGTGGCCCAGCAGGGGATTGTCGACGTCGGACGCCAGCACAAAGCGTGTATCCACCAGGCGGGGTTCGAACCCGGTGAAGTCGATGCGGTGCAGGTTGGCCAGCGCGGCACCTCCGGCTGGCAGTTCATTGCCGTTGGCATCAAGGAACTTGGCGCCGAGCCCCTGGAGCAGGCCGGCGCCGCCGTCGGTATTGGCGCTGCCGCCCACACCGAGGATGATCCGCCGACAGCCCTCATCCAGTGCCGCCCGGATGAGCTGTCCGGTGCCCAGACTAGTGGCCGTCTTGGCGGTTTCGGAACTCGGACCGCCGGGCAGCAGCTCGAGGCCAGAGGCTGCCGCCATTTCGATGATGGCTTCTTGGCCGCGGACCGCGAAGTCGGCCCGGACCGGCTGGCCCATGGGGCCGGTGACCGTGGCGGTTCGGCGGGTGAAGCCGGAGCCGACGGCAGCGTCGAGGGTTCCCTCGCCGCCGTCGGCCACCGGAATGAGCGTGGTCTCAAGATCCGCCACAACCGACTGCAGTCCCGCGCTCAGGCGGCTGGCGACGTCGGGGGCGGACAGTGAGCCCTTGAATTTGTCCGGGGCGATGACCACACGCATTCCGGTACCTCCTCTCAGGTTCTGTACTAGTCCAACAGGGCGATGATCGCGGTGGGGGCGTCCTCGCCGCGGGCGGCCAGGTCCTCGAACTCGTTCACGGCGTTGATTTCCAGGCCCATGGAGATGTTGGTGATCTTTTCCAGGATCACTTCAACCACCACGGGAACCTTGAACTCGCCCATCAGGGCTTTGGCCTTGTCGAACGCGGCCGGCAGATCGGATGGGTTCTCCACACGGATGGCCTTGCAGCCCAGGCCCTCGGCCACCTTGACGTGGTCCACGCCGTAGCCGTTGGTCTCCGGGGAGTTGATGTTCTCGAACGCCAGGGACACGTTCTGTTCCATCTCGAAGCCGCGCTGGGACTGGCGGATCAGGCCCAGGTACGAGTTGTTCACCACCACGTGGATGTACGGCAGGTTGAACTGCGCGCCCACGGCCAGCTCTTCGATCATGAACTGGAAGTCGTAGTCACCGGACAGGGCAACCACCGTCTCGTCCGGCTTGCCGCGGACCACGCCCAGGGCGGCCGGGGCGGTCCAGCCCAGGGGGCCTGCCTGGCCGGCGTTGATCCACTTGCGCGGGCCGAACACGTGGAGCATCTGTGCGCCGGCGATCTGCGACAGGCCGATGGTGGACACGTAGGTGGTGTCCTTGCCGAACGCCTTGTTCATTTCCTCGTACACACGCTGCGGCTTGATCGGCACGTTCTCGAAGTGCGTCTTGCGCTGCAGGGAGCCCTTGCGTGCGGTGCATTCGGAAACCCAGCCGGAGTAGTCCGGCAGGGACTTCGCTGCCTGGCGCTCGCGTGCCAGCTCAATCAGCCCGTCCAGCGCCGCACCGGCGTCGGACGCTATGCCCAGGTCCGGCGAGAACACGCGGCCGATCTGGGTGGGCTCGATGTCGATGTGCACGAACTTGCGGCCGGCCGTGTAGGTGTCCAGGCCGCCGGTGTGGCGGTTGGCCCAGCGGTTGCCGATGCCGATCACGAAGTCGGACGCCAGCATGGTCTCGTTGCCGTAGCGGTGGCTGGTCTGCAGGCCCACCATGCCGGCCATCAGGACATGGTCGTCCGGGATGGTGCCCCAGCCCATCAGGGTGGGGATAACCGGAACGTTCAGCAGTTCGGCCAGTTCCACCAGCTGCGCGGAGGCGCCGGCGTTGATGATGCCGCCACCGGCCACGATCAGCGGGCGCTCGGCTGCGGTCAGCATGTCCAGGGCCTTTTCCAGCTGCTTGCGGCTGGCCGTGGGCTTCTGGACGGCGATGGGCTCGTAGGCGTCGATGTCGAATTCGATCTCGGCCATCTGCACGTCGAACGGCAGGTCCAGCAGGACCGGGCCCGGACGGCCGGAGCGCATCAGCTGGAAGGCCTTCTGGAAGGCGCCCGGAACCTGGCCCGGCTCCATCACGGTCATGGACATCTTGGTGACGGGGGCGGCGATGGTCTGGATGTCCACGGCCTGGAAGTCTTCCTTGTGCAGCTTGGCCACGGGGGCCTGGCCGGTGATGCAGAGCATGGGGATGGAATCGGCCCAGGCCGCGTACAGGCCGGTGATCATGTCCGTGCCGGCGGGGCCCGAGGTGCCGATGCAGATGCCGATGTTGCCATCCTTGGCCCGGGAGTAGCCGTCCGCCATGTGGCTGGCGCCTTCAACGTGGCGGGCCAGCGTGTGGCGGACGCCGCCGTTCTTCCGCATTGCCGAGTAGAACGGGTTGATTGCCGCGCCTGGCAGGCCGAACGCCTCGATGGCGCCTTCCTTTACCAGGATTGCGACGGCAGCGTCAACGGTGCGCATCTTAGTCATTGTGTACTCCTTGAAAGTCTGTGGTGAAGCCTGTTTTTGGTGTGCTGAAGGAAAACCCGGTGGGATCCCGGTGGGAGCGAAACCTACTTGCGGCCGCTGAGCTGCAGGACCTGCTTGAAGAGGCCGGAGTGGTCGAGGCCGCCGTCGCCCTGGTTGACGGTTGCGGCGACGAGCTGTGCGACCAGGGCGCCGAGGGGGACGGCGACGTTGGCTTCGCGGGCTGCCGAGGTAACGATGCCGAGGTCCTTGTGGTGGAGGGCCAGGCGGAATCCGGGGTCGAAGTTGCGGTCGAGCATCTTCTGGCCCTTCTGGTCGAGGACCTTGGAGCCGGCCAGGCCGCCGCCGAGGACCTTGAGGGCTGCGTCGGTGTCCACGCCGTAGGCCTCGAGGAAGGCGATTGCTTCGCCGAGAACCTGGATGTTGACGGCCACGATCAGCTGGTTGGCTGCCTTGACGGTCTGGCCGGAGCCGGAGGGGCCGACGTGGACAATGGTCTTGCCGACGGCGGTGAGGACCGGCTGTGCCGCCTCGAAGTCGGCTGCCTCGCCGCCCACCATGATGGAGAGCGCGGCGCTGATGGCGCCCTGTTCGCCGCCGGATACGGGGGCGTCGAGGGGGCGGATGCCGGCTGCCTTGGCGTCATCGGCCAGGCGCTTGGCGACATCCGGGCGGATGCTGCTGGCGTCGATCCAGAGGGTGCCCTTTTTTGCGTTGGCGAAGACGCCGTCCTTGCCGCTGACTACCCCTTCGACGTCGGGGGAGTCCGGCACCATGGTGATGACGACGTCGGCGTCCTTGACGGCGTCCGCGATGCTCGTGGCGCCCAGGCCGCCTTCGGAGACGAGCTTGTCGATCTTGTCCTGGCTGCGGTTGAAGCCGGTGACGGTGTGGCCGGCCTTGACCAGGTTGATGGCCATGGGGAGGCCCATGATTCCGAGTCCGATGACTGCAACGTTGCTCATTGTGGTTCCTTTACTGAAAGTCTTTGTGATGGTGGCTGGGCCCACGCCCGTGGGGTTCCCTGGCCGAGCTTGCGAGGTTAGGGTGCGGGTGGGGACTACCGGCTGGCGCGCTGGCGGATGGCCCAGGCAAAGGCGGTTTCCGCCGGTTCCTTGTACTCGAGGCCGATGTAGCCGTCGTAGCCGAGTTCGCGGCTGCGGGCGATCCATTCGCCGAGGGGAAGCTCACCCGTTCCGGGAGCCCCGCGGCCGGGGTTGTCGGCAATCTGGATGTGGCCGAAGTCCTTGGCGTGGTTTTCGATGACGGCTGCGACGTCGTCCCCGTTGACTGCCAGGTGGTAGAAATCCGCGAGGAGCCTGATGTTCTCTGCGCCGGATTCGTCCTTGACGCGGGCGATGACCTTGAGGGCGTCCGCTGCCGTGAGGAGCGGGTACTTGGCGGCGCCGCTGACCGGTTCGAGGAGGACGGTGCCGCCGATGCCCGCGACGCCGGCAGCTGCGGCGGCGAGATTTTCGGCGCCGACGGCGTCCTGCTTCTCGGCCGATTCGCCGTCAACCCGGTTGCCGTAGAGGGCGTTGAAGGCCTTGCAGCCGAGACGCTCGCCGATGCCGGCAACGACGTCGATGTTGTCCAGGAATTCGGTGGAGCGGGCGGGCCAGGAAACCAGGCCGCGGTCTCCGCCGGGCATGTTGCCGGCGTTGAAGTTCAGGCCCGTGAGCTGGACGCCTGCATCCTTGATGGCGTTCTCAAACCCGGTGACCTGGGCGTCGGTGGGGACGGAGGTGTCGAAGGGCCACCAGAACTCGACGGCGTCAAAACCGGCGGCCTTCGCGGCTGCGGGGCGCTCGAGCAGGGGAAGCTCCGTCAAGAGGATGGAGCAGTTCACTGTGTACGTCATCGTAGGTCCTTCCGAGGGGGGCTTTGATCTAGTTTCCCGCTTGCTTCACTCTGTGGCGAGTTTCCGTCTTGTGGAATTTAGATTCTGCTTTATGAAAAGTTTAGGGAAAGTGGGGACGGGAGTCAAGGGGGTGTTCTGTGGGTATGTGGTTGGGCATCTTCGCCGCCAGGCACAGAAAAACAGGCGGCTCCTGGCAGAGCCGCCCGTTCGATTGATCGTATTTAGTGCCTCTTGAAGGCGTGCCTGATCTTTTCGCCGGCTTGCTTGAGGTCGGCCCGGACTGCGCGGGCCTTGCCTTCAGCCCTCATGCGGTCGTTGCCGCTGACCTCACCGGCGGCCTTCTTTCCCTTGCCGTGCAGCCTCTCCGCGGCGTTGTGGATCCTGTCACCCAAACCCATTGCGGTCCTCCTTGTGGCGCGGCCCGTACGGCTGATTGCCGCAACTGCCGCCACTTAAATTGTAGAAAGGAATGGTCCCCGCGGACCGGTCAGAAGCCCAAATGATCCGCGGGGAATGTGGGGATTGCACGCCAACCAGGATCGCTGGCAACCAGCGGAGCGCCGTCAGCACCGTGAGCGAGACGTTGCCCGCCCCGGCCAGATTCCCCGCCCACTCGCCGACCCACGAGCCAAGGGCACGGCCATGAGTCCGGCGCCGAGCGCTGTCACGGCCAGGGACTTTGCCGAAAGGAGCAGGAGCGCCACCAGGCTCGCGACCATGGCAGCCGTGGCCCCAGTTCCGGCGCCACGGAGACGCCCTTTCGTGAGCGAGCGGTTGGCTCCGGCTTGAGCATATCGGCCCCTTCGGAGTTCACCGTGCGCATTCTAATGAGTGGAGCCCGCTTGGCCCGGGTACGGCGGTGAGAGTTTGGTTGTAAGTGAACCATCCCGCCCGATCCCTCGTCGTTATGGCTGGTGCCGGTCATTGGCGCCGAAATATTCACTTCTCCATCTGTAAGCCGAGCCGAGGAAGAATCATGATGAAAATCAGTAGCCGTCGAATTGCCGCCGTTGTTAGCTCCGTGGGGGTGTTGGGGGCGATTGTGGCCGGCGCTGCAACTGCGAGTCCGACGCCGGAGAAGCCTGTCCCCGACGCATCGCAAAAGCATCCAGTGGAGATCGAGGTGTTTGCCCCTGTAAAGGGCGATAACGCCGGGATCGCTGGTGCTGGCTGGTTCGTCGACCTGAGGGTGAGGTACGACGGCGGCCTGGCCGCAGCAGGCTTCACGGGTCTGCAGGTCACTGGGCCCGCCGCGCACGCGAACACGGCGCCCTTCCCTGGGTCGTTCTCCACCGGTCAGGATGATCGTCTGCCGGGCCTCGTTGTACTCGCCTCCACCACCAATAGCACCATCAAGGGCTTCTCTGGTCCCGGCACGAATCTGGCCAACCTGTTCAATCTCACCGGGGTGACCGACCGCTCGAAAAAGGGCGCTGAAATTTTGGATTCTTGGATCGTCGGCGCCCCGATTGCCGGTCAGGACGTGGACAGCACCCTGACAGTCGCCGTGATCGCCGACCTCAACCACGACGGCGTCTACAACGACGCCCCGAGCGTCGTGCTGGACGCCAACGGCGATGGCACGATTGATGCACGGGATCTCGAAGCCATCGGAGTCGCCTCCGAGATAACTACGATCCCGTTCCACATTTCAGGCGACCCCAAGTAGCACGACGCTGTTGGGGCTTCAGCCGGGAGCTGCCGTGAAGGCGTTCCCTCCGGAATCGGTCAGGGGCGTCAGTCGAATTAGCCGACGTGCACAAACCCGACACGATGGTCCTGATCTCAAAAATAGGCCAACAGAGGAGCCGCACTATATGAATAAGCGAATCAGTAGAACCATGGCGGCGATATCCTTGATCGCGCTGGCCCTTAGCGGCTGCGCCTCAACAGATACCGCCAGCAGCGCAAAATCCCTGTCCACCGGTGGCGCGGCCAGTTCTGACTCGGCGGCTGCCGAGAATAGTAAAACCGGGTTTGACGCCGATATCACCAATAACTCCCTTGCGGTGAGCCCGGATGAGAAAACCGCGGTGGTCTCGGACAGCCGCGAAAAGTCACTCCTGATCTATGACCTGGCCGAAGGTGGGCTGCGCAAGAAGATCGGCGGCTTTGGCACACCGCGGAACATTGTGTTTATTAATGACGGCTTGCAATTTGTCGTCTCTGACAGCAGTCTCGGCACCCTCCGTTTTTACAGCACGGAAGACTATACGCTGCAGGATGAAGTCGTGGTTGGACCGGGAGCATTCGGAACCGCGGTAAGTCCGGATGGAAAGACCATGTATGTGAACAACCAGGCACATAGCTCCGTCACGGTCGTCGATCTTGAGACACGGAAACCGACCGATGTTATCACCGGTTTTTCCCAGCCAAGGCAAGGCATCAAAGTATCTCCGGACGGAAAGCAAGTCTTTGTGACGAACTTCGAGGGAGATGAGGTCACCGTTTTCGATGCCGCCAGCCGGAAGATTATCCGCGAACTGACTGGATTCTCCAAGATTCGGGGAATTTCCGTGACCGCTGACGGGAACACGCTGTATGCCGCAAGCAGCGGGCGCAACAGTATCGCCGTGGTCGACGTATTGAAGGGGGAAATAACGAACGAAATCGAAGTCGGTCGCGAGCCGTACGGTGCCGCCCTATCACCGGATGGCAAACTTCTTTTTGCCAGCAATAAGGCCGACAACACAATTGACGTAATCGACGTCAACAAAAACACGGTCGTGAAGACACTCGAGGGATTCAAGGAGCCGCGCCAGGCGATTGTCTTCAGCCAAGGCCAAGATCGGGCGTATGTGTTGAACCGGGACCTTTCTGTTGCCCGCGTGAATGTCGAAGACCTTTCCGTAACAGACACTCTCCGGGAATAAACCGGAGAATGTAGGCCGCTCATATCCAGCCGGGCCATTAAACTCTGACGGGTGGGAATCGAGTCCGACCATAGAAGTCCCTGGTCTGGGCGTAGGAGGCATCCTCGAATGTTAGGCCGACGGTGTGAGCCTGAAGTAGTCTGCACTCCTCCACGATGAGAGTCGTCGAGGCGGGCGTTGAGCAGCGCCGATTCCAGCGCCGCGGTGACCGGCCTGTACGGCGATCAGGGTCAGTTCTGCGGATTCCGGGAAGTGGCGATCCACCATGCAACGCGGCTCTTCAAGGTTCCCGGGGAATGGTCTGCTGAGATGATTGCTCATGCTGCCATCCGGGCTGCACTTCTCAAGAGAATACGCGATTTGTAATTGATTGGGTTGCGGTAGCCGCGGGCGGTTCGTTTGATGTGTTTTATCGCGGTGTTGTTGGCTTCTACTTTGGCTGTTGTAGCGCCGGTGACGATGAGGACTTCGATCTCGGCCCACCAGCGGCACACGGTCCGGTAGAGCCTGTTCGTCTCCGGCATCGCGGCCCGTTCCACCAGGTCGGCGAGGGCAGTCTTCGCGGCGGCTGCGTCCTCGAGGGACCCGGTGGAGAGCAGGGTGCGGAGTTGTTCCTTGACCTGCCAGGCGGCCTGGAGGCTGCCGGTCGGATCGTCGGCAGCGAACACGCCCGCCAACCGGTGATGTCCACGTTCTGAGAGGTTCTCGTTGGCCTTCAGCAGCAGCATCCGGTTCGCCCACGCCGGGTCCGTGGTCCTGCCCCGCCGGCCCCGAACCTGCTGGGACAGGCCCTGACGGACGGTGGTGAGCATGTCGTTGGCCAGCATCGTCACGTGGAAAAGATCCACCGAGACCGCCGTGCGCGGCAACCACATCCGTAGTGCTTTCCGGAAGGCCGCGGACGGGTCGATCGCGACGACCTGCACCCCAAGCCGCCAGTCCAGTGGCCGGGCGAAGAGCCAGTTCCCGACGCCCTTGTGGTCACGTCCGTCCACGATGCCCAGGACCTGGCCGGTGTCCAGATCCACGATCGTTGTCATCCAGGGCTCGTACCGGATCCATGCCTTGGTGCCGGGGTCCTGGAAGAACCGCACGGACCGGTACCGGTGCTCATCGATGCCCAGCATCCTGGGTGCCAGCAGGTCCACGTCCGGCAGGCGCAGGGCGGCGTCGCCGATGATCTGCTGGACCAGCCACCACGAGATCCCGAACGCCACGGCGGTCTCGGACACTGCCCGCCCCGAGGTGATGACCGCCTCCAGCACCGACTGCCGTAGCCGCCGCGTCGACCGGGCCCGGCGCGGGACCTGCGGCGTCGCTTCGCAGAACGATTTCCGCTCGCACAAATACTCGTCACAGAACCAGCGCCGCTTGTCCCAGAGCAGCACCACCCGGCCAGCGACCGGAATGTCACGCAGCCGCTGGCAACGGCGCTCCTTCACCCGGAAGGCGACGACGCCGCAACTCGGGCAGCCCGGCGGAAATGTCGTCTCCACCGTAATGTGGCGTGCCCCGTCAGGAAGCAGCACGGCGGCCGTGACACGGTAATCAGGCAGGTTGAAGATCAAGCTGGCAGCATCATCGGCCGCCAAAGTAGGCTCTAACAAGGCTCGTGGTTCCTGTTCAGGTTGAATGCGTAGATAACACTCATCCCAGCAGGACCACGAGTCCTCTGCTAGCTACAACACGAACCTATTTCCCCGGGAACCTTGAAGAGCCTGCAACGCCGATGACCTGGCCGTCCATCACGGCGAGGAATGAGTCCCGCCGCGACGCGCTCTCAACAATTGATGGCGTCTTCGATAAATTGTAGAAAGGAATGGCCCCCGCGGATCGGTCAGGAGCCCAAATGATCTCCGGGAATGTGGGGGTTGGGCTCGCCCTAGCACCGGCCCGCGGCTGAGCCCGGTCTTCAGCTCCGAGGACGCCGATGGGCCAGTTCCCGGATGCCCGCGCCAGTCAGGGCGACGGCCAGTGCCAGCAGCACTGTGGGCCCGGCCCCGCCGTCAGGTCCGAGGGTGGCCGTCAGAATCTGTCGGATCATCAGGGCCAATTCCTGCGGGTCCCGTTCCGGCACGCGTGTACCCAGGACGTAATTGACGGAGGTGAACACCGCCGGAACCACCCACAGCAGGGCCAGGTTCACCAGCCACACCACTGCGCGGCGGGCGGGCCGGAGGCCGCACCACGCCAGTGCCACACCCGTCAGCACTGCGGGCAACCAGCGCAGCAGCATCAATACCGTGGGCGATACATTGCCCGCCCCTGCCAGATTTCCCGCCCCTCGCCGACCCACGAGCCGAAGGGCACCGCGACGAGTCCCACGCCCAGGGCTGTCAGAGCCCTGGACTTTGCCGAGAGGAGCAGGAGCGCCACCAGGCCCGCGGCGATGGCTGCGATGACACCTGCGAGCAACCCGGCGAAATAGACCCCTGGCATCGTTCCGCCGGCCAAGCCGCCGGAGAGCACTCTGAACGCCTGAACCGCGGCAGTGACCTGAACCGCGAGAACGCCAGCCGCCGCACACCACGTCACCAGCCGCCGTCGGGCAGGGGACCAGAGACGCACTGCCAGGCCAGCGGCCGCCCCGCCCACGGTCATTAGGGCAACGAGTGTGGTGAGCTCGTATTGGCTTAACGGCAGGAGTGACAGGGGCATCTGCTGCGGCAGTACTTCCGTGCCCCAAAGGTTCTGCAAGGGAAGCTGCGCGCCGGTGGCCAGCCATGGGGCCAGCCCAAGCAGACCCGCCAGAAGCCCTATCAACAAGGCGAGGGCTACCTCCCTGCCGAGGGCGCGCGGTGGCTTTTCGGCGCCGGAGGCAGGCAGCGGCGACTGGTTTTGGTTGAGGTGGCTCACGGAAAACCTTCAGTGTCAGGGACCAGGGTTGGGCCGCGTCTGGGCCAAGAGAACGTGGATCACACTAAATAATACGCCGACTGGATTAATTGCCGTAAGCCGCCACCGCCCACCGCCCACCATCCGTCAGACCGTCCGCGGCGCCCTGGCCAGGGTCTCGCTGAGTTCAGCAGCGTTCTGCCGCACCACATTCGCCGGACGGCCCGGCTCCGCGCGCCAGCTCTCGGAGAGCGGGCCGAGGTTCACCGTGTCGAAGCCGAACTCGTCATATAGCTTCGTCACGAGCTCGCTGGCCTCGGCGTAGTCGCTCGCGGTGGCCAGGGCACGGCGGTTCGGGGTGGCGGCAGGGGTGCCGTCCGTGGTGATCTCGCTGTACCGGATGTGGTTGAAGCCCTTCGCCACCTTGGACGTGGGCAGGTGTTCCTGCACCAGCGCGGAGGACGTGGCTTCGCCGGCGTCGAGGGCCGGAACATGGCCGTCGCGCTTCCGGTAGTAGTTGCCGGCATCGATCACGATCTTTCCCGCGAGCTGCTCCACGGGGATGCTGCCGAGGCTCCTGAAGGGAATGGTCACGACGGCGAAATCGCCCGCCGCTGCCGCTTGCGCCGGGGTCGCGGCCCGGGCGCGGGGTCCCAGCTCCGCGACAAGCGCGGCGAGTGTTTCCGGGCCGCGGGAATTACTGATCACTACGTCGTAGCCGAGCTCGACCGCTTTGCGGGCAACCTCGCTGCCGAGGTGTCCTGCACCGATGATTCCGATGGTTGTCATATCCGGGGCAACACCGGCGCCCGTGGGGATATTTCGCGCGTTACGCCCGCCGACGGCGGCACCGGAGTACCGCCGTCGTGCGCTGTGCAAGCCACACCCACACGGGCGATAGCCTGAACGTTGAACCCAGCCCCGCCCCGGAACGAGGATTTCCCCATGATCACACGCACCGACGTCGACGAAGCCGCTGCCCGGATTGCCGGGAGGATCCGCGTCACGCCCGTGCTGGCGGCAGACCGCGGCCCGTTCCCCGGCGAGGTGTGGCTCAAATGCGAGTTCATGCAGCACACCGGCACGTTCAAGGCCCGGGGCGCGTTCAACCGGGTCCTGGCCTGCCGGGAGCGCGGCGAACTGAAGGACGACGTGGGCATTGTGGTGGCCTCCGGCGGCAACGCCGGCCTGGCCAACGCCTACGCCGCCGCTGAAGTCGGCGTCCCAGCCGCCGTGTTTGTGCCCGAGACCGCCCCGGCCGTGAAGGTCAAGAAGCTCCGGGCCATCGGTGCCAAGGTGGTCCAACACGGGGCCGAATACTCCGAAGCCTATGACGCCGCTACGGCCTACGCCGCCGAGACCGGCGCGGTCTACTGCCATGCCTACGACCAACCTGAGATCGCCGCCGGCGCCGGCACCATCGGAACCGAGCTGCTGGAGCAGCTGGGCCCCGTGGACACCGTAGTGGTGGCCGTGGGCGGCGGCGGGCTCATGGCAGGTGTCGCGGCCGCCGTGGAGGGCCGGGCCATAGTGGTGGGCGTCGAGTCCGAATCCACGCCCACCCTGCACGCCGCGCTCGCGGCCGGGACCCCCGTGGATGTCGCCGTCTCCGGGATCGCCGCCGACTCCCTGGGGGCACGGCAGATCGGCCGGATCGGCTTCGAAGTGGCCGTCCGTACCGGCGTCCGCGCCGTGCTGGTCTCCGACGAGGACATCGTTGCCGCCCGTTCACTGCTGTGGGAGCAGTACCGCATCATCGTGGAGCACGGCGCTGCCACGGCCTTCGCCGCCCTGCTCACCGGCGCCTATGTTCCGGCGGACGGGGAACGCGTGGCCGTGATCCTCTGCGGCGCCAACACGGACCCCGCCACGGTCTGAGGCCCTACTGGTCCACCACAACAACGTCCCTGCCGTTGAGCAGCTGGACCGGCCGGCTGTTGCCCGCGTGCGCCGCCCGCAGTGTGGCGAGCTGCCCGGCTCCCAGCTCAACGGGGGTCTCGAGGAGCAGCCAGCGCACGCCTTCCGAGCAGGGCGGAGTGGTCAGGCTGCCGTCGTACGCGAAATGGTCCAGCGACGCCGGGAACAGTGCCGGGAAGTCCACGACGCCGGCGGCCACCTTCTGCCCGCTGGCTGCGGCAGGCACACCGTCCGTGAACGGCGCCCATGCCGCATTGGCGGCCCCCACCGCAGCGAGGATCCCGACGACGGCCAGCCCGCCGTCGTCGGCCTGGTGGACAAAATGGAACTCGGCCTCGAATCGGACGCCGTCCAGCGTGTGCTCGGACGGGGCGTGGAAGTGCATCTGCTTGAAGGCATACTGCTTGCCACCTACGGTGATGCCCTGGGCCGTGAGGGCGCGCAGTTCGGTGGTGTGGCCGTTGTCGGTCATCTCGCCCACCGAGGCGGCATAGGCCAGCGCGAGCGGCACCGGGGTAAGGCCGGAACCGCCGCCGACGTCGATGGGGGACTGGGCGGTGCCGGAAGAGCAGGAGCCGAAATCGGAGCTCAAGGCGCCCCAGTGTTCGGGGCCTTCGGCGCCGTCGTAGGACCAGGCATGGGGCGCTGCGGAGGTGGACGGCGAGGGTCCCGCGGCCCCGGCGGCGGGCTTGCTGCAACCGGTGATCAGTGCCAGCAGCCCCAGGCCGGATCCAACTAGCAAAGACTTTCTGGTCATTATTCTGGCGCTGCGCATTTCCATCCTTCGGGTCGTGTAGGTCCGCACCGGCGAAACCGGCCGGACCTACGACGACTATCACGGGGCCGGGTGGCAGGTCTTGTCACACAGACTCACCGCAGGATGTGACTCACGGTTCCCTGGACCACCAGCGAGCTCGTAGTGGCTGAGCGGCCGGAAGTCAGGGCGCCTTGGTGGCGCCGGAAGCGTCCGTGTCTTCTGTTGCCCGCGGGGTTTCCGCGGTGGCCAGCACTCCGGCGCCGAAGCTGCCGAGCAGTGTCAGGGAATCGGCCGACGGCGAGTCCGGCTTCGCCGAATACACCCGCAGCACCTGATCTGGATCGTCAGGAAGCGTCAGATCTTCGAAGTTCAATTCGAGGTCCCCGACGGCGGGATGGTGGAGCCGAACGCTGCCTGCGGACCCCGTGGCCAGCCGGTGTCCGGCCCACCATTGGCGGAAGTGCTCGCTGTGCACTGCGAGTTCGCCTACAAGTTGATTGGCCTGGGGGTCGTTGGGGTGCCGGCCGATATCCGCGCGCAGGGCTCCGACGGCTTCGGCCGCCACCGCTTCCCAGTCCCGGAAGAGTTCGTGTGCGAGCGGATCGAGGATCACCCATCGGGTGAGGTTCCGTTCCGCCGCCGGCATGGCCGGGAAATCGTCAAGCATGAGGAAAGCCAGGCGGTTTCCGGCCAGAACGTCCGTGCGGCGGCCCAGGATCAGAGCGGGTACATTGCCCACGGCATCCAGGAGCTGGCGCAGCGCCGGCCGAACGCCCTGTGCCGGAATGGGTGATTGCTGGGACTTCGCGCAGTTCTCCAGGAGGTCCATCATGTGCGCCTGCTCGCCAGCGTCCAGGCGGAGGGCCCGCGCCACTGAATCCATCACCGCCCGGGACGGGTGGATGTTCCGGCCCTGTTCGAGGCGGGTGTAGTAGTCGGTGCTCACGTCCGCCAGGCGCGCGATTTCCTCGCGTCGCAGCCCGGGGACCCGGCGGCCACCGGAGGTGGACATGCCAGCCTGTTCCGGCGTCAGCCGCGACCGCATTGCCTTCAGGAACTTTCCAAACTCCGCGCTCTGGCCCATGTCTTCCATTCTCCAACCCCGCGTCCCCGCTTTCCAGTGACGAAGGTAGGACTACGAGTCCTAGGAAAAGGAGGGAATGGCATACCTGCTGACATGGCTTCCCGCGGTGCTTAGCGTTGATTGCATAGCCCACCACCACGACCGGAAGAATTGATGATGTCCCAGACACAAGAAACCACCATCCCCACCGTGACCCTCAACAACGGCGTCCAGATCCCGCAACTCGGCTTCGGCGTGTTCCAGGTCCCGCCGGCGGAAACCCAGCGCATTGTGGAGGACGCACTCCAAGCCGGCTACCGCCACATCGACACGGCCGCGGCGTACCGGAACGAGGCCGGCGTCGGCGCGGCCATTGCCGCATCCGGCATACCTCGCGGGGAAATCTTCATCACCACCAAGCTGCGCAACGGCGAACAGGGTATGGCCCACCAATCGTTCCAGAACAGCCGCAAGGCCCTGGGCCTGGACTACGTGGATCTCTACCTGATCCACTGGCCCGTACCCTCCCAGGGACTCTTCACTGAGGCTTGGAAGGACATGGAAAAGCTGTACGCAAACAACGAGATCCGCGCGATAGGCGTTTCGAACTTCCTGGCTGACCACCTGGACACGCTCCTCCCGGCGGCGGACATTGTCCCGGCCGTCAATCAGATCGAAGTCCACCCCACCTTCCAGCAGCAGGACCTGGCGGCCAGGAACCGGTCCCTGGGCATTGCGGTGGAGGCATACAGCCCGTTGGGACAGGGCGCCGACCTGGGTGCCGCGGCCGTGACAACCCTGGCCGCGAAATACGGTGCAACACCGGCACAGATTGTGCTCGCGTGGCATCTCAACCAGGGCACCATCGTCATCCCGAAGTCGGTCCATGCCGCACGCATGCGGGAAAACCTGGGCGCCGCGGCCGTAGTGCTCACACAGGCGGAGATGGCCGAAATCACGGATCTGGAGTCTGGCGCCCGCACCGGCGGTGATCCCGCCGTCGCCGCGTTCAGCCAAATGTAGAGTCCCACCGAACAAGCGCGTGCACACGTTCAGTGCCGCCACAAATGACAAGAAGAGAACCATGGATAATTCGCTGATGATGGCTTGGGCAGTCGTCCACCTCATAAACAACGACAGCCGGAGCGCCTTGCCGGATGCCCCCGTGGTGGCGGCACGACCAGCCGGACACGCACGCAGGCGACTGGCTCGCTTGCAGAGGCGGCTGGCCAGTGTCCTGCACGAAGCCGCGTGGGCCATTGAACCTGAACCGCGGACGGTTACTGAGCCCTGACCGCGAGGCACGCCGACCGTATCCGCAAAGATACGGTCGGCACCTTTGGCCAAGAGATGAAGGGCGGTGTTCGGAGGACGGTCCTGGGCGTTACAGAACCTTCTCCAGGAACGACCGGATGCGCGGGTTAGTGTTGCTTTCGGAGAAGAACTCTTCCGGCGGGAGGTCGGCGGCGATCTTGCCCCCGTCGATGAACACCACGCGGTCGGCCACCTTGCGGGCAAAGCCCATTTCGTGGGTGACCACCACCATGGTCATGCCGTCGGCGGCGAGGCCGGCCATAACATCCAGGACGTCATGGACCACTTCGGGGTCCAACGCGCTGGTGGGCTCGTCGAAGAGCATCACCTTGGGGTTCATGGCCACGGCGCGGGCGATCGCGATGCGCTGCTTCTGGCCGCCGGAGAGCCGGTTCGGGTAGACGTGGGCCCGGTGGGTCATGTTGACCTTTTCGAGCAGTTCCATGGCGCGTGCTTCCGCGTCCTTCTTGCTGAGCTTCAGGACGTCCATCTGCGGAAGCATGACGTTCTTCAGGGCCGTCATGTTGGGGAACAGGTTGAACTGCTGGAACACCATGCCCATGCGGGAGCGCAGGCGGTCCAGGTCCACCTTGGGCGCCAGGAGGTCCTCGCCGTCGAACACCACATGACCGGACGTGGGCGTCTCGAGGAGGTTCAGGCAGCGCAGGAAGGTGGACTTGCCGCCGCCGCTGGGGCCGATGACGGCGACAACTTCGCCGGGCTCGATGGTGAAGTCGATGCCCTTGAGGACGTGGTGGTCACCGTAGGACTTGGTGATCTCTTTCGTTTCCAGGAGTGCCATTAGATGTAAACCGCCATCTTCTTCTCGATTGCGTTTGCGGCCAGGCCGATGATGTTGGTGAGGACGTAGTACACCAGGCCGATGAAGACGTACACGGTCAGTGCATCGAAGGTGCGGGAAATGATGGTCTGGCCCACCAGGAACAGTTCGCTGATGGTCACGAAGGACACCAGCGCGGAGTTCTTGGTCAGGGAGACGAACTCGTTGCCGAGCGGCGGGAGCATGCGCAGGAAGGCCTGCGGGATGATCACGTGGCGCAGCGCGGAAGCGGAACTCATGCCGCAGGACCGCGCCGCTTCCATCTGGCCCTTGTCCACGGACTGGATGGCGCCGCGGACGATTTCCGTGACGTACGAGCCGCTGTAGAGGCCCAGCGCCAGGATGCCGGCCACCATCGGCGAAAGCTGGATGCCCAGCTGCGGCAGGCCGAAGTAGATGAAGAACAGCTGGACGATGAACGGGGTACCGCGGACCACGGAGACGTACACCTTGCCGATCCAGCGGACGGGCCGGATGTGCGAGAGCTTGGCGAAGCCGCCCAGCATGCCGAACAGCAGGCTCAGGGCCAGTGACAGTGCGATGATCTGCAGCGTGGTTCCCAGGCCCTGCATGAGCGGGCCCCAGGAGTTGGTGATCGAGGAGACGTTGAAGAGGCTGTGCTCCTTGGTGGGCCCGGTGGCGGTGCTGCTTTCGTCGCCGAACCACTTGGCGGTGGCCTTGGTGAAGTCGCCGGATGACTGCATGTCCTTCAGTGCCGTGTTGAAGGCCTCGCGGATGTCCGAATCACTTTTCTGGAACGCGAAGCCGTAGTTCTCATTCGTCAGGCGCTCGCCGACCTGCTTCAGGCCGCCCTGCTCGTGGATGAAGTACCGGCCGCCGGGCTGCCCGGTGACCACGGCGTCGGCCTGGCCGAGTTTGACCGAGGAAAACATCTGGTCGTTGGTCTGGACCTGGACCAGTTCGGCCTGGGGCTGGTTCTGGCGCAGCCACTCCACGGACTTGGTGCCCACCTGTACGGCAACCTTTTTGCCGGCGAGGTCGGCCAGCGACTTGACGGTGTCGTTGGACGTGGATACGAACATGCCCAGGCCTCCGGGGTAGTAGATCTCGGAGAAGTCCACCACCTTGGCGCGCTCGGGGCTGATGTAGATGGCGGAAGCGCCGACGTCGATCTGGTTTGCCTGCAGTGCCGGGACGATGTTGCCGAACGGCATCTGCACAAACTCGACGTTTTTGATCCCGGCCTTGGACGCGAGCTCCCGCACAACGTCGATGTCGAAGCCGATCTTGGTGCCGTTGGCATCGGTGAATTCAAACGGCGGGAAGGAGGCGTCGGTGCCGACCTTGAGGGTGGTTTTCCCGGAGCGCAGGTCTGCCATCTTGCCGGCCGACGGGGTTGCCGGCGTGGTCTCGGCCTGGGCTGCCGGCGCGGCCAGCCCCAGCAACGCGGCCAGAAGGGCGGCCGTCGTGGCAGCCCATCCGAATCGCGGGAATCGGTTCTTCATGTGTGCTCGTTTCTGGGGAGGGGAGGCGGACGTCCGGCTACGCATGCCGGTGCCCGGATCGCTCGGTGGCGATGGTGTGGATGAGGCGTGCGGCTGTGCGCGCCGTGCGGGCGTCGATGTCGAACCTGGGGTTCAGTTCAACGACGTCGACGACGGCGAGCTTGGGGGAGCGGGCCAGTTGACGGCATACGTCCAAGACGACAGGGAGGGGAACCCCGTACGACGCCGGTGCGCTGACACCGGGAGCGACGTACGCGGGGAGGACGTCGAGGTCGATCGTCAGGTAAAGGACGTCCACGGAGTCGATAAAGTCCTGCACGAACTGCCGGACCTGCTCAGCCCTGGACTCGGTGCATTCCTCGTCCAGGAGGTATTTGACGCCAAGTTCCTGAGCTGTCCGGAAAAGGGCTTCGGTGTTGCCCGGCTGGCTGATGCCCACCACCGTGTAGTTGAACCCGTGGCCCAGGGCACTCTCGGCCTCGGCCACCTGCCGGAACGGGGTGCCCGAGGACGGGATCGCCTCCGCGCGGAGGTCGAAGTGCGCGTCCAGGTTGATGATGCCGATCCGGCGTCCATCGGTGGCCTGGCTGCCGCGGAGGCCCGTGTACGTGCCGAAGGCGGTTTCGTGGCCGCCGCCCAGGATGACAGGCAGGTGGCCTGCGTCCAGGGCCTGGCGGACGGCCGCGCCGAGGCGCTCCTGGCCGTCCTCGAGGTTTCCGTCCACAACGCTGGTATCGCCAAGGTCATGAACCAGGAGGTCTGCCGGTGCCGCCATGGGTGCGAGGGCGGAGCGGATGCTTGCGGGACCGTCGACGGCGCCGACCCGGCCTTTGTTCCGGCGGACACCTTCATCGCTGCGGAATCCAAGGAGTGCGACCCCCGGGGTGCCGGCCTGGGCCGTGTTTACTGCGTGGTGCCAGCGCCGGTGTTCGGGGCCCGGGCCGTCGTCGCGGCCTGTCCACGTGTGCTGGGTGGTGGGGTTGGTCATCGGGATCCTTCTCCATGTCCGAGCGCCAATGCGGCGTCACGGGTGCTTGCTATGAGTTGCTTTTCGCGCCGGACCGCCCGGTCAGCCGGAGCCATGGTGCTGACGGCACCTAAAAGCCGGCCGCCGTCGTCGAACACGGGGAAACTGACGCCCCAGACGCCCGCATCCACCGCCCCGTAGCTGAGGCCGAAGCCGCGGCCCTGGACGAGCTGGAGCTCGTGGTTCAGGTTGTCTGCTTCCTCCGGGCTCAGCGCGAGCCCGGCCACGATCCTGCCCTGTTCCTGGGGGTCCAGGTGCGCGAGCAGGGCCATTGCGCTGGCGCCCTTGAGCAGGGGGAGCGAGCGGCCGGGCGAGTAGCTGCAGCGCAGCATCTGGGGGCCTTCGATGGCATCCACGCACAGCGCCTCCGCGCCGCGGACCACCAGGTAGGCGGCCAGTTCCCGGGTCTCATCGGAGAGCAGCTGTAGCTGCTCCGAGATGCGGCCCTTGACCATTGCTTCCTGGTGGAAGTTGGCTGCGAGGCGCAGGGTTTCCGGGCCGGCGCTGTACTGGCCGCGGCGCCTGGTCTGGGCCACCAGTCCGGATTGCACCAGCTGTGCCAGGTGCCGGTACACGGCACTGGCGGGGATGCCCGTTGTTTTGGTGATCTGGGCTGCGGTCAAAGTCCGGTGCCGCGCGAATTCGAGCAGGATATCGACGATCCGCGAGGCGTTGCCTTCCCCTATCACGGAAAGGTTCGAATCTGTAGGCATAACACCGACGTTAGTGGCTGGAATCACAGATGGCATTAAGAAGTTCCCGCAGAGTGGGAATTTATTTTCCGTGGGGTGGGAATGGGCGGTTAACGCGAAATCGCCGGAACCGTGTCCGGGTCGCCGCAAATTCGAATTTGCAGCGACCCGGCATGGTTCCGGCGATTTCGGCGGCCAGCCGGTAGGAGGCGGCCGGTGGGCGACGGCCTAGGTCAGGCGGATCTGGCGGTTCATGTCCTTGTACAGCAGGTAACGGAACTGGCCGGGACCACCGGCGTAGCAGGCCTGCGGGCAGAAGGCGCGCAGCCACATAAAGTCGCCGGCTTCCACCTCAACCCAGTCGTTGTTGAGCAGGTACATGGCCTTGCCCTCCAGGACGTACAGGCCGTGCTCCATAACGTGGGTCTCCGGGAACGGGATAACCCCGCCCGGCTGGAACGTCACGATGTTCACCTGCATGTCGTGGGCCAGGTCGCTGGAGTCCGTGAAGCGGGTGGTCTTCCAGGCGCCGTCGGTATCGGGCATCGCGGTGGGTTCCACCTCGGCATCACTGGTGACGAAGGACTTTGCCTCGTAACCCTCAAGCCGCTCGTAGGCCTTGCGGATCCATTGGAAGGAGACGATGTCGTCGGAGACGTTCTCCAGGCCCCAGGTGGAACCGGCGGCCAGGTAGGCGTAGCCGCCTTCCTCAAGCTGGTGCAGTTCGCCGTCGAGCGTCAGATTGACCTTGCCCTTGGTGACAAAGACGACGCCTTCAACGCCGGGCTCAAATTCGGCTTTGGGGGCACCGCCGCCGGGGCCGATCTCAACGATCAGCTGGGAGAAGGTGGTGGAGAAACCGGAGATCGGGCGGGCGATGATCCAGGACCGCGTGTTGGTGAAACCAGGCAGGGTGCTGGTCACGATGTCGGTCATCACGCCCTTGGGGATGACCGTGTAGGCCTCCGTAACGATTGCCCGTTCCGTGGTCAGGTGCGTCTGCGGCGGCAGGCCGCCCTGCGGGGTGTAGTACTTGCCCATCATTGGATCCTTACTTCGAAGTGGAGTGTGCCAGCCGCGGGTGCGCCAGCGCAGTCAGCTGGGAAAGTTCGACGCCGGCCAGCCCCTGGACCTCTTCGGTCCCCACTGCGCCGCACTGGACGCCGCGCAGGACAAAGGCGGCCAGGGCCCGGGCGGTGGCGGGTTCGTCCATGACCCCGCCTTCCGTACGTTCAACGTAATTGCGCAGGCGTGCCGCAGCGGCCGGGAGGCCCTCGCGGTAGAACGCATACGTGGCGGCGAAACGGCTCGGCAGCTGGGCGGCATGCAGGTCCCAGCCCTGGTAGTAGCCCCGCTCCAGCGAGCGGCGGACCAAACGGCCGTGCAGCTTCCAGGCATCCTCGACGGCGTCGCCCACCGGGATGATGTTCGTGGAACCGTCGGAGAGCCGGATGCCGGTGCCGGCGACGGCCAGCTGCATGACTTCCTTGGCGAAGTCCGCCACCGGGTGCTCCATGGACTGGTACTCGGCGGAGATCTGCAGCGAGGCGGAGTAGTCGTAGGTGCCGTAGTGCAGGGCGCTGATGCGTCCCGGAACCACGTGCGGCAACTGCGCCACAGGGGAGGTGCCTTCCGGCCCGAGGATCAGCTGCGGCGTTTCCACCTGCACCTCGAAGCGGAGCCGGCCGGCGGGAAGCCCGTGGACTTCCTCCAGCCGGGACAAGGCGAAGTCCATCGCCTGGACCTGGGCCACAGTGGTGACCTTGGGCAGGGTCAGGATCAGCCCGGCAGGCAGTTCGCCGGCCTGCGCGAGCGTGGAGACGAACAGGTCAAGTGTCTTCAGGCCGCGGACCCGGGTGGGCGCCTCGAAGCACTTGAAACGGATGCCGATGAACGGCGGGGCGGTGCCGGCTGAAACTGCCGCGGCCACCGCGTTGGCCGCCGAGACCGCTGCCACGTCCTCTGCTTCATCGCCGCGGTCACCGAAGCCATCCTCGAAATCGAGGCGCAGGTCCTCGATTGGTTCCGTCCGCAGCTTGTCGCCGACACGTGCGGCGACGGCGGCAGCCAGCTCCGGCTCCTGGCCCAGCAGCGTGCCGAGCTTCTCGAGTCCGCCGTGCGCCTCCGCCGTCGTGAGCGCCTGTTCGCCCCATTCGGCAGCGAACGACGGCGTGAAACGGTCCGCCGGCACGTACACGGTGTGCACGGGCTGGCGGGTGCCGTCGTCGCCCGGGTAATTGCGTTCCAGCAGTTGGTCAGTGGCGGCCAGCTGTGTGTCGATGGCGGCGAGGTCCGCCGCGGTCAGGGACTGCGCAGCCATCGTTACACCAACTCGTAGGCAGGCGTGGTGAGGAAGTCCGTGTAGTCCTCGGACAGGCAGATCTCCTCGATCAGCTTGGCGGCCGGCTCGTAGTAGGCCTTGAACTGCTGGTCGCCGAACTCGATGCGCAGGCGCTCGGTTTCCTCGCCCAGGATGCGGCTGACAAGCTCGCGGGTCACCGTGTTGCCCGTGTCCGCCAGGACCGACTTGTTGCGGATCTGCTGCCACACCTGCGAGCGGGAGATCTCCGCGGTCGCGGCGTCTTCCATGAGGTTGTGGATTGCGACGGCACCGCTGCCGGAGATCCACACGCCGGTGTAGGCGACAGCGACGTAGAGGTTCAGGCGCAGCCCGGCCTCAGTGACGTCTCCGCCGGCGGACGCGACGTCGATCAGCTGCTCGGCCGTGACGCTGACCTCCGGGCGCTGCTTGTCCAGCTGGTTGGGGCGGCCGCCCTTTTCCGGGTCGCCCAGAACGGCGTCGAACACTTCGCGGCACGTGGACACCAGGTCAGGGTGGGCAACCCAGGAGCCGTCGAATCCGTCGTTTGCCTCGCGGGTTTTGTCGGCACGGACCTTGTCGAAGGCCGCGGCCGTGACCTGGGGCTGCTTGCGGTTGGGGATGACGGCAGCCATGCCGCCCATGGCGAAGGCGCCGCGCTTGTGGCAGGTCTTGACCAGCAGCTCGGTGTAGGCGCGCATAAACGGTGCGGTCATGGCCACCGTAGCGCGGTCCGGCAGCACGAATTCCTCGCCGGCGTCGCGGAAGTACTTGATGATGCTGAACAGGTAGTCCCAGCGGCCGGCGTTCAGGCCCGAGGCGTGATCGCGCAGTTCGTAGAGGATCTCGTCCATTTCGAACGCGGCCGGGATGGTCTCGATCAGAACGGTGGCGCGAATGGTGCCCTGTCCAAGGCCCAGGAAGTCCTGGGCGAAGACGAACACCTCGTTCCAGAGGCGCGCCTCAAGGTGCGATTCCATCTTGGGCAGGTAGTAGTACGGGCCCTGGCCGTTGAGCACCAACTGCTTGGCCACATGGAAGAAGTGCAGGCCGAAGTCAACCAGCGCACCCACTGCGGGTTCGCCGTCGATCAGCAGGTGCTTTTCCGGCAGGTGCCAGCCGCGCGGGCGGGCCACAACGACGGCGAGCGGCGCGTCGGTGCGGAGCTTGTATTCCTTGCCTTCCGGCGAGGTGTAACTCAGTCTGCCCGTGGCGGCGTCGCGCAGGTTCAGGATGGCGTCGATGACGTTGGCCCACGTGGGCGTGCTGGCGTCCTCGAGGTCCGCGAGCCAGACCTTGGCGCCGGAGTTCAGGGCGTTGATGGCCATCTTGGCCGGGGTGGCCGGGCCGGTCATCTCGACGCGGCGGTCCTGCAGCGCGGCGGGCGCCTCGGCGACCTTCCAGTCGCCGTCGCGGATCTCCTGGGTCTCCGGGAGGAAGTCCAGGCGGCTGGTGCGGGCGACGCCGTCGCGCCTGACCTGGCGGGCCTCGAGCAGCTCGTTGCGCGTGCCGGCGAAGCGCTTGTGCAGTTCCTCGACGAAGGCCAGGGCTTTGGGGGTAAGGATCTCTTCGGCGCGGTCCACCGGCTGGCGGTCAGTGACAGTAATAGCCATGTTCGTAAGTCCTTCTTCTAGAGAGCGCGGGCGGCGTTTGCGTGCGCAGCTGCCGCAACCGCAGCGGCCACATCGGCAGCGACATGAGGATCGAAGACGCTGGGGATAATGTAACTCGCGTTCAGCTCGTCGTCAGCTACCCGGTTGGCAATCGCGTCGGCGGCGGCCACAAGCATCTCGGGCGTGATGTCCGATGCCCCGGCGTCCAGCAGCCCCCGGAAGAAGCCCGGGAAGGCCAGCACGTTGTTGATCTGGTTGGGGAAATCGCTGCGGCCCGTGGCCACCACGGCGGCGTGCTTGGACGCGATGACAGGGTCGATTTCCGGCGTCGGGTTGGCCATAGCGAAGACGATCGCGTTCTCAGCCATGGCGGCAACCTGCTCTTCGCCGATCACGTGCGGGGCGCTGACGCCGATGAAGACGTCGGCACCGGCCATGGCTTCGTGCAGGCTTCCGGAGAAGCCTTCCTCGTTGGTGTTCTCGGCAATCCAGGTGCGGTGCTCGTCGTCGTACTGCTTGCCCGAGTGGATGGCTCCGGAGCGGCCGGCGGCAACGATGTGCTGCGCACCCTGGGCCTTAAGGAGCTGGATGATGGCCGAGCCTGCGGCGCCGACGCCGGAGACAACAATGCGGACCTCGGAGAGCTTCTTGTCCACCACGCGCAGCGCGTTGTGGAGGGCGGCCAGGGTCACGATGGCGGTGCCGTGCTGGTCGTCGTGGAACACGGGGATGTCGAGCTCATCGCGCAGCCGCTTCTCAATTTCAAAGCAGCGCGGCGCTGCGATGTCCTCAAGGTTGATGCCGCCGTAGACGGGAGCCATGGCCTTGGCAATCATGATGATTTCCTCGGTGTCCTGGGTGTCCAGGCAGACCGGCCAGGCGTCAACGTTGGCGAACTGCTTGAACAGGGCGGCCTTGCCTTCCATGACGGGCAGGGCCGCGGCCGGGCCAATGTTGCCTAGGCCCAACACGGCCGAGCCATCGGTGAGGACGGCGATGGTGTTGCGCTTGACGGTCAGGTTGCGGGCCATTGACGGGTCCTCGGCGATGGCGAGGCAGACGCGGGCGACGCCGGGTGTGTAGGCACGGGAGAGGTCGTCGCGGTTGCGCAGGGCTACCTTGGGGACCACCTCGAGCTTGCCGCCGAGGTGCATCAGGAAGGTGCGGTCCGAGACGTGCTGGACCGTGACGCCGTCGAGCGCGTTCAGGGCGTCCTTGACGCGGGCCGCGTGGTCGTCGTCGGTGGTGTTGCAGGTGACGTCCACAACCAGGGTGTCGTGGTGGGATTCCGTGACATCAAGCGCCGTGATGGCTGCGCCGGCTGCGCCGACGGCTGCAGCGAGTTCACTCGTGGCGGTAAAGCTCGACGGCGCGGCGACGCGCAGGGTGATCGAATTTCCGGGGCTCGGGTTCGCCATTGAATTTCCTCCTCATACAGGCCCAGTCCGGGCCACGCTCAAACCGAATGTTTTCGTATTATGGATATTATTATCTGCGAAGTGGAAATGCAACCCCCTTGCGGTCATGTTTGGGGGCATCGCTTAGCGCGTTGTTGTGCTGTATGTTGAGAGTTCTAAGCAACTCTTTTCACGATGTGGATAAGCGTTGTCAGAATCCGAGCCACTAGGAGACAACGGAATGGCTGAAAAAGCCTCCGGAGGCGTGCAGTCCGTCGAGCGCGTCTTCGAACTGCTGGAACTCATCACGGACGCCGGCGGAGACGTGACGCTCAGCGAGCTCTCCTCATCGACGGACCTGCCCCTGCCCACTATCCACCGCCTGCTGCGCACCTTGGTCTCGCTTGGCTATATCCGCCAGCTGCCCAACCGCCGCTACGCGCTGGGCCCCCGGCTGATCCGGCTTGGCGAAGGCGCCAACAAGCAGCTCGGAGCCGTGGCCCGTCCGCAACTGAAGAACCTCGTGGAGCTCCTCGGCGAGACCTCCAACATGGCCGTGCTGGATTCGGACATGGTCATCTACGTGGCCCAGGTACCCTCCCTGCACTCCATGCGCATGTTCACCGAAGTGGGCCGCCGCGCCCACACGCACGACACCGGTGTCGGCAAGGCGATCCTGGCCCAACTGGATGACGACGTGGTGCGCGGCATCGTGTCCCGCACCGGCATGCCCACCCCCACGGCCAAGAGCATCGGCGACATTGATGCCCTCCTTGCCGAGCTCAAGCTGATCCGTGAGCGCGGATACTCCATCGACGAGGAAGAGCAGGAGCTCGGCGTGCGCTGCTTCGCCATGGCCGTGCCCAACGCGCCCACGCCTTCCGCCATCTCGGTCTCCGGGCCGATCACCCGCGTGGACCAAGGCTTCGCCGACCGTGCCGTGCCGCTGCTGCGCAAGGCCGCGATGGCGATCTCCGCGGAGCTTAACCAGAACTGACGCGTCCAACCACAACAGCGCGAACTGGCAGCTAATGCCCTCAAATTTGAAATTTGGGGGCATTTGCTGCCGGTTCGCGCTTTGGTTGGTGGTGGACGTCGTCTTGCCTAGTGCTCAGACTTCGACGACGACTCCACCGGGACTTCCTTGCCCTCGGCGTCGATCAGCTTGCCGCCCTCGTAGCGGTCGCCGTCGGCCAGGCATTTCAAGTCAGCCTCGGTGACCGCGCGGCCGGTGCCGGCCACAAACACCGACTGGTTGTCAGAGTTGCCGGCCTTGAGGTGGTTGAAGAGGAGGTTCAGCAGGATGGCCATGACGGCGGCCGAGCTGATGCCGGAGTGGAAGATGGTGGAGAACCAGGACGGAAACTGGTCGTAGAACTTCGGGGCCGCAATCGGGATCATGCCAAAGCCGATGGATGCGGCCACGATGACCAGGTTCATATTGTTCTTGTACTCCACCTTGGACAGTGTGCGGATGCCGCTGGCGGCCACCGTTCCAAAGAGTACGACGCCGGCGCCGCCCAGGACGGGGGTCGGAACCGCTGCGACCACTCGGCCGAGGACGGGCAGCAGGCCCAGGATCACTAGGATGAGCCCGCCGGCGCTCACCACGAAGCGGCTCTTGATGCCCGTGATGGCCACGAGGCCCACGTTCTGGGCGAAGGCGCTCTGGGTGAAGGAATTGAACAGGGGCGAGATGGCGCTTGAGAGCATGTCCGCCCGCAGGCCGTCGCCGATGCGGCGTGAGTCCACCTTGGTGTCCACGATCTCGCCGACGGCAATGATGTCCGCCGAGGTCTCGGTGAGCGTCACCAGGATGACGATCAGCATCGAAATGATCGCCGCGATCTCAAACGTAGGAACGCCAAAGGCGAACGGCGTGGGGAAGGCAACAATGTCGCCCTGCCCCACTTTGGAGAAATCCGCCATACCCGTGAACAGGGCAATGACGGTGCCGATCACCATGGCCAGCAGGATGGAAAGGCGGGAGATGGCGGCGTTGCCGACCTTGCTCAGCAGCAGGACGATGCCCATGGTGGCTGCGGCGAGGCCGATGTTGGCCACGCTCCCGTAGTTCTCGGCCTTGGCGTTGCCGCCCATGGCCCAGTTGGCCGCAACCGGCATCAAGGTGAGGCCGATTGTAGTGATGACCGTGCCTGTGACCACCGGCGGGAAGAACTTGATGATCTTCGAAAACAGGGGAGTGATGGCCAGGCCGATCAACGAAGCCACAATGACCGAGCCGAAGACGGCCTGGATGCCGCCGCCGCCCTGCACGATCGCCACCATCGTGGAGACGCCGGCGAACGAGACGCCCTGCACCAGCGGCAGTTGCGAGCCAAAGAACGGGATGCCCACGGTCTGCAGGATGGTGGCGAGGCCGCCCACAAACAGGCAGGCCGCGATGAGCAGGCCGATGTCCGTGGCGGACATGCCCGCTGCGGCACCGATGATCAGTGGCGGGGCGATGATGCCGCCATACATGGTCAGGACGTGCTGGAAGCCGTAAGCGAAGGTGCTGCCAATGGAGAGGCGCTGGTCTTCGGGACGGTCAGAGGGCTGGCGGCCGGTCTTGGCGGCCGGGCTGGGGGATTTCTTCTTGAGTTTCACGGCAGACTTTCTGGTTCATGGCAGACGTCTTTGTCTGGCTAACGTGGTCTGGCTAAAGCTGTGGGGACTTGCCCGGTGGTCGAGCCTGTCGAGACCCGGTTGATTTCGACAGGCTCAATCACCGGGTTGGTCCGGTGGTCGAGCCTGTCGAGACCCAGGATTTCGACCGGTCTAGCAGAAGCCGGCGATGCCGGACCAGGCGGCGGGGGCCGAGCCTGAGTCCTCACGCTGCACCGTGGCCTCGATCAGGCCGTAGGGGCGGTCGGCGGCGAAGAAGACCTCGTTGGGGTTGTCGAGGCCGAACGGGGAGAGGTCCACCAGGAAGTGGTGCTTGTTGGGCATCGAGAACTTGATCTCGTCCACTTCGCCGTGTGCCTCGAGGACCTTCTTGCCCATATCGAACAGGGTCTGCTGCAGGGCGTGGGAGTAGTTCTCCGTGAAGCCCTCCAGGAGCAGGGCCTTGATGTCGTCGTAGCTTTTGTTGAAGTCCGTGGCAGCGAAGTCCAGGCCGGTGCTGTAGCGCCAACGGGCGGAGACATCCGTGGCCAGGATGCGGTCCGTGGTCTCCGGCAGGGTGGTGTACTTGTCGCGCGGGTAGCCGACAAAACCGGACTGGGTGGTCTTCAGCACGGTCAGGTCCTTGAGGCCGGAGATCAGGTGCGTCGTGTTGCCGTCCCGGACCACGACGGCGGTGCGGACTTCCTGCCCGTTGCGGACAAAGCTGTGGTCGTGTTCGGAGCCGTGCGCCTGGATGCGGTCCCAGGTGTAGGACTCCGCTTCCCAACGGCCGCCCGTGACCCAATCGAACCCCGAGGTGAAGTGCTCGCTGAGGCGAAGCAGGAACGCTTCGGGGGAACCGATGCCTTCCCGGGCGAAGGCGTAGACGGTGTTCTTCTGGGTGTCCGTGGCGACGACGTGGGCGTTGTCGCCCTGGAGGTGCGCAGCCTCGAAATCGCCGCGCAGCTGCGAGGTGACGTTCAGGTCTTCGATCTGGTGGCGGTCGGTGTCGCGGGTGACTTTGACGACGCGGACTTCTGCCTTGCCGTACTGGTTGTCGCCGAGGACGATTTTGTTGCTCATGGTCATATCCCAACTTCTGCGAGGTGGAACCTTTAAGGTCCACCAACGAAATTAAGCGCGTGTTTCAAGCGCGTTTCTGGTGGAGCCGACCCAACAAAAAAGAGCCGGCATCCATTGATGCCAGCTCATTACGACCCTGCCTGCTGCTCCCAGGTTACGTGACCTGCGCCACGAAGTGGATATCAGGATAGCCCAGTCCCGCGGTGGTGTACATCACAATTTCAAAAAACACTTTGTGACTGGGTGCCGCCGGGACCATTGACGTACCGAGGCCCGGCAGTCTAGGCTATTTCACATAGCAAAAGTTCTTTTCCGCCTAGCGGAATCATTGCAGCATCATCAACCCACCTCGGAGGAGGATCAGATGTACCAGCAGGACACAACGCCGGTCGCACCGGAACACACGGCGGCACCCGCCGTCCAGGAGTTCTACCTTCCCCTCGGAGGCGGAACGGATCCGGACTTCTATCTGCCCGCGGACCGGGAACATGTTCCGGGCCGCTTCTCGCGCTGGGTCCAGGGCCTGCCGGGCTTCGGCGGCCCGCGTTCCTAACAGCCCTGACGACACGCATCTTCCCTGAGGACACGCAGAAGGCCTGACGACGCCCAAATTCGGGTGTCGCCAGGCCTTTTGCGTGTCGCGGGGCCATTTCCGCGTCGCCGGCGCTGCTACCCCGGGCGCCCCGGCCACTGCTTGCCGGCCCAGGGGTCGTAGTCGGCGATGAGCTGCTCCTGTGGCGGGCGCTCCGCTTCGGGGACATGCTGCAGGTTCACCCGTACCCGGTACCAGAGCGAGCTCGATCCGCGCATTCCGTCGACGAGCACATCGGCCGTGTGCAGGGCAGGAATGAGGTCCCCATGCCGGCTCTTCCACTCGTCCAGCGCCGCGAGCGCCTCGGGCTTGGATCTGGTCCGGGCCACCTCGATGAGCGGCATCAGCGATTGCCTGCGGCCGGAGCCGTCTCCGGTGCGCGGCGCTTTCTCGGCGGGGCCGAGCTCGGCAGCCAAGGCGAGGAGTCCGTCGAGTGTGCCCGCCGCGTGGTCAATCCCGGCATGAGGGTCGCCCACGTCCGCGAAGCGCTCGAGCACCGTGCGCACGGTGAACTGTTCCGGCCGGATGGTGCGGACCTCGTCCCATGTAAGGGGCGTCGAGACCCGGGCGTCGGGCAGGGGCCGGATTGAGTACGCCGATGCGACGGTGCGGTCCTTGGCGTTCTGGTTGAAGTCGACGAACACACTCTCGCCGCGCTCCTCCTTCCACCACCGCGCCGTGGCGAGGCCGGGGGCGCGGTTTTCGACCTCGCGGGCGAGGGTCTCCGCGGCGAGCCGCACGTCGCGGTACGACCACTGCGGCGCGATACGCACCAGGATGTGGAGTCCGCGTGACCCGCTCGTCTTCGGCCACCCCACGAGTCCGACGTCGTCGAGCACCTCCCGCACCACGTACGCGACGTCGACGATCTGGGCCCAGTCGACCCCCGGCATCGGATCGAGGTCGACCCGGAGCTCGTCAGGGTGCTCGAGGTCCTCGGCGCGCACGGGATGCGGGTTGAGGTCGAGGCAGCCAAGATTCACCACCCACGCCAGGCCCGCAGCATCCCGGATGACGGCCTCCTCGGCCGACGTCCCCGACGCGTAGTGCAGCGTCGTTGTGTCGATGAAGGCGGGATGGTTTTCGGGCACGCGCTTTTGAAAGAACGGCTCAGCGTCGATGCCCTTCGGGAATCGCTTGAGCACCATTGGCCGGCCGCCCGCACCGCGCAGCGCACCATCCGCGACGGCAAGGTAATAGTGAACCAGGTCTAGCTTCGTCAGCCCGGGCCCCGGGAACACAACCTTGTCCGGACTCGAGATGCGCACCTCGGTGCCGCCAATGTTGAGGATCTGGGCCGGGGTCTTCGACGGGCTCATGCCGCCACGCTAGCAACGATCGGATGTGGCGGCCAGACCTGGTGCATGGGCGAGGGAACGACTACCCCGCCACGAGCTTCCGCGCCGCAGCCGAGTGCTCCGCGACGAGCCCGGCGACGTCCAGCCCCGGGATCTGCCCGTCCACCACGCGCCACTTCCCGCCCACCATGACGCGGTCCGCGCTGTCCGCTCCGCACAGCAGCAGCGCCGCCACCGGATCGTGGCTGCCGGAGAACCGCAGCTCGTCGAGGCGGAAGAGTGCCAGGTCCGCCTGCATCCCCGGCGCCAGCTGACCAATATCGGAGCGCCCCAGGACCGCGGCGGATCCGCGCGTCGCCCAGCCGAGCGCCCGTTCCACCGGCACCGAGGCCCCGTACCGCAGCCGCTGCAGGTACAGCGCCTGCCGGGCCTCGAGGATCATGTTGGAGGCATCGTTCGACGCCGATCCGTCCACGCCCAGCCCCACCGGCACCCCGGCGGCCTCAAGTTCCAGTACGCGGGCGGTGCCTGACGCGAGCCGCATGTTCGACGTCGGGCAGTGCGCGACGGCGGTGCCCGCGGCTCCCAGCCGGGCGATCTCGTCGTCGTTGAAGTGGATGCCGTGGCCCAGCCAGGTGCGGTTGCCCAGCCAGCCGACGCTCTCCAGGTAGTCCACGGTCCGCAGGCCAAACATCGAGTGGCAGAAGTCCTCCTCGTCGATGGTCTCGGCGAGGTGCGTGTGCAGCCGCACGTCCATCCGCTCGGCCAGCAAGGCGCTCTCGGTCATGATTTCCTTCGTCACCGAGAACGGCGAACATGGGGCCAGGGCAATCTGGATGACGGCGCCGTCGCCGCGCTCGTGGTACTGCGAGATGAGGCGTTCGCTGTCCGCCAGAATGACCTCCGGCCGCTGCACGGTGGACTGCGGCGGCAGGCCGCCGTCGTCCGTTCCCAACGTCATGGAGCCGCGCGTGAGGGTGGCCCGCATGCCCAGTTCGCGTACGACGCCGACCTCCACGTCGATCGCGTCCTCAAGTCCCGCGGGGAAGAGGTAGTGGTGGTCGGCTGCCGTGGTGCAGCCGGAGAGCAGCAGCTCGGCCAGGGCAACTTTCACCGCGAGTTCCAGGCTGTCCGGCGTCAGGCGCGCCCAGACCGGGTACAGGTTCTGCAACCACGGGAACAGCGGGGCGTTGGCCACCGGACCCCAGGCGCGCGTGAGGGTTTGGTAGAAGTGGTGGTGCGTGTTGATCAACCCGGGCAGCAGTACGTGGCTGCCGGCCTCGAAGGTCTCATCGCAGGGGGCGGACGGCTGGCCGCCGGCCGGAACGAGCTCGGCGATGATGCCACCGCTGACCACGATGCCGCCACCGGCGTCGAGCCCGTTGGCAGTGAAAACGGCGAGCGGGTTCTTGATCCAGAGCCTGGACGGGGACGGTGTGTGCGGGTGGGCCATGGATGGCTCCTTGTCTGGTCGGCAACAAATGCGTTCCAGCTCAGTTAGGCCCTGTCTGCTGATCCAGGCTGCCGGCTTCCTCATGGAGGACCGGTGGACTCAGCGTAGAGGGCGTGGTCCGGGAGCGTCAATGTGACCCGTTGGAAACCTGAATTTCACATCACGAAATTAAGTTTCCAGAAACTATGGCGCTCCTCACACATCCGGTGCTAATCTCGATCTTGCCAAAGGCGGGCACCCGGACTCCGGGAAGCTATCTACCAGGCGAACCTTCAAAAGCACATGCTGAAGCCTGGTAGCCATACTCACTGGCGCGTCCCCGTCGCAGGGTTACTGGGCTTCCTTGCCACTAAGGAAGTCGCACAATGAGTACCACCGTCACGGCCGAACATTTCCTGGCCACCTCCATAAAATTGGCAACAGCCAACGTCCTGAACAGCGGCGGCCCCTTCGGCGCCGTCATTGTTACCGCGGATGGCCGCGCCTTCGAAGGCGTCAACCGGGTCACCGCCACGAACGACCCCACGGCCCACGCCGAGGTCACCGCCATCCGCACTGCCTGCCGCGAGCTGGGCACGTTCGATCTCAGCGGAGCCACCCTCTACACCAGCTGCGAACCCTGCCCCATGTGCCTGGCCTCGGCCCTGTGGGCCCGGATCGGCAACGTGGTTTTCGCCGCGGACCGGCACGACGCCGCCTCCGTGGGCTTCGACGACGCCGTCTTCTACGAGTACTTCGAGAATGAACACCGGGATGCACTGATGCCGGTTGCCAAGCTGGAACTGGGCGACCCCCAGGCCCCTGCCATCCTGGAACCCTTCAACACCTGGAACACGCTCGATTCCAGGATTGACTACTAGGGTCCGGTGGCTGACATGACAATCCTGGACCCCGCAGACATGCGAACGGCAGCTGAAAAGCAGGCTGCGCCCGCAGGCGCAGGGCAGACAGCGGCACCCCGCCCCCCGGCGTCGAAATCCTTCCTGGACAGTTTCTTCCAGATCACCAAGCGTGGCTCCACGCTGGCCCGCGAATTCCGCGGCGGCATTGTCACGTTCTTCACGATGGCCTACATCGTGATCCTCAACCCCCTGATCCTCGGCGGTTTCTCGGCCGCGAACGCCCCCACCGACGTCGCCGGCGGCTGGCTCCCGGCAGCGCAGGTAGGGGCCGTAACCGGGCTCACCGCCGGCGTCATGACCATCGTGTTCGGCCTCGTCGCAAACCTACCGTTCGGGCTCGCAGCGGGCCTGGGCATCAACTCGTTCCTGGCCGTGGCCGTCATCCAGGAAGTCACCTGGCCCGAAGCCATGGGGTTGGTGGTCATCAACGGCCTCCTGATTGTCCTCTTCGGCGCCACCGGGGCCCGGACGGCGATCTTCAAGGCAGTCCCCAAGGAACTGAAGGCCGCCATCACCGTGGGGATCGGCCTGTTCATCGCCTTCATCGGTTTTGTCGATTCCGGTTTTGTCCGCCCCACCAAAGGCGGCCCGCCGGTCCAGCTCGGCAATGACGGCTCCATCACCTCCATCCCCACACTCGTTTTCATCGTCGGTCTGCTGGTCATGGGCATCCTGGTGGCCCGCAAGATCCAGGGCGGCCTGCTGATCGGAATCGTCGCCACCACCGTCCTCGCCGGAGTCGTCGAGGCCGTTATGCACATCGGCCCGGGCAGCGCCGACAACCCCGGCGGCTGGCACCTCAACACACCGGTGTTGTCCGGCCAGCTGGTCTCGGTCCCGGATCTCAGCCTGGTGGGGCAGTTCGACCTCTTCGGCTCGTTCTCGCGGATCGGCGGCCTGGCCGCCACCATGCTGGTGTTCACCCTGGTGTTCACCAACTTCTTTGACGCCATGGGCACCATGACCGGCCTCGCCAAGAGCGCCGGCGTGGCCCACAAGGACGGCACGTTCCCCAAGCTGAAGTCGGCCTTCATCGTTGAAGGGCTCGGCGCAGTGGCCGGCGGCGCGACGTCCGGCTCGTCCAACACCGTATACATCGACTCCGCGGCGGGAATCGGCGAAGGTGCCCGCACCGGCCTGGCCTCCGTGGTCACCGGCGTGCTGTTCCTGGGCTCGATGTTCTTTACACCGCTGACCTCGGTGGTACCGCTCGAGGTTGCAGCCTCCGCCCTGGTGGTGGTGGGCGCCATGATGATGGCACAGATCCGCGAGATCAAATTCAGCAAGTTCTCGATCGCGCTGCCGGCCTTCCTGACCATCGTCACCATGCCGCTGACCTACTCGATCGCCAACGGCATCGGCGTCGGATTCATCTCCTTCGCCGTCATCAACGCTGCGTCCGGCAGGGCCAGGAAGGTCCATCCGCTCATGTGGGTGGTCACCGTGGGCTTCATCATCTACTTCGCCCGGGGACCCATCAATGCCCTGATGGGAGTCTAAGCCCCGGCGTTGCCGCCCATCCGGGCGCCTCAAACGGCGGATCAACCGCACCCACCGCTGGAGTAGGCGTCCGCCGTCGTGGGTTCGCAGCACCCGAACCCACGGCGGCGGGCGGCGGTGGCGTGCGGTGTTCCGTCACGGACCGGGGCGGGATTGGAGTCCCCGTCCCGGTCCTCTCAAACCAACCACCCTGACTTTCCCCCTACACCCGCAAGGAATGAGATTATGAGGCAAGACCGCGCTCTGTTCCGGACAGGCTTCCCGTCCGGGACCCCAGTGGTAAAGGACGTGTTGCCATGCTGGACCTAATACCTTCACTGGGAAGCTGGCGGCCCGGAGTGGCCGGCCAACGCTGCGCCGTTGCCACCATCGTGGCCGCAGGCGGCTCCGTGCCCCGGCCGCTCGGCACGTCCATGGTCGTCTCCGAACACGGCGACGTCCTGGGCAGTCTTTCCGGCGGATGCGTGGAGGGCGCCGTGGTGGACGCCGCCCTAGAGGCCATGCGCGACGGCGGCAGCCGCCTTGAGTCGTTCGGCTACAGTGCCGAGGATGCGTTCGCCGTCGGGCTGAGCTGTGGAGGGGAGCTGGAAGTCCACATCCAGCCGCTCGGATTCTCGCCGGCGGCCATGGACTACGCCATGCTGAACAGCCTGGCGGGCCACCATTCCACCGCTGCGCTGGCACTGATCCGCAGGCTCGACGCCGGCGGGGGAGCCGTTGTGGTGCAGGATCCTGTGCGGTTCCGCGCCATGGAGTCCCCGGAACTTGCCCGCCTGGTGGGTGACCATCCCGCCACTGTTTACGCGGCAGCGGCCCAGCTCGAGCCACTGCTCCAAAGCGGCAGCACCGGGTTGGTCCGCCTGGCACCACCCGATGGCTGCTCCGACAGCCCGGACCGGACGCACCCCCAACCCATCACGCTGTTTGTGGAAAGCCGGCTGCCGGCGGCCCGGATGCTGATCTTTGGCGCCAACGACTTCGGCGCCGCACTGGTGCCGGCCGGGAAACTGCTGGGCTATGACGTCACCGTGTGCGACGCCCGGGCGGCCTTTTCCAGCCAGGGCCGCTTCCTCGCCGCAGACCACGTGGTCACGGACTGGCCGCACCGCTACCTTGCCGCAGAAGCAGCCGCCGGACGCGTGGACCGCCGGAGTGTGGTGTGCGTGCTGACCCACGACCCCAAGTTCGACATCCCGCTGCTGGAAACCGCGCTTGGCCTGGGCCTGGCGTACGTGGGTGCCATGGGATCGCGGCGCAGCCACCGGCAGCGCATCGATGCGCTGCTCGCGGACGGCACGCCGGCCGAAGCCCTGGAACGGCTCCATTCGCCCATCGGCCTGGACCTTGGCGCGGTCACCCCCGCCGAAGTGGCTGTTTCCATCACGGCCGAGATCCTCGCGTCCCGTGCCCCGGCCCGGGCCCGTTCCGGACCGGGCAGCACCACGACGGCGCCGCTCACGGCACCCTCGCTCAAGGACGGCAGCGGCCCCATCCACCACCACGAACCCCGCGCTCACGAACCCCGCACTCACGAACCCCGCCAGGAGGACCCATGGACATGAACACCATCGAGGCCGTCGTCCCCACGACGGACCCTGCCGAATGGCGCGACGGCGATGCCTGGCTGGCCGGCGGCACGGTGCTGTTCTCCTACGGCAGTACTGTCCTGAAGCGGCTGCTGGATTTGGGTGAAGCAGGCTGGCCGGCCGTGACCGTGAGCGACGCCGGGATTGAACTGGCCGCCACATGCACCGTCGCGGAACTCTACGCCCTGCCGGCTTCGGACGCAGTTGCCGGCAGGAAGTGGCCGGGCCTGGACCTGTTCCGGCCGTGCTGCGACTCCTTCGTGGCCTCCTTCAAGATCTGGAACATGTCCACCGTGGGCGGTAACCTGTGCACCTCGCTCCCGGCCGGGCCCATGATCTCGCTTTGCGCAGGGCTGGACGCCACCGTCAGTATCCTCGGCCCCGGCGGCAGCAGCCGCACGGTCCCGGTGGCCACGTTCATCACCGGGGACGGGCAAAACAGCCTGGCACCCGGGGAACTCCTGCGCAGCATCCACCTGCCGGCGTCGGCCTTGTCCGCGAAAGTGGCCTTCCGGCGGCTCTCGCTCAGCAACCTCGGCCGTTCCGGGGTGTTGCTGATCGGACGGCGCGACGCCGACGGCGGACTGGTCATCACCGTCACCGCCGCCACCAAACGCCCCGTGCAGCTGCGGTTCGCCGCCGCCAGGATGGCCGGCCCCGCGGCCCTGGCGGCCGCCATCGGGACGGCCATCCCGGCGGAGCTGTACCACAACGACATCCATGGCCTGCCCGAGTGGCGCCGGGACATGACCCTCCGGCTCGCCGAGGAGATCCGTGCGGAACTGCTGGAAGAACGGCTCACCGTGTCGGGCGATTTCTGGACCGGACCTCACTGACACCCGCACGCCACGTCGCCGCAGCCGAGCGCGCAACCCGCATCACCCCCGAAACCACAGCAGAAGGAGGCCTGAGCATGGCAATCGAAATCAACGGCACCGCCACCCCGGCCACCCCCCGGCCCGGCCAGTGCCTGCGCACCTTCCTGCGCGAACAGGGCAGCTTCGGCGTCAAGAAAGGCTGCGACGGCGGCGACTGCGGTGCCTGCACCGTCCACGTGGACGGCACCCCCGTGCACAGCTGCATCTACCCCGCCGTCCGCGCCGAGGGCAAGGCAGTCACCACCATCGAAGGCCTCGGCCAGGGCGGTGCGCTGCACCCGGTGCAGGAGCAGTTCCTGGCCGAACAGGGCTTCCAATGCGGCTTCTGCACCGCCGGCATGATGATGACGGCAGCCACCTTCGACGACGACCAGAAGGCCAACCTGCCCCGCAGCCTCAAGGGCAATCTGTGCCGCTGCACCGGCTACCGTTCCATCGCGGACGCCGTCTGCGGGACCCGCGACAAGCACAATCACGACGGCGGCGCGGCGGCGGGCGCGGCCGGTCCAGCTTCGGCGGCCGGAACCACAACATCCCGGGCCGGGCAGCTCGGCGACAACGTGCCCGCCCCGGCGGGCGCCGCCGTCGTTACCGGCACCGCCCGCTACACCCTCGACGTCCCGGCCGAAGAGCTCCAGGGCCTGCTGCACCTGAAGCTGCTGCGCTCACCCCACGCCCATGCGCGGATTGTTTCCATCGACAGGACGGCCGCACTCCGGGTGCCCGGCGTCGTCGCGGTCTTCACCCACGAGGACGCACCGGCGCAGCACTTCTCCACCGCCCAGCACGAGCTCTACACGGACGATCCCGACGACACCCGCGTCCTCGATGACGTGGTGCGGTTCATCGGCCAGCGGGTGGCCGCCGTCGTGGCCGAATCGGTGGGTGCCGCCGAGGCCGGGGCCCGCGCCCTCGACGTGGACTACGAACTGCTGGACACCGTCTTCAGCCCGCAGGACGCCATGCTCCCCGGCGCCCCGGCCCTGCACGGGGACAAGGATCCCGAAAAGGCACGGATCTCGCGCCCGCGGCAGAACGTGGTGGCCGAGCTGCACTCGGAACTGGGCAGCGTGGCAGGCGGTTTCGCCGCTGCCGATTTCATCCATGAGCACACGTACAGGACCCAGCGCGTGCAGCACGTCGCCCTGGAAACCCATTCCGCCATTGCCTGGCTCGACGACGACGATCGGCTCGTGGTCCGGACCTCCAGCCAGGTCCCGTTCCTTGTCCGGCGCACGCTGGGCCGGGTGTTCGACCTGCCTGAGGACCGCATCCGTGTGGTGGCCGGCCGTGTGGGCGGCGGCTTCGGCGGCAAGCAGGAAGTGCTCACCGAGGACCTCGTTGCCCTCGCGGCGCTCACGCTGCGCCGGCCTGTGCAGTTGGAATTCACGCGCACGGAGCAGTTCACCGCCACCACCACAAGGCACCCCTTCACCATCAAACTCAAGGCGGGCGCCAGCAAGGACGGGCTCCTCACCGCGCTGGAGCTGGACGTGGTCACGAATACCGGCGCCTACGGCAACCACGCCCCCGGCGTGATGTTCCATGGCTGCGGGGAATCGCTGGCCGTGTACAAGTGCGCCAACAAGAAGGTGGACGCGCATGCCGTCTACACGAACACCGTGCCAGCCGGTGCCTTCCGTGGCTACGGGCTGAGCCAGACCATCTTCGCGATCGAGTCGGCCATCGATGAGCTGGCTGTCGGCATTGGCATGGATCCCCTGGAATTCCGGCGCCGGAACATGGTGCGCGAGGGCGATGACATGCTCTCCACCAACCCTGAGCCCGAGGAGGACGTGCACTACGGCAGCTACGGCCTGGACCAGTGCATCTCCTTGGTGCGTGACGCGCTGGACCGCGGCAAGCAGCGCTACCGGGACGCCGGGCTGGACGACCTCGGGCCGGACTGGGTCACCGGCGAGGGTTCCGCGCTGTCCATGATCGACACCGTCCCGCCCCGCGGCCACTTCGCCCACACCCGCGTGAGCCTGCTTCCGGACGGCACCTACGCGGCCGACGTCGGGACCGCCGAATTCGGCAACGGCACCACCACCGTGCACGCGCAGCTGGCCGCGACGGCGCTCGCCACGACGGCGGGCAAGGTGGCCGTGCGGCAGTCCGATACCGACCTGGTGGAGCACGACACCGGTGCGTTCGGTTCGGCCGGCACGGTGGTGGCCGGCAAGGCAACACTCCTGGCGGCCACCGGGCTCGCCTCCCGGATCATCACCGTCGCCGCGGCGCTGACCGGCGCTCCGGAGTCCGAGTGCGTGCTCGACGACGGCGGCGTGGACTGTGCCGGGCGGCGGGTTCCGCTCGCGGACATCCACAACGCCGCGCGGCACCAGGGCGTGCAGCTCGCCGTCGAGGGCAACTGGGACGGGACCCCGCGATCGGTGGCGTTCAACGTCCACGGCTTCCGGGTGGCCGTCAACACCGGCACGGGCGAACTGCGGATCCTGCAAAGTGTGCAGGCCGCCGACGCCGGTGTGGTGGTCAACCCGCGTCAGTGCCGCGGCCAGATCGAAGGAGGCATCGCGCAGGCGCTGGGCGCTGCACTGTACGAGGAGGTCCGGGTGGACGACGCCGGCCGGGTCACCACGGATATCCTGCGGCAATACCACATTCCGTCCTTCGCGGACGTGCCGCGCAGCGAGGTCTACTTCGCTTCCACCAACGACCAGGTGGGCCCGCTCGGCGCAAAGTCCATGAGCGAGAGCCCGTTCAATCCCGTGGCACCGGCCCTGGCCAACGCCATCCGGAACGCTACGGGAGTCCGGTTCGGGGAGCTGCCGATCGGCCGGGACAAAATCTACCTGGGTCTGAAGGAATCCGGGCTGGTCCCCTCCAGCTAAGACCAACGCGGGGTCAGATACGGCCCATGGAGCGGGGGTCAATGGGCCGCAACTGACCCCGCGTTGCTGTCGAAGCAACCGTTTGTGACCGGCGCTGTTCCGGCGAGCCCTTGACGGATGCGTGACCCAGGTCATACCGTTATTTCACTACCCGATACCAATTTTCCGCATTGTGGAACTAAAAGCAATGACGCTCCTGCCGGTTTCCGGCGCAAATCCCACTGTGGAACACATGGAAGACATCTTCAAGAAGTGAGATCACGATGCAGACAACCCCGTTGACCGGCGTCGATCCGACACCCGAGCCAACCGTTGACATGGGCAAAGCAGCCTACCCCTCCCTGGGTGTCGACGCGCTTTGCGATGCAGCCAGCGCCGCCTCCGGCCGGACCATCAGCCCCACCTTGTACAACATTGACCTTGCCCCGACCAAGCGGGAAGGTCGCCGCTGGACCAGCTACAGCATTTTCACCCTCTGGGCCAACGACGTCCACAGCCTTGGAAACTACGCCTTTGCCATCGGGCTCTTCGCCCTCGGACTGGGCGGCTGGCAGATCCTCCTCGCCCTGGGAGTCGGCGCCGTCCTCCTGTTTGCGCTGCTTAGCCTCTCCGGTTTTATGGGCGTCAAGACCGGCGTCCCCTTCCCCGTCATGAGCCGGATCAGTTTCGGCATCAGGGGAGCCCAGATCGCCAGCCTCCTGCGCGGGGCGGTGGCCGTGGCCTGGTTCGGCATCCAGACCTATCTCGCATCAGTGGTGCTCCGCGTCATGCTCGTGGCCATGGTTCCTTCCCTCAAGGAGTTGGATGGCAACTCCATCATGGGCCTGTCCACACTCGGCTGGATTGCCTTCGTTGGACTGTGGATCGTCCAGCTGGTCATCGTCAGCTTCGGCATGGAGATGATCCGCAAGTATGAGGCCTTCGCCGGGCCCATCATCCTGGTCACCATGGCCTCCATCGCCGTCTGGATCTTTGTCGAAGCCGGGGGCTCCATCGCCTGGGCCTCGAGCAACGCACTCGAAGGCGCCGAAATGTGGCGCACCATCTTTGCCGGCGGCGCGCTGTGGGTTGCCATTTACGGAACCTTCGTCCTGAACTTCTGCGACTTCACCCGGTCCGCCGTCTCCAAGAAGGCCGTGGTGCGCGGCAACTTCTGGGGCATCCCCATCAACATGCTTCTCTTCGGCGCGATCGTGGTGGTCATGGCCGGTGGGCAGTTCAAGATCAACGGCACCATCATCCAGAGCCCGTCGGACATCGTCCAGACCATCCCGAACACCCTGTTCCTTGTCCTGGCCTGCCTTGCGCTGCTGATCCTGACCATCGCCGTGAACCTGATGGCCAACTTTGTGGCCCCCGTCTATGCCCTGACCAACCTCTTCCCGAAGCACCTGAACTTCCGCAAGGCGGCCTGGGTCAGCGGCACGATCGGCCTCATCATCCTGCCGTGGAACCTGTACAACAACCCGCTGGTGATTGTGTACTTCCTGGGCGGACTCGGAGCCCTGCTCGGCCCGCTGTTCGGCGTCGTGATGGCCGATTACTGGCTGCTGCGCCGCGGCAAGGTCAACGTGCTTGAGCTCTACTCCGAGGACCCCGCAGGTGCCTACTACTACAAGAAGGGCTTCAACCCCCGGGCCATCATCGCCATGGTGCCTGCTGCCGCCATCGCACTCCTGATCGCCTTTGTTCCCGCGCTGGAAGCCGCCGCACCGTTCGCGTGGTTCGTCGCGGCCGGCATCGCCGCCGTGGTCTACTACGTCATCTCGGACCGCGCGCAGCGTCTCGACGACGTCGACGGCGAGTCAATCGCCGTCGCCAGCGCCCACTGACGTACCTGTCCCGAAATACCTGTCCCGAAAGAGGAAAAGCACCATGCGCATCCTTGTGGCCAACGTCAACACCACACAGTCCATGACCGATTCCATCGCCGCGCAGGCACAACAGGCCGCGCTTGCGGATACGGAGATTGTGGGACTCACCCCGCGCTTCGGCGCGGACTCCTGCGAGGGAAACTTTGAGAGTTACCTCGCCGCGATCGCCGTGATGGACGCGGTGGTCAATTACCAGGGGCCGTTCGACGCCGTGATCCAGGCCGGCTACGGCGAGCACGGCCGCGAGGGGCTCCAGGAGCTCCTCGACGTTCCGGTAGTGGACATCACCGAGGCAGCCGCGAGCACGGCGATGTTCCTGGGCTACAAGTACTCCGTGATCACCACCCTGGACCGTGCCGTCCCGCTGATCGAGGACCGGCTGAAGCTGGCCGGCCTCGACGCCCGGTGCGCCTCGGTCCGGGCCAGCGGCATGGCCGTCCTGGAACTGGAGGAGGACCCGGAGCGCGCTGTGGAAGCCATCATCGAACAGGCGCTGCTGGCTGTCCGTGACGACAAGGCGGAAGTCATTGTCCTTGGCTGCGGCGGCATGGCCGGCCTGGACGAGGAGATCCGCAAGCGTGCAGGCGTCCCCGTGGTGGACGGTGTGGCGGCTGCTGTCACGATTGCCGAATCACTGGTCCGGCTGCGGCTGAGCACTTCAAAGGTCCGGACCTACGCCACCCCGCGGCCCAAGACCGTCATAGGCTGGCCAATAACGGCGGCGGAAGTGCCCGCTGCACCTTAGTCCGGCCATCAACAGCCCGGCCATCAACACAAGGAGCGACCCCATGACTGCAACCCACCGGCCCGTACAACCCCACCGGCCGGCGCCGGTGGCCGTCGTGACCGGTGCAGGTTCCGGAATTGGCCGGGCGGTGGCGCGGCTCCTCTTGGCCGACGGGTACCGGGTGGTGTTGGCCGGCCGCCGTGAGGCTCCGCTGCTGGAGTCCGCGGCCGGCCACCGCCAGGCGCTGACGGTGCCCTGCGACGTAACAGTGCCCGACGACGTCGAGCGCCTTTTCGCTGCTGCCCTCGGGAACTGGGGGAGGGTTGACCTCCTGTTCAACAACGCCGGCGTGTTCGGCCCGGCCGCGTCCGTGGATGAGATCAGCCTGGCCGACTGGGATGCGGTGGTGGCGGTGAACCTCACCGGCTCGATGCTGTGCGCCGCCGCGGCCGTCCGGGCCATGAAATCCCAGGAGCCGCAGGGCGGCCGGATCATCAACAACGGGTCCATTTCAGCGCATTCGCCGCGGCCGCGGACAGTGGCCTATACGGTTACCAAGCACGCCATGACGGGTCTGACCAAGAGCATCGAGCTGGACGGCAGGGGCTTCGGCATCACCTGCGGCCAGATCGACATCGGCAACACGGCCACTGACATCATGGCCACCATCGGCGTGGACTCCGGTGCCCTGCAGGCTGACGGCAGCCGCAGGGTGGAGCCCACCTTCCCGGTGCAGGACGCCGCGCGTGCCGTGCTCCTGATGGCAGGCATGCCGCCGTCGGCCAGCGTGGGCTCGGTGGTCATTACCGCCGCGGGAATGCCGTTCATCGGCCGGGGCTGACTTAAGAAGCAACACCTGTCCGCTACGGAAGCGGACGTCCGCGCCGCGGTTTCCCCGGGCGGGCGTTCATTTCGGTAGCGGATTTTGCATCTCCCAGGAATTTCACAGTTTTCCACATTGTGAAAATGCAATCTCCCCTTGCGGAATCATGTGACCGGGGTTACGTTGGAAACAGACCCCGATCTCCGGGGCTGTTCCCTATTGATAGGTACAGATCAATGAAGATCCCAGATTCCGCGGCGCTGAAGGCGAGTTCGGCACCGCAGAAGAAGAAGCCCCTGTATAGGTCGCTCTTCTTCCAAATTCTGATCGCCGTTGTGGCAGGTGTTCTTATCGGACATTTCTGGCCGAACATTGGCTCACAGCTGAGGCCGCTCGGTGACGGATTCATCCAGCTCATCAAAATGATCATCGCGCCGCTGATTTTCCTGGTGATCGTCACCGGCATTTCGGCCGTTGGCGACGTCAAGGCGGTCGGAAGGGTCGGAGTCAAAGCCCTTCTCTACTTCACCGGGGCCACGCTCTTCGCGCTGGTCTTTGGCCTGATCGTAGGCAACCTCGTCCAGCCCGGTGCCGGGCTGAACATCGATCCCAGCACGCTTTCCCAGGACGCGCTGAACGCGAAGACCGGCACGACGCCGCCGAAGGATGCGGCTGCATTCATCCTGGACATCATCCCCACCAGCGTTATCGGTGCCTTCGCGAGCAACAGCCTGCTGCAGGTCCTGTTCTTCTCGGTGTTCTTCGGCGCGGCCATCGTGGTCATCGGACGCGAGCGCTGCATGCCGGTCATCAGCCTTATGGAAACCGTCCTGGAGCTCATTTTCAAGATCATGTCCTGGATCATGAAGGTGGCGCCGATCGGTGCCTTCGGGGCCATGGCGTTCATCATCAGCCAGTACGGCCTCGCAACGCTCGGCACCTACGCCAAGCTGATTGCCGCCTGCTACGGCGCTGCAATCGTCTTCATCGCCCTGCTCTTCCTGGTGGCCTGGAGCTTCGCCCGCGTTCCGCTATGGCAGTTCCTGAAGTACACCCGCGAGGAGTTCCTGCTGGCGCTCGGCACCGCCTCCACCGAGGCTGTGATGCCGCGCATCATGACCAAGCTGACCAACGCCGGCTGCTCACGCGCCACCACCGGCCTGGTGGTCCCCACCGGCTATTCGTTCAACCTCGACGGCGCCGCGATCTACCTCTCCATCTCCCTGCTCTTCCTGGCGCAGGCCTTTGGCCATAACCTGGACCTCGGCCAGCAACTGGCGGCGCTCGGCGTCCTGCTCCTGACTTCCAAGGGCATGGCCGGTGTGCCCGGGTCCTCGTTCCTGGCGCTGTCCGCCACCGCTGCCGCCCTGGGAATCTTCCCGGTTGCCGGTGTGGCCCTGCTCCTCGGTGCGGACCGCCTGATGGACTCCATGCGCGTTGTGGTCAACCTGCTGGGCAACTGCGTCGCCACCTTTGTGGTCTCCAAATGGGAGGGCCAGTTCGACCGCAGCGTCATGGTCCGGGCCTTCCGCGGCGAAATCACCAACCACGACTCCGCCATCATGCTTGGCGTCGAGGAAGAGTTCGAAGACCAGGAAATTGAACGGATAAGCGGCGGCCAGGAGCCGTCCCCCAAGTTCCACGGCGGACCGAACCCGGAAGAGATCCGCGAGTTCCACATGAGGCGGCCCACCCACGCCGCTGCCATACCTGACGGGTCGTCTGACTCTGGTGGCGGCAAGTAACTTCCGGTCCCCGGATCCCCGGCTGATCCTATTCCGCAACGCGAGGAACCCCGCCCCTGATGGGGCGGGGTTCCGTGCGTTGGGGACGAAAATCTTAGCGGCGGCGTGCCGCCGGGACCAGCTCGTTGGCACCGTAGCTGTTGTCGTCGGGATTCAACGTCCGGCCCGGGGCGACCAGTTCGTCGATGCGGTCCAGGATCTCAGCGGACAATGTCACGGTGGCCGCCGGCAGCTGGGATTCGAGCTGCTCCAGGGTGCGGGGTCCGATGATGGCGGAGGTGACACCCGGGTGATTGATGGCAAACGCGATCGCGAGTTCGATCAGGCTGATGCCGGCGTCCTCGGCGACGTGCGCGAGTGCGTCGACCACCTCAAGCTTCTTCTGGTTCGCGGCGCTGCCCATGTCGAAGCGGGCGTTGGGCCGTGCTGCCGACGTTGGGGTCGGCGCCGTGTCCTTGCGCCACTTTCCGGAGAGCCAGCCGCCGGCCAGCGGACTGTAGGTGAGGGTTCCCATGCCATGGCGCTGTGTGGTCGGAAGGACGTCCTCTTCAATGCCGCGGACGAGGATCGAGTACGGCGGCTGTTCGGTGACGAACCGGGCGAGGTTTCCATCGCGTGAGGCGACCTGTGCTTCGACGATCTGGCTGCCGGAGTATGACGAGGAGCCGATGTAGCGGACCTTGCCCTGCCGGACCAGATCGGTGAGGGCCCCAAGGGTCTCCTCGACATCCATCAGGGCGCTGGGGCGGTGCACCTGATAGAGATCGATGTAGTCGGTGCCGAGGCGCCGGAGCGAGTTCTCGACCGCCTGCATGACCCACTTCCGGGAGCCGCCGCTGCGGTTGGGCCCCTTACCCATGGGCATGAAGAACTTGGTCGCCAGCACGACGTCGTCGCGCCGCCCTTTGAGTGCCTTGCCGACGATCTCCTCCGATTCGCCGCCCGAATAGACGTCGGCCGAGTCGATGAAGTTGATGCCGGCGTCCAGTGCGTGGTTGATGATCCGGATCGAATCGTCAACGTCCGTGTTGCCCCAGGCGCCGAACATCATGGTGCCCAGACACAGCGGGCTGACTTCAACGCCGGTGCGGCCCAATAGACGGTAATCCATGTTCTCTCCCTGTTTGATAGTGGTCTGGGATTTACAGTGGCGCACCAGGCGGGGCGCCAAAGTGTGGCCCTACGACTGGTTGTTTGCGGCCAGCGCGGCGAGGTCCCGGCGCACGCCCTACGGCTCGGCGTCGGCGGGCATGTTCGGCCGGTCCCGGACCCCGTCCAACGAACCGGCGGGGTCCTTGTCCAAGGCTTGGAAGACCGGCTTGAGGCTTTCCTGGGCCGGTCCATGCCCGGCGACAAGTTCAAACGTCAAGTGATCGGAGGCGTCGGAGGCGAGGCTGTCGACGAGGACGCGGGCGATCTGGTGACGCGCGATGACGCCGTCTGCGGGGCTCCCCGCGTGGCGTGTGTCGCCCTGCAAAAGCGTGATCTCCAGCTGGTCGTCGTCCTGATAGTCGAACCAGCCGGGCCGGACGATTGTGTAGGCGTTCCCGCTTGCCCGGACCAGGCGTTCGCTGCGTCGTTTCCAGTCGTGGGTGCTGCCGCGGCGGGTTACCCCGATGGCTGTCATGAGCGCGATGCGCACGCGGCGGCCGCCGAGTGCCAGGAGGACGTTCTTGACGGCCCCGTAGTCGACGGCTTCGGCTGCCGCGGCATCGCCGTACGAGGAACCCTGGGTGAAGATGACCGCGTCGATGTCGGCCACCGCGTCCGCGAGGGTCTCTACCCGGGTCAGCTCCCCAGTGACCTTCTGCGCGCCGGCGTCGAGCCTGCCGGCACGCGAGGCGTCGCGCACGAGGGCCCGCGTTATGTAGCCCTGACGTACCGCTTCCGCCACGACATGGCGGCCGACGCTGCCGGTGGCACCGACGACGAGTACGGTACCCGGTTTCCTGGTGTTCATGCTTCCGGGTTATCCCGTCCGAAGGTTTCCAGCGTGACCGAATCGGGGTCGGGACCACCACGCACGCCCGTGTCGAGCGCTCCGAGTGCACTCATCTGCCCGGGAGTGAGTTCGAACCCGAAGACGTCGAAGTTCTCGGCGATGCGGTCAGGGCGGACGGATTTGGGGATGACGGAGTGTCCGAGCTGGAGCTGCCAGCGCAGCATGACCTGGGCGGCCGTCTTCCCGTGCTGTTCGGCGACACGGCCGATGACGGGGTCGTTGAATGTGCTCTTCGCACCGTCACCGCGGTAGGAAGTGATGCCGCCGATCGGTGACCAGGCCTGCGTGAGGATGCCCAGGTGCGAGCCGGCTTTTCGCGCGTCGGGCTGCGTGAAGTAGGGGTGTACCTCGATCTGGTTCACCGCGGGGATGATCGTGGTCTGTTCGCGCAGCGCCCTTAGGTGGTTCGGCATGAAGTTGCTGACACCGATGGCGCGGACGCGGCCGTCCTCGAGCAGCTGTTCAAGGGCCCGGTAGGCCTTGATCGTCTTGTCGAATTCTCCGGAGAGGGGCTGGTGGAGGATAAAAAGGTCGAGCTGGTCGACGCCGAGCTTGCGGGAACTCTTCTCGAACGCGTGCAGGGTCTGGTCGTAGCCGTAGTCGCTGATCCAGACCTTGGTTTCGATGAATATTTCGGAGCGGTTGATTCCGGAGCGGCGGATGCCCTCGCCCACCTCGCGTTCGTTGGCGTACGCGGCCGCCGTGTCTATGTGGCGGTAGCCCGTCTTGAGTGCGGTTGCCACCGCATCCACGGTGGCTTCGGGCGGAGTCTGGAAGACACCAAGCCCGATGGCGGGCATGACGACTCCGTTGTTGAGCGTGATGTTCATGGCTGTTCTTGTCCTCTCAAGGCCCGTTCATGGTGCGGTCTGCACCAGTCCCGGCCGAGATTTCAAGCCTAGGCGGGTCCCTGTCATCAAGGCAGGCACTGTCATTACCCCGTTCGAATCGCAGGCCCGGGCGCGCGGTGCTGCCCGGGCGCGCGGTGCGGATGGCCCAGCAGGGACGTGTTGGCTACTGGAGGAGGTGCAGCTGTTCGGGGGTGTCGAGGTCGTCGCCGCCGGAGAGGTCGCTGCAGTCCACGAGGTCTATCAGTTCCGGGTGGGCCTGGAGGAAATGGCGTGCCCCGACGTCGCCCGTTGCCGTTTCCGCGGCCTCAGCGCGGAGGCTGGAATCCAGGATCAGCGGATGTCCCCGCCGGAGTTTTCCGGCGGGGCCACGGTAGGCGGCCGCCGTCACCCGGCCCGGCCGGTGGGATGCCAGCAACCTGGTGACGGTCTCGGTGGTCAGGCCGGGCTGGTCCACCAGCGCGATAAGCACGTGGTCCTCCGGGGCTGCTGCCGCGACTCCCGCCCGGAACGAGCTGCCCATGCCGGTGGCCCAGTCCGGGTTTTCGATGACCCGGTGCCGGCTGAGATCGGCGACGGCGCGGACCGTTGCCGCATCCGCGCCGATCACCGCCACCACTTCCCGGCAGCCGCCTGCGAGCAGCACGTCTGCCAGCACCTCAACGAGCGTGCGGCCGCGGAACCGGAGCAACGCCTTGGGGCCGCGCCCCAGCCGCGTCCCGGCGCCGGCGGCAAGCAGCACCGCCGTCGTGCGTTGTGTGTCTTGGTCGGCCATCGCCCCAGCCTATCCAGCCACATGACAGTTGACGGCAGTGTTCCGGGCGAACACTGCCGTCAACTGTCATCTCGATGAGTGGGTCAGGCGTCGCCGCCCGCGCCGCCCGTGGTCCCGGCGTTGACGTCCAGGAGCTTGTAGCGGTCCATCGCGTAGGCGGGCACGCCGCCGTCCACCTCGCCGCGCGAAGCCAGCAGCTGAAGGGTCTTCACCACAATCGAGTGGGTGTCGTTCTTGAAGAAGCGGCGGGCAGCTGCACGGGTGTCGGAGAAGCCGAAGCCATCCGCACCCAGTGAGGCGAACTGGTGCGGGAGGAACTGGCGGATCTGGTCCGGCACGGCCTTCATGTAGTCGGTCACCGCCACCACTGGCCCCTGCGCATCAGCGAGCTGCTGCGTGACGAACGGTACGCGGGCGGGCAGGCCCGGGTTCAGGAACGCCTCTTCCTCCGCGGCGAGCCCGTCCCGGCGCAGTTCGTTCCAGGACGTCACGGACCAGACGTCGGCGGAGACGCCCCAGTCCTCGGCGAGGATCCGCTGGGCAGCAAGAGCCCAGGGGACGGAGACGCCGGAGGCCAGGATCTGGCTCTTGGGCCCTTCAAGCCCCGACGCCGACACCTGGTAGATGCCTTTCAGCACTCCGTTGACGTCGAGGTTCTCAGGTTCGGCCGGCTGGGAGATGGGCTCGTTGTAGACCGTGATGTAGTACATCAGGTTCTTGTCGGATGCAGGTCCGGTTCCATCGCCGCTTGCGGCCGGCCCGTACATGCGCTCGATGCCGTCCCGGATGATGTGGCCCATCTCGTACCCGTAGGCGGGGTCGTAGGTGAGGACGGCAGGGTTGGTGGAGGCGAGGATCGGGGAGTGGCCGTCGGCGTGCTGGAGGCCTTCGCCGGTCAGGGTGGTGCGGCCGGCGGTGGCGCCGATGATGAAGCCGCGAGCCATCTGGTCCGCGGCGGCCCAGAAGGCGTCGCCGGTGCGCTGGAAGCCGAACATGGAGTAGAACACGTAGATCGGGATCAGCGGTACACCGTGGGTGGCGTAGGCGGTGCCGGCGGCGGTGAAAGCGGCGACGGCGCCTGCTTCGTTGATGCCGGGGTGGATCAGCTGGCCCTGGGCCGATTCCTTGTACGCGAGGACCAGGTCCCGGTCAACGGACAGATAGGCCTGGCCGTCCGGGTTGTAGATCTTCGCCGTGGGGAAGAACGCGTCCATGCCGAAGGTCCGGGACTCATCCGGAACGATCGGGACAATACGGTGCCCGAACTTCTTATCCCTGAGCAGGTCCTTAAGCAGGCGCACGAAGGTCATGGTGGTGGCGGCCTGCTGCTTCCCGGAACCGCGCTTGGCAACCTCATAGGTTTTGGCGTCCGGCAGCTCCACCGGCGCGTGGTCCGGCCGGCGTTCGGGGACGAAACCGCCCAGGGCGCGGCGGCGCTCCATGAGGTACTTGATCTCGGGGGAGTCCATGCCGGGGTGGTAGTACGGGGGCCGGTAGAGGTCCGCGTCGAGCTGTTCGTCCGTGATGGGGATGCGGAGGTAGTCGCGGAACTTCTTCAGGTCATCGAGAGTGAGCTTTTTCATCTGGTGGGTCGCGTTGCGTCCCTCGAAGTGGGGTCCGAGTCCGTAGCCCTTGACCGTTTTGGCCAGGATGACGGTGGGCTTGCCCTTGAATTCGGTGGCTGCCTTGTACGCGGCGTGGACCTTGTTGTAGTCGTGGCCGCCGCGCTTGAGGTTCCAGATCTCGTCATCGGAGAGGTCCGCAACCATGTCCTTGGTCTGCGGGGACTTGCCGAAGAAGTGCTCACGGACGAACCCGCCGGACTCTGCCTTGTAGGTCTGGTAGTCACCGTCCGGGGTCTCGTTCATGATCTTCACGAGCGATCCGTCGGAGTCCTGGGTGAGCAGGTCATCCCACTCCCGGCCCCAGACGACCTTGATGACGTTCCAGCCCGCGCCGCGGAAGAACGCTTCGAGTTCCTGCATGATCTTGCCGTTGCCACGGACGGGGCCGTCGAGGCGCTGGAGGTTGCAGTTGATCACGAAGTTGAGGTTGTCGAGCTTGTCGTTCGCTGCGAGTTGGAGCAGGCCGCGGGACTCGGGCTCGTCCATTTCGCCGTCGCCCAGGAACGCCCAGACCTGCTGGTCCGAGGTGTCTTTGAGGCCGCGGTTGTGCAGGTACCGGTTGGACTGGGCCTGGTAGATCGCGTTCATCGGGCCGATGCCCATGGACACCGTGGGGAATTCCCAGAAGTCCGGCATGAGGCGGGGGTGCGGGTAGGAGGAGAGCGCGTGGCCTTCCTTGGACTTTTCCTGCCGGAATCCGTCCAGGTCCTCCTCGGAGAGCCGGCCTTCCATAAACGCGCGGGCGTACATGCCGGGGGAGGCGTGGCCCTGGAAGAAGACCTGGTCACCGCCGCCGGGGTGGTCCTTGCCGCGGAAGAAGTGGTTGAAGCCGACCTCGTACAGGGTGGCTGCGCCGGCGTAGGTGGAGATGTGTCCGCCGACGCCGATATCGGCCCGCTGTGCCCGGTGCACCATGATGGCGGCGTTCCAGCGCAGCCAGGACCGGTACTTCCGCTCGATCTCTTCGTCCCCCGGGAACGGAGCTTCCTGGTCCACGGGGATGGTGTTCACGTAGTCCGTGGTGGTCACCATCGGCACGCCCACGCTCTGGGCGCCGGCGCGCTGGAGCAGGCTCCGCATGATGTATTGGGCACGTTCGGTGCCCTGTTCCTGAATCAGGGCATCCAGGGACTCCAGCCATTCGGCGGTCTCTTCCGGATCACGATCGGGCAGCTGGTTTGTCAACCCGCTGAGGATATGGGAGGTCTCTTCTCCTGCAGCCACGTCCAGCCTCTTTTCATCGTTGAATAGTTGGCTCAAGTTTTCGTTCTGTGAGAAAACTTTATTGCATCTCGAGATTATCTAGGCGACGATCCGCGCGTCAAGGCGAGCGGACGGTCACATTTGGCTGCTAACGCAGCCGCAAGCAACGCGGGGTCGGATACGGCCCATAAAGCCGCCCGGAATCGGCCGTATCTGACCCCGCGTTGCTTTCAGGCAGACGTAAGGAGCCTGCCCCAGCGCGGGTCCAGGAGCGGTGCGCCCGCCATCTTGAGGCAATGCCACAGCGTGACGGCCACCGAGTCCAGCACGGGAACGCCTGTCTCGGCCTCAATTTCCGCGGTGATGTTGGCGCCGTAGAGGTTGGTGCAGAGGTAGATGATGGCATCTGGCTTGGACGCGGCGAGCTCCAGCGACCCCGGACGCATTTCGTCATCCGTGACCCGGCCGAAGGACTCGTTGCCGCTCAGGCCCAGGAACCGGTGGTCGAGGGTCTTGATGCCGTCCCGTTGGTAGGACTCCACGATCTGCTCGTTGACGTCCCCGGTGTACGGAGTGAAGAGACCGATCCGTTCGGTGCCGAACGCCCTGAACGCCTCCATGTACGCCAGGGTTGACGTGGTGGCCGGGATGCCCGTGGCGTCCGTGATTTCCGCCACCAGCCGGCGGTCGTGCTCGGTGCCGAGCCAGGAGCCGGACGTGCCGTTCCAGGCGATGACGTCCACATCGGCGGTGGCCAGCAGCTCCGCGGCGGTGCGCATAACGCTGGAGTCGAACTGTTTGTCCGAAGAGTCATCCAGGGCAATCCGGGTGACCGGGATCCGGGTGAAGTGGATGGTGACGTCGTCGCGGTCGCCCAGGATCCGGTAGCTCTGCGGCTCCAGGCAGGTGTTGGAGGACGGCACGATCATGCCGATGCGGGTTTTGCGTGTTTGGCTTGGCATGGAGGTTCCTAACTGGCGGCGTAGACGGCGGGGCGGGATTCCTGGGGCCAGGACAGGGCGTCGCGGTGTTCGGTGAAACCGTTGCGGGGCACAAAGCTGCCTACGGGTCCGGGGTCGTGGAACCCGCCGCTGTCCACCACCACGCGTCCGGCGGAGACGACGACGGCGGGCCAGCCCGTGAGCGTCCGGCCGTCGAACGGGGAGAAATCAGTGCCCATGTGCAGGGCGGCGCCGTCGACGACGCGTTCCTCGGCCGGATCGAAGATGACCAGGTCGGCGTCGAACCCGGGGGCGATGGTTCCCTTGCGGGGGAGGGCGTTGATGCGGGCAGGGCCTGCGGCGAAGACTTCGACGAAGTCCTCCACCCGCGCTTCGCCGCCGCGGGCGGCTTCCATCATGGCGGTGAACGTGACGGGCATCCGGGTTTCGACGCCCGGGAGGCCGTGCGGCATTTCGCGGATGTCGTCCGCGCGCTCCCGCTTCTGCGAGAGGTCGTAGCAGGAGTGGTCGGAGGCGACGGCGTGGATGGCGCCGTTGGCAAGCCGTTCCCGGAGCGCGGCGACGGTCTGCGGGCTGCGCATGGGCGGGCAGCAGGCGTACCACTCCGGCATTACCGAGCCGTAGACGCTGTCGTCGAGGGTGAGGTAGTGCGGGCAGGTCTCGGAGTAGGCCTCCTGCCCGCGGCTGCGGGCCTCGGTGACCAGGTCCACGGCACCCGGCGTCGACTGGTGCACAAAGTAGACGGGGGCGCCGGTGTATTCGGCCATGGCCAGGGTCTCCTTGACCGAGACCTCTTCGGCCAGCTCGGGGCGGGTCCGGTGCAGGTGCTCGACGCCGATCCGCCCGTCGTCCGCGTGCTGCTGGGTGCAATCCGCGATGATGGGATCGTGTTCGGCATGGATGTAGGTGAGGCCGTCCAGGCGGACCATTTCGCGCATGACCTTGAGGATGGTGTCCCCGTCCGCCATGGTGCTGCCGCGGTTGGTGGTGTACATCTTCACGGACCGGACACCCTCAGCTGCGAGCTGTTCCAGCTGCCAGGGAACGGTTTCATCCCAGCTGACCACGGAGCCGTGCAAGGCGACGTCGCAGCGGGACTCGCGGGCCAGCTCCTTCTTATGCAGGATGGCCTCGAGCGGGGTTTCCCGGGCGTCCCGGGGGATGCCGAAGTCGATGATGGTGGTGGTGCCGCCCCACAAAGCGGCCGTCGACGTGGTCCGGTAGTCATCGAGGGTGCGGAACCGCCCGGTTACCTGGGCAACGTGGCAGTGTCCGTCGACGCCGCCGGGAATGACGAGCCGGCCGGCGGCATCGATGACGCGCGTGGCGGCGGGGACGGGGCCGGCGGCGTCCACCAGCTGGTCGATGCGGCCCTCCCGGACCACAATGTGGGCGTGCCGCCGGCCGAAGCTGTTGACCACGGTGCCGTTGGCGATAACGAGTTCTGGGGTGTCGGACATCGGTGTCCTCCTAAGTAGAAGTAGCTAGTTGGCCGGCGCGGGCGAGGCCGGCTGGGTGGTGCCGCGGTGGGCGGCATCGTGCATGGCGGCGTTCTGCGCCGTGGTGAGGGCGGCCTCCAGGTTCCCCGTGAGGCCGCGGCGGGCCTTGGCGGGGGGAGGCGCGAAGGCGCCCGTGCGGTGCGGTCCGGAATCGAGGCCGACGACCGCTTCCGCCATGCGGATGCCCGCCGAGATGCCGTCCACCACGGGGACCCCTATCTGCCCGCGGAGTTCGCGGGCCAGGCCGGCGAGAGGTGCTCCGGCGAGGATCACGACGTCGGCCCCGTCCTCTGTGACAGCCTGCTGGCTGAGAGCCAGCAGGGTTGCCTTGAAGTCCTGCTGCACTGAGGCGATGCCGTTGAGGGCCTCGTTGATGGAGCGGATCGACGCCAGCCTGCCGCCGAGCCCGAAGCGCTCCACGCAGTCCTGGTACCAGGGCCGGATCCGGTCCGAGATGGCGATGATGGAGAACCGATGCCCCTGCAGGGCGGCGGCGCAGAGTGCGGCCTCGGTAATTCCGATGACGGGGACGTCGGTGAGTTCCTTCAGTGCCGGCATTCCGGGGTCGCCGAATGCGGCCACCACTACGCCGTCGACGCTGGCGCCGTCGCGGGTGTACTCGGCGACGATTTCGGCGACGGCTCCCGCCGCGATCAGGGACTCAAAGCGGGTTTCGATGTATTCGACGCCGTACCCGGCGGTCCGGACCACGATCTCTGTTCCGGGGGAGGCGGAGCGGAGGGCTTCCGCTTCGATCAGGGCGGTGACGTCGTCGCTGATGTTGGGGTTGATGACAAGAAGTTTCATAGGTTCTTCCGATGAAGGGCGGGTTCTGTCCGGCTGAAATCCTCCGGAAACTGGTCGCGGTATTTGCCGATGTGCGACGCCGATTGGGCGGCTGCCCGTTCCGGCTCGCCGCTGGCGATCGCGGCGTAGAGGGCGCGGTGTTCTTCGATGAGCTCCGGCAGGTCGCTGACATGGCGGAAGAGCCAGTGCATGCGGCCCTGGAGCGGTTCCAGTGCGGACTTGAGGAAGCCGTTGTCCGCGATCCGGGTGATGGCATCGTGGAATTCGCTGTTGGCCCGGTGGGCTTCCATAATGGCGCCCTTGGCGAGGCACCAGTCTGCCTCGTCAAGCAGGGCTTTGAGGCCGCTGAGGTCTTCGGTGGTGGCGCGGGTGGCGGCCAGCCGGCAGGCAAGCACCTCGAGGGACTCCCTGACGTCGAACAGGTCCTCGACGTCCTTGGGACTCAGGGTGCTGACCTCGGCTCCGCGGGCGCCCCGGTCGCTGAGGAGTCCTTCCTGGCGCAGCATGCGGAGCGCTTCGCGGACGGGAAGGCGGGACACGTTGAATTCAGCGGCGAGGTCGCGTTCCACCAGCCTCGTGCCGGGAACGTAGTGCCCTTCAAAGATCCTGTTGCGGAGGGTGTCCCGGACAGCCTCCCGCAGGGGGCGTTCCTTGTCCTGGGTCTCTTCTGCGCTGTGCATGTTTCTCCACTTTCGGTTCTTGTCCGGCATTTCGTTCCCGGCTTCAGGAACAGGTGTTTGGCTAGCTTAGACAGGTAGCCGCTTGTTGTAGTTCAGGGTCAGGACGGATACGCCCATGATGATCGCTGATCCCACGAAGTACAGCAGTGCCCAGGTGTAGGAGCCCGTGGCACCGACAATCAGGCCGACCGCAATCGGGGTGACGAAGCCGGAGATGTTGCCGCTGAAGTTCATCGCGCCGCCCAGGACGCCGGCGTTGGTCCGGCCGCCCAGGATGGAGGGGATGCTCCAGAACAGGCCCACCCAGCGGAGGAAGAACATGACCACGGACAGGAGGATGACCGCGGTGGTGGGATCGGCCACGACGGTGACGCCGATCAGGCCGCCGATCACAACAACACTGGACGTGCCCAGGAGCGTGCGCATCACACGGTTGGCGGAGGCGCCGGTGGACTGCCACTTGTCGGCGATCGCACCGCCCAGGATTTCGCCGACAAAGCCGGCGCCGAAGATCACGAACGTGGACCAGCCGATGGTCTTGAGGTCGAAGCCCTTGTCCTGGGCCAGGTAGAGCGGTCCCCAGGTCAGAAGTCCGTAGAAGACGCCGTTGAAGCCCAGCCAGCCGAAGCACATGGCCCAGAAGGAACGGAACTTCAGGTAGGGCAGGAGGGCGCGCTTGCCCTTGCTGCCGTCGAGCTCCGCAGCAGCGTCCTCGGCTGCGTGGGAGGCTTCGATGTAATCGGCCTCGGCGTCGTTGACGCCGCGGTGCTGGCGGGGGTTGTCGCGGACGTACCACCAGACGGCAAGGCCCATCAGTACGGTGGCGGCGCCCGCGACCATGAACGAGAGGCGCCAGCTGCCGGTGGAAGCGATCAGGCCGGCAATCAGGAGGCCGCCCAGGCCGGCGCCCAGCGGTGCCCCGGCGTCAAGGATGGTGGCACCGCGTCCGCGCTCTGACTTGTGCATCCAGATCGCGTTGAGCTTGCCGCCGGCCGGCATAACACCGGCTTCCGTGACGCCGATGCCCAGCCGGGCAATGAACATGCTGAGGAAGCCGCCGGCCAGGCCGGAGGCTGCCGTGGCTGCGCCCCAGCCGACGCAGGACGCGGTCATGACCTTGCGGGGACCGAATTTGTCGATCAGGAGGCCTACCGGGACCTGCATCAGCGCGTAGGTCCAGAAGAAAGCGGAGAGCAGGAGGCCCACAAGTTCGGGGGCGAGGTTGAATTCCTTCTGGATGATCGGCAGGGCCACCGAGATGGAGCCCCGGTCGATGTAGTTGACGGCGACGAGTACCAGTAGGAGAAGGAACATTTTCCAGCGGACGTTGGTGCGACGTTGCACGCCGTCCTTGCCGGTTTTGTCGTCGGGGAGCGGTACAGCGGTTTCAGTATTTTGAACAGACACAACTTCTCCTTCACAGAGAGGAAGATTGCAGACGGGGGGAAAGGCCTGGTGTTCGCGGGGCAGGAGGCCGGCTGGTGGGGCGTCCTGGGTCCAATCCGGATGCGCCGGGCAATGTACTGCGGCTCGGTATCCGTAACGCGATCTTTTGGGATCCCAATTTGGGATCCCAAAATTTAGAATAGAAGTGACCCGCGCCACTGTCAAGGAAATTTTCTCCGTTATGGCCCACCCGGGCTAAATCACCGATTGTGACTGTGGCGGGCGTGGCCGTATCGACGGGCCGGAAGATGGGCGCACAAAGGGCCCGCGGCGTCGCCGCGGGCCCTTCCTGTCGTGGCAGGTTCTGGCAGGTTCGTTCTGGCAGGCTCCGGCAGGTGCCGGGCGTGCTCAGCTTCCCCGGTAGGTGGAATATGCGAACGGGCTCAGCAGGAGCGGCACGTGGTAATGGGCCTCCGCCTCGATCACGCCAAACGTGAGGGTCACCTCCGGGAAGAACGTTTCGGTGCCGCTGGCGGCGAAGTACTTTCCCGTGTCGAAGGCCAGGCGGTAGGTCCCGGAAGGGAGCCGCTCCGGTCCCAGCTGTTTGACGCGTCCGTCCGCGTCGGTGGCGCCCTCGGCGATCTGGACCCAACGCACGCCGTCGAGCACGTGGAGGGTTACCGGGACGTCGGCCGCCGGCTTGCCGGAGCCGGTATCGAGTACGTGGGTGGTGACGTGGGAAATGCTCATTTGCCCATCAGTCCTTCGAGTCGGAGCACAGCGATTTCCCGCAACTGCTGGCCAATGATTGATTGTTCTTCGCCGGGGGTGTGGGCGAGCCGGGTGTTGAGGGCGGCCAGGATCTCCTCGCGGCTGCGGCCGGCAGCGCGGATCAGGAACACCTGGCCGAACTTCTCCTCGTAGCCCCGGTTGCCTTCCGCCAGGGCCTCGGCGACGGCAGAATCGGCCACGCCCAGTCCGGCCTGTTCCGACTGGGACAGCTTCGCTTCCGCGCTGTCGCCCTTCGCCCGCTCGCCGATCCGCGGATGGTGCGCGAGAGCTGCTTTGATCTCCGCCGGGGTGAAGGGGTTGGCTGCGCCGCGGCCTGCCGCGAGCAGCGCGTCGGGACTGGAATAGGGCCGGGCGTCGGCGAGCTCGTCGATCCAGCGCTGGATGTCCAGGCAGGGGCGCAGGAAATCGGCAGCCTCGGTGCGGCCGGCCGCATTGAATTGTTCAAGATGCATGAGGCAAGTCCTCGTGTTTCGATGCTGGCATCCACGGTGTCAGGCTATGCGGATATTTTATTCCGCATCATGGAACTGTTATTTCAGCATATGCAAAAGTCAACCGCACGTACCTGCGGGTGTCAACTTCCGGCACGCTGCTTGGGTAATGCCCCGACGGAAGGGGTAACGCCACCAGCAGAAAGCGGACGACGGCGAGGTCCCGCCGTCGTCCGCTGCTTCTGTTCCGGGGGCGCAGGTCAGGCGAGCCTGCGCCGGATCAGGGCCGACGCCTGGTCAACCAGCACGATCAGGACGAGCACCACGATGATGTGCGTCAGCATCTGATCGAACTGGAACGACTTGATGGCCTGGTTGATGAGGAGGCCCACACCGCCGGCGCCCACCAGGCCCAGGACCAGCGAGGACCGCACGTTCACGTCAAACCGGTAAAGGAGCAGCCCCACAAACTGGGGGACCACCAGCGGGATGTTCGCGTGGAACGTCTGTTGCAGTTTGCTGGCACCGGCGGAGGCGAGCGCCTGGACAGGTCCCTGGTCGCTCTCCTCCATGGCCTCTGCCCAGAGCTTCCCCATCACGCCGGTGTTGTGGCAGATCAGAGCCAACACGCCGGCGAACGGGCCCAGCCCCACGGCGGTGACAAAAATCAGCGCAAAAACAACGTCAGGCACCGCCCGGAAGAAGGACAGTACGGCACGCGCCGCCTGGTACACCACGGGATGCGGAGTAGTCGTTTCCGACGCCAGCGCGGCCAGCAGGAGGGCGGTGGGAATGGAGAGGGTGGTTCCCAGGAGCCCGATCCACAGCGTCACCAGGGTTGCTTCAAGGCTGGGCTTCAGTACCTTTTCCCAGTTCAGGTCCGGCGGGAACGCCTCGGCGAGGAAACGTCCCATGCCCTGGGCGCCGTCAACCAGCAGCGCAGGTTTGAACTCCGTGCTCTCCAGGGCCACCGCATGCATGGCAATGAGGAGTACGACGGCGGCGGTGATGGTCCCGGTACGGGTCCACTGGCGCCGTGCCCGGGGGAGTGCGGGGGCGCTCATGCTGCAACGCTGTCCGGTGCGTACAGCGTGTCCAGGACATCGTCCGTCAAGCCGGCGGGGCCGCCGTCGAACACTATTTTGCCCTTGAGGAGGCCGATGGCGCGGTCTGCGTAACGGATCGCGAGGTCCGGCTGGTGGAGCACCGCCGCGACGGCGAGGTTCTCCGTGTGGGCAAGTTCGGCCAGCAGCGCCATGACCTGTTCCGCCGCATGCGGGTCCAGGGCGGAGACTGGTTCGTCCGCGAGCAGCACCGAAGCGCGCTGGCAGAGGGCCCGGGCAATCGCGACGCGCTGCTGCTGTCCGCCGGACAGCTTCCCCGTCCGTTCCAGGGCAATCCCCGCCAGTCCTACCCGGTCCAGGCATGCCATGGCTTCCTCCTTCAGTTCTTTGGCAAAAAATGCCGGGCTGGCCGAGGCGAGGCCGCGGACCCGGAGGAGTCCGCCGGAGCAGACGTTGTCCAGGGCCGTCCGGCGCGGAACGAGCTGGATTTTCTGGAAGACCATGGCCGCCTGGCTGCGCGCCAGGATCTGTGCCCGGCCCTGCAGTGTCCCCAGGTCTTTGCCCTGGACGCGGACGGTGCCGGCATCCGGACGGGTCAGCCCGATGACACATTTGAGGGTGGTGGACTTTCCCGAGCCGTTGGCGCCCAGGAATGCCAGCAGTTCCCCTGCCTGGACGGTGAAATCGACGCCGTCCAGAACCGTGGTCCCCGCGTAGGCCTTGGTCAGGCCATCCACCTGGACAGCTGTCACAGGTCTTCCTCGGTCAGTCCCATGGTGGCGGCGAGGTCGAACAGCGGCTGGTAGGTCTCCTTGGTGACGGCCAGCAGCGGGCCCGGAGGCGTGACGTCCAGGAAGCCGCCCACCTCTTCGATGGCCTCGGCGGGGAGGTTCACCAGGGCGTCGCGGACGGCTTCCTTGAGGGCCGGGTCAGCGCTGCCGCGGATGGTGATGGGATCGTTGGGGATGGCTTCGGAGGTCCAGATCTGGCGGAAATCCTCCGGCTTGAAGGTGCCCGCGGCCGTGGCTGAGGCAAGTGTCTGGGAGTTGATCTCGGCGGCGTCCACCGTCCCGTTGGCCAGGGCCAGGAGGGCTTCGGGGTGCCCGCCGGCGTAGCTGATGTCCAGGTCGGATTCGCTGATGCCGGCCTTCTTGAGCCCGTAGCGGGGGAGGACATCGCCGGACGTGGATCCGATGCCGCCGAGTGCCACGTCCTTGCCCTTGAGGTCGTTGATCGACTGGATGGCGGAGTCCTTCGGCACCCAGATGCCGGCGGTGTAGGTGCTGAGTTCGCCGTCGGCCGTTCCAAAGGAGGCAATGGGTTCCGCTCCCGCCTTGGTGCTGGCGAAGACGTAGCCCATGGGGCCGAACTGTCCGATGTCAAGGCGGTTGTTGGCCATGGCCAGCACCTCTGCCGAGTAGTCCTCCACTACCTGGACCTCCACTTCGCAGCCCAGCTTCGCCGCCATGGCGTCCGCGAGGACGCGGTAGGCGGGTTCGAGCTTGGCCGGGTCCTCATAGGGTTCGATGCCGAACTTGATGGGACCGTTAGCGCAGTACGCGGGGGTGTTGGCGGAGGCGTTCTGGACGTCCGGGCTGGCGCAGGAGGACAGGCCGACGGTGGCGAGCAGGGCAGCCGGAATCAGGGCGAGGTAGCGGGATTTCATGGGGATCCTTGAGGGTTTTGGGGGCGAAGCGCGATGGTGGGTTAGGGGAGGGCGGAGACGTTGCGCGCCGCGAGGCCGAAGGAAACGGTCATGCCGATTCCCGCCGTGACGGACACGGCAGTGACGCCGGGGGCAACGCCGTCAACAAGCAGCGGGCCCACCTCGCTGGAGGCGTAAATGCCCTGCCAGCGTTCCGTGATGTCGAGGGATTCGACCCCCAGGACGTCCTGGATACGGTCCAGCAGTAGAGCCGTGGCGGACTCTGCCAGGAAGGGGTCGGCCGTTTTCTGGTACGCATGGGAGTCGCCCAACAGCAGGGTGCCGTCAGGGCGCTGGGTGAACATCACGTTGGCACCGATGTCCAGGAGCGCGGGATCCTGTGCCTGAACCTCTGCCAGGAGGTCCGGCGCGGACGGCATCTCCGCAAAGGCGCCGTAGCGGAGCATGGAGGTGGCGGTCAGGACTGCCGGTTCCAGCTCCAGACCCTCAGGACCTGCTGCCGCTGCCATCTGGAGCGAGCAGCGTTCGATCCTGTGCCCTTCGGCAAGTTCCGGGAAGAGCAGGTCCACGTCGTGGCCCACGCACACAAACACGTAGTCGGCCTCCACCTCGCCGCGGCTTGTCCGGACCAGGGCTGTCCGTCCGGTCCCTGAGCCGAAGCCGACGGCGGACGTGTTCCACCGCACGGACGTGTCCGGACGCGAACCCAGCCACGCAGCGAGGCTCGCCACCGTGGTCCGGGGATCGACCCGGAGGTCATCACGCAGCCACGCACCGCCGACGACGACGGGACTCGTCGTTACGTCGGAAACCTCCGCCGCAGCCACTCGCCCCAGCCGGGCGCACGTTTCCGCGGCGCTGAGCAGCACGATCTGGCCGGGTTCGCGGTGTGCCGCCAGCTCGTGGAGGACGCGCAGTTCTGTTTCGGTGCGCGCCACCACCACGGCGCCGGATTCCGTCGCCCAGAAGCCGGCGCGCTCCGAGAAGTCCAGCCAGTGCTTGCGGCCGGTGATGGCCAGTTCGTACAAGTCGCCGGTCTGCGCGGTGATGCAGCAGTGTCCGAAGTTCCGGATGGAGGCGCCCACCGCGCGGTGATCACGGTCAATGACCAGCACGGAGAGCCCGCGATCAGCGGCAAGGGCCGCGTGGGCCAGGCCCACGATGCCGGCCCCGACCACCACCACGTCCACGGAGGAAGGAAGGCTGCCGGCGGCTTGGGTTTGAAGGATTCCGGTATTCACAAGATCGATGGTGGCCGCTCCGCGCCACGTCAATCAAGCCAATACAGTACTTGTTTGAACAAGTGTACTGCTTGTTCGTTGAAGGCTTGCAGAGTTAATGCCGTATTCATCCGAGACGCCTGAAATCCCTGGAACGTCCCGGGGTTCAACTTGTATGATCAAGTTATGTCCCTATCGCAGCTTCAGCCTCTCCACCAGCGCTTGACCGATGAACTCCGTACCCGGATCACGTCGGGCGTCTGGCCGGAGGGATTCCGGATTCCCAGCGAGGCAGAGCTCTGCCGGGAATTCGACGCCTCCCGGGGAACGGTCCGGCAGGCCCTTTCGGCACTGCGCGGGGAGGGCCTCATTCTGGGCGGTCGCGGCAAGCAGCCGGTGGCCGGCCGGGCGGCGCTGTCCCAGCCGTTCACCACTTTTATGTCCTTTACGGAGTGGGCCGGGTCCATTGGCAAGACCCCGGGGCAGCAGACCCGCGAGATCGCCCGCCGCCCGGCCTCGCCCGAGGTGGCAGCCCAGCTGGGCATCACGGCGGGCGAGCCCGTGGTGGAGGTGCTGCGGCTGCGGCTCCTCGGAGACGCGCCGGCCATGGTGGAGCGGACCAGCTTTGTCCTGGACGTCGGCCGGCTGCTGTTCGACTTCGACACGGACAGCGGTTCCATCTTCAGCTTCCTGAAAAGCCAGGGCGTGGACCTGAGCCGGGCCCGGCACACCATCGACGCCGTGGCGGCCGAGGGGCTCGACGTGGAACTGCTCGGCGTCGAACGCGGCGCACCGTTGCTCCGCGAACGGCGCCTGACCTCATCTGCGGCCGGGCAGCCGATCGAATACTCCGACGACAGGTACATCCCCGGCCTGACCAACTTCACCATCGAAAACACCAGCGAGCACCGCGCCAACTTGGTCCGCGTGCCAACCACAGCCTAAGGAAACACCATAATGATTGAACTTGTAGCCCTCGACATGGCCGGAACCACCATCGACGAACACGGGGATGTCTACAGCGCCCTCGAGGAATCCGTCCGCGAGGCCGGCGCCGAGGTAACCCCGAGGACCTCCAGGCGTGGATGGGCGCGGACAAGACCGAAGCCATCGCAGCGCTGCTGGAACTTGGCGGCATCGCCGCCGAATCCGGGCTCGTTGCGCGCACGTTTGTCCGCTTCCAGGAGATCCTGGCGGCCCTCTACGCCGCGAACGCACCCGTTCCCCTGGACGGTGTTGAGGACGCGCTGCGGACCCTGAAGTCCATGGGCATCAAGGTGGCCCTGACCACCGGATTCTCGCGGGATGTGGCCGATCCGCTGCTGGCCACGCTGGGCTGGCGCGTGGGCGACGGGGAGCTGCTGGACGCCGTGGTCACCTCCGACGAAGTGCCCCGCGGACGGCCGGCTCCCCACATGATCCACCGCGCCATGGAGCGCACCGGCCTCCTGAACGTGGACGCCGTGCTGGTGGCCGGCGACACCGTGGTCGATCTGCAGTACGCGGCAAACGCCGGCGTGGCCGGCGTCGGCGTCCTCACCGGGAAGCTCGGCGCGGAGGAGCTGGGCCGCCACCCGCACCTGCGCATCCTTCCCGGCGTGAAGGACCTCCCCGAATTGGTGGGCGCCTTGGCCGCCGGAAGCACCGGCGTCGTCCGCTGACGCCCATAACCGCGCCCGGGACTTAGGAGAATACCGGGGAGTTCCCGGGGACCAGGACCTTGACCGCGGCCGGGACAATCTCAACCGTTGCCGGCAGCGGGGCGATCATCTCGCCGTCGGCGTAGATGTTTAACGGCCTGTTGGCGCTGATGGTGACGCTGCGGCCGCGCGTAAAGCCGACACCCGGCGTGTTCAGGTGGGTGCCGCGGTAGGAGCGCAGGAAGGTGGCTGCGACCCGGAGGATGGAGGCCCGTCCCAGGGTGACCACATCCAGGAGGCCGTCATCCACTTTGGCTTCCGGGCAGATGTGCAGCCCGCCGCCGTACTGGCCCACGTTGCCTACCGCAACAAACCAGCCGGGGAAGACCGTCTCCAGGCCGTCCACGGTGACGGTGAAGGTCACGTCTTGCCACCCCATGAAGGCCTTCAGCCCGCCGTAGAGGTAGGTCAGCGATCCGAGGTTCAGGTCCGTGCTGTTGCCGAGTTCGTTGGCCACGCCGTCGAAGCCGACATTGGCGACGCCGAAGTAGGGGCGCCCGTTGACCAGGCCCAGGTCGATGTCCCGCACCACCAGCTGCGGGATGTTGCGGACCGTTTGTGCCGGGTCCAGCCCCAGTCCCAGCCGGCGCACGGTGTCATTGCCGCGGCCACCGGCCAGCGGGAGGAGCACGGCGCCCGATTCGCGCGCTCCCGACGCGGCTGCGCCCAGGAAGCCGTCACCGCCCAGGACTGCCACCAGGCTTCCCGCCGCGGCGTCGCGGGCCTTTCGTGTGGCTTCCGCCAGGCTCTCCGTGACGACGACGGCGGGTGTGAAGCCTGCCGCGTGGAGCGCTTCGGTGGCCCCGGGACTGAGGCGCAGGCCCCTGCCGCGGCCCGATGTTGGATTGACCAGAAGCAGTGCGTGTCCGCCCGGTACTGCAGTCATGTGGCACCCCCGCAGTCTTGTTGCCGGCAACGGCAGTCGTGTTGCCGGTAACGGCGCTGCCGGCGCCCAGCGCGAGCACTTCCTCAGCCTTGGCGCGGGCCTTCGCGGCGTCCTCGGGAACCAGGGCCAGGCGTGTCCGCCGTTCCAGCAGGTCTTCCACGGTAACGGCCCCTTCCGCGCGGATTCCGAACAGGAGTTCGGCGCCGGTGATTTCCGTCCCCTCGAACAGGGGCTCTGCCAGCCGGGGGTCCTGCTGCTGCAGCTGATGCACTGCAAGAGCTTCGGTCCCGTACTTTTCCACCAGGCGCGCCGGTGCTGCGACGGCGTCGAGCTTTTCCCGGGAGGCGGCGCCCACCAGGGGCAGTGTTTTGGTGCGGGACGGTTGATCCACGCCGAGCCGGGCCGTGACGGCATCCACGGCATCCTGCGCCATCCGTCGGTAGGTGGTCAGTTTGCCGCCCACCACGGTGATGGGTTCGCCCGGCACGTCCCGGACCAGGTGCCGGCGCGAAATATCAGCAGTTCCAGGGCTTTGCCCGGCATCCGCCGCGCGGACCAGGGGCCGCAGCCCGGCGAACGTACCCACAATGTCCGCGCGCGTCAGCGGCACAGCCAGGGTGGTGTTCACAACGTCCAGCAGGAAATCGACGTCGTGCTCCGGGACCAGCGGGCGGCGGCCGTCGGCAAGCCGGTCTTCCTCATCCGTCAGCCCGATGTAGGCCACCCCGGTGGGTTGCGGCAGCACAAAGACGTAGCGGCCAAAATGACCCGGCACGGCCACGGTGTGGGCTGCATGCGGATTGCCCAGCCGTTCCGACCGCACCACCAGGTGCGTCCCGCGGCTGGGGGTGACCGCCAGGTTCCTGTCCAGCTCGGCCGCCCAGACGCCGGTGGCATTAACCACGGCGCGCGCGTTGATCTGAAGCTGCGCTCCGGTGCGGGTGTCCACGGCATCAATCGTGGTCGCGCCAAGCGCCGTTGCTTTTGCGTCACGGACAATGTGCGCACCGTGTCCGGCGGCAGTCCGGAGGACTCCCAGCACCAGCCGTGCATCGTCCACCAGCTGCCCGTCCCAGTACAGGATGCCGCGCCGCAGGTGCTCCGGGTTCAGGGCGGGTGCCATGGCAGCGGCTGCCTGGCTGGTCAGCAGCTGTGGGCGGGGGAGTACCTTGCTGCCCATGCCGGAGAAGCGGCGCAGCAGGTCATAAAGGACCACGCCGGCCCCCGCCGCGAGTCCTTCCAGGGCGGAGTTGGCGCGGCTGTCCGGGATGACGAAGCCCAGCGGGCGGATCAGGTGCGGGGCAATGTTGCCCATGAGCCACCGCCGCTCCACGGCCGATTCCCAGGCGACGCCGAAGTCCATCCTGGCGAGGTAGCGGAGGCCGCCGTGAACCAGTTTGGAACTGTAGCCGCTGGTGCCGGAGCCGAAGTCGTGGCTCTCGATCAGGGCCACACTCAGGCCGCGGCTGACCGCGTCGAGGGCCACGCCTGCCCCGGTGATGCCACCGCCAACCACCGCCACATCGACGGTGTGCCGGGACAGGTGTTCCAGGGACCGCCGGCGGCTGGCGTCGTTGATCCAGCTGTGGCTTTCGGCGCGCTGCGGTGTCATGGGCTTGTCCTTCCACTGCCGGTGTTCGACTCACCGCCGTTGCTCGACGGCGTGAGGTAGCGTTCCAGCATTTTCTTCAGTTCAGCGACGGAATCGTCGAAAGTGCCCATCCGCAGCAGCACTTTCGAGGAGAGGGCCACTCCCTGCAGGGCAAGCAGGATTGATGTGGCGGTGGCTGGCGCCGCCTCAATGCTGCCGTCCTCCAGGCCGGCGGCGATCAGCGCTTCCAGCCGGGTAAGAATGAGCTGCTGGCTCTGCCCGAAGCGGTCGGTGACGTAGGGGATAAGGAACTCGGGGTCCCGCTCGCCAATGGAGGCCAGCAGTTCCGAGGTGGCAAACACACGGACGCTTTCGACGGCGAATTGCACCAGTTTCTCGCGGCCGTTGCCGGTGCTGCTGGCAGCCTCGGCGGCTGCAGCATAAGCGCGGAACTCGCGGGTCAGCGTCTGGAGCACAGCATTCTCCACGGACCCCATCCGGCGGTAAAAGGTCATGCGCGAGATTCCGGCGCGCTCCACAATGTCGTTGGCCGTGGTGCGCCTGACTCCGTGGCGGATGACCGAGTCCCGGGTGGCGGCGAGGATCTTTTCATCGCCAACCGTGGTGGTACGTTGTGACGTCATGTGTAACACTGTATCTCATGGTGACGCACATTACAGAGGAAATTCCGCGGTCCGTTTGGTACGGGTGGGGGGACCCGGCGCGGGCCCGCCCCATGGGCCGGGCCTCCCTTAAGCTCCTGCGCGACGAGCTGGAACTTTCCAGCCTTGAGCCCACCCAGCCCCCGGTTGACCTGTCCGAGGTACGGCTGGGCCCGGTGCGCCTGGAGGAAGATGTTCTTGCCGAGCTCCGGGCCATCTGCGGATCCGGTCACGTCTCCACCGAAGCGCAGGATCGCATTGAGCATGCAGGCGGCAAGAGCACCCCTGACCTGCTGCGCCGCCGCGCCGGCGATGCACTCGACGCGCCGGACGCCGTTGTCTTTCCCGCCACCAGCGAGGAGGTGCGCCGGCTCCTGGAACTGTGCGGCCGCCGTCGGCTGGCCGTTGTCTCCTTTGGCGGCGGCACCTCGGTGGTGGGAGGTGTTGAACCGTTGCGCGGCCGCTTTGACGGCGTTATCACCGTGGACCTGCGCCGCATGGACAGGCTGCTCAGCATCGATCCCGTGTCACACACTGCCACCTTTGAAGCGGGCATCCGCGGGCCGGCCATCGAGGCTGCCTTGTCAGTCCACGGCTTTACCCTGGGGCACCTCCCGCAAAGCCACCAGCAGGCCACCCTGGGCGGATACATTGCCACTCGCTCTGCAGGCCAGGCATCCACGGGCTACGGCCGCGCTGACGATCTGGTCAAGTCCGTTTATGTCGAGACCCCGGCCGGGCCCTTCGACGTCGGCACTGAAGCGCCCGGTACTGCCGCGGGCCCCAAGCTGCTGGACGTCCTCGTCGGCAGCGAAGGCATTCTCGGGGTGATCACCACGGCAACGGTGAAAATCACCCCGGCGCCCCGGCACAAGGCCTACGGTGCGTGGTCCTTCCCGTCCTTTGAGGCCGGGGTTGAGGCCCTGCGCCAGCTACGCCACGAAGGCGTCCGCGGCGATATGCCGCACGTCTGCCGGCTCAGTGATTCCGACGAAACCGCCACCACGTTCAAACTAGGCGGCCGGAAAACCGAACTGCTGGGACGCTACCTCGCGTTCCGCGGCCAGAAAGGGCCGGCGCTGGCGCTTTTTGTGTGGGAGGGTGACGCCCGCGAGACCCGTGCCCGCAAGCGGCGCAGTGCCCGGATCCTGCGCAAGGCCGGCGGCCTGGTGCTCGGCCCGCTGCCCGGCCAGTCGTGGGAACACGGGCGGTTCAGCGGCCCCTACATGCGGGATGAGCTGCTGACCCGCGGCGTGTATGTGGAGACGCTCGAAACGGCCGCAAGCTGGACCAAGATCGGCGCCACCCACGCCAGCGTCCGCCAAGCCATTCTCCAGGCGCTCCAGGAAAACGGCGGCGGAGCCTACGTCCAGGCGCACGTTTCGCATGTCTACTCTGATGGCGCCTCGCTGTACTTCACCTTCCTCGCCGGACGGGAGGAGGACGGGCTCGCCCAGAATGCCCGGGTCAAGGAAGCCGCGTCCAGGGCGATCGTCGCGGCCGGCGCCACCATCACGCACCATCACGCAGTGGGCACGGACCACGCACCGTACGTGACCGCCGAGATTGGTGACCTGGGCGTCAGGGTGCTCCGGGGAATCAAGGATGTGCTGGACCCCCAGGGCATTATGAACCCGGGCAAGCTCATCCCGGCGACAGCGCCGGCGGCAACACGGCCTCCTGGATAAGCAGGTCAGTTCCTGGCGGCGCATTGTCAGGCCGGACCACGTAGTGCAACGGACGGCCACCACAAGGGCGATGCCCATGACCGTGGCGGAGCGCGACCTCCACCTGCGCCCGCGGGGCGAACGGCGGAGACGGGGAAAATCCCTGTTGCCGGAATCTGATGCCACGAGTTGCCCCTTGTGCTGCCAAGCCCATCTCCCTTGATGGTCAGCCCAGCATAGTGGTGGTCCCGCAGATCTGTACGGAATTATTCCTGAAGCCGGGGGAGGCACATGGAGTGGATCCCGCGCGCCTTGCGGGAGCACTGCCTCCGGGCGCGGTGGCCTTCTCCGGTATCGTGGGTCCATGGTGCAGAACCTGGCCGATATCGGCGCTGAAGGAGTATTGCTCGCCGGGGCGGGCCGCGCCATCCTGCTGCAGATCGCCAACCCCGCGGTTGGCCACGGCGTCGCCGAGCACAGTGACTTTGTTGCCCGGCCGCTGCACCGCTTCCGGGCCACCGTCACCTACGTCTACGCGGTGGTCTACGGAACCGAGGACCAGGTCGCGGCCGTGCGGCGCAAGGTCAACCGGGCCCACTCGGCGGTCCGCCGCAAGCCGGACGCCGGCTCCCACGGGTACAGCGCGTTCGACGCCCAGTCGCAGTTGTGGGTGGTGGCAACCCTGTACGACACCGCCATCACCGTCTACGAGAAAATCTACGGCCCCTGGACGACGACGACGCGGACCTCATGTACAGCGACTACGCAAGAATCGGCACCGTTCTGCAACTGCCGGCGGACCTGTGGCCGGCCGACCGCGCAGCCTTCAGGACTTACTGGGACGCGTCCCTTCGGACACTGGAGCTGGACGCCGTCACCACCGCCGTCGCCCGCGACCTCCTGTACCCGCCGGCCGGGCCGCTCTGGCTGCGGATGAGCATGCCACTGATCCGGTTCATCACCGCCGGCCTGCTGCCGGACCACTTGCGCGCCGGCTTCGGGCTGCAGTGGAGCGACCGCCACAGCCGCCTGTTCGACCGCACCACCCGGTGGTCCGCCGTGGTCTACCCGCGGCTCCCGCGGCCGGTCCGGCACTTCGTCAAGAACTACTGCCTCGGCCGGCTCCGCGCCTCGTAGGAAATCGCCGCGTGGGGAAAGCGGACGACGGCGGGAGGTCCCGCCGTCGTGCGTCCCCGCCTTGCTGTGTGGTATTGCTAGGACACTCTTGACTAGAGCTTCGCCTGTTGCTGAAGGCTGCGGAGGTCTAGCTCGATTTCTCGGCCATTGACATGGACCACCATCTTTGCGTCCTCGACTCCCGCCGCGGACAGGTAGTCCATCAGCGTTGACAGCAGCATGTCTTCGCGGCGCTCCGTCTTAGACACCACGCTCTGGTCTATTCCAAGGCGTGCTGCCAGCTCATCCTGGGTGAGTTCAGCTGCCTTGCGAATGGTTGCCAGGTTCAAGGCGTAGATGCGGTCTTCCCGGTCTGATGCCGCCCGAATTTCGGCAACGCGCTCGGATAGGCCTGGCTTTCCCAGGATCGCGTCAAGGCGGTCATTTCCCTTCCTGAATGATTTCCGGACCATCTTCATCAACCTCCCCTTCTCTTATCCACTTATCGATTATCTGATCTGCTCGGCGGCCAATGCTGTCGTAGAAGACATCGCCCATGTTGGCTTTGTCGCCGGAAGAAGTGCCACCACAACGGTTTCCTCATCGGGAGGAAACCAGCAGATGAGTCACACTGCAATGCCGTCATGGAACGGATGGGACACCCGCCAAAGTGCGTACTCAGGTAGTCCATCTCGGAAACGACATATTCGAACACTGCCCGTGCCCGTGCGTCTCCGCTGTCGGCATCACGCTCAAGGCGATCGAGTTGCTCATCGAAGCTGTCCGGCCAGAAGAGGTCCATTACCCATTATGTCTTGCCGTGCATATGCATTAAAAGACATTGGCGGACTGCGGACGACGGCGGGAGGTCCCGCCGTCGCGCGTCGTTACCTTCGGCGCCTGGCACGGCGATGCTAGCCCGGACACGCCATCCTTCCGTGACCGCGCAACGAATCCCTGTCATGAACTACTACAGCCCAGCGGCGCAGGAACGCGTTCGGGACGCCGCATACGACGCAGTCGAGAAAGTCCTCAACAGCATGTTCGAACCGTTGAACCGGCAGGCCCTTACTGCCCGCTGGAACCAGGCCTGTGAGGCTATGGCGAAGCATCTGGAAGCGCGGGATACCGGCGAAGAGTAGACGCCCTACTTTCGGTCGCAAATAGGATTGACGGACGCTCGATATCGAAGGGTTTGAGACGTCTATGAAGGTCAGAACCACAACGCTCCAGATGCTCCAGCCGCCCGCGTGGGCGGCGCGCCCCGTTGCCGGATGGGGCACGCCTGGACGGGGCTGTTGGGGTCACGCCGGAGTTCGCCCGCTTCCTCTATGGCCTGGTCGGCGGGCCGTGGCACTGGACGGATCGGCTCGAGTGGACACGGCAGCAGTGGGCCGAGGAACTCGCGGTGCCGGGTACGGAATTCCGGGTCCTCTATGGCGAGGGCGTGCCCTGGGGCTATGTCCACCTTCAGCCCGTCGTCGCCGACGGCGGCACGCACGTAGAGATCAGGTACTTCGGCCTTTCGGAGCAGGCGATCGGCCGGGGCCTCGGCGGCCGGCTGCTGGAACACGCCATCACCGCGGCTTGGTCGCTGACAGAACGCGTCGACCTCCCGCAGGTGGCCCGTGTCTGGGTCCACACCTGCACCCTCGACGGTCCCGCAGCGCTGGCGAACTACCAGTCACGCGGCTTCGTGCCTTGCGGGAGCGAGGAAGCGGACACAGAAGTGGCGGACGAACCGCTGGGTTCGTGGGTGGCCACCGGCGGAAGACGAGCGGTCGCGTAGCTGAAGCGGACGTGGATATTTGGGCAAATGCCCTCGTTTATGCGTGTAAACGGGGGAAAAAATCTCTTGAATTGTGATCTCGCGCACACCAAAGTTGAGTGCACCTATCAGTCACATTTCACATCAGCCGCCTCTCACGTTGGAGAAGAGCCATGCCTCAATCATCCGTTGCCCCACGCGCAACAACGTCCGGTCCCAAAATAGACAAGATGCGCAAGATCGCAGTAGCCAGTGTCATCGGAACCACCGTTGAGTGGTACGACCTGTTCCTCTTTGCTACCGCTTCTGCACTCGTTTTCAACAAGATCTTCTTCCCCAGCTTTGATGCGCTGGTCGGAACCATGCTGGCGTTCGGCACGTTCGCTGCTGCCTATGTCGCCCGAATGGCAGGTGCGGCACTCTTCGGCCACTTCGGTGACCGGATGGGGCGCAAATCGATGCTCCTCACATCACTGCTGACGATGGGTGCCGCGACTTTTGCCATCGGCCTCCTGCCGGACTACGCAACAATCGGTATCGCGGCGCCGATCCTTCTGCTCCTGCTTCGAGTCATTCAGGGACTTGCCCTGGGCGGGGAGTGGGGCGGAGCGGTCCTGATGGTGGTGGAGCATTCTCCGAAGGAAAAGCGCGGATTCTACGGTTCCCTGGTCCAGGTCGGTGTCCCGGGCGGAACGCTGATCGCCAACCTCGTGTTCCTGATCATCGCCGGAATCATGCCTGAAGAAGCCCTGCTTGCATGGGGCTGGCGCATTCCTTTCCTCGTCAGTGTCATTCTGGTTGCTGTGGGTCTCTATATCCGCCTCACCCTCGAAGAGACCCCCTCATTCCAGGCCGTCAAGGACGCGGGGGCCAAAGCAAAAATGCCGCTGGCCGAACTGCTGCGAAAGTACTGGAAGCAGGTCCTTCTCGGCGCTCTTGCGACAATTTCCACCGGAACTGCCTTCAATATTCTGGTGGCGTTTGGACTGACCTACGGCAAGACAAAACTGGGCTTTTCCACCAATGACATGCTGATTGCGGTCCTCGCGGCATGCGCGACGGGAATCATCCTGCTCCCTGTCTTCGGAAAACTGTCGGACAAATTTGGTCGCAAGCCCATCATCGTCGGCGGCATTGTGGCCGAAATCGTATTTGCTTTCCCGCTGTTCTGGCTGATCGACACCCGTACCCTCGCCGGCGTGGTCTTCGGATACATCCTGATGATGACGGCATTCTGTGCCAACTACGGCCCGATCGCCACTTTCCTGGCCGAACTCTTCGGCTCGCGGGTCCGATACTCCGGCCTCTCCGTTGCCTACATGCTGGCGGGACTTCTTGGAAGCGCCATTACGCCTGTCGTCACTACAGCTCTGCTGAACGCCACAGGCCAGGGCTCTTCCGTGGCATGGTTCATGATCGGCTCGGCGGCCGTTTCCCTGGTGGCGCTGCTGCTGCTCACTGAAACGCTACGTTCCAACATCGATGCAATCCACGAGGCTCCTTCCGAGGCTGCCGACCGCGACGAACTGTCCCGCGCATGATCCGCCGCATCGGCACTCTGGACGGCGTCAACGCCCGCTCCAGTCCAGCCCCTCGGGCGGTCGTGGCCAATGGCCTGGTATTTACCTCGGGACAGGTACCGCTGCGCTCAGTCCCTGAAGACGAGAGCCGGAACTTCGCTGACGACGTTCGCCTGGCGCTGGCAAACCTCTCTGCGACTCTCGAAGAGTCTGGGTCCAGCCTGAAACATGTACTGAAAATAACGACGTTCCTCACGGATCCACGGCTGGCCGAATACAACGAGATCTACGCGGACATCTTCGGTGAGAACCTTCCTGCCAGGACGACCGTTATGGTGTCCGAAAGCGACTACAGCATCGAAATCCATTGCATAGCGGCGGTGGCGGACGGCCAAAAGCCACCGCTTATTCGACGCATCGCCAACGCGCCCGGAATGGCTCCGGTCCTCGGACCCTATTCCCAGGCCGTCGTTGCAAACGGAATGGTCTTTACGTCAGGCCAGATCCCGGCCCGGACCAGCATGCAGGACCAGCCGGAGGACTTCGCCGGAAAAGTCCGCCAGACCCTGACCAACCTGGAAGCCATCCTCCTTGAAGCGGGCTCCGATCTCGCCCACGTCGCGAAGGTCACCACCTACTTGACGGACCCGGAGCAGTTGGCTGAATACAACGGGGTGTACGCCGAGGCTTTCGGGTCAACGTTGCCGGCCCGCACTTCATGCTGCGTTGGCATCTGGGACATAGCGCTGGAAATCGAATGCATTGCGTTCGTGACGGACGGACCGCCCCACGGCCTATTGACGGACGACCCGAAATTGGTCTCAGCTACCCAGGAAGCGGTGCAGGCATGCTGACGCGACTGGCTACATTTCCAGGGATGGCTGCATCGGTGGGACCGTTCTCCCAAGCTGTGGTTGCAGGGGGATTCGTCTTCACCACAGGCCAGATTCCACTGATCGCCGGAACGGACCATCGGCCGGCGGACTTTGAAGGGAAGGTCCGCCAGGTGCTGGCCAATCTCCAAACCGTACTTGAGGGGGCAGGCTCCAGCCTTGACCACGTTGTCAACGCGACCGTGTACATATCCGACCAGAGCCAGGACGAGGAGTACCGCCGCATCTATGCAGACGTTTTCGGTTCCCGTGCACCTGCACTCACATCCATCTGCGTGGGGATCTGGGATTTCTCCTTCGAGATTCAGTGCATAGCTGTCATGAAGGAAGGCAGCAGCTCATGAACGGCACAGTTCGTCTGACCCAGACCCTAGATGCTGAGCTGGTCAGCCGGCTTCAGTCCGTGAGCTTTCCCACCATCGGGCATTTCCTGGAGGAAGGGTTCCTCGACCCGGGCATCCGTTCGATGCTCCCTAACGTCCACCTTGTTGGCCGGGCCGTGACCGTTCGAATTGCCTCCGCGGATGCCTTCGCCACGAACCGGGCGCTGGCGCTTCTTGAACCTGGCGATGTTCTTGTCATCGAAACAGGGCATGACGCCACTCATGCACCTGTGGGTGCTGTCACCGCGTGTGCAGCCCAGTGCGCCGGTGCCGCGGGGATCGTCGTGGACGGGGTGGTGACCGACATCGTGGAACTCCGGAGCGCGGGGCTTCCGGTGTTCGCCCGCGGAACCAGTGTCCTCACTGCTAAGCGCAAGCTCGATGCCAACAGTGCGGTAAATGTTCCTGTGCTGTGTGGCGGGGTGATGGTGAACCCCGGCGACGTCGTGATGGCCGACGACAACGGTGTCCTGGTTCTGTCGCCCGAAGAGGCCGCCGCCATTGTTGACCTGGGCTTGTCAACGGACCGTGCTGAGCCGGACATCCTGCGACGCCTGCGTTCGGGAGAGGCCATCGGCACGGTTCTTCCCGGCGGCATGGAATAAGCTCCACGCGCCCGGCCCGGATATCCCGGCCGGGCGCTTAGCTGTTTAAGGTGGGCCGCACCAGGATCCTCCGCCCACAATGGTCGTTCGGCGTCTGATCACCCGTCCTTGGCGAGAATGAAGGTGACGAATCCCATGACGTCCCGGTGACCGCGCAACCACATCATTCTTGCCTTATCCAACTCGTCCCGGATTTCTGTCGCCGCCTCGTGCTCGGGGTGAGTCACAAGCCACTGCTCCCGATTTCGGAGATGGCCGCACTCAAATTCTTCCCATTCCTGACTGGTTGAGGTCCGCAGATCCAGAACACGCCACCCGGCGCCGGCGACCTTCTCGACAAGGTCGGGAAGGAGTAAAGCATCATCAACCGTTGTCCCTGGCCACATGTGAGCCAACTGATTATCGGTTGGGACAACAGACCAGAACTCGGCACCAAAAACCAGACGTCCGGAAGGCGTGGTCGAGCTGCGAAGACGGGACAGGGCTTCGCTGATCGTCCCAAAAGCCTGGTACGAACCTACGTTGAGCACGAGGTCAGCGCTCGCCGCGTAATCCGCAGACGATTCCGCCTGGAATACGACCCGGTCAGCAAGCCCCCGTTGCTTGGCTGCCATCCGGGCCTGCTCAATGTAGGACTCCTTGATGTCAATGCCCGTGCCGCTGGTATTCGGCATCGCCTCGAGGATGTCCAGGAGCATTCCACCCCATCCGCACCCATGGTCCAAGACCGTTCGTGGTTGATTAGTTGCCAGATCGTTGATCAAGCGGTCGAAGGACTGCCGTCCGATCGGCGAATTGGTTCTGAGAACGGACGCTCCGCCACGGGCGGGTGGCGTGTTGGGATCAGTCATGGCGCTCAACCTAGCATCCGATTGGTAAACATCAATCGCTCTCGCTGTGAATCGCAGAGCTATTTGGCACGCTTTTTGGCACGCGCCCCGACGCGCTGCGGGTATGCCGTGCCGAGGGTGTTGTTGAATTCAGGCGGGCTAGTGCTTGAACCAGCGTGGACGGGATCGCTCGATGATGCTGGTGGTCGCAGCAGCTGCTGTGAGTGCTGTCGCCAGCAGAAGCGGTGCCCAGATGAAGACTTGGCCGCGAGCTTCGATGGGTGCGTATTCACTGCGCGGGGCGGATGCTGCCGCGATCCATAAACTGCTGTTTTCCAAAACGCTCATCTGGTCTTCGCAAGCCATCCGCGCGAATGGTGAAGCCGCCCCGGCACCACTGGCCAGGAAAGCCGAAATGTTACTTTTCGGTGTACCTAAACATCAGCTATCCTCGGTGGTATCAGCACGCCCCGCAATGATGAGGACTCCGATGGCTATCCCCACACTCCAAGCACGGCCGGCAACCGGGAAGCGATGGTCCCGCCTGCTGCTGATGGGACCTGCGTTCGTTGCTGCGATCGCTTACGTGGATCCAGGCAACGTTGCAGCGAACCTCACGGCGGGCGCCAGTTACGGGTATTTGCTGGTCTGGGTTCTGGTGGCCGCCAATGCTATGGCCGTGCTGGTGCAGTACCAGTCAGCGAAGCTGGGCCTGGCTACAGGTCTGAGCCTTCCCGAGATCATGGGCAAGCGGCTGGGAAACGGCCGCCGACGTCTGTACTGGGCCCAGGCTGAAGTCGTCGCGGGCGCGACGGACATGGCCGAAGTTATCGGCGGGGCGGTGGCGCTGAACCTGCTGTTCGGGGTTCCGCTGCTGGCCGGAGGGGTCATTATCGGACTTGCGTCCATGTTGCTGCTGGCGCTGCAGTCCTCCCGGGGCCAGAAGTCCTTCGAGTACGCAATCCTGATCCTCCTGGGTGTGATCGCGGTTGGTTTCGTGTCGGGGCTGTTCGTTAATCCCCCTGACGCGGGGAGCGCCCTGAGCGGCCTGCTTCCCCGTTTCGAGGGAACGGACACCGTCCTTCTGGCAGCCAGCATGCTCGGGCGACCGTCATGCCGCACGCCATTTACCTGCATTCGGCCCTTGCCCGGGACAGGCACGGCTTTTCCGAGGACCCGGCCGAGCGGACACGGCTGATACGCGCGACCCGTTTCGATGTGGCCGGCGCCCTGATGCTTGCCGGGGTCGTCAACATCGCGATGCTCCTGCTGGCCGCGTCCAGCCTCCGTGGCATCGAGGGAACGGACACCATCGCCGGCGCCCATGCCGCCGTCACGTCCGCCCTTGGCCCGGTGATTGGGGTGGTTTTCGCGATCGGGCTGCTGGCGTCGGGTCTGGCCTCGACCTCGGTTGGCTGCTACGCGGGCGCCACGATCATGGGTGGTCTTTTGAAGCTGCGGGTACCGCTGCTGACCCGCAGGGTGATCACGCTGATCCCGGCCCTGCTGATCCTTGGTGCGGGGATTGAGCCTACCGTTGCCCTGGTGCTGAGTCAGGTGCTGCTGAGCTTCGGCATCCCGTTCGCGCTGATTCCGTTGATCCGGCTGACCGGGAAACGTGAGGTGATGGGGATCCACACTGACTCGATGCCGCTGAAGATCGCGGGCTGGACCAGCGCCACGCTGATCGTGGGCCTGAACTGTGTCCTGATCGTCCTCACCATCACAGGTCAGGCCTGATACTCCTGCTGATCCCTCTGGAGAGCCGGTACCGGATCGGCATCGGATACACGGCAGATGATCACCTGGTCACCTGGGCCTGCAGTGGTGAGCTGGCTGGCCGCGGGCTGGTCCAGCCGTCCGTCGGGCGTGGGGATGGGGTCACCGTGGGGGTCCGCCACCGGGTGACCCAGCAGCTGATCCATCCTGGCGATCAGCTTCTCAGAGACGGCATGCTCGAGCGCTTCGGCTTCGTCGTGGACCTCATCCCAGGAGTATCCGGGGCCCAGACCAGGAAGGTTTCCAGGATCCTGTGCCGCCGGACCATAACCAGCCCCCACGCGCGGCCGGCGGTGGTGAGGCTGACGCTGCTGTACCTGGTGTGGGTGACAGGGCCCTGGCGGGCCAGCTTCCCGATCCCTTCCGAGACCGTGGACATGCTCACTCCCAAACGTCTCGCCAGCAACCCGACGTCTGGCCCGTTCGGACAGGGCAAACGCGGACCCGGCGAGGACAGGACCGCGGCCGCGATCATGCCGACCACCGGCCCATTGCGTGGCGTCCACAACGCTGACTTTGCCGTCACTGAGGGTCTTGCCCGTACTGTCGGTGACGGTGCTGTCCCTGGCCGGTGTCGTTGATTGCAGGGCGTCGTGGGCCTGTGCCGGTGCAGCGGCGAGGGCGGGGATCATTGCTGCCGCGGCGAGGGCCAGGACGAGTCGGATCGGTCGGCGGCGGCGTCGTTGAGCAGCTGGCGGAACTGGTCTTCGGTGTTCAGGATGAGTTTTTCTCCGTTGAGGAAGAACGTGGGGGTCCCGGTCACGCCGAGGGCTTGGCCGTCGGCAATGTCTTTGCGGATCCGTTCCTTGGTCTCGTCGGCGGCCATGGCCGCGTCGTATTTGTCCATGTCCAGCCCGAGTTCTTCGGCGAAGGTCCTGAACAGTGCGTTTTGGAAGTCCTGCTTTTCGCCCCACTGCGGCTGGGTTTCGAACATTTTGGCTGCCATTTCCTCGTACTTGCCCTGCTGGGCTGCTGCTTCCACAGCCAGGGCGGCCTGCCCGGAGTTCTTGTGGCCGGGGAGGGGGAAGTAGCGGTTGACGAAGGTGATCCGGTCCCCGTATTCCTTCTTCAGCTCCTTCACCAGGGGCGCGGCTGCGCGGCAGGCCTCGCACTCGAAGTCCAGGAATTCCACGAGTTGGGCCTTCTCCGTGGCCGGTGTGGTGAGGCGGTGGCTGTCGTCCCGGACCAGCTGTGCGTCCGATACGGGCTGCAGTGCGTCCGGTTCGGGTTTGTTGGCGGTGAACACCGCGTACCAGATCAGGCCGGCGCCGACGATAGCGCCGAGGAGGATCCAGAGAACAACACGGATTTTCCGTGCCGGGTCGGTGGTCTGAGAAGTCGAGGGTCGTGCCTGTGTCATTTAGTGGGGGATGCTTTCCTGGTCGCGGTGGGCGGCTGGTTCTATCTGAAAAGTGGAGTGTTCGACGCTGACTTCGAAATGCTGGGCGACGCAGCGCTGCAGGTCCGCCAGGATGGTGGCGGCGTGACCGTCCCGCATGCAGGGGTCCTCGACTGTGACGTGTGCCGAGAGTACCGGTGTGCCGGATCCGACGAGGGACGCGTGCAGGTCATGGACGTCGATGACGTGCGGCAGGGCCAGGATATGGTCGCGGACCTCCGCGAGGTTCAGGCCTACCGGGGCGTTCTCCATCAGCACATGCACCGTTTCGCGGAGTAGCTTCAGGGTCCGGGGAATGATCAGCGCACCAATCAGCAGGGACACGACGGCGTCGGCCTGCACCCATCCGGTGACGGCGATGATGACCGCGGCGAGAATGACCGCGACCGATCCGAGGGCGTCGTTGAGGACTTCCAGGAATGCGGCGCGCATGTTGAAGTTATTCTTCCGGCCCGAGGCCAACACGATCAGGCCGATGGCGTTGCCGGCCAGGCCGATGATGCCGAACCAGAGCATGGTGGCGCCCCCGATTTCCGGCGGGTCGAAGAGGCGGCGGATGCCTTCGATGATGACGAACCCGCCCACGCCCAGGAGCAGGGCTGCCTGCCCGGCGGCCGCGACGATCTCAGCCCTCTTGTAACCCCAGGTCCGTTTCAGCGTGGCGGGTTTGAGCGCCAGCGACGCTGCGATCAGGGCGATCAGCAGACCGGCGGAGTCGGTGAACATGTGTCCGGCATCGGCCAGCAGGGCCAGGCTGCCGGTCAGGATGGAGCCGATGATCTCCGCGGCCATGACTGTAAAGGTGATGCAGAAAACGATGATGAGCTTCCCGCGCTGGCTGGCCGCATCGGTGGCGCCGTGGGCGTGGTTGTGTCCGCTCATCGCTTTCCTCCCCAGCAAAGAAACCGGTTCATCGACCTTCCGGTCCCTGACCGAGAGCGATGCTCGCCGGTGCCGGCTTGGCGTCCGTCCCGCAGCCTGCGCAGCAGTCATCATCGTCTGCTGCGTGATTCGCGCCGGCGCCGGGGACGGTGCAGCAGACGTCGCCGCGCCAGGCGTTGATGCCTTCGCGGATAGCGATCCCGGCGATGACCAGGGCGGCGCCGGCGTCGGCCCACCACCAACCCAGGGCGCTGTTCAGGACCAGGCCGACCAGCAGGACAGCTGAAAGGTACGTGCACAGCAGGGTCTGCTTGGAATCAGCGACAGCTGTCCGGGAACCGAGTTCCCGTCCGGCCCGGCGCTGCGCCCAAGACAGGACCGGCATGATCGCCAGGCTCAGGGCCGCGATGACGATGCCCGGGGTGGAGTGCTGTGCTTCCCCTCCGCCGGTGAGGGACCGGACGGCGTCCACGGCCACGAAGGCCGCGAGGGCGAAGAAGGAGATCGCGATGATCCGCAAGGTCAGGTGCTCACGCCGTTCCGGGTCCTTGGCGGAGAACTGCCACGACAGGGCAAGGGCGGAGGTCACCTCGATGACCGAGTCCAGCCCGAAGCCGATCAGAGCCGAGGAATCGGCGACACCGCCGGCCCAGAGGGCCGCCACGGCTTCGATGACGTTGTACGTGATGGTCGCGGCTGCTAACAGGCGGATCCGCCTGGACAGGACGGCCCGGCGTTCCTGGCTGGGCGCCTGCAGCACCGCCGTCATGCGAAGCACGTCCCGTCCGGGGCGCAGCAGGAAGGATCCACCGCGAGGACGACCCCGATCAGGTCTTTGATTGCATGACCCAGCCGGGCATCAGCGAGTTCGTACCGGGACCGCCGTCCATCCGGAACAGCCACGACCAGTCCGCAGCCACGCAGGCAGGTCAGATGGTTGGACATGCTCTGCCTGGACACACCCAGGGCATCCGCCAGATCCGACGGGTAGGCCGGGGCATCGGCGAGGGACAGCAGGATACGGGCGCGGGTAGGATCCGAGACCGCGTAGCCGAAGCGGGCCAGCACAGGTGCCTGGGTGAGGGTTTCCATAACCCTAAAGTACAGCCGACGATGTATTCAGGCAATCTTGTACAAAGTGCCCAGCTTCCAGGGGGTACGCTAAGCGGCCGCCGTGGCCAGGTGCCTGTGGGACCTGAACCTGGCGACGGTGCCGGCCAGAACGGCCGCCGCCATCACCATAAAGGCCACAACGCCGGCAGATAACAGCACCGACGATACTTCCGGAACCGGCGCCGAGACATCAGCAGCGCTCACAACAGTCAGCCAATAGGCGATTGTGGCCACGATCCAGGCCGCTCCTGCCCCCGCCGTCACCCGCGGCCACAGAGCGAACCATGTACGGCCGGTCCCGTACGACAACGCAACGCTGATCGCCACGACACCGGCGACAGCCAGTAGTTGCAGACCGAAAAGATATGACCCGGCAAGGAGCCCAACGGGAATACAAAGGCCTCCAACGAGCACCAGCCGGCGCGCCCCAAGGGGCATGCCCGCCGTCGGCGAAGCAGTGCCATCGCCCTGCTGCGAGGCGGCGGTTCGATCATTGGGCGGAACGCGTGAATTCATGTAATCCCTAATAGATGATGCGCAGCCCAGAACGACACGATGAAGGGCGAATGAGGCGGGCAGAATCCCGCCCCCTGACGTTACAGGTCATTCGGCACGACCAACGGCGACGGCACTACGCCAAATACCGCCACAAAAACGCCGCCACTCACCGCTGCAATTCACACGCTCGCGCGTGTGGAGCATTTAGCCCATGGGGCCGCGAAGCGGCTTTTAGAGCCGGCCAAGCACCGGTGCGAGCCGGTGGATGCCCTCGGTGATGAGGCCGGGGCTAAGTGCGCTGAATGCAAGGCGCAGCTGATTCGACGGCGCGGTGCCCGGCGAAAACGCGGCTCCCGGAAAGAACACCACACCGGCGTCCACCGCCGTCGTGATGAGCGCCCGGGTGTCCACAGACCCAGGCAGCGTGAGCCAGGTGAAGAAGCCGCCTTCAGGCCGGGTCCAGGTGACGCCGTCGGGCATGGTCTCGGAGAGGGCAGACAGGGCGGCATCACTGCGGAGCCGATAGTCGGCACGGGAAATATCGAGCTGGCCTTGCCAGTCGTAGTCGCGGAGGTAAGCAGAGGCGAGCATCTGGTTGAAAGCCGGCGGGCACAGGGTGCTGGACTCTCCGACAATGAGGAAACGCTGCTTCAAGTGGGGCGGAACCAGCGCCCAGCCGAGCCTGAGGCCGGGAGAGAATATTTTGGAGAAGGAACTCAAATAGATGACGTCCAAGGGGTTGGCCGCCCGCATTGCAGGGAGCGCTTCTCCACGGTAGCGGAGCAATCCATAAGGGTTGTCCTCCACCACCAGGATGTTGGCGTCCCGGCAGATGTCCACTACCTGCTGCCGCCGTTCCAGGCTGAGCGTCACACCGGTTGGATTGTTGAAGTTGGGAATCGTGTAGAGGAACTTGACGTGCCTCCCCAGTCCCCGCAACGTGTGGATGCGTTCCTGCAGGGCTTCCGGGACCAAGCCGTCGGAGTCCGTCAGGACCGGCTGGACGTCCACTTCGTAGACGGAAAATGTGCCGAGGGCGCCCATATAAGTGGCGTCATCGGTCAGTACTGTGTCCCCCGGATCGCAAAGAATCTTCGTCACGGTATCAAGGGCGGACTGGGATCCGATGGTCACGGAAACGTCGTCGGGGTCGGCGTCAGTGATGCCTTCGAGGGACATGACGGTGCAGATCTGTGAGCGCAGTTCCTCGGTTCCCTGCCCGGCTCCGTACTGCAGCGCCCGGGAACCCTGGCCGGCGATGATGGCGGCCGCCGACTTGCCGAGGGCGTCGAGGGGCAGTGATCCGACGTCGGGGTTTCCACCTGCCAGCGAAATAATCCCTGGCCGGGCCGCGGCGGCAAAGATCTCCCGCACGGCCGTGGATGGGGTGGGTGCCGCCCGTCGGGCCCACAGTTCCGTGTGGCGCGGGCGGACGGGCATGACCTCCGGCTCCACCACGGTCATGGTGCGATTCCCGCAGCGTCTGATGGGACGTGCTGCAGGACCTTTGGCCTGCCGTCCGTCAATTGCAGGCCAGGTGTTAGGTGCGTGAACGTGCCGCCGACGGACGTGGCGAGCACCTTGAGTCCGGAGATGTCGTCGACGGCGAGCGGAGAGCCGGACAGGACAGCGAAGTCCGCCAGTTTCCCGGGGGTCAGTGCGCCCTTGAGATGGGACGTGCCCGTGGCCGCGGCAGCTCCGGTGGTATAGGCCGCCAGGGCCTGAAGCGGGGTCAGCCGCTCATCCGGGTTCCCGAAGACATTCCCCGTTGACGTGCGCCGGTCCACGAACGCCTGCATCCCGCGGAGCACGTTGCCGTCTGCCACCGGGCGGTCCGAGCTGCCGGCAACAGTCACGCCGGCTGCCAGGAACGACGCTGCCCGGTAGGCCCAGCCCAGGCGTTCCTGGCCCAGCGAGGCGGTCATGCCGTCCCCGCCGTCCGCGAAGAAGCTGGCCTGCGGGGTGACGGCAATTTCTGCCGCCGCGATCCGGGCCACCTGTTCGGGCCTGGTAATGGACGCGTGTTCGATCCGGTTGGGCACGGTCCGCGGCGCGTACTTTTCCGCGCACTCCGTGATGATGTCAAGCGCCAGGTCCACGGCCCGGTCCCCGATGGCATGGGCGGCTATGGACCAGCCTGCCGCGTAGGCGGCCTCGATCCGGTTCCGCAGCGCTTCCGGATCGGCCTGGAAATACCCCGTGTTGCCGCTGTTGTCAGTGTGTCCGTGGCTGCAGTAGGCCTCGCTGACCGCCGCCGTTTCGCCCAGCAGCGAGCCGTCCAGAAAGACTTTGGCCGGCCCGAGGGACAGGAAGTCGTTGCCAAACCCGCTGTACATGCCCAAATCGAGGCCTGCCGCTCCGGCCGGATCTGCGCCATGTCCATCCAGCGGGTGGAGCGCATCCAGGACCGGCATAAGCTGCGCGCGTGCATGGAGCCTGCCGTTGGCCATGGCCCGCTGGTAGGCGGCCAGTTCCACGGGGCTGTGTCCGATCCAGCCGCCGCCGATTCCGGCTTCGGTGAAGCTGGTGATTCCTTCCGACGCGTAGTACCGGGTCCCGCGATCCAGGGCTGCCTCGATGCCATCCAAGGTGTACGGCAGGATCAGCTGTTGGATCAGCTGCTGCGCCGTCTCCTGGACCAGCCCCGTGGGCCGGCCGGTGGCGTCGCGGACTATCACCCCGCCGTCGGGGTCCGGGAACGACGGCGATTCGGCACCTGCCAGCCGCAGAGCCGCGGTATTGACCACGGCCATGTGCCCCGAGTTGTGGCGGATAAACAACGGCCGGTTCCCCGTGATCCTGTCCAGTACGGCGATGTCCGGAAACTGGCCCCCGTGCTGGGTCTGGCTAAAGCCTGTGGCCATGAGCCATCCAGCCTGCTGATCCGGCGTTTTCTCCTCATCGGGGGCCCCACCCGTGGCCATGTCCGCCTCCAGCAGGGCATACAGCTGGTCCAGGCCGCGGGCGGCGGCAACATCCACTTCTGCCAGCCCCAGGCCGAACCAGGTGGTGTGGCAGTGGGCGTCGATGAAGCCGGGAGTCACCGTGGCGCCGTGGAGGTCCAGGACCTCGACCGCGTCCATCCCAAATAGGTCCTCGTCCAGGCCGACCACCCGGCCCTGCCAGATGCCCAACGAGGTCGCGTGCGGGCGCCGCTCGTCCATGGTGATGATGTCCGCGTTGCGCAGCAGCAGATCGAGTTTCATGGGTTACCTAGCGTGGGTTTAGCGGTGGGAGGTGGTGACGGATTTGATGCGGGTGTAGTCCTCGAGTCCGTAGATGGAGAGGTCTTTGCCGGTGCCGGAGTGTTTGAAGCCGCCGTGGGGGCTTCGGCGGGGATGATTTGGTGGCAGTTGATCCAGACGGCGCCGAAGTCCAGTTCCATGGAGACCCGGGTGACCACGCCGTGGTTGTTGGACCAGACGCTGGAGGCGAGGGCGTATTTGGTGCCGTTGGCGAGGTCGAGGGCTTCGTCTTCGGTGGTGAAGGGCTGGACGGTGAGGACGGGGCCGAAGATCTCGTCGCAGACGACTTCGTCGGTTTGGAAGACGCCGTCGATCACGGTGGGTTCGAAGTGGTAGCCGGTGCCGGTGCGTTTGCCGCCGGCGAGGACGGTGGCGTTGGCCGGGAGCCGGGTCATGAAGCCCTCCACCTGGTCGAGTTGGGCGGCGCTGTTCAGCGGGCCGAGGTCCGCGTCCTCGCCGCCTACTTTCAGGGCGGAGGCGGCCTGGGCGAGGGCGGCGGCGAACTCGGTGTGGATGGTTTCGTGCACGAGGACGCGGGTGACGGCGGTGCAGTCCTGGCCGGCGTTGAAGAACGCACTCAGCGCGATCTCCTTCGCTGTCTGGTGGATGTCGACGTCGGCGAAGACGATCGCGGGTGCCTTGCCGCCGAGTTCGAGGTGGACGTCCTTGAGCGTTTTCGCGGCTGCGGACATGACCTGTGCGCCGGCGCGGGTGGAGCCGGTGATGGAGACCATTTCGGGGATCTCGTGCTCGACCATCGCGGCGCCGGTGCCGCGGCCGCCGCAGAGGATGTTCACGACGCCGGCGGGGAAGGCTTCCTGGGCGAGTTCGCCCAGGATCACGGTGGACCAGGGGTGGTGTCGGCGGGTTTGAGGACCAGGGTGTTGCCCGCGGCCAGGGCGGGCCCGATTTTCCAGATCGCCATCATGAACGGGTAGTTCCAGGGCGTGATCTGGGCGACCACGCCGAGGGGTTCGCGCCGGATGGTGGAGGTGAAGCCCTTCACGTATTCGGTTTGTGCCGTGCCGGAGACGACGCGGCAGGCACCGGCGAAGAAGCGCAGCTGGTCCGCGCCGCGCAGGATTTCCAGCTCGCGGGTCACGGCCCGCGGCTTGCCGGTGCACGCGACTTCGGCCTCGAGCAGGCGGCCGGCGTTGGCTTCGATGAGGTCCGCGAGTTTGAGGAGCATCCCCTGGCGTTCGCCCGGGGTGGTCCGCTTGTAGGTCGTGAAGGCGGTGTGCGCGGCGTGGAAGGCGGCGTCGACGGTGGCGGTGTCGCTGTCCGGGGCGGTGCCGATCTGGACCCCGGTGGCCGGGTCGAAGAACGGCAGGCTGTCCGGGGTGTCAACGGCCTGGCCGTTGATGATGTTGTGCAGGGTGATCACGGGGGGCTCCGGTCAGTTGCTGGCGGTCTTGGGTGAGCGGGTGGCAGGGTCCTGGGGCAGGTGCAGCACGGCGGGGAGCCCGGAGTCGACGGCGCGGCGGAACGCGGGCGCGAAGTCCTCGGCCGTCTCGATCCGTTCGCCGTAGCCGCCGTAGGAGCGGGCCAGCGCGGCGAAGTCGGGGTTGGTCATGTGCGTGCCGGAGGGCCGGCCCGGGTAGTGGGCTTCCTGGTGTTCACGGATGGTGGCGAAGATGCCGTTATCCACCACCAGCACGATGAACGTCGCGCCGTGGCCCATGGCGGTGGCAATTTCCTGCCCGTTCATCATGAAGCACCCATCCCCCGCCACGGAGATGACCTGCCGGCCCGGGAACGCCAGGGACGCGGCCACCGCTGCGGGGATGCCCATGCCCATCGCACCGTTCCGCGGCGCGGCCAGGGAGTTCGCGGCGTTGTGCTGCAGGTACCGGGCCGGCCAGAGCGAGTGGTTTCCCGCCCCGTAGGTGATGACGGCGTCGTCGTCCATTTCCTGCTTCAGGATTTCCATCACGACACCGAGATCCACGCCCTGTACGTCCACTCCGTTGACCCTGTCCGGCCGGGCGGAGGAGAACTTTTCATAATCGGCGCGCGCCTCGGCCAGCCAACCCGCGGCCGGCCTCACCTCGGAGGTGGTCGCGGCGAGGACCGTGGCGAAGGATGCGACGTGGGCGGGGATGTGCTGATCCAGCCGGCCGAAATGACCCAGCAGGTCCGCGTCGGCATTGACCACCACCGTGACGGCGGTGAGGCCGCGCTTGTAGCCGTCGGAGAGCACATCGGCGCGGACGCAGCCGACGAAGATCAGGAGATCGGCCTCGTCCAACCGTGCCGCGTTGGCGTCGCTGCGGGCGTAGCCGAGGTATCCGGCGTAGGCACCGCTATGGTGCGGAACGGCGTCGTAGGCGCGGAAATCAGCCAGGACAGGAATGCCGTGGCGTTCTGCCCAGCCGGCCAACGCTTCGGAAGAAGCCTGGTCCCAGCCTTCGCCACCGACCACGATCAGCGGTTTGTGCGATGCTGCCAGGCGCTGTTCCAGCGCGGCCAGGTCCGCCGCGGTCGGCCCGGACCGTGCCACCACCCGGGGCTCCACCGTCCCGGAGTCAATGGCGTGGACCAGGACGTCCTCGGGGAGCCCGATGACCACGGGTCCGGGCCGGCCGCTCAGTGCGGTGAAGATCGCGTCATCCACCACGCGGGCGGCCGAAGCGGCGTCCTCGAGCGTGACCACCTTCTTGGCGGTGCTGCCGAACCAGGCATTGATATCGAACTCCTGGAAGGACTCCCGGCCCCGGTCCGCCACCGGGATCAGCCCCACGAACAGGATCATGGGCGTGGCGTCCTGATGCGCGGTGTGGATCGCGATGAACGCGTTGGCCGCACCCGGGCCACGGGTCACCATCGCCACACCGGGCAACTCCGTCAGCCGGCCCTCCGCCAGGGCCATAAAACCCGCGCCGCCCTCATGCCGGGTCACCACCGTCTCAATGCTGGAGCCATGCAAACCGTCCAGGACATCCAGGAAACTTTCACCCGGGACACCGTAGACCCGCTTGATGCCGGCACGCTCGAGCTGCGCGACAATCAGGTGCCCGGCAGTGGTTGTTGTACTCAATGCTTCATACCTTCTTCTTCGATGCTGAGTGCCGGCAGGAAGATGCCGGACAGTGCGGTCATGATGGAAACCACGAGGAGGATGATGGCGCCAGGCCAGAAAGAGTTGCCGGTGGCGGCTACGAGTGCGGTGGCAATCAGCGGCACGAAGCCCGAAATCATGCTGGCGCCGTTGGATGTTATTGCCACCCCTGTGTAACGGACCCTGGTGGCGAACAGTGAGGTCAGTGCGGTGCCGGAGACGGCGTACGGGACGGACAAGGTGCATACGCCGATGATCATGGCCAAGATCACCAGAACCGGGTTGGCCGTGTCGATCGCGAGGAAGACCGGTACAGCGACGATGGCGGAGGCGATGCCGCCCCAAAGAATGACCTTGCTGGCGCCGTACTTCTCGCCCATCCGGCCTGCCCAGATCAGCACGAAGATCTCGAAAACGGCTGCCAGGAGTGAGCCAAGCAAGAGGGTCTCGGAGGGCATCTTCAGCACCTTCGTGCCATAGAAGACCACAAAACTGGTGATGAGATAGAAGCCGCCGATGCCCAGGAGTGCGGAGCACCCGCCCACCAGGATCTGGCGCCAACTGTTCGTCAGCACACCGCGAATCGGGGCGTGCTCCGTTTCGCCGGATTCCATGAGTGCCTCGAACTCGGGCGATTCGCTGAGCCTGCTGCGGATCCACATCGAGACGGCCAGCAGGGGGATGGCTGCCACGAAGGGGATCCGCCAGCCCCAGGCATCGAAGTTGGTCTGCCCAACGAGGTAGAGCATGCCGAAAAAGCCGCCGGAGGACAGGATGGTGCCGATCGGTGAGCCGATCTGGGGCAGGGCGGCGTAGCCTGCGCGCTTCTCTACCGGGGCATTTTCGACGGCGATAATCACCGCACCGCTCCACTCGCCGCCCACGGCCAGTCCCTGCAGGATCCGCAGCGCCACCAGAATGATGGGGGCCGCGACGCCGATGGTCGCGTAGTTGGGCAGCAGGCCGATCAGGCCGGTGACCACGCCGATGCCGACGATGGTGATCATCAGGATCTTCTTGCGCCCCACTTTGTCGCCCAGGGCTCCAAAGATGAAACCGCCGATGGGACGGGCCACGAATCCCACGGCCAGGGTGGCGAAGGAACTCATGGCGGCGACGAACGGATCCGCCGAAACAAAGTACTGGGCGTTGAACACCAGGGCGGCAGCCGTGGTGAAGAGGAAGAAGTCGTACCACTCCAGCGTGGTGCCCACCAGGGCGGCCAGTGCCACCTTTTTCGTCACGCGCTCGTCTACAACGCGGGGTGCCTTTGGTCCGAGACCAGTTGCGGGGCTGTTGCTTGCCATGCTCACTCCAAATACGGATGGTAGTGCGGATAGATTCTGCCGGGCGGGGCCGGCCGAGGCCCATCGGGGCGGTCGGGCCAGGATAGGTGTGATGCGTTTCACCGGACTCAATTGTCTCAGTCGATCTGCTCAAATAAGATAGCTAGCGACAACCGAAATCGGCTTGTATTGTGTGTAAATGCACAATAATGAGGATGTTGCGGTCTCGCGCAGGTGGTCAGAACTCGTGGAACTGCTGCACGACAAGGTGGATACCTTGGCTGGGAAATTCATCACCCAAGTCCGGGAGATCCCCGAATATCGGGATTCCAGCGTTGACATCGACGAGATCATGCAGACGGCCCGGGAAACCTTCCACCGGCTGGTGAACGCCCTCAGGAGCGGCGGGAGCCGACCCGGTGGGGAGCTCGATGGAGAATTTTCTGCGGCCTTGGGTGCCAAGCGTGCCCGGTCCGGAATTCCAGCCGAAGCCCTCATTTCCGCGGTGCGCTTGGACTTCACCATTCTTTGGGCCGAGCTATTGGCCATTGCTGATCCGGCAGACGCGCCCATGCTGACATCCCGGGTGGATCAGGTGTGGCGTGTTGTGGACGAGTTCGCCGCCCGCACCAACGCAAGCTACCTCAATGAGCGTGTGCGCATGGCTCAGGAGGAGTCGAGCATCCAGAACGAGTTCATTGCGAGACTGTTCAGTGTGGTGAATCCTTCGGCGGAAACCGCCGCCCAGGTTGCTGACGCGTTGGGAGTCACAGCCGATGCTCGTTTCGGACTCGTGGCAGCGAGCGGGAACGCCGCCGCCCGGCTGCGAACGGCCCACGCAAAGGCCGCGGCCAAGCACAACCAAAGGCTTTTTCTCCGGGAATCGGGCGACATGGCCTATGTCTTCTGGCCGGTGGCAGCATCGCGGGCAGGAGACGACAAAGCTGTCATCCCAGCAGTGCCCCAGGTATTTGCAGATATCCCGTCCGGTGTAGCAGAAGCGAACGGCCTGCGCGGATTGCCCAAAGCCGCGCGGACGGCTTCAAGTCTGGCGGCCCTCCTGCAGCCCGCGGACACAGGACCGTTGTCTGCCAACCAGGCGTGGCCGCGCCTTGCCAAGCGGCAACTCGCGGAGGCAGGTCTGGACCTTGTGGAGGAGATCGACGCTGCGCTTGAACCTTGTCGTGGCGCGGAACGGGAAAGACTCACCGAGGCGGCGCGCCGCTTTCTTCAATCGGGCAGTGTGGCGCTCACGGCGGAAGGGCTCTTTTGCCACCGGAACACGGTCCTCAACAGGCTCAACCGGTTTCAGGAGCTGACCGGGATTGATCTCACTGTGCCCAACCAGGTGGCACGGCTGGTCGTGGCCTGGGCATGACCCACGGTCGCGGGCCCCAACGTTACTCGCCACAAAACAGGGGCGGACGACGACGGGAACCTCCCGCCGTCGTCCGCTTCCGTGCCGGCCGCCGTAGGCTGGAACCGACAAAAGGGTGACCGGAGGGATGACATGTCCGAGACGATAACAGCCGGGCTGCTGGGCGAAGTGATGGCCGAACTGGCCGTGCTTGAAGACCCGAAGATGCGCGATGCGAACGCGAAGCGCGGCGACGACCACGGGGTGAACCTGACCAGGCTGCGCGAGGTTGCGAAGCGGCTGAAGACCCAGCAGGAACTCGCGCGTCAGCTCTGGGCGACGAACCACACTGCGGCGAGGCTCGTGGCGCTGCTGATCTGCCGGCCCAAGGCCTTCGAACGCGACGAACTGGACACCATGCTCCGCGAGGCGCGCGCCCCCAAAGTGCACGACTGGCTGGTGAACTACGTGGTGAAGAAGAGCCCGCATGCGGAGGACCTGCGCGTGGCCTGGACGGCGGACCCGGATCCGGTGGTGGCAAGTGCCGGTTGGGCCCTGACCAGCGAGCGCGTGGCGAAGAAGCCCGCGGGGCTCGACCTCCCGGGGCTGCTGGACACCATCGAGGCGGAGATGAAGGACGCGCCGGACCGGCTGCAGTGGGCGATGAACCACACGCTGGCCTTCGTTGGGATCGAGCACGCGGAGCTCCGGGCCCGCGCGCTCGATATCGGAGAGCGGCTTGAGGTCCTCAAGGACTATCCGACGCCGCCGAACTGCACCTCGCCGTTCGCGCCGAGCTGGATCAACGAGATGGTGAGCCGCCAGGCCAGGGCGTAAGGCTGTTCGCCCGGGCGCAAAACGGAAGCGGACGACGCCGGGAACCTCCCGCCGTCGTCCGCTTCAGTTTTAGCCGTGAACCGATCAGACGGTGGCGAGCTGGCGTTCCTGGCCACGGACGCTGACCGTGAAAGTGTTGGGGCCGCTGCACTGGACCGCGATGCGGCATTTGGTGGTGTTCGCCTTGACCGAGAGGTCGTGCACGATGCGCTCAAGGGTGTGCTCAATCGCAGACCGGTCCCAGATTTTCAGCGTGATGGAGTCAGTGTTCTCAAACGTCATTGTCAGTACTTTCGCTCATGCAGTTAACGGCTCCGCGTCGTCCTTGAGGGGGCCGCATCCTCGTCGGTGAGGATTGCTGATCTTGGTAGTGCGGGAACGAGGTCCCTATCTCATGGTTCATGGTCGCCGCCGACATTTGCAACAGAAATGGCGAAAGTGTGATCGATTACACGCTCCCGCCGCCTTTAGTTGCTGACGGCAGCGTAAAGGTTCAGGGACGCCGAAAACACCAGCCATGATACGTTCGGCAGCATCAGGACGCCGGCCGCCGGACTGATTGGTCCGAAGCGCAGAACGGTCAGGACCGCCGTGAGGGTGAGGGCGGCGAGGACGGCCAGGGCCAGCCAGAGCGCCGCGGTCCCCAGCAGTGGAAACAGGCCGAAGAAGGTCATCGGCCAGAGCAGGTTCAGGGCCAGCTGGAGCGAATAGAGCCTGAGTGCGCGCCGGCGCGGGAGGCGCCGCTGCCGCCACACCAGCCAGGCCGCCACGGCCATCGCCGCGTACAGGACCAGCCAGACTGAGGTGAACATCAGCCCGGGAGGCGTCCAGGGGGCTTTGTCCGCCAGCGCGTACCAGCCGTCGGCAGCCGCCCGGACCGGGAGGGACCCCACGAATGACACGGCCCAGGAGAGCGACAGGAAGCCGGTCAGGGCAGCGATCTGCCGCCACGGGGATGGCCCGTCCGGGACTGCCTCGGGGGCATCGGTGGGAATAGTGGCAGGCACTGACCCACTGTGGACAATGGCGGGTACCCGCGTCAAGCCGGGAGGCGGCAGCGGTCCCTTGACACGGTCCCGCGCCGGGCGTATCGTACAACCAAATGGTTGTAGATCAGCTCAGAGACGCGGACGTTGACCGCCTGTTCCAGGCGCTCGCGGACGGCACCCGGCGGGACATTGTCCGGCGGGTGACGGCGGGGGAGTATTCCGTCTCCGGCCTCGCCGCCCTCTACGCCATGAGTTTCGCCGCCGTCCAGAAGCATGTGGCGGTGCTGGAGCGGGCTTCCCTGGTAACGAAGGAGAAGCGCGGAAGGGAGCAGATCGTGCGGGGTGACCACGAAGGGCTGCAGAAGGCCCGCCGGCTGCTTGACGAGTATGAAGCGATCTGGCGGCAGCGCGCCGGGCGGATCGCAGACATTCTGGCTGAAGGATAGGAAGGATTGCAATGCCTGTTATCAGTTCCACCAAGAACCTCGAAGCACTCAGCTTCACCCTCGTGGCCGAGTTCGACGCCGGCGTCGACCGTGTCTGGCAGATCTGGGAAGACCCCCGCCAGCTGGAGCGCTGGTGGGGTCCGCCCACCTGGCCGGCCACATTCGAGGAGTTCGATTTCCAGCCCGGCGGGAAGGCCGGGTACTACATGACCGGCCCCGACGGGGAGAAGGCCGGCGGCTGGTGGCGCTTCACCGCCATCGAGGCGCCGCGCAGGCTGGAGTTCGACGACGGCTTCGCCGATGAAGCCGGCGCCCCGAACGAGGCCATGGGAATCACCCATGCCGCCGTTGACCTCGAGGACCTGGGCGGCCGCACCCGGATGACCGTTCGGTCCACCTTCGAGTCCGAAGAGCAGATGGAACAGATGGTCCAGATGGGCATGGAAGAGGGCATGCGGGAAGCGGCGGGGCAGATCGACGCCGTGCTCGCCCAACACGTCCGCGCCTGAGTAGGGCTGACGCACGCAAAAGGGGAGAGTACGACGGCGGGACGTCCCGGCGTCGTAGTCTCCCCTTTTGTCTTGGTGCTGATCCTTTAGGCGGGTTCCAGCCCGTTGGCCACATAGGCTGCAAGGGCCTGCGGGCTGTGCAGGAAGTCGCGCAAGGCTGCGGCCCCCGGAATGCCGGACGCTTCGCTGCCGACCGCCGTGGAGAAGTCCGTGTACTCCTGGACCGACTCGGGCAGGGGGCCAACGATTTTCGCCTCCGGAACGAGGACCAGTTCACTCAGCTGGTGGATCGCGATGTCGGCCCTGCCGTCCAGCAGCGCCACTGCCGTGGGCCCGGCATCAATAACGGTGGCCCGGGCCTTGACCTGCTTGGCAATCCCCAGCCGCTCCAAGAGTCCGGCGAAATAGATCCCGCTGGGACCGCTGCGGGAATAGGCCACGGAGCGGGCGGACGTCACGGCGGCGATGAAGGCGTCCACGGTGCTGATATCAGGGATCGGGGCATTCGGTGCAACTGCCAAGCCCACCCCGGTCCGGGCAGCCGGCCTGGGCGCCGTCAGGATGTTGGCGGCAGCCAGGTCCGCCAGTGAACCGGTGATGCCTGCCATGACGTCCGGCCGGGCGCCTGCCTCGATCCGCGTCAGCAAGCGGAACGTAGGCTCGAAGACGGCCTCGACCGGTACGCCGCCGGCCCGGGCGAACGCCGGAAGGATGACGTCCTGGACTGCCTGCTTGAGCGCAAAGGCGCAGAAAAGGGTGAGGGGCCGGGTGTCTTGGCTGGCAGTGTGAGAGGTCATGGGAGTCCTTAAAGTAGTGCGCGCTCCCACAAGACTTACCGTGTGGAAGCGCGCACCGTGATTTGTTGAGCCCCGGACAACTGGTGCTTCCTGCTGGCTGAGTAAGCCTTAAAGGGCGGCTCGTAATCGCCCCTATGCTTGGAGGATGGCAAGCCTCAGCACCACTGGACAGCAACCGGATACGGACAAGTCCCGGGAACTGGCGGTGGCCATCCTCGACATCTCGTTCGAAGTGCACCGGAAGTCCCACGAGGGCACCGGCATCCTCCCTCTCTCCAGCGGGCTGCTGGACATCATCCGGGTCATTGAACGCCACCCGGGTATTACCGTGGCCGAAGTGGCCGCCCGTCTCGGCCGGCAGCTCAGCAACGTGAGCGCGCAACTGCGCGAGCTTGTTGCCCTTGGATTGGTGACGCGCACCCGGGACGTGGCTGACAAAAGGTATGTGGTGCTTCATCCCACGTCCGAGTCGCAGCGCATCAGGACCGTCCTGGAGCGCGCGTGGGCCGAGGTGCTGGAATCCGCCGGGTCCCGGCTGCTGCCCGCGGAGCGGGAACAGCTTGCCGCAAGCTTGCCGGCCCTGGAGCGCCTTGCCGGCTTCCTCGCCGAACCGGAGTAACCCATCTCACCTCAACCCGGTCCGTTTCCAGGCTTCAAAGTACTTATACTTGTATAAGTAATAGGACTTTGGAGGGTGAAAATGACCGTGGCAACACAGACAGCAGAAGCAGCAGCCGACGCAACACAGGTGGGCCGGCCAAAGGGCCAGTGGGGATCGCTGGTCTTCCTTGCCCTGGCGCAGTTCATGGTGGTGCTTGACGGCACCATCGTGAACCTGGCACTGCCCCGCCTGCAGATCGAAATGGGCATCAGCGACACCACCCGGTCCTGGGTGGTCACGGCCTACGCCCTGGTGTTCGGCGCCTTCCTGCTGCTCGGCGGACGTGTCGCGGACTTCTGGGGGCGCAAGCGGACGTTCATCGTCGCGGCTGCGGGCTTTGCCATTGCATCGCTGATCGGCGGAATCGCGCAGGAAACCTGGGAACTGCTCGGCGCTCGTGCCCTGCAGGGTCTCTTCGCTGCGCTGCTGGCTCCGGCGGCACTGGCACTGCTGACGGTTTCCTTCCCCGGCGGCAAGGACCGCGGGACAGCTTTCGCCATCTTCGGGTCCATCAGCGGCATTGGTGCGGCGGTGGGCGTCCTGCTGGGCGGCTTCCTCACGGACTACGTGTCCTGGCGCTGGACCTTCTTTGTCAACGTGCCCATCGCCATCATTGCCCTGCTCGGCGTGATGTCCATGGTCCGCGAAAGCAAAGCGGCAGGCGCTGCCAAATACGACTGGCCCGGCGTCGCCCTGGCAGCACTGGGCCTGGGCTCCCTGGTGTACGGCTTCACCAATGCCGAGCATGGCTGGGGCGCGCCGGAGGCATGGGGCTTCATCCTCGCCGGTGTGGTGCTGATGGTCCTGTTCGTCGCTGTCGAAAAGAAGGTCAAGCACCCGCTCCTTCCCCTGCGCGTGGCAACGGAACGCAACCGGGCAGCGGCCTACCTGGCGGCGTTCCTCTCCGGCGCGGTTCTCATCGGAGGCATCCTGTTCATCAACTACTACCTCCAGATTGTGCTGGGCTTCGCACCGTTCATCGCCGGGATCGCCTCCCTGCCCATGACGGTGGTCCTCATCGTCACAGCGACCCTGGTGGCCAGGAACCTGCCCAAGCTTGGCGCAAAGATCCCCACCGCCGTCGGGCCTGTCTTTATGGCGGCAGCCATGCTCTGGCTGACCCAGGTGACCGCAGAGGGGACCTACGCGGTCAACATGCTCCCGGCGCTCATCCTGATGGGCATCGGCCTGGGCATGGTGTTTGTGCCCATGCAGAACCTCGCCCTGTTCGGCGTGGACAAGGACGACGCGGGCGTGGCCAGTGCGTTGGTCAACGCCTCGCAGCAGATCGGCGGCTCACTGGGCATCGCCCTCTTCAGCACCATCGCCGCCGCGGCAACCGCGGCCGCCGGTGGCAGCCAGATGGGTGCCCTGTCCGCCGGCTACTCGTCGGTCTTCCTGTGGGCCGCCGGCGTCGCTATCCTGATCGCGCCGCTGGCACTGCTGCTCATCACCATCACCAAGGAGACCTTCAGCGGCAGCGACGAGAACCAGCCCGTCCACCTGGGCTGACCGACTCTTCAGCGCGAAAGGACACTTGGGGCCCCAGGATCCGGGGCCTCAAGTGTCCTTTCGCGCGTGGTGCTGGGGGCGGTCGCTCCTACCTGACCGGCGTTGTGGGCTGCCTAGTGCGTCAGGTCCTTGCCCTTCGTTTCAGGGATGGTGAACACAAACGCGATGCTGATGGCCAGCAGGACCACGGCGTAGACGTTGAATAGGTTGCCCTGTCCGATGGTGCCGAGCCAGGCCTGCAGGTATGGCGCGGTACCGCCGAAGGCTGCGACACAGATCGAGTACGGGACGCCCACGCCCACCGTGCGGATCCTGGTGGGGAACAGTTCGGCGTAAACGGCCGGGACGATTGCTGCGCTGCCGGCGATGAAGAACAGCATGACGGACATGGTGACCGCGAGCTGCCACGGGGAGTCCTTCAGCAGCCAGGTCATGGGGAAGTGGAACAGCGCGGCGCCGGCGGCGCTCATGATCATGACGGGCTTGCGGCCGATCCGGTCCGAGAGCTTGCCCCAGAACGGAAGCGCGGCGATGAACAGCACGTTGGCGATCACGCTGGCCCAGAGGGCCTCTCCGCGGTCCATCTTGAGGACCGACGCGGCATAGCTGGGAGTCACGACGCCCCAGATGTAGTAGGACACTGTCAGGCCGACGGTCAGGCCAATCACCTGCAGGGCCTGCTTGCGGTGCTTGTAGATCTGCGGCCACATCGGCTCGTGCTTTTCCTTGGGCGATTCTGCCTCGAACGCCGCCGTTTCCTTCATGCGGGCCCGCATGAACAGGGCGTAGAGGCCCATGGCGCCGCCGATCAGGAATGGCACCCGCCAGCCCCAGGCGTTCATGTCGGCCGTGCTCAAGACGTTGGACAGGATGGCGCCGAGCATGGTTCCGGTCAGGATGCCGACGGTGCCGGACGTGTAAATGAGCGTTGCCCAGAAACCGCGCTTTTCCTTGGGCGCCATCTCGGAGAGGTAGGTCTGCGACGACGGCAGCTCACCGCCGTGGGCAAGGCCCTGGATGAGCCGGGCCACCAGCAGCAGGATCGAGGCGAAGGCCCCCACGGCTTCGAAGGTGGGGGCGACGCCGATGATCAGGCTGCCCAGGGCGGCGAGGCCCACTGCGAACGTCATGGACGTCTTGCGGCCGATCCGGTCACCGATCCAGCCGAACACGAAGCCGCCGAACGGACGGGCGACAAAGCCGACGGCGAAGATCGCCAGGGTGGCGAGGAAGGCCGACGTCGGGTCCGCTTTGCTGAACAGTGCGCTCGCGATGAACGGCGAGAAGGTGGCGTAGATGGCCCAGTCGTACCATTCGACGGCGTTGCCGATGCCCGTGCCGATGAGCGTGCGCAGGTGGGACTTGTGAACCTGGACGTCGGCTGGGACGCCTGCAGTTGTGGTCATGGTGTGCTCCTGGAAGTGAGGGAAGGTCAGTTGGCGACGGCAAGTGCCGCGATGCGGGAGACGGCCAGCTCTGCGTAGAGCGCGGTTCCGTCGGACAGCACGCCGTCGTCAAAGGCGGCGTAGGGGGAGTGGTTGAACGCGGTTTCGTTGTGGTCGGCGCCGGGGGCGACGGCGCTGAGCCCGATAAAGGTCCCGGGTACCTCCGCCAGCACCCTCGAAAAATCCTCAGAGCCGCTGAGTGGAGTGGCCCAGCGGGTGAGGCGCGAGTGCCCAAAGAGGTCTTCAATGGTCTTTTCCGCGGTGCGTGTTTCGTCGTCGTCGTTGACGGTGAGGGGGTACTCGTGGCGGTAGTCGACGTCCACCGCCAGGCCGTGGGCAGCGGCGATGCCCTTCAGCAGGGTGGGAACGGCGGACATCATCCGCTCCCGGGAGGCATCTGAGAACGTTCGGATCGTGGCTTCGATACGCGCTGTTTCCGGAATGATGTTGCGTTTTGTGCCTGCCTGGAGGACGCCCACGGTCAGGACCACGGGATCGAACATGTTGAACTGGCGGGTGATCATGACCTGCAGGGCGGTCACCATTTCGGCGGCCGCCGTGACGGGGTCCTTGGCTGTGTGAGGGGCCGAACCGTGGCCGCCGGCGCCCAGGACCGTGACGGTGAGGGCGTCCGAGGCGCTCAGCATCACGCCCGGTTTCGTGCAGAACCTGCCATGCGGCTCCAACGCGGAAAACACGTGCATTCCATAGGCGGCATCCACCCGGCGCCCGGCCGCGTCCAGCACGCCTTCGCGGATCATGTGGCCGGCCCCGTCGAAGCCTTCCTCGCCCGGCTGGAACATCAGCACGACGTCGCCGGCGAGTTGGTCCCGGCGCTCGGCCAGGAGCGTGGCTGCGCCGGCGAGCATGGCGGTGTGGAGGTCGTGGCCGCACGCGTGCATGGCGCCGTCGATCTTGGATGCGAACTGGACGCCGGTGCGTTCCTGGACGGGGAGGCCGTCCATGTCGGCCCGCAGGAGGACCGTTGGTTTCGTTGCCGATGCGTGCGGTGCGGTGCCGCGCAAGACGGCCGTGACCGACGTCGTGCTCTTGCCCAGGGTGATTTCGAACGGCAGGCCGTCGAGCGCCTTGAGGACTTTTTCCTGGGTCCGGGGGAGATCCAGTCCGATCTCCGGATCCTGATGCAGCTCGTGACGCAGCCGGACAATGTCGTCCTGCAGATCCTTCGCATCGGTGATGATCGACATCTGATCTCCTAATTTCCGAACGTTTGGTCAGTTACCTGTTCCCATTGTGTGGTGATGTGGTTCACAGGTTGTGAAATAGCTGAAAAAAATCAAAAGTATGATGGATATGGCAGGATTTATTCACCGGAGATAGAAGCGTGCGAAGTGGTGCTCAGCGAGGAAGACCTGGCCCTGATCAGCGCGCTGCAGATTGCACCGCGGATCAGCTGGTCCGATGCGGCCACTGTGCTGGGAGTGCACGCCACCACGTTGGCCGCACGCTGGGACAGGCTGAGGTTGTCCGGGGCGGCCTGGACGACGGCCCACCTGATCGGCGATCCCAAGCAGATGTGCCTGGCGTTGGTAGACGTGGACTGCGAAATGCGGCTGCGGGACAAGGTGACCGCGGCGCTCGCCGCCATCCCGGAAGTGGTCACGGTGGAGGAAGCTGCAAGCAACAGGGACCTCATGCTGACGGTCATCGCGCCCACCTTGGCCAGGTTCACGGAGGACGTGCTTCCGCGGTTCAAAGAGATCCAAGGACTGCTGAAGTACCGGACCTCATTGTGCACCCGTCTGCATTCCAGTGGCTATGCGTGGCGGCTCAACATTTTGGACAAGGCGAAGCAAAATGCGCTTAGGGCCTTGGCCGGCCCCGAGGTCACCGGTTCGGCGGCCCCGATGCCCGGAGCTCCACTGCCGCCCAACCACCTGGATCTGATCCCGTTCCTCGCGCGGGACGGCCGCGCGGGCGCCGCGGACATTGCCCGGAGCCTGGGCAGGAGCCCGGCCACCGTCCAGCGGCAGCTTAACAGGGTGCTGTCCAGCGGGCTGCTGTCGTTCCGTTGTGAAATTGCCCAGAAGCTCTCCGGCTACCCGGTGAGCTGCCAGTGGTTCGCCAACGTGCCGGCGGGCCAGCACGAGGCCGCTGCCGCCGAACTCCGCGGCCTCCGCACGGTTCGGCTCAGCGCGTCCACGACGGGGAGCACAAATTTTGTCATCCTCATGTGGCTGCATTCGCTGGCCGATGTGATGAATGCCGAATTGGCCCTGCAGCAACGCATTCCACAGATCGAGCTGGTGGAGAGCGTCGTGATCCTGAACACCGCCAAGCGGGTGGGCTGGATGCTGAATCCGGATTCGACGGCGAGCGGCGCGGTGGTCGTCTCCGGCACGGAGCTGCCGTCCGTAGAGCTCCCCTGAGCTTCGGTGCCCGCCGTGGGTGGCCCTCGTTGAAACCTGCGCCGGCCTTCTGAATACTGGAAGTCTGAGAGGATCGGGACGAGCGCGGAGGCGGTGGCTGATCATGGGCGGCGAGAGTGCCTTCAGGCGCCGGCTGGAACGGGCTGCCGAGCTCCGGTCCTACCGCGGAGCCGGGATCAGCGCCGGGGAAGAGGCCGAGCTTGAGGCCGCCGAGGCGAAGGAACGGGACAAGCGCAAGAAGGTGGACGATGCCCGGCGGGCGGAGTATCTGATCCGGGACGCCATGGTGCAGGGCAAATTCGACAACCTCAAATACGCCGGCAAGCCGATCCCCGGGCTGGGGGAGGCCTACGATCCCGACTGGTGGGTCAAGGGCCTGATCCAGCGGGAAAACATCAGCGGACTGGGGCCCCAGGCCATCCTGCTCCGCACCGAAGACGCCGAACTGGAGGGCCGCCTTGATGCCCAGTTCACCGAAAAGCAGGTCCGGGACATCCTCGCTGACTTCAACGCCCGCGTGGTCGACGCCCGCCGCCAGCTCCAGGGCGGTCCTCCGGTGATCACCAAAACGCGGGACGTCGACGCCGAGGTGGCGCGCTGGCACGAACGCCGTGCGGCTCGCGCACAGGCCGCCCCGCCCGAACCGGAACCACAGCGCACCTGGTGGCAGCGGCTCTGGCGCGGCACCACTTAGGAGAACGCACGACGGCGGGACCTCCCGCCGTCGTCGGCTCTCAGGGCCTGCCACCCGTCAGGGTCTGCCTCCCGGGAAGCCGTCCGCGGGCGGAAAGCCCGGAATCTCGGGCAGCGGCGGTAGGACCGGCGAGGGTGCGGGAGCAGGGGTGGCTCTGGCGCGGGAGCCGGTGCGGGAGCGGGGGCCGGCGCGGGAGCGGGGGCCGGCGCGGGAGCCGGTGCAGGGGCGGGAACGGGAACCGGCGCCGGAGCGGGCGCAGGCGCGGGAGCAGCCCTCGGCGCGACCGGAGCGGGCGACGGTGTAGGCGGGGCCACCATGGAAGCCGGCGGCGGCGGGAACGGGTCCGCCGGATACAGAGGTGCCACCTGCAGCATGTAGTTGACCCACTGCGGCCCGGCGATCATGTACCCGTCAAGGCGCGGGTAGAACTGGCCGTTGACGGTCACGTTCTGGCCGGGGCGGTTCTGGCCCTCCAGGGCGTCGCCGAAAAATGATGCTGTGACCAGTCCCGAGGTGTAGCCCACCACCCAGGTGGAGCCGTTGTTGTTGGATGTGCCCGTCTTGGCGGCAACGGGCATGAGGGTGTGGATTTTGGGGTTGATCCACACCCCGGAGCCGACCTTCAGCACGTCCTGGAGAACTGAGTTGACGCCGCGGGCAACCTCCGGTTTGACCGCGTTGCGGCAATCGCCGGCCTGGACCGGAAATTTCCCGCCCGTCACCTCTGTCACCTCAAGCACGGCGACAGGGGAGCAGTATCGGCCGTCGTTGGCGAAGGTGGCGAAAGCATTGGCCAGGTGGACCGGGGCCACGCCGATGGCCCGAGCAGATTGCCTAGCTGATGCATGTTGATCTGGGCGCCATCCAGTCCGCTGTGCAGCCCCACGGCGTCCACCATCTTCTGGATGCCGCAGAAGTCGAGCTGGGTAGCCTCGGCGAACGTGGCCGTGTTGATGGAGTTGTACAGCCCGTAGTTCACGGGCATGGGACGGTAATAGCCCTCGTCAGCATTCTGAAGGTCATCGGCGGCGCCCAGCTCGGGGTTGTTCTGCGCCGTGCTGTAGGCGCCCAACACCTTGCCGCAGCTGGAGCGCCACGGGAAGCCCAGCGGATACACCCGGCGTGAGGCGTCCACCACGCCGGTCAGCGATTTGCCCTCGTTCAGCCACTCGGCAAACGTGAAGGGCTTCATAGTGGAGCCGGGCTGGAAACCGCCCGCCCCGTTGAGGTCATTGCCTTGCGGATCATGGGAATCCACATTGAAGTTCAGTTGGGTATCGAACTTACCTTCGGTCGGCAGGAATACCGTGTTCTGCGCCATTGCCAGGATCTTCCCGGTGCCCGGCTGGATCGAGACCAGGGACGCGCCCCAGCGGTCCGGATTCGCTCCGGCAGTACTGTCAACCTGTGCCTGGGCCGCAGCCTGGAGCCGGCTGTCCAGCGTGGTGACGATGGTGAGCCCGCCGAGGTACAGCTTCCGCTCGCGCTCGATCAGGGTGGTGCCGAACGCCGGGTTGTTCAGGATGAGATGCGAAATGTAGTCGCAGAAGTACGGCGCCATCTGGGCGTTGGCGCAGCCCTGCCTCCCCGGACTGAGCTTTAGCTCGATGGGCGTGGCTACGGCGGCGTCGTGGTCCGGCTGGGTGATCTTGCGTGAGGCAAGCATCTTCGCAAGAACCTGGTTCCGGCGGCTCGTGGCCTGCTCCGGATTGACCGCGGGGTTGTAGAAGCTGGGGCTGTTGACCAGTCCGGCCAGCAGGGCGGCCTGCGGCAGCGTGAGGTCTGCGGCCGTGGTGCTGAAGAAATACCGTGCCGCCGCCTCGATTCCGTACGCCTCGCGGTTGAAGAACACGATGTTCAGGTAACCCTCGAGGATCTGGTCCTTGCTGAACTTCTTCTCCAGCGCGATGGCCAGTTTCATCTCCCGGAGCTTGTCCCCGATGCTTTTCTGGCCGCTGAGGACCACCTCGTCGGTCTTGTCCTGGGATACGAAGGACTCATTGATCACGTTGGTGACGTACTGCTGTGTGATGGTGGAGGCGCCCTGCCTGCCCTCACTCGTCAGGTTGAAGATCGCGGCACGGAGGATCCCTTGCGGGTCAATCCCGGGGTGCTCATAAAAGCGGCTGTCCTCGATGGCCACGATGGCATCCCGGACATAAGGGGATATCCGGTCCAGGGGGATCTTGACCCGGTTTTCGGTATAGAACGTGGCGATCGTCTGGCCGTCGGAGGTGAGGACTTTGGTGGATTGCGACGGCGGCCCGACGACCAGTTCCGAGGGGAGATTATCGAAGAAGCTGATGGAGTTGCTGACCCCGAAGCCGGCGGCCGCAACAGCAGGAACCACCAGGCTTGCGGCCAGGACGCCGCACATGGCGCTCGCCGCAAAGAATCCGATGACCCTTCCCAGAGTGGAGGCCAACCGGTGCCTGCGTTTCTTTTGCTGCGCCATTGTTCAGCCCTCAAGCTCGCGACGTGTGAACAGGATACGCCGTCTGACCTGCTGCATCCAGATGCTGGACCAACTGATGCCAAGCCGGTATTTTCCGCCCTGTACTTTCGTTCCGGGTCTTGTGTCGCGATACATACCGATATATCGTTAAGTGTCGGTGAGTGATTGACCGATAACCAATTCAAGAACGCAGAACATTTCAAGAAGACAGAGAAGGGACGATGCCACCATGAAAGGCATACACGACGACAAATTTTTGGAACCGCCGTTCGGGCGGGAACAGTTCGAACGGGGCCGGTTTGAGCGTGGCAGGGGCCACCGCGGACCGCACGGACACCGCGGCGGAGGCTTCGGCCCCGGCTTTGGGCCGCGGGGCGGATTTGGTCCCGGTTTCGGACCGGGCGGAGGGTTTGGTCCCGGCTTCGGGCCAGGTCCCCGGCGGGCAAGCAGGGGGATGTCCGGTGGGCCATCCTGTCGCTCCTGGCCGAGGCCCCGTCCAACGGTTATGGCCTGATCAAGACCATCGCGGAGAAAACGTCCGGCGCCTGGCGGCCCAGCCCGGGGTCGATCTACCCCACGCTCCAGCAGCTGGTGGACGAGGACCTCATCGAGCCCCTGAGTGAGGGCCGGCGGACCGACTTCACCCTCACTGACGCCGGCAAGGCCTACGTGGCCGAGCATGCGGAGGAGCTGGAGAACGCGTGGAACAGTGATGCGGAAGGATCCGGGCCCGCCTTCCACCAGAGCGTGGGCAAGCTGATGGGGGTCATTCATCAGTTCCGCGCCGCAGCTACGGAGGAACAGCGCAATGCTGCGGTGGAAAAGCTCGACGAAACACGCCGCGCGCTCTACCAGATCCTGGCCGACTGAGCCCGCCCAGGTCACACTGAGCGGGCCCAGCCGGAGGCGTCAGCAGGCGCTTAGCAGCCTCTGGCCTTAGGCGAAGGAGTCTTCCTTGGCGGGAGCGGGCGCGGCTGAGGGAGCGGCAGCAGACACAGTGACGCCGCGGACCAGCGGGTTGAAGTGGCTACCCAGCCCACCGAAGGCGTAGGCGGTCTCGGCATGCTCGGAAAGATCCACGCCTACCATCTCGGCTTCATGGCTCACCCGGAACCCGATGGTCCTGTTGATGGCCCGGCCGATCACCAGGGTCACACCACCGGAGAGGGCCACGGTGACCACTACCGCTACGGCCTGAGCCGTCAGCTGCTGGAGACCGCCGCCGTAGAAGAGGCCGCCGCCCTGGCCGTTCACGGGGAGGGTGATGAAGCCCAGGGCGAGCGTGCCGATCAGCCCGGCGCCGAGGTGGACTCCCACCACGTCCAGGGAGTCGTCAAGCCCGAACCGGTACTTCAGGTCAACAAACACGCAGCAGGCCGCCCCGGCAACCAGGCCCAGGCCGATGGCGGCCACTGGGCTGATGTTGGCGCAGGACGGTGTGATGGCCACCAGGCCGGCGACAACACCGGAGGCTGCGCCCAGGGACGTGGGGTGGCCGTGGCGGATCTTCTCCGTCAGCAGCCAGCTGAGCATGGCGGCGGCGGGGGTGACCAGGGTGTTGATCCAGATCAGGCCGGCCTGCTCCGCGGTGGTGGCGGCGCCGCCGTTGAACCCGAACCAGCCGAACCACAGGATGGCTGCACCCAGCATGATGAAGGGGACGTTGTGCGGGCGGTGGCTGGGATCCTTGGCGAAGCCGTGGCGCTGGCCAACCAACAGGGCCAGGACCAGGGCCGCCGTGCCCGAGCTGATTTCCACCACGGCACCGCCGGCGAAGTCGATGACCTGGCCGAAGACCTCGGTGATGGCTCCGCCGGCGCTCATGAGCCCGCCGCCCCAGATCATGTAGGCAAGCGGGCAATAGACCAAAGTGACCCACAGCGGCACAAACACTGCCCAGGCGCTGAACTTGGCGCGGTCCGCGATGGCCCCGCTGATGAGGGCCACGGTGACAATGGCGAACGTGGCGCTGAAGCCTGCCTTGATGAGGTCAGGGGAGCCCAGGATGTTCTGCAGCCCAAAGTTGGCGAAGGGGTTGCCAAAAATGCCCAGGATTCCCTCGCCGGTGGTCATGGAGTATCCCCACAGAACCCACACAACTCCGACGATGCCGGCGGAGATGAAGCTCATCATGATCATGTTCAGCGCTGCCTTGGCGCGCGTCATGCCGCCATAGAAGAGACCGAGCCCGGGTGTCATGAACAGCACCATTGCCGCCGCGATCATCATCCAGACGTGTTGCGCACTGATCTCCACCGGTGGGTCCCTTCATTGATCCTGAATACGGGGACTTTTCCTATGTGGCCCGCGCAATCCCCCCGATCAATACTTGTCGCCGCGTGTTTCCGTTTGTACTTCGCTACGTTGCGGACAGGTTACGGCCAGGCCCCTTTCGTGAAGATCGCATGACCGTGATGTTTCGGGCATGTAAACGGGACCTGTTGAACGGCGCCGGGAATGGCAGCCCTGCGACCCTGATGCCAGCGATGGCGGGCGCCGGTCCGCGCCCGTGGTGAGAAGCCGCCGTCGGACGCTGAAAACGGCAACATTTCCTAAAGTGAACGGCGGCTCACTGCCCTTGCGGCCAGCCCCCGGTCGCTAGGGGTCAGAAGGTCCGGGCGTTGGCCAGGACAGGCAGTTTGCCGCGGACCTCGGCAACGACGGCCGGGTCAATGTCGACGACGGCGAGTTCCGGTTCGCCGCCGAGGGCCACCAGTGCAGCACCCAGGGGAGAGATGACGGCGCTGTGGCCGACGCCGGTGGGAGCCTTGCCTGCGGAGGCGGTGCCGACGCTGGCCGGATCGCCTTGTCCGCAGGCCACCACGAAGGTGGTGCTGTCCAACGCGCGGGCCCGGACCAGGAGATCCCACTGATCAGCTTTGCCCTCGCCGGCACCCCACGAGGCGCAGACGATGTTGACCTGGGCGCCGGCTTTGGCATTGGCCGTGAACAGTGCCGGGAACCGTACGTCGTAGCAGGTGGCCAGGCCGAAGGTGGTGCCGTTCACCTCGAAGGTCACGGGGGCTGTTCCGGCGTCCACGGTATCGGACTCCGCGAAACCAAAGGCATCAAAAAGGTGGATCTTGTCGTAGAAGGTCTCGACGCCCGGGCCGGTGACCAGCAGGGTATTCCGCACGCGGCCGCCGTCGCCCGGGGTGAACATGCCCGCCACCACGGTGATGTCCAGCTCGTGGGCAATGCTGCGGACGGCGGCGGCCCATGGCCCGTCCAGCGGCTCGGCAATGTCCTTCAGGCTGTTGCCGAACGCGCGCATGGCGGCTTCCGGGAACACCACAAGCTCCGCTCCCGCGGCTTTGGCCCGCGTGGCGTAGTCTCGAATCAGCTCGAGGTTGGCGGCCAGATCGGCTCCGGTTATGATTTGGGCCACTGCTAAACGCATGAAATTACTCCAGTCTGTTGTATACATAATGTATGCGAAAAAGTTCGGGGACAGCGGCGTCCGGCCGCGAAAAGGCGTACGCGTACCTGCGCGAAAACATCCTGATTGACCCAGATGTGCAGGGGAAGTTCCTGAACGAGCAGGAGCTGGCCGCCGAGATCGGCGTCTCGCGGACTCCGGTCCGGGAGGCCCTCCTGCTGCTGGTCTCGGACGGCCTGGTGGAACTGATCCCGCAGCGCGGGGCCTATGTTCCGCCGGTGACGGGCCGCGAAATGTCGGAGCTCATGGAACTCCGGGGTGTGCTTGAAAGCCACGCCGCCCGCCTGGTTATCGAACAGCGCCGCGTTCCTGCGAAAACGATGCAGGACACCCTGGATCAGCAGGCCCGGCTTCCCGAGCAGTTGAATGCGGAGGCTGCGCAGGAGTTCATCCGGCTGGACACCCTCTTCCATCAGCTGCTGATCGACGCCGCGGGCAATGAGCTCATCTCCCGAACGTACAGCAAGCTCCACGTCCGGCAGATCCTCGTGGGAGTCTCTGCCCTTTTCCGCGCCGGAGACCGGCGCGGAAAGGTGTGCGCCGAACACCAGGACATCCTCGATGCCCTGGTGTCCGGCGACGCCGCGAAGGCGCAGGAAGCTATTGACCATCACCTGGCTGTCACCCGGGATATCCTGCTCCGCACCTAATGGAGTGCATTATGTGGACAAAAACTCCGGCCGGCTTAGTGGGAACCGTCAGTTGGCGTTGCCGGTGACCGACTTTTGCCGCGCTGCCACGGAACCTTCCAGCAGCAGGCGGTAGTCCTCGTCCTCCACCGTGTTCGAGTCGCGGCCAAGCGCCAGGCCCACGGCGGTGACGCCTGCGGCGACTGCCACGTAGATGGCTACGGGAATCCACGTGCCGAACTGAGCCAACAGCAGGGTGAACATCAGCGGGGCGATGGCGCCGCCGATCACACCGGCAAAGGTGTAGGCCAGTGAGCTGCCGGTGGACCGGAGCCTCGGAGAGAACTGCTCCACGATGAAGGCAGCCTGCGGGCCGTACATAAACGAGTGCGCCATGAGGCCCAGCACAATGCCGACGATGAGCATCGGCTCGTTGTCGGCGCCCAGGACGCCAAAGAAGATGAACGTCCACACGGCACCCACCACAGCTGCGGTGCCGTAGACCAGACGGCGGTTGAAACGGTCGGACACAGCGCCGGCGAGCGGGATCATAAAAAGCTGGAACGCGGAGCCGATCAGGACTGCCGTGAGGACCTGGCTGCGTTCGTAGCCGAGGGCCTGGATGCCGTAGGTGAGGGTGAAAACGGTGAACAGGGCGTAGAGCACGTCCGGGCCCACCCGGCACAATGTGGCAGCCACGAGGGGCCGGAGTTCCTTGCTGAAGACCTCGCGGACAGGGGCGCCGGGCTGTTCGCCGTGGGCTTCGATGGCCTTGAAGATGGGGGTGTCTTCCAGCTTCAGGCGGATCCAGAGGCCGAAACCGACCAGCAGGGCCGAGACCAGGAACGCGATGCGCCAGCCGAAACCGATGAACTGTTCCTCGGTGAGGGTGAGGGTCAGGACAGCCAGGGCGCCGTTGGCCATGAGGTTGCCGGCGGGCGGGCCCACCTGGGCTGCAGAGGCCCAGAAACCGCGCCGGTGGGGATCACCGTATTCACTGGAGAGCAGCACGGCGCCGCCCCATTCGCCGCCGACGCCCACCCCCTGGGCGAAGCGCAGCAGCACCAGGATGATCGGGGCCGCGATGCCGATGGTTGCGTAGCCTGGCAGCACGCCGATCAGGACGGTGGCAACGCCGATGATCATCAGGGTGGTCACCAGGACCTTCTTGCGGCCGATCCTGTCACCGAGCCGGCCGAAGATGATGCCGCCGACAGGGCGGGACACGTAGCCCACCGCATAGGTGGAGAAGGCCAGGATGGTGCCGGTCAGGGGATCTGATGACGGGAAGAAGACGAGGGGAAATACGACGGCGGCCGCGGCCGAGTAGACGGCGAAGTCGTACCACTCGAGGGCGGTGCCGGTGAGGCTGGCGGCGAAGGCCTTGTACAGGCCCTTGGGGTGAATCGGCTTGTCCGGACGCGGCGCTGCGCCGGAAGCCGGAACTGGGACGTTAGCCATGGGTGTTGTCCTCCACGAGATGTTTACGGGTGACGCCTGTCACGCTGGCGTTAAATGTATACATTACGCATACTGGATGTACATTGGCCACCGATTCCGGTTTCCGGTTTGTAAATTTTCTTCAGCAGCACACGCAAAGGATGGACAGAACATGACGACTCTGAGCTTCGAACTTCCCGACGGCAGCACCCGGACAGTCCAGGTCAAGCACCTCCTGAACGCCGGTTATGCAGGGCGGGAGCAGGAGGAAGTCCAGGCCCACATTGCCGAACTGGCGGAACTGGGCGTTCCGGGCCCCGCCACCACGCCCGCGCTCTACCCGGTCTCGCCGTACCTGGCGCAGCAGGTTTCCGAAGTCCGGGTGCAGCATGCCCGGACGTCAGGCGAAGCCGAATGGGCGTTGGTCATTACGGACGACGGCGTGCTGCTGACGGTCGCGTGCGACCACACGGACCGCGAGCTTGAGGTCCATGGGGTGGCCTGGAGCAAGAACGCCAGCCCGGACGTCCTGGGCCGGAAGGCGTGGCGGCTGGAGGACGTGCGCGGCCACCTGGACCAGATCACGCTTAAGGGCTGGGTGGGGGAGAGCGAAACCCCGGACACGCTGATCCAGGACAGCTCGCTGGAAGCCCTGCTGGCCCCGGACTACTGGCTGGAGGTGCTCACGGAGCGCGGCTTGAATGAGCCGGGCACGGTCCTCATTTCCGGCACGGTGGCCATGACCGGCGGGGTGAACCAGTTCGCCCGCAGCTGGAAAGTGGAGATGGCAGACCCCGTGACAGGAGCCACCGTGGATGCCCAGTACGTGGTGGAGCAGATGGCCGAGCCCATCGGCTGATTCCGTCAGGCAGGGGCACGGTGAGGGGCGCAAACTCCCGGTAGCATCATTGCTATGCCCACTGCGCTTGAAATGGCAGGTCCCATCCTGGAAATGATGACCTGGCTGTGCCTTCCGCCGGGGCTTGCCCTGCTGTTCTACTCGGGCATCCTCCGGCGGTTTGTGCACCCGTGGACCGTTGCCGAAGCGGTGGTCTACGCGGACGCCACCGGAACGGGCTTCCGCTGGTTTGACCGCAAGTACCAGGTCCACCACGCCCCGATGTCACCCCACGACATCAAGGACCTGGCCGTGGGCGACACGCTGCCGATCTACTACCACCCCAAGCGCCCCACGCAGTGGCAGACCGCAGTGCCCGAAGCGGTGGGGCGGACCGCCGTCGTGCTTGGCCGTGTGCTCACCGGGATCGGTGCCGTGGCACTCATCGCGGGCTTTTTCCTGCCGATGTTCTGAACCGAAGGGGCGTTAAGACTCTGGCGCTATGGGCGGTGATCCCATACCGTGTTCCCCATGGCTGCCGGACCCCATGCGGGGTTAGATGGACCCGCATCAGACGCAATGTTGAAGCTGGGCCGTTTTTTCACGAAATGGGATCAGACCGACGACGGCAGGGCGGTGTTCCGGGAGGGCGGCCGCAAGGGCGATATTTTCTACCGCGACCGCTGGAGCCATGACAAAGTGGTCCGCTCCACGCACGGGGTGAACTGCACCGGTTCGTGTTCCTGGAAGGTGTACGTCAAGGACGGCATCATCACGTGGGAATCGCAGCAGACCGACTACCCTTCGGTGGGCCCGGACAGTCCGGAATACGAGCCCAGGGGCTGCCCGCGAGGGGCGGCATTTTCCTGGTACACCTACTCGCCGACCCGGGTCCGCTTCCCGTACGCACGGGGCGTCCTCGTGGAGATGTACCGTGAGGCCAAGGCCCGGCTGGGAGATCCGGTGCTGGCCTTCGCCGACGTCGTGGGGGACCCTGAACGGCGGCGCCGCTACCAGCAGGCCCGCGGCAAGGGCGGCCTGGTCCGGGTGTCCTGGCAGGAAGCGATCGAAATCGCCGCCGCCGCGCACGTGAACACGATCAAGGCCTACGGGCCGGACCGGTGCGCCGGCTTCTCGCCGATCCCCGCGATGTCGATGGTCTCGCACGCGGTCGGGACCCGCTTCATCCAGCTGATCGGCGGGGTGATGACGTCCTTCTACGACTGGTACGCGGACCTTCCCGTGGCCAGCCCGCAGGTCTTCGGCGACCAGACCGACGTCCCGGAATCGGGCGACTGGTGGGACGCGGGCTACCTCATGATGTGGGGCTCCAACGTTCCCGTGACCCGGACCCCGGACGCGCACTGGATGGCCGAGGTGCGCTACCGCGGCACCAAGGTGGTGACGGTCAGCCCGGACTACGCGGACAACACGAAGTTCGCCGACGAATGGCTCCCCGCCCAGGCCGGAACGGACGCCGCGCTGGCGATGGCCATGGGCCACGTCATGCTCAAGGAATTCTTCATCGACCGTGACGTGCCATTCTTTTCCGACTACGTCCGCCAGTACACCGACCTGCCCTTCCTGGTCCGGCTGGAAAGGCGCGACGACGGTTCCCTCACGCCGTCGAAATTCCTCACCGCCAAGGACCTCACGCTGGAGTCCGGGGCCGAGGACGCGGCGTTCCGCACCGTGCTGTTCGACAAGAAGACCGGCCTCCCCGCCGTGCCCAACGGCTCGATGGGCTTCCGCTACTCGGGCAGCGGCGAGGGCAGATGGAACCTGGACCTCGAGGGGATCGAGCCCGCACTGTCGCTGCGCGAGGTCTCCGGGGAAAGCGCGGAGATCCTTCTGCCCTGCTTCGAGGACGCCGGCGGCGCAGGCAGCGTCCTGAGGCGCGGCGTGCCGGTCCTCGAGATCGAGGGCCAGCTGGTCACCACCGTGTTCGACCTCATGCTGGCCCAGTACGGCGTCGGCCGCGAAGGGCTCCCGGGGGACTGGGCCTCAGGTTATGAGGACGCCTCGACGCCTTACACTCCGGCCTGGCAGGAAGAGATCACGTCAGTCCCGGCGCAGGCCTGCATCCGGGTGGCCCGCGAGTTTGCCCGCAACGCCGAGCAGTCCAAGGGCCGCTCCATGATCATCATGGGCGCCGGGATCTGCCAGTGGTTCCACGGCGACACGACCTACCGGGCGGTGCTTGCCCTCGTGATGCTGACCGGCTGCATGGGCCGCAACGGGGGCGGCTGGGCGCATTACGTGGGTCAGGAAAAGACCCGGCCAGCCACCGGCTGGGTGTCGCTGGCGAACGCCCTGGACTGGGCCCGGCCGCCGCGGACCATGATCGGTACCGGCTACTGGTACATGCACACGGACCAGTGGCGGCAGGACGGCTACTCCGCGGACGCCCTGAAGTCCCCGCTCTCCACCGGAGCCCTGGACGGCATGCACACCGCGGACGCGCTGGCCCAGTCGGCACGGCTCGGTTGGATGCCGTTCTATCCTCAGTTCGACCGGAACCCGCTGGACCTTGCGGACGAGGCGGAGGCCGCCGTCGCCGCCGGCACCGCGAAGGACACCCCCAGCTACATCGCGGACGCGCTGAAAAACCGCACACTGAATCCAGCGATCGAGGACGTCGACGCCCCGGAGAACTGGCCGCGGACCCTCGTGCTGTGGCGTTCCAACCTGTTCGGCTCCTCCGCCAAGGGCAATGAGTACTTCCTCCGCAACCTGCTGGGAACCCACAACAACGTCCTGAAAGACCACGCCGAAGGGCTAAAGCCCAAGGACGTGAAATGGCATGAGCAGGCGCCGGAAGGAAAGCTGGACCTGCTGGTCTCCGCGGACTTCCGGATGACCTCCACCACACTGCTGTCCGACGTCGTGTTCCCGGCCGCCACCTGGTACGAGAAGCACGATCTGTCCTCCACGGACATGCATCCGTTCGTGCACGCCTTCAGCCCCGCGATCGATCCGCCCTGGGAAACCAAGACGGATTTCGACACTTTCCACCTGCTGGCCCAGGAGTTCTCCCGGCTGGCGAAAACCCATCTGGGCGTCCGCCGGGACCTGGTCAGCGTGCCGCTGCAGCACGACACCCCCGGCCAGCTCGCCCAGCCCGGCGGGATTGTCCGGGACTGGCGGGACACGTCCATCCCCGCGGTGCCGGGGCAGAACATGCCCGTCTTTTCCGTGGTGGAGCGGGACTACACGGCCATCGCGGACAAGCTCGCCGCCGTCGGGCCGCTCGCCGACAAACTGGGCTTCACGGTCAAGAACGTCACCTACAAACTCGCCGGCCCGTTGGAGAGGCTCAGCCGCTCCAACGGTGTGATGCTCGGCGGCGCCGCGGACGGCCGTCCCGCGATCGACACCGATGCGAAGATGGCCGAGGCCATCCTGGCCTTCTCCGGCACCACCAACGGCGCCCTGTCCGTGCAGGGCTTCAAGGATCTGGAAATCCGCACCGGCCGGAAACTCGCGGACCTCGCGGAGGGCTCCGAAGAAAAGTTCATCACCTTCGCCCAGACCCAGGCCGGTCCCGTACCGGTGATCACGTCTCCGGAATGGTCCGGTTCCGAGACCGGCGGCCGCCGCTACGCCCCCTTCACCATCAACGTCGAGCGGCTCAAGCCCTGGCACACCCTGACCGGGCGGATGCACTTCTTCCTGGACCACGACTGGATGATCGACATCGGCGAGGCCCTGCCCATCTACCGGCCGCCGCTGGACATGCACCGCCTCTTCGGTGAGCCGAAGCTCGGCCAGGACGGGGCCATGGAGGTGGTGGTCCGGTACCTGACACCGCACTCCAAGTGGTCCATCCACTCCGAATACCAGGACAACCTGCTGATGCTCTCACTGTCCCGCGGCGGGCCCACGGTCTGGATGAGCCCCGCCGACGCAGCCGTCATCCAGGTCAAGGACAACGACTGGGTGGAGTGCGTGAACATCAACGGCGTCCTCGTGGCCCGGGCGATCGTCAGCCACCGGATGCCCGCCGGTGTGGTCTACGTCCACCACGCGCAGGAACGCACCATCGACGTGCCGAAGTCCGAGGCGACGGGCCGGCGCGGCGGCATCCACAACTCCGTAACCCGGCTGCTGGTCAAACCCTCGCACCTCATCGGCGGCTACGCCCAGCTGGCCTACGCGTTCAACTACCTTGGCCCCACCGGAAACCAGCGCGACATGGTTGCCACCGTCCGCCGTCGTTCACAGGAGGTGCAGTACTGATGCGTGTTATGGCTCAAATGGGCATGGTCATGAACCTGGACAAATGCATCGGCTGCCACACCTGTTCCGTGACGTGCAAACAGGCCTGGACCAACCGCGCGGGCACCGAATACGTCTGGTTCAACAACGTCGAAACGCGCCCCGGGCAGGGGTACCCGCGCCGCTACGAGGACCAGGAGAAATGGCAGGGCGGCTGGGAGCTGAACAAGCGCGGCAAGCTGGTGCTCAAGGCCGGCGGCCGGGTGAAGAAGCTCCTGGGAATCTTCGCCAGCCCGATCCAGCCCGAGCTCAAGGACTATTACGAGCCGTGGACCTACGACTACAAGACCCTTGTGGACGCGCCGCTGGGCGACGATTTCCCGGTGGCCCGGCCCAAGTCTCTGATCACCGGGGAGGACACCAAGATCACCTGGTCCGCGAACTGGGACGATGACCTGGGCGGCTCCACCGAATACGGCCACCTGGACCCGATCGTGGAGAAGGTCCGCCGTGAGTCCGAGGACAAGATCAAGTTCGCGTACGAGCAGACCTTCATGTTCTATCTCCCGCGGATCTGCGAGCACTGCCTGAACCCGTCCTGCATGGCCTCCTGCCCCTCCGGCGCCATCTACAAACGGGTGGAGGACGGGATTGTCCTGGTGGACCAGGACAAGTGCCGTGGCTGGCGCCAGTGCGTCACAGGGTGCCCCTACAAGAAGATCTACTTCAACCACAAGACGGGCAAAGCCGAAAAGTGCACCTTCTGCTACCCCCGGGTGGAGGTGGGGCTGCCGACGGTCTGCTCGGAGACCTGCGTGGGGAGGCTGCGGTATCTGGGGTTGTTCCTGTACGACGCCGATGCCGTCACCGCTGCGGCGTCCGTCACTGACCCCCAGGAGCTCTACGACGCCCAGATGGACGTGCTGCTGGATCCGAACGATCCCGCGGTCCAGGCCGAGGCCCGGGCCCAGGGCATCCCGGAGGACTGGATCGATGCCGCCCGGCGCTCGCCGGTCTACGCCCTGGCCAAGGTCTACAAAGTGGCACTTCCGCTGCACCCCGAATACCGGACCATGCCCATGGTCTGGTACGTGCCGCCGCTTTCGCCGGTGGTGGACCTGCTGCGGGACCAGGGGCACGACGGCGAGGATCACGGCAATCTGTTCGGCGCCATCGATGCGCTGCGGATTCCGGTGGAGTATCTCGCGGAACTTTTCACCGCCGGGGACGCGGACCGGGTCACAGCGGTGCTGAAGAAGCTCGCGGCCATGCGCTCCTTCATGCGCGGCATCAGCATGGGCAACGACCCCGACGACTCCATCCCGGAGGCTGTGGGCATGGACAGCCAAACCATGTACGAGATGTACCGGCTGATGGCGATCGCCAAGTATGAGGAACGCTACGTGATCCCGAAGGCGCACGTTGAACAGGCCCATGACCTTGAGGAGATGGGCTGTTCACTTGATTTCGACGGGGCCCGGGCATGCAGGACTCCTCACCGTTCGGTGAGGCCAGCGGAAGGCCCGTCCCGGTGGCGGTGGAGACTTTCAACGCCCTGCGCGACCGGCAGACCTCCGACGCGGCGCCCGGCGAAACCACCCTCCGCGGCCGGGTGAACCTGCTGAACTGGGACGGTACCGGCGCCCCTTCGGGGCTGTTCCCGGAGAAGCCTCCGCTTCCCGGGGCAACCGGCGGCGCGGCCGGGACCCCGGCATCGGGGGAGCAGCCGTGACCCGCCGTCTTCAGGTCGTCTACCTCGCGGCAGCCTGGTGCCTGTCCTACCCGGACGAGGAACTCATCGGCCGGGTCCCGCTGATGCGCGCCGCGCTGGCCGAGTTTCCCGGCACCGTGGCGGACTTCCAGGAGGTCCTGGACCGGCTGGAATCCACGCCGCCCATGGAGATCCAGGCCCACTATGTTCGCGAGTTCGACCTCGGCCGGCGCCATGCCCTCCACTTGTCCTACTGGACGGACGGGGATACCCGGCGCCGCGGCGAAGTCCTGGGCGCCTTCAAACAGGCCTACCGTCAAAGCGACATCCTGGTGGACACCCACGGAGAACTGCCGGACTACCTGCCGATGGTCCTGGAATACGCCGCACTGGTGGACTTAGCGGCGGGGCGTGACTTGCTGATCCGGTACCGTGCGAGCCTCGAGATGCTCCGCTTCGGCCTGCTGCGGGACGAACTCCCGCATGCATGCATCCTCCAGGCCATCTGCGCCACCCTGCCCGGGAAATCCCCCGCCGACGAGCAGGCCGTCATGCGGATGGCCGGTTATGGTCCGCCCACCGAAGCCGTGGGCCTGGACCCGTACGATCCTCGGCTGCTGCCCGTGAAGGGGGCCTGACCTTGCTGACATTCGAAACCGAGCCAGGCTCCGCCGTCGAACTCTCCGCCCTGGACATTGTGCTGTGGGGTGTCTTGCCGTACGTCATGGTGGTGGTGCTCGTGAGCGGCCTCATCTGGCGGTACAAATACGACCAGTTCGGCTGGACCACGAGGTCCTCCCAGCTCTACGAATCCCGGCTGCTGCGCATTGCGTCGCCGCTGTTCCACTTTGGCCTGCTGGCCGTGATCGCCGGCCACTTTTTCGGACTTGTCATCCCTATGGCCTGGACGCAGGCGGCGGGGATGAGCCAGGAGTTTTACCATTTCAACGCCCTGCTGGTGGGCGGCATCGCAGGGCTCGGAACGCTGGGTGGGATCCTCCTGCTGATTTACCGCCGCCGCACCACGGGGCCGGTTTTTATGGCCACCACGAAAAATGACAAGACGATGTACGTCGTGCTGACGGCTGCCATCGTCTTCGGACTCTGGACAACCTTGGCCAGTGTCTTTGAGGGCGAGCACGGGCACAACTACCGCGAAACGGTGGCTCCGTGGTTCCGTTCCCTTTTTGTCTTCCAGCCGGACATCGGGGCCATGGCGGCAGCGCCGTTCTCCTTCCATCTGCACACCCTGGTAGGCATGGCCTTGTTCGTCATCTGGCCGTTCACCCGGCTGGTACACGCGTTTACGGCGCCGCTGCACTACCTCTTCCGGCCCTACATCGTCTACCGCTCCCGGGACAAGGACAGGACTTCCAGCACCCCGGTGCGGCGAGGCTGGTCGCCGGTGGGAACCAAGGACAGAGATACCCGCAACCGTTGAGCTGAAGGAGGAAACCGTGGCCGGATCAGTGCCGCTTCCGACGTCCGCCCCCGCTGGCCGGACACTCAACCTGATGCTCGCCACCTCAGCCTCGGTGGTGTGCTTCTGGGCCTGGAACTCCGTCGCCACGTTGGGCTCGTTCTACACACAAAACCTCCACCTCAATCCGGCAGCCACCGGCGTGCTCGTGGCCATGCCCGTGTTCGTCGGCTCGCTGGGACGGATCGCCGTCGGCGCCCTCACGGACAAGCACGGGGGCCGTGCCATGTTCACTTTCGTGCTGCTGGCCACCATCCTGCCGATCCTGCTCGTGTCTGTCGGCGGCATGCTCAGTTCGTTCGCCTTGGTGCTGGGCGCGGGGCTGCTGCTGGGTGTTGCCGGGACCGTGTTCGCCGTCGGAATCCCCTTTGTCAGCGGGTGGTATGAGCCGCACCGCCGTGGCTTCGCCACCGGCGTCTTTGGCGCCGGCATGGGCGGCACGGCGCTGGCGGCGTTTCTGAACCCGCGGCTGGTTGCCGGAATCGGGTACTTCCCCACACACGTGCTGATCGCCGCGGTCCTGGCCGTCATGGCGGCCCTGGTCTGGTTCCTGATGAAGGAATCCCCGGGCTGGACGCGCAGTAACGCCCCGGTGATTCCCAAGCTCATGGATGCTGTAAAAACCCCTGTCACGTGGAAGATGTGTTTCCTCTACGCCGTCGTTTTCGGCGGGTTCGTGTCCTTTGCCACGTACCTTCCGACCTACCTGCGCGATGTCTACAGTTTCGATCCGAGCGGCGCCGGGGCACGCACCGCAGGTTTCGCGCTGGCGGCAGTATTGGCGCGGCCGCTGGGCGGCGTTCTCGCTGACAAATTCGGCTCCAAGCCAGTCGTGCTCGTCTCCCTTGCAGGGGTGGCGGTGCTTGCCTGGGTGGTAAACCTGCAGCCCGACGGCGAAGTCCCCGCCGGACTGACGTTCGTCGCCATGGCCGCGGCGTTGGGATTCGGGGCCGGAGGAGTGTTCGCCTGGGTGGGGGTACTCGCCCCTCCGGGCAAAGTAGGCAGCATCAGCGGAGTAGTCAGTGCCGCCGGCGGACTGGGCGGCTACTTCCCTCCGCTCGTGATGGGTGCAACCTACGACGCCGCGACCCACAGCTATTCGATCGGCCTGCTCCTGCTGATTGCCACCGCCCTGGTGGCTTTGTGCTTTACCGCCCTGGTCCTGCGGGGGCCCTCAAAGATGGCGCACATGGTGGAGGCTTAACCCGCCGGCACCACACCGATCCCCGGTGCTCCCAGCGCAGGAAAACGGCGCTGACCGTGACCAGTCCCAGGCGGTCCGGCCGCTTGGGAACCTGGGTGGACGGCCGCCGTCGGACCCCGGCCAGCGGCTCAGCCCGCGTTTCGCGGGGCAAACATGATCACAGCCACCCCGGCCAGGCAGATGACGGAGCCTGCAATGTCCCACCGGTCCGGACGGAAGCCGTCGAAGACCATTCCCCAGGCAAGCGACCCGGCCACAAACACTCCGCCGTACGCGGCCAGGATCCGGCCGAAGTGGGCATCCGGCTGCAGGGTGGCCACAAAGCCGTAGAGGCCCAGGGCAATGACACCCAGCCCTGCCCACCACCAGTCCTTGCCCTCGCGGACTGACTGCCACACGAGCCACGCGCCGCCGATCTCGGCGGCAGCGGCCAGGACGAACAGCAGAGTCGTTTTGGCGATCGCCACGGTTTCAGCAGGAATATTCACAGGCCCATCATGCCAGCCGGGAATGCGGTCCGCCGCGGGGAGGTTGGGCCATACATGCAACGCATTGGATTCCTTTCTTTCGGCCACTGGGGCCCCGGCCAGGGCTCCCGCACCCGAACCGCCGGCGAGGCCCTGCTTCAGGGCATTGAGCTGGCGGTCGCGGCGGAGGAACTCGGAATCGACGGCGCCTTTTTCCGGGTGCACCACTTCGCCCGCCAGCAGGCGTCCCCCTTCCCGCTGCTGGCAGCCATCGCCGCCCGGACCAGCCGGATTGAGATCGGCACGGGTGTGATCGACATGCGCTACGAAAATCCGCTGTACATGGCCGAGGAAGCCGCGGCCACGGACCTGATCAGCGGTGGCAGGCTGCAGCTGGGCATCAGCCGTGGTTCACCCGAGCCCGCCCGGAGCGGGGCCGCCGCCTTCGGCCACAAACCGGCGGAAGGGGAGACCGAGGCAGACATGGCCCGCCGGCACACAGCCCGGTTCCGGCACGCCATCAGCGGCGCCGGAGTGGCCGAGGCGGACCCGCGCTACGCCGGCGGTGCCACCGGCCTGTTGCCGGTCCAGCCGCAGTCGCAGGGTCTCGCGGAGCGGATCTGGTGGGGCGCAGGAAGCCGCAACACCGCCGTGTGGGCGGCCGGACTGGGCATGAACCTGATGAGCTCCACCCTGCTCACCGAGGACACCGGCGTCCCCTTCGACCAGCTGCAGGCGGAGCAGATCCAGCTCTTCCGGGACGCCTGGGCCGCGGCAGGACACAGCCACCAGCCGCGTGTCTCCGTGAGCCGGAGCATCCTGCCGATCGTCGACGACGAGGACAGCAGGTATTTTGCGGGCAGCGCGCTGCGGGACAGTCGGGACCAGGTAGGTGTCATCGACGGCCTGACGGCACGCTTCGGCAAGACCTATGCCGGCGCGCCGGATGTCCTGGCCGAACAGCTGGCGGCCGACGCCGCGGTCCAGGCCGCGGACACATTGCTGGTGACAGTACCCAACCAGTTGGGCGTTGACTTCAACGCCAAAATGCTGGGCAACATCGCCCGGTACATTGCGCCCGCCGTCGGCTGGACCCCGGCCCGTTCCTGATCGGGTGCAGATTCGGCTGGGTGATCCGCCCGGAACGTAATATCCTGAGAAGGTGCGGGCCATTGAGGCCCGGTTATTACTCACGGCCCAGAGAGGCTCACCATGTCCGAAAAGCTACACCTGACGCCGGAAGACGAGTTCCCGGAGGATCTTTCCAGCATTCCGGACCGGGAGCTGCAGGTTCTGGACAGCCAGGTGCAGCGTCAACTGGACTATGAGTACGTGGCCGAGGGCGAACCGAACCCGGAGACCGAGTTCAGGCACCATGACCTCGATGAGGAATTCGAAGACCGGGACAGCCGCTGACCCGGGGAACCATCCATAAGCCACAGCCGTTAGGCTTGTAGTGGGCTTTGGGGGCTAAGCGCCCCATTATTACTGCGTGACTGCGGAACGGTCAGGAGAGAGAAATATGGCTCGCGCCGCTTTAGGTTTTACTGCATGATCCGGCTACGTCAGCTGGCACAGGCGGCTTCCGTACTGACCACGCCATTGGCACCGGAAGATATTCTGGCGCTCTTTAACCCTGTCTTCTCTGCGCGCCAGCTGCGTGGAGTGGTGACCCGTGTGGTCCAGGAAACGGCGCAGTCAGCCACCATCTTTTTCCGTCCCGGCCGCGGCTGGCATTCACATCTGGCCGGCCAGTGGGCGCGTATCGGCGTTGAGCTGGACGGCGTCCGCCACTGGCGCTCCTATTCGCTGAGCGCCCCCGCCGGCAAGGACCCCGCCATCACCGTCACCGACGTCGGCGCTGTTTCCGGGACCCTGGTCCGGACCACCAAACCGGGCGACGTCCTTTTCCTGGCGCCCCCGCAAGGCGATTTCGTCCTCCCTGAGCACCCCAGGCCGCTCCTGATGGTCACCGCCGGCAGCGGCATCACGCCGGTGATGTCCATGATCCGCACCCTTGTTCCCCGCCGCCCGGATGCCGACGTCGTCCTTGTGCACTCCGCACGCACGCCCGGCGACAGCCTCTTCCGCGAGGAACTCGCTGAACTGGCTGACCAGTTCCCCAACTTCCGGCTGGCCCATTGGTACACCGGCGAGCAGGGCCGGATGGACCTGACCAACACGGCCGAGCTCGATGACATCTGCCCGGACTGGAAGGAACGCGCCGCCTACGCCTGCGGTCCGGACAGTTTCCTGGACGACGCCGAGGCCCTGTGGAAGCAGGCGTCCCTCACCGCCGGCGCCCCCGGTTCCGATGTTGCGCTCGCCGGCGACCCCGGCAACCTGATGATTGAACGGTTCAACACCACCTTCGCCGGGGTGTGGGGCACGACGGCGGCCTGGTCACCTTTGAGGCGTCGGACCGGGAGATTGACGCCGACGGCGATACCCCGCTGCTCGACGTCGGCGAGGACGCCGGGGTGCTGATGCCCAGCGGCTGCCGGATGGGGATCTGCCACAGTTGCCTGACTCCGCTCCTGGCCGGACAGGTCCGTGACCTTCGCACCAACGAAGTCCACGGCGAACCCGGCCAACTAATCCAAACGTGTGTCTCGGCAGCCGCCGGACCCGTCAACCTCGAACTCTGAGGAGCATTAACGCATGTCAGTAGTTTCAGAAAACAAATCAGTTTCAGAAAGCAAGGCCGCCCCGACCGGAGCGGCAAAGACGCGCCCCGGAGCGCTCGCCGAGTCCGGCGGCCCCTCTGTCCGCCCGCCCGCTGCCGCGCACCTTTCCGACGAACAGGTAGCTGAGCTGGGCCGGGAACTCGACGCGATCCGCGACGAAATCCTCGCCAAGCGCGGCGCCTCCGACGCCGCCTACATCCGCCGCATGATCAAGATCCAGCGCGGACTCGAGATCTCCGGCCGTGCTGCACTGCTGGTCAGCAAGAACAAGGCCGCCTGGGTGGCCGGCACCACGCTGCTGAGCTTTGCCAAGATCCTGGAAAACATGGAGCTCGGCCACAACATCCTCCACGGCCAGTGGGACTGGATGCGTGACCCGGACATCCACTCCACCACCTGGGAATGGGACTTCGTTACCCCGGCGCGCTCCTGGCAGCACAGCCACAATGACCTTCACCACCGCTGGACCAACGTGGTGGGCAAGGACAACGACGTCGGATACAACCTCCTTCGGATGGACGAGAGCCAGCCGTGGAAGCCGCATAACCTGGGCAACCCGCTGTACAACGCCATCCTGGCTCCTGTATTCGAATGGGGCATCGCCATTTACGACCTGGAGCTTGTCGAGTACCAGGCAGGCAAGAAGTCCAAGGAAGCACTGCTCAAGGACCTCAAGGCGCTGGGCCGCAAGGTAGTCACCCAGTTCACCAAGGACTACGCCGCCACTCCCGCCGTCGCCATGCTCACTGGCTCCGGCAAGCAGGCGCTGTACGGCACCCTGACCGCCAACGCCGTCCGCAACGTCTGGGCACACGCCGTGATCTTCTGCGGCCACTTCCCTGAAGGCGCTGACACCTTCACCGAGGAAATGGTGGAAGGCGAAACCCGCGGCGACTGGTACGTCCGCCAGATGATCGGCTCCGCCAACATCTCCGGTTCCAAGTTCATGCACCTGATGACCGGCAACCTGTCGCACCAGATCGAGCACCACCTCTTCCCGGACCTGCCGTCCAACCGGTACGCCGAGGTTGCTCCGCGGGTACGCGAGATCTGCCAGCGCTACGGCCTGAAGTACACCACCGGTCCGCTGCTGAAGCAGGTTGGATCGTCCTGGGCGAAGGTCTTCAAGCTGGCGTTGCCGGGCAAGGCTGCCAGGGCTTGAGCTGACTAAGCCTTAGAAGAGTGGATGGGCCAGGCGAATCGCCTGGCCCATCCACTCTTTTGTTATCCGGTCTGCTTCTTCAGGAAGGCAAGCAGTGCGTCGTTAACTTCCGCGGCGTGCGTCCACAGCAGGCCGTGCGGGGCGCCCTCGATCTCCACATAGTCCGCCGACGGCAGGGCCTTGGCGAACCTGCGGCCGGTGGCATCGATGGGGAGGATGTTGTCCGCCGTGCCGTGAACGATCAGCGCGGGAACATCGATCAGGGGGATGTCCCCGCGGAAGTCGGTCAGCCACGTGGGCTGCGCGGCAACTGACGCGGTGGCGCCGGCTCCTGATGCGATTTTCCAGCTGGCGTCCAGGACTTCCTGGCTGAGCCGCGGCGTGCCCAGGAACGTGTCCGAGTTGTAGAAGTTCTTGAAGAATTCCGTGAAGAACGCGAACCGGTCCGCGGTGACGGCTTCCGTGAGCCCGTCAAAAACCTCCTGCGGGACACCGTCCGGGTTGTCTTCTGTTTTCAGGACGAAGGGTTCCAGCGATCCGAGGAAGGCTGCGCGGGCCACCCGGGCCGAACCGTACGTGCTCAGGTAGCGGGCAATCTCGCCGGTGCCCATCGAGAAGCCCACCAGTACGGCGTTGTGGATTTCCAGCCTGTTCAGGAGGGTGTTGAGGTCGGCGGCGAAAGTGTCGTAGTCGTAGCCGCTGGTGGTCTTCGTGGACTTGCCGAAGCCGCGGCGGTCATAGGTAATCACGCGGTAGCCGGCCTCCAGGAGGGCGGTGGTCTGCTTTTCCCAGGAGGACCCGTCCAGCGGGTAGCCGTGGATCAGGACAACGGGCTGGCCGCTCCCGTGGTCTTCATAATAGAGCTCGGTATCGGTGCTGTTCTCGGTTCCAACGGTGACATATGCCATCTCGGCGGTCCTTTCGAAGCTTCGGAATCAGTTTCGGGCGCAAGCAAAAGTCAGAGCCCGGCATTCACTACTCTAGGGACCGCCCGCCCTGGCACCAAAGGATGTGGCTACTGGGAGGGCTGGGGCAGTTCGCACGCGATCTGCGGGTTGACGCCCAGATAGTTCAAGGGCCCGGCGACGATGGTCACGGCCACCGTTCCCGCTTCGGCGCAGGACCCGGGAGCCCCGCCGAAGTAGCCGCGCTGCCAGGCGGCGATTCCTCCGATGATCAGCCAGATGACAATCAGTGCTCCGAGAAACTTCATGGTGTCCTCCCATGGCCGTGGCCGCCTGTGCGTTCAAGTATGCGCCGATAACCGGCAAGCTCACAGGACCCAAAAACGCTGCCCCCTCCCCACCACCCCCCGGACGCTCTCTCACTTAATGTCCCTTAAATCCCTACGCTCTCTCACTTTCTTGAAAAAGTGAGAGAGCGTAGGACGTGTCTGTGGTGACGGCGGTGGAATCAGTGGTGGTGGCCGCCGTCGTGCCCTGGCTGGAACCGGATTCGCTGGTTCCCGTTTGGCTGGCCTGGTACGCGGAGACGTCCGAGACTTCCACGTGCTGGACCACAAACCGGTCCAACGCCCAGGCCGTTGCACCTCCTGCCGAAAGCGTCAGGGCCATGGCCCCGGCGACGACGGCGCGCCGGACCCGGCTGCCCTTGCGTGGTTTGTTCTTGAGAGGAGTCATGCCTCAGTTGTAGGCAACCAAACTATCGCTTCGATTTGCCGAGGATGTGCTGCGCCTGTGAAGGGTAGGGCGGGCGGCTTACTGCTGCCGTTGCGGCGTGGAATCCTTGCGGGCGGGGGCGTCCGCCGGGCTGAGCTGCAGCGCGAGTTCCTGCAGTTCCTTGGGGTGGAACGGCTTGGTCAGGTAGGCGGCCGCGCCGGAGGCCATTCCGGCCAGTATGTCGTCTTCCTCGGACCGGGCGGTGAGGAACAGCATGGGAGCGGTGCTTAATGCGCGGATTGCCCGGGCAACTACGTGCCCGTCCATGTCCGGCAGGCCAAGGTCCAGGGTGATCAGCGCAACCGATGGTTCCGCGGCCGCGGCAATTCCTTCGGCACCGGTCGCAACCGAACGAACGGCAAAGCCTGCGCGGGTCAGGACGACCGTGACCAGACCGCGGATGTCATCGTTGTCCTCAATGACAAGGCAGATACGTTTTGTTTCCATAAGGCCCCTCAGCCGGCTCTGGCACCAGTTTACGGGCTGGCGTGGGTGTAAAGCGTCATCATGACGTATTACGCAGACCGCCCACTGGCCGTCTCAGCGGTCACGTCGCTGGTCACCTCGATGCCCGACGGCCGGGGCCGGGGTTCAACCGTCGTAGTAAGTCCGGGCGGGCCCCTGGCCCAGTGAATTCACCACGGCCGCTGCGACGATATGCAGCTTGGAATTGCGCGTGCTGGACGCGGCTTTGAGGAGGTCAAAAGCGTCCTGCTGGCTGCACCGGTTCTGGGCCATGATGATGCCAACGGCCATGTCGATCACTGTGCGTGATTCAAGGGTGGCACGTAGGTGCGCCGCCGTTTCGCTGTAATGCGCGAAACGCACCGCAAGCCGCAGTGCCAGCGAGGTCTGGCGGACGAAGTCCTCCGCAGCCTTCAGGACCCGGCCCTCGAAGCGGGAGGTCCGGTGGGAGTAGAGGAGCAGGGTGGCCTTGGTTTCCCCCTCCAGCCGGAACGGGATGGCCAGGACTGTACGGATGCCTTGGCCCAGGACGGCTTCGCAGTATTCGGGCCAGCGTGCGTCGTCCTTCAGGTCAGGAACATGGACCGTCACCTGCTCCAGTGATGCAGCCATGCCCGGGCTTTGCTCGGACTGATATTCAATGTGGCTGACAGCGCGGGCAGCGGCGCCGCTGCTGGCGATGGTGGCCGCCTTACGCTGACGGAGGAGAGTGATACCGCACAGCACTTCGTCGCCGGGTTCGGAAAGGTTGCGGGCGGACACCCGGGCGAGCTCATCCAGGAACTCCTCTACGTCGGAGCTGTTGAGGAGTTCTTCGTGCAGGTGCTCGGTGATTGATGAAGGTGTTTGTGCTGTTGACTCGCTGGCCACGGTTCTTAGTGCCATTCGCTCAGGTCAAACGAGCCGGCAACATTCGGCGCACACCCCGCCGTTAAGGCAAAAAGGTGGCAACGGGTCGCTGGATCGACGAACTGTCCAACGGCCCGCTGCTAAACCGATAACCAGAAGTATATACAAGCCAGGGCCCCGGAAGACGCCATAAGGCGGCCAGGCAGCGGAGTACTCAAGTACTACCTGCTTACCGTGCGTGTGGCACCGCCCGAAGATCCGGAGTGGGGTCTGTTGGCTTGAAACTACAAGGAATACGTCGGGATACCGACTGCTCGCACAAAGAGCCCCTGCGCACCTGACGCGTCCTTGCCGGTCGATGAAAACTGAGTACCCTGCCCCTCATCCAAGAGGTCGTGGCCGGGGAGGTGCGTAAAAGTCCAGTACTGCTACGCGTTGTTGGGACCACCAGGGCCGGGAAGTATGGGCGTCATCGATCAGCCGGAAGTAGGTTCCCTTAGCGGTCTCCGAGGGCTGTGCGTCTCACTATCTGTCACTACCCCCAGCCACAAGGAGTCTCACTCATGCGCAAAATGACCAAGAAGAACAAAGTCCTGGCAGCAGCCGGAGCACTGGCACTGGTAGCAGGCGGCGGCGGCGCTGCCTACGCCTACTGGACCACCACGGGTTCAGGTTTAGGCTCGGCCACCAACTCAGTCGGCGAAGGCACCGTGACCCTGCACGCGACGTTCGACGGCGGCCTTGCCCCCGGAGACGTACGCACGGTGGCGTACACGGCTGACAACGCCGACCTCAATACCAGCACCAAGGTGGGGGTGCTGACCGCCACCGTGACCACCGATAAAGCGGGCTGCCTGGCCGCCTGGTTCCCCGTCACCGCTGATACCAGCAACACCACCGTGGCGAAGAAATCAACGGGCACGTCTGTTGGCAGCGGAACCCTGACGTTCACTGACCTTTCCGGTACGGACCAAAGCGCCTGCAAGGGTGCCGTCGTCAAGATCACCGTCGGCAGCGTCTAAGAAGCTTCGCCGGCGGGAAGGAGCAGAACCTTCCCGCTGGCGAATTCCACCTCTCCCGCTCATTGCAGATCAGGTCAGAAGGGCTGAACGTGCAGAATGATTCTGGGTACTTCCGCACACTCATGCGAAGAACCACCACCGTAGCGAAGGTGCTATTGGTGGGTCTTGTGGTGATGCTCGTTTCCGCGGGCACCATCTTCGCGGCCAGCCAGGGCGGGAGCCAAGGCAACAAAACAAAGGGCGTCACCATCCAAGTGAATCCCGCCAGCCGGACGGTTGACCGGGGCGACCCGGTCAGCTATTCGGTATCCCTGACCTCCACCAACGGATTCAGCGGCAGCGTCACCCCCACTGTTTCGGGCCTGCCGGCCAGTACGACGGCGGCCTTCGCACCGGCGTCGGTCACGCTCGCTTCGGGCAAAACGGCCACAGTCACACTGACGGTGGCGACGTCGGCCACCACGCCCGACGGCAAAGCAGACCTCACCATCGGCACGGCCGCCGGCGCAAGCCAGTCTGACGCCGTCGTGGTCCAACTCATCGTCCAGTCATCCAACAAGACGTTCAGTATTTCGGGGAATCTCGGCACCCAGCTCACGCCCGGATCAACGCTCCCGCTGAACCTTTCGATTTCCAATCCCAACAACAAGACGCTGGCCCTGAGCAGCCTTTCGGTCGCTATTACAGCCATCAACCGGACGCCCGCTGCAGTGGCTGCGGGGCTTCCCTGCACCGCCGCGGACTACGTGGTAACCAACTACTCGGGCCCGTATCCGCTCAGCGTTCCGCCCGGCACGCGGACTCTTGAGTTGCTCGGCGTTGATTGGCAGAAGTGGCCCCGAATCTCCATGCTGGATACCACGCTGAACCAGGACGGCTGCAAGGGCGCCACGCTCCAGTTCGCCTACTCCGGCTCAGGGCAGGGAAGCTGACATGACACCGAAGCACAAGAAGACTTCCCGACGGTTGGCTGCCAAGACTGCGGCAGCAACCATCACCCTCTGCCTCGCCACGGGAGCGGGCGGCGCGTACGCATACTGGGCCACGGTGGGTGCCGGGTCGGGTGCTGCCACCAACGGCACCATGGCAACCGTCACCGTAGAAGCCCTCGTGGCCGGCGACACCCCGCAGAGCACCCTCGTCCCGGGCGGCACCGCCGATGTTGCCGTCCGGGCGCTCAACCCGAACAGTTATCCGGTGCAGGTTTACGCCATCCGCGGCAATGGCGCCGCGACGGCCGACGGCAACCCCGCGGGCTGCCCTGTCACCGGCACCGGCGTCACCTTTGTGAATCCTGCGGCCCCGCTGGCGCCAACTGTGAGTATTCCGGCGAATTCGTCCGTGCTGATCACCCTGCCAGGCGCCGCCATCATGTCCACGGCATCATTGTCAGGTTGCCAAGGCGCCACGTTCAGCCTGCCCGTTACTTTGGAGGCACGGAAATGAGCCGCCCCATCCAGACCCCGCCGCATGTGCAGCTGCCGTGGGCGCGCCGGAAGGCCCGCATTGCCGGCGTCATGGCGGCGGCCCTCGTCATTTCCTGGGGCGCCCCGGCGGCCAACGCGTATTGGCAAACCCTCGGCGGCAATCCCGGCACGGCCAAATCCGATTCCATCCTCGCCATTGTTGCGCCCACCGCTACAGCAACTGCCGGTTCAGCGTCGGTCAGCTGGGCTCAAGGCACGACGGCGGGGGGCGGGCGGTCGCTGGCTACACCGTTGCCCGCTACTCGTTGGTGACCGGCGGGACCATGGTTTCCGCCGGTGGAACCTGCGCGGGAACCATCGCAACGCTGAGCTGCAGCGAAGCTGCGCTGCCCGCCGGTACCTGGTACTACACCGTGACTCCTGTTCTCGCAGCATGGGTGGGGCCGGAGTCTGCCCGCAGTGTGGGAGTCGTCATTGCTGACACCGCTAAGCCCGCTGCACCAACCATCAGTGCTCCCAAGGTCGTCTACTTTGCCAACAAAGCCAATGCCCCGGTCAGCGGCACTGCTGTCGCCGGTGTCTTGGTGACGGTCACAGCCACTGACGCCGGAGGACTGCAAAGAGTTTCGCAACCTGTGAGCCCTAATGGCACTGGCCAATGGGCAGTCAGCGACTTTGACCTTTCGGGGCTCAGCGATGGCCTCATCACTTACACCGCAATAGCCACAAATGCTGCAGGGACTACCAGTAATCCCACGACGGCAACAACAACTAAGGACACGGTGGCGCCAACGGCGACCGTTTCCCTATCCAACCTCGCCAGCAACACAGCAGGCGTTGCGGAGACTGGGGACACACTCACCATCAAGTACTCCGGTGACATCAACAGCAACACCATCTGCAACTTGTGGAACAACGGCGTACAGCCTCAGGAGATAGCCGGCGGCAATGCGGTGACAGTGACCATCAGTTCGAACACCCTTACGGTCACCACTGGCGGTTCGGCGGGCTGTACTGTCAACATCGGTCCGGTGACCCTTGGCGCTAACTACGGATCGCTTATCTTCAAGGGGAACTCAGGCAACGGCACTCCGTCCAAGATCGGATGGAACGACGGGACGCATACCCTGACGGTCACCCTGGGCACGCGAAACACTGCCTCCAACACAAATGTGGCAGAGTCTTCCCCCACGGTGGCACCGCCCACCGGTGTCACAGACACAGCAGGGAACCAGGCAGTGGGTGTGGCCCCGGCCGCAGCCTCCCGGTTCTAACCCCGCAACACAACGCCAGCCTCCGGATCCCTTCCCGGAGGCTGGCGTTGTGCTGCGACTTGTGGGCAGAATGAAGCTCACGTTGGCGCAGCCGACGGTGGACCCGAGACCAGCCGGCAAGGACGCCGCGAAGGGACAGGAACATGACCAGACTGCTCATCATCGGGCCGCCGGGCTCAGGGAAAGGCACCCAAGCGGTGCACATCGCCAGGCACTTCCGCATCCCGACCGTATCCACTGGCGAAATCTTCCGGACCAACGTCAGCCAGGAGACGCCGCTGGGGCTGGAGGCCGCCAAGTACCTCGACGACGGCGCTTTTGTGCCGGACCAGCTCACCAACGCCCTGGTCAAGGACCGGCTCCTCGACGCCGATCTGCAGCCCGGTTTCCTGTTGGACGGGTACCCGCGGACAGCTCCCCAGGTCATGGAACTGGACAACATGCTGGCTTCGCGGGGCCACCGCCTCGACGCCGTGGTGGAACTGCGCGCCCCCGATTCCGAACTCGAACAACGGATGCTGCAGCGGGCCAAGGAACAGGGCAGGAAGGACGACACCATCGAAGTGTTCCGGCGCCGGCTGGACCTCTACCACCGCGAAACCCACGAGGTCGTGGCGGTCTACTCCGGCCGGGGCATGGTGGTTTCGGTGGACGGCAGCGGTGACCCCGGCGCCATCACCACACGTGCCATTGCCGCCGTCGAAAAGTTCCTAGGAGTGACACCTTGAAGATTGCAGTGACCGGCGGAAGCGGAAAACTGGGACGGCACGTGGTCCGCAGGCTCACCGAGGAGGGCCACCAGGTGATGAACCTGGACAGGGCCGGGGAACGGAGTCCGGGCCTTGCCATCGTGGACCTGCGCAACTACGGGCAGGTCCTGGATGTGCTGTTCAGCCTTGACAGCAGGCTCACCGGGTTCGACGCCGTTGTCCACTTGGGCGCCATACCCGCGCCGGGCCTAATGCCGGACGCGGCCACGTTCGAGAACAACATGCTGTCCACGTACAACGTCTTCCAGGCGTGCCGGCGGGCCGGCATCAAAAAGGTGGTCTACGCCTCCAGCGAGACCGTGCTGGGACTGCCGTTCGACGTCGACCCGCCCTACATCCCGGTCGATGAGGAATACCCCGCCCGGCCGGAAAGCACCTACTCCCTGGTGAAGCACCTTGAGGAGCAGATGGCGATCCAGTTGACGCGCTGGGATCCGGAATTGAGCATCACGGGCCTGCGGTTCTCCAACGTGATGGACCCTGAGGACTACGAACGGTTCCCGTCGTTCGATGCCGACGCCATGCTTCGCAAGTGGAACCTCTGGGGCTATATCGACGGGCGCGACGGCGCGCAGGCTGTGGCGCGGGCGCTGGAAAACGGCCAGCCCGGATTCGAGGCTTTCATCATCGCGAACGCGGACACCGTCATGACGCGTTCCAGCGCCAGCCTTGCCGCGGAGGTGTTCCCCAACGTCATGGTGACCAAGGATCTGGGCGAACACGAGACCATGCTGTCCATCGACAAGGCCCGGCGCCTGTTGGGCTTCGAGCCTGAACACAGTTGGCGGACCTACCACTCCAACAAGACGACGCCCACGGAGGACTGAGGTGCGGAGAGCTTAAGCGCCGAGCGGGCGGATCATCAACGGAAGCCACAGAATTCCGCAGCAGCCGAAGGCTTGGCGCAGGATCAGCTAAGTTCCCGGCGGTGCGCGTTGCGGGCTCCTAATCTGTTGATAGGCGGGGTTTTGTTGCCGCCAGCATCAATCCAGACCGCCACGCTAGGACCCTCCCCATGCGCACCTTCCGTTTTGTGCTGCCCGCTGCCGCCACGCTGATATTTACAGCGGCCCTGACTGCCTCGGGCCTGCCCGCCTCGGCCGTTGAGCCGACCGTTGCGCCGGCCGGCACCGACGCAAGTGCCCGCTACCTGGTCCGCTACGCCGCCGAAACGGACGTCCCTGCGGAGGCGGCGCGGCTCAAAACCCAAGGCATCGGCGTCGGCCGCTCCTTTACGCATGCCCTGCGCGGCGCCGTGGTCACCGCGACGCCGGCGCAAGCGGCGGCATTGTCCCGCTCGGCGCGCGTTGACTCAGTTGAGGTAGATGCGCCCATCACCGTTTCCGCGACGCAGCAGCCCGCGCCGTGGGGGTTGGACCGCGTGGACCAGCGGCCCCTGCCGCTCTCCGGTTCCTACACCTGGACCGCCGCCGGCGCCGGAGTCAGCGCTTACGTGGTGGACACCGGCGTGCTCGCCTCGCACTCCGAGTTTGCCGGCCGGGTGGCGGCAGGCTGGACGGCCGTGGCCGACGGCCGGGGCTCCAGCGACTGCAACGGCCACGGCACCCACGTGGCCGGGACGGTGGCCGGAACCACCTACGGCGTGGCGAAAGCCGCAACGATCGTCCCCGTCCGGGTCCTGGACTGCTCCGGCTCCGGCTTCAACTCCGACGTGGTGGCCGGCCTGGACTGGATCGCCGCCAACCACGCCGCCGGAACGCCCGCGGTGGTGAACATAAGCCTGGGCGGGGCGGCCAGCGCGGCCGTGGATTCCGCGCTCCAGGGTGTCATCAACGACGGCGTCACGGCAGTGGTTGCCGCCGGCAACTCCGCCGCGGACGCCTGCGGGAGTTCGCCGGCGCGGCTCCCGGCAGCGGTCACGGTGGCAGCCAGCGATTCCAGCGACCGCCAGGCTTCGTTCTCCAACTTCGGTTCCTGCGTGGATCTGTATGCACCCGGCGTCGGCATTGTCTCGGCGTCGTACACCTCCAACACCGCAACCGCCTCCATGTCCGGCACGTCCATGGCTTCGCCCCACACTGCAGGGGCAGCGGCATTGCTGCTGTCCCAGAACCCTGCGCTCACGCCGGCCCAGGTCGCTTCGGCGTTGACCTCGAACGCCACCGCCGGAGTGATCACGGGCGCCGGGACCGGTACGCCGAACCGCCTGCTGTACGCCGCTGCGCCCGCACCGGCACCCACCCCGGCACCCGCACCCACTGTCACGGCCAAATCACCCGCACCGCAGTCGACGGGGGCGCCCGTTGCCAGCAACGTGACGGCCACGTTCAACAAGACCGTCCAGGGGGTTGGCGCCGGAACATTTGTGCTCCGGAACGCCGCCGGCTCAGCAATACCGGCAACGGTGAGCTACAACGCCACAACCCGAACGGCCACCCTGGATCCGTCCGCCGACCTGGCAGCAGATGTCACCTTCACCGCGACGCTGGTGGGCGGAGCCGCCGCCATCCGCGACACCGCAGGCACACCGCTTGCCAGCACGAGCTGGACGTTCACCACCGGCCCGGCGCCCACGGTCACGGGGTTCACGCCGGGCAGCAACGCCAACCTGGTCAGGCGGAACAACAACCTTTCAGTGACCTTCAGTGAGGCAGTCCAAGGCGTCAGTACGGCCACGTTCACGGTGAAAAACGCCGCAACCGGCGCAGTGGTTGCCGCCGCCGTCCTCCGCAACGGCACCACCAACCAGTGGATCCTGGACCCCCGGAACGCCCTGGCGGCAAAGACCAAATACACGGTGACCGTCACCGGCGGCGCGACGTCCATCCGCGACCTCGCAGGCAATCAGCTGGCCACCAGGACCTGGCAGTTCACCACGGGTTCGCTTTAGCTGTCCGCGGGGACGGGGAGGCCGACGGCGGCAATTGGGGGGCGCCGTCGGCCTCTGGTGCGTGCCGCTCTGTTGCGTGCCGCAGGGACGCGTCCGGCGTCTCGCCCTGGTGGTGCTCGGACCAGATATGGCCCACCTCTTCGGCGAACTGTTCCACGATCCTGCTCATGGCGGCATGCGCGGCGGCGGCTTCACCGCGCTGGATGGCGCTGGCGACGTCGACGTGCAGCTGCAGTGCTTCGTGATGGGGCAGGTGCGGCATCAGGCCGTGCTCCGTCCGGCCGGTGAGGACCTCGGCCACGAGAGTCTGGAACTGGGCAAACATGGCGTTGCCTGATGCGTTGAGGACGGCGGCATGGAACTCGACGTCCAGCCGGAGGAATTCGTCGTTGTCACTCCGCTGGCCGGCCGCCCACAGCCGCGCTGCCAGGGAGACCAGATCGCTGCCGGCATCCCAGGAGGCGCGCTCGGCCGCGAGCCGGGCGGCCTGCGGCTCGATGGCGCCGCGGAGCTCGTTCAGGGCCTGAAGCTGCTCCAGCCGGCGGGACGAGGCCAGCCGCCAGCGGATCACCTGGGGATCGTAAAGGTTCCAGGCCTCCTCGGGCTGCACCACGGTGCCGAACCGCCTGCGGGATGCCAGCATGCCTTTGGATGACAGAACCCGGGCGGCTTCCCGGACAACCGAACGGGACACCTTATGCTGCGCCTCCAGCTCGTCCAGCCGCACCACCGAATTCGGTGCGAGGGTCCCCTCGGCAATGGCGAGTCCCAGGCTCTGGACCAACAAAGCATGCCGGTCAGTAGGGGACTCCGCCTTTGGGGTTTTCATAGATAAATCATACTGGTTGCCCCAAGGGCTTGTTTAAGTCTGCCTTATTTGCCTAAGATCGCTTCCAGAGCAGATGTAAAGATGCATTTGTAGATGGCTGGACAGTGACGTCAGCCTGGAAGCAAGGGAGTCGTTATGAAGCGACGTTCAGTAATGAAGTACGCGGCGGTTGCCGCAGCACTGTCCATGGGGCTAACAGCCTGCGGCGGCAGCGGCAGCAGCGACGCCAAGGAATCGGGCGTAGTCCGGGTGACTCTCGCAAACCACGTGTGGACCGAAGGCATCAAGGCCGCCATCCCGGAATTCGAGAAGTCCTCCGGGCTCAAGGTGGAACTGACCCAGCTCGGCGAAGACCAGCTCTCGGACCAGTACAACGTCAAGCTCAACGCAGGCAGCGATGAGATCGACGTGATGATGTACCGCCCGCTCCAGGAAGGCAAGGCGTTCGCGAAGAACGGCTATCTCGCGGACCTGACCAGCAAGGTCTCCTCGGATTCCGGCTGGGACTGGAAGGACTACCAGGAGGGCCCGGTCAAGGCCACCACTGCTGACGGCAAGGTGGTGGGCGTCCCCATCATCACCGAGCGTGAAGTCCTTTACTACCGCAAGGACCTGCTGAAGGCTGCCGGCCTTGAGGTCCCCAAGACCATGGAGGAGCTCGAAGCGGCCGCCAAGGCCATCAAGGAAGCCAACCCGGACACCGCCGGCTTTGTGGCCCGCACCGGCAAGTCCGCCGCCGTCACCCAGTTCTCCAGCTTCCTGTACAGCTTCGGCGGCGACTTCACTGATTCCAGCGGCAAGTCCACCGTCAACTCGGCTGCTGCCAAGAAGGCTTATGCCTTCTACGGCGGCCTGATCAAGAACTACGGTCCGGCCAACGTCAGCACAGACATGAGCTGGCCCGAGGCGATGGCAATCTTCACGCAGGGCAAGGCCGCCTTCTACACCGAGGCAGACTCGCTCTACAAGAACGCCACCGATCCGGCCAAGTCCAAGGTGGCCGACACCGTCGGATTCGCCGCCCTGCCCGCCGGACCCGCCGGCTCCAAGCCGTACAACATCCCGTCCTGGGGCCTGGCCGTGAACGAGGCTTCGGGCAACCAGGACAACGCCTGGAAGTTCATCCAGTGGGCCACAAGCAAGGAACGCACCCTGGCCGCGCAGAAGGCCGGTGTCCCCGGACCCCGCGCCTCCGTCTGGGCTGACTCCGCGGGAACCTCCACGTACCCGAAGGACCTGGCCGAAGCCATTGCCGCCAGCGCCAAAAACGGCGTGGGCCACGACCGTCCCGAAGTGGTCACCGTAGGCAAGGCCCGCGAAATAGTGGGCGCGCCGATCGTTGCCAGCATCACCGGCGCTGACGCCGCCGCAGCGGCAGACACTGCCCACACGGCATTCCAGACCTTCCTGGACAGCGAAAAGAAGTAACGCACCCGGTGCACGCGGGGCTCAGGTAATAAGCCCCGGTGCGCCCAACAGCTTTGGCGGGACGGCAGTGACGCTGCCGTCCCGCCCCGGCCACTCTTCACCCCCAACTCCTTAGGTGAACCATGTCTGTCTTGACTCCTCCCCGCAGCGCAGCCCGGAAGCCCGGCAGCGCCCCCGGGACCCGCGAGAACTTCTCCGCCTGGGCCAACCGGCACCGCAAATGGCTCTTCGCAGCCCCCGCGATGGTGTTCGTCGGCGTCCTCATCATCTTCCCGCTGGCCTGGACCCTGTACCTGAGCCTCACCGACTCGCAGGGCTCCGTCCGCGCAGCCACCGAATTCATCGGCCTGGAAAACTACCTGACGGTCCTGTCCGACGTCGAACGCTTCTGGCCCGCTGTGGGCCGCACACTCACCTTCACCGGTGTTGCCCTGGTCTGCGAAGTGGCCTTGGGCATGGGCATCGCCCTGCTGCTGTGGCGCCCCTTCCGCGGCGAAAAGTGGGTCCGCGTGGCCATCCTGCTGCCGCTTGTTGCCACCCCGGTAGCCGTCGGCATGATGTGGCGGCTGATCTTCGACCCCAACATCGGGTTCGCGAACCAGCTGCTCGCCGCTGTGGGCATCCCCGCCCAGCCCTGGCTCTCCGGCCAGGACACCGCGCTCGGCACCACGATCTTTATGGATGTGTGGCAGTGGACCCCCATGGTGGTCCTGATCCTGCTCGCCGGCCTGACCTCCCTCTCCGAGGAACCCGACGAAGCAGCCCGCATGGACGGCGCCAACGCGTTCCAGCGCTTCTTCTTCATCACCCTGCCCCTGATGATGCCCACCGTGATCGTGGCCATCCTGCTCCGGGGCATCGACGCCCTGAAGACCTTCGACATCCTGTACGCCACCAAGGGCAAGGGCGGCGGGTCCTTCCACGAAGTGGAGACCCTGAACGTCTACGCCTACGGGCTGAGCTTCGACTACAACCAGTACGGGCTGTCCTCCGCGGTGCTGATCCTGTTCTTCATGATCATCATCGGCTCCATGTGGCTGCTGACCATGCGCAAGAAAGCGGTAAGCAAATGACCGTAGTGAACGAAAACACCGAAAACATCAAAACGCATGCCGGGCAGCCCCGGCCGGTCCGCCGCCCGAAGAAGCCCCTCGGCACCCGTGCCTACAAGGTCTTCCGCGTCGCAGCCCTGATCGCCGTGGTGCTGTTCCTGGTGGCGCCGCTGTTCTGGATGCTGCTGGCGTCGCTGAAGACCAACGTGGACATCTACGACACCGCCAAATCGTTCATCTTCAGCCCCACGTTCGAGAACTACGCGAACGTGCTGCAGCGCAACAACTACTTCGTCTTCATCTTCAACAGCTTCTGGGTGGCCTTCGTCTCCACGGCCCTGTCGCTGGTGCTGGGCGTCCCGGCCGCGTACGCCATGAGCCGGTTCACCATGCACCGCTCTGCCCTGGTGGTCCTGATGGCCCGCGTCATCCCGGGTGTCTCGCTGCTGGTGCCCTGGTACTACGTGTTCTCCAACCTGAAAATGGTGGGCGGGTTCGAGGTGCTGATCCTCAGCCACATGTTCGTTGCCCTGCCGCTGATCGTCTACATCATGATGAGCTACTTCGATTCGCTCCCGCTGGAACTGGAAGAATCGGCGCAGGTGGACGGACTGACCCCGATTGGCGCGTTCCAGCGCATCACCCTGCCGCTGTCCGTGGCCGGCATGGCCACCGCCGGCATCCTGTCCTTCATCTTCTCGTGGAACAACTTCATGTTCGCCCTGGTGCTTTCCGGGTCCAAGACCAAGACGCTGCCTGTGGCCATCTTCGATTTCGTCTCGTACGCCAGCATCGACTGGGGTGGGCTGATGGCCGCCGCCACCGTGGTGACCATCCCCATCATGATCATTGCGCTCTTCACGCAGAAGTACATCGTCTCCGGCATGACCGCCGGAGCTACCAAGGGCTAGGTCCGGCATGACACTCATCAGCAGAATAGAAACCTTCCTCGTCGCGCCGCGGTGGCTGTTTGTCCGGATCGAGACCGAGAGCGGGATTGTCGGCTGGGGCGAGGCAACCTGCGAGGGGCGCAGCGAAACGGTCCGCACCGCGGTCGGGCAGCTCTCGGAGCTGCTGATCGGCAACGACGCCCTCCGGATCGAAGACCACTGGCAGGTCATGTCCAAAGGCTCCTTCTACCGCGGCGGACCCATCCTGGCCAGTGCCGTCTCCGGGCTGGACCAGGCCCTTTGGGACATCGCCGGCAAGCACTTCAACACCCCCGTGCACCAGCTCCTGGGCGGCCACGTCCGCGACAGGATCCGGATGTACGGCTGGGTGGGCGGGGACGAACCCAACGAGGTAGCGGACCAGATCAGCGCCCAGCTGGAAGTGGGCCTGACCGCCGTCAAGATGAACGCCAGCGGCCGGATGAGCCCCGTCGCCTCGATGGCAGAGCTCGACGGCGTCGTCCGCCGTGTTGCCGCGGCACGCGAGGTGCTGGGGGACCACCGCGATGTCGCGGTGGACTTCCATGGCCGCTTCAGCCTGGCCAACGCCCGCCGGGTGGCGCCGCTGCTGGAACCGTACCGGCCGTTCTTCCTCGAAGAACCCGTGGTTCCGGAAAACACGCACCTGCTGCGCGAATTCACGTCCTCAACCACGACGCCGGTTTCCACCGGTGAACGGCTCTACAGCCGGCAGGAATTCCTGCCCGCCCTGCAGGCCGGCATCGCCGTGGCCCAGCCGGACCTGTCGCACGCCGGCGGCATCACCGAGGTCCGCAAGATCGCCTCGCTCGCCGAAATCTACGACGTCCAGCTGGCCCCGCACTGCCCGCTCGGGCCGCTCGCACTGGCGGCGTGCCTGCAGGTGGGCTTCGCGACGCCCAACTTCCTGATCCAGGAACAGAGCATCGGAATCCACTACAACAAGGGCGCCGAAGTCCTGGACTACGTGGTAGACAAGTCCCCGCTGAAGTTCGTGGACGGCCATATCGAACGGCTGACCGGTCCCGGCCTCGGCATTGAAATCGACGAGGCCGTGGTCCGCGCTGCGGACAAACGCGGCCACGCCTGGCGCGGGCCGGTCTGGCGCCACGCGGACGGAGCATTTGCAGAATGGTAAACAACATGACTGACAGCCCTGACATTTCTGATAGCCCTGACGTCACGCCCGAAGGCCTGCTGGCCGGAATCCGGGAGTCGCGGCTCGTGGGAATCGTGCGCGGCACGGACGGTCCGGCCGCGGCGCAGGCCGCCCTCGCCGCGATGGCGGAAGGGTTCCGTTTCGTCGAGATCGCCCTGACCACGCCGGGCGCGCTGGAAGCTATCCGCGAGGTCCGCGCTGCGGCGCCGGCGGGCTGCTACGTCGGCGGCGGAACCGTCCTGACGGTGCAGGACGTGGACAACGTTGCCGAGGCCGGCGGCCAGTTTATGGTCACGCCGTCCCTGGCCGCATCCATCCAGGAATCGGCGCGGCAGGGAATCCCTGTCCTGGCCGGGGCGCTCACACCGAGCGAGGCGTACGAAGCGATGAACCGCGGGGCCACCGCCATCAAGCTGTTCCCCGCCTCCATCGGCGGCCCCGGCTACCTCAACGCGCTGCGCGATCCCTTCCCCGGGATCCCGTTCATCGCCGTCGGCGGCGTGGGCCTGGACGAGGCGGCGGGCTACTGGGAAGCTGGCGCGATCGCCGTCGGGCTCGGCGGGCCGCTGTTCGGTGATGCCGGCTCCGGCGGTGACCTCGCCCCGATGCGCGGGCGGGCCCGAGCCTTTGTGGACCTGGCGGACTCCTTTGCCCGCCGGACGGCCGCAGCGACCGAGGCAGTGACTGCCGCCGCGGGCGTGCGGTGAGCGCCGCCGTCGACCTTCTGACCTTTGGTGAAACCATGGTGTCGCTGCGGTCCACCGGGCCGCTGTCCGCCGGCGGCAGCCTGGCCATGCACGTGGCCGGCGCCGAATCCAACGTCGCCGTGGGCGTCGCCCGGCTGGGGCACAGCGTCACGTGGGCCGGTGCAGTTGGCGCCGATCCGCACGGCGAATACATCCTGCGGCAGCTGCGCTCCGAGGGCATCGGGACGCAGTGCCGGGTGGATCCGTCCCGCAGCACGGGCGTGATGTTCCTCGAACAGCGGACCGCCGACGTCACCCGGGCCTTCTACTACCGCGCCGGTTCGGCCGGATCCACCGTCAGCCGGGACGACGTGGACAGGGCCCTGTCCGCTGGCCCGCGCGTCCTGCACCTGACCGGCATCACCCCGCCCTCAGCCCCGAAGCCCGGAAGGCGTTTGAATACGCCGCCGAGCGTGCCGCAGCGGACGGTGTGGTGGTCTCCCTCGACGTCAACTACCGCAGCCGGCTCTGGACCCGGGACGAGGCGCGCGCCGTGCTGCGCCCCATCGCGCGGTACGCCAGCATCCTGATAGCCTCCGACGACGAACTGGACCTGGTTGCCTCCGCCGCCTTGAGCGATGACAGTTCCGGACCTCGGGGGAACGACGACGCCGAAGCCGCGCTCGCAGCCTCGTTGCTGGAGCAGGGGGTCGGGGAAGTCGTGGTCAAGCGGGGCGTCGCCGGCGCCGGCGTCCATACAGCTTCCGGGCGGTTCGAGGCGCCCGCCGTCGCGGTGACCAGCATCGATACCGTGGGCGCGGGGGATGCCTTCACCGCCGGCTACCTCTCCGCCCTGCTCGACGGCGAGGACGTTGCCGGCCGCCTGCAACGCGGCGCCGTCATGGGGGCTTTCGCCGTCAGCACTGCCGGCGATTGGGAGGGCCTGCCCAGCCGGGCCGAGCTCGCCATGCTGGGCACCACCGCCAGCGGAACCACCCAGCGGTAGCAGCCGGGTCTTGCCTGGGCGGGTCGTGGCTGGGCCTGTCTGTCTGGGCTTCCCTTCCTTGGGCGCGGAGAAGGCAGGTACTGACAGTGCCTGCCGCCCGGGACCGCAGGCGCTTACCGTAGGGGGTATGGGAGATGTGCGCGCGGACATAAAAGAATTTCTAAGTTCCAGGCGGGCGCGGATTTCGCCCGAGGAGGCCGGATTGCCTGCCTACGGCGGGAACCGGCGCGTCGCCGGCCTCCGGCGTGAGGAAGTGGCCATGCTGGCCGGTATGTCCGTGGACTACTACGTGCGCCTGGAGCGCGGCAACCTCGCCGGGGCGTCCGAAAGCGTACTGGACGCCCTCGCACGCACGCTGAAGCTGGACGAAGCCGAACGGGAACATCTTTTTGACCTCGCCCGCGCCGCCGGCCCGGCCCGCAAGAGCCGCAGCAAGCCATCCGGGACCGTCCACCCTGAAGTCCAGCAGGTACTCGATGCGATGGCTGATGCACCGGCGTGGGTCCGCAACGGCCGCCATGACATCCTGGCTGCCAACCGGATGGGGCGGGCCCTTTACTCGCCCGTGTTCCAAAGCGCGCACCGGCCGGTGAACACCACCCGGTTTACCTACCTTGACCCGGCGGCCCGGGAGTTCTGGCGTGACTACGATCAGATCGTCAACGATGCCGCCGCCATGCTGCGGCTTGAAGCAGGCCGCCATCCGCACGATCCCGAGCTGATCCGGCTCGTCGGAGAACTGTCTACGCAGAGCGAGCTGTTCAGGGACCGGTGGGCTTCCCGGGACGTGGTCTTCCACCGCAGCGGGCTCAAGCGGCTGCATCACCCGGTGGTGGGTGACCTCGACCTGAACTACCAGTCCATGGAGCTGCCCAGTGAGCCGGGCCTGGTGTTGAACGTCTACACCGCACCGGCGGGCTCGCCGACAGCCGATGCGTTGCAGCTGTTGGCCTCCTGGGCTGCCACCCACGAAGAGGCCTTTGCCGAACCGGGACAAACTGCAAAGCACCCGCAGTAACGCCGCGCTGCGGCCTTACTGCGGGTGCCTGTCGTCTTCCTACGTCGTGGAGGGGTATTCGTCGGCCGTGAGCTTGGCACCCCAGACTGTTTCGGGCTCGTCGCCGTCCACGGGAGCTTCCCACAGGGCGAGGTGGCACATGAAGTTGCCTTCCGTTGCGCCGTGCCAGTGCCACTCGTCCGCGGGTGTGTAGACGGTATCGCCGGGGTGCAGCTCGATCAGCCCTTCCCCCCTCGACTGCACGTACCCGATGCCTTCCGTGACATGCAGGGTCTGCCCGACGGCGTGCTTGTGCCAGGCGGTGTGCGCGCCGGGGGTGAAGCGCACCAGATTCAGCCGGGCGCGGGACGGTTGCTGGCCGGAGTAGTACGCGTTGAAGTAAACGTCGCCGGTAAACCAGTCCTCGGGTCCCTTGACGGTGGGGGTCTTCGGTTGCTTCTTTGTGCTCATGGTTGTTCTCTTTCGATGTCCGTGCTGAGGCTGAGGTCCCGCCATTGGTCCAGTTCGGTGCGCTGTGCCTGGGCGACGGCGGCAAATGCGTTGAAGGCGTCACTGCCGAGCACCAGCAGGGACGGCGGGTTCGGGCTTGCGGCAACCGCCAGGATGGCTTCCGCTGCCTTGACGGGGTCGCCCTGCTGGGTGCCGTGCATCTTATCGTTTTCCTTGCGGCGTTTCCCGGCTGTCTCCGCGTAGTCCTCAATTGGCGTGGCTGACTGGGTCAGCGAGCGGCCCGCGAAGTCGGTGCGGAACGCGCCGGGCTCGATAACGGTGACGTTGATCCCGAGTGGCTGCAGTTCGTTGTGGAGGGATCCGGACAGGCCCTCCAGGGCTGCCTTGCTTGCGGAGTAGTAGCCGGATCCGGGCGGTGAGATCCGCGCTCCGATGGAGGAAATGTTCAGGATGGATCCTGAACGGTTCGCGCGCATTCCCGGGAGGACCGCTTTGATCATGTCCACTGCGCCGAAGACGTTCGTGTCGAACAATTGCCGGATGTCGGCGTCGTCCGCTTCTTCAACTGCGGAGCGGTAGCCGTAGCCGGCGTTGTTGACCAGCACGTCGATGCCGCCGAAGCGTGCCCGGGCCTGCTGTACCGCCGAGTCGATCTCTCCGCTGTTGGTGACGTCAAGCGGAAGGGGCAGGGCGGTGTCCGGATAAGCGGCCGCTATGTCTTCCACAGTGGTGACGCTCCGTGCGGTGACGACGGCGTTGTGGCCGTGCGCAAGCACGGTTTGGGCGAGTGCGCGGCCGAGTCCGGTCGAGCACCCTGTGATGAGCCAGGTAGCCATGGTTGTTTCCTTTCGAGAGTGACGCTATGGACGGACGAGGACCTTCAGGGCCTCGCGGGAATCCATGGCGCGGTAGCCGTCGGGCACCTCGTTCAGGCTGATGGTGCGGTCGAACACCTTGCCCGGGTTCACGGTGCCGTCAAGGACGCCGGGCAGCAGCGTCTCGATGTAGGCGCGGACGGGGGCCGGGCCGCCGGTGAGTGTGATGTTGGGGCCGAACATGGAGCCGAAACCGATCGGCGCGTCCTCGTACTGCGGCACGCCCACGCGGCTGATGACGCCGCCCGGGCGGATCACGCCGAGGGCCTGGTCGTACGCCGGGCGGTGCCCCACGCACTCGAGGACGGTGTGTGTTCCGTCGCCGCCGCTGAGCTCGCGGACCTTCTCGATCCCGGCCTCACCGCGCTCGGCGACGACGTCGGTGGCGCCGTATTCGATGCCCAGGTCGGTGCGGGCCTTGTGCCGGCCCATCAGGATGATCTGTTCGGCACCCAGCTGCTTGGCGGACAGCACCGCCATCAATCCGACCGCGCCGTCACCGATGACCGTGACAGTGGTTCGTGCGTTGACGCCTGCCTTGATGGCGGCGTGGTAGCCGGTGCCGTAGACATCGGAGAGCGTCAGGAGCGAGGGCAGCAGCCCGCTGTCCTCACCCACCGGGGCCTTGACCAGGGTGCCATCGGCGAACGGGACGCGGACGGCCTCGGCCTGGGCGCCGCCAATCCCGCCGGAGGCCCAGAACCCGCCGTGGCGGCAGGACGTCTGCAGGCCTTCGCGGCAGAAATCGCAGGTCCCGTCGGACCAGGCAAACGGGGCGATGACGAAGTCCCCCTTCTTCAGGGTGGACACGTCCTTGCCCGTTTCCTCGACGACGCCGATGAACTCGTGGCCCATGGGGCTGCCCTGCCGGGAGGGGGGCATGCCGTGGTAGGGGTGCAGGTCGGAGCCGCAGATGCAGGAATTGACGATCCGCACGATGGCGTCGGTCGGATTCTGGATGACGGGATCGGGCACGTTCTCCACGCGCACGTCACCGGCGCCATACATGATGGTTGCTCGCATTTTCGTTTCCTCATCACTTCGTCAGGGGCAGAAGCCCGGGTGTTCCTCTAATAGCCAACCGCACATTCCGGATGAGTGGGAGTGGCTGTCGATACAGGTACCCGCAGTGCCCCCCACCAACCGATGGGGATAGCTCATAGATGCAGCTCAAACTCCGTGTGCCCGTGCCGGATCCCGTTGATTTGCAGTTCCAAGGCGTGGACCCCGGGTGGTGCACCCGGGTGGTCATCTGCCGGAAGGCATGACGCTTCGAGAGTGTGCGGGTCTCACCGGCCGCCAGGGTGAGCGCCGCGATCTTGAAGACCTTGGCCGATTGCGTGCCGTTGGCTTTGGCGTAGTGGACCACGTAGTCCACGGCGAGCTGGGCATCGCCGTTTCCGGTGTTGGCGATCGCGAAGTCGAAAGCCAGTTCACCCGGCATGGCCACCGAGTTCCTGTCCAGCCTGGGCCCGGTGACAGCCACCGACGCCGGCGTGAACCCCTGCAGCGCGAGTGCACCGGGGTGGGCCTTCTTGATCAGCGTCCGCAGGCCATGCCTGACCACCCATGCGGTGTTGGCGTCCGGGGCGGCCAGCCAGCGACCCGCCGTCGCCACTACCAGGGCGGGTGCGTGCCGGGCCAGATCGTTGAGATGGTTCGCCACCGAGCGCCGCACGTACTCCGAAGGGTCCCGGTAGAGGGCGTCCAGGATGGGGAGGGTGGCCTCCGGATGAAGCACGACGGCGGGTACACGCACCGCCCAGGGGAGGTACGGCCGCGTCCCCTCGCTGGCCAGCCGCCTGACGTGCTGGTCATGATGTCCGGTCCAGCCCTGGATGATCTGTAGGGAACGCTCCAGTTCCGCGGCCAGCAGTCGGCGGATAGCGAACTCGCCGGTGAGCCTCGGGGTCAGTTCGGCCAGGAGGGACAGGCAGTCGTCAAAGTCAGGTGCTGTGCGTGAGTCGAGGGTAAGCGTGACGGCCGTTTCGGATACCGGCCAGAGGACCCACCCCGTGAAACCGGCGCCGGAAAGGGCGCTCCGGAAGATGCGTGCCGCCGTCGGATATCCCGGATCCGGAAGCTGCCGCACGTCCGCCAGCAGCGCACTGCTCACAGCATCCGTCCGGCCGCGCAGGCTCAACTCGTCCAAGTTTGCGGCGGCAGCAGCGACGTGCGGCCAGTGCGTTCCTGGAGCGGCCTCAGCAAGGATTCCGGCGAGTGTATCCACTCCCTGCCGGTTGATCAGCTCATTCATCGCGCCCATCAAGTCAGGCTACCCCGGCGGGCTGACGTGCCCGGTGGGGAGCCGCCGTAGTAAAGAGCAGGGCCAACACCGGGCAGAAGGGATAATCTTCACCTTAGGCAGACTCCATTACGGCGCGGGACGGAAAAACAAGTGGCAGAGCAGGCAGGCAAGAACAGTCGTTGGCGGACCTTCCATGACAAGTTCGTGGTGGAGGAACGCTTCATGGAACCGGCCGCGCGGAGGGGCTGTACCGGACGGCGGTGGTGCTGATGAGCGTGGGGACTTTGCTGTTTGTCGCGATGCTGGTGGGCGTCCTTCAGAGCAACACAGGCCCGTGGGGTCCCGACGAACCAATCCGCGACTGGCTGCTCTCGCTCCGGTCAGACACCCTCACTGCCGTGATGATCTTCCTCGCGATTGTCTTCGGTCCCGTCGCCCTGCCCATTATCGTGCTGGTGGTGACGGTGGTCTGGGGATTCGCGGCGAAGCACGCCTGGCGGCCCATCGTGCTCGCCGCCGCCATGCTCACCGGCGTCGTGATATCCCAGATCATCCTGGCGATCATCCAGCGCTCGCGGCCGCCCGTGGAACTGATGCTGTTCGGCGCCGACCACACCTTCTCGTTCCCGTCCGGTCACGTCCTGGGTGCCTGCGACTTCCTGCTGGTGACCACTTTCCTGGTTTTCTCGCGACGGGAAAACCCGAGGTCAGCCGTCTTGGGCTTCGTGGGTGCGGGCATCGGTATGTTCCTGGCCTCGCTGAGCCGCCTGTACCTCGGCTACCACTGGCTCAGCGACGCGCTGGCCTCGATTACGCTCTCGCTGCTGATCCTCGGTGCCGTCATCGCCTTGGACACGTGGCGGACCGCCCGGATCCCCGGCGAACGGATCACGGGCGAACTCTCCAAGGCCGACGCGCCAGGCGACTAGCCGCGATGGCAACCGAGGACGATGTACGCAGGATGTGCCTGGCACTGCCCGGTGTCACCGAACGCAGCAGCTGGGACCAGCCCGCCTGGTTCGCGAAGACGCTGATGGCACGCATGTGGGAGGACGGCGTGATGACGGTGAAGACCACGGAGCGGGAGGCCCTGGCCGGCACGGAACCCGAAACGTATTTCTGGACGCCGCACCACGAGCGATCGCCGCAGCTGGTGCTGGTCCGGCTGCCCCGCATCGGCACCGAGGAACTCGGCGAACTGCTCGAGGAGTCCTACCGGCTGGCGGGCGGCCTAGGGTCCTGAGCGGCCTGGCCCTGGAAATCCCGGCCCGGGGATCCCCGGCCCAGGCATGCCTGGCCCCGGGAAACCCGGAATTCCCGGCGCGCCGGCCGCGTCCGTGCCGCTGCCCAGCAGGCTGCGGGTGAGGGTTTCTGCGTCGGCCATCAGGTCCTCCACGGCGGCCGCCAGATGGGCATCAGACACCGGCGCGTCATCCAGTGCCGCCGCCACCACTGCCCGCCGGACCAGTTCCCGGGCAAAGGATGCGGTGGTTCCCGCCGTCCGTTCCGCGGCGGCATCCAGCGCCGCCGGGCTGAACGCCACGAGGCGGCCGTAGAGTTCCAGCAGCCGGACCCGCTCGACATGGGCCGGCAGCGGGATCTCCACCGCAAGGTCCACCCGGCCAGGGCGCTGCGCCAGCGCCCGCTCCAGCATGTCCGGCCGGTTGGTGGTGAGCACAAACGCGACGTCGGCGTCGTTGTCCAGGCCATCCATGGCGTCCAGCACCTCAAAAAGCAGCGGCTGCGGCCCGTGCCCGAAACTCCGGTCCTCAGCGATCAGGTCGCAGTCCTCCAGCACCACAATCGAGGGCTGCAGCGCGCGGGCCATGCGCGCGGCCTCGGAGATCCTGGCGAGTGAACCGCCCGAGAGGAGGATCGCCGTCGAGCCTTCACTCTGGCTCAGCAAGTGCCGCACGGTGTGCGTTTTGCCGGTCCCCGGCCGGCCGTACAGCAGGATGCCGCGTTTGAGGTGCTGGCCGTGCTGCTCCAAGGACGCCCGATGCGTGGCGATGCCCACGGTGTGGTCTGCGACCTTCTGCAGGAGGCCGTCGGGCAGGATAACGTCCGACGCCGGGAGGCCGGGGCGGCGGTGGAACGTCACCCCCGCCGTGCTCGGCCCATACTCGGACATCACCAGGGAGATGACCTGGCCCTTGAGGACGCTGTTGTTGTCCATCCGGAGACGGAACTCGGCCAGGAACTCGTTGGCTGTTCCCTGCCCGGTTGCCAGCACTTCCAAGGTGGCCGTTTGACGCCCGGTCCGCGGGTCCCCGTCGCGCTGAAAGACAGCCAGCCGGTGGCCTTCGAAACTGAAGAGCCAGAGCCCCATGGCCACCGCCTGGCGCTGCGTCTCGGGTCCCACAGCGAGGTTGGTGTAGTCGGGCTGGGACAGCGGAAACTGGGGAAACAGCTGCGACTGCTGAATCATGTCGCTGAGTGTCTGGTGGTGCCGCTGGGCGCCGCCGATGCCCACCAGCCGGCTGTCCGGATCCTGGCCGGCAAACTCCGCCATCAGGATGTCCGCGTCCACAAACCGGTGGGGCGGGATATTTTCCACCACCACGGAGAGGCCTTCAGCCGGCTCAGCCAGGTGGTCGGTCAGCGCCTCCAGCAGCTGTTTGCCCGCCTGCTGCCGGTGGCTTCCGGCCTGCGCCAGCTCAACCAGCGCGGAAAAATCGTCGATGAACTTCCCCAGTTTTTCATCCATGCACAGACCCTAGCAGGGCGCCCGAATAAGACCAGCGAATGCACAAAATCAATATTGCTAAAACGCTTGATCAAACTCAATCCCGGCGCTACCGTTGGGTGATCAAACGCTTTAGCAGAATGGACATCAGTGCCGATGAAACGCTCAGTTTTCTTCCAGCCCGCCGACGGCTGGGTTGGCGACCTCATCCCCTTCGAGAAGGACGGGGAGTTCTGGCTCTTCTACCTTCACGAGGTCCGCTCGGACCCGAAACCGGGAACCTCATGGAACCTCGTCACCACCAAAGACCTCACGCAGTTTGAAGACCGGGGCGTTTCGCTCCAGCACGGAAGCGCAACCGATCTGGATTTCAATGCCTACACGGGCAGCGTAGTTGTCGATGAAGCCGGCATTCACCACCTGTTCTATACGGGACAGAACCCACGGAACCTCGGACCGGACGGCGCGCCACTGCAACTCGTTATGCAAGCAACGAGCACCGATGGTATGCAGACCTGGGTGAAGCACCCGGAGCTTACTTTCGGCGCCCCGGACGGCTATGAATCCGGGGACTGGCGGGATCCGTTCGTCTTCCGGGATGAAGCCGCAGGCCAGTGGCGGATGCTGTTGGCGGCACGGCACTCCGCCGGACCGGAACGCCGCCGCGGCGTAATCGCGCAGTGCGTGTCCAGTGACCTGATGACCTGGCGGCACACCGAACCGTTTTGGGATCCGCGCCGCTACATCACGCATGAATGCCCGGATGTCTTCGCGTGGGGTGACTGGTGGTACATGGTCTACTCGGAGTTCTCGGAATCGTTCACCACCCGGTACCGCATGGCCAAGAGCCCCGACGGCCCGTGGACGGTACCGGACCTGGACAGCGTCGACGGGCGCGGCTACTACGCCTCAAAGACCGCAGAGCGTGACGGGCGCCGCTTCTTTTTCGGCTGGATCGCCAGCAAGGAAGGCAACAGCGACGACGGACCCTGGCAGTGGGCAGGCACGATGTCCGTGCTGGAGGCACGGCAAAACCCAGACGGAACGCTTGGCTTCGCCTTCGCCGACGAACTCGTGGACAGCTTCTGGGATGACGTTCCGGTGTCCCTGGCGCACGAACTGCCCACCCGGCTTCACGTCCCGGACGGCTACACCGCCGTCGTCTCGACGGAAGAGCTGCTCGGCCAGTTTTACGCGAAGGCAGTGCTGGACATTGAGCCCGGGACCACGGAATGCGGTCTTCTGCTGCGCTCAGGCCCGGACGGTGACCGGTCCTACGTCCTGCGCCTGGAACCGAAGCGCGGCAGGCTCGTCTTCGACCGATGGCCACGGACCAGCACCGGTGACGCGCAATGGAATGTCTCCGGTGACGTTCCGTTCAACATCGAACTGGAACGCCCGTGCCATCTTGCCCCCGGCGAACACACCCTGGAAGTCATCACCGACGGCGACATCTGCGTTGCTGTCCTGGACCGGCAGGTGGCTCTCAGCACCAGGATCTACGACTTGCCCGCGGGGCGGATCGGCGTTTTTGCCGGCGAAGGATCCGTCACCGTCACCGAACTTGAAATACGTCAGCGCACCGACAACTAAATACGCACCGCCCTCATCCTCTGTTCCAATCAAGGGAGATTGCCCTCATGAAAAAACTGTTCCGTGCTGCCGCTGTCGCAGCCGTCACCGCCCTGGCTTTGACGGCCTGCGGCGGCGGAGGCTCCAGTGACCCTTCCAATGTCAGCCCTACCGGGGAGATCAAGGCCCGTGAAATCTCGTGGCTGCTTTCCCGGCCGGCCGACGGGGCCGTCATCAACATCATGAAGAAGCTCGCCGGCGAGTACGCCAAAGACCACCCGGGCTTCGAACTGAACCTCATCACCACACCCGACCGGCCCTCCTACATCCAAAAGCTTGAGACGCTGGCCGCGGCCAACAAACTCCCCGAGCTTTTCGACACCGACGCCACGCCTTTCGCCCACCAGCTGGCTAAGCAAAGCAAAATGGTTGACGCCGAAAAGCTGCTGAAATCCCTGGACGTCTACGACGACTACCGGCCCAGCGCGCTGGACTACCAACGGTTCGACGACGGGTCCCTGAACATGATCCCGTTCCAGTTCGAGCTGGAGTTCGTCTGGTACAACAAGGCCCTGCTGCAGAAGGCCGGGGTTGCCGTTCCGACGTCCCTCGATGACATGCCCGCCATGTGCACCGCCCTGCGCGCTGCCGGCATCACCCCCATCGCCATCGACGGCCAGGACCAATGGCCTCTTGAGCGGTACGTGGCTTACCAGCCGTTCCGGGAAGCCGGGCCGGATTTCATCCAGAAGCTCAAGAAGGGCGAAGCGAAGTTCTCGGACCCCGCAGGCCAGAAGACCGTCGAATGGCTGGCGTCGCTCGGCAAGGCCAAGTGCTTCCAGGATGGCTTCTCATCGCAGGGCTATTCCGACGCCCAGAACCAGTTCACCTCCGGCCAGGCAGCGATGTACAACATCGGCACGTGGGAACTGCCAAGCCTGGCCACGGACAAGCTGAGTCCTGACGTGCGCGATGACATCGACTTCTTCACCCTGCCCACCACTGCAGGATCCGTCACCGCGGCCAATGAGTTCGTCTCCCCGTCCGGTATCGGCATGGCCGTCAATTCCAAGACCTACGACCCGCTCGTCAGCGACTTCCTGAAGTTCGCCCTGAAGAAGTACCCGGCCGAATACGCGGCCACCGGTGCGCTCTCGCCGACCACCAATGTGGAGACCGCACTACCGGCCAACGCCACGCCCTTGTACAAGAAGGCCCTGGAGAAGGCCAACGACCTTGGGGACAAACAGGCCATGCCGTGGGACACCCAGCTTGACCCGACAACCAACGGCCGGCTGCAGCAGGAGCTCGTGCTCCTGGTCCAGGGCAACATCACGCCCGAACAGTTCACCAGCACGATGGACAGCACCATCGCGCAGAACGCCCCGAAGTTCTTCAAGTAATCACAGCGGTGGGGGCTGCGGCCCCCACCCGAAAGGCCTAGCCATGCTCCCCAACAGGTCACGACTTTCTGTCCTGGTGTTCCTGCTCCCGCCCTTGCTCCTTTACTGCGTCGCCGTGCTGTTCCCCATCGTGCAGTCGCTGTTCCTCAGCTTCTTCTCCTGGAACGGCATCAGCGACATGGAGTTCGTAGGGCTCGCCAACTACGTGCGGATGCTCACCGGCGACGACATCTTCTGGCGCTCCTTCTTCAACGCCCTCGGATATCTCGCCATCTGCCTGGTGCTGCAGCTCGGCGGCGCTCTGCTCGTCGCCAGCCTCCTCACCTCAATGCGGCGCGGCCGCGAGCTCATCAAAACCCTCTACCTGCTGCCGGCGGTGATTTCCACGGTGGCCATCGCGTTCCTCTTCGTGCGCATCTACTCGATCGAACCGATGGGCCTGCTCAACCAGCTTCTCCACTGGATCGGCCTCGGCGCCCTTGAGCGGCCCTGGCTCTCGGACATCAACACTGTCCTCGCGGCAGTATCGGCGCCGGAAGGATGGCGGTTCACCGGCCTGTACATGCTCATCATCTACGCCGCGCTGCTGTCCGTCCCGCAGGAACTTGAAGAAGCCGCCCGCCTCGACGGCGCGTCCCGGTGGCAACTGTTCACCAAGATCCGCTTCCCGCACATCATGCCCGTCTGGATCACCACCACGATCATGGCAACAACCTACGGCCTGCGCGGATTCGACATCCCATACCTCATGACGAACGGCGGCCCCGGACAGTCCTCGGAGCTGCTGACCACCTACATGTACAAGACGGCCTTCTCGAGCACCGACTTCGGCTACGCCAGCACCATCGCCGTCTTCATCGTCGTCGAGTGCCTGGTCGCCGTAGGGCTCATCCTCTTCCTGCTCAAACGAAAGGCGGACGCATGAGCGCGCCGGCAGCTCCGATCACCAGGCCCAGGGCAGTCCCGTCCGACAGCCGGCCGCCGCTCCGCAGGCGCCGGCCGCCCAGCCTCCACAGCACCCTGTCAAGAGTGCTCATAGCCCTCATCGTCATCGTGCAGGTTTACCCCCTCGCCTGGCTTTTCATCACCAGTCTCCGCACCGAACACGACTTCGCCACCGGCGACCCCTTCGCACTGCCGAAGTCCCTGACGTGGGAGAACTACGCCCGCGCGTTCGAGACGGGCAACCTCTGGTTGAACATCCTCAACAGCTTCATCGTCACCATGGGAGCCAATATTCTGATTGTGCTCCTGGGAATGATGGCAGCCTATGCGTTGCAGGTCCTCGGCTTCCGGTTCAGCAAGTTCGTCCGCAGCCTCTTCCTGATCGGCATCATCGTGCCGGTCCAGATCGCCCTCGTGCCGCTCTTCATCGACTACTCGAGCATCAACCTGCTCGACACGTACCCGTCGATGATCATTCCCCTGGCCGGCTTCGCCCTTCCGATGTCGATCTACCTGTTCTCCTCGTTCTTTGAATACATCCCCCGGGAAACGTACGAGGCCGCCTCTCTTGACGGAGCAGGACCGTACCGCATCTTCGGACTCATCACGCTTCCCCTGTCGGTAAATACGGTCGTGACAGTCGTCCTGGTCAACAGCATCTTCATCTGGAACGATTTCATCTTCGCCAACACCTTCGTCCTCTCCGAAGAACTGAAGACCATTCCGCTGGGCCTGCAGAATTACATCGGCGCCATGGGAAAGACCGACTGGACAGCCACGTTTGCCGCCGTCTGCGTCACCATCACGCCCCTGCTGCTGGTGTTCCTTGTGCTGAACAAAGCCATGATCCAAGGCCTGGAGAGCGGGGCGACCAAGGGATGACAGCAGGAACAGACGGATATACTCCTCGAGGAGGGCACATGATTTCGCAGGAGAACAGTTCGGTCACGCCAGTGGGTGCGGCCGCACCCCTCAAACGTCCCGGGCGCCCCCAACCCGTCACGCTCCGGCAAGTAGCCGAGGCCGCGGGCGTCTCCACTGCCACCGTCTCGCTGGTGGTGAACAAGAAAAAGACTGCACGGATTTCCGACGAGACCCGCCAACGCGTGCGGGACGCGATCCGGGATCTGGGCTACCGGCCCAATGCCATGGCGCAAACCCTGGTCAGCGGGAGTTCGCGGTTCATCGGGCTCGTCGCCGACGCCATTGCCACCACCCCTTTTGCCGGCCAGATCATCCACGGCGCCCAGGACGAGGCCTGGAAGCACGGCTATGCCCTTCTCATCGCCAACACCGAAGGCAACCGCGAGCTGGAGACGGACGCGATCGCGATGATGCTCGAATACAAGGTGCGAGGAATCCTCTACTCCACCTGGTTCCACCGGGCCACGGACATACCGGCGTCCCTTAGGGAGTCGGACTTCGTCCTCGTCAACTGCTTTTCCACGGAACCCGGCTCCCGGGCCGTGGTCCCGGATGAAGTACAGGGCGGCCGTTCGGCCACAGAGATCCTGCTGAAGCACGGCCACCGCCGGATCGCCTTCATCAACGCCACCATCCCGGCCCCGGCCAGGGACGGACGGCTCCAGGGCTACAAGGAGGCGCTGGCAGCGGAAGGCATCCCGTTCGACGCAGGCCTGGTCCTGGAAGCCTACCCGGACCAGGAAGGAGGGTACGGGGCCACCGAAGAACTCCTCAAGCGCGACGTCACGGCCGTGTACTGCTACAACGACCGAATGGCGATGGGACTTTACGACGGCCTGCGCGAGCACGGCATGTCCATCCCGGACGACATGGCGGTGGTGGGATTCGACAACCAGGAAGTCATCGCCGCCCACCTCCGGCCCCGCTTTCGACGGTGTCCCTGCCCCACTACGAACTTGGTGCGGCCGGCGTGCGGATGCTGCTGGGCCTCGATGAAGCGCCCGCCAATGCCGCCGCAAAAATATACTGTCCCAGTGTGGAACGAACCTCGGTACAGGCATTGGCGCCGGCCTAGCCACCCGCACATACTTGGCCGGTTTGGCATCTCGTCAGCAGCCCGGCCGTGTGCCATTCTGGGACGTACCCGTTCCACGCTTTCTCCTTGATAAAGGGCTGACTCCATGCACATTTCCGCCAAGGACCTGGCCGCCCTCATCCCTACCGACTTCACGTTGGGGGTGGCCACCGCGGCCTTCCAGATCGAGGGCGCGCTCACCGAGGACGGCAGGGGCACTGCGGGCTGGGATGTGTTTTCGGCCAAGGAGGGCGCCATCGTGGACGGCCACAGCCCCGCCGTGGCCTGCGACCACTATCACCGCATGCCCGGCGACGTGGCACTCATGAAGCAGCTGGGCGTCGACTCGTACCGGTTCTCGCTGTCCTGGCCCCGGATCCAGCCCAACGGCAGCGGGCCGGTCAATCCTGCCGGGCTGGCCTTCTACGACCGGCTCCTGGACGAGCTCCTGGCCAACGGCATTTCGCCCATGGTCACCCTCTATCACTGGGACACTCCGCTGGCATTGGACGACGCCGGCGGCTGGATGAATCGCGATACCGCCTACCGCCTGGGGGAGTTCGCCGCGATCGCCGCCGCTGCGTATGGCGACCGCGTTGCCCGCTGGGTCACCGTCAACGAGCCCGCCACGGTCAGCACCAACGGCTACACCATGGGCCTGCACTCACCGGGCGAAGCGCTGATGCTCAACGCGTTGCCCACCGTGCACCACCAGCTCCTGGGCCACGGGCTCGCGATGCAGGCATTGCGGGCGGCGGGGGTCCCCGGCGAGATCGGGATGACCAACGTGTACTCGCCCATGGTCCCGAACTCCATCAACCCCCTGGACTGGATGAGTGCTGGCCTGATGGACATCGCTCAGAACCGGCTGTACGCGGACCCCGTCCTCACGGGCAAGTATCCGGATCTCATTCGCGCCGCTAAGTTCTTCGGCTCCTTCGACCATCCGGACGAGGACATGGAAATCATCTCCCAGCCGCTGGATTTCTACGGGCTGAATTACTACATGCCCACGAAGGTAGCCGTCGGCCCCGGTGAAGGGGCGGTCCCGGCGAGTATGGCGGAGGCCATGGGCAATGACCTGAGTGCAGCCGGCAACGGCTCCACGGCGTTCCACGTGGAGGCCTGGCCCGAAGCGGACGTCACCGCCTACGGTTGGCCGGTGAAGCCCGAGTACATGGCGGTGGCACTGAAGGAGATGGCGGACCGGTACCCGCATCTGCCGCCGGTGATCATCACCGAGGGCGGGGCCAGTTTCGAGGACATCATTGTCCGGGACAAGTCCACCAACACCACCTTCATCCCGGACGAGCGGCGGCTGAAGTACCTGTCGGACCACCTCGAGGCCGCACTCAAGGCCACGGCCCCGGGCGGTGGTGCCGAGGGCATTGACCTGCGCGGCTACTACGTGTGGTCGCTCATGGACAATTTCGAATGGTCGGCGGGCTACAACCAACCGTTCGGGTTGCTCCATGTTGATTTCGAGACCCTGGAGCGCACGCCGAAGGCGTCCTACTTTTGGCTTCAGGAACTCATCGAGGAGCGGAACCTTACGGTGGCGGCGGGTGCCGCCGTCGCGCAGGCCATGGAACCTGACGCTGAGCGGGAAGCCGGAGACTAGAGGAGGTCCAGGACCTTGAGCTGTTTGGCCATCCCCGCGCCGTCGGGCGAATAGATCCATGGCACCACAGAGGTGGTGTGATCGCCGTCTTCGGAGTGCCCGCCTGCGAAGACGGACTCGCTGACCGACAGTTGCCGGATGGCGATGGCGGCCACTTTATCGGCGTTTTCCCGGGCAAAGCCTGAGTAGATTTGTTCGTCGTGCTGGCCGTTGTCGCCGATCAGGAGCCACCGCATGTCCGGGAACTCCATGGCGAGGCGCTCAAGGTTCCGGTGCTTGTGCTCCTGCCCGCTGCGGAACCAGCGGTCCTGGGTCAGGCCCCAGTCGGTGAGCAGGAGGGCGCCGGAGGGATACATGTTCCGGCCCAGGAACCGCGCCAGGGTGGGGCGGCATTCCATGGACCCGTGGACAGATAGATGACGGGCGCGTCCGAGTGTTCAATGGTGAGCCTTTCCATCAGGACCGCCATCCCTGGCGTGGCCATCCGTGCCCGTTCGCTGAGGACAAACGTGTTCCACAGGGCCAGGAACGGCCTGGGCAGGGCGGTGACCATCACGGTGTCGTCGATGTCGGACACGATGCCGAACTTCGCGTCGGCGCTGATCACCTGGATCAGCGTCTCCACGGGTTCGGTCCCGTCGGCCCGCAGGACGGCGGTGTGCCAGCCGGGCGGGAGCTGCACGTCCACCACGGTGTCGATGAGCCCGCCCCGGTCCGCCCGGACCCGGGTGGTGACGCCGCCGATGGTGATTTCCACTTCGATGAACTGCACCGGAACGCTGGTGAAGGCCCGCCAGCCGCGGATGTTTTGCGTGCCGTTGCGGGCCGCCTGCTCGGCCCGGCTGCCCGGGGCCGGATTCTTGGTTAACAGGACGCGGCCGAGCACGCGTACCCAGCCGGTTGACCCGTAGCCCTGGTACGCGATGGTCTGCGGTGCGAAATTCCAGCCCTTGGCGAGCTGGATGCGGACGGCGTTGACGACGGCGGAGATCCGGTGCGCCAGGCGTAAAAGCTGGGTGCCGGACAGAGGTGCTGGGTGCGGAGTGTTCTGCGGTGAATTCTGAGGAGCCCTGTCCATGTCTCCACTCTGCCACAGCGCAGCCGCTCGCCCGGCACCTCCGGCGGTCCCGCCGTCGTACGTGACGTCAGCCCTCAACCAGGTACCCGGAGTGCCCACCCAACCCCTTCCCCCCGTCCGTGTGGCAGTGTATGGGAATGGCGCGCATCGAAGACTATGCAGTTGTTGGCGACCTCCACACCGGCGCCCTGGTCAGTACCGAGGGTTCCATCGACTGGCTTTGCCTGCCGCGTTTCGACTCCCCGGCATGTTTCAACGCCCTCCTGGACACGCCGGAGGCCGGCCGCTGGTTGCTTGCGCCGGCGGGCGGCGGCACCTGCACCAGGCGCGGCTACCGGGACGGGACCCTGATCCTGGAAACAGAATGGGAGACCCCGGAGGGCACTGTCAGGGTTATTGACTTCATGCCGCCACGTGACGAGGTGGCGGATATCGTGCGGATCGTGGAGGGCTTGAGCGGAAGCGTCAGGATGCATGGCGAACTGGCGCTGAGGTTCGATTACGGGCACATCATTCCCTGGGTGCGTCGGGACAAGCACGGCCTCCATGCCGTGGCCGGCCCCGACTCCGTCTACTTTGTCACCAAGGCGCCCCTTCACGGCGAGAACATGCACTCCGTCAGCGACTTCACAGTCCAGCCGGGGGAGCGCATTCCCTTTGTCCTGACGTGGGCACCCAGCCACGTTCCCCGCCCGCACACAGTTGACGCAGAGGTGGTGCTGGGCACCACCGAGGCCTTCTGGCGCGGGTGGGCGTCCCAGTGCACCGTGCAGGGCAAGTACCAGGATGCCGTGGTCCGTTCGCTGGTGACCCTGAAGGCGTTGACCTACGCCCCCACGGGCGGCATCGTGGCCGCGGTCACCACGTCCCTGCCGGAACAGCTTGGAGGCCCCCGCAACTGGGACTACCGCTACTGCTGGTTGCGGGACGCCACCATGACGCTGCAGGCGCTGCTGGCCGCCGGCTACACCACCGAGGCTGCCGCTTGGCGTGACTGGCTGCTCCGCGCCGTGGCAGGGGATCCGGCCGACCTGCAGATCATGTACGGAATCCATGGCGAACGCAGGCTTCCGGAGATGGAACTGCCCTGGCTTGCCGGGTACGAGAACTCGAAACCGGTACGGACCGGGAACGGCGCTGCCGAGCAGCTTCAGCTGGACGTCTGGGGCGAGGTGCTGGACTGCCTCGCGCTGACCAGGAACTCGCTGCTGAAACACACCGATGAGTCCTGGGATGTCCAGGTTGCCCTGATGCAGCACCTGGAGACCATCTGGGACCAGCCGGATAACGGCCTCTGGGAGATGCGCGGGCCACGGCGCCATTTCACACATTCAAAGGTGATGGCCTGGGTGGCCGCGGACCGGATGGTCAAGGGCGTCCGCGATTTTGGCCTGCCCGGCCCCGCCGAACGCTGGGAGGCCCTTCGCGACACCATCCACCGGGACGTCATGGCCAACGGCTTCGACCCTGCCCGCAACACCTTTGTGCAGTCGTACGGGCGGCCCGAACTGGATGCCAGCCTGCTGCTGATTCCGCGGGTGGGCTTCCTGCCGCCCGACGATCCCCGCGTGTTGGGGACCATTGACGCCATCCAGCGGGAGCTGACCGACGACGGTTTTGTGCTGCGATACCGTCCCGCCGACAGCGACGACGGCCTCCCGGGAGGCGAAGGCGTTTTCCTGGCGTGTTCCTTCTGGTTGGTGGAGGCTCTGCTGGGCGCAGGGCGCAACGAGGAATCCACCGTACTCTTCGAGCGACTCCTGGAACTGCGCAACGATGTGGGTCTGCTCAGTGAGGAATGGGCCGTCGGGGCGGGGCGGCAGCTGGGCAATACGCCCCAGGCTTTCAGCCACTTCGCGCTTGTGACAAGCGCTCTTGAGCTTCATCAGGATACAGTTCGCCGAAGTGACACACCTATTCCCCCGGAGACCGAAAGGGTAGGGCAATGACGGCCTGACGGCCGGCCCGCTCTTCACCTCCGGGAGGAAGGTAAGTATACTTACTAGACTCGCGGAGCGCTCCCAAAAGGCACAGCGCCGTGACTGAACGAGGGGTGGTTGTAATGGCCGGACATTTTGAGCTGGTGGATGCGCCTGACGGCGGCTACAGGGTGCGGATGCTGGATGGTTCGGGGAGCCTGATGGCTATCTCCGTCACCTTTCCCACCAAGCGCGCCGCGGTGGCCGGCATTGTGATGGCCCGCGAGATTGCCGGCACAGGACTGATCAGGGACCGCAGCAGTAAGGGTGCCGGAGCAGTCATCCGGGACCGGATTGGCTCCGTGTCCTCCGCGAAGGAAAGTGGCGCCCGCGGCAAGAAGATGTCCGGGGCCGCCCGCGCTGTAGCAGGGTGATCACCCAAAGCCATGCCCTGGTCCGCGGCCGGCGGCGGGGCGTGCTCTTTGATGTTGACGGGACCCTGGTGGACTCCGCCTATATCCACACCGTGGCGTGGTGGCAGGCGTTCCGCCAGCACCAGCATGATGTCCCCATGGCCTCCATCCACCGCTGCGTCGGGATGGGCGGAGCCCGCTTGGTTGACACCCTCCTTCCTGCTGACCGGAACCGGGACGCCGACGCCGAAATCCTGGCCAGCCACGCGGCGGTCTTCGCACAGAGCTGGCCATCGCTGCGCCCGTTCGACGGCGCCAAGGAGCTGCTTGCCCAGTGCCACGCCGGTGGCCTCGCCGTCGCCCTGGCATCATCCGCGCGAACGCAGGATCTGGCGGCCACCCGCAGGGCCCTCGGTGCCGACTCGTTCATCCATGCCGCCACCAGCGCCAACGATGCGAAGGCAAGCAAGCCTGCGCCGGACATCCTGGTGGCAGCGCTGGAAGCTGTTGGTGTTGCCGCGGCCGGCGCCGTGTACGTGGGCGATGCAGTGTGGGACATGCAGGCCGCTGCGGCGCTGGGCATCCCCGCTATCGGCGTTACCTGCGGCGGGACCAGCGCCGCTGAACTCCGCGAGGCCGGTGCGGCCGAGGTCTATGCCGGGCCCCGGGACATCCTGGACAACCTGCAGGCAAGCGCCATCGGCAAGCTGCTGGCGCTGGAATCGAACCCCGCCGGTGCCTAGTAGCGCGAGGGGACACTTGTGGCACTCGGCGCGGGGCCTTAACTGTCCGTTCGCGCCCGTTCCGGGGCCGGTTGGGCCGGTGGCGGGGCTAAAGGGGCAGCAGGGCTGAGAGGTCCGCGCGCAGTCCGGAGGCAGCCACCCTGTTCGCCGCGACAGCGTCCGCCCAGCTCAACTTTCCGGTCACCATGCCCAGCCAGGTGGCGGCGTCGCACTCGATCACGTTGGGCGGGGTCCCGCGGGTGTGCCGGGGCCCCTCCACGCACTGGGTGACGCCGAACGGCGGCACCCGCACCTCCACCGAATTCCCCGGCGCCCGCGCGGTCACCTCCTCCAGCGTGTACCGCACGGCCGTGGCCGTGACGTTGTGGGGAGTGGAACGTCCGACGGCGACGCGGCGGCTTCCTGCCACACGGCCAGTGCCGCAGTACCTTCTTCAATGCCGATCCGACGGCGTGCTACAGCCATGTCAGGCCAGAAGAGCGGACACGGCCGGACCCAGGCGGATCTTGCCCACCTCGTGGCTGCCGCCCATCACCGGGGCAACCACTTTCTCCAGGACGCTGGAGACGCCCGGGATATCCACGGCGCCAACCGCGGCCAGGAGGGTCAGGCCCACCAGCGACGTGGCGCGCAGGTTCCCGTCCAGCATCTTGATGGCCACCGAGACGCCCTGGGGTGTGGCCATGGCCAGGACCCCCTCGGCCCCGATCTTGGCGATGATGCCCAGCTCGTCCATCACGATGGTGTTGGCCTCGCCGCGGCCCTGGACGGCCCACGGGTAGTCGAGCATGGACGTGGCGATGGTGGCGGCGCGGGCGTTGGAGTTCTTGTCGCCCGGAGCCTTGGCCAGCAGCGAGAACGCGCGGGCCAGCCCGGTCAGCGAAATGGCGGCAACGGGGGCGCCGCACCCGTCAATGCCCAGGTGCGCGATCCGTTCGCCGGCGTATTCCTCGATCACGCTGCGGACGCGCTGCTGCAGCGGATGGTTCGGCTCGAGGTAGCTGTGGGTGTCCCAGCCGTTTTCCGTGCAGGCCCACAGGAAGGCGGCGTGTTTTCCTGAGCAGTTGAACGCGAGCTTGGACCTGCCGCGTTCGGAACGCACCAGCCAGTTGCGGGCCGTCTCGTCTTTGGGCCAGGCGGCGGGGCACTGCAGCTGGTCTTCCCGCACGCCGGCGGCCTTGAGCATCCCCTCCACCACATCCATATGGTCCAGGGAACCGACGTGGCTGCCGCAGGCCAGCGCCACCTGCGCGCCGCGCAGGGGGACTCCGGACTGCATGGATGCCAATGCCTGCAGCGGTTTGAGCGCGGACCGTGCGTACAGGGGAGTCCTGATGTCGCCCAGTTCGGTGACAACGGACCCGTCGGCGGACAGGACGACGGCGGAGCCAATGTGCCGGGACTCCACAAAACCGCTTCGTTCAACAACAGCGAGTTCGACGGCGGAGTCCACGGTGAACGTGGCATGCGGGTTGTGCGGCATGTTGCCAGTCTATGGGCGGAATCGCCGAATGCCGGGCTACTCCACGGTGACCATGACGGACTGCCAGCCGGAGGCTCCGTCGGGTACCGGATCGGCCCGCTGATCGGTCTGGACCTCGCCTGTTCCGTCAGTGGCGCGCACCTTGATGTAGTGCGGTCCGGGCGTGGCTTCCCAGTCGAAGGACCACTGGCGCCACGTGATGAGGGACGCCTCGGTGGACAGGACGGCCTCGGCCCAGGGGTTGTTGTCGATCTGGACTTCCACCTTGGTGATGCCCCGGGTCTGTGCCCACGCAGTGCCGCCGATCGCCACCCGGCCGGCCGGCACCTTGGCGAAGGACTTCGGGACTTCCACCCGTGCCATGGTCTTGATGGGGCCGCGCTCGGACCAGCCGCGCTGGGTCCAGTAGGCCTTGCTGTCCGCGAACCGTGTCACTTCCAGGTCCACCACCCACTTGGTGGCGGAGACAAAGCCGTACAGCCCGGGGACCACCATGCGCACCGGGTAGCCGTGCTCCAGCGGCAGGGGCTCGCCGTTCATGCCGATCGCCAGCATGGCGTCGCGGTCATCCTGCAGGACTTCCAGCGGCGTGGAGGCACTGAAGCCATCGATCGAGGTCGACAGCACCATGTCCGCGCCGTCCTTGGGACGTGCCCGCTTGAGGACCTCGCGGATGGGCAGGCCGAGCCAGCGCGCATTACCGGCGAGGTTGCCGCCCACGGGATTGGAGACACAGGTGAGGGTCACGTGCGATTCGATGAGGTCGGCGTCGAGCAGGTCCTGGAACGTGAGGCGGACCTCCTGCTCCACCAGCCCGTGCACCCGGAGCTCCCAGTCATCGGCGTTGATTTCCGGAACGCTCAGGGCGGTGTCGATCCGGTAGAAGTCACCGTTCGGGGTCAGCCACGGGCCGACGCCGGCAGCGGGCGACTGGACACCGGCGGGCACAGCCGCGGCGGCCTTTGCCGGGGTGGGCAGCTGCAGGGCCTCGCGGGCCTTGGAGATGTTGCTGCGCGCGGCACTGAGCAGGCGTCCGCCTGTGGCCGCGATGCCGGCGCCGATCACTGTGATTCCGGCGGCGGCGAAGAAGCGGCGGCGGCTGGTGGCGGGCCGGTCAGGTTCCTCGGCACCCGTGTCGGCGGGTGCCTCGGGCCAGGACTTCAGCCGCCAGAGCGGGGCGATCAGCAGCCGCAGCACCACCAGCCCGGCCACTGTTCCCAGCACGGTGGGGATGGCATCCAACGGTTTCACGCTGGCCCGTGTCACCACACTGATCACGATCACCGCGCCCATCAGCAGCACGCCGGCCACGCCCAGCGCCCACTTGCGGTAGGCCACCACACCCAGCACGCAGGCCAGCAGGAAGATGGTCAGGCCCATCCCCGCGAACAGGGCTGCTTTGTCATTGGTGCCGAACGTTTCGACGGCAAAGTTCTTCATCCACAGCGGGGTGAAGTCGATGAAGGTGGACCCCAGCGCGATCACCGGGGTAGCCCGGGCGGTAAAGAACGCTCCGATCAGTTCTGCAACGGAAAGTACGACGGCGGCAGCCGCCACGCCTGCCAGCGCGGCCATTGCGGCGGGACTCTTGAGCCAGTTCAGAAGCTTCTTCATGCCTTGGATTCGTTGCGGCGGGCCGCAGGGATGGCCGGGCGAGGACACAGCTTAGGAACACCCCCCTTAGGAAAGGGCAGGGTGCACAAAGTACCCTTGGAGACTGTGAAGGTACTCGTCATTGGCCCCGGAGGCCGCGAACACGCCATTGTCCGCTCCCTGCTCGCCGACCCCAACGTTTCCGAGGTCCATGCAGCTCCCGGCAACGCCGGCATCAGCAAGCTGGTCCCCACCCACAATATTGACGGGAATGATCCTGCGGCCGTCGCGGCGCTTGCCACCAAGCTCGGCGTGGACCTGGTGGTGGTGGGCCCCGAGGCTCCCCTTGCTGCCGGAGTGTCCGACACCGTCCGCGACGCCGGTATTCCGGTCTTTGGCCCCAGCAAGGCAGCGGCCCAGCTGGAAGCCTCCAAAGCGTTCGCCAAGGAAGTCATGGCGGAAGCTGGAGTCCCCACGGCCATGGCGATGGTGGCCACAAACGCCGAGGAAGCGGCCGCGGCCCTGGACACCTTCGGCGCACCCTACGTGGTGAAGGACGACGGCCTCGCGGCCGGCAAGGGCGTTGTGGTCACCAACAACCGCGACGAAGCCCTGGCCCACGCGCAGACGTGCTTCGACGCCGCCGGCACCGTGGTGATAGAGGAATTCCTCGATGGCCCCGAGGTCTCCGTTTTTGTCCTGTGCGACGGCCGCAACACCGTGGCGCTGTCCCCGGCGCAGGATTTCAAGCGCATCTTCGACAACGACGAAGGCCCCAACACCGGCGGCATGGGTGCGTACACCCCGCTGGAATGGGCCCCCGCCGGACTGGTCCAGGAAGTCATCGACCGGGTGGCCCAGCCCACGGTCAACGAGATGGCGAACCGCGGCACCCCGTTTGTGGGTGTGCTGTTTGTTGGCCTGGCCCTGACCACCCGCGGCACCCGCGTCATCGAATTCAACGTCCGCTTCGGCGACCCCGAGACCCAGGCCGTGCTGGCCCGGCTCAAAACCCCCCTCGGTGCGCTGCTGCTGGCAGCCGCAAAGGGCGAACTGGACAAGGCAGACGAGCTGCGCTGGTCCAAGGAGACGGCCGTCGCCGTCGTCGTCGCGTCCGAAAACTACCCGGACTCCCCGCGGACCGGTGACCGCATCCGCGGACTCAAGAAGGTGGATGAGCTCGACGGCGTGCACGTGATCCACGCGGGCACCGCGCTCGACGACGACGGCAAGGTGATCTCGGCCGGCGGCCGCGTACTCGCCGTTGTTGCCCTCGGCAGCGACCTCGTGGAGGCCCGGGAACGGGCGTACGACGGCGTGGAGCTGGTTCAGCTGGAAGGCTCCCAGTTCCGGACGGACATCGGCCGCAAGGCCGCCCGCGGCGAGATCAAGGTTGCCTCCAATGCAACCGGAGCGCTCCCTGTCACGAAGGCGAAGGCATAACATGACTGAGAACTCCGCTCCGGAACCACAGCAGCCCCGCGGCTTCAGCACCGAAACCCTGGACCTGCCGGGCTGGACGCACGTATACTCCGGCAAGGTCCGCGACCTCTACGAACCGGCGGACGAAGCCGTCCGCCAGCAGGTGGGCCAGGACTGTGTCCTGGTGGTGGCCAGCGACCGCATCAGCGCCTACGACCACGTGCTGGCCAGCGAAATCCCGGACAAGGGCCGCATCCTCACGCAGCTGAGCCTGTGGTGGTTCGACCAGCTTGACGTGGTCCACCACGTGCTGGCATCCACCGTGGAAGACGGCGTGCCCGCGGCCGTGGAAGGCCGCGCGATGATCTGCCGGAAGCTGGACATGTTCCCCGTGGAATGCATCGCCCGCGGCTACCTCACCGGCTCCGGACTGCTGGAGTACCAGGCCAGGGGGACAGTCTGCGAGATTCCGCTCGCGCCGGGCCTGGTGGACGGATCCCGGCTGGAACAGGCGATCTTCACGCCGTCTGCCAAGGCCGAGGTGGGCGAGCACGACGAGAACATCTCCTACAACGATGTTGTGGCCATGGTGGGGGACGACATCGCCGCACGCCTCAGCGAGCTGACGCTCAAGATCTACACGGGCGCCGAGCAGATCGCCCGCGAACGCGGCATCATCCTGGCCGACACCAAGGTGGAGTTCGGCTACGACGCCGGGTCCGGGGCCATCACCCTGGGCGACGAGGTCCTGACGCCGGATTCCTCCCGTTTCTGGGATGCAGCCACGTATGAGCCGGGCAAGGCGCAGCCCTCTTACGACAAACAGTATGTGCGCGACTGGCTGACGTCGGCCGAATCAGGCTGGGACCGGTCCTCCGATGTGGCACCGCCCGCCCTGCCGGCAGACGTGGTGGCCCGGACCCGCAGCCGCTACGTCGAGGCCTACGAGAAAATCACGGGCAGGACGTTCGCCTAGACGGCCATTGACGGGCCCGGCTTCGCGCCGGGCCCGGTCCTAGCTTGCCTTGGAGTCCTTCGCTGCTGCGGCGGCCCGCTGCTGGGCAAGCCTGATCTCAAGGACCGCGTCCAGCGCCTGCTGGACGCGGTCCGAGGCTCCCGCGGCGCTGAAGGCCTTCTGCGCTTCTTCGAGGTAGACCAGGGCTTCGTCGGACTCGCCGGCAGCCTTCAGCGATTTGCCCAGCAGGAGTGAGACCTCCCCTGCCGTGTGCTTGGCCAGAGCCCCCAGTTCCGAGTGGATCTCGCGGAGCTTGTTGATGGCAGCCACGATGTCGCCGGTGAGATACAGCCAGCGCGCCCGGATGAACGCAACTTCCAGCTCGTCGCTCTTGTTGCCGCCCACAATGGACAGCGCCAGTTCGGCGCGCTCGATGCTGGAGAGCGTTTCCGGTTCAACGATTCCGGAGGACAGCCGGACGGCGGCCGAGGCCTTGTTGAAACGGGCCCACAGATCGATGTCGTTGGCTGGAGACAGCATCCGGGCGGCGCGCTCGTGGTAGTTGATGCCCTCGGGGTAATCGTGCCGCATAAAGGCCACGTTGCCGATCACCCAGGCAACCTCACCGGCGAGCTGGGACATGGAGTGCTCGTCCATCTGGTCATTCATGGCCTGGCAGTATTTCCAGGCTTCGTCCAGGCGGCCGCTCTCCGCCAGCGCGCCGATCAGCGCACGGTAGGCGCCGATGATCAGGGTGGAACCGTTGGGCAGCTGGCCGCAAAGTTGGACGGCCGCCAGGGCATGCTCCACGGCAGTGCTCAGCTGGCCCTGTCCCTGGCAGATAGCGGCTAGCATCTGGCGGGCACGGACGGCCAGGCCGGCAGACTCGGTGGCCATCGGGTGCTCCAGGAGGTGCTGCATGATCTTTTGGCATTCCTGCCAGTTGCCCTGTTTGATCAGGCATTCGGCCTGCATGTAGGTCATGTTCCACCACGCGCTGGTGTTCTTGCCCTCCAGGGCTATCTGGGCTGCGTTGGCTGCGTGCGTGGCAGCCAGCGGATAGTCCCTGAGGTCCCAGGCCTGGCGTGCGTAGAGGCCGGCCAGGACGTACTCGGCGTCGCTGACTGTGATGGGCTGGCTCCAGGCTTCCAGCGCCTTGGGCGCCAGCTCCAGCCTGCGGGCAAGCTCCTCGATCACTTCGGCCGTCGGCTCGCGGCGGCCGGTTTCGAGGAGGGAGATATAACTGGGGGAATACAGGTCCCTGCCCAGTTCAGCCTGTGTCAGCCCACGTTCGAGACGCTCCGCACGGAGCTTCTCCCCGAATCCGTTGCCCACGGGTTTTCCTCCTAATTCTGGACAGTCTTTGTACTCAATGCTTGACAGTCCCTGTGGAAAACATTTTACAATGTATGTCAACAAGGACAGTGCTGACTTTGTAACGAATCCGACTCGTATTGAGGAACTTATATGTTGAAGAAGATTGCGGCCGCTGGCGTACTCGCTGCTGCCTTGGCATTTTCTGCGGCGGCCCCGGCTGTCCTGTCGGCAGGTTCCATCGCCGACACCACCGGCGTATCCGTAGCCGTTGGCAACTGGCCTGATCCCATGTCCAAGCCCGTCAAGGACAAGACCGGCACGACCTACACCACATACGTGGGCAACTGGCCCGACCCGATGTAAGGAATCCTCTTAGGGGGCGCGGCCCCGGGGCATGGTCATCATGCCCCGGGGCTATTTCTTTGTCCGGATACGTGACTGTTCTCCGGCCGGTTCCGTGACGGCCGGGAGATGCAAAAGAGGGCCTCCCCTGGGGGAGACCCTCTTTCAATTGGTCGGGATGACAGGATTTGAACCTGCGACCTCGTCGTCCCGAACGACGCGCGCTACCAAGCTGCGCCACATCCCGATCCGCTGCAAAAGCAACTTTACAAGAATAGCCGACGCCAGGCCCGGATGCGAAATCGGCGGCCGCGGGGATCCCCCAGGTTTGCTCAGGTTTGCCGAGTGTCCCGCTCAACACGCCGTCGTCGCTGCCCAAAGCTGGGGAAACCCAGCGGCAACACGGCACCAGATTCCTAGACCAGGGAGTCCTTCCAGGCGCCATGGAGGTCTGCGAAGCGTCCGCCGCCGCCGATGAGCTCTGCGGGGGTGCCGTCCTCGACCACACGGCCGTCGTGGACCACCAGGACGCGGTCGGCAGTTTCGACAGTGGAGAGGCGGTGCGCGATGATCAGCGCCGTCCGGCCGCCTCCCGCAGCAGCAGAGCCGGCAGCCGCAGAGCCCGGCGCCGCAGACCCGGCCGCGGCGGACCCCGCAGTCGAACCCGCCTCAGCAGCGTCCGGCGCGCCTGCCGGACTGCCGGCGTCGGACGTTGCCCGCAGAAGGCGCGCCAGCCCGCTCTGGACGAGCCGCTCGGAGGGGATGTCCAGGGACGAGGTGGCCTCGTCCAGGATCAGCACGGCAGGCCGGGCCAGGAACGCCCGGGCGAAGCTGATCAGCTGCCGTTGCCCGGAGGACACCCGGCCGCCGCGTTTGTTGACATCCGTGTCATAGCCCTGGGGGAGTTCGGTAATGAATTCGTGGGCGCCCACGGCCCGGGCGGCATCCTCGATTTCCGAACGGGTTGCTTCGGGCCGGCCCAGGGCAATGTTGTCCGCCACGGAGCCGCTGAACAGGAACGCCTCCTGGGTGACCATCACGATGTTCCGGCGCAGGTCCGTGGTGGTCAGGCTGCGCAGGTCCACTCCGTCAAGGGTCAGGGAGCCTGAGGAGACGTCGTAGAAGCGGGCGATCAGCTTGGCCAGGGTCGACTTGCCGGCGCCCGTTTGCCCCACCAGGGCCACGGTCTGGCCGGCAGGGATGTGCAGGTCCATGACGGGAATGATGACCGGGCCGTCGCCGTAGCCGAACTCCACACCCTTGAAGTCGATGGTTCCCCGGGCATCGCGGAGCGCCACGGGGTTCTTGGGCGGGCGGACCGTGGGAACCTCCTCCAGCAGGCCGGAGACCTTCTCCAGGGCCGCCTGGGCACTCTGGAAGGAGTTGTAGAACATGGCCATCTGGTCCACCGGCTGGAAAAAGCGCTTGGTGGAAAGCATCAGCGCCAGCAGCACGCCCACGGCGAGGTCCCCGCCCAGGACCCGGAACCCGCCGAACAGGAGCACCACGGCCACGCAGACGTTGCCGATCAGCACCAGGCCGGGCTGGAATATGCCGTTGAGGTTGATGGAGCGCACGGTGACCAGCCGGTAGTCCTCGGACAGCTGGCCGTACTTCCCGGCGTTCTCGGTTTCCTTGCGGAAGGCCTTCACCGCGCGGATCCCGGTCATGGTTTCCACAAAGTGCACAATCAGCCGGGCGGAGACCACGCGGGACTCACGGAACACGATCTGGGAGTGCTTCTGGTACCAGCGCGACAGGAAGTACATGGGGACGCCCGCGGCCAGCACGATCAGGCCGCTGCGCCAGTCCAGGGCAAACACCGTGACGGCCGTGAAGACCATAAACAGCAGCCCAGAGGCCAGGGAGCTGACACCGGAATCGAGGAGTTCGCGCAGCGCCTCCAGGTCCGAAGTCTGCCGGGCAATGATCCGGCCGGACGTGTACTTCTCGTGGAACTCCAGGCTCAGGCGCTGCGTGTGCCGGAAGACCCGGACGCGCAGGTCCAGCAGCATCGCCTGGCTGAGCCGCGCGGTGGAGGTGACGTACAGGGCGGTGAGCCCCGCCGTCGCGATCGCCGCGAGCAGGTAGGCGACGCCGGTGAGGACCAGCGGGAGGTTGTCGCCCGCCTGCAGCGCGGGAAGCGCGTGGTCGATGCCGAACGCGATCAGCGCCGGCCCGGCGACCCGCGCGGCCTGGGACAGGACCACGGTGGCGATGGTCAGCCAGAACCTGAGCCGCACGGGACGGATCAGCGTGGCCAAAAGGGCGAGTGACCGCCGTCGTACGGTTTTGCTGTCCGCCTTGCTGAGGTGCGTGTTGTCCTCATTGGCGGTGCCGAAGGTTGCGCTGCTCATCGGATGCTGTCCTTTGACTCGTCCTCAAGCTCGGACAGCTCCGAATCCAGGTCCCGTGGTTCCTGGTCCAGGCTGGCGATGACGTAGCGGTAATGGGGGTTGTGCGCCAGAAGTTCGGTGTGGGTTCCGACGGCGGCGATCCGGCCTTCTTCGAGCAGCGCCACCCGGTCGGCCAGCGCCACGGTGGACGGGCGGTGCGCGACGATCAGGGTGGTGGTGTCCTTCAGGACCGCGCGGAGCCTGGTTTCCACGAGCTCCTCGGTGTGTACGTCCAGGGCCGAGAGCGGATCGTCCAGCACCAGGACCCGGGGCCGCGCCGCGATGGCCCGGGCCAGGGCAATCCGCTGCCGCTGCCCGCCGGACAGGCTCAGGCCCTCCTCGCCGATGAGCGTATCCACGCCTTCCGGCAGCGAGTACGCGAAGTGCGCCTGCGCCACATCCAGGGCTTCGTCCAGGGCTTCCTCACTGCGGTCCGGCGCCCCGAGAAGCACATTGTCGCGGACCGAATTGGAGAACAGTGTGGTGTCCTCAAAAGCGACGCCCACCACCCGCCGGAGCCCGTCGACGTCGAACTCGCGCAGGTCCACGCCGTCGATGGTGATGGAGCCGTCGGTGACGTCGTACAGGCGCGGGACCAGCTGGATCAGCGCGCTCTTCCCGCTGCCCGTGATGCCCACCAGTGCCATGGTTTCACCCGGCCGGACGTCCAGGTTGATCTCTTTGAGGATGGGTTTGTCCGGTGCGTCCTCGAACGCGAACGTGGCGTTGTTGAAGCTGAGCGCGCCCTTCAGCTGCGAGGGGGTGCGCGGCTCCGGGGGACTGGTGATGGTGTTGACCGAATCCATGACCTCGAAGTGGCGGTCGACGGCGGACTTGGCAGTGAGTGCCATAGCCAGTAGCATGCCGGAGAATTCCACCGGCGTCGCGATGACCGCAGCTGTGGCGAAGAAGGCCACCAGGGCGCCGATGCTCAGCTGGCCGCTGGCGCAGAGCATCACGCCCACCACCAGCCCGGCGCCGAGCGCGAGTTCCGGCAGCAGGGTGACCACCATGGTGAAAGTCGCCTGGTGCTTTGCCTTCACAATCTCCGTCTGGCGGAGTTCCTCGGCCTGCTCGTTGAAGTTCTCCAGGGCCTCGCGGCTGCGGCCGAAGGCCTTCAGGACGCGGATGCCGTGGACGGATTCCTCCACAGTGGTGGCGAGGTCGCCGGCCTGGTCCTGGCTCCGCCGCGCCACCTTGCTGAAGCGGGTCCGGAACCGGAAACCGTACGCCATGATGGGCACCGCCGCGGCCAGGAAGATCAGGGCCAGCTGCCAGCTCATGGAGAACATGACCGCAATGCCAATGACCACCGTGAGCGTGGTGACCACCAGCATGATGGCACCGAAAGCCATCCAGCGGCGGAGGAAGTTCAGGTCCGTCATGGCGCGTGACAGCAGTTGGCCGGAGCCCCAGCGGTCGTGGAAGGAAACGGTCAGGTCCTGCAGGTGCCCGTACAGCGAGACCCGCATCCGGGTTTCCACAGTGGTGGCCGGGTTGATCACAAACTGCCGGCGGAGGGCCACGAGTCCCGCCTCGGCGATGCCCAGGACCAGGATTACGACGGCGGCAGTCCAGACGGCGTCCGACACGCCACCGGGTTTGAGGGACTCATTCACGAGGACCCGCAGCACCTGCGGAATGGTCAGCGCCACGAGGCTGGCCAGGAGTGCGCAGAGTAGCCCCATCACCAGCCGGGGGATGATCGGCCTCACGTGAGGATAAAGACGGCTGATGGATCTGAAAAATGAGGTCTGCTTGGCCATGCCCGCTTCTCAAGCTCTAAATCGAATGTAGTTTCCCTTAGCAACTACCCTATGCCATGGCGTGAGCCGGTTCACACCTACCGTCCCCGGTTGCTCTATCACTTCCGGTTGCCATCCGAGCCTGTTAGCGACTCGAAGTGATAGAGCAACGGGGCTATTCGGAGGAGGTCAGCGTCAGCAGGACAGCCTCGGGTTTGCAGGCGATGCGGATGGGAGCGAAACGGGAGGTGCCGATGCCGCCCGAGACGTTGACCGGCGTCGTACTTCCGTTGCTTTCCCAGTTGTTGAGTCCCTTGGCCCGCCAGGTGGGGAGGTCGCAGTTGGCTACGAGGGCCCCGTAGCCGGGGAGGCAAAGCTGGCCACCATGGGTGTGGCCCGCCAGCAGCAGATCCGCGCCGTCCTGCGTGAAGTGGTCCAGGACCCGCTGGTAGGGGGCGTGGATGACCGCAACCCGGAGATGCGCGTTCTTGTCCTGGTCACGGGTGCCGCGGGGCCAGCCCGCGTAGCGCTCCCGGCCCAAATGCGGATCATCCACACCGGAGAAGTCGAACCGGATCCCCCTCAACACCACCGACTGGTGCCGGTTCGTGAGGTCCACCCAGCCGCCCATGCCGAAGCCCGACCGCAGCCGCGGCCAGTCCAATTCGGTTTGTTTGGGCTTGGCCTTGGACGGGCCCAGCAGGTAGGACGCGGGGTTTTTGAAGCTCGGACCGAAGTAGTCGTTGGACCCCGGGACAAAAACGCCCGGAAATTCCAGGAGCGGGCGCAGCGCCTTGAGCAGGGGTTCCACGGCCTTGACGTGGCTGAGGTTGTCCCCGGTGTTGACCACCAGGTCCGGCTCCAGCGACGCCAGCGACTCGAGCCAGCGGGCCTTGGTGTCCTGGCCCGGTACGAAGTGGATGTCGCTCAGGTGCAGGACGCGGAAGGGTGCGTGCCCTGCGGGCAGGATGGGCAGTGTCTCCTCGCGCAGGACAAACTGGTTCTTCTCCCACAGCCCGTATCCGAAGGCTGCGAGACCCGCTGCGGTGCCCGCGCCGGCGGTGACGGCAAAGCCGCGCCCGATGTTCCGGACGCGGCTGGCCAATGCTGGGCTGACGGCCATGGGAGGCTAGTCCTTCTTCTCGCCGTTGCCGTTGTTGCTCGGCGGGGTGGACGGGGCCGTAGAAGGCGCCGTCGCAGGTGCTGTGGCCTGCGTTGAGGGAGTGGTCCGGGCCGGCGTTCCGTTCACCATGTTGGTGGGCGGCGCCGTGAACGCATTGGTGCCGTACGCCGGCGCGACCTGGGCCATGTACTTGGAGAACATGGGACCGGCGATCATGTAACCGTCGATCGCCTTGTAGAACTTTCCGTTGACGGTCAGGTTCCGGCCTTCACGGCTCTGGTTACCCAGCGGGTCACCGAACCAGGCCGCGGTGGCCACCCCGGTGGTGTAACCGACCACCCAGGTGGAGCCGTTGGTGTCGTTGGTGCCGGTCTTGGCAGCCACCGGGAAGTTGGTCTTCGTGGAGAGCCGCGGCTGGATGAGCGATCCCGAACCCTCATCCAGGACCTTCTGCATGGCATATACAACGCCCCGGGCGACCTCCGGTTTGACGGCATCACGGCAAGTGGTGGCCTGGGCCGGGAGCTGTGCGCCGGTCTGGTCCGTGACAGATGTGATGGCAATGGGCTCGCAGTACTTGCCGTCGTTGGCGAACGTGGCAAACGCGGAGGCCATGGTCAGCGGGGCGGTCTGCGTGGAGCCGATCAGGTTGGCCAAAGTGGTCATCTTGACCGGCGGGTTGGGATCGTCACCCGACGGCAGGCCACCGTGGATTCCGACAGCATCCACGATCTTCTGGATGCCGCAAAGATCAACCTGCGCCGCCGAGGCGAACGTGGCCGTGTTGATCGAGTTCTGCAGGCCGTACAGGACCGTCATGTTCCGGTAGTAGCCGTCGTCGGAGTTCTGCAGGTCGAAGCTGCCGGGAATCCTGGCGTCATACCAGCCCACGGTGGGGTTTGGGCAGGTGTTCTTCCAGGGGAAGTTCTGTGGGTACTTGCGGGTGGCGGCGTTGATGTTGGTGTTCATGGACTTGCCCTCATTCAGCCATTCCGCGAACGTGAAAGGCTTCATGGTCGAACCGGGCTGGAATCCGCCCAGGCCGTTGAGGTCGTTGCCGTCCTTGTCCGACTTGTCCACGTTGAAGTTCTGCGTCTGGTTGAACTTGCCTTCGGTGGGCAGGAACGACGTGTTCTGCGCCATGTTCAGGATCTTGCCGGTGTTGGGCTGCACGGAGACGATGGACGCGCCCCAGTTGTCCGGGTTGGCGCCGGCGGCCGCGTCTGACTCAGCTTGGGCAACCTTTTGCGCGTTGAGGTCCAGCGTGGTGGTGATGGTCAGGCCGCCGCGGAAGATCTTCTGTTCGCGCTCTTTTGCGTCCGCACCGTAGGCCGGGTTGTTGAGCAGCAGGTGCAGCACGTAGTCGCAGAAGTAGGGTGCCGTGGTGGAGTACGCGCAGCCCTGGCGTGATGGCGTGACCTTCGGCTCCACCGGTGTGGCCACGGCGGCGTCGTGATCGGCCTGCGTGATCTTTCGCTGGTCCAGCATGAGGCCCAGCACCAGGTCGCGGCGCTGTTTGGCGTTCTCCGGATTGGTGATGGGGTCAAACGCTGATGGGCTGTTGACGAGCCCCGCGAGGAGTGCTGCTTGCGGGAGGGTCAGATCCTTGGCCGTGCTGCTGAAGAAGAATTTGGACGCGGCCTCGATGCCGTAGGCATCGCGGTTGAAGAAGACGATGTTGAGGTATCCCTCAAGGATCTGTTCCTTGGAGAATTCCTTCTCCAGGGCGATCGCGAGCTTCATTTCGCGGAGCTTGTCTCCGACGCCCTTGTTAACACCGTTGAGCTTGATGTCGCCAGTGTTTCCCTCGGCAGCGAGGTTCGCGTTGAGCACGTTGTTCACGTACTGCTGGGTGATGGTGGAGGCGCCCTGTTTGTTGCCGCGGGCCGTGCTGACCATGGCGCGGAGGATGCCGGTGGTGTCCACACCGCCATGCTCGTAGAACCGGCTGTCCTCGACAGCGATGATGGCTTCCTTCATGAACGGCGAGATCTGGTCGAGGGCAACCTTGGTCCGGTTTTCCTCGTAGAGGTTCGCGATCAGGCTGCCGTCCGCGGCGAGGATCCGGGTGGACTGGCTGGGCGGGTCCACCTGCAGCTCTGCCGGGAGGGTATCGAAGAACTCGATAGAACCGCTTGCCGCGCTGCCCGAAACGGCGGCGGCCGGGACAAGCAGGCCCGCCACCAGGACACCACAAATCGCGCTCACACCAAGGAAACCAAAAATCTTTCCGAGGGTAGTGGCCGTGTCGAAAATGGGGTTCTTACGAGTCGCCATGTTTTCCACTTTACCGGCAACGACTAGTCTTTCTCTCATGACCAAATGGGAGTACGCCACGATTCCGCTCATTATTCACGCCACCAAGCAGATCCTGGATCAGTGGGGAGAGGACGGCTGGGAGCTCGTCCAGGTCATCACCGGACCTGACGGCAACGGCCTGGTTGCCTACCTCAAGAGGGAGAAGCAGTAGCAATGAGCACCCCCGCAGAGACCACGTCCGGCCCTGTATCGACGCCGGAAAACGCGTCTGAGTCAGCGCCGGTTTCCGCCGTTGAGCAGCGCCTCGCCGAGCTGGGACTGACCCTTCCCGAGGTGGCGGCTCCCGTCGCCGCCTACGTGCCGGCCGTTATCACCGGCAGCCATGTTTACACCTCGGGCCAGCTGCCGTTTATTAACGGCAAACTCGAAGCAACCGGCAAGGTCTCCACCGGCACAGAAGGGGCCTCCGACGAGCCCACCGTGTCCCCGGAGGACGCCAAGGCCTACGCCGCTGTCTGCGCCATCAACGCGCTGGCGGCCATCAAGAGCGTCATCGGCGATCTGGACCGCATCACCCGCATCGTCAAGGTGGTGGGCTTCGTGTCCTCCGATCCGGCCTTCACCGGACAGCCGGGCGTCATCAACGGTGCGTCCGAGCTCCTCGGCCGGGTCTTTGGTGACGCCGGTCAGCACGCCCGCTCCGCCGTCGGCGTGTCTGTTCTTCCGCTCGATTCTCCCGTAGAGGTCGAACTGATCGCTGAATTCAGCTAAGGACCCGGTTCACTCAATTGCCTCACCTCGCCCGACGCTTGTTTGCCCTTCCACCGGAACTTGAAGGAGCTGCCCAAAGCTGGCTCGAACACGGCGAGCGGACCCCGCGTGCCGCCCGCTACGCATCGTCCGTTGTGCTTCTGCGCGACTCTCCCACCGGCCTGGAGACGTGGCTGGGTTACCGGCCCGGCTCCTCGCCGTTGGGCGTCCTCGCCTATCCCGGGGGTTCCCTGGAGGCGTCCGACGACGACGCCGTCGGCTGGCTGGGCCCCTCACCCCAGCATTGGGCTGAGCAGATGGGGACGGACGACGTGGGGCTGGCGCGCCGCCACGTGGTGGGCGCCATCCGCGAGCTGTTTGAGGAAGCCGGCATACTCCTGGCCGGGCCGGACATGTCCACCACCGTGGAAAACACGTCAACGCACGATTGGATGCGGGCCCGCGTGGCCGTCGCTGACCAGGAGAAGACCTTCACTGAGTTGCTGGCCAAGCGCGGACTCTCGCTGCGGACCGACCTGCTGAAGCCCCTCGTCAACTGGCGCAGCCCGGACTTCGCGCACCGCCGGTTCGACACCCGTTATTTCGCCGCCACCGTCCCCATGAACCAGCAGCCCAGCCTGCTGGAGGGCAAAGGCGTCTGGGGCCGCTGGGTGTGCGCCACCCGGGCCATCGCCGGACGCAACACCACCGCCCTGGGCGATGAAGTGGGCCAGGAGAACACCGTGGGCTTCACCCTTGGCCAGCTCCTGGTGCCGGGCTCGGAGATCATGCTGGAGAAGATGGCGGCCGCCAACGGCTGCATCGCCTACCTCAGCTACAAGCGCAAACCCCACGTGTATCAGGCGCGGCTCGTCGAAGAAGAAGGCGCGCTGATGCTCGAAGTCGAGGCCGCCAAAACCGTAGCCGGAGACCCCCAGCGCGAGCGCTAGCTCCGCGGACCGAAAACGGAAATCCTCTGCGTGCTGCTCCTTCGTCGCTCTGACGCACGCTGCCGGATCCCCATTTCCGATCCGCTCGGTGACGTCCGGTGCGGTTGGGTGCGATCGCGATGCGCTCCTACGCGAAAGACCGCCGCCCAGCTCGAACGCTCTCTCACTTGATGCGGGTTTTTGGGGAACGCTCTTGCATTTGATGCAGGTTTTTGGGGAACGCTCTTGCAGATACTGTCGTCCGGACTGCCGGATCGCGGTGCCCTTTCCAGACTGGATGACGGTCGTTGAAGCCTCCCGATGGCCAGGGGCTGAGAGAGCGTTTACGAAAAACCCGCAGGATGTGAGAGAGCGTTTACGAAAAACCTGCATCAAGTGAGAGAGCGTCGGCAGGGGTAACGCAAAAGGCCCCAAGGGTGGCATCCGGAAGCGTGCGTCAAAGCCACGAAGGAGCAGCACGCGCGGGCCCACGCCGTCAGGGGTCCCCGGCCGAGCTTGCGAGGGTGGGGTGGCGGTGGGGAGGATGTCAGCCTTAGGGCCTCAACCGTGAAAGGACTAGCGGGAGCGCTGGCGGAGGCGCTGCATGTCCAGGATCACTACGGCACGGGCTTCGAGGCGGAGCCAGCCGCGCTGGACGAACTCTGCCAGGGCCTTGTTGACCGTCTCGCGGGAGGCGCCTACCAGCTGGGCCAGCTCTTCCTGGGTGAGCTCGTGGGCTACCAGGACGCCATCCGTTGCCGGGCGGCCGAAGCGGTCGGCCAGGTCGAGCAGGGCCTTCGCCACGCGGCCGGGGACGTCGGAGAACACCAGGTCCGAAAGCGAATCGTTGGTGCGGCGCAGGCGACGGGCCAGGGCCTGCAGCAGCTGTGACGAAACCTCGGGGCGCGTCCGCAGCAGGGCGTTGAGGCTCTCGTTCTTCAGGCCCGCCAGACGGGTTTCGGAAACGGCCGTGGCCGTGGCCGTGCGGGGGCTGGGGTCAAAGAGCGCCATTTCGCCGAACAGTTCACCCGGGCCCAGGATGGCGAGCAGGGACTCCCTGCCATCGGGGGACGTCCGGCCCAGCTTCACCTTGCCGGAGACGATGAAGTAGAGCTGGTCGCCCTGGTCGCCTTCACGGAATACCGATGCACCACGGGAGAGGTCCACCTCGGTCAGCTCGTCCGTCAGCAGTCGGAATGCTTCGTCGTCGAGCGTCGCAAATAGGGGTGCTCGGCGCAGTACCTCGATGTCCATGAAATCTCCTGAATAAAAAGTGTCGGCTGTGGCGCTTTTGCCATTGTTTCAGAATTTTCAAGGTTCTGTGACGTACTTGGCAGCGGAAACGCCGCTGACAGTGTGTAATGCGGGCACGATCCGGTGTCCGGCCGCGCCCGGGGTGTGATTTTGGTGACCGAACGTGATGCGGACCGGCACGAACGGGCGGGGGACCGGGGCACACAGAACAATGTCAGCCTGCGCCACTAGAATTGGCTCTCAACCGTATTAGAGGAGCGTCAGTGATTGGCTTGACTGTTCTGGACCTGGCGCTGATCCTGGCCCTGCTGTCTTACCTGATCTATGGCCTGCGCAACGGCTTCCTGGTCACCCTCGGCGGTATCGCCGGCTTTGCGGCGGGCGCCGTGGCTGCATTCTTCGCCGTTCCACTGGTCAGCGGCTTCGTGGATGACTCCGGCTGGCGGCTGACCGCCATCGTGGCCGCCGCCGTCGTACTTATGGCACTGGGCCATGGCACCGGAACCATGATCGGGCGCAAAATCCGCGGTGTCGTGCGGATCAAACCGCTGCGTGCCGTAGATCGGCTGGTGGGCGGGGCCGTCAACGTGGTGGTCTCGGCCTTGGTGATGTCCATGCTCGCTTTCAGCGTCAGCGCCCTGGGCGTTCCGTTTGTGTCCCAGCAACTGGCCGAGTCCAAAGTCATCCGGTACATCGATGGGCTGACTCCTGTCCCGTTGAAGACCACCATGGCGCAGCTGCGGTCCACGGTGATCGGCAACGGAATCCCCACGCTGCTTGAAGGCCTGGACCAGGGGCAGCCAGTGGCGGTGCCCAATGCCAGCACCGATACGCCTGCGCTGAACCGGGCCGCGCAGTCAGTCCTGAAAATAGCCGGCACGGCCTACCAATGCGGCCAGAACCAGACCGGCACCGGCTTTGTGGTTTCCCCGGGCCGGGTTGTGACCAATGCCCATGTTGTGGCGGGCGTGTCGCAGCCGGTGGTTGAAATTCCCGACGGCGGTGCGCTGCCCGGACGGGTGGTGTACTTCGACACCAGGCACGACCTCGCCGTCCTGGCCGTGGACGGGTTGCCTTCGGAGCCGCTCACACTGACGTCCGACCTTCCGAACGGCAGCCCGGCCGCCTTCGCGGGGTATCCGCACGGCGGGCCGTTCAAGTCCAAACCCGCCACGGTCCAGGACATTACGTCAGTTCTGGTCCCCGATATCTATGGCCAAAACCCGGCCCCCGAGGAGATCTACCGGCTGGCCGGCGATGTCCAGCCCGGAAACTCGGGCGGGCCGCTGCTGACCATGGAGGGCCAGGTGGCCGGCGTCATTTTCGCCAAGGCAACCTCGGACGCCGAAATGGGCTTCGGCATCACCATGGGTGACCTGTTCCCGGTCGCGTCCCAGGCCGCAAGCCTCAGCGCTCCCGTCTCTTCTGGTCAGTGCATCCAGAAGTAGCCAGGGCGGCCTGAGCCGCCGGGACAGCCCAGAGCCACTCGGCGCCCGGCTACAGCGTTTCGGCGAGGTAGTCGATGGCCAGCTTGTAGCCGAAGACCCCGGCGCCCACGATCACCGCGGCGCAGACCGGGGACAGGAACGAGTGGTGCCTGAATTCCTCACGCTGGTGCACGTTGGTGATGTGGACCTCGACGGCGGGGAGCTGCACCGCTGCCAGGGCGTCGCGCAGGGCCACGGAAGTGTGGGTGAAGGCGCCGGCGTTCAGCACAATCCCGACGGCGGTGCCACGGGCTGCGTGGATGACGTCCAGGAGCACGCCCTCATGGTTGGACTGGACGCATTCCACGTTGAAACCGTGGGCCTGCGCCGTGGTGGCTGCCAGCTGCTCCACGTCCGCGAGGGTGGAGGTACCGTACTTCTCCGGCTCACGGGTGCCCAACAGATTGAGGTTGGGGCCGTTGATCACGAGAATGGTGCCGCGGCCGGCAGCGGAGGCAGATGCGGAGTCATTGGAGGAAACGTCAGTCATGGATCCAATCTACCTGCCGGATTCTGCACCATCATTCGGCCCGGGCGATTCCACTTGGCCGGATTTCCGGGGGCCGTGGACTGCGGCAGGTGAATGATGGTGCAGAATCCGTCGCAAGGGGCCCTACAGGGCCGTGAACCTCAGGACGAGGGCGTGTTCCGGGTTGAGGATGGGCATGGGCAGGCCCACTTCGGCCAGGAAGCGGCCGCCGGCCACCGCCCCGTCCGCCAGCCAGGCCGGGGGCTGGACCTGGGTGAACGTGTGGGCGTAGTCGGCGTCTCCGGGCGTCGGGAAGACGGCTTCCACCCGGTAGTCCCGGTCCGCGTCCAGGCCCGGAATGGTGATCCGGCCGGTCTGCTCCGCAAACGCGGTGCCGGTGCTGACCAGGGCGAACAGCGCCGCCGTCGTGCCTGGTGCAGAGCCTGCCGGACCGACGCCGGAAGCCACCACGCCGTGCAGCATCAGGGAATCGTCGGACATGTCCGCGCGGACCATGCGCCCGGAGTGGATCAGGCCGCGGTGCTCCTTGTAGAGGGCGATGAAGCGTTTGAGTTCCTCACGCTCGGCGCCCTGGACCCCGCGGACATCCCATTCCATGCCGAAGTGGCCGAACAGCGCTGTGATGGCGCGGAAGGACAGATCGTGCGTGCGGGCTGTGGTGTGCGAGGTGGTGGGGCCGACGTGACCGCCCACGAGCTCCGGCGGGACCACCAGCCCGGTCCAGCGCTGGATGGTCTGCCGTTCGAGGGCGTCGTTGCAGTCTGAGGCCCAGATGCGGTCGGTGCGTTCCAGGATGCCCAGGTCAACCCTGGCGCCGCCGGAGGAGCAGCTTTCAATTTCGACGCCGGGGTGGGACTTCTTGAGTTCGTCAAAGAGCCGGTAGGCGGCCAGGGTCTGTTCGTGGACCGAGGAGCGGCCGGCGTGGCCGTGCTCCAGCTGGTCCCGGTTCTGGTCCCACTTGAGGTAGCTGATGTTGTTCTCGCGCAGTAGGGAGTCCACGCGCTCGAAAATGTACTGCCACGCGTCGGGGTTCACGAGGTCGATCACATGCTGGTTCCGCCACTCGATCGGCAGGCGGCCGCCTTCCTTGTAGCTCTGGACCGAAGGACCAACAATCCACTCGGGGTGCGCGCGGACAATATCGGAGTCCAGATTGACCATTTCCGGTTCCACCCAGAGCCCGAATTCCATCCCGAGGGAGGTCACGGCGTCGATCAGGGGCGTGAGCCCGTCAGGCCACAGGGATTCGTCGACGTACCAATCGCCCAGGCCGGCGTGGTCGTCGCGGCGGCCGCGGAACCAGCCGTCGTCGAGCACAAAACGTTCCACGCCGAGATCCGCGGCGGAGTCGGCCAGCTCGATCAGGGTGGCCAGGTTGTGGTCGAAATAGACCGCTTCCCAGGTGTTCAGGACCACGGGGCGCGGCTTTCCGGGGGTGGTTGCCGTACCGGTTGCGGGGAGCACATGGTGGGGGCGGGACCGGAACCAGCTGTAGAACGCCTCGCTGATGCCGTCCAGGCCGCGGTCCGAGTACGCGGCGAACAGGGCCGGCGTGGTGTAGCTGGCGCCGGGTGCGAGGATGACTTCGGCCGGGCCCAGGAGTTCGGAGCCGCCGATCATGGTGCGGCCGTCGCCGATGCTGTCCGCGAACTGCTCGTGGTTGCCACTCCAGGCCAGGTGCGTGGCCCAGACCTTCCCGTGGCGGTTGCCGAATCCGGCGGTGCCGGCGGCGAAGAGCAGCGAGGAGTCGTGGCCGGTGCGGCCGTGCCGGCCGGTGCGGACCCAGGTGCCCTGTTGGATGGGGCGGCGCTGCGGGTGGCGTTCGCGGCACCAGCGGCCGGTCAGGTCCAGGAGTTCGACGGCGTCGGGCGCCACCGGGAGGACGGTGCCCAGTTCGTCGAGCTGGTAGGGCGTGGCGCCGTCGTTGGTGAGGGTGTGGCGCAGTTCCAGCAGGCCGCCGTCGTGCAGTGTCAGTGCGGACGAGACGGTGAGGCCGGCGTCGGAATCGGTCTGGACGATAACGGCGGAGTTGCCCTCGGCGCTCGCTGTCACCGTGCGGAGGCGGGCCGAGAAGTCAAGGCCGGATACGCCGTCGGCGATGCGGTGGCCGCGGAGGGCGGGACGGCCGCGCCAGCTGGACGATGCCTGCGGCAGGAGGCCGGCGGGCACGTTGGCGTCGATGGCGGAGTGGGGGATCGGTTCGCCCAAAATGGCGAGGTCCGGCAGGGTGCTGCCAAGATCCGCGCCCCAGTGGATGACCTCGGCCTCCCCGCTGTCGAAGCTCATCACCAGACTGGTGCCGGCGGAACGGAGATGCAGGGGGTCCATAAATACTGTCCTTCTAAAGGGGAGGAGTAAGAAAAAACTAGGCTGTGCGCCGCGGGAACACAATGCCCGCGGCGCACAGCCGGTCAAGCTGGTGGCCTACTTGAAGAGGGCGTTGACCTGTTCGTTGGCATCGCTGAGGGAGCTGACCGGCTTCTTGCCGGAGAGGACTGCGTCCATGGCCGGCTTCATGATGCCCTCGACCTTGGCTGCTTTGTCCGCGATCGGGAGGAGGAACGTGGTGTCGTCCTTGACGTGGGTGGTGAAGGCGCTGACGTCAACGCCCTTGGCCTCGAACGCCTTGGCCGCGAGCTCGGAGGAGGAGGTGATGGCGGGGAACACGACTGCTTTGGACGCCACTACGTCCTGGCATTTTGCCGAGGCGAGGTATTCGACCCATTTGATGGAGGCTGCCGGGTTTTTGGTTCCGGCCCAGATGGAGTCGGCCAGGCCGTTGAACATGGACGCGCGCTTGCCGTCGGGTCCCTTGGGTGTGGGGCGATGCCTGTTTCCACTCCCTTGTAGCTGGTGTACTGGCCGATCATCCAGGAGCCGTTAGTGTTGATGGCGGCCTTGCCGGCACCGAAGTTATCAGTCACGCTGGCACCCACGGTGGTTTCGAGCTTGGGCATGTAGCCCTTGTCCACGAGTCCGGTCCACCAGGCAATCGTTTCCTGGAACTTGGGGTCGTCGTAGTTGAAGTCCTTGCCCCACGGGTTCTTGTCGGTGTGGGTCCAGCCCATGGTGGCGCTGAGGAAGCTCCACTGGGTCTGTCCGGTGCCGGCGCCGGAGTTTTCCAGGCCCAATCCATAGACCGCGACGTTGTTCTTGTCGAAGCCGGACTCGTCGCCGCGGACACCGTTCTTGTCCACGGTCAGGTGCGCGATGGCCTTTTCGTAGCTGCCGCCGTCCTGCGGGTTCCAGTCGAGGCCCTTGAGCTGCTCTTCCGTGTAGCCGGCATCAGCGACGAGCTTCTTGTTGTAGAACATCGCGACGGTGTCCCAGTCCTTGGGCAGACCGTAGCGTTTGCCATCTTCGGTGACCCAGAGATCGGTTAGGCCCTTGTTGTAGATGTCCAGGTCGAGTTTGTCGGTCTTGACGGCGTCGTCCAGGGCGAGGAGCTGCTTCTTGGAGGCGAACTCGGGGTATTTGGCCAGGTGGTCGGTGAAGACATCGGGGGCGGTGCCGGCGACGAAGCCGTTGGTCAGGGTGGTCCAGTAGTCGTCCCAGCCGCGCTGGGTGACTTTGACCTTGATGTCCGGGTTGGCCTTGGTGAAGTCGTCGGCGCACTGCTGGTAGGCGGGGAGCTGGTTGGCGTCCCAGAGCCAGTAGTTGATCTCGCCTTTGGCCTCGGTGGAGGTCGGGGCGGGTGCGCCGCAGGCGGAGAGGGACAGCGCGATGGCAGCAGCAGCAGCGGCGATGCCAAGGGTTTTTTTCATGGTGGACCTTTCGAGGGTGTTACGGGGGAGGAATGAAGCGAGGGGGTTATTTGATGCCGGAGAAGCCGATGGAGTTCACTACCTTTTTGCCGAAGGCGATGAAGAGGATCAGGACGGGCAGGGCGGCGATGAGGGTGGCGGCCATCAGGCCGGACCAGTCGGGGGCGCCTTGGGGGACTGGGATTTGAAGACGCCCAGGCCGACGGTGAGGACCCGGACGGATTCGTCCTGGCCTACGAGCAGTGGCCAGAAGTATTCGTTCCAGGTGCCGATGAAGGTCAGCAGCGCCAGGGTGGCCATGGGGGCGCCGGCGTTGGGCAGCACGATCCTGAAGAAGATGCGGAACTTGCTGGCGCCGTCGAGCATGGCGGCTTCCTCGACTTCCCGGGACATGGAGAGGAAGAACTGGCGCAGGAAGAAGATCGCGAAGGGGGTCATGAACAGGAAGGGCAGGATGATGCCGGCGTAGGTGTTCAGGAGTCCGAGGTTCTTGATCATCAGGAAGTTGGGGAGGGCGGTGAAGATCGGCGGGACCATCATGGTGGCCAGGAACAGGGCGAAGACTTTCTCCCGGCCGGGCCAGCGCAGCCTTGAGAAGGCGTAGGCGGCCATGGAGCTGAAGAACACCTGTCCGGCGGTGACCAGGGTGGAGACGATGATGGAGCTGCGCAGGTACCACCAGAAGTTGATGGCAGCTCCGGAGCCGCCTTCGGCGATAGCTTCTTCAGGGGTTTGCAGGCCCAGGACGCGTTTGAAGGCGCCCCAGCTGAAGTCGGCCGGCAGGAGGTTGCCGGCGTTCGCGGCGAGGGAATGGTTGCTGGAGAGGGCGGTGCGGAGCATCCACAGGAACGGGGCGATGGTGACGACCAGGGCGATGGCTACCAGGGTCCAGGCCCCGGCGCGTCGCCAGTTGAACGGCTTGCGGGGCTTGATGATGATGGCGGTGAGGGCGGGGGCGGCCGGGTCGTGGCGGGACGGAGTCGAAGTGGTCATGGCGGGGGTCCTTAGTCCAGGTCCGATTCGTTGCCCTTGAGGAACTTCATTTGAACGAAGGCGACCAGGGCGAGGATGACGAAGAGAATGACAGAGAGTGCGGAGGCGTACCCGAAGTCCGACTCGGTGAAGGCTTTCTGGTAGATGTACATCTGGATGACGCGGGAGGCGTTGATGGGCCCACCGGCGGTGGTGACGGCCACGGTGTCGAAGACCTGGAACGAACCGATGACGGTGACCACCAGGACGAGTACCAGGACCGGGCGCAGCAGCGGCATGGTGATGGACCAGAACGTCCTTGTCGGCGATGCCCCGTCCAGGGAGGCGACCTCGTAGACGTGGCTGGGGATCGACTGCAGTCCGGCGAAGATCAGCAGGGCGGTGTAGCCCATGTGGCGCCAGACGTTCACGAAGGCGATGGTGGGAATGGCCCATTGCTCGCTGCCGAAGAACGCGATGCGGGGCCCGCCCAGCCAGCTGATGATTTCGTTGACGATGCCCAGCTGGTAGTCGAGCATCCAGAACCACAGGAGGGCGACGATCACGTTGGCCACCAGGAACGGCAGCAGCAGGGCGCCCCGGATGAACGTGGATTTCGCGACCCGGTGCATCAGCAGCGCCAGGCCCAGGGCAATGACGGTCTGGAAACCGATGTTCAGTGCCACGTACTGCAGGGTCACGCTCATGGCGTTCCAGAACAGTTCATCAGCGAAAATCGCGGTGTAGTTCTTGATCCCGATCCAGGTCGGATCACCCAGGATGCTGTACTCGGTGAAGCTGAGGTAAACACCCCGGATCGTGGGGATCAGGAAAAACGCCACGAAGCCGATCATCGCCGGGAAGATAAACACCATCGCGATCCTCAGATCGCCCATCCGGTGCGTGAGGCTCTTCTTCCGGGTACTACCGGTCTTTCCTGCCTTGGACCGTGCCGTCCGGCCTGCCGGGTCCCGTTGCTGCTTGGTAAGGGTGGTCATCTTCGACCCTTTCCTGACTGTGATGTGGGTAACAACTGATGAGAAATCTACACGAGTAGATCGAAGCTGGCAAGTGTTAGATTTCATGTTGCATTTGAAGGGATTTATCCAGTCGCTAGGCCATTGACTCGAGTAGATTGGAGTGAAAGACTGGGAATCCTGATGGACAGCGCTTGCCCGGCGCTCCCGCACAGCATCTAGGAAGGCAAACAATGACGTTTTCAATCGGCGTAGTAGGAGTTGGCCAGTTCGGCGGCCAGTTCGCGCACCTTTTCAATCTCCACCCCGGCGTTAGCTCCGTGTATGTCGTGGATGAAGTTTCACTGCGTGCAGCCGAAGCGGCGGACCGCCTGCACCTCGCCGGTGTGAAGGCGAGTTTTAATGAACTATTGGAATCCGACGTCGACGCCGTCGCCATCTTCACCCAGCGCTGGACGCACGGTCCGCTGGTGGAGCAGGCGCTCCGCGCAGGCAAGCACGTCTACTCAGCCGTCCCCATGGCTATTTCCGAGGAAGAGATCGCCCGCATCATCAATGCCGTGCGCGAGACCGGAAAGGTCTACATGATGGGGGAAACCAGCTATTACAACCCTGCCACCGTCTACGCACGCAAGCAGCATGCCGCCGGCCGCTTCGGGCGGATCTTCTACACCGAAGGTGACTACGTCCACGACATGGACCTGGGTTTCTACGATGCTTACCAGTACAGCGGCGGTGAGCGCTGGAAGGAAACCGCCAGCTACCCGCCGATGCTGTACCCCACGCACGCTGTCGGGGGAGTGTTGGGTGCCGTCCCCGCCCATGCCGTCAGCGTCAGCTGCGTCGGAGTCAAGGATGACCGCAACGACGGCGTCTTTGACAAGGAAGTCAGCATGTTCGGCAATGACTTCTCGAATGCCACGGCCCTTTTTGAACTCAACGACGGCGGCGTCATGCGCACCAACGAGATGCGCCGCGTGGGCTACCCCTCACACATCAGGGAGTCCCGGTTCCGGTTCTTCGGGACGGAAGCCAGCTTTGAACAGCTCGCAAATGTCACGGTCTGGCAGGACAAGGAAAACGTCCACGACATTTCCGAGCAGCTGGAAACACAGCCCAGCATGTCCCTGGATGACCCGTCACTGGCCAACGTTGCGCCGGAACTGAGGGACGCCTTCGTCTCGGGGCTCTCGCCGGTCCATGACGCTGACCGGCTGCCGGAGGAGTTCCGCGGCGCACCGAACGGCCACGAAGGCAGCCACCACTTCCTGGTGGATGACTTCGTAACAGCGGTCAACGCCGGCACGCTGCCGCCGGTCAATGCTTGGGTTGCCGCCCGGTTCACGCTGCCCGGCATCGTGGCGCACGAGTCGGCCCTCCGCGGCGGGGAACGGTTGCCCATCCGCGACTTCGGCGACGCCCCGGGGATCTGATCGCTAGCATGTACACCATGACGACTCCCGCAGTGCAGGCCCCGCGCGGCCCGGTAACCCGCAAGGATGTTGCCCGGTACGCGGGCGTTAGCACCGCCGTCGTCAGCTATGTAGTGAACGGCGGGCCCAAGAAAGTGGCCCCGGCCACGGAAGCGAAAGTGCAGGATGCAATCCGCCGGCTGGGGTACCGTCCAAACGCTGCCGCGCGGGCCTTGAAACTGGGATCCAGCGAAACAATTGGGCTGGTCATTCCGGACAACAGCAACCCTTTCTTCTCGTTGCTGGCACACGCAGTGGAAGATGCTGCCGCCGAACTGGGCTATGCCCTGCTGCTTACCAACTCGGATGGAGACCTCGCGAAGGAACTCCGGCACGTCCGCAACCTTGCGGCACGCCAGGTGGACGGCGTCATACTGTCCAGTGTCTTGATGGAACCGGGCCTGGCGGACCTTGAATCGGCGGAGATACCTGTTGTTCTCCTGAACCACAGTGCCGATGCGCCCGGATTCAAAAGCGTGGGCGTGGATCTGGTGGGGGGCGCAAAATCAGCCGTTGAACACTTGATCGGCCACGGACACACCAGTATCGCCCTCGCCATGGGTACAAACACCGGCAACTCTTATGACGGCCGTGAAGAGGGCTGGCTGCAGGCTCTGGCCGGGGCGGGCCTGCCCGAAGGCCCCATTGTCCGTACCGCCTTCACCCGGGAAGGCGGCTACGCCGCAGGGAAACGACTCCTGGCCTCCGCGAGCCGTCCGACGGCCATTTTTGCCACCTCTGACCTGCAGGCTGTCGGTATCCTCCGGGCACTCCACGAGGCGGGACTGTCGATCCCCAATGACATTGCCCTGGCGTCGTTCGACGGTTCAGCCGAAGCTGAGTACAGCTGGCCTCCCCTCACAACAGTGAAACAGCCGGCAAAGGCAATGGCGGACGCCGCTGTCAGCGCCCTAATAGGCGCCCATCGCGGCCGCGAATCGGAACACCTCATCTTTCCTGCTGAGTTGCAGATCCGGCAGTCCTGCGGCTGCCCCTAGGCTGCGGCGAGCCGAAGCCTGCCAACTTTCTCCCGCAGGACACGTTGCGCCTCGGGGCCCAGCCCGGCGTCGCTGATGACCTCATCGGCCGCGTCCAACGCGGCGATGGTGCTGATGCCCAGCAGCCCCCATTTGGTGTGATCGGCGAGGACCACGGTTTTCCGGGCGGCGGCGACGAACGCCCGGTCCGTCTCGGCCTCCAACAGGTTGGGTGTGGTGAAGCCGGCGTCGGCGTCCATGCCGTGCACGCCCAGGAACAGCACGTCCAGGTGCAGCTGCTTGAGTGCCGCCGTCGCGAGGGGTCCCACCAAAGCGTCTGATGGAGTGCGTTCGCCGCCGATCAGGATCACGGTTGACGCGAAGCGGACCGAGCCGTTGGACGGGGCGTGGTGGAAGAGGTCGGCGATGCGCACGGAATTGGTCACCACTGTGATGCGCGGACCGTTGACCAGTTCCTTGGCAAGGGCCCACGTGGTGGTCCCGGCGCTCAGACCGACGGCCATGCCTTCATGCACCAAGCCGGCAGCCTCCAGCGCGATGGCCCTTTTCTCCGCGGTCAGCTGGGTGGACTTGAGCTCGAAGCCTGGTTCGTGCGTACTGACATCGCCAGGGAGCTTGGCGCCGCCGTGGATACGCTCCAGCTTGCCGCCCTCCTCCAGAAGCTCGATATCCCGGCGGACAGTCATCAGCGAAACACCTAGTTGTTGGGCGAGGTCCGAGACACGGACAACCCGTTCGCGCTGGACGGCGTCCACGATTGCCTGGTGGCGTGCTGCGGGGAGCATGGAGTTCCTTTCGTGCTGAGGCGGGGGAGTAATATCCCCGTCCCGTTCCATGATGGTCTACCCCTTGCTGGAACCAAGAGTCAGCCCCGCAACAAACTGCCGCTGCAGGAGCAGGTAGATCACCAGTGTGGGGATGACAGTGATGACGGCACCCGCCGCCAGGAGGTTGTAGTTGCTCAGGAATTCGCCCTGCAGGTTGTTGATGGCCGTGGTGATCGGAAGCCGGCTGCCGCTCTGGATGAAGATAAGGGGCCAGAAGTAGTCGTTGTAGATGAAGATGACCTGCAGGGTGCCGAGGGCGGCGAAAGCCGGCCGGCAGAGCGGCATGATGATCTCCCGGTACTGCCGCCAGATGCCGGCCCCGTCCACCAGGGCGGCCTCGGTCAGGTCTGCGGAGAGGGCCTTCATGTAGTTGGACAGCACGAAGGTGCAGAAACCCATCTGGAAGGCGGTATTGACCGCGATCACTATGATGTAGGTGTTCAGCATGTTTCCGGAGTCGCTGAACGAGTACGGCACTTCGAAGTGCTTTGCCATCTCGAACAGCGGGGCGGCAAGGACCTGCGGGGGAAGCAGGTTGCCGGCGGTGAACATGATGAGCAGCGTGATGTTGAACTTCCAGCTCACCCGGCTGACGGCGAAGGCCGTGAGGGAGGCAAGGAACAGGGTCAGCAGCACAGCCGGGACGGTGATGATGACCGAGTTCCAGAAGTATGTGGCGAATCCGCCCTGGGTCCAGGCCTGGGCGAAATTGTCGAAGTTGAAGTCGCCGGCAAAGCTGAAATAGCCGTACTGGTTCGTCGAGGCCACCGGACGGAGGGCCGTGAAAAGCGACCACCCCAGCGGGATGAGCCACATGACGGCCACGGCCGTGAGGAAGATGTGTGTTCCGTAGTGGCGTTTGGGCCTGCTGCCAGACCGGGGCGCCGCTGCGGCGGATGTACGGCCCGTGCGGGCTGCGGTGGTGCTCATGCTTTGTTCTCCTTGCCAAAGGTCCGGCTGAGGTAGAAGACGATCGGGACGAGGGAAATGACCAGCAGCACCACTGCCAGGGCGGAGCCGACGCCGATCACCTGGCCTTCGCCCACGAGGTTCTGGACCACCAGGGCGCTGAGCATTTCCAAGCCGTTGGTTCCGCGGTTGATGACGTAAACGACATCAAACGCCCGCAACGATTCGATGATGGTGATCACCACGATGACGATGTTGATGGGGCGCATGGCCGGGAACACCACGCGGAAGAAGGTCTGCCCGGCGCTGGCTCCGTCGATGGCGGCGGCTTCCTTGAGGGTCGGGTCCACGCCCTTCAGCCCGGCCAGGTACAGGAGCATGACGTAGCCGGCATGCCGCCACGTCGCTGCGATCATGGCGGCCCAGATGTTCACGGAGGAGTCCCCGAACCAGTCAACGGCCTGCGGCGTCCCGGCGGTGCCCAGAAGGAAGTTCAAGAGTCCGTTGTCGCGCTGGTAAAAGAGCTGCCAGATGATGCCGATCAGGGCCAGCGACAACATCACGGGTGCGAAGAAGATGCTCTGGTAAATCTTGCTGCCCCTGATGTTCTGGTCCAGCAGCACGGCGAGCAGCAGGCCCAGCGGTGTGGCAATCAGGGCCAGGAACAGGAGCCACAGCAGGTTGTGCTGCACGGCCGGCCAAAAGGGCGGGTAGTCCTGGGTGATGTACTGGTAGTTTGACGAACCGGCGGGGCGTATGTCGGCCAGGTCCAGGCCGTTCCACCGGCTGAAGCTGAGCCCCACGGACATCAGGGTCGGCAGCCAGACCAGGGTCAGTTCGATCAGGGTGGGGATCCCCACCATCAGCGACAGGACCACTTTGTCCCGCCCGGTCAGGCGGCGGACCCGCCCGCCTCTGGCCCTCCGGATACGGCCGCCGCCGGGCTCCCGCGCTTCCGGCGGTATCAGTTCTTGTGCGGTGCTGCTCATGGAAGTCTTCCCTCTATTGGTGGGGACGCTGGAAGGGAACGACGGCGGCGGGAGCCTACGCCGCCGTCGTCGTTCCGTTCTGGCTGGTCGCCTTGGAAACTGCGCTGACAGGGCTGGAAGTGCTGCCCTGGGCTACTGCGCGGCGTAGAGCGTCTTAGCCTGGGCCTCAAGGTTTTTGACGTCCATTTTGCCGTCCTTGATGAAGCTCTGCAGGGCCGGGATCATCACGTTGTTGGCCATGGCCGGCAGGGCATCGCGGTCGAAGAACTGGCTGATGTACTTCGCGTCCGCGATGGTGTCCGCACACTTTTTGTTGAGCGGGCTGAACTTGGACGTGTCCGTGCCCTTGGCGGTGGCGATGTTGGACGCATCCACGGCGGCGTAGGCGTTCTGGGCCTCGGCGGTGCCGAGGAACGCCATAAAGTCGCGCGCCGCCTTGTTCTCCCCGCCCTTTTTTGACAGCAGGAGGCCGTCGATGGGGGCTTCGACGGCGTCGCGGCCTTCCATGGCGATCTCCGGAAAGGCGAAGAAATCGATGTCCGCCAGCACCGCCGGGTCGGTGAATTGCTGGGTGACGAAGGAACCCAGCAGGTACATGCCGGTCTTCTTGGCTTCCAGCGCCTTGGCGGCGTCCTGCCAGGTCTGGCCGAGGGCTCCCGGATCCTGGAAGGGAAGGAGCGCCGCCCAGGTGTCAAAGACCGTGCTGACCTTTTGCTGGTCCCAGGATTCCTTGTGTGCGCACAGGTCCACATGGAACTGGTAGCCGTTGAGCCGCATGTTCATGTAGTCGAAGGTGCCCATGGCCGGCCAGCCGTCCTTGTCGGCGAAGCCGATGGGAATGATGCCATCTGCCTGCATCTTCGTGGCGAGGGCCTTGAGGGCGTCAAAGGTCTCCGGCACCTCGTACCCCTTTTCGGCCCAGAGGCTCTTCCGGTAGAAGAACCCCCACGGGTAGTTGTAGTTGGGCACGAAGTACATCTTGCCGTCCGGTCCGGTGGAGGCTTTCTTCAGGGCATCGGAGTAGTTGCCACCGATGGTTTCCCAGACGTCATCGATGGGTGCAAGGAGCCCTTTGCCTGCGTAGTACTGCATGCGGTATCCGGCGAACCAGGTGAACGTATCGTCCGGAGAGCCCTGCAGGTACGAACTAATCTTCATCTGGAAATCATTGTGGGGGACCACGTTCGTGGTGACCTTCTTGCCGGACTTGGCCGTGAAGGCGTCGGTGACAGCCTGGTACGCCCGCTTGGGGACGTCATCGGAGGACCCGGAACCGAAGGTAAGGCCGGCGGAGTCGGAACCGGTGGCGGACGGCGCACTTCCGCCCGTGCAGGCCGCGAGGAATGGAATGCCGGCCAGGCCTGCCGCGCCTACGCCAACGGTCTTGAGGATGCTCCGCCTGCTGGGAAAAGCAGTTGCAGACGCATCAAACTGTGAAGCCATGTTCTCTCCCTTGAAAAATAGCCGCATGTGAGACACCTCACATTGCATCTGACTATAAACGGTCAAAACAGAACATGGAAGAACGGCAAATAACATTTTTGGCGTCGATTTTTTGAATCGTCCCAAACAGGGAGTGGCCCCGATTTTCCCATGGGACGGGATAACCGGGGCCACTTGAGAGGGCCGGACTGGGTCGTGAGGCAGCTGTTACTTTCTGAGCGACTGCGCGATCTGCTGCATCACTGCGGGGTCGGCGAGGGTGGTGGCGTCGCCGGATTCGCGACCTTCGGCGATGTCCTTGAGGAGGCGGCGGACGATTTTGCCGGAGCGGGTTTTGGGCAGTTCCGGGACCACGAGGATGATTTTGGGCTTGGCGATGGGCCCGATTTCCTTGCCCACGTGGTTGCGGAGTTCCTGGATAGTGGCGTCGCCCTTGTCCACGGCGTCGCCGCGCAGGATCACGAACGCGACGACGGCCTGGCCGGTGGTCTCGTCCGCCGCGCCCACCACGGCGGCTTCAGCCACGGAAGGGTGCGATACCAGGGCGGATTCGATCTCGGTGGTGGAGAGCCGGTGTCCGGAGATGTTCATGACGTCATCCACCCGGCCCAGGAGCCAGATGTCGCCGTCTTCGTCCTTCTTGGCGCCGTCGCCGGCGAAGTACATGCCTTCGAAGCGGGACCAGTAGGTTTCCTTGAACCGCTCGGGGTCGCCCCAGATGCCGCGGAGCATGGCGGGCCACGGTTCCCGGATCACCAGGAAGCCGCCGTGCCCGTTGGGCACAGACTCGCCGAGTTCGTCGACGACGTCCACGGCGATGCCGGGCAGCGGGACCTGGGCCGAGCCGGGCTTCGTGGCGGTGACGCCGGGCAGCGGGGCGATCATCTGGGCGCCGGTTTCGGTCTGCCACCAGGTATCAACGATCGGTGCTTTGTTGCCGCCGATGACGTCCCGGTACCACATCCAGGCTTCCGGGTTGATGGATTCGCCCACGGAACCGAGGACCCGGAGGGAGCTCAGATCGTACTTGTCCGGGATGTCCCGGCCCCACTTCATGAACGTCCGGATGGCAGTGGGGGCGGTGTAGAGGATGGAGACCTTGTACTTCTCGATGATTTCCCACCAGCGGCCCTGGTGCGGGGAATCCGGGGTTCCTTCGTACATCACCTGGGTGGCGCCGTTGATGAGCGGCGCGTAGGCGACGTACGTGTGGCCGGTGACCCAGCCGACGTCGGCCGTGCACCAGTAGACATCCGTTGCGGGGTGCAGGTCGAAGACGGCCTTGTGGGTGTAGGCGCCCTGGGTGAGGTAGCCGCCGGTGGTGTGCAGGATGCCCTTGGGCTTGCCCGTGGTGCCGGAGGTATACAGGATGAAGAGCGGGTGCTCGGAGTCATGGCCCACGGCATTGTGGTGGTTGGAGGCCACCCCGACGGTGTCCGCCCACCAGTGGTCCCGGCCTTCGTGCCAGTCCACGTTCTGGCCGTTGCGTTTGACCACCACCACGTTCTGTACGGTGTGCGCGTCGGCCGAAAGTGCTTCGTCCACCGCCGCCTTCAGCGGGCTGGGCTTGCCGCGGCGGTAGGTGCCGTCGGCGGTGACCACCAGCTTGGCTTCGGCGTCGTCGATCCGGGACCGGAGCGCGTCGGCGGAGAACCCGCCGAACACCACGGAGTGCACGGCCCCGATGCGGGCGCAGGCCAGCAGCGTGATGACGGCTTCGGGGATCATGGGCAGGTAGACGGCCACCCGGTCCCCCTTGCCAACGCCGAGGGACTCGAAGGCGTTCGCAGCCTTCTTCACTTCTTCGGTGAGCTGGGCGTACGTGTAGGTGCGGGTGTCGCCGGGTTCGCCCTCGAAGTAGATGGCCACCCGGTCGCCAAGTCCGTTCTCGACGTGGCGGTCCAGAGCGTTGTAGGCCGCGTTGACTTCGCCGCCCACGAACCATTTGGCGAACGGCGGGTTGGACCAGTCCAGTGCTTGGTCGAAATCTTTGCTCCAGGTGATCAGTTCGCGGGCCTGCTTCGCCCAGAAAGCCGGGCGGCCAGCGTCGGCCTCTGCGTAATCAGCGGCGGTGACAACGGCGTCGGCAGCGAATTCGGGGCTGGGGGAAAAAGTGCGGTTTTCGTGCAGCAGGTTTTCAAAGGCGTCGCCCTGCTGGTCGGTCTGCACGGAAGCTGCGGGGCGGTGGTCGTGGAGCCGGGAGTGTCCTGAGACATGGTGAACCTCATCATTCATCGGTCTTTTCAGCGGCTGCCGTCGCCCGGCCGTGCTCCACCGCTTTGCGCGGCATTGGGCAGCGGCCGATCGCGGACGTTCCGCAAAGAGCTGTTCCGGAATCAAGACTAATACGTGCTGGGGCCTGCTGTGTCCGCTGTCACAAAGGGGCCCGCGAACGGCGTTTATTTAGCGGTGAATGGTTAGCGGACCCTGCTCGGTGGCGTCCCGGCGCGGTGGATCAGCTAGTGATCGGCCATGCGGTTGGCTAGGCTGAGATTGAATTGTGACTTTCTACGGAGCTGTCGGATCCGGCGTATCGCTGCCGGGACCGGCCGTTGCCGCCGTTCCGGACGGCACAGTTTTTGGGACGGAACCGTCCCGGTGCCGCCACGCTAAGGAGTACAGAATGAACCAGCAAAGCTTCGGCCAGAAATTTGGCCGTGCAACCGAGGCAGGGCCTGGCAGCACTCCGGGGGAGGGCTCAGTCAAGGGCGTGCAGAAGCCGGCCGGCGCCAAGCCGGGCACCACCAACCAGGCCGTGCTGGGTCCGTTCACACTGCGGGACCTGACGGTATTCGCCGCCACCCTCATACTGCTGGTGGCCTCGCTGCTGCCCATCTTCTTCGGCCGGTTCAATCTCTGGAATGCAGGCAGCCTGTTCTTCCTGGGCCTCGGCATTGTGTTGCCGCTGATTGTCACGGCACTCTTTGCTGCCCGCCGGCTCGCTCCCGCGACGAAGGTCCGGATCGGCTCGCTGTCCGTTGACCAGTTCGCTTCGGTTGTGGCTTCCTTTGCCCTGGCGTTCTTCTTCATTTCCGCTGCCGCAGCCTATGTGCCCAGCCTGCTGGTGGGCCTGGCCGGTTCCGTCGTGCTGTTCGCGGGGACCGTGCTGAGCCGGTTCATCCCGTTCTTCGCCGGCGACTTCCTGGGGCGCGACGTATCCCCGGCCCACGTGATGGCGCGCGACTCGGCCGTGCCGCTGCCCAAGCCGCACACGCCCAAGGAACCCAAGCCCGCGGCCGCGCCCGTCCCGGCAGCCTCGGCGCCTGCAGCCACCCCCGCCGCTTCGGCCGGGTCCTTTTCCGCACCGGCTGCCTCTGCCCCGGCTGCCGCCGCTGCCGTCTCCTCGGCCCCGGAGGTCAGCGAGTGGTCCGCTGCCGGTGACGCCAGCCCCGCAACCCAGGCGGCCGACGTCGTGCCTTCCCCTGCAGCAACGGGCGCCTCGGCGGCGCCCGCCGTTGTGGAGACCACAACGGGTGACACCGCGACGGCGGCCTCGACTCCGGCTGCCGCTCCGGCTGCCGTTGCGGCAGCGTCCGCCGCTGAGCCTGAAGCGGCAAAAGACGACGCCGGCACCGGAGTCCCTGCCGCGGCGCGCCCGTCTGCGCAGGAACCTGCGGCGACGGCAGTGCATCAGCTGGTGCGCAGCGCGGAGCCCATCGGCGCCACCGTGGATCCGGCGTCCAGGCCGGAGGAATCCTACGAAGAGCCGGCGCATGAGGCGTTTTGGTTTGCCGTGGCCCAGCACCGGACCGCGGTGGATGCCCAGACCGGGGCCCCCGCCTTTGTCATTGAACCGGGCGGCTGGGTGCTGGCCCTGGAAGACCGCGGCCATGAATTCCTGGTCCAGCACACCGACGGACGGGTGGGCGTGCTGCGCGACCTCAGCAACATCGAGCGCGGCTAGCCGGCCCGTGGCCACCTCCCGCAGACCCGGATCCGGCCCGGCCACGGCAGCTCCGGAGTCTTTGCTGGCGTTGAAGCGCCGGGCGCGCCGGATCAACAAGGCCCTCGCGGACAAGTATCCGTACGCCCACGCGGAGCTGGATTTCCGGAACCCGTTCGAGCTGGTGGTGGCCACGGTCCTGTCGGCCCAGACCACCGATGTGCTGGTCAACCAGGTCACCAAGATCCTGTTTGCGCGCTACCCGGACGCCCGGGCCATGTCAGAGGCCGATCCCGCCGAGCTCGAAGCGATCCTGCAGCCCACCGGCTTTTTCCGGGCCAAAACGAAGAACGTGATGGCGCTGAGCACGCGCCTGGTGGACGAGTACGACGGCGTGGTCCCCGGCCGGCTGGAGGACCTGGTCACGCTGCCCGGAGTGGGCCGCAAAACCGCCAACGTGGTGCTGGGCAATGCCTTCGGCGTCCCCGGGATAACCGTGGATACGCACTTCGGCCGGCTCGCACGGCGCTTCGGCTGGACCACATCCGAGGATCCGGTGCAGATCGAATTCGACGTCGCGGAGCTGTTTGAGCCCAAGGACTGGACCATGCTCTCGCACCGGGTGGTGTTCCACGGGCGGCGGGTGTGCCACTCACGGAAGCCTGCCTGCGGTGCGTGTCCGGTAGCCAACTGGTGCCCCAGCTACGGGTTGGGCGAGACGGATCCCGCCAAAGCCGCCACACTCCTCAAATACGAGTTGGCGCCCGGGAGCGAGATTCTCCTGGAACGGTTGCTGGCCGAGACGCACCGCGCCGCTGAAATCCGGATGGAATCGCAGAGGCGGCTGCCGTGAGCGCACGCCAGGACCTGATCGACCTGGTGCGCAGATCGGACAGCGGCGACGTCACGGCGCCGAACACTGCCTGGGCGGCCCTGACCGTGGACGAATCCATTGCCCGCAAGGCGGCCGTCCTGATGCTTTTTGGTGTGCTGGACGACGTTCCGGCCGTCTCCGGCAAACCCCTGGCCGCGGCGGACCTTGACGTCCTGCTGCTGGAACGCGCGCACACCCTGGGTTCCCACCCCGGCCAGGTCGCTTTTCCCGGTGGTTCCATCGACGGCGACGAAACTCCGGTTGCGGCAGCCCTCCGGGAAGCCGAAGAGGAAACCGGGCTGGACTCCGCCGGGGTGGAGGTCCTCGGCGTGCTGCAGGAGCTTGGGCTGGCCCGCAGCAACTTCCTGGTGACGCCGGTGCTCGGGTGGTGGGCGTCGCCGTCGCCGGTTCACGTGGTGGACTACGCCGAATCCGCCCAGGTTTTCCGGATCCCGGTCCGGGACCTGCTGGATCCGGCCAACCGGGTGACGGCGACGGTCAGCCGCGATGGCAGGACCTTCAGCAGCCCCGCCTTCGCGGTCAGCGGTGTGCTGGTCTGGGGCTTCACAGGAATCATCCTGGATGGCCTCTTTGAGCAGCTGGGCTGGGCCGTGCCGTGGGACCGCGCCCGGCTGCACGAGGTGGCCTTCTAGCGTGGGTGTGGTCCGTAGAATACGTGTGGCCCGGCAGGCCTGAGCCCGCCGGGCGTGCACAGCGTGTGCCGGCTTAGCTGGAGCGCACCGGCTTAGCCGGAGGTGAGCGGCTGCTGCCGAAGATCAACAACAACGCCCGTGGCCGCGTTTTCACGCAGGGCATTGATGCCGTCCTTCAAGGCACCGAGATGCTTGAAGTCGGGCGAAACCGCCACGGTATTCCCGTTTGAGTCGGTGAGCCTGAGCCGATAGCACTCGTCACTTACCCGATGAATTTCAAACCTGCCCGCCATAGGCCGGACCTCCCCTGATATGCGTCTTTGCAAGAATTGCCGGACCGTCTGCTTCAGCCGCTGCTCTGATGTAATCATGGTCACAGAGGTTCCGACCAGCTACTCCCGGGTAGGTTTCCTCGGGCGACCCGTGGGGCCTTTGCTACTTTGCGTTGTCGTAGGAATCCACCACGGCCACGCTGACGGGGAATTCCACCGGGATAGGACCGAACAGCAGTTCCTTCGCGGCGGCGGCGGCTTCCTCGATGGCCCGGACGCAGGCCTGGACGCCGGCCTCGGGGGCATGGACCATCACCTCGTCGTGCAGGAAGAACACCAGCTCCGCCGCAACGGAACCGTCGGCACGCAAGGCCCGCAGCCGCCGTCGTAATTCCGCCAGCCAGCACGCCGCCCAGTCGGCGGCGGATCCCTGCACCACAAAATTGCGCGTGAAGCGGCCGCGGGAACGGGCAATGGATTCCGCGCGGCGCTGCTCTTCGGCGGTGGCCGACTGCTGGCTCCGGAACCACCCTTCCGATGGCGGCGGGCTGCTCCGGCCAAGCCGGGTGGTCACGGTGCCGCCGGCCTCGCCGTCGCGTGCCGCCTGCTCCACAAAGCCGACGGCGCGGGGGTACGTCCGTGCCAGCTGCGGCATCAGGCGCCCGGATTCGCCCGTGGTGGCACCATAGATGGCGCCCAGGAGGGCGATCTTCGCCTTGGCGCGGTCGCCGCCGAAACCCTGGGCTGCGATGCCGGCGTACAGGTCCTTGTCGCGCGCCGCTTCAGCCATTTTGGAGTCCTGCGCTAGCGCCACCAGCACCCGGGGTTCCAGCTGTGAGGCGTCCGCGACGATGAGCTTGTGGCCGGGATCCGCGTGGACGGCGCCGCGGATCTGGCGCGGGATCTGCAGGGCACCGCCGCCCCGGGAGGCCCAGCGGCCGGACACCACGCCGCCCACCACGTACTCGGGCTGGAAGCGGCCGTTGGCTACCCAGGCGTCCAGCCAGGCCCAGCCGTTGGCGGTGTGCAGCCGGGACAGTTTCTTGTAGGCGAGGAGCGGTTCAATGGCAGGATGGCTGGACTCCATCAGCTCCCACTGCCGCGTGCTCTTCACTTCGATGCCGTTGCGGTGCAGGGCGCGCATCAGTTCCTGCGGCGAGTCCGGGTTCAGCCCGGGCGAGTTGAGCAGCCCCCGCAGTTCGGTGTTCAGGGCCTCCAGCTTCGCGGGGCGGTGGCCTGACGGAGGGCGCGGCCCGAGGTAGTCGGCGAGGATCTGCTCATGCAGGTCCTCGCGCCACGGGACACCGGTGTGCTGCATCTCCGCGGCGATCATGGCGCCGGCGGATTCGGCGGCCAGCAGCAGCTGGAGCCGCTTCCGCTTGTTTTCCTCCGGAGCCGCATCGGCCAGTGCAGCCTGCTGGGCGGCGTATTCGGCGCGGAGCTCCGCCAGGGTGTGGCGCGGTGTCCGTTGGCGGACGTCGTCAAAGAGCGCGCCCTGGTCCGCTGGCGGGGGCGGCGGCTGGAGGGTGCGGGGCAGCTCCTGGGGATCGTCGAGCGGTTCCTTTTCGGCGTTCCGGGCGTACTCCGTGTGGGCGGCGAACTGCGAATACGCCAGGATATTGCCGCGCAGGCTGAGGTCATAGCAGCGGTCCACTTCCACGCCCGCCGCCAGCAGCGCGGGGTACCAGTCCTGGGTCCGGTGCCAGATCCAACGGGGCGGCGCCTCGCGGGGCCGGTTTTCCAGGTGGCGTACGACGCCGGCCAGCTCGCTTGCGCTGATGAGGCGCGGTTCGGGGCGGTCGGGGTGCGGATCGCCGGCCTGGGTGACCTGCTGGAGGGCTGCGCCGTGGGCGTGGGCGGCGAGCAGCAGATACATAGGTCCAATTCTGCCCTGTGGCGGGGGTGCGTGTGGACCGGGCAGCGGGGGCGGGAGGCACGGCCTGGGCTGTGACGTGGGCTCTGGTGTGAGCCGTGGTGTGAGCGCCGGTGTTTTGGGGCTTGTCAACCTATGTTGACGGACCCTCCGGCGTCAACTAAAGTTGACGAATGGAGGTGGAGCGGATGAAAACACTGGTCGCGTCAATGGACGGGAAAGGCCCTGCTGAAGCGCTGTACGCAGTAGCGGAACTGCAGAAGGAAGTTGGCCGCACCGAAGCGTCGCTGGTCCGAAAGGCGAGGCAGGCCGGTCTGTCTTGGGAAGCGATTGCCCTGTGCCTTGGGGTGAGCAAGCAGGCCGTCCACCGCAAATACGGGAAGCAGTAACCGGGGTCCGGCCGGGGAGTTGTCCACATACGGTGGAATGCCACTGTTTCCCGCCGTTGAGTCCGGTGGAGAGTTGCTGCATGAGCAGGCACCAGCTATCTCCACCTCCTTCCGAGCGGCCTTCCACGCAGTTGGCCCGCGCCCGGCCCTCCCCTCCCCACGGATCTGACTCCGGTGGTTCCCAGGCCCGTGATTCCAGGTCCGGTGGTTCCACGTCCCGTGCGCCTGCCTCGAGACGGGCCGCGGGAGCCTGGCTGCCGGACCCCGCTGGTGCCGAGGTTCTCCTGGTCACCGGCTACGACTTTCTGCAAGGCGAAGTGGAACGGATTGTGGCTGCTGCTGGCGGCCAGTTGCGAGTGGTGGCGGACGTGGCTGATGCCGCCAAGTACTGGGACGCAGCGGCCGCAGTGTTGGTGGGGAGCGATGTCAGTGAGCTGCCGCCGCGGCGGCGGGCCCCTGCCGTGTTGGTGGGCCTGAACGGGGAGGGGACAGTCTCTGGCACCTGGCTACAGCCCTCGGGGCGGAGCGGGTGGCGGTGCTTCCGGATGCCTCGGCCTGGCTGGCAGAGTACCTGAGCCGGTCGCGGTCGCCCGAAGCGGGAGGGCTCGTCCTTGGGATAACAGGCGGCTGCGGCGGTGCCGGCGCCACCACCGCGGCAATCTGGATCGCCCAGGCGGCGGCCGGGCTGGGTGTGCGGGTATTGCTGGTTGACGGGGACCCCTGGGGTGGTGGCCTGGAACTGGCGCTGGCAGCTGAAGAGGCGCCGGGGCTGCGCTGGCCCGACCTGTCCGACGCGAGCGGAAGCATCGATCCCGAGCAGCTGGCCGACTCACTCCCGGTCGCCGGCGGGTTTTCCTTCCTGTCCTGGCCCGGCAGCCGCGACCGCCACGCACCGGTGGATGCCGCCACCACCGGCGGCGTGCTGGATGCGGCCCGCCGGGGCTATGAACTGGTGGTGGTGGACATCGGTCGGGGCGCCGAGCCTGTGCGCACGTTTGCCTGGGACTGTGACCGCATCCTGGTGGTCGTGCCGGCGCAGCTCAAGGCCGCGGTGGCTACGGCCAGGCTGCTGCACGAGCTGCCGCCGGTTGAGGCGGCCATCCTGGTCCGGGGCAAGGCCGGTGCCGCGCTGGACTGCGGGCTGATTGCGGACGCCGTCGGGCTGCCGGTCCACGGCCGGGTTCCGGAGCTGCGGGGCGTCACAGCGGCCGGGGAAAACGGACGGCTCCTTGACGTGGGCAAACGGCGGAGCGTCAGGCATTTCGCCGCCTCGGTGCTCGATCTGCTGGACGGCGACGTCCCCGTCGGAGACCTGCCGTGAACCCGCGGCAGCCAGCCCCGCCGCCGTCGCCCGCGGACCGGCGGACCGGGGCGCGCCGTCGGCAGGCCCGTGTATTGGATCCGCGTTTCCTGGATTCGGCGCTGTTGGAAACGGTGCGTGAATCGGTCATGGCCGACGCCGGACCTGTCACCCCGTCCCGGGTCGCCGCCGCGGTCCAGGCCACTGGGCGGCTGCTGGGGACTGCCGGCTCCCTCGCCGCCGTGGAACGGATCAGCGCCGAACTGAACGGGCTTGGCCCGCTCCAGGAGCTGACGCGGGACGTCCACGTCACGGACATCTTCGTCAACGCCCCGGATTCGGTGTGGATCGACCGGGGCCAGGGCATCGAACCGGCAGGGGTGTCGTTTTCCGGGGAGGCGCAGGTGCGTGCTTTGGCATCGCGGCTGGTGGCTGCGGGCGGCAGGCGGCTGGACGACGGGTCACCGTGCGTTGATGTCAGGCTCGACGGCGGCTACCGCGTCCACGCTGTCCTGCCGCCGATTTCAACAGCCGGCACATTGCTGAGCGTCCGCATCCGGCGGGAGCAGGTCTTCTCCATGGACGAACTCCGGGCCGGCGGCATGTTCGGCAACGTGGTCCGCGAGGTCCTTGAACGCGTTGTTGCTCAGCGGCTGAGTTTCCTGATCAGCGGAGCCACGGGTTCCGGGAAAACCACTCTGCTCTCCACCCTGCTGGGGCTGTGTTCCCCGGCCGAACGCCTGGTCCTGATCGAGGACGCGTCCGAACTGAACCCCGTCCATCCGCACATTGTGTCGCTCGAGTCCCGGCACGGAAACCTCGAAGGCGGCGGCGAAGTGGACCTGGGCGAACTCGTCCGGCAGGCGCTGCGGATGCGGCCGGACCGGCTGGTGGTGGGGGAATGCCGCGGTGCCGAGGTCCGGGAGCTCCTGACCGCCATGAACACCGGCCACGCCGGCGGAGGAGGGACCATCCACGCGAACGCTGCCACCGCTGTCCCGGCCCGCCTGACAGCCCTGGGGGCACTCGCGGGCATGGGCCAGGACGCCGTCCGTCTCCAGGCAGCCAGCGCCTTGGACGTTGTGGTCCACGTGGAGCGGTCCAGCCAGGGGCGCCAGGTTGCCTGTGTCGGCGTGGTGCAGGACGGTCCCGGCGGGCTTGCCGTGGTTCCGGCCCTGGAGACCAGGCGCGGCCAGCTCGGCACCGGTCCTGCCTGGGAGTCGCTGAGCTCGAGGCTGGGACTGTCCGCCGCAGCGGGCGCCGCGGCATGACACTTCTGCTGGCCGTACTCCTCGGGCTGGCGGTCGTGCTGGTTTTCAGCCCGCCCGGTGGTGCCACCGGCCGCCTCCGGCGCGCCGTGGGGAGTGCGGGCCCAGGCTTCGCCGGTCGGGATCGCCCCGGGTCTGGTCGCACCAGAACAGGCCGCTCGTGGCGCAAAGTGCACGGTGCCGGACGGGAACAGGGTGACCTGTCCCTGACCCTTGTGGTGCAGCAGCTTGCTGCGCTGCTGAAAGGCGGCCGCACTCCGGCACGGCTATGGGATGAACTGTGGCTGGTCCACGGCGGCCGTGCGGAGTCACGTTCAGCAACAACGGACGCAGGCTCAGGCGCGTCGCAGGACCACGCAGGAAGAGCGGAACCATCCCGTGGATCAGCGGCCGGGCGTAGCGGTCCGAGCCTGAGCGCAGGCTCCCTGGTGATGCTTGGCGCCGTCCGGGCAGCAGCGTTGCGGGGCGCACCTGTGTCTGAGGCGATCAGGAAGGCCGCACAAGCGGAGTTTTCGCGCGCCGACAGCCGGGAGCTACGGATCTGGTCTGAGCTGGCCGCCTGCTTTGACATTGCCGAAGCCAGCGGCTGTCCGCTGGCCGATGTCCTGGCACGGTTTGCGGCGCAGCTCGAGGTGGAAGACGACGCCGAGGCCGCACGGCAGACCGCCCTCGCCGGACCAAAAGCGACGGTCAGTCTCCTGACGTGGCTCCCGCTCATGGGACTGGGCCTGGGAATAGCCCTGGGCGTGGATCCCCTGGCAATCCTGATCGGGACCCCGCTGGGAATGGCAGCGCTCGCCGCGGGCGTGGGCCTCACCATCGTCGGGAGAATCTGGTCCGCCCGTCTGGTTCGAGCTGCTGCGGGGGCCGGTGTGCCATGACGGACATCCTTGTGCCGGGCCTTGCCCTGGCAGTTGTGCTGGCTGCTGCCGCCTGCCTTGCCCTTTCGCAGCCAAGCCGGGTCCGAAACCGACTCCTCAGACTGCAACGGGAAGGGGGCGCCGGATCGCGCGGGCTTCAGGAAGCACTCACTCAAGTCGGCCGCCTGCACGGATTGCGGGACACCGCCATGATGCTTGAGCTCGTGGCCGCGATGCTGGACGCAGGGTCAGGCATTGGCCGGTCCCTGGAACTCGTCGCGGCATCGGCCTCCACGGACTACGGCAAAGCGCTGCGTCCGGTGGTGTCTGCGCTCGCCATCGGCGCTGACTGGGAGACAGCCTGGCGCAATTCCGAAGTCCGGCTTCCTGAAATCCTGGAATTGCGTGACGCACTGGGATTTGCTGCCCTGACTGGAGCGCCGTCGTCGGCCATCCTCTATGCGCAGGCCGCCAGGCTGCGCCGGGAAAGATTCCGCGCTGCCGAGAAACGGGCCGCTTCCCTCGGCGTGAAGCTGGTCATCCCACTGGGTCTGTGCTCGCTCCCGGCCTTCATATGTCTGGGCGTTGTCCCGGTCCTGCTGGCACTGGTGCCGTCCGGGTCCTGACTCCCGTCCATTCCTCCACACCCGTCCCGTCCTCCACAATCCGCTCAAAGCAGCGCTTATCCACTTACAGGATGTTGGCCCTTACCGAGACCTGCTGAGCCGGGAAGAGTCGAATCAGCCGGCAACTCGGCCGGAGCACAGAAGGGAAACGTCACATGACCATCATCCAAAACAGCCTTTCCGCCGCGCCCGCACCGGAGTTCAGTACCGGAGCAACGGGCGCCGCACCACGGGACTCGGGAACACGCTCCGAGGCAGGATTGGGCGCGTGTACCTGCCAACGACAGGAGTCCCCCGAGCTCGCTGGCAACGTTGTGGAGCTATACCCCGGTGCCAGCGAGCGGAAGGAGCGCCGCCGCCGGCTCCCAGGTTCCGAGGCCGGAATGGCAACGGCAGAATACGCCATCGCCACCCTCGCCGCCGTGGGCTTCGCCGGACTTCTGGTCTTCATTCTCCGCAGCGACGAAGTACGCGGATTCCTGTTGAACCTCATCCGCACGGCGCTGGCTTTGCCATGATCCTGGCGCCGGCAGCGCTGCGGCGGGCCAATGACCACAGCAACGGCAGGGGCCACTGCCGGGGCCAGGGCAAGGACACCCGCATGTTGCTTGGGCCGGCGGCCTCGTATCGTCGCCGGCGCCGTGGGCCGGGGAATGCCCAAGGCGCCGTGACGGCGGAGTTCGCGGTGGCGCTGCCGGCGGTACTGTTGCTCCTCGCACTGCTTTTGGCCGGAGCCTCCGCGGGCGTCACCCAGCTCAGGCTTGAGGAGGCGGCGCGGGCCGGCGCCAGGGCGCTGGCCCGCGGCGAGGATCCGGCGGCAGTGCAGGGGATCGTCAGGACCTTGGCGGGGACGTCGGCAACGGCGTCCGTTGGGGCTGACGGCGAGTGGCTCAGCGTTACGGTGGCCGACGGTGTGGGCGGGCCGCTGGGGGCAACAGTGCCCTGGATGCTCACAGCCAAGGCCACGACGCGGAGCGAAACGCCAGCTGCCATTGGCGATCCACTGCCAGAGGTACCGCCAATGTCAGCCACGATGCACGGGTACTCTTTCAGGCCGGCACATTCTGCGGATGAACGGGCGGAACACGTCCGGGTCCCGGAGGCAGCGGCGTGAACAGGGAATTCCGGGACAACCCGGAGCGCGGTTCGGGAACAGTTCTGGCCGCGGGACTGGCATTGGTGGTCATCATGGCGATGGCCCTGATGCTGTTGTTCGCGCAGTCCGCGGTGATGGCCACCAGGGCTGCGGCAGCGGCGGACCTCGCCGCCCTGGCCGCGGCCGATGCCCTGCGCGGGATCACGTCCGGAGACCCCTGCACGGTGGCCGCCGAGGTAGCGGCCCGCCATGCCGCAGCACTCGTCAGCTGCACGGAAGAGGCCGGCCAGACCGTCATGGTCCGAACGGAGCTGAATGCACGCACACTGGTTGGCGCCGCCACCGGTCAGGCGCGGGCCGGGCCGCCGCCCTGAGCGGCTGTGGTGCTGAACGGCTCCGTGCTGGCCAGGAATTCCGCACCGAGGGGAGGCATTTCACGGGCGTCTTTGAGGAGGACGTCGATGAGCGTGACGGCGGCAGCCTTGTCCAGCGGATTGTTCTTGTTCCCGCATTTAGGGGACTGGACGCAGGACGGGCAGCCCGACTCGCACTCACACGCCTTGATGGCGTCCCGCGTCGCCGAGAGCCACACCTTTGCCTTGTCGAAACCACGTTCGGCAAAGCCCGCACCGCCTGGGTGCCCGTCATACACAAAGATGGTGGGCACGCCGGTGTCGGCGTGGATGGCGGTGGACACTCCGCCGATGTCCCAGCGGTCGCTGGAGGCCACCAGCGGCAGGAGGCCGATCGCTGCGTGCTCGGCCGCGTGCAGGGCGCCCGGGAACTGCGCCTCGATGAGCCCGGCACCCGTCAGCGAACGGTTCTCCACCCCGAACCACACGGCCTTCGTGAACAGGTCCCGGGCGCCCAGCTCCAGCGGCTCCTCACCCAGGATTTCATTCGAGATCAAGGCCTTGCGCTGAAAGGAAACCACCTGCGTTGTCACTTTCACATCGCCGAAGTGCACGGCAACATCGCCCCAGTGCTCCGTCCGGAGAGTTTCGAGCACTTCGATCTGGGTCACGTCCCGGGCCGTTGTGTAGTAGTCAGGGTTGGCGCGCCGGACCACCACACAGTGGTCGTCTTCGTTCAGCTCCTCCACCACGTAGCTGTCGCCCTGGTGTACGTAGATGGCCCCTGTATGCGCCTGGTAGTGCGTCTGGGGCGAGTCCATGGTCCCGAGCAGGGAACCGGTGTCGGCGTCGACGATGCTCACCGGTCCGCCTCCGTCGGCGCGAAGGTTCACCATGGCCGCAGCGCTCTGGGAGTGGGTCCAGAACCAGCCCGCCGGCCGGCGGCGCAGGTAGCCCTGCGTCACGAGCTGCCCCAGCAGCTTCTCTGCTGTGGCGCCGAAAAGGCCCAGTTCTGCCACGCCCAGCGGAAGCTCGGCGGCGGCGGCGCAGAGGTGGGGCCCCAGCACGTACGGATTGGACGGATCAAAGACCGTGGCCTCCACCGACACGTCGAAAATCGCCTCCGGATGGTTCACCAGGTAGGTGTCGAGCGGATCATCGCTGGCCACAAACGCGGCGATGGCATCCTGGCCCGCGCGCCCTGCGCGGCCGATCTGCTGGAACAGCGACGCCCTGGTGCCTGGCCAGCCCGCCACCAGGACGGCGTCCAGCCCGGAAATGTCGATCCCCAACTCAAGGGCGGACGTACTGGAGACACCCAGCAGTTCACCGGAGCGGAGGGCCTTTTCCAAGGCCCGGCGTTCTTCCGGAAGGTACCCGGAACGGTAGGCGGCCACGCGTTGCGGCAGGCTGGGATCCACTTCGTCCAGAAGGCGCTTGGTGATCGAAGCGATCGTCTCCGCACCGCGGCGGGACTTAATGAAAGCAATGGTCCGGACCCGGGACGAAACCAGGTTCGCCAGCAGATCAGCCGTTTCAGCAACGGCGGTGCGGCGTTCCTTGGCGCCGTTCTCGCCCTTGAGCTCGGTCAACGCGGGTTCCCAGAATGCGACGGTGGTGGAGCCGTGCGGCGAGCAGTCCTCGGCAACGGCCCGGACCGGCGCCCCGATCAGGCGTCCGAACGATGTGCCCGGCTCCGATGCCGTGGCAGAGGCGGCGATGAACACCGGACCGGGATGGGAAGTCCCGGCACCGTAGTACGCGCAGATGCGGCGCAGCCGGCGCATCAGGTTGGCCACGTGCGAGCCGAACACCCCGCGGTAGCTGTGGGCCTCGTCCACAATCACGTACCGCAGCCGCCGGAAGAAGCTGGCCCACCAGGCGTGATTGGGAAGGATGCCGAAGTGGAGCATGTCCGGATTCGCGAGGATGAAATTGGCGTGGTCCCGGATCCACCGGCGGGATGCGGGGTCGGTATCGCCGTCGTATGTCTCGGCCCGCACGGTGGGCAGTTTCAGCGCACGGATGGCTGCCAGCTGGTCAGCGGCGAGCGCCTTCGTGGGGGAAAGATACAGGGTCACGGCGCCGTCGTCGTGGATCTTTCCCGGTTCCGAGAGGACGCGCAGTTCGGAGCGGTGGATGGCGTCAAGCGCCGGCAGTTGGTAGGCCAGGGACTTTCCGGAGGCGGTGCCGGTGGCGATGACCACATGCTCGCCGCCGTGGGCCAGGTTGGCGGCCTGGATCTGGTGCCGGTAGGGCTCGTGGATGCCCAGGGAGCCATAAGCGGCCACAAGATCCGGGTGCGCCCACGCCGGCCACGGCTCGTGGACGGCCTGGCGGGCAGGGATGGTGCGGACATGACGCAGCTGCTCCGGGTCCGGGCCTCGGCCCAGCAATGGAATCAGGGAGTCATGGGGGTTCACCCCAACATTCTTTCACCCGGGGAAAAATCACCCCACGGAAAGGTCTGCACCTTCGTCGGACGTGGACAGCATCAGCACGCGGCAAACAACGGACCAGCCCAGGTGGGAGTACAGCTTCTGACCGTCGAGAGAGGCCAGCAGCAGGCCGTTCTCCACATCCGGTCCGATAGCCTGCGCGGCCAGGGCCTTCATGATGAAACTGCCCAGGCCGCGGCGCTGGAACGTCGGTTGGACGACAATCTTGTCGAACACTGCTGTCTCGCCCACCACAAAAACCCTGCCGCTCGCCGCCACTGTGTCACCCGAGCGGACCACCGCGTGGTGGACGCGGTCGAGTTCGGAGGTAACCAGGTTCAGGTCGTCGTCGGAGAGCCACGGATCTTCCGTATCCTGGGTGGCCATGTCCACAATCATCATGGCCTGCGATGCAGAGGTGACGTTCAGTCCGTGTTTTTGGGCCAGCGCCGTAAAGCGGGCAACGTCATTGGTGAGGATGGTCAGGACCCGGGCCGAAGCCTCGGCAGTCTTCGCAGCCAGGGCAGCGAACTCGTCATCGGAGGGGTCATGGGCGAAGTATTCCCACTCCCCGGTGGTGTCGGCCCGCAGCGCAGCGGGGAAGCGGCCCTCGACTGATGTGTCGTAACCGCGGCAGCCGGCCCAGCCAGCTACCCAGACTTCAAGAAGGCGTGTGATGTCTTCAACCAAGGCGTCCGGACTCATGTCATGAGAGTATTCCAGCCCCGACACAAGCAACAGGGGTAGGGTGCCCCCATGTGACTTGCTTATGCAATCGTGACCGGACAAGACTGACCGAATGGCCGCCGCCACAGAAGGACCCGCTCCGTACTCTTTTCCTTTGTCCTTGCTGGTCTGCGCCGCCGCTACGGTCGCTGTGGTGGGCGGTACAAGGCACTGGGAGGCAGCCACCGGACTGGGCTATTGGGCCTGGCTTGTACCGGGCGGCTGAAACCGCACTGAACAGGCTCGACGCCGCCAGCGCAGCGGGCAACCCTTAGCCCCGGCCAACCGGCGGGCCCGATCCCCGGCAACCCAGTACCCTTAAATACGTGGCTTTGAACCGAATTGTGCTCTTTTACGGCTTTACCCCCATCCCTGATCCCGACGCGGTGCGGCTCTGGCAGCGTGCCCTGTGCGAAAAACTCGGGCTGACCGGGCGCATCCTCCTTTCCAAGGACGGCATCAACGCCACGGTGGGCGGCGAGATCGGCGCGGTCAAGCAATACGTCAAGACCACGCGCGAATACAAGGGCTTCCACGGCATCGACGTGAAATGGTCCGACGGAGGCGCGGAGGACTTCCCGCGGCTGAGCGTTAAGGTCCGCGACGAGATCGTTTCCTTCGGCGCGCCCGGCGAACTCAAAGTGGATGAGCACGGCGTGGTGGGCGGCGGCACGCACCTCAAGCCCGAAGAGCTGCACGAACTGGTGGAGACCACAAAACAGGCAGGCGAGGACGTGGTGTTCTTCGACGGCCGCAACGCCTTCGAAGCCCAGATCGGCAAGTTCAAGGACGCGATCGTCCCCGACGTGGCCACCACCCACGATTTCATCAAGGAGCTCGACTCCGGCAAATACGACGCCCTCAAGGACAAACCCGTGGTCACATACTGTACCGGCGGCATCCGCTGCGAGGTGCTCTCCAGCCTGATGGTGAACCGCGGTTTCAAGCAGGTGTACCAGCTCGACGGCGGCATTGTCCGCTACGGCGAAACATTCAAGGACCAGGGCCTCTGGGAAGGCTCGCTCTACGTGTTTGACAAGCGTATGCACCTGGAATTCAGCGAGGACGCCAAGACGATCGGTGCGTGTGTCCGCTGTGCCTCGCCCACGAGTAAGTTCGAGAACTGCTCCAACCCGAGCTGCCGCACGCTGACGCTGTACTGCGCGGAGTGTGCCGCCAGCCCGGAGACGCTGCGGTGCCCCGAAGGCTGCGCGGCCTGAAATCGTACGCGGCCTGAATAGAACGTGGCCTGAAGTGTACGGCCGGTTCAGGGCCGGCAGGCACAAAAGTTCAGAGCCGTGACAGCCGGTAAGCGAAATTGGCGGGGGACTGCGCTGCAACCTGGAAATACATCACCGTTTCCTTGGACAGATAGATCACGCTTTCGCGCCGGGATCCGCAGCGCAGGCTGAGGTCCACCATGGTGAATTCGTCATTGCGGACTTTGAAGTCGACGCGCCGTTGACTCCGGCACACCAGCGCCAGAACGTAGGTTCCGGCCGGGAGGGGCGCCGTGGCTTCCGTGCGGATTTCCTCCGCGCGCAACAGACCGAAGGTCCTGTGCGCCACCTGCAGCCCCGGCCCCACTTGGGACTCCGTCAGCCAGGCCTCCATTTCGGCCTCGCTGACGGGATCCTTCTGCCACAGTTCAGCGCGCGGCCCCGCCTCGGTCACTGCCGGCGCGGCCGGGGCGTTCTCGGCTGGCCGCCACCCTTCGTCGTACGCGTATTCACATCCGGCGAGCGCAGATCCGGCCACCAGGGCGCCCGCCGTCCAGAGTACGACGGCGGCCCGCACCCGGGTGCGCACGGAATCTGACCGGGGAGGGCAAGCGCCCGGACGAAGTACCGCCCTGCGGGGCGGGGGCGCCCCCTGCGTTGCGGGCATACTCCGACTCTATGCCCGGCACGGACCCCAAGCCAGAGCCTCAAGTAAGTGAGGGAAGGCCGGTCAGGGGGAGGGCGTTAGGGGCTGCTGCTTGGGGCAGCGGGGGTTGGACCGGCCGCACTTCGGCAGGAACCGTCTCGATGCGAAGGGCGGCCACCGAGGATTCTCCGCGGCTGGTGGGCGACAACGTAACCGTCACCCGTCCGGCACCCAGCTGCAGGGTGGATTCGAAGGGATCGCCGCAGGGAACCTCAAGGTCAAGGAGCTGGCCGCTGCCCTGCGAAACGGTGAGTATCGCCGCGGGTCCGGGTCCGGGTCCGGGTCCGCGTCCGGGGCTGCAGGCTGCCCGGATGAGATAGGAGCCGTGGTCCGGCACTTGACCCATCAGGCTCGCGCCGGAGATTCCGATGCCGCCCAGCATCGACGCCACCCGGCGGTCCGATTCCGGTCCCAGCTGCGCCTCCACCTCGGCGATCAGCTCAAGCTGGCGGGCCTGCTCCTGCGCGCTGGGGCCGGCTGGTCCATCGCCAGGAACCGATTGCAGCGCCGCGGTGCTCGCGCCCGGCAGGGGTTCGGCATCCGCGTACTCGCACGCACTCAGCCCGCAAGCTGCCACCAGCATGCAGGCGGCCGCCGCCACGCCGTGCCCGGAACCCGTCCGCCCGGAGCCCGTCCGCACGGACCCTTCCCGCGGCAGGGATCGGCGCGCAACGGACTTTCTCCCAAGAAATGCCATTCCCCGAGCCTACCGGCGAGTGGCCGGCAACTAACCTGCGGTTACCAGCTGATAGGCGTAGATCAGCGGCGCGTCAACGCTGGAGACGCTGAGCTCCAGCGGTCCGGTTTCCGGGAGAGTGATTTTGACGGACTCCCGCGTGCCGTAGCAGGCCGCTCCGAGGTCGGCGAGTTCCTTGCCGCCGGAACGCACCGCCAGGAAGGCCTTGCCGCCGCCGTCGCAGACGAGTGTCAGCGTGTAAGTGCCTGCCGGCACGTTCTCCGTATGGTCAATGGGCTGGGCGTTGAGAATCTTGCCGGCATCCTCGGTAACAATGCCGCTGGCCGACGGCATCGCCGTGGCTTTCCAGGCCGGCACATCGGAGTTCTCCACCGATAGCTGCTGCGCGCAGCCGGAGACGCCCAGGAGTACAGCGGCTGCAGCAAAGGCGGAGAGGGCGCGCCGTATTGAGGAAGGAAACAGAACCATGCTTCCAACTTACCCGGCCCCATCTGCGCACTGTGATTCCGGACCTTGACCTTGACGCTACGTCAACATTTATCGTTGAAGCATCAGTCGGACCAGAAACCCCGGACCACCCCGCCAACAGACCGGGAAGGAGGAACACATGGACTGGTCCATCCAGGACATTGCCAGGATCGCAGGCACCACCAGCAGGACGCTGCGCCACTACGACGACATCGGCCTGCTCAAGCCCAGCCGCACCGGCCACAACGGCTACCGCTACTACAACCAGGCGGCGCTGGTGCAGCTCCAGCGCATCCTGCTCCTGCGCGGGCTCGGGCTGGGCCTGCCGGTGATCAGCCAGGTGCTCGACGACGAAACGGACGCAGCCAAGGCGCTTACCGGGCATCTCGAATGGCTCAAACAGGAACAGCAAAGGCTGGCGCGGCAGATCGCGTCGGTCACACAAACCATCGATGCAGTGAAAGGAGGCGGCGAAATCATGGCAGAAGACATGTTCAACGGTTTCGACCACACGCAGTACAAGGACGAAGTGGAGGAACGCTGGGGCAAGGACGCCTACGCGAAGGGGGATTCGTGGTGGCGGGGCATGAGCGCCGACGAGAAGACAGCGTGGAAGCAGCGCTCGCAGCAGCTGGGCGAGGACTGGATCGCCGCCGCCACGTCGGGTATCGCACCGGACAGCCCGGAGGCCCAGGGCATCGCCAGGCGGCACGTCGAATGGCTGACAGGTATCCCGGGCACGCCGGCGTCGGACGCCCGTGGCACGCGGGACGGCGAAGGCAACACAGGCACGCGTGACGTCAAGGCATACGTCGCCGGGCTCGGTGAAATGTACGTTGCGGACCCCCGGTTCGCCAAGAACTACGGCGGGGTGGAGGGTGCCGGCTTCGTCCGGGATGCCCTGAAGATCTACGCGGAGCAGAACCTGTAGACCGTCAGGAGGAAGCCGGCCCGCCAATAGACTTGGGCGGTGACTGATTCCACGCTTTTCCTGGCCGGCAACACCCCCGATGCCCCGCGCAGCGACCTCCCCGGGCTGCTGACGGCGCTCGCCGCGGACCTGCGCCGGGTGGAGTACACGCTCGACGGCGTGGCCACGCTCCTGGGCGAGTCGGCTTACCGTGCGCTGAACCGGGACCAGCTCATCCCGGCGCTGCTCGCCACCGAAAATGCCCTTCAGAATGATGCGGCGAAGGGTGGCACGGCGAACGGTGAGAGTACGACGGCGGCGCTCGCCGCCGTCGTAGGCCTCTGGCTCCTGGCGGAACCGCAAAAGCGGGAAGCGCTCGACGCCGCCCTGCCGGGGATCCGGGCCGCCGGCCTGGTCGAGCTGGGGCTGCTTGAGCCCGTGCCCGGCGCTGATCTGCCCGGCCCTGACCAGTCGGCGCAGGACCTGATGCAGGCAAAAGCGGATCTGCGGCCGTACGGCTGGGAGGGGACCGAAGGGGAAGATACAGTCAGCAGCGGCGGCGCCGAGCTCTGGGTTGCCAGCGACCTCGCCGCGCACCAGCAGGCCGGCGTCCTGCGGCACGATCACGTGCTCGGGATCGGGCAGGCGTCCACCACGCTGGTGCAGACCACCGTCCGCCGCCACGTGGCCAAGGCCCTGGACCTGGGAACGGGCTGCGGCATCCAGTCCTTCCACCTCCTGCACCATGCCGAACACGTGACGGCAACGGACATCTCGGCGCGGGCGCTGGCCTTCACCCGTTTCAACCTGCTCCTGAATGCCGAGGCCCTGCACCTGGACCCGGACAGGCTGGAGGACCGGGTCAGCCTGAGGCTGGGGTCGCTCCTGGAGCCCGTGGCCGGGGAGGAATTCGAGCTGGTGGTGTCCAACCCGCCGTTTGTCATCACGCCCCGGACCCTGGGCGAGCACGCGTCCGGGCAGTTCACCTACCGCGACGGCGGCCTGCCCGGCGATGACATTGTGTCCTCGCTCGTGGCCGCACTTCCCGGTGCCCTGGCCCCCGGCGGCACCGCGCAGTTGCTGGGCAACTGGGAAATTCCCGCCGGGACCGAGTGGCACGAGCGGCCCAAAAGCTGGATCGGTCCCGGCTCGGATGCCTGGTTCATCCAGCGCGAGCAGGTGGGCCCCGAACAGTACGCCGAAACGTGGCTGCAGGACGCGTCGGAATCCCGTGACCGGAAGCATTACCGGGACGCCTACGCCGCCTACCTGGCGGACTTCGCGTCGCGGAACGTGGCAGGGATCGGTTTCGGGATGATCTGGCTGCGCCGGCCGCCGGTCACAGGACAGGTTGCCGGACCGGACGCGGGGCGCGGCACCGCCTCCATCAGCCGTTTCGAGGAAATCACGTACCCCATTGAGCAGCCCATCGGGCCCCACCTGGGCGCCGCCGTCGAGCGTTCCGACTGGCTGGCCGCCAACAGCCTGGCGGACGCGCACCTGCTCGTCGCGGACGACGTCACCGAGGAACGCCATCAGCGCCCCGGCGCCGAGCACCCCGGCGTGATCCTGCTGCGCCAGGGTGCGGGCCTGCGCCGGACCAATCTGCTCAGCACCCAACTCGCTGGATTTGTCTCCGCCTGCGACGGCGACCTTTCCGTCGGTCAGATCATTGGCGCCCTCGCGGCGCTGCTCGGCGGTAGCCTCGCCGGCGAGGACGGGTTCGACGCCGGCGCGTTCCGGACAAGGCTGCTCGGCGACGTCGCGAACCTGGTCAGCGACGGTTTCCTGGTTCCTTCCGAGCCTGCTGAATAGTGGTTCGGCGGGCTCCGGAACACCCCAAGACGGGGTCCCGGACGTGCCTGATGAGTCGGCGGGTTTTCCACATGAATGCGCACGATTGTCCAAAATATGGTGAACTAGGCCAATATGGGCTCATCTGCCCACGCAACCTTTTTCTGTAGGAGCACCGTGCCAAGCAAGGCCAAAACAGGCAAGAAACTCGTGATTGTGGAGTCTCCGGCCAAGAGCAAGACCATCGCCAAGTACCTCGGCGAGGGCTTCATCGTAGAGGCCTCCATTGGTCACATCCGCGACCTGCCGCAGCCGTCTGAGCTCCCTGCAGAACTGAAGAAAACCTCGGTGGGCAAGTTCGCCGTCGACATCGAAAACGACTTCAAACCCTATTACGTGGTGTCCGCGGACAAACGGAAAAAGGTCACCGAGCTGAAGGCCGCGCTCAAGGATGCCGACGCCCTCTATCTCGCAACCGATGGGGACCGCGAGGGCGAGGCCATCGCGTGGCACCTGCTGGAAGTGCTCAAGCCCAAGGTTCCGGTCTACCGGATGACGTTCGGCGAAATCACCAAGGAAGCCATCCACCGCGCCATGGACAACCTGCGCGATGTTGATACGGCCCTGGTGGACGCGCAGGAAACCCGCCGCGTCCTGGACCGCCTCTACGGTTACGAGATTTCCCCCGTGCTGTGGCGCAAGGTGGCCCGCGGCCTGTCCGCCGGCCGCGTGCAGTCCGTGGTCACCCGCATGGTGGTGGACCGTGAACGCGAACGCATGGCCTTCAAAGCCGCCTCCTATTGGGACCTCACGGGCCAGTTCGGTGCCGGTTCCGCTTCGTTCAAGGCGAAGCTCGCGTCTGTTGACGGCGCCAAGGTCGCTTCGGGCCGGGACTTTAACGACGACGGCGTCCTCACCTCGCGCAACGCGGCGCACCTCAACGAGGAACTCGCCACGTCGCTGGCCGCAGGACTCCAGGATGCGGACTTCCGCGTCCGGTCCGTGGACACCAAGCCGTACACCCGCCGTCCCGCAGCGCCGTTCACCACCTCCACGCTGCAGCAGGAGGCCGGCCGCAAGCTCCGGTTTACCTCCAAGAGCACCATGCAGGTGGCCCAGCGGCTGTACGAAAACGGCTACATCACCTATATGCGTACCGACTCCTCGGCGCTGAGCGACGAAGCCGTCACGGCCGCCCGCCGCCAGGCCTCCGAGCTGTACGGCCCGGAATACATTCCGGCGTCGCCCCGCGTGTACACGAGCAAGGCCGCGAACGCGCAGGAAGCCCACGAGGCCATCCGCCCCGCCGGTGACTCGTTCCGCACCCCGGCACAGGTAGCCAAGCAGCTCTCCGGCGACGAGTTCCGCCTGTACGAGCTGATCTGGAAGCGCACGGTCGCCTCCCAGATGGGTGACGCCAAGGGTTCGACGGCGACCATCCGTCTGGGTGCCGTGGCTACCGATGGCCGGGACGCGGAATTCTCCGCGTCCGGAACCGTCATCACCTTCCCGGGCTTCCTGGCCGCCTATGAAGAAGGCAAGGACGAAAGCCGCGGGGACGACGACTCCGACGAAGCCCGCCGGCTGCCGAACGTGGCCAAGGACGATGCCCTCACGGCGTCGGACATTGTGGCTGTGGGCCACGAGACCTCGCCGCCGCCGCGCTTCACCGAAGCATCGCTGACCGCCGAGCTGGAGAAGAAGGGCATCGGCCGCCCGTCGACCTACGCCTCCACCATCTCCACCATCCAGGACCGCGGCTACGTCCGGAAGCAGGGTTCCGCCCTGGTGCCCAGCTGGATCGCGTTCTCCGTGATCCGCCTGCTCGAGCAGCACTTCACGGACTACGTGGACTACGAGTTCACGGCGGACATGGAAGGCGACCTGGACAAGATCGCCAACGGCCAGGCCGTTGGGTCCGCCTGGCTCAAGCACTTCTATTACGGCGAAGACTCCGATCCGGGCCTGCTCAGCATCGTGAACAACCTGGGCGAGATCGATGCCCGCGAGATCAACTCCATCCCCATCACGGATGAGATCACGCTGCGGGTGGGCAAATTCGGCCCGTACCTGGAAAGCTCTGCCGCCACGGTGGACGCCAAGACCGGCGAAATCGTGGAGAACTCCCGCGCCAACGTCCCCGAAGACCTGGCGCCGGATGAGCTGACGGCCGCGAAGGCCATCGAACTCATGGAGACCGCGGCACCGGAAGAACGTGTCCTGGGCGACGACCCGCACACCGGGCACAGCGTTGTCGCCAAAAACGGCCGTTACGGCGCCTACGTCACCGAGGTCATCCCGGAGATGACCGAGGAGCAGCTGGCCAACCAGCCCGTTGAGTACTACAAGAACGGCAAGCCGAAGCCGCCGAAGAAGCCCGTCAAGGCCAAGCCGCGCACCGGTTCGCTGTTCGCGTCCATGACCGTGGATTCCGTGACCCTGGACGAAGCGCTGCAGCTGATGAGCCTGCCCCGCGCCCTGGGCGAGGACGCCGAAGGCAACCTCATCACGGTGCAGAACGGCCGCTTCGGTCCGTACCTGAAGAAGGGCACGGATTCCCGCTCCATCGGCACCGAAGAGGAAATCTTCACCATCACGCTGGAGCAGGCCCTGGAGATCTACTCCCAGCCCAAGCAGCGCGGCGCCCGTGCCGCGGTGGCGCCGCTGGCCGAGTTTGGACCGGACCCCGTTTCCGAGAAGAACATCGTGGTGAAGGAAGGCCGCTTCGGCCCGTACATCACCGACGGCATCACCAACATCACCGTCCCGAGGTCCACGTCCCTGGAGGAACTGACCCGGGAACAGGCCGTCGAACTCCTCGCCGAGAAGCGGGCCAAGGGTCCGGTCAAACGCACCACAACGGCCCGCAAGGCCCCGGTCAAGAAGAAGGCTCCGGCCAAGAAGTAAGTACGGCCGGAATTGCGCCGGGCTCTTCAACGTGGTCGAGTAGATACATGACTGAACAGCCCGGCACCGCCGATCTCACGCCGCTTAATGACCTCGAAGAGAAGCTCGCCCTGGGCGGCCAGCCGGAGGGCAGCCCGGTGGATGTCATCCTGACCTTCCTCAACAGCGAGGTCTACGTCATCAGCACCGACGGGATCGAGGGGGAGGATTCCCAGGTGGAGCCGCTGGTACTGGCGAACGCCGACGGCGAGCCCGTCCTTGCGGTGTTCTCGCACCCCAGCAGGGTTGATGAGCAGTACCTTGAGGCGGCCCCGAACGTCCTGGGGACCCAGGGGGCAGCCATCATCGCCAACATTGGCGAGGAACTGGGCATGGTGATCAACCCCGGCGCCGCGTACGGTTTCGAGATCAACCCGGAGGGCGTCGCCAACATCAAGCGCGACTTCAAGCGCGCCGATGAGCTTCCGGACGGTGCACCCGGGGACGCCTCCGCAAACTGACATTTTCCGCGCAGGTTGTGAGTGAGGGCCCGGGCGGGGCAATAATGGCAGGATGCGGCTAGGCGTTCTCGATATCGGGTCAAACACTGTCCACCTTCTCCTGGTGGATGCCCACCCTGGCGCGCGTCCAGTGCCTTTCGCGTCGCACAAACGGCCGTTATCCCTGGTCCAGTACCTGGACGCTGACGGTAATATCACGGACGCTGGCCAGCACGAGCTCACCGAATTCGTCCTTGAAGCCTGGGAGTTTGCGGCCAGGCACAAGGCGGACGACCTGCTGGCTTTCTGTACGTCGGCCATCCGCGAAGCCACCAACGGCCCTGCGGTGCTGGCCAGGGTCAAACACGAAACCACTGTCACCCTGCAGGAGCTGACCGGCAGCGAAGAAGCGTCCATGACGTTCTTCGCCGTCCGCCGCTGGTACGGCTGGGGTGCCGGACCCATCCTTAACCTGGACATCGGCGGCGGCTCCTTCGAAATGGCCTTTGGCCAGGATGAGCTGCCCGAGGTGGCCACCTCGGTGCCGCTGGGCGCCAGCCGCCTCACCCGCGACTGGCTGGCTGAGGACCCGCCTTCGGCCAAGAGCGTCAAGGAGCTGCGCCGCTACATCCGGGCCACGCTCGCCCCCGCGGTGAGGCAGTTCGACGGCCTGGGCCGCGCCAATGTTGTGGCCGGCACCTCCAAGACCTTCCGTTCGCTCGCCAGGGTCGCCGGGGCAGCCCCGAGCGGCGCAGGCCCCTACGTGAAGCGCACCCTTAACGCCACGGATCTGGGCGTCTGGGCGCAGCGCATTTCAGCCATGAAGTCCGAGGACCGGCTCTTTCTGCCGGGCGTGTCAGAGGCCCGAGCGCACCAGCTGCTCGCCGGAGCCCTGGTTGCTGAGGCCGCTTTGGAAATGTTCAAGTTCAAGAAGGTCAGGATCTGCCCCTGGGCGCTGCGTGAAGGGCTGATCCTGCGCCGGCTCGACCAGCTGGTCTTCGCCGGTCCGCTGGATCCGGCCCCGCATATCGTAGAGCCCGCCCGGGCATGTCCGGCGATCGAGGCCACACCCGCCTGAGGGCTGTCTGCCTGGGGCCTGCCTGAAAGCTGCGTTAACGCGAAAGCGCCGGCGTCCGCAACAGGAAAATGGGGGAAAACCTGTTGCAGACCACCGGCGCCTCGGGCAAACATCCCCATGCTTGCCGCATCACTCGCACCCTCAATGAGGTAATAACTACGTTAGGCGGCGAAGTTGTGTGCAAGCTGCAGCGAACATGGGAGCCCGCTGTGAATCGGTTTCGGCGGGTTCCCGCTTTTCCGATTCGTTCCATTTCTGCAGCCGCCCACCCGAACTGCAATGATGGAACCATGAGTAACCGAATCGCCTTCCTCGGCTGTGGATCCATGAACGAAGCCATCCTCTCCGGCCTCCTGGCCGCCGGGACCGACCCCGCCGACGTCATAGCAACGGTCAGGCGTGCCGAACGCGCCGAGGAGCTGGCGTTGCGCCACCACGGCATTACGGCCGTCGCCGGCGAAGAAGAACCGGACAACAACAAGGACGCAGCCAAGGGATCCGCCGTCGTAATCCTTGGCGTAAAGCCCGTGGGCATCGTGGACCTGGCCCGCGAAATCAGCGGCTCCCTGTCTCCGAACGCCATCGTAGTCAGCGTCGCCGCAGCCGTATCGCTGGCACAACTGGAAGCTGCCCTGCCTCCCGGACAGCCGGTCATCCGCACCATGCCGAACACCCCTGCCAAGCTGGGCCGCGGCGTCGTCTCCGTCTCACCCGGAACCAACTGCACACCGGAACAGCTCCAGACCGTGAAGGACATCCTGCGGGCCGCGGGCACCGTGGTGGAGGTGCCGGAGGAGCAGGTGGACGCGTTGTCGGCCATCAGCGGCTCGGGTCCTGCCTACGCGTTCTACCTGGCCGAGGCCATGGCAGCGGCGGGCGTCGAACTGGGCCTGGATCCCGAGTTGTCGCTTCTCCTGGCCCGGGAGACAGTAGCCGGTGCGGGGTTTATGCTGGCCGAACCGGGCGCCGATCCCTCGGCCCTGCGCAAGGGAGTGACCAGCCCTAACGGCACCACCGAACGCGCCATCGCCACCTTCGACGACCGCGGCATTCCGGCCATCATCGCCGCAGGCGCCCGTGCCGCCGCGGACCGCTCCGCAGAGATCACACGGCAGCTCGGCTAGTCCCCACCCGCTCCCTAACCTCGCAAGCTCGGCCAGGGAACCCGGCGGGCGTGGGCCCACCGCATTAAGGCCGCGCAGCGAACCGTTCCAGCAGGTCCACGTGCCCGGACACGATCAGCATGTCGCGGGCGGACACCTTGGTTTCAGGGCGGGCGTAGGTGAAGTCCTCGCCGGGCGACTTCACGCCCACAATCGTCACGCCGTACTTGGAGCGCACCTTGGACTCATCCAGTGTGAAGCCCACGGTCTCGCGCGGCGGATACATTTTCACGATGGCGAAATCGTCGTCGAACTCAATGAAGTCGAGCATGCGGCCGGAGACCAGGTGCGCGGCGCGGACTCCGGCGTCGGCCTCGGGATAGATCACGTGGTTCGCGCCGATCCGGGTGAGGATCTTGCCGTGCGACGGCGTGATGGCCTTGACCCAGAGGTGCTCGATGCCCAGGTCCACCAGGTTCACGGTGATCAGCACGGAGGACTCGATCGAGGTGCCCACGCCGCAAACGGCGGAGCTGAACTCCTGAGCGCCGAGTTGACGCAGCGCATCGATGTTGGTCGCGTCGGCCTCCACCACGTGGGTGAGGAGCGGCGCCCACTTCTGGACCAGGTTCCGGTCGCGTTCGATCGCCAGCACCTCGCGCCCCTGTTTCACGAGTTGCTCGGCGGTGGACGAACCGAAGCGGCCCAGACCGATCACCAGTACGGGTGCGTTGTGGGCGGGGCGGTTGGGGGCTCCTGAGGAATTAGCCAATGATGGGCCTCTCTTCCGGGTAGTGGTACAGCTGGCTGCGTTGGCGCAGGGCCAGGCCGGCGGCAAGGGTGACGGTACCCACGCGGCCAGCGAACATCAGGACGGTAAGGACGTAGACGCCCGACGGCGGCAGTTCGGCACTGAGGTTTGTGCTCAGGCCCACGGTGGCAAAGGCGGAGATGGTTTCGAACAGCACGCGGTCCAGGGACGCGCCGCTGATCTGCAGGAGCAGGAAAGCCGATACCGACACCAGTGTGGCGCCGGCGACGATCACTGAAATGGCCACCCGCATGGTGCCCTGGGGAATGGTCCTGCCGTACACCTTGACGTCGGAATCGCCGCGGGCCTCCGCCGCGATGGCCAGGAACATCACGGCGATGGTGGTGACCTTTATGCCGCCCGCCGTCGACGCCGAGCCGCCGCCGGCGAACATCAGCGCGTCTGTCAGCAGCATGGTGGTGGACTCCATGTGGTTCTGCTCCACCAGGTTGAACCCGCCGGAGCGGGTCATGACGGAGGCGAACAGGGAGTGCGTGATCTTGTCGCCGAGGTCCATGTGGGCGATGGTCCGGGCGTTGTCCCACTCCATCAGCGCCCACAGGACCGTACCGGCGGCCAGCAGGATGAAGGACACCTGGATGGTCAGCTTGGTGTGGAGATTCCACTTCTTCCAGTTGAGCCCGTTCTGCTGCAGGACCATCACAACAGGAAAACCCAGGCTGCCGAGGAACACACCGAGCATCAGCGGGATGAGGATCCACAGGTCGGTCTCGTAGGGCACAATACCGTCCGAATGCGGGGTGAAGCCGGCGTTGTTGAAGGAGGAAATTGCGTAGAAGGCTCCATGCCACACCGACTGCCAGAAGGGCTCGCCCAACGTCATAAACCGGGGGATCAGCGCCAGCGCCAGGACACCCTCGATCACCACGGAGGTCACGATGACGATCCGCAGCAGCGTACCCACTTCACCGAGCCGGCCGGCGTTGTTCATGGCTTCCTGCGCGATGAGCTTGCCGCGGACACCAAGCTTCTTGCTCACCATGAGGGCCAGCAGCGACGCGAGCGTTAGGGTTCCCAAGCCGCCCACGAAGATGCCGATCAGGATGACCAGCTGGCCGAAGAAGGACCAGTGCACCGCCGTCGAAACAACCGTCAGGCCGGTCACACAGACAGCGGACACCGCGGTGAAGAGGGCTTGGTGTACTGGCGTGGCTGTGCCGGTGGCAGAGGAGACTGGCAAGGACAGGAGAAACGTGAACACCAGGCAGACCGCGCCGAAGGCGCTCAGGGCAAGCCGGGCGGGCGACGTGTTGGCAATATCGTCAACGAAGTCGCGTACGCGGGTGAAGATCCAGAGGCCTTCGCGCTCCGGTGCGGCGGGGTGCCAGCTGGCCGGGCTCCGGGGCCTCGACTGGCGTTGCGTCATGGGGGCTTTTCCTCGGTTGAAACTGTTTCCTCAAGTAGTAAACCACTAATGCCCGCGTAATGGCCGGGCCGGGGCAGTGGCGTCCTCCGGTAGCCTGTCATTGATGACATTCCTGCCCGGTCTCAGCCAGCCCGCGCCGCCAACGATGGTGGTGTGGAATTCCGCCATGACGGCCTACAATTTCGGCCCGGGCCACCCGATGGCTCCTGAGCGCATGGACCTGACGGCCCGCTTGGCCCGGAGCCTGGGCCTGCTGGACCTGGCGCATGTGTCCGTGGAGGCGCCGGAGGTTGCTTCCGATGCCGAACTGGAAACCGTGCACTCACCCGAGTTTGTGGCCGCGGTCCGCCGGGTCAGTGACGATCCGGCCTCGCCGGATGAAGCCCGCGGACTGGGCACCGACGACGATCCGGCCTTCGCCGGTATGCATGAGGCCGCCGCGAGGCTGGCGGGCGGATCGCTGCTCGCCGCATCCGCCATCCTGGACGGATCCGCGCTCCACGCCGTGAACTTCGGCGGGGGAATGCACCACGCGGCCCGTGACCGCGCCAGCGGCTTCTGCATCTACAACGACGCTGCCTTGGCGGTCCAGCGGCTGCTCGACGGCGGCATCCGGCGCGTGGCGTACATCGACGTCGATGCGCACCACGGCGATGGGACGGAAAGCATCTTCTGGGACGACCCCCGCGTCCTGACCATTTCCCTGCATGAAAGCGGACTCACGCTGTTCCCGGGTACCGGCTTCGCGAACGAGATAGGCGGCCCCCAGGCTGAGGGCAACGCGGTCAACGTTGCCCTGCCGGCGGGCACCGGCGATGCCGGCTGGCTGCGTGCTTTCCATGCCGTAGTGCCGCAGCTCGTGGGTGCGTTCCAGCCGGAAGTCATCGTCAGTCAGCACGGCTGCGACTCGCACCGCCTTGACCCGCTGGCCCATCTGAACATCACCGTTGACGGGCAGCGCGAGGCGGCCACCGCCGTCGGGAATCTCGCCGCCCGGCACTGTGAAGGCCGCTGGATCGCCACCGGTGGCGGCGGATACAGCGTCACGGACGTTGTGCCGCGGTCCTGGAGCCACCTGATCGCCATTGCCGCCGGGCGCCCCGTTCCGCTCCGGACCCCGGTGCCGGAGGACTGGCGCACCTACGTATCGGGCAAGTTCGGCAGGGACGCCCCGGGCCTGATGGGCGACGACGTGGAGCTCTGGTGGCGGTCCTGGGAAGTGGGGTTCGACCCCAACGACGCCGTGGACCGGACCGTCATGGCCACCCGCAAAGCCGTTTTCCCGCTGCACGGCCTTGATCCCTGGTTCGACTGATCCTTCCATCACCCCGCACGGGCCGGTCACAGGCGAAATAGTTGATGCCGTGCGGCGTATATGTCGCTAGGGTGGGAGGCATGGTGACAGACGACGTATTTGCCGTCATTGCGGAAGCAACCCGGCGCGACATTTTGGTATCCCTGCGCGCCGGGGACAAGGCAGTGGGCGAGCTGGTGGAGGAACTCTCCGCGAGCCAGCCCACCATTTCCAAGCACCTGAAAGTCCTCCGCGAGGCGCAGCTGGTCAGCATGCGGGCGCAGGGCCAGAAGCGCTATTACGCGCTGAACCCCAAACCGCTTGAGGGGATCGTCAGCTGGCTGGAGACGTTCGACGTCGGCCCGGCGGCCGCTGTCGCCAAATCCCCCCGTGCTGCGGCGGAAGCCGGCACCGGGCGAGCTGTGGCTACCCCGCTGCCGGACAACGAAGCCATCGCCGCCGTCCTCGAGCGCCCGGGCGCCGAGCTGAGTCCCGCCGTCGTGATTCCCGGCGGCACCTCAGCCCCGCTCAGTGACGACACCGTGCCGCAGCAGATCGGCCGCACTGTGGGCCGCGCCGCCACGAAGGCCGCGGACCTGCTGGCCAACCTCCCGAATCTCCCCAAGTTCGGCCGCAAAAAGTAACCCCCGGCCCGGTGGTTGAGCCCGGGGCCACCGAACATCGGCGCTACTTGGTGAGCAGGCGCACGTGGTCCGGGGTCAGCTCTGAGATCTTGCTGACGCCGAGCAGCGCCATGGTGCGGGCCATGTCCTTCTCGAGGATCTGCAGGGTGCGGTCCACGCCAGCCCGGCCGCCGGCCATCAGGCCGTAGAGGTACGCGCGGCCGATCAGCGTGAAGTCGGCGCCCAGGGCCAGAGCTGCGATGATGTCTGCGCCGCTCATGATGCCCGTGTCCAGCATGATGGCCGCGTCCGAGTTGTCCTTGGTGAAGGCTTCCTTGACGCCGGGGAGCAGGTGGAACGGGATGGGGGCGCGGTCCAGCTGGCGGCCGCCGTGGTTGGAGAGCACCACGCCGTCGGCGCCATGGTCCACCACCTTGCGGGCGTCCTCAACGGTCTGGATGCCCTTGACCACGAGCTTTCCCTTCCAGGTTTCGCGCAGCCAGTCCAGGTCCTCGAACGTCAGCGTGGGGTCGAACATGGAGTTGATAAGGTCGGCCACGGTTCCGGTGTAGCGGGACAGCGAGGCGAAGGTCAGCGGCTCGTGGGTGAGGAAGTTGAACCACCAGGCCGGGCGGTAGGACGCGTCCAGGACGGTCTTGATGGTCAGCGCCGGCGGGATGGTCATGCCGTTGCGGACGTCGCGCAGGCGGGCGCCGGCGACGGCGGTGTCCACAGTGACCATAAGTGTGTCGTTGCCGGCCTTGGCGGCGCGCTCGATCAGTTCCAGCGAGCGGTCGCGGTCCGTCCACAGGTACAGCTGGAACCAGTTGCGGCCGTTCGGGGCGGCGGCGGCAACGTCCTCGATGGAGGCGGTGCCCATGGTGGAAAGGGTGTACGGAATGCCGGCGGCTTCGGCTGCCTGCGAGCCGGCGTATTCGCCCTCGGACTGCATCATGCGGGTGAATCCGGTGGGGGCGATGCCCACGGGCAGCCGGGAAGGCTTGCCCAGGATGTTAGTGCTGAGGTCGATGCTGGAGACGTTGCGCAGGATGCCCGGCCGGAACTCGATGTCCAGGAAGGCTTCGCGGGCGCGGCGCAGGGTGATCTCGCCCTCGGCTGCGCCGTCGGTGTAGTCGAACGGGGCCTGCGGCGTGCGGCGCTTGGCCATGTCGCGCAGGTCCCAAATGGTGTTGGCACGCTTGAGCCGGGCTTCCTTGCTGAATTCGGGTTTCTTGAACTGCATCAGCGGGGCCAGGTCCGCGTACTTGGGGATGCGGCGCTTCAGCGCAGCCGGGACTCCGGCGGCGGCAGGCCTCGGCGCGGTGGAGGCCGGGATGTCCGCGGCATCCAGGGCCGCGGTGACCTCGGGATTGTTCGGCTGGATGGTGTGGGTCATGGCTGCCTCCGTTGGTGGGCCTGGCGCAGGGGATCGGGGTGTGGTCTAACCACACTCTAGGCTATGTGGTCCAACCACATCAACTACGATAGCGATATGCGTACGCACCAACTTGTCCTGACGTGGATCGAAAAGCAGCTCTCCGACGGCCAGCTGAGCGTGGGCGGACGCCTGCCCGCGGAACGGACCCTCGCCGAGCAACTTGCCGTGTCAAGAACCTCGGTGCGGGAGGCGATCCGCATCCTGGAGGCCATGGGCGTGGTCCGGGCCGGGGTTGGCTCCGGCCCGGAAGCAGGGACTGTGGTGATTTCGGATCCGACGGCGGCGCTCGGCTCGGCGCTTCGGCTCCACGTTGCCACTCAGCACCTGCCCGTGTCCGACATCGTGGAAACGCGCATCCTGCTGGAGACCTGGGCGGCTGCCCGGGCAAAGCCGGACGCTCCGCAGCTGGAACTGGCCGCCACCCTCCTGGGCGAGATGGACGCCGTCGAGCGCGCTGCCCCGGCGGATGACTTCCTGGCCCTGGACATCAGGTTCCATCTGGCACTCGCAGACGCCGCCGGCAATGCCGTGGTCAGCGCCATGATGGGCTCGCTGCGCGAATCCATCCAGGGGTATACCGCCCGGTTTACGGCCAATCTTCAGGATTGGGATGCCACGGCGTCGCGCCTGCAGGCGGAGCACCGTGACATTCTGGCCGCCATCAGGAACGACGACGGCGCGCGCGCGGCCACGCTGGTGGCTGCGCACATCGAGGGGTACTACCGCGAGGGCGGGGTTGGGCGGCCGGCGGAACGCTGACGGCGGAGCGCTGACGGCGGATCGACATGGCAGTTCGCGGCAATGTCAGCGAATAACACTGCCGCGAAATGTCATCTCGCGGGGGATTCGGCGGCGGGTCAGCCGTGCGCGGCCGTACGCGGTGCCTTGGCGGGGCCGCTGCTGGCCCGGATTTCCAGGCGCGGCTGGTACCGGCTGCCCGGGGCGTCGTGGTCTTCCTTGCGGATGAGTGCCCGCAGTTCACGCCAGGCCTGGCCGCCGAGTTCGGCAATGGGAACCGCCGCGGTGGTCAGGGTGGGTGTGGTGTAGCGGGCGAACGGGATGTCGTCGAAGCCGGTGACGGAAATGTCGCCCGGAACGTCCACGCCGCGTTCGTGCAGTCCGCTCATCAGGCCCATGGCCACGAGGTCGTTGAAGGCCAGGATGCCCGTGGCGCCGCTGGCAAGGACCGAGTCCACGGCCCCGTGGCCGGTATCGAAGTCCGAGCCGCCGTCGAGCATGGTGACCTCGACCTGCGGGTGCCTGGCCTTGAACGCCTCCAGGCCCTCGAGCCGGAGGCCGTTGGAGGCACTGCCTGCCGGGCCGGCCAGGAAGGCCAGGCGCGTATGGCCGAGGCCCACCAGATACTCGGCGAGGTCCTGGACTCCCTGCCCGTAGTCCACCACGAGGCTCGGAATCCCGGCAGCCGCCGTCGTCCGGTTGATCAGGACCAGCGGGTGCAGCGACGGCGCGATTTCCTCGAGCTCGGCATCGCTCATACGCGGGGCGCAGAGCACCAGGCCGTCGCAGCGCCGGCGGGCCTCGCCGGCCAGGATGGCTTCCTCGCTGGAGACTTCGAAGGAATCGGCAATCAGGACGCGGTAGCCGTCCTCCGCCGCAGCACGGCTCAATCCGCGCAGAATCGCCTGGAACGTGGGGTTGGCGAGGTCCGGCACCACAATGCCGATGGTGTCCGTCTTTCCCAGCGCGAGGCTGCGCCCCACTGGATTGGGTTGGTACTTGAGCTCGACGGCGGCCGCCCGCACCCTTGCCGCGATGTCCGGGTCCACGGTGAAGTTGCCGTTCATTACGCGCGAAACAGTGGCGTGCGATACCCCTGCCTTCACGGCAACGTCCGCAATGCCGATCCTGCCGGTTGCCGATTTCCTGGCCATGGCCCTGCCTTTCATAAGTCGCGGTCCCAGTAGGTACCGGCTCCCGTGGGACAGCATACAACGCTCTGGGAAACCGGTTTCCATTCGTTCAGTCGCGCCGGGCCGGGGCCGTGCCGCCACCGAAAGGGCCTTTCAATCAGAAAACGCTTTCTCTTAGAGAGGATAAGGGTTGACGGGACCGCTCGTCTATTGATAGAAATCATGTAGCGGCGCTGAGAAAACGCTTTCTCGCCTGCCGGTCAGCGACTTTCCGGACCACGGTCCAGAGCACCACCCGCACAGGGCACTAAAGTCCAGAGCACCACAGCCCAGCGCACCACCAGCGGCCGCAGCCCGGCCGAGCATTGAAGCCTTCGAAAGGGACCCTCATGGTCAACACAGCCGAATCGAGTTCTGCTACCGCTGCCTCCACCTCCGCTCCGGAGGCAGGAGCGCGCACCAAGGCCCGCATCGCCCTCATCGGCACCGGTGGGCGCTCCGAGATGTACATCCGCGCCATCTTCGGCAAGCACGCGGACACCGCGGAACTGCTGGCTTTCTCCGACGTCAACCCCGGCCGCGTCGAGTTCTACCAGAAGCTCATCCAGGAACTCGGTGCGCCCGGACCCGTCGCTTCCTTTGACCCCGCAGACCTCACCGCCTTCATTCAGGCCAACAGCATCGACCGCGTTGTGGTGACCACGCCGGACTATACCCACGCGGACTACATCGTGGAGGCACTCGAGGCGGGGGCCGACGTCGTCGTCGAAAAACCCCTCACCATCGACGCCGAAGGCTGCCGCCGCATCACCAGGGCCGTGGCGGAGACCGGCCGCAACGTGGTGGTCACCTTCAACTACCGCTACTCACCGCGGAACAGTGCCCTGAAGGAGATCATCCAGAGCGGCGTGATCGGCAAGGTCACCTCCATCGACTTCAGCTGGGTCCTGGACACCGTCCACGGCGCCGACTACTTCCGCCGCTGGCACCGCGAGAAGAAGAACTCCGGCGGCCTGCTGATCCACAAGTCATCACACCACTTTGACCTGGTCAACTGGTGGATCAACGACGTCCCGGAGCGGGTGTTCGCTTCCGGCGGCCTCAAGTTCTATGGCGACAAGAATGCGGCCGAGCGCGGCCTGGGTCCCCGTCCGGAGCGTGGAACGCCCGACGCCGGCGCTCCGGCAGGTGCCGAAAAGGATCCGTTTGCGCTGGACCTGCGTGAGGATGAGCGCCTGAAGGCCCTGTTCCTGGACAACGAGCACTACGACGGTTACCGCCGTGACCAGGACGTCTTCACCGGCGGCATCACCATCGAGGACAACCTGGCACTCGTGGTGGAGTACCAGGGCGGCCCGCGGCTGAGCTACTCCCTGAACGCGCACAGCCCGTGGGAAGGCTACCGGGTGGCCGTCAACGGCACCGAAGGCCGGGCCGAACTCGAAGTGGTGGAACGCGCCGCCGTCCTCAACAGCACGGACAAAAAGACCGTGGTTGACCCGAGCGCCACCCCCGTCGAGGAGGAAGACGCCGTCCGCCGCAACGGCGAACGCCTGGTGGTCCAGCGCCACTGGGAAGCAGCCTACGAGGTGCCCATCGTCAACGGCGAGGGAGGCCACGGCGGCGGCGACGACCTGCTCCTCTCGGACCTCTTCAACGGCCCCGGCGAGGACCCGCTGGGCCGTCCGTCCGGCTACCTCGACGGCCTCCGCTCCGTGTCCGTGGGCATTGCCGGCAACCTTTCGCTGGAGTCCTCCCTTCCCGTCCGCATCGAGGATCTGAACCTCGGCGCAGACCTTCGCCGCGACGCCTAGTCCGCCCGAAATTCAAAAGGAACCAACATGAGCAGGATCTTTGTCACCGGCGGCTCCGGCCGGCTGGGGCGCAGCGTTGTGGCGGGGCTCGCGGCAGCGGGCCACGAGGTCGTCTCGGTGGACCGCGACGCCATCCCGGCGGACCAGCTGCCCGCCGGCGTTGTGCAGGAAACCGGCGACCTGCTGGCCCCGGGCGAAGCGCTGCGCCTCCTCCGGGAGACCGGGCCCGACGCCGTCATCCACCTGGCCGCGATCGCTGTTCCGTTCAGCGCGCCGGAGGACGTCATCTTCGCCACGAACACCCGCATGGCCTTCGCTGTCATCAGCGCGGCCACGGAACTGGGGATCGGTAAGATCGTCACGGCGAGCAGCCCCACGGTACTGGGTTACGGGTCGCCGGCCGGCTGGCTGCCGGACAGCTTCCCGCTGGATGAGCGCAGCACGCCGAAGCCCTGGAACGCCTACGCGCTGTCCAAGCTGATCGCCGAGCAGACAGTGGCGATGTTTGCCGCGGCGCAGGGTACGAAGATCCGGTACGCCGCCTTCCGCCCGTGCTACGTCATCTCACCGGAGGAATGGGAAGGCGCGCCCACACAGCAGGGCCACACCCTGGCCGAACGCCTGGCCGATCCTGCCCTGTCCGCGCCCGCACTGTTCAACTACGTGGACGCCCGCGATGTGGCCGACTTCCTGGAAGTGCTCCTGCAGAAAATGGACACCATCCCGAACGGCGAAACGTTCTTTGTGGGCGCCGCGGATGCCCTCGCCACCGCACCGCTGGCCGAACTGATGCCCCGCTTCCTGCCCGGAAGCGAGGCCCTGGCCGCCGGCCTGACCGGCACCAGCCCCGCCTTCTCCATCGCGAAGGCCCGCCAACTGCTTGGCTGGGAACCCAAGCGCAGCTGGCGGACAGAACTGAAGACAGCAACCACCCTCAACGACGAGACATCCGCCCGGCTGGTAAGCGCCGGCAGCGGTGCCAAGGAGACATCATGAAATTCGACGGCGTTTTGTTCTTTCCCGCCACCCCGTTCACGCCGGAAGGCACCGTTGACGTGGAGCTCCTCAAAGAGCACATCGGCTCGCGGCTGCCGTTCGGGCCCGGCGGCGTGTTTCCTGCCTGCGGCACCGGTGAGTTCCACGCCCTGAGCATCGATGAGGTGCGCACCGTGGTGACCGCCGCCGTCGAGGTTGTGGCAGGCAAGGTGCCGGTGGTGGCCGGCGCCGGCGGGCCGCTGGGGCATGCCCTTGCCGCCGCACGTGTTGCCGAGGAAGCCGGCGCCGACGCACTCCTGGTCCTGCCGCCGTACCTGGTCACCGGACCCACCGATGGCCTGGTGGCGTACGTCGAGGCGGTGGCCGATGCCAGCAGCCTCCCGGTGATTGTGTACCACCGCGGCAACGCCAAGTTCACCGCCGCCGCCATGGTCCGCCTTGCCGCCAACCCGAAGGTGATCGGCTTCAAGGACGGGCTGGGCGATGTTGGCCTGGCCCAGGAGATCGTGTCCGCGGTCCGCGCCACGGGACGCGAGGACTTCGCCTTCTTCAACGGGCTCCTGACCGCCGAACTGACCCAGGGCGCCTACCGGGGCCTCGGCATTCCGCTCTACTCCTCGGCGGCGTTCGCCATGGCACCGGAGATCGCCAAGGCGTACTACGACGCCTATGTCTCCGGCGATGAGGAGCGCCGCAACGCCCTGCTGGAGGGTTTCTACGCCCCGCTGGTGCGGCTCCGGGACCAGACCCCCGGCTTCGGCGTCTCGCTGGTCAAGGCCGGCCTGCGGCTGGGCGGACTTCCTGTTGGCCCGGTCCGGCCGCCGCTGGTGGACCCCACCGAGGACCAGCTGCTCCAGCTGAAATCCATCCTGGCCAAGGGCTACGAGCTGGCCGGCCGCTGATGGGTGCGCCCGCCGTCGAAACCGTCCGGACCGCGCCGGTCATCACCGGACTGACCACCCGACTCCTGACCGTCCCGCTGCGCCGCAGCTGGGGTGCAGAGGCACCGGAAAACCACGTGATCGTCACGCAAATCCAGACGGACGACGGCGGCGCGGGGCACGGTTTTTCCTGGACCCCCACCATCGGCCCGCAGGCCGTCAAGGCCCTCCTCGACTACGACATCGCGCCTTTCATTACGGGGCTGCCCGCCAATCCCGAGACGGTATGGGACGCGTTGTGGAAGCGGCTGCATGAGGCCGGCGGCGGGGGACTGACCACCATCGCCATGGCCGGCGTCGACCTTGCCCTCTGGGACTTCCAGGCTCGGCGGGCCGATACGTCAGTCACGGGCCTGCTTGGCCAGCGGCAGGAGTCCGCTGAAGTGTACGGGTCCGGCGTGAACCTGCACTACACGCTGGAGGAGTTGGTCGCCCAGACCGAGCGTTGGATGGCAACAGGGCACAGGGCAGTCAAGATCAAGGTGGGCAAGCCCGATATCCGCGAGGACGCCGAGCGCGTGGCGGCAGTTCGGTCCGTCCTCGGCCCGGACCGCAAGCTGATGATCGACGCCAACCAGCGGTGGGACCTGCCCACCACTTTCAAGGCTTTGGACGTGCTCGCGGAATATGGGCTGGAATGGCTTGAGGAGCCCATCCGCGCGGACGACCTCTGGGCCTACCGCAGGCTGCGGAAGCATTCACCCGTGCCAATCGCCCTGGGCGAAAACCTGCACACCGTCTACCGGTTCCGCGATTTCATTGAGGCGGAGGCGGTGGACATCATCCAGCCCAACATCATCCGGATTGGCGGCATCACGCCGTTCCGGCGGATCGTGGAGCTGGCGCGGACCAACAGCATCCGCGTGATGCCGCACCTGCTGCCGGAGCTGTCCGGACAGCTGGCCCTCACGCTGGCGGAACCCACCCTGGTGGAAGACGTGGAGGACGCGTCCTTCGAACAGCTGGGCATCCTGGCAGGGCCGTCACCGGTCCGTTTCAGCAACAGCCGCCTGACCCTCACAGACCAGCCGGGACTTGGCTTCCGGTTCACGGACGCACCCTCAGCCGGACCCACACAAGCCTGACAGCTTGCAATCACGACTGACCGCAGACACCACCACTCCCGACGAAAATCAGGTACCTCCAGTGACAACTGCAACCCTTTCCCTCTCCGAGCTCACGGCCGCCGCTACCCGGGCGGCCGCCATCGCGGCTGCCGCGTCGGACGCCGAACGCGCAGGCTGGCTCAACGCCGTCGCCGACGCGTTGGACGCCGACGTGGCCGAACTGGTGGAGATCGCCGATTCGGAGACCAGCCTCGGCACCGTTCGCCTGACCGGCGAGGTGGCCCGCACGTCCGGGCAGCTGCGGCTGTTCGCCCGAGTGATCACCGAAGGCTCCTACCTTGAAGCCGTGATTGACCACGCTGACCCGTCCGCTGCGCCGCCCAAGCCGGACCTTCGCCGCATCCTGCGTCCCATCGGGCCGGTGGCCGTTTTCTCGGCCTCCAACTTCCCGTTCGCGTTTTCAGTGGCCGGCGGCGACACCGCGTCGGCGCTGGCCGTGGGCTCCTCGGTGATCGTCAAGGCCCACTCGGGCCACCTGAAGCTGTCCGAGCGGACGGCCGAAGTGGTCACCGAAGCCCTGCGTTCCGCCGGAGCGCCGGAGGGACTGTTCGCGCTTGTGGCAGGCCGCGAGGTGGGCACCGCGCTGGTGCAGGATCCCGCCATCAAGGCCGTGGGCTTCACAGGTTCCATCCCCGGCGGCCGGGCGCTGTTTGACCTCGCGGTTTCCCGGCCGGACCCCATCCCGTTCTACGGCGAGCTGGGCAGCCTGAACCCGGTGGTCATCACCGCGGCCGCGCTGGCCGAGCGTTCCGGCCAGCTCGCGGCGGGACTTGCAGCCTCGTTCACCATGGGCGCCGGCCAGTTCTGCACCAAACCCGGCCTGGTCTTCATCCCGGCGGGCACAGGATTCGCCGCGGAGCTGGCTGAGGCCAGCAAGGACAAGCCGACGGCGGCCATGCTCACCACACGGATCTCCGACGCCTACCCGGAGGGCCTGCGCAGCGTGGCTTCGCTGCCCGACGTGACCATCGTCAGCGGTACGGCGGACCAGGACGCCACCCTCAACGGCGCCGCCCCCGTAGTGTTCTCCACCTCGGCCGCGAATGTCCTGGAGCGCCCGGACGAGCTGCTGGAGGAGTGCTTCGGCCCCACGACGATGCTCATCGAATACTCGGACCAGGAAGAACTCTCCGCTGTCTTGGCCAAGGTTCCCGGCAGCCTGACTGCCACAGTCCACGCCCAGCCGGGCGAGGACGTCGGGGACCTCGTGGAGCAGCTGTCCGGCCTCGCCGGGCGGGTCCTGTTCGACGGCTGGCCCACCGGCGTCGCAGTGAACTGGGCGCAGCAGCATGGCGGCCCGTACCCGGCCACCACGTCCCTGTTCACCTCGGTGGGCGCGACGGCGGTCCGCCGCTTCCAGCGCCCTGTCGCCTACCAGGACGCTCCGGAAACGGTCCTGCACCCGGCACTGCGCGAAGGCAACCCGCTGGGCATCCCGCGCCGCGTGGACGGTGAGCTGGTTCTTCCGTAACTGTTCGAACTTCACGCTTGGGGTCGTCGCCCGAGAACACTTCTCCATGTGTCCCGTATAGGGTTCGCGGGATTCTATCGATCGAAGCAACACCTTCTTCAAGGTGGTTCGATATGCTTCCTCGTTCTTCGTCTTCAGCAGGGGTCCGCTTTCTTGCCTCGATCAAGCAAGGAAATAGTCTCAATTCTTCCGCCCGGGCGTCCGGCATCCATAAGGAGGTCGGTTACCGCTGGTTGCGTGAGAGATATTTGCAGTTACGCCAGGATGGATCAAGTCCCGCGGAGGTGACGGCGTTACTTGGGTTCACCACCGCCAAGCTCCCAGCGTGGGAAGCAGCAGTAGCCGAAACTACGAGTCGCCACCATCTACAAGCAAACATTGAGGACGAAGCCATATTTTGGGAGGCCTTCGACCGCGGCCAAAGCCCGTCCCAGTCGGCTCTACTGGCCGGGGTTGGCCGTTCCACGGCGTATCGATGGCTTCGCGAGCGGTTCGAGAAGCTCCGGAGCCAGAAGGTCACCCCGAAGCGTTGCCAAGCGCTTCTGCGGCTGACTGATCAGCGCTGCCACAGTTTCGAACGCGAACGCCTCGCCCGGCTGGCAAAGGAACGGAATACGGCAATAGCTGCCCAGCACGCAGCCATCTTGTCCTCGAGCCGCTATGCAGATCAGGTAGCGGCCTCAACAGTTTCCGAAGCGCAACGACGCCGCACGGAACGGGACACGAAGTACTGGCAGCTGATGCGCGAGGGCAAAAGCAACGCCGAAGCATGCAGACTCCTCGGTATGCACAGACGAACAGGCACGGTACTCCGGCGCGCCAACAACTACCAGATCCCCTCCCTTACACCTGTGCCAGCAGCGACGGGCCGCTACCTCCAGTCCCGAGAACGGCTACAGATCGCCGACCTCCTGGAGCTGGGACATTCAATGCGGGCAGTGGCCCGGGAACTGGGCCGACACGCCTCCACCATCAAACGAGAGTTGGACCGCCATCGAGACGTTGAAGGCCGCTATCTGCCCCGCACGGCCGATCACGACGCCCGGGCGCAACGGGCACGGCCCAAGACCCATAAACTCGCCACGAACCCCCGCCTGCGCGGGCTCGTGCAACGTAAGCTCAACCGATGCTGGTCTCCGGATGAAATCAGCGGATGGATGAAGAAAACCTACCCCGACGACCAGAGCCTGCGGCTCTGCCCCGAGACGATCTACCGGGCCTTGCTGCTGCGCGAGAGCCGAGGACTGCACAAGCGCTACGCCACCAAACTGCGCACCGGTCGAAGAATTCGCAAGACCCGCTGGCGCACCCGCACAGGGCAGGGCTCACGGATCCGCAACATGACCATGATCGACCAACGGCCAGCAGAAGTCGAAACACGATTGGAAGCCGGCCACTGGGAAGGGGATCTCGTGATCGGGGTCGGTTCCGTCTCGGCGATGGTGACCCTGAGGGAACGGAAAACCCAGTATGGAATCATCGTCAATCTGCCCCGCGACCACACGGCTGCAAGCGTCAACGACGCCATCATCGGCGCATTCGCCAAACTGCCGCCTGCTTTGAAGCGAACACTGACGTGGGACCAAGGAATCGAAATGGCCAGGCACGAAGAACTCACCAAGGAAACCGGGGTCCCGGTATACTTCGCCGAGCGATCCAGCCCCTGGCAACGCGGCGCCAACGAGAACTTCAACGGACTCGTCCGCCAATACTTCCCCAAAGGAACCAACCTCGCCGTTCATAGTTCCGAGCACGTCTCCCAGGTCATGCGAGAACTGAACACGCGGCCCAGAAAGACCATGGCCTACGACACCCCGGCCGCACGCTTCAAGGCCGAACGCAACGCGCCAACCGCCATTTTGGGGTAGCCTCAAAACGCCGGGACAACGCACCCATTTCATTCAACTGTTGCGTCGACCAATGGAATCCGCAGTTCCTTCACCGGGCATTTTTGCGGGCGGGTCTTACGGGAATCGACAGACCCCCGGAAACGCGGCGATCGTGATCCGGAAATTTTGGCTGGCGCTTGCGTCGGTGAAGGACCGGCTAACGGGCAGACATGCCAGACCTACTGACGGCTTGAATGGTAGCCATCTGTGAGCGTTGATCCCATCCATTGTTGGGATCAGCGACAGGAGGGCCGCCCCTCCACGGGTGTCAGTCCCGACGTGGAAACGGTATGCCGGGAGTCGCGTTATTCCGTTACCAGACAGACGAAAACAAGGGGCCTTTCCCCTGTCAAGGAATTAGTCCAGAATCTATTCTGTTGATGGATCGTTATATTCACGGTCCGTCAGGCCGCCGGCACGTCCCGGGAAGCCATCCCGATCCGGGGGCCGTCTCTATAAGGAGGCGTCCATGTCAACTCCCGATGTGCCGACCCGGGGGCCAGCAAGGTCCGGTCCGTATATTGTGGCCGGAATCCTGCTAGCCATCGCCGTTCTGGTTCCCTTGTTCGTCCCGGCGTACTCGATTGATAAGCCGCGGCTGGCCGGTATGCCGTTCTTCTACTGGTACCAAATGCTCTGGGTCCCGATCACCGCGGGCTTGGTGGGCGTCTCCTACCTGCTGGTTGCCAAGGAGGACCGCCGCCGCCGCGCGGCCGCGCGGGGCGCACGCGCCGAGGAGCAGGAACAATGAGCGGGCTCGCCGTACCGGTGGCGACCACAGTCGATCGTCCCGTCAACGGCGTCGCGCTCACCATCGTCGTCGTCCTCTTTATCCTGGTGGCGGTTTTGGGTTTCTTCGCCGCACGGTGGCGCGCGGGCAGCGAGACCGGCTTGCACAGTCTCGATGAGTGGGGTCTGGGTGGCCGCGGTTTTGGAACGTGGGTGACGTGGTTCCTCCTCGGTGGCGACCTCTACACGGCCTACACGTTCGTGGCCGTCCCGGCGGCAATGTGGGCCACCGGAGCAGTGAGCGGCTTCTTCGCGGTGCCATACACGATCGTGCTGTACCCGATTGTGTTCCTGCTGATGAGCCGGCTGTGGTCGGTCTCGCACCGGCATGGGTTCGTCACGCCGGCGGACTTCGTTGGCGGGCGCTATGGCAGCAGGGTGCTGACGGTTGTCGTGGCACTCACTGGCATTGTCGCGACCATGCCGTACATCGCGCTGCAATTGGTTGGTATCAAAGCCGTGCTCACGGTGTTAGGCCTCGGCAGCGCGGAGAATGTGCTGCTGACTGACTTGCCGCTGATCATCGCTTTCGTGGTCCTGGCCGCCTACACCTACACCTCGGGCCTACGCGCCCCGGCGCTTATCGCCGTCGTGAAGGATCTCTTGATCTATCTGGCCGTCATCGTCGCGGTGATCTATCTGCCGATCAAGTTCGGGGGCTGGGACAACATCTTTGGTGCCGCCCAGACGAAGCTCGACGCCATCAGTCCGGCCACTGGCAAGCCGGCTGGCGTCTTCATCCCAGGCGCGGCCAGCTACTCGGCATATTGGACACTGGCTCTTGGCTCGGCCATGGCCCTGTTCATGTACCCGCACTCGGTGACCGGGGTCCTGGCGACCAAGAGCAGGAACACGATCCGCAAGAATGCGGCAGTGCTTCCGCTGTACTCGCTGATGCTGGGATTCCTTGCCCTCCTGGGCTACGCGGCCATCGCTGCGGGCACCAAACCCGTTGACCTCAACGGTGCCGTCAATCCGCAACTGGTGGTTCCGCAGTTGTTCTTGGACAACTTCCCCGCATGGTTTGCAGGGATCGCCTTGGCCGCCATCGCGATCGGCGCCCTGGTCCCGGCAGCCATCATGTCGATCGCAGCTGCCAACTTGGTTACCCGCAACATCTACCGCGACCTGATCCGGCCCGACGCCGACCCGCGGCAGGAAGCGAAGGTCTCCAAGATCGCCTCGCTCGTGGTGAAGTTCGGGGCACTGATCTTCGTCATCGCGATGGACCAGTCGGCCGCCATCAACATGCAGCTTCTCGGCGGTATCTGGATCCTGCAGACCTTCCCGGCGATTGTGGCAGGACTTTACACCCGCTGGTTCCACCGCTGGGCGCTCTTCGCAGGCTGGGCAGCCGGAATCATCTACGGAACGGTCGCGGCTTACAACGTGGTCAACCCGGTGACGAAGGCCAACTTCGGCGGCTCCATCGCTGCCATCCCCGGCACTAACGTGCAGGTCTATATCGCCGTGGTGGCATTCGCGATCAACCTGATTGTTGCCGCTATCCTGTCGCTGCTCTTCCGTGCGATGAAGCTCCCAGACGGAAAGGACATCACGCGAAACTCCGACTACGGAGCGGACGAGAACGACCCCAAAGTCGCCGACCTCCAGCGCGAGTACCCGCTCGGCGAAACGGGAGGCGGCACGTTCTGACCCCTGCCGCCGGCGGCTGGCAACCGACGGCAGCGCATCACTGACCGTGTCTGTCGATCCTTGATGCCTTGACATCGCGCTACCTGGTGTTCATTAAGCCACTTCTCTAGAGTCCGTGTCCGGTCCTCCAGCCTGGGGTAGCCAAGTTCCCCGTTGGTATGGCCGGCTCATCGGTTGCTGGCTCTGCGAGGCCGCATTGTCGCGAATCGCCGGGGCGGGAACACCTACGGAATGACGGACAAGGGGCTCCCGGCCTATTTGAGCCGAGAGCCCCATTCGCGCGCCCGCTCAGAACTGGAAAGTCAGTCGAGTGTTCTCCGAGGCGAGAGTAAGCGGTGAACCAGGGTCGGATCCAGGATCCGAGGGGAAAGCAAGGTCGACAATCCCTGTGAAAGGTCCGTCCCCTGGCACTTGCGCTGGCATGCTTGAGGACCGATGTCTTAGATGCAATCCGGTGCACGCTGAGGGATCCTTCACCGCGACACGAGGTGAGGCCGTTCACGGCCGATATGCAGTTTTCGCGCATCCGCGCTTCCGAGAAAAGAACTACGCCTCGACGAGAATCACCAAGGTCTCGGGCAGCACGCCGTCATACGCCATCGCCTCGGCCCCTGCCTCGGATTGCATCAAGGCCATGACGGCATCCATGTCGGCAACGTCCATCAGCACCGCCACTTGCGTCGGGTTCTCTGGGTTGACGAACGTCCGGATGTTGGTGACGCCGAGGGGTCCGAAGATCTCTTCGCGTTTCGGTGAGGCAAGCCAATGATCCTTGTCCTTCACATCGTGGTGGCCGATCACGGTTGGCATAGCGCGTCCTCTCGACGAGGGGCCAACGGTCCGCAGGCCCACTGCGCAGAACGCTACTCGTCGTTCCGCACCCAGACAAGGCTTTTCGTGGCCGCATCTCGCTCGGTCTGCGGGCTGCCCGCAAGGGGTTCGGCTTACGGCGCGCCTGTAAACTTCGTGGGTGATTCCCAAAGGAACAGCTCGACTTCGATTCCGGCAGATGACGACAGCAGACCTCGACAACATGGCTGCGCTACTCGGTGATCCAGTTGTCATGACGTATTACCCCGCACCCAAAACCCGAGACGAGGCGGCCCAGTGGATTGCCTGGAATGAAGCGAACTACGCCGAGCACGGGTACGGCCTTTGGATCGTGGAAACCCTCGATGGCACTTTCTTGGGCGACTGTGGCCTCACTTGGCAGGAAGTCAATGGCCGCCCCGTGCTGGAAGTTGGCTACCACGTGCGCGCCGACGTTCAAGGACAGGGATACGCAACCGAAGCAGCGGCGGCATGCAAGGACTTCGCCCGCGTAGAACTCAAAGCGCAACAGCTCGTCGCCATCATTCATCCTGACAATATGGCATCACGCCGTGTTGCCGAAAAAATCGGGATGCACCACATCGAAGATGATCGTGGCGGCACCATCGCAATCCGGACAGTCCTCGGAGTACATCTCGAGGCCCGACAGAGGTTCTCCAAATGGGACAGCGGAGCAGACGAATATCAGCTCCAGCCTTTCCGTTGAAAGCAAAGCCGAAATATTGATCGGATCGAAACTAGAGGTCCAGACTGGACCGCTATTTTTGTGACCTGCTTATCGGGACAATCAGGGCATGGGACGTTCGAGAGGGATCCGCGGGTTCACGGCTGCATGCGTCCTGATTTTCTCCATCACCGCCTGCGGAAGCGCTGGCAATAGCGGGCAGGGAGAATGGCGCCAGAAGCCCCCACTGCCAACTGCAGAGCCTTCCCCCGAAGTCACTGTGGGTATAGAAATAGCCGACCGAAGCGAGTGCCGGGAGACCGTCCGGCTTCCAACCAATTCAACAGAATCAATCGCTCCTTCCGCTGATTCTGCGACTGCATCCAGCTGCGGCACAAGATTCTTCCCGTTGACCGAAGAACAGATGCGCAACGCCACTCCTTTACCGATGCCCCTTCAACCAACCGCCAGGTCCGAAGGGACCTCGGCGGATTCGCAGGACACGACGCCGAAAGAGGGAGAGCAGCGACAGTGGACTTCCGAACGTATGAGAAGTGCCTCTCCAGAACCAATGCCAAGGGTTCCATAACGCCAAACTCGCCGTCGGGAGACGAGAGTGTCCCGTTGAGGGTTCCCCAAATGCAACGCGAATTCAGCGGAGCCGTGAGACGTCGTCCCGGTAGAGGTGCCCCGAGCTGGCCCAATGAATCGCAGCAACCGAATGCTGCAGAGATGATTGAATGAGCCGGTGAAAGTGTCCTCGTTCAAAGACCCACTTCTGCTACGTGCGATTCCCGTGGGTGCCCGTCCCGCTGCCCAGCAGACGATGAGGTTGCTGGAACGACCCGAGATCTCCACGTCTGCAGGCTTGATCCAAGACACTAACTGGCACGTGGCCGACTACCCGGAGATCCACGTCGCTGGGGAGCTGATGCAGATCCCCTACCGCATGTACTACTCCTGGCCCGACGAGGACATAACTTCGCAGCTCACACCAGCTGAGCATCTCGTCCTGGCCTGCTGGATGTCGCGCCACCACGATGGGCGGGTACGGCAAAGGGCACTTTCGCTGATCTTTGCCTCAGATGCCTCGTGGACCATACCCTTCGTTGTTCAACTCTGCGGCGAATATGTCATCGAATTGGGGAAGGATGTGTTGGCCTTCCTGAACCGGGACCTGCCAGGCAGACCGGTTCTCCAAAGGGCTTACAAGCAATTTTCCAATGAGAACCCTCAGTTCATCAGACTGACGGAGCAGAGAGCAGCGAGCTATTGGCTGGATGATTACCGCTCCGAAATGGCACGAGATGAATACCCTCAGCTAGCAGCCTTGAGGATTTTGGCACGCTTATCTGACTGATCCGAGGCCGCACAAAGAATACGAAACCACGATTCGCGCTCCATTAGGCGATGACTGTCCCGTAGAGGGTTCCCCATACGGAACGGCAAACCGCCATTTCAAGCTGCGAATTAACCGCCATTCTGGGCTAACAGTCACAAGTGTCAATGGCCAATAGTTTGTGCCCATGGACGGCCAGCAGAAATGCCCGCTGGTGGCCATGAAAACTGCCCATTCATGGCCACCAGATCTGCCCACCAGGTGTTTGGTGGCGTTGGCCATGTTGGGTTGTGGTTTTAGTTCATTGGTGTGACTCCTTTTCCGGCCAGGGCCTGGCTGAGGCGGATTGAATCCCCTGAGGTCTGGCAGAGGTGGGCGTGGTGCAGCAGCCGGTCCACGGTTGCCGTGGCGAGGGTTTTGGGCATGAGCTCGTCAAAGCCGGCGGGATGCAAGTTTGAGGACACCGCGATGGAGCGCTTCTCGTAGGCGGCGTCGACGAGGCGGTAGAGGCCCTCGGCCGCGTCGGTGCCCACCGGCAAAAGTCCTATGTCATCGACCACCACTAAATCTGCGCGCAGGATCCGGGCGACGACTTTGGTGACGCTGTCATCGGAGCGGTGGGCGCGCATAAGGGCACCGAGGTCCTCGAGGCGGAACCATGCGACCCGCATCCCGGCCTCGACGGCCTGCTGCCCGAGGGCCTCGAGGAAGAATGTCTTGCCTGTGCCGGAGGGGCCGCAGATCACGACGTTCTCCTTGCGTCCGATCCATTCCAGCGTCCGCAGTGCCTGCTGTGTCGGGGCGGGGATCGAGGAGGCGGCGGGGTCCCAGGTGTCGAAGGTTTTCCCGGTCGGGAAGCCCGCGGCTTTGCGCCGGGTGGCGAGCATGGACCGGGCCCGTCCGGCGGTTTCCTCGGTGAAGAGGGCTTTGATGACCTCGGCCGGTTCCCAGCGCTGGGCGCGGGCGGTCGCGATCAGTTCCGGGGCCAGAGCCCTCGCATGGGGCATCTTCAGCTGCCGCATCAGCGCCTCCAGCTCCGGCGCCAGCGCGGGTGCGGTGTCCGGGACGGGGCTCATGCGCTCTCCTCCAGAACGCCGGCGGCGCCGCCGGTTGCGGGTGGGCGGCCGATAGCGGCCCACCCGGCCGTGCCTTGGGTGAGGGACCGGGTTTCCCCGGCGGCATGGGTGGTGGTGCGGGTCAGGGCGGCGTTGAGGATCGAGGCGAGGTCCTTGTTCGCGAAGCGGCCATGGATGGCCGCGGTTCCCAGTGCGTGGTCGACGTCTGCCTGGCCTGCGATCTTGGCCAGGGCGACCGCTTCGGCCATCTTCACGTTCATCCGGGCCGTGCCCGCCGCGGCGGCTTCGAGCAGCCAGGTCCGGGCGCCGTCCCCGATCGCGAGGAACTCGACCTCCGCGGCCGTCCTGGCTTTCGCCGTGTAATCGCCCGGGATCCTGGGCCGGTGGTCCGGGAAGTGCGCGTCGTTGATCGCCGGGCTGCCGGGCCGGGCGCGCGGGTGCCGGGCGACTTCCACCGGGCCCTTGCTGCCGTGGTGGACCACGATGACCTGCTCGTCGCCTCCGGCGCCGTGGGATCGGACGAACACCTTCGCGCCGAGCAGATAGGCCGGGACGGAGTATTGGCCGTTCTCGAACGTGACCATCGGTGTGTTCTCCGGGACGCTGCGGGAGAGGCCGAACGCGACCGTGTGCGCGGTGTCCGGGATGCGGTGCAACCGTGGCGCTTCCTCGGCCAGCATCGCGGCGGGTTTGCGTCGGGTCGCACGGTGCTCACGGTTGTTGACCTCGTCCATGAACGCCTGGCAGGCCGCTTCGATCTCGGCGAAGGAAGCATAATCGGCGCGCAGGTTGGTGTCCTTGGGCACGATGTCGGCTTTGGCGATCTTCACCGAGGCCTCCACCCCGCCCTTGGACGCGGGATCCGCCGGCTGGCAGGTCAGCACCGTGACACCGTAATGGCGGGCGAAGTCGACCGTCTGCTGGTTACGGACCGGGACCCCGGCGACATGGGAAACGGTGACCGTCTTCTCGTTATCCGTCAGGACGTAGGTCGGGGCGCCGCCCATGACACGGAACGTGCGGTCCAGCGCCGCGAACACACTCGGCGCCGTCCGATCCCGCAGGGCGATCACGACCCGGAACCTCGACCAGGCCAGCCACGCCACGAACAGCACGGTCTTCTTCCCCTCGATCAGGGGACCGTCGCCGAAATCGTATTGGATCCACTGCCCAGGCTCGGTCACCCAGGGGCGGTGCACCCGGACATGGCCCAGCCGCCAGGCCGCGCGGACCTGCGCGACTGCCCGGCGGGTCGAGCGTTCCGAACCCCTGTAGCCGAGGGCCTGGAGTTTCTCGTGGGCCTTGTCGGCGCGGATCTTGCCCTTGGAGGCCTCGATCCACTCTTCGATCTTGGGCAGGAACGCATCGGTGACCCGGCCCCGGTAGACCGGCTCGGCGATCGGTTGGCCCGCGTCCCGGGCAGCGACGTGCCGGGCGACCGTGTGGTGCGAGCAGCCGGTGAGCTCCGCGGCCGCACGCAACGATCCGGTCAGGTCATACGCAGCAAGTATTTCCATGATTTCTCCGTCAAACTTCATTAGGGCCTCTTCCCGAGCGACTTTGGTGCGTCTAGACACCGTCATCAAACCCCGGGGAGAGGCTCCTGCCGCTTAAGCAGCAGGGCTAACTAAAAGAAGTGGGCAGATCTCATGGCCACCGGCGGGCAGTTTTCGTGGCCGTCAGTGGGCAGTTCCGTGGCCGCCTATGGGCAGTTTTTCATGGCCGCTAACACACAAGAAAGGGGACCCGCTGCCGGATTCCGCTACCCATCGCCAGCGCTTCCAAGCGTTGCACGCAACTCATCGAGTCGGAAGATCGCTGCTGGGCGCTGTTCGTCCAGCAGCACGGTGAAATGAATCTCCTCTAGGTCAGCCTCCGCGAGGCGGACGGAATCAGCAATGCCGGATCCGTCGTTTTCAAGTAGTGTGATCGCGGACTGCAGGGCTGACTGAACCTGCGCGAGTGACAGCAATCCTGCCTCGTAGTCCTGTATGGCCGTTGCGAGGCGGGCTGCGACGCCGGCATTGTAGACGTTCATAATCATCGCGCAATCACTGTAAGGACGACGTTGTACTTGGCATCTGCGTGCATAACGACCTTCCGGCTTCAGGCCACGGCCAGGTCCTGTTCTTCTTGACGAGGAGGTGTGCGTAGTCGTTCATTTCAGTCCTAAGCTCGAGAGGATTTCTCGATAGTCGGAATATATCCTGCCCGCGGCGGCTTCAGAGTGCGCGACAAGCGCCCGGATAGGGATCCGTCACCGTGGCACGCCTGGGTTTCCCAGTGAGGTGTCGCCCGTCGGCAGTAGTATGCGGGGGGCCCATCGATGGTTTTGGGATCCAGATTGATTTCGTCAACCACCATTCCCACATTCAGTCGATAGGAGCGCTGACTTGGCCGGAGTCCATGAGCCGAACGTGATCGACCTCGTGACACGCGATGCCTCAAATGACGAGTACAAGCTCATCATGATCGAAGGGCGTCCATGGTCGGACGCACCCGAACAGCTCGTACAACTGAGGGAGAAGATCAACAACTACGCAATGTTCGTCCTCGATGAGGGTCTGCTGCGCGCGTACCCAGAGTCGGCCGGACATCCTCTGTGCATCCAACTGGATTGCGTGACCCCACCCACTGCAGAGGCTCAGGAACTCATTGATGTGGCATCGGAGCGTCTCCTCGATTACGGCATCCGCTTCATCGTCAATCTCCTCGGTTGACCGCAGAGCCATGGAATCGACGGGTTGTCGCTCTTGCACGACCGCCATCAACCGACCACAGAACGCCGCCAGAGCGATAAATCCAAACTTCAGATACAGTGCGGCCTGGATCGGGAACCCTTTCCGGTCCTGCGGACACTACAAGGTGTGAGGCATACGAGGGAATCCGACGAAGACCTGTGGCGTGCATACGTTGGCGGCGACGCCGACGCTTTCGGCGTCCTGTTCAACAGGCACGCCGATGCGGTCTTCCGCTACTGCCTCTCCCGCTGCGGGTCCTGGCACGACGCCGAGGAACTCGTCTCAATCACATTTCTAGAGGCCTGGCGGCAACGGACCAAGCTCAAACCGCAGAAGGACAGCCTCCTCCCGTGGCTGCTCGGGGTTGCGACGAACGCGAACCTCAACCGGGCAAGGGCATCACGCCGGTATGCCGACTTCCTGACCAGGCTGCCGCATTCGGCTCCCCAACACGGAGAACATGCAGCAGACCATGCCGAATCAGTTACCTCAAGGGTGGACGCGGAACGTGAAGTCCGCGAACTGCTCGACACAACAGCGGGGCTGCACTACGGGGAACGGGACGTCGTGATCCTGTGCCTGATGAACGGGATCAGCCAGGAGGACGCAGCCAAGACCCTCGGCATACGGGCCGGGACAGTGAAATCCAGACTGCACCGGGCAAGGGCCAAGCTGGCCAAAATGAACCAAACGCCCGAGCCCGTCGAACAATTGGACACCACGATCGTTGAAGCGAGGCTGTCATGAACCTGCCCGAAGTGACGTACCCGAAAGACACCAAAGACCGCGTCCGAAACCTGCTCGTCCAGGAAGCGCGCCGCACACCGAAACGGGCACGCAAATGGCTTGCCCTCCCCGTGGTGATCGCTGTTGCCAGCACCGCGGTAGCTGGGACCACCGCCGCAGGAAACTACACGGCCATTGCCCCGGTCAACGACAAACGCGACATCCGCTGCTATTACCGCGCCGACCTCACCTCCACATACCCCGTCAAAGAAGACCCTAAAGTGATCATGCCGCCGTACATCACCACGGGGAACTTCGTGCCAGGATTCGACGCGAAGAATAACCCGAACCCTGATGACCCGAACGCCGGAATGCAACAGATCACCGACCCCATCCTCCAGTGCAGCCGCAGCTGGGACTTGGGCATGATGAACCCCCAGGGAATCACCGACGACCTCATCCCCACCGGTTTCGTCCGAACCGCGCCCACGGCCGACCCCAGCAAAAAGAACCCCGACGGAACGGCAAACGATAAGTACGGCAATCCACTCGGCGGGCCTGCCGGGTCGAACAAACTCATCGGCCACTACGTCCCGCAGCTGACCGCGTGCGTCGTCGACAACAGCGTCGCCGTCATCCCCGGAGGACCTGAAGTCTGCGCCCACCTCGGAATCCCCGCCCTAGAGCAATAACAAGGCGCCGCCCGGTAAAGGATCCTCAACCGGGCACACATTGGGCGTGCACCAACTGCCGACATGCTGGTCGCTGCGCTCTATGAGGCGGTCGTGCCGTGAGCCGGGACTGTGGAATTAACGGTGTATCCGGCTCGACACGCCGGGCGGTAAGCCTGGCGGGGAGGAGCCCGATATGGCCGCAACACTTGAGGCTGTGCCGAGTACGAAAACCGCTGAGAAGAAGACAGAAATATCCGAGGCCGACGCTGCCCGTGAGCTGGTCAGAATGGCGAAGGAACAGGGCCTGTCCCTGACCGGTCCTGACGGTCTGCTCAAGCAGCTGACCAGGACCGTGATCGAGACCGCGCTCGATGAGGAAATGACCGAGCATCTCGGATATGAAAAGCACGATACGGCCGGTAAGCAGACCGGCAACTCCCGCAACGGGGTGCGCCCGAAAACGGTGTTGACGGAGACCACCGGCCCCGTGGAGGTGGACGTGCCGAGGGACCGGGAAGGAACGTTCGAGCCGGTCATCGTCAAGAAGCGCCAGCGCCGCCTGACCGGGGTCGATGAGATGGTCCTCTCGCTCTACGCCAAGGGCCTGACCACCGGGGAAATCAGCGCGCACTTCGCCGAGATCTACGGTGCGTCGGTGTCGAAGGAGACGGTCTCGCGGATCACCGACAGGGTGCTCGAGGAGATGGCCGCGTGGCAGAACCGGCCGCTGGATGAGGTCTACGCGGCGATCTTCATCGACGCCATCGTCGTCAAGATCCGGGACGGGCAGGTCGCCAACCGGCCCGTCTACGCCGCGATCGGGGTCACCCTCGACGGTGAGAAGGACATCCTGGGGCTGTGGGCCGGGACCGGCGGGGAGGGCGCGAAGTTCTGGATGAGCGTGCTCACCGACATCAAGAACCGCGGCGTCAAAGACACCTTCTTCCTGGTCTGCGACGGCCTCAAAGGCCTGCCCGAAGTCGTCACCAACGTCTGGCCGCTGACGACCGTGCAGACCTGCATCATTCACCTGATCCGGAATACCTTCCGGCTGGCCTCGAAGAAGGACTGGGACGCGCTCAAACGCGATGTGAAGCCCATCTACACCGCTGTGAATGCTGCGGCGGCCAGAGCGGCTTTCGAGGAGCTCACGGAGCGCTGGGGCAAGAAATACGGGGCGATCGTGCGGCTCTGGGAGAACGCATGGGAGGAATTCATCCCGTTCCTGGACTACGACGTGGAAATCCGGCGCGTGATCTGCTCGACCAACGCGATCGAATCCCTCAACGCCAGGTACCGGCGCGCCGTGAAGGCCCGGGGTCATTTCCCCACCGAACAGGCTGCGCTAAAGTGCCTCTATCTGGTCACCCGATCCCTCGATCCGACCGGTGCCGGCAAGACCAGATGGGCCGTGCGTTGGAAGCCCGCTTTGAACGCCTTCGCCATCACCTTCAGCGACCGATTCCCGGCCGCCGAAAGCTACTAAATGAAAACGCCGGATACACCGTTTATGAGATAGTCCCGCCATATCGCTGCAATCTCAACCTAAAAGCCAGATGATTCATTCTTTGAGCCAGCTGTTGGGCACGCTGCGACGCGTGCTGAGTCCGAACCACGGCATGCTCTGCGGCCGATTAGGGGCCGATACTCGCCTTCACTCGAGAACAATTCTCAATGTTTCCCGTAGAGGTTCGGCTTATGGGATGGCGGTGCTCCCGCGGTGGAGAGCGCACCCCTCAGCTGGCAACGCATCTACTGCCGGCCAACGAAGACGGTCACAGTCGTAGGAGCACCAAATTTCCGCCCGGTTGGAGTTTAGAAAGCTACGAATTTGGGGCCTTTACTTAGCGTCTGACTCGTATGCCGGATAGAAGCGGCGAATTTCCTCCGAAGCGTAACCCGCACCAATCATCTGTTCCATGCTCACAGTTGAACGGACTTCATCGTCGCTGAGCAGCATGCTGTTCCAAGGGCCAATGGTCTGATAGCAGAAATCGTTGGGGTCGTTCATCTTTGCGGCGTCATAGCATTCCGGATGACTTGGGTCGCCGGCAACTACCTCGGGTTTTGCCGGTGCCGAATCTCCCATTGCCGCATGGGCTGCGAAGCTGCCAAGCGACACTAACGCTGCAACACCAAGTATGGAAAGCGAACGTTTAACTTTTGATCCCATGATTCCCCCAAATTCACTGTCAATCGGAGTGCTGAAGGTAGCACGTAGCTTCCGTGGAATCTGTTGGGAACAGTCGCACCTTGGATGCTGGCCGCGAGCTCAGCGGGCGGCGTCCATCCGATCACGCGCGCAATTCACAACGGCGGACAAATCGAGCCCGTAGGTCGGCCCTGCGCCTGCACCGTACTCCTCGAGTCGGGCCGCACCGCGCTCGAAGAGCCGGAGCGCGCCAACGCCGTTCCCCCGGGCGGCGTGGGTGAGCCCGACGCAGATCTGGGCGAGACCTTGCCAAAGGTTGCGTTCTTGGGCCGGCCCAGCTTTCCATCGGGCCTCAAGTACCTCATGCGCGGCGAAGGGCCGGCCCGCTTCCACGAGGCTCCGGGCCGAGACCAACGTTTCCGCGGGCGGCAGCGGCTCCTCGGAGACCGGCTCCACGCCAGCGCTTCCGTAGGGCAGCGGCCGTCCAAGAGCGTCACGTGGCCGGGCCTGCCGCGGGCGCCTTGAAGCATCCCGATCCCTGTCGCCGGTCATTGCAGTTTCCGCTCTGAGCGTCCGTGGACCTTACTGACCTTCATCCGCCCAATCCTACGGCTCGGCCCTTCGCACATCCGTTCCACTGCCAAGGGATGCCGTCGGGACGGCGGCCGAGAGAGAAGAATGGTCACCGCTGGTCGCACCGCCGGGTTGTCGGAGTTGAGAGCGTCAGACGGCGCCGGCCCATCGACGTTCGCTGGTGGTCCGATGCATTTCCCTGGAACGTGCGTGAAGATCGGCCGCCGGAATGCGCCGGACTTCACGCACCTGGGGAGTCAGATCACGTGCCTCCGGCGGCGTGGACCGCCTTTCCGTCGGCGAAACATCGGCAATCAGTCCCATGCCGGCGTACTCACGCACGGCGGCGATACCGGCAACAGCTGCGGTCTTGTTGTCAAAAGCCTTGGACACTGCCATTACGGTGCCATCCGGTGCAGTCAGACGGAACCTGAAATACGAGTCCGCGTCAACGAACAGTTCGAACATTCCGGCCATAGCAAATCCTCCCGGTCTGCGGGATCCGCCCCGCGGCGTCGTTGCCACGGAGCAGAAACGGACGCGCCTTTGCGTCCCCTTCCCGCTGGTTTTGTCGTGCACTCCAAACGATCAGTTCATTGCGTGCTAAATGAGTCTCGCTCAAGACAGCCGGTGCCCACAAGACCCAACAGGCAACTCCTTCAACAATTGAAGCCCTGCGCCGGCCCCGCGCCTATAGCTGCAGCGTGACCGGCCGCTGGAGGCCGTTCACGGTAACAGCGGGCCAGCGGTCATCCACGGTCAGGACCTTTATGCCGGATTCGGTGAGCTGGACCGTGTCCTCGATCTTCACGCCGGGTCCCGACGGGTTCCAGGTGAACGGCTGGTTGAGCACCACGGCGTCGGTGGCTGCCGCGGTGACGCGCGGATCCCGTCCGGCATAGCCCGCCGGTCCGCCCTGGTGGTGCTGCTCCCACTGCTCCGCGCCGAAACCTTGGCGGACGTAGGCCGCCTTGATCTCGCCGAAGACGCGGTCCAGCCGGGCACCGGGAACCGTCGCGTCGAAGATGTCCGCTTCCACGGCCGCGATCCGAGCCTCGGCGTCGAGCTCCTCGGGGGATCCGGCGTCGAACCTTATCCAGCGGGTGATGTTCGCGACCAGACCGTCGCGGCGCGCGCATACCACGGCCATGGCGCGACGGCCGAGGGGTGCGTGCGTGGCCAGCGGGTGGCGGAAGTCGCTCCGGGAGCTGCCGTTGCACAGGAGTACCAGCGGCTCCGCGCCCGCTCCAACTACGCGGCCGGCCAAGGCGGATACCAGTTCGAATTCCGTGGTGTCCGGCCGGGCGGTGGACAGCACATCGGTCATGATGCCGGCCAGTTCCGCGCTGAGACGGGCGTAGCGGGCTGACTCGCCGGGCAGGAGTTGCTGCCGGGCAGCCCTCAATTCGGTGGCCACCGAGGCCTCCGCCAGCGGGGTGCCGGCGCCCACTCCGGAAGAATGTCCGACGGCGGCGGCAGCCTCGTGCAGGTTCCCGTACCAGGGCACGGTGTGGAGCGAGACCCCGGCGGGGAGCTCCTCGGCCGCAATCCGGCCAGCCTCGTTGTTGAACGCCACCAGGTGGTCGCCGTCCCGGTCCACCAGCAGCGCGGCGATGGGGTCACCGGCCAGGCTGATGTGGACACGGCTGCCGTCCAGGTACCAGGCCAGCGCCGTGTGGCTGGTCAGGAGCAGGGAGTCCTGCCCCTTGGCATCCAGGATCTCCAGGACGCGGCGCCGCTTGATGGCACGGTCCGCTGTCGAGGCGGGCGGCGTGCGGCGGCCCTGGTCCGCAAACGTCGCCGCTGCAGTCAGCTGCGACGGCGGTGTAGCAGCGGTGGTGGTCTGGCTCATGAGTTGTCCCCTTGTGTCTTGATCAATGTCTCGATGTCTTCGGTGCCCAAAATCCCGTCGGCGATGAACACGGTCACGCTGCGGCGAACCGGCGCACCGGGTTCGGCAATGACCCGTGCGTCCCAGGCCAGCGACTGGCCAACTCCCGCGTATCCGTCCACGCGGACGAACCACGGGTCCGTTGAATCCGCTGCGGCGACGAACACGAGCGTGGCGGCCCCGCTGTGGTGAGTGCCGCCGTCGGACGTTTCCCCGGTGAAACCGCCCGACCAGGCGAGCCACGGCATGATACTCCCGTGCACGGCGCACTCACCCACCCCCGCAGGCGTCCAAACGCTCGCCCCGGAACATTCGGGAAGGCGCCAGAAGAACCCGCCGTAACCGCCCCCAACCCGGCCGTTGGAACCCGGGCTGCCCAGGCTTATGGGCCGGTTGCCGGCGGGGGAGAGCGCAAACTCGAGCGTGAGGCGCCAGGCGGAAGGCCCGACGGCGGCCCACGTCCAGATGCGCTGCTCGGTCAGGATGGGAGCACCGTCGGGTCCGTTCCAGGAGAGTTTCTCGGTCAGTCCGCCCTCGGTGGCGGACGGTTCTCCGGTCCGGACGATGCTGCCGTGGTCCGGTCGCCAGACGTACTCGCCGGCCGCCCGGGTGTAGGTGCGGCCGCCCCAGAAGTTGACGCCGTCCACATCCTGGAGGGCCACCCCACGCCCAGGTGCCACACGTGGTCCAATGGCTGGTGATCCGTCACAACGGTCCCGGCCAGGGTGCGGACGGGGTGCAGGTACGGGCGGGGAGACGACACGGCGCGGATGCGGCTGCCGTCCTGGTAGTCCGCCACGGGATGCCAGGCAAGGTCGAAGGTCCGGACCGGCGGCAGGCTGCGGGCCCAGGGGACGCCGAGCTCGGCAAAGGTGGCCTGCGCCTTGGTGGCGCGTTCGATCAGCGCGGCAATGCCGTGGACCACCGGGTGGGCATCATCGCCGTCGCCCTCCCAGCTGAGATGGCCGGCGTCGATTTCCCGGGGCGCGGGGGCGGTACGGATGGCTTCCAGCACACACATAAAAGCGCCGGCATCCGGCAATGAACTGAGCAGGGGAGTGCCGGCCGCCCGGGCAGCGAGCAGGTTCTCCAGCAGGTCGGTCCGGCCGAACGTCTCACGGCGCTCGCCGTCCGCCGTGCTGATGACCAGTTTGTCCTCGGTGTAGAAGAACGTGATGTCCCCCTTCGTCCCGTGGACCGTGACGGAGGGCCGCTGCTGTTCGGGGGCGCACAGCGTGAGCGCGCACAGCAGGGTGGTCCCGGCAGCGGTGCGCACACGGATCACCGAGGTGTCATCGCTCTGGGTGTCGTGGGCGCGGTAGAGATCCGTTTCCACGGAGGCGACGTCGGCCACCGTGTGGGCGCCGGCCATGTTCAGGGCGGTGGCCACGGCGTGCGCCAAGGCATTGGTGGCCACACCGTCCACCACGTCGATGCCGTCCAGGCTGCGTTTGCCGGCCCACCGGGAGCGCTTGAAGTAGCCACTGCTCCGGAGCCACATGCCGGTGGCGCTGAGTCCCAGCACGTCCCCGATGCCGCCGGCCGCGATGGTGTTCCGGATTTCCGGCAGGGCCAGCGAGCCCAGGCTCTGGAAGCCCACCTGAACGAGCCGGCCGGCGGATTCGGCGGCCGCCAGCACGTCCTGGAACTGGGCCATGGATGCCACCGGCGGCTTCTCCGTGTACACGTCGGCACCGGCGGCCAACGCCGCCAGCGCCAGGGGAGCGTGGGTCTGGATGGGGGTGGCCAGGATGACCACGTCCGGGACCGGCCCGGCCGCCAGCATCTGGTCCAGGGTGTTGAAGACCGCCACGGAATCGCCGAGCGCGCCCGTTTCCGGCGGGTTGGGATCGGCCACCGCCACGAGGTGCAGGGCGCCGGCTTCCTCGAGCCTGGCGAGGTTGGCCAGGTGCGATTCGCCAAAGCCGTGCACCCCTACGAGGGCTACGCGCGGGAGCGCTGCCGGAGCAGGAACTTCACCTGCCGTTGCAGAGCTGGCGGGTGCCGCGGGGGCGGAGTGCTGAATCATCAAGGATCCTCGGTGGCTAAGGGGTTGGTAGGGACGAAAGACTGTGGGCGGTGGTTCCTTCTGCACTCAGCGTCCTGGACAGGTAGCTGATTGCTTCATTCTGCATCTCCGCCGTGAAGACGTGCCCTCCTGGCCAGAATCTCCCGGTGTAGCTTTCCGGCCCGTGCAGGGACTTCAGGATCCGGTGGGCGCCGCGCATCCCTTCTTCCGGGAACAGCTCGTCGGCCAGCGCGTACTGCACCAGGAATCCTTTTGCGCCGGATCTTCCGGTCAGGTCCGGCCAGTCGCCCAGCTTCCAGAGGCCCGGGGTCTGGAGCAGCCAGGAATGGGCATCCAGGTAGGCGGGCAGCAGCGACTGGAACGTGGTCATCATGCACGTCACCACGTAGGTCCGGATCCGCGGGCTGAGGACGGCGAGGGCAAGGGCCCGGCCGCCGCCACCGGAGAACCCGATGCAGCCCAGCCGGTCCGCATCCACCCCCGGCAGGCCGGCAAGGATCTCCAGGGCGGCCAGGTCATCGTGGGCCACCATCCCCGCCAGGCTGGTGCCCAGCAGGCCCGCGGCCTTGGCCACGGTGTCCTCGTGGATTCCCGCGGCAGCGTTGTACAGCTCGGCGTCGGAAGGTACGACGCCGGCCTCCCGCCATTGCGACTTCCTCGCCTCCAGTGCGGATTCCGTCCGCCACGGCGGGGTGGACAGATCGAAGCGCCTGCTGCCCCACGCGAAGGCGTCGTGGGCCAGGACGGCTAAGCCTTGGCGGGCGATATCCGTAGCCAGCGCGCGCCCTCCGTAGTGTCCGGCACGGGCTTCCGCCGCGGAAGGATGGGGCTCAGGAAGCGTGACCAGCCGGTCCGCTCCGCCGAACTTGTTTCCGCCGTGGCAGTGCAGGGCGAGCACGCCGGGCAGCGGCCCGGAACTCCCGGCCGGCCGCATCAGCCAGCCCGTGGTGCGGGGACCGAAGCCCAACTGCCAGCTGAGCTGGGAGGTGGTGACGCCGTCGTACGTTTCCTCCCAGTGGACGGTGACGCCGGCCGGGGGATCAACTGCCGGAACGCCCAGGGCGTCCGAAAGTTCCTGCGCCGCCGGGGTGGCTGCCTGGTAGCGCGGCCGGTCACGGACGTACGCAGGCCAGTTCTCATAGCCTGCGATCGCACTGGGCCGGACCGGCCGGGAATCCTTGCTCACTGACCTGCCTGTTGTTCGGGTGGAGAGGGATGGTTGAAGGCGCGGCGGATCTTGCCGGATGTTGAAGTGTGGGTAAAGTGATCCGGTTGCAGAAAACGCTTTCTCAAAAACTAACAAAGGGCTATACAGGAGTCAAGAAACCGTTTACTTTGGTACGGAGCCGCTTTCAACGTCCCGCGTGACGGAGGCCGGGATCCGGACAGCTGCACACCAAGTGAGTCCGCCGCCGGAGACGGTGCAAACATGGATCGCCCAGTGCGATCAACCCAGACGTGGAGGGCCACGATGACCAAAGGAGGCCACATGGCCGCTAGACACATACGCAGGACACCGTGCCCGGCAGGAATGCCGGCTGCAGCGGGTCTGCTGCGTGAAACGGAGTTGCCGCAATGAGTGCCATCAGCGAACTGAGCACCCTCAAGCGCCGCAAGGGCCCCATGACGGCAGCAGAGAAAAAAGCCAACGGCCGGGACAATAAGGCCGCCTACATCTTCCTGCTGCCGTGGCTGGTGGGCCTTGTTGCCATCACCGTCGGTCCGATGCTGATGTCCCTGTACCTGTCCTTCACCGATTACAACCTGCTGCAGCCGCCGGAATGGGTCGGGCTGGACAACTTCATCCGCATGTTCGGCGACGCCCGGCTGCACAACTCGCTGGGCGTGACGTTCACCTACGTCTTTGTCGGCGTCCCGCTGCAGCTTGGTGTTGCCCTGCTGATCGCGCTGGTGCTGGACAAGGGCCTGCGCGGACTGCCGTTCTACCGCTCCATCTTCTACCTGCCGTCCCTGCTGGGCGGTTCCGTGGCTGTTGCCATCCTGTGGAAGCAGATCTTCGGCACCACCGGCCTGGTCAACCAGGCCCTGGCCATGTTCGGCATCCAGGGTCCGGGCTGGATTTCCGATCCGAGCACGGCGCTGGGCTCCATCGTGCTGCTGCACGTGTGGACCTTCGGCGCCCCGATGATCATTTTCCTGGCCGGCCTCCGCCAGATTCCGGTGATGTACTACGAGGCAGCGAGGGTGGACGGAGCCAGCACGCTCCAGCAGTTCTGGCGGATCACGCTTCCCATGCTCAGCCCCATCATTTTCTTCAACCTGGTGCTCCAGATCATCGGATCCTTCCAGTCCTTCACACAGGCGTTCATCGTTTCCGGCGGCAATGGCGGCCCTTCGGACTCCACGATGTTCTTCACGCTGTACCTGTACCAGAAGGGCTTTGGCCAGTTCGACATGGGCTACGCCTCCGCAATGGCGTGGTTCCTGCTGGTCATCATCGGCGTGTTCACCGCCATCAACTTCATCGCTGCAAAGTATTGGGTTTTCTATGACGACTAAACTTGAGACGCTGCCCGCCCCGGACAAAAACACCGCCGGCGCCGGTAAGCCTACGAACCACCGCAAGCCCGCGAAGCGCCGCGAGTCCCGCGGCACGCTCGCTTTCAGCAGGGCTGCCCGCACCAGGGCACTGGTCAAACATGCCATCCTGATCCTCGCCGGCGGCCTGATGATCTACCCGCTGCTGTGGATGGTGGTCTCTTCACTCCGGGCCAATGAGCTGATCTTCCGCGAGCCGGGCCTGTGGCTCAACAGCCTGGAGATGAGCAACTACACGGACGGCTGGTCCGCGCTGACGCACCCGTTCGGCCATTACATGCTCAACTCGGCCATCGTGGTGATCGGCTCCATCCTGGGAAACCTGATCTCCTGCTCCATGGCCGCCTACGCATTCGCGCGGCTCCAGTTCACGGGCAAGAAGCTGTTCTTCGGCATCATGCTGCTGACCATCATGCTCCCGTTCCACGTGGTGATCGTGCCGCAGTACATCCTGTTCTCGCAGATCGGCTGGGTGAACACCTTCTGGCCGCTCATTGTGCCCAAGCTGCTGGCCACGGATGCGTTCTTCGTGTTCCTGATGGTCCAGTTCATCCGCGGCATCCCGAAGGACCTGGATGAAGCGGCAAGGATCGACGGCGCCGGCCACCCGCGCATCTTCCTGCGGGTCATCCTGCCCCTGATGGTGCCGGCACTGGCCACCACCACCATCTTCACCTTCATCTGGACGTGGAACGACTTCTTCGGCGCCCTGATCTACCTGACGGATCCGGACATGTTCACCGTTCCCGTTGCGCTGCGCGCCTTTGTGGATTCGCAGTCCGCCACCAGTTGGGGATCGCTGTTCGCGATGTCCATCGTGTCCCTCCTGCCGGTGTTCCTGGTGTTCCTCTTCGGCCAGCGGTTCCTCATCAAGGGCATCGCCACCACAGGCATCAAGTAGATCCAGCGAAGCACCTTGCACCAGTCGGTGGCCTGTCCCCTGCGGACGGGCCATTGGCGTATCCCGCCGGGCCGGCCGGGCCGAGCGGAACGTCCGCCCAGGCCCAGCCCATTGGCCCCTGGCCCAAGGTACGGGCCAAGAGAAACATCTTGTAATACAAGTCAAGGACTTGTAGTATGAGAGTCAAGAAAACGCTTTCTCGTTTACTTTCCCCATAGCCAGATCAATGAAGATCGGAGTACCCAGTGGCGCTTTTCTACCGCACTGAGTCAGATGCCAAGATCCGCAAGGCAGAGACGCCATCCACCGGCGCACCCCGCCGTTTCCGCAAGACGGGCGTGGTTGCCGCGGCAGCCGCCGTCGTGCTTGCCCTGAGTGCCTGCGGCGGGGGAGCCTCCCCGCAGAGCGACGGCGGACCCGTTGAGCTGCGCTTCTCCTGGTGGGGCAGCGACAAGCGCGCCCAGCTGACGCAGGCGGCCATCGCGGCTTTCGAGGCCGAGAATCCCAACATCAAGATCAAGCCGGAGTACGGCGACTGGAGCGGATACTGGGACAAGCTGGCCACCCAGGTCGCTGCCAACGATGCCCCGGACATCATCCAGATGGACGAGAAATACATCACGGAGTACTCAAGCCGCGGCGCGCTGCTGGACCTCTCCAAGTACGAAATCGACACCTCAAAGCTGGACGAAGCAGCCCTCAATGCCGGGAAAGGCGAAAAGGGGCTGACCGGCATCGCCGCCGGCATCAACGCGGCCACCATCCTGGCCAACCCCGCCGTCTTCAAGGCCGCAGGCGTTGAACTTCCCGACGACAAGACCTGGACTTGGGAAGACTTTGGCCGAATCTCCGCCGAAATCACCGAGAAGTCCCCGAAGGGTACTTACGGCTCCGCTGCCTACGGCACGGATGAAGCCTCGCTGGGAGTCTGGCTCCGGCAGAACGGCAAGACCCTGTACACGTCCGACGGCAAGCTGGGCTTCGAGCCCTCCGACATCGCCGGCTGGTGGGCTTTCCTGAAGCAGCTCAGCGAGAAGAAGGCTGTGCCATCTGCATCAGAGGTTGTGGAAGCTGAGGCCGCGCCGCTTGACCAGAGTGGCCTTGCCACGGGCAAGAACGGGCTCGCCTTCTGGTGGTCCAACCAGCTGCCGGCGCTGGAGAAGGCTGCGGGAACCGACCTGCAGATCCTGCGGTTCCCGTCCACCACCGGCAAGGCTGCCGACGCCAAGCTCTGGTACAAGGCATCCCAGTTCTGGTCGGCCTCATCGCGCACCAAGCACCCCGTGGAAACGGCCAAGTTCATCAACTTCCTGGCCAACAACACCAAGGCGGGCGAGGCCCTGCTGGCCGACCGCGGCGTCTACCCGAACTCCGACGTCCGGACAGCCATCGAGTCAAAGCTGACGCCCGCCGATGTCAAGGTGGTCAAGTTCATCGACCAGATCAAGGGCGAACTAGGCGAGGCTCCGGCCCCGCCGCCGAAGGGCGCCGGCGCCATCCAGGAAATCGTCAAGCGTTACACCTCCGAGGTCCTCTTCAACCGCCTGTCCACAGACGAGGCCGGCAAGAAGGCCGTGGACGAGATGAAGTCCGCCATCAGCTAAGTACCGCTCCGCCGTCGGACTCTTCCGGACGCAGCTTCTGTAGGAAGCTTCAGCGGGAAGCGCACGACGGCGGGCGGCACCTACCGTCCCGGTTGGAACTTTGGTTCCGGTCGGGACTGCGGTGTTTAAGGTCTGTGTACTGGGTCCGGCTTTCGCGGCAGCCACGAGTGCTGGACGGGTGCCGGTCCGCGTGGTCCACTGGGATCAATTCAATTCATGGGGGAGAACATGAAGGCATCCGCCTGGACCGCCGCTGCGGCAGCACTACTGATATTGACCGGTTGCGCAGATGGTGTGCCCAGCGGGCATCCGACGCCGAACACACTGGAAGTCAGTCCGCCCAGTGCCGTCCCCACTGTCGGTCCGACTTCATCGGCTCAGGCCTCAGGGGCGCCGGTTCAAGCGATCACTATCCCGCTGGGCAAGCAGAAGCAGACTGGTGTCGAGGCGTGGCTGACCATCAGCGGCTTTTCCGGGCCTCCGGGTTCGCAAGTTACTTACGATGCCTCAGAGTCCGCAGGCGTCGTGGTCAAGTATGAATGGGATCTGGACGGCGACGGAAGCTACGACCGGACCACCACTGATCCTGTCCTCAAACACACTTACGAGGCAGAGTTTGAAGGAGTCATGATTCTGCGGGTGACAGGGATTGCTGGCGGCACCGACGTTTTGGAGACCCCCGTTCGCATCAGCACAACGCCCCTGTATCTGGCAGCGGCCTCAAACGTTCGTATCGAGGTTCTCTCTACGGTGGGGACTATCAGTGAGGTCAGAGTCAGTTGGGAATCCAGTGACCCCGCGGTTTACAGGTGGGGAGTGGCTGTTGACGGTATCCCGGCAGGCATGCGTGAGGGATCGGCCCGCTCCGTGAATGTCACAGATGTGCACCACGAAGAAGAAGTCCTGATAGAGGTCATTGGCTTCACAGCCGGCGGCGCTATGGGTCAACGGGCGGGCGCAGTCCTGGCCGCCGCGGGGTAGCAGTTCTGAGTCTCCGAATTCCTGTTGACGGCCTGTTGCCAGGAGTGAGAGTCCGATGCGTATTCGTGTATTCATGGTCATGAATATCTCCTTCGGGTGCTGCGGGAGGTGAGAGAGCGTTGGGTTGAAACCTGCGGGATGTGAGAGAGCGTTGGGTTGAAACCTGCGGGATGTGAGAGAGGGTTGGGTTAGGGCAGTGTCACGGTTGCCAGGCTGGTCAAAGGGCCAATTCCGGGCTCTTGGCCGGCTGGCCGGCGTTGAAGTAGCCCATGAGGTCTGCGGGCACGGCAGGAACTTCCCGGGCCGATCCGTTGCCGCGCAGGGACTCGGCGGCCAGGACGCCCGCGGCCACTGCCTGACGGGCCGCGATGGGACTGGTCTGGGTCCGGCCGCCCTCGGCTGCGAAGCGCAGGAATTCGGCGATCAGGTTTGGATCGGCGCCGCCATGGCCGCCTCCGCCATCCTGGATTTCGATGACATCGTCGGGCTCCGCGAAACCGGAGGTGCGCGTGGTCCAGACCTTGATCTTGTCGCCGGGGCCGTCACCGAAGTTCTCGATCCTGCCCTTGGTTCCGATGATGGTGTAGTTCCGCCAGTAGTCGGGCGTGAAGTGGCACTGCTGGTAGGAAGCAAGCACGCCGTTGTCCAGCACCATGTTCATCATGGAGATGTCCTCGATGTCGATTGTCGCGGCCAGGTCCTGCTGCTCGCTGGGCGGCCAGTTCGCAAGGGAGTACCAGTCACCCATCCGCTTTCCGCTGTTGTCGCTGCGCGTGGTCACCGAGCCATAGACGGCCAGATCCCCGACGGCGGACACACGCTGCGTGTAGCCCTTGGCTAGCCAGTGGATAACGTCGATGTCATGGGCCCCCTTTTGCAGCAGCAGGGACGTGACGTTTTTGCGTTCGGAGTGCCAGTCCTTGAAGTAGTAGTCTCCGCCGTGGCCCACGAAGTGCCGGCACCAAATGGCCTTGACCTCGCCGATCCGGCCTTCCTCGATGAGCTTGCGCATCTGGACAACCACCGGCATGTGCCGCATGTTGTGGCCAACGTAGAGCCGCGTACCGGTGTCATAGGCGGTCTGCAGGATGAGGTCCGCGGCCTCGATGGTGACGTCCAGGGGCTTCTCGCAGAACGTGGCAATTCCGGCCCTTAGTGTGCGGACCGCGACGGCGGCGTGCTGGTTGTCCGGTGTGAGCACCAGAACGGCGTCAATGCCGCTGCCCAGCAGCTCCTCAAGGTCCGCCGTTATCCGTGCGGAGGGAATGCGTTCGGCCGCATCTGCGCGGCCACGCTCGCTCGTGTCACACACGATGGTGACTTCCGAGCCTTGGCCCGGTTTATGCGCGTGGCGCCACAGCCCGGCACGCAGCCCGAACCCTACGATGCCGACCTTCAAATCCTTCTCCATGATGTGCATGTACCTTCTGTCGGTTCTCAGTAAAGTCTTGTTGCGGCGCCGCGGTGCGGTGCCGATTCCCGGACAAACAGCTGCCAGGGGAAGTCCAGGACACCGGGTTCGGCGTCGGGCCCTGTACCTGTGGCCCGTTGGAGCAGCAGCCGCGCGAGCCGGTCAAACAGGTCCACGGGACCTACGGTGCTCAGCGACGGGGACATCCGTTCGCCTTCGACCGTGTTGCCGACACCGATGATGTCCACGTCCTGGCCCACGGTCAGGCCCAGCCGCTGGGCGGCGTTGATGGCGCTGATGGCCGCGTAGTCCGAGGTGACGTAGAGCGCAGTGGGCCGGTCCCGCTGGCCGAGCAAGCGCGTAGCTGTCGCATACGCTCCGGCCGACGTGCCGTCGAAGACACCCACGTAGTCCTCCTGCACCGGAATCCCTGCGGCTCCGAGGGCCTCGACGTAGGCCAGGTAACGCGGCGCCCCTCTGGAGCCGGACGCCGTCGAGGTGGTCAGGCAGCCGATATTGCGGTGCCCGTCGAGCAAGTGAGCCATGACCAGGCCGCAGCCGGGTCCGGCGATCGAGCGGATCACATCGAAGCCGGCCGGTTCCAGCAGTTCGTCGAAGACAACCAGGGTGGTTCCGTGGGCGGCGAGCCGGCGCGGTTCATCCCGGTCCCGCTCGCCCACGGCGTCCACAAAGACGGCGTCCGCATTGTGCGTGCCCAGGACCTTGACCCACTCGGCATCGCCCAGGATCATCGGCGTGATTCCCAACGGCGCGGCGGCCCGCTGAACGGCCTCGATGACCGAGAGAGACCACGGGTCGGAGAGCATGGTCAGCGACAGGATCACGGTGTTGGTGCGCCCGGTCCGGATGGCGCGTGCCGCCTGGTTCGGCCGGTAACCCAGCTTCTCGGCCGCGGACCTGACCTTATCCGCCGTCGGGTCCGAAACCCGGGGCCCGCCGTCGCCGCTGCGCCCGGACAGAACGTAGGACACCGTGGCCGTCGAGACCCCCGCGAGTTCCGCCACCATGCGGATAGTCGGCCGCTGTCCCGTGCCTGTTGTGATTGCCATGGTTTCTCCTTGATCGTTCCGTGGCTTGACTGTCATTGCTGGGTCCTTGCCCGCCGCCGCGGGAACCGGACTAGGTGCGGAAGACGGGCGCGTCGGAGGCCAGGGCTGCCTGGTATTCGTCGCGGATCTTGTCCCCGCCTTCACTCTTCCAGCGCTTGACGGCGCTCTCCAGTTCATTGATCTTGGCGCGGCCGGTGACAACGTCGGTGACCTTGTCGCGCAGCTGCTTTCCGATCTTGGCGCCAACCTTGGCGTTGGTGTCCGAGTAGGACCCGTTGGTGGGGTTGCGCCAGGCGAGCTCGAGCAGCTTTTGCTGCTGCTCGTTCACGTAGCGGGTGTCGTCGTCAAAACCGGGGTTGAAATTGACGTTCTCCGGGCTGGACATGATGGTCAGGGCCGAGACCAGGCCCGGGGCGTTGGTGGTGCCGGTTTCGGTCCGGATCGGGTTGCCGTTTCCGTCCAGGGTGTAGTCCTGGTCCAGCTCGCCGTAGTTCTTCTGCAGGTATTCGACCGTGCCGAAGGGTGCGGAGAGGTAGTTCATGAGGGAGAGGAGCTCGCGGATCTTGCCCTCGTCGGCCTTCTTGAACGGTGTGAAGCCCACTGTTCCGTAGCCCATGTCGTACGTCGGAGTCACCTTGCCGTCGGCGCTGAACGGAACCAGGATGTCGAATCCGGCGGTTTCGTTAAGGGCACGATAATCGTCGAGGTCGTGCGGTCCGCTGACCACCTGGGCGCCGACGCTGCCGTGGGCAACGCGGGCGCGGATGTCCGTCGCGTGGGCATCCGGGTAGAACACACCGGCCGCGAACATTTTGGCCACGAATTCCACGCTGGCCGCGTACTCGTCCGTCTCGTAGAGGTTGGTCAGGGTGCGGTCCTTGTTCACGGCCCAGCCGTTGGGGGCGCCGAACCATTCGCCCACCATGTGCAGGGCGTTGATGTAGGACGGTTCCAGCGCATACTTCTGCTCGCCGGGACGGGTGATTTCCTTGGCCTTCGCCAGGAATTCCTCTGCATTGCCGGCTCCGAAGCCGCCCACCTGGGCCCAGGTCTCGCGGTTGCCGATGTAGACCTGTCCGAACGGCGTGCTCGGGATCGGTGCTCCCCAGATCTTGCCGTTGACGACGGCGGTCTTCCAGGAGTCCGGTTTCAGGGCCGCCAGGTTGGGGTACTCAAGCACGGCGTCGCCGGAGAGGTACTGGGTCAGATCCTGGAACTTGGCTTCCAGCATGGGACCGATGTTGGGGATGCCCTGGTTCGGCGGCACCCACATCATGTCAGGGAGATCGTTGCTGGCCAGGACCGTGGCGAACTTGGCGGGGTAGCCGTCGCCGATGTCCTCGGCGATCTGCAGTTCCAGGTCGCCGCCGAGCTTGGCGTTTAGCCGTTGCCAGAAGGGGTTGTCCTTCATGGCCGGGCTCATGGTGTCGAAGGTTTCGGTCAGACCCGTCACCGTGCCCTTGAGCGGTGCGTTCTGGACGGACTGCACGGGCTTGGGCAGCTTGAAGTAGGCAGCCTGCAGGCCCTTGGCGTTGCCCGCCAGGTCCGGGGTGAGGCCGGTAAATTCCTTGTACGTGGGCAGCTTGACGGAGGAAGAGGCGGAGGCGCCTCCGCTGGTGGATCCACCGCCGCCGCCGCATGCGGCGAGCCCTGCGGTGGTAATGGCAAGGCCTGCAAGGCCAAGGAATCCGCGGCGGCTTACGCCGGCCGCTCCTGAGATGGTGCTGGTCATGGAAGGACCCTTTCTAAGGTGGTTTGCATCGGTGCTTCTTGCGTTGGGGGGGGTGTAACGGGCGTAGCTTGAGCCGGACGTCGCTGGGGTCAGCCCTTGACTGCCCCGGTGATGACGCCCTTGGCGAAGTGCTTCTGGAGGAACGGATAAACCATGAGGATGGGAACCAAAGCCACCACCACCACAGCCATCTGGACGGATTGCGGCGGCGGGGTTGTGCTGATGCCCAGCTGTTCCGCAGCGCCACTGCCCTGGACCACGAAGTTGCGCAGGAGCAGTTGGATGGGCCACTTGCTGTGGTCGTTGATGTAGAGGAGCGCGTTGAAGAACGAGTTCCAGAAGCCAACCGCGTAGAACAGCCCGACGACGGCGATCACGGCTTTCGAGAGCGGCATGACGATGCGCCAGAGGATCTGCCAGTCGCTGGCGCCGTCGATCCTTGCGCTTTCGATCAGTTCACCGGGGATGTTCATAAAGAAGGACCTCATGACCACGAAGTTGAAGGCCCCAAAGATGCCGGGCAGGATCAGCGACCAGAGCGAGTCCAGCAAGTCCAGTTGGCGGATCATCAGGAACGACGGAATGAGGCCCGGGGCGAACAGGAGGGTAAACAGGATCGCCAGGATCACCGGCCGGCCGAACAGTACTGACCGGCTGGTGGCGTACGCCATGGTGATGGTGACGAACAGGGCCAGGATGGTGCCCACCACTGTGATGAACAGGCTGACCCCGAGGGACTGGATCACCATGGGGCCCCGGAAGATGATGGTGTAGGCCTCCAGTGTGGGCCGTTCGGGCCAGAGGACGAAACCGCCGGCCCGCGTCAGCTGTTCGTTGTCCGCCAGTGAGGTGGACACGACCAGCAGGATGGGGGTCAGGATGGAAATGCTGAAGACGATCAGCACCAGGGCCTTGACAGTCTGGTACAAGGGCGAGGGCCGCTCTTTCCAGACGGGACGCTTGGGGTTGTAGCTCAGTTCCTTGACCTTGACCTTGCGCGCGGGCTGGGGCTTCTTGGTGAATAGTGTGGTTGCCATCGTGTGCTCTCCTTGTCCGGCCGCCGGGCGGGCTAGCCGACCTTCTTCGCAAAAATTCCGTCTTCGCCGAAGCGGTGGGCAAGTTTGTTGGCGGCGTAGATCAACAGGGCGCTGACCACTCCCTTGGCCAGTCCGGCCGCGGCGCCGGAACTCCATCCGCCGCCGACCACGCCGGTGTAGTACGTGAACGTATCCAGGACCTCGGCGGCTCCGGCCCCCACGGCGTCGCGCTGCAGGATGAACTGTTCGAAGCCCACCGAGAGTATGTCGCCGATCCGCAGGATCAGGAGCAGCACGATGACGGGGCGCAGCCCCGGCAGCGTGATGTGCCACAAGCGGCGCCAGCGTCCGGCGCCGTCGGCTGCTGCCGCCTCGTAGAGGGAGTTGTCGATGCTGGCCATGGCGGCCAGGAAGATGATCATGGCCCAGCCGGCGTCCTTCCAGATCATCTGGACCACTACCAGGAGGGGGAATGTTTCCGGGTTGGTCATAAACGGCACGGCTTCCATACCCATCTGCCGCAGGGTGTTGTTAACAAGGCCCGCTCCGCCGAGCATCTGCTGGAAGAAGGCGATGACCAGGACCCAGGACAGGAAGTGCGGCAGGTAGGCGATGCTCTGGAAGACCTGCCGGACCCTGGTGCTCACCAGCGAATCGACCACCAGGGCCAGCACCAGTGGTACGGGAAACAGGAAGACGAGCTGCCAGGCAGCCAGGTACAAGGTGTTCCAGAACGCTTGGACGAAATCGGGGTTGCCGAAGAGGTCCACGAAATTCTGCCACCCCACCCAGAGGCTGTCACCGATGCCGAGGTAGGGCTGGTAGTCCTGGAACGCAATGGCGTTGCCCAGGATGGGGATGTAAAAGAACAGCAGCAGGAACGCCACGCCCGGCACCATCATGAGCAGCATCTGCTTGTCACGGCGCAGGCGTGACCGGAAACTCTGTGCGGGCACTTTGCCGGGTTTGACTTTGCGCACGCCGGCTTCCGGCGCCTGTCCTGCCAGCCGACGCACTACCGGCGGTGCCGGGCGTTCTTCCGTCGTCGATTTCATACGTCTCCTCGGGTACTGAGTTGCCTTGGGGTGATGCGTTGCCAGGCATGTCTGGTCTTTAACCGTTTAACCAAGGTAAGTGATCCAGATCTCATGTGCAAGATCATGATCGTATTTACTTAAAAAGATCACTACTGGTCAGACGTCTTCCGTTCGCGCCGCACCCGCGGGCATGGGTCTGCAGCCCGGTGGCCACGGGGATTTTGCTTGCAACAAGCCCCGGCCGGCAGCTGCGGCCGGCATTCGGCTTCGGTGAGGTCATTCAAAATCACCTCTTGCTTGGACGTTTCTTGAGCGTATATGCTGTAAAACAGTCATAAATACTCAAATTCGATCCTGGACCGCATTGTCCGGATCGGCGTTCGCTTAGGAGCAGAAACAATGGTTGAGACCGTGCTGGGGACGTTCATGGAGCAGGAACTGCTCTCCCAACCCGAAATGTGGACGCGGGCCATCGACCAGTCACGGTCCGAAGATCTGTTGCCCGCAGACGGGCTGGCCGTTGCCGTCATCGGCTGCGGAACGTCCTGGTTCATGGCCCAGAGTTATGCGGTGATGCGCGAGCGTCTGGGCAAAGGCCTGACCGATGCGTTTGCTGCCTCTGAAGCCTTCCTGAACCACAACAGCGCTGCCCGGCGGTATGACGCCGTCGTGGTTATTACGCGTTCCGGCACCACTTCCGAGGTGCTGGAAGTAGTCTCCGGCCTGCGCGGGAAGGTCCCCACGGTGGCTCTGATCGGCGATGTGGACTCGCCCCTTGTCGGTCTTGCCGATTCAGTGATCGGATTGCCTTATGCCGACGAAAAATCTGTCGTGCAGACCCGGTTCGCTACCGCTGCGCTTGCGTACTTGCTCACCAGCCTCGGCGTCGATCTGACCGCGGCTGTGGCTGACGCCCGGGCCGCCGTTAGCGCCGATGTGCCGCGTGAGCTGTTGGATGCCGAGCAGTTCACCTTCCTTGGCAGCGGATGGACGGTCGGATTGGCCCACGAGGCCGGGCTGAAGATGCGCGAAGCCGTCCAAGGGTGGACGGAGTCCTATTCGGCAATGGAGTACCGCCACGGACCCATTTCCATAGCCGCGCCGGGACGGGTGGTCTGGCTGTTGGGTGATGAGCCGGCCGGGCTTGCTGCAGACGTTGCCGAAACCGGCGCAGTGTATATCCACGGCGGACAGCACCCCATGGCACAGCTGGCCCGCGTGCACAAGGTCACCCTGGAACGGGCCAGGGCGCGCGGACTGAACCCTGACCTTCCTCGGAACTTGTCACGCTCCGTCATCCTTGCTGCAACGGCCGGATAGGCATTGTTATGGTCCCCAATCTGATGCTGACGCGCGGAAACCCGCTCGGACATGCCCCGGGCGATGTGATGGCCTTTGACGTCGGAGGCACCGACATCAAAGGAACACTGGTCTCTGCATCGGGTGACTTGCTTGATGTCGTGCGGGTCCCAACACCTCGGGACGGAGCGCGGACGGCGGAAGCCGTCCTGGATCGTGTCCACGAGCTGGGAAAGGAACTGTCCGGGCGCTCACCCGGGCTGCAGGCGAAAGCTGCAGGTCTCGTCGTTCCTGGAATCGTGGACGCGCGTGCAGGAGTCGGAGTTTTCTCGGCGAATCTGGGATGGACCAACTTCCCGTTCAGGGCGGCATGCGAAGAACGTCTGGGGCTGCCTGTCGCCTTCGGCCACGATGTTACTTCGGCAGGCGTAGCTGAATTCGAGCTGGGTGCCGGCCGCGGATTTGACGATGTTGTGGTGATTATCATCGGTACAGGAATTGCCGGAACTGTTATTGCCGGCGGACTTCCGGTGACAGCCGGTGGTTATGCAGGAGAATTCGGCCATTCCCTGGTTCCCGACCCCTCCGGAACCGGGACCGACATCCTTGAATCGGTTGGGTCCGCAGCTGCCATCGCCCGACGATACACCCGAATTTCCGGCAACGCCGTAGACGGCGCCAAGGGTGTCCTGGCACGCATGCAGGCCGGCGACATCGTTGCCGGACAAGTCTGGGCCGAAGCCATCGACGCGTTGTCGTTCACCATTTCAGCATGCATCACCGTCCTCGGCACGGAAGCAGTCGTCGTCGGCGGAGGCCTGTCCGAGGCCGGTGATGAGCTCCTGGTACCGCTGCGACGCAGGGTTGGGGAACGCCTGACATTTCAACGCCGCCCCCAGATCCTCCAGGCCAGACTCGGCCAGGACGCCGGTCTGATCGGCGCCGCCTTGGCTGCGCGGTCACTACTGGCAGCCGGGTCAGGACACGCATGAAACGCATAGTCACAGTCACCCCCAGCCCAGCCGTGGACATGACATACCAAGTCCAGCGGATCACGCCCGGGTCAACCCATCGTGTCGCGGCGCCCCTGATCCGCGCAGGAGGGAAAGGCCTTAACGTGGCGCGGGTTGCCCACCAGCTGGGGTTTCCGGTTCTTGCGCTCGCCCCGGCGGGATCGGGTGCCGCCGGCGCTGAATTCAAGGCCGAACTTTCGTCCAGTGGGATGCCGCACAGGATAATCCCCGTCGAAGCCGACACCAGGCGCAGCATCGCCGTCGTGGACACGTCGAAAGCCGACACGATCATCCTGAACGAACCGGGGGCCTACCTCAGCGCCGCCGAATGGCATTGCCTTCGGGTTGCAGTGAAGGAATCTCTCGCATCGGGGGAAGGAATCCTCGTCGGATCAGGGAGCCTTCCTGCCGGAGCGGACCCTGACTTCTATGCCTCTCTGGTGGCTCTGGCACATGAGGCAGGCATTCGGGCCATCATCGACACTTCGGGGCCCGGCATGGTGTCTGCTGCCAGGGCAGGAGCTGACCTGATCAAGCCGAACCATCACGAACTGAGGGAGGCGACGGGCGAAGACGACCCGGTCGTGGCTGCCCGTCAGCTGATCGGGATGGGAGCTCAACGTGTGATGGTCAGCTCCGGTGCGGCAGGAATGATGATTTTTGACGCGGCTGATCCGGCCACGTACTGGCATGCACGGCTTCCATACGGCCTGGGCGGCAATCCCACTGGGGCCGGAGACGCAGCCGTAGCGGCCGCAGCAGCCTGTCTTTCCGAGGGCAGCCCGGACTCCGAACAGATTCTCCGGGCGGCCACTGCATGGTCGGCCGCGGCCGTCCTGATGCCGGCTGCGGGAGAAATTTCGCCCCAATACGAAGAACTTGCCGATCAACTGATCGTGACCCAGAAGGAGATCCCATGACACTGGCCACCACCCGCGAGCTGATGGACCATGCTGCAACGCGCGGTGTTGGGCAGGGCGCGTTCAACGTCGTCCACCTGGAGACGCTCGAGGCACTGATTGCCGGAGCGGAGGAGGCCGGCCTCCCGGTGATCCTCCAGATCTCCGAAAATTGCGCGACGTTCCACGGCGGCCTGGAACCCCTGGCCCTGGCGTCACGGGCCGCCGCCGAAAAGGCGTCCGTTCCCGTTGCCCTGCACCTGGACCACGCCGAGTCTGAAGAGCTCGCGCGCCAGGCCGTTGACCTTGGTTTTGGTTCCGTGATGTTCGACGGATCCCAGCTGGACTACGAGCAGAACGTCGTTGCTACCCGTCGCGTCAGCGACTATGCCCGTGCCCGTGGCGTATATATCGAGGCTGAGTTGGGCAAGGTCGGCGGGAAGGACGGGGCTCATGCCCCGGGTGTGCGCACGGACCCGGCAGAGGCCGTGGCATTCGTAGCGGCGACGGGCGTGGATTCGCTGGCTGTCGCCGTCGGCTCATCCCATGCGATGACAGAACGCAATGCTTTCCTGGACCTCGCACTCATCTCGCGGCTGAAAGCGGCCCTGAACGTCCCCCTTGTGCTGCACGGCTCTTCCGGCGTCTCCGACGCGTCCATCGTCGCTGCCATCACCGCCGGCATGACTAAGATCAATGTGTCCACCCATTTGAACGGGTTCTTCACACGGGCCGTCCGGGAGTATCTGGTCGCAGACCCGGCGGCTGTAGACTCGCGAAAATACTTCAAGGCAGGACGCGCAGCCTTAGTGCCGGAAGTTTCCCGGCTGTTGAGGCTGTTCGCGGACAGGCCCCATGCCTGAAAGGCTTCGAATGACCCGCACCGATCGGCTCGCAGCGATACTTGATCTGCTCGCCGAATCGGGGGAAATCGAGATCGAAGACATCGTTGAGAAACTCGGCGTCTCACCGGCCACGGCCCGCCGAGACCTTGACAGCCTCGCCAAGCAGCAGCTCCTCACCCGCACCCACGGGGGAGCAACAACCGGTTCTGTCGCCTACGACCTTCCTGGCCGCTACAACAGGGACGACAACGCCGAAGCAAAGCAACGTATCGCCCTGGCAGCTTCCGCCCTTGTCATGCCGGGCTCGGTCATCGGCCTTTCCGGAGGAACCACGACGACGGCCCTTGCCCAGGCGCTGGCCACCCGCCCCGACCTCAGCGTGAGATCGGACCGCCCGATGTTGACGGTGGTAACCAACGCCATAAATATCGCCGCGCGCCTGGCCGTCCGGCCAAACATCAAGGTCATGGTCACCGGGGGGATCCTGAGCCCGCGCTCCTACGAACTCGTGGGACCCTACACCGAGCTCCTGATGGATCGAATCGCCCTCGATATGGCATTCATAGGTGTCAACGGCATCGATCCCGTCCTGGGTCCCACCATCTCTGACGAAGGCGAAGCCGCGATCAATATCCTGATGGCCCGCCGGGCAGCGGTGTCCTACGTACTCGCGGATTCCTCCAAGGTGGGCAAGCGTGCCTTTGCGACCATGGCCGGCTATACGTTCGCCCGGCTGCTCACGGATGCGGGCATTTCGGCTAAAGACAAGGCCGCTTTCGAAGCCACAGGAACGAAAGTGTCCGTCGCTTCATAGGCTTCGGCCACAACATGGATTCCGGCAAAACAAGCGCGCCAGGAACTTCCGGGTCCCTGGTCCGGGTTGTTCCCTCCATCGACGTCAACAGTGGTGCTGTCCTGGTAGCTGCGAGGGGTCTTTTCGAGGAACGCTGGTGCCCCGAACCGCAGGCGTTGCTCGCCCTGTTGGCACGAGCGGTCTGCCCCGTCCTGTGGGATCGGGCATCAGAGGTGCTGTGGGTATCAGTCGCGGCAGGAGGGCACCGCCTCGGCAAAGCGCTCCCGGTTCCTTTGCTGCCGGTCCCGCGTAGATTTCCCCCACAACCAAGGCGGTGAGCCCGGTGCGTCCGGCGCACACCCCGCTAAACACCCCGCACACACAAAACGCTCGGCCGGGATACCCGGCCGAGCGTTTTGCGATCTGTTCCTGACTATGTATTGCAGAGGACCCTTGCATCCGCCCAGTCGGCCCAGTCATCGCCCGTATCATCGCCATTACTGTAGGCGATGAGTTCGACATCCTGCCGTCCGGAGATATCCACGTTCAGTGGCAACGCCGCGGTGTCGGCGCTGACCACGGGACTTCGGTACAACTCGACGCCGTCGCCCTTGACAATGAAAATCACGGAGCCGTGAAGTCCCTTGTTCAGTTTGACGTCATCAACACCCACCGTGGCCTCGAAGGACTGGCACTTTGCCTGGGTGTTGATCCTGACGCTGGAGTCAGCATGCGCACCGATGCCCTTGGAGTAACTCACGCCATCAAGCTTGATCGCGGGACCGTCGCCGGCCGCGCTCTCGCCGTTGGCCATGTCGCGCTCCGCCGGTCCCCAGCCATTGGTGGAACTCACCCAGGGAAGGTCGGAAGCGAACACCGTACCGGAGAGATCCCCGGCGGGCGGCGTCACGGGCGGAACAGTCGCGGTGCTGGAACAGGTGAACTTTGCATCCGCCCAGTCGGCGTGGTCGTTACCGTTGCCGTCCGCCGTGGTCCCTGCCACCAGGTCCACGTACTGTGCGCCGCTGACGTTGACGTCCAGATTGACCGTGTCGCTTGTGGGGCGGAGCACTGGCGTGGTCACCAGGTTGCGGCCATCGGCCACAACACTGAAAGTGACGGAACCACGCGTCGCCTGCGCGTCATCCACGCCTACTGCTGCCGTGAACCTGGTGCAATATCCACCCAGGAAGTACCGGATGGTGGAAGGAGCGTGAGCGCCCAGGCCCTTCGTGTACTCGACGCCGTTGAGCGTCAGCGGGGGGCCGTCACCGGCACCCGCCTCACCGTTGGCGAGATCCTTCTCCACCGGGCCCCAGCCGTTGCTCGCACTGACCCACTCGTGGTCACTGGCGAACACCGTGCCCTGTGGTGCCTTGGGCAGGGTCTTGACAGTTGTGGAACCGGTGACCGTCCGTGCGCCTGCCGGAGCGGTAGTGGTGGAGTACGTCCCTGTGATGCCAATCTGGGAGCTTCCGTCAGCATCAGCCGGAGCGGTGACCTTCCACTTGGTAGTCAGCGACCCACCGGCAGGCAGGGCAGTGGCCGTGGAGGCATCGGTGGCAGTGGCAGTCCACCCCTCAGGGAGAGCCAGCTTGACCTCTACGCCGGAGATCGGGGCAGGTTCGGTCGAATTCAGGACAGTGGTGAAGTCCGTGGCCTTGCCCTGCTGGATCACGTCAGCGCCCAACGTGCCCGAAACCGTTGCACAGGCGGGCACCTCAGTCGACGCACCCAGGTCTTCAATCAGGACATTATCCAGGGTGAAATTGGAACCCTCGGCCGCAGCCGTGCGCTCCAGGCCCACAAAGTAGGAACCGCAACTACCGGCCGTGAACTGCTGCTCGAACCGGGTGGTGTCGGTCTTCTTGCCGATGTCCTGTCTGCCGGTAATGCTCGGTCCGGTGGGAGTGTCGTATCCGGATACCCAGGCGTACTGCCCGTCCTGGGAGTTCTGGTAGTCGAAGGAGGCTTTGTACTTGTGGCCGGCCTGGAACTTCACGGTGGTATCCGCGGTGCGGTAGACCAGCCCCGGGCTGCCGTCGGGTGCCATGTTCTCGTCGTGGGCAATCAGCGACCAGTTGCCGCTGAGCGTTTCGTCGATGACATTCCCGTCCCAGCCCTTCTGGGTGAAGGGCTCGTGCCGTTCCGTGATGTGCGTGCGCGGGTCGGTGGAACCGCCGGCGTCGCCCTTGACGAACGGGCCCCAGCCCTGGTCGACGTTCTCGAAGTCCTCGCTCAGGATCCCCGTGGTGGCTACCCGGGAGGTCTTGACGGCGCGGAAGTCATCAACCCGGACCTTGGCCGAACCGTCACCGGCGGTGAGCTTGAGCGTTGCCTTGGAGTTCTCCTTCGGCACATCGACCAGCACCCGTACCCGCTGGAAGTTGGTGCCGGTCTTCTCGTCGCCTGCCATGTAGTTGGTGGCTGTTGAACTGTCGACGGTGTAGGTCTGTGCCGCACCCTTGTCCAGCTGGACGGACAGGGTGGCGGGACGGGACTTGCCTGGTTCAACTTCAATCCAGGCGCTCACCGAGTAAATGCCGGCGTCGAGCTTATTCAGTGACTGGGAAATGCTGGAAGCGCCAGCGCCAAGTTCGGCGTAGCGGCGGCCCTTGTCGTCCCTGACCTGGGCGACGGCGCCCTGCGGGGACCATGCGGCCAGGCCGTCGGCGTTGAAGCCGGGATCGGCAATGACGGTGCCGGAGCCGAAGTCCGCTTTCTTCGGCAGGGCTGCTTTGTTGCCCTTGGGCGCCAGGACGTAGGCCTGTCCGGCCTCGGCCGGGTAGCTGACGCTTCCGGACACGACGGGCACGTCGGCAACCTTGACCCGGCCATTGTCGGTGAGCTTGAACAGCTCAGCGGACTCCGACTGGGCAAATTCTGCTGTCAGGGCCCAGTTCTGGGCGCCTCCTGCGGTGCTGTAGCCGTAGAGCTTGTCATTCTTGTCGTTTTCCTTGGAGGACCAGGGAAGCAGGTAGTCGCCGCCCTTCAGGACAGGCGTTCCTCCCACCGTGATGGTGCGCTCCGCGGCCGTGTTGCCGGTGACGGAGACGCCGTCGGCCAGATCGATCCTGTCGGCGGTCCACTTGGAGATTTCGTGGTGCTGCAGGAACTTGGCCGGAACGTTGGACTCCCAGACGTTCTTGGTGAAGGCGTTGTAATCGTTCTGGCCGGTCCACCCCTCGAACTCGACGATGTGGGAGACACCAAGCTTGGGATCCGGGTTCCACACATCGGACTGGGTGTTGTTGATGAAGCGCAAAATTTGCGAGTTGATGCCCTTGTTGCTGCTGCCACCGTAGTTCTCGTCATTGGCCCAGTGCGACCAGGTGTTGTTTCGGCTCAGGTGGTCGGCCCACTCGGAACCAACGCGGAAGCCATTCCTGATCAGTTCTTTCTGGATGGTTTCGGCGAGCCAGCCATACTCGTAGTAGACATCGACATACGCGAAATCGAGGTTGTCATCGGTGGCGTCGGCGAGTTCCTTAATGCGCTCAGCGAGCTTGCCGGAGTTGATGTCCTGGCGCTGGTTGATCAAATAGGACTGATCCAGCCAGTTCCAGCCGAGGCGCTTGCCGGCCGTCAGCAGGTCTTCGCTGAAGGATTTGGCCTCGGGGTAGATCTCTGTCGCGTTGATGTGAACGCCGAAGGAGGCATTCCATTCCTTGCCCTCGGAGACCAGCTTGTTCAGGTCATCAAGGCCGCCGGCACGGGAGTTGAAGTTGTTGCCGTAGTCCGTGTTGGCGGAGTCGTGGCCCTCGGATGTGTAGCCCTTGAGCATGGCCACCTGTCCGAGGCCGTCCGTGGCCAGGGAGATGCGCTTGACGTCATCGAGCGTGCGCAGGAACGGGTGAGTCGCCTGTGAAGCGAAATTGAACGGAATGTGCGTAATGACGTTGTCCGGCGTCTGTTCGCCTTTGAAGGCCTTGACCTCAATGGACCGCATGGCGATCGCAGCGTCCTGCCAGTCCACCACGGAATCAGCGTTGGCATCCGCGGTTATGGCCACCCGCGTCCACGGCAGTTCCTCGGTCTTATCGGAACCGGCGCTCCGGTAGAGCCACTGTCCGCTGGCAACGCCCATCTTCACCCCGCCTGCGCCGTCGCTGACGGCTTGGCGCCAAAAGCGCCCCTTGTCCTTGGCGCCGGGGCCGGAGGAGGTGTCATAGAGGGCGTTGGATTCAAACGCGGCCGCGAGCTGGGAAGTGTTCGCAAGCACATAGGCGGAGCTCTTGGCAACAGCATCCAGGGGCGTTGAACCGGTTACCGGGATGAATTCATCACCGGTGGCGCCGCGGTCCGCTGAAAGGTTGGCAGCAGATACCTGCGCCGCGGGTTCAGCAGAGGACACAGTTGCCAGGTTCAGCTTGGGCAGCTGCAGCGTCGAAACCTTGTTCGCCGCGGTGTCATTGATATTCGTAACGTTGAAATTGACGGCGCTCCCCTCCACGGAGAGGCGGGCTTCCAAGGTGATGCCACCCATCCCCGGAACGGTCATGACATAGTTCACCGACCCGGCGTCGGTCTTGGCTGACGTCGTCGAAACCGGTTGTTCCGTGCCGTTGATGGTGATGGTGTTCAGCTGCTCTGCGGTTCCGTTCAGCGTGGCGCCGGTGCGTACATCCGTGTACGTCACCACTTGTGGAAACGAAGCGGACACCAAGACGGAAATCTGATCGGACGTGATTGTTTCGGTTCCCGGCAACGGAGCAGCATGCGCAGATGTGACCGACAGGAACGGCAGGGAAGCAGAAGCCAAAACGCAGGCCAAGCTCAAACTGGTGAGCCGTCGTGGGGACAAGATATTGGACATTAATGATCCTTAACGATTTTTTTTAGGCAATATCGCTCATGCACTTGCATCGTTAAGAGTGCGGGTCAAAGATTCATTTGGCAAGGGGGACCTTGCGGAGGCCGGCGGATGGCCCGCGCGGAAGCGGGGAGGGGGCGGGCTGACGAGGCCCCGGAGATCAACGTCCCGGCGGGCAGGTGGTGGCGCGAATAATCAGTTCCGGGGCCACGACTTCAGCTTCGAAGGTGCTCCCCGGTTCTTTCAGCTGTCGCTGCAGGTGTTCGAATGCCCGGCGCCCGGTCTGTTCGAAGGACTGACTCACCGTGGTCAGCGGTGGATTCGCGTAGGCGGCCAGGGCAATGTTGTCGATTCCGACAACTGAAACGTCCTCGGGTACGCGTCGACCCAGCTCGATCATGGCCCGGATGAGGCCAAAGGCCATTTCATCGCTGGCAACCAGGACGGCGGTAACTTCCGGCATCCGTGCCAGCAGGAGACCGTTGCGGTAGCCCGATTCGGGGGACCAGTCTCCGTAGAGTTCCGGGGGAACCTCGCGTCCGGCCTCATTCAGAGCCGCCCGCCAGCCGGCAACGCGGCTGATCGCATCCGACCACTGGGGCGGTCCGGCCACATGCCAGACAGTGCGATGTCCAAGATCCAGGAGGTGCTCCGTCGCGAGCCGGACAGCGATGGACTGGTCTATTGCAACAACGTCAGCCGACGAAGTGCCGGATCCGTCCAGTGTGACCGTGGGGAGAACGCGGATGAGCTTTTCCAGCGCCTCGTCGAGATCAATGAGGGGGACGGCAATGATCAGGCCGTCAACACCCTGTTCGATGAGTCTGTTGATGGCCACACCCACCGCCGATGCGTCCAATGAGGCTGTTGTCGCCGTGTTGACGGTATAGCCCGCGTCCCGCGCGGCCTGCTCAACCCCGAGGGCCAACGCGGCCCGGGAGTAAAAACTTGAGGCAAGCGTGATGAAGCCGACCGTCATCGAACGCCCTGTTGCGAGGGCGCGGGGCGTGTGGTTGAGCCTGTATCCCAGCTGTTCGACGGCGGCCAGGACCTTTGTGCGGGTGCGCTCCTGAACATTGGGGTGATCGCTGAGAACCCTGGAAACCGTCTGTGCCGATACCCCGGCGGCCAGAGCCACATCGCGCATGGCAACACTTCGTCGTCCTGTCTGTGCTGTCATCGTTCCCCCTGGTTTTAGCCTTCCCAGCCAGTATAAGACAGGTGTTATCCGTAACCCTGCTGACGTCCAGCTGGCCGCAATGTCATATGGATGGGGGTTGTTATGCATAACATTGCGTGTAATACTCGTCCCTTGTAGGGGCCAGCTACCTTCGCCAGGACCCCACAGCTAACGAAATCCGAAACCAGTTCCGATTTCTGCTACTCAAGCCACTGCGGCCCATTAGGGCTGTCCTGCTGCGGTCACAAGGAGAAAAAATGAAGAAGTCAACCATTTGGGCTGCGGGTGTGGCCGCACTCGGAGCCTTGGCCCTGACGGCATGCGGTGCCGGTGCAGGCGGGGTGACGGCAATGTCCAGCTCGCCAACAGGCGCTCAGGAAGTAAAATTCTGGGGCTGGGCACCGGGTTATGCTGACGCCGTCAAGGCCTTCAACGCCTCCCATCCCGACATCAAAGTCGTTTACGAAGAGGTCCAGCCGGGCTCCAAGGGCGGCTACGAGAAAATGCTCAACGCCGTCAAAGCCGACAGCGCAGCCTGCCTTGGGCAGGTTGGGTATGAAACCCTGACAAGCTTCGCGGCCCAAGGCGCGCTGGAAGACGTCACCAGCTACGCCAGCAAGAACGAGGGCGAGTATGTTGACTGGACCTGGAAAGCGGTCAGCCCCGGCGGAAAGGTCTACGCCGCACCCGTTGACACGGCCCCGATGGCGCTTTTCTACAACAAGGAACTTTTCGCCAAGCACGGCGTCGCGGTGCCCACAACGTGGGAGGAATACAAGCAGGCCGCGGAGAAGCTCAAGGCCGCTGACAGCAGCATCTCCATCTCTTCGCCTTACCTGAACTACGACTACGCTGGCTTGGCCTGGCAGGCCGGAGCCCCCTGGTTTGGCATCGACGGCGACAGCTGGGACGTTTCGCTGGACTCCGACGCCAACAAAAAGGTCGCCGACTACTGGCAAGGCCTTGTGGACGCCAAGGTCATCAGCGAGGCACCCATGTACGATCCTGCCTGGTTCAAGGGACTTGGTGACGGCTCCATTGCCACGCTCGTTGGCCCTGTATGGCAAGCCGGCGTCATCAAAGGTGACGCCAAAGCCGGTGCCGGCAAATGGGCTGTAGCTCCCATGCCCCAGTGGGCGGCCGGCGAGGACAAGGTGGGCAACGCGGGTGGCTCGGCTACCGCCGTGCTCAAGGGCTGCGACACCCCTGAGGCTGCCTGGACTTTCGCCCACTGGATGAGCACCGACAAGGATGCCTACTCTGCCGTGATCGAAAAGGCCGCCCTGTACCCGGCCGCGAAGGCACTTCTTGACCTGCCGTCCCTGACTAAGCCCGATGAGTACTTCAGCGGCGAAAAGATCTTTGACGTTTTCAAGGCCGCATCGAACAACGTGGACACCAGCTGGGTCTGGGGACCCAACATGCCCCAGACAACAAAAGACCTCGACGACGGACTCTCAAAGGCATGGGCCGGTAACGGAACACTCGCCGGTGCTTTCAGCACCGCGCAAACCAAGACAGTCGAAGCCCTCAAGGCCCAGGGACTGAGCGTCAAGTAACTCCACGGCCAAGAACACGGCCGACGATGACGTGTGGCCAGCCTCAACAGCGGGGCCGGCCGCACCGCCGCAGAAAAAGCCACAACACGATTTCTAGCAAGGGGAGGCACCATGAGTGCGTCGACCAGTTTGGGCCATGCCTCAGGCATGAAGCCCGGGTCCAAGCCAAAGGCACGAACCAGCGGAGGCCTCCGCACGCCCATCATGTTCCTGGCACCGTTCCTGATCATTTTCGTAGCCATGTACCTGGTCCCCATCGGATTTGCCCTTCAGCAGAGCTTCCTTAAGACCCAGCGATCGGGCTTGGGACTGGGCGGGCCGTCCACTCCGGTTTTCGATCCTTGGTTCAACTACGGACGCATTTTCACTGACCAGGCATTCATTGCATCGCTGGGGCGTGTGCTGCTCTTCGGCGTGGTGCAAGTCCCCCTTATGCTGGGCTTTGCCTTGTTGCTGGCCCTCCTGCTCGATTCAAAGTCGATCCGCGGCAAGTCATTCTTCCGGCTGACCAGCTTCATGCCGTACGCCGTGCCCGGTGTCATTGCCGCCCTCATGTGGTCCTTTCTCTACTCGCCGTCCTCGAGCCCCATTAACAACGCGCTCGCACCACTGGGAATAGACATCCCATTTATGAGCGAGGAGCTTGTTCTGTGGGCGGTGGCCAACATCGTGACCTGGGGATGGACCGGCTACAACATGATCATCATCTACTCAGCCATCCAGACCATTCCCGCCGAGGTGCTGGAATCCGCCAAGCTCGACGGCGCGTCCCCCTTGCGCATCGCCTGGAACATCAAGATCCCCATGGTCCGCTCGGCGATCATCCTCACTGCGGTGTTTTCCATCATTGGCACCGCGCAATTATTCAATGAACCAACTGTCCTCCAGGCAATCTCGGGCGGCTCCATCAACTCGGCATTCACACCAATGATGTCGGCCCGCGCCGCCGTGCAGTCCCAGGACTACGCCTACGCCGGAGCCCAGTCTGTGGTCCTTGCCCTCCTCGTTGGAGTTCTCTCCTTTGCCTTCTTCAAGCTCACCAACCGAGGTGAAAAGTGACTCTGCGCGCTGGAGAACGGGTCAAAGTTCCGGCCCCGTCAAACATCCGTCCAAGCAAGACAAGCAAGCCCGGCAGGAGTTCAGATCGTGAATCGACCCTGACCAGCCGTGTTGGTGTGCTGGCCGTCATGCTTGTATCTGCCCTCTATTTCCTTCTGCCGGTTTGGTGGCTTGTTGTTGCCGCCAACAAGAAGCATGGAGAACAGTTTGCCGGATCCGGGCTCTGGTTCGATGGCGTCCACATCGTCGAAAACGTCCGCATCCTCCTGACGGAGGGGGACGGGATCTTCCTGCGCTGGATGCTGAACAGCATTCTCTATGCCGGGCTGGGCGCCACCGCGGGAACCTTCCTGTCCGCGATGGCTGGCTACGCGCTGGCGAAGTACAGTTTCCCGGGCCGGGGTTTCATTTTCTCCACGATCCTCGCAGCGGTACTCATTCCCAAGATCATGTTTACGCTGCCGCTGTTCATGATGTTCAGCAATGTCAGCCTGATCAATAACCCCTGGCAGTCCTGCTCCCCAGCATCGTGAGCCCGTTCGGGGCCTACCTTTCGCGGGTTTTTGCTGCCCAGTCGGTTCCCGATGAGCTGATTGAAGCCGGGCGGCTCGACGGGGCGGGTGAATTCCGGATCTTCTCCGACATCTCCGTTCGCGTCATGGCGCCGGCGCTCGTGACGATTTTCCTCTTCAACTTCGTTGAAATATGGAACAACTACCTGCTGCCCGCCATGGTGCTGAACGACTCGGCCCTGCAGCCAGTCACGGTGGGACTCGTCGCGTGGAACGGCAGTAACGGAAATGTACCCCAGGCGACAGTGGTCATCGGCGCGCTGTTGTCCATCATTCCCCTCATCGTGGCCTTCCTGTGCCTTCAGCGCTTCTGGCGGGCCGGACTCACCGCAGGAGCTGTCAAATGACAATCAGCACCGCAACATCCCCGCTGCCAAGTTCCGGCGATGGACCGAACGGCGCCGAAGCCGGACAAGTCCGGACAGCGGCCGCTCTCACCTATGACGGGACCGGATTCTTCCGCTACGGCCGAGCCCACAGGATCCTTGCCGGGGCCATCCATTACTTCCGCGTCCATCCCGGACAGTGGGAGGACCGCCTGTCCCGGCTAAAGGCCCTGGGCCTGAACACCGTCGATACCTACGTTGCGTGGAATTTCCACCAGCCGCGCGCAACCGACATACCGGACTTCACCGGCTGGCGCGATCTGGAACGCTTCATTGAACTCGCAGGAAGCCTCGGTATGGACGTCATTGTCAGGCCTGGGCCCTACATCTGCGCAGAGTGGGACAACGGGGGCCTGCCGAACTGGGTCACCGGCAGCGACGGTATCGCCTTGCGTTGCAGTGACCCGGTTTTCCAGTCCCTCGTCGAGGGATGGTTCGATCACCTTCTCCCGATCATCGAACGCCAGCAGGCCTCCAACGGTGGACCGGTGGTCGCCGTGCAAATTGAAAACGAATACGGCAGCTATGGGGATGACCACAGCTATATCCGGTGGAACCGCGACGCACTGCGGGACCGGGGGATAACCGAGCTCCTTTTCACCGCGGATGGCGGCACCGACTACTATCTCGACGGCGGCGCAATAGAAGGCACACTGGCGGCAGCCACCTTGGGCAGCCGTGGCGACGAGGCCATCGAATTATGGAAGAAACGCCGCCCGGGCGAACCCTTCCTCAATATCGAGTTCTGGAACGGCTGGTTTGACCACTGGGGCGAGAAGCACCACACCCGCGACGCCGGGGATGCAGCCGCAGAAATACGCAAGATCCTTGATGGTGGCGGCTCAATTTGCCTGTACATGGCCCACGGCGGCACCAACTTTGGCCTCGGATCCGGGAGCAACCACGATGGGACCAGACTCCAGCCCACCGTGACGAGCTATGACTCGGACGCGCCGGTGGCTGAACACGGTGCACTGACTGGGAAGTTCCATGCGCTCCGGGCCGAGTTCCTGCGGCTGGGGACGCAGAGCCAGGAAATACCCGCCAAGCTCCCCGCCCCTACGCCTACGCTTTCCCCTCGGCAGATGGCTGTTACCCGCGGGCCAAGGATGTTGGACGTGGTCCGCCATGCGGCCGCCCCGGTACGGAGTGTCCGGCCACTGAGCTTCGAAGACATGGGGCTGCCCGCCGGCCTGATCCTGTATCGAGCCCAGGCCACCCTGCCTGACCGCGACACCACAATCAGGATCGTGGACCTGCACGACCGCGCCTATGTCCATGTCAACGGGAAATTCGTAGGTCTGCTGGATGCCAACAGCGGCTGGGACGGAGTTACCGTCAGGGGCGACGGGTCCTCGGTGGAGCTCGAAATTGTGGTTGAGAATCAGGGCTACATCAACTATGGACCGCGCTACGGCGAACGGAAGGGCATCCTGGGGGGAGTCCTCATTGACCAACGCTATGTGTTCCACTGGGAGCAGACGCCGGTGGCTCTCGCCGATTTCGATGCGGTACGGCTTGCAGAACTCCAGACCGCAGGAAGCGGCGCCACCCCGGACAGTCATACTCCGGAGGCCGACACCCCGAACGGCCTGGCGACGGCTACCTTCCTCATCCACGAACCTGCCGACACGTTCATTGCCCTGCCAGGCTTCGCCAAGGGGTTCCTGTGGATAAACGGCGTACTGCTTGGCCGGTACTGGGAGGAGGGACCCCAGGTAACCCTCTATGTTCCGGGCCCGCTGCTATCTCCCGGCGAGAACACAATCGTCGTCCTGGAACTTGAGAACTTTGGCCTGGAACTGGAATTGAGGGAACACCCGGAACTCGGCTCAACCACGAGGCATGATGAGGCCCTCCTCTGATCAGGAAGCCCCCCGTACGGCCGCTGGAAACGGCCGTACGGATACCCCAAGCTATGCCAGTCAGTCCTCCGCGATCACTGCAACCCCGCCGGCCTCAACAGTCCCCTCAAACGGTGCGCCGGTCAGCAGGTCAACACCGGAGGCCTCCACTGCGGCCGCCGAGCGTGAGTGGTTGATCGCGAACAGGAAACTGCCGCCGTCCCCGGCACGTCGACGCACGAGCTCCACACCGGGGCCGGCGGCGGTGACGGGCACGACGCCGGATTCGGCCAGCAGCCGGTCCACGATCGCTTCGATGCCATCGCGGTCCGGGAACGTCGCGAGGTACCAGGCCGCGCCAGCGCCCAGACCCGCACCCGCGCCAGCACCGACCCCATGCCGCGTCAGGGACGGCACGCCCTCCAACGGATACTCGGTGAAAGTCTGCATGGCATCAGCACCCGCGAGGTGCACGTGCTCGCTCCAGACAGACGAGACCCCGCCGTCGCTCAGCCTCAACTGGCCGCCGGCCAGCAGCGGGTGGAATTCCTCCACGCTGATCCCCAGCAGCTCCCGGAAAGCGCCGGGATAGCCGCCCAGCCGGACGTGGTCCTGCTCGTCCACAATCCCGCTGAAATACGTGATCAGTACCGTGGCTCCGGCCCGCGCGGCGGCGGCGATGTTGGCAGCGGCTGCATCAGTCACCGAATAGAGCGTGCACACCAGGACCAGGTCGTAGCCCTCCAGCGAGGCTGAAGGATGGACCAGATCCGCCGCGATCCCGCGCAGGAACAGCGACCGGTGGAAGGCCCGCAGCACATCCAGATACTTGACGTCCTCGCTCGGTTTGGAGTCGATTTCGCTGGCCCACCAGGCCTCGTAGTCGAACACGATCGCCACGCGCGATTCCACCCGCGAGCCGCGCACCGGAGCGAGCTGCTTCAGCGCAGACCCGAGCTCCACCACCTCGCGCCACACCCGGGTGTCACGGCCGGCGTGCGGGACCATCGCGGAATGGAATTTCTCGGACCCGGCAAAGCTCTGCCGCCACTGGAAAAACATCACGGCGTCCGCCCCGCGGGCCACGTGGGCCAGTGAGTTTCGCAGCATCTCGCCCGGCATCTTTGGCTGGTTGCGCGGCTGCCAGTTGACGGCCGACGTCGAATGTTCCATCAGGATCCACGGGTCGCCGCCCGCAATTCCCCGGGTCAGATCGGCGCTGAACGCGAGTTCGATCTGACGCTCGGGATCGGCGGCAACCAGGTAGTGGTCGTTGGCGATGACGTCCAGGTCCTTGGCCCACTCGAAGTAATCCATGGACTTGGTGGCGCTGGACGCCATCAGGTTGGTGGTGCAGGGGACCCCGGGCGTGACCTCGCGCAGCACCGCCACCAGCTCGCGGTAGTAGTCCATCAGCGCCCACGAATTGAACCGCTGGAAGTCCAGCTGCTGGCCAGGATTCAGCGTGGAAGGCGCGACGCCGGGCGGCAGGATCTCCTCGAAGGAACCGTAGCTCTGGGACCAGCATGCCGTGCCCCAGGCTGCGTTCAGCGCTTCGATGCTGCCGTACCGGCGCTCCAGCCACGCGCGGAAGGCCGCGGCGTCTTCCGCCCCGTAGAACTCGGAGACGTGGCAGCCGAGCTCGTTGTCCACATGCCACAACGCCAGCGCCGGGTGGTCCTTGTACCGCTCGGCAATCACGCGTGTGATGCCGGTGGCGTACCGGCGGTAAACGGCCGACGACGGTGTGTAGTGCCGCCGGGAGCCCGGTCCCAGCACGGTTCCGTCAGCCGTGACGGGAAGGATTTCCGGGTACCTGCGCACCAGCCAGGCCGGGGGAGCAGCGGTGGCCGTGGCCAGGGCCACCTTGATGCCGCTGGCGGCGAGGTTGTCCAGCACGTCATCCAGCCAGCCGAAGTTGTATTCGCCCTCGGCCGGTTCCAGCAGGGCCCAGGAGAAAATCCCCACGCTCAGGAAACTGACGCCGGCTTCCTTCATGAGCTCCAGGTCTTCCAGCCGGACGTCCACGGGCCACTGCTCTGGGTTGTAATCGCCGCCGTACGCGATCCCTTCTACATTGCTCCAGACGCTGGCCGGACCGGAATTATGCTGCACGCTCATGGGACTCCTTCGTCTACGGGATGGACTAAACGTACCTGAATCCCGAGGTTTGGGAAAACGCTTGCCCAAACCTCGGAATGCCGGTATTGTATCGTTTCAGAAAGGGTGTAAGCCAGCTCACAACTCACGTTGTAAACAAGCGGGGCCTGCACAACCCGAGCAAGGAGGCTCTTATGATCAACCGAAGGAATTTCCTCACCACCGTAGCCATCGGTACCGCATCTGCGGCAGCACTGGCCGCCTGCGGCTCACCGGCCCCCAGCCAGACGGGTTCGGCGGAGAATCCCGTCACCATCAACTACACCTGGTGGGGCAACGATGACCGCGCAGAGCGGACCCGCAAGGCGATCGCGCTGTTCGAAGCGAAGAACAAGGACATCAAGGTCAACGGCAACTTCACGGACTTCGCCGGCTACTGGCAGAAGCGGGCCACGGAAGCTGCCGGCGGCGGCCTCCCCGACGTGATGCAGTGGGACCTGTCCTACATGCGGGATTACGGCCAGCGTAACCAGCTCCTGGACCTGGGCACGGTGAAGATCAACACGGACGCCTTCGACAAGTCCCTCCTGCCCTCCGGCCAGATCCGGGGCAAGACCTACGGCATCCCCACCAGCACCAATGCCTTCGCCGTTTACTATGACCCGCGAAGCTCGCCTCACTTGGAATCGCAGAGCCGGACGGTACCTGGACCTACAGGGAATACAATGATTTCCTGGCCCAGGTCGGAGCCAAGGGCAACGGCGCTCTCTTCGGTGGCACCGACTACACCGGCGTCTGGTGGATGTTCAACATCTGGCTGCGCCAGAACAACACCAAAGCCTTCACCGAGGACGGCAAGCTCGGCTTCAGCAAGGACGACCTCAAGAAGTGGTGGAACCAGACAGCGGCTCTCCGCGGCACCCCTGCCATCGTTGCCGAAGAGCGCGTCACCCAGCTCGCCCCGAAGTCGCCGTTTGGCTCAAACGTCTCAGCCACCGAGGTTACCTGGGACAACTTCATGGCCGCCTACCTTGGGGACAGCGGCGCCAAGGAACTCAAGCTCGTGCCGGTTCCCTCCGATGACAAGGACAACCTGGGCCTGTTCCTCAAGCCGTCCATGCTGATGGTGGCCAGCGCCAAGACCAAATACAAGGATGCCGCCGCCCGGTTCATCGACTTTATGGTCAACGACCCCGAGGTAGGCCAGATCTTCAAGACCTCCCGCGGCGTTCCGGCCTCCAAGACCCAGCGCGACGGCACCACGTTTGAAGGCACGGACAAGCTGGTTGTTGATTACGAGAAGTCCATTGAGAAGTACCTCAAGGACGCTCCGGAACCGCCCATCGTCGGTTTCGGCACGCTGGAAGCCTCCTTCAAGCGCATCAGCTCTGACCTGAACTATGGCAAGCTCACCATTGACGGCGCGGCTGACGCGTGGTTCAAGGAAGCCGAAGACCTCATCAAGCAGAACGCCTGAGCAGCGTATTGTCTGCCCGACGTTCACAACTGACGGAATAATCTCGTGACCCAAAGCCCAACCCTGAACCGTCGGCCGTCGTCGTCTGCTCCCAAGCAGCAGCGTAAGCCGCGGCAGCTCAAATCAAAGCGGAGTAGTGCGGATGCCCGCGCCGGCTACACCTTTCTGTTGCCCTGGCTGCTGGGATTCATCGCCCTGACGGTGGGCCCGATGATTTCCTCGCTGTACCTCTCCTTCACCAACTACAACCTTTTCGAGCCTCCCAAGTGGATCGGGCTGGATAACTACGCCACTTTGTTCCAGGACGAACGGTTCCTGCAGTCGGTGGGCGTGACCCTCAGCTACGTGGTCTTCGGTACCCCGATTAAGCTCGCGGCGGCGCTGGCGGTCGCCATGCTGCTGAACAGCAAACGCCGCGGCCAGGGGTTCTACCGGTCAGCGTTCTACGCCCCGTCCCTGATCGGCGCGTCGGTCTCGATCGCGATCGTGTGGAAGGCGATGTTCGGTGATTCCGGCCCCGTGGATCAGGGCCTGTCCTTCTTCGGGATCGACCTGGGCGGCTGGGTGGGTAACCCGTCCATGACCATGCCCATGATGATCCTGCTGACCGTCTGGCAGTTCGGCGCCCCGATGGTGATCTTCCTGGCCGGCCTCAAGCAGATCCCGGCAGACCTCTACGAGGCAGCGTCGATGGACGGTGCCGGCCCGGTGCGGAGGTTCGTCAACATCACCTGGCCCATGCTTTCCCCGGTGATCTTCTTCAACCTGCTGATGGAAACCATCCACGCGTTCCAGATCTTCGCCTCGGCCTACATCATCTCCAACGGTGAAGGCGGCCCGGCCGGCTCCACACTCTTCTACACCCTCTACCTTTACCTGCGGGGCTTCAGCGACTTCCGGATGGGCTACGCCTCGGCGATGGCCTGGCTCCTGGTGATCGTCGTCGGCATCATTACCCTGATCTTCTTCAAAACGTCCAAGTCCTGGGTCCACTACAGCGGTGATTCGAAATGACAACTATGGCAACCCCCAAGCAGTCTGCCCCGATGCTCCAGGCTCAGGATTACAACCCGAAGTCCGAGTCCGTGGTGGCCAAGCGGATCAAAAGCCTGATTTTCCACCTTGTGGCGCTCGCCCTGACCGGTGTGGTGCTCTACCCGGCACTGTGGATGGTGGCCTCGGCCTTCAAGCCCAATGCTGAAATCGGCGGCGCCAACACCTCGCTCTGGTCGAACAACTTCAGCTTCGATAACTTCGTCACGGCGTTTGACGGGATCGGCGGGGTGTCCACCCTGCAGTTCTTCACCAACTCCCTGGTCCTGGCCATCGGCGCGGTGGTGGGCACCATCCTCTCCGCCAGCGTCTCGGCCTATGCCTTCGCCCGGATCAAGTTCCCGGGCCGGAGCGTGCTGTTCGGCATGATGATCGCCACCCTGCTGCTGCCGTTCCATGTGGTGATCATCCCGCAGTACATCATCTTCCAGCAGCTGGGCCTGGTGGACACATACGTTCCCCTCCTCATCGGCAAGTTCCTGGCGGCGGATGCATTCTTCGTCTTCCTGATGGTGCAGTTCATGCGCAACCTCCCGGCAGAACTGGACGAGGCAGCCCGCATTGACGGCGCAGGCCATGTGCAAATCTTCTGCTCCATCATGCTGCCGCTGATGAAACCGGCGCTCATCTCGACCTCGATCTTCTCCTTCATCTGGAGCTGGAACGATTTCCTGGGCCCGCTGCTGTACCTGAACACCCCCGAAAAGTACCCGCTGCCGCTGGCGCTGCGCCTGTTCGTGGACCAGACCCAAAGCTCGGACTACGGGGCCATGATCGCCATGTCCGTCCTGGCCCTGCTCCCGGTGCTGATCTTCTTCCTGGTGTTCCAGCGCTACATTGTTGAAGGCGTCTCCACCCAGGGCCTCAAGGGCTGACGGATACAGAAAATGAGCATCATGGACAGCACCACACCCGCATCCGGCCACAACGAACCGATCCCGGTCAACCGCTTTGCCCTGTTTTCCGAGACCCTCCTGGCCGGGCTGCTGGTGCTGGTGCTGTCCATCCCGCTGGTCACCATCCCCGCCGCGTACGCGGCCGGGATCGCCCACCTGGAACGGCACCTCGCCGGACGCGACGATTCCCTGCGCGGCCTCTGGGGCACGTTCCGCTCTGCCCTCCCGGGCAGCTGGAAACTGGGAATCACGACGGCGGGAGCCGCCGTCGTGATTGCCCTCAACCTGCTGCTCGCAACAGTGGGGCAGCTGCCCGGCAGCGCGGTGGTCCTGCCGGCCACACTCATTCTGGCCGTCGCCGGAGCGGTCCTGCTCCTGCGAACCGCCGCCGCCTGGCGCGACGTTGCCTGGTCCGGCGCTGCCTGGTCCGACGTCGACAGCGGGGAATCCTCCGCGCCGAGGACCTGGCCTGCGGCGCTTGGCGCCGCCAAAACCCTCTCGCTGCGCGACTGGACAGGCTCGCTCCTGCTTGCCGCGGCGCTGTTCGCGTCCGTGGTGTTCGTCTGGATGCTCGTGGCCCTGTTTGTGGTGGTGCCCGGCATGCTGATCCTGGCCTCCGCGGCCGTCAAGATGCGGTCCGGCCGCGCCTAGCAAGTCTCTGCATTTGACCTTTACTACCGAGTTGAGCCAGACGTGTCTTCCGATAGCCAGCAGTCCGCAGAATCCCTTCACACCTCCCAAAACCGGGTCCGCTGGTACCAGCCGCTGACGCAGCACAACTACCGCCTGTACATGGGCATGACCTTCGCCGGAAGCATGGGCGTGTGGATGCAGAGGCTCGCCCAGGACTGGCTGGTGCTGCAACTGACGGGGAGCCCGGCCGCCGTCGGGGTCGCCGTGGCGCTGCAGTTCCTGCCGATGCTGGTCATCGGTCCGCTCAGCGGCCTGCTCGTGGACATGTTTCCGAAGCGCAGCGTCATGATGGTGTGCCAGTCCGTGATCGCACTGCTGGCCCTGGGGCTGGCCGCGTGGGACGCCAGCGGAAATATCACCGTGTGGGCGGTGTACGGAAGCTGCATTGCGCTGGGAGTGACGTCCGCCGTCGACGGTCCGGCGCGCCAGGTCTTTATCAACGAAGTGGTGGGCGACGCCGGGCTGAGGCCCGCCATCGGCGTCAACAACGCGATCGGCCAGTTTGGCGCCATGGTGGGACCAGCCCTTGGTGGGGTGGTGATCGCCCACGCCGGATCCGCCGCCGCCTTCGCCGCGAACGCCCTGCTTTCGGTGCTGGTGCTGGGCCTGATCGCCGCCGTCCGGCCGGCACTCCTGCACCTCACGGCCCCTGCATCCCGGGGTCGTGGACAGCTGCTGGCCGGCTTCCGGTACGTCCGGGAACGGCCGTCGCTGCTGCTGATCATTGTCCTGGCCGGCCTGCTGGGGGCCTTTGGCATGAACGGTCCGGTGGTGCTGACGGCCTTCGCTGAGCGGGTGTGGCATAACGGTGCAGCGGGGTTCGGCGTATTCAACACCGTGGGTGCCGTCGGCGCCCTGGCCGGTGCGCTGCTTGCCGCGCGGCTGAGGAGCATGGGCCGCACGGGAATCGTGGCCGCAGCCGGGCTCTTTGGGCTTTCGCAGCTGGTTGCCGCGCTGATGCCAAACCTGGTGGCATTCACCGTCATGCTTGCCGTGGTGGGCCTCATGACCCTGCTGTTCCTGACCAGCGCCGCCACGGCCGTGCAGGTGGAGGCGGGCCCCGAAGTCCGAGGGAGGGTGATGGCGCTATACCTGCCGTTGCTGCTGGGCGGGCATGCTTTGGGTGGCCTGCTGGCAGGCTGGCTCACGGAGGAATTCGGCGTGCGGACAGGCCTGGTGGTCACCGGTACGCTGGCCATGCTGTCCGCGGCCGTCGTCGGACTTCTGTTGTGGCTGAATTCGCGGCGGGTGCGTAACTCACAGCCCTTGTGAGGAAAAGTAACTTTGTGGGAGTTCTTGACGCGTGGTGAGGCTCACATCTACTCTGTGAGAAAGCGGTTTCTGAGACGCTACCGACTGCCAGATCAAAGGACAACGAATGCTTTCACGCGCCCGAAAATCCAGAATTCCCAAAGCTGCGGCTGCCATGGCTGTGCTGGCCCTGGCCCTCACAGGGTGCGGTGCCAGCACGCCGGCCGCCTCCGACGGAACGGTCACCCTGCGTTTCAGCTGGTGGGGATCCGATGTGCGGCACAAGATGACTGAGAAGCTGATCGCTGCCTTCGAAGCGGAAAACCCCAAGATCAAGATCAAGGGGGAATACGGCGACTGGTCGGGCTACTGGGACAAGCTGGCCACCCAGGTCGCCTCGCAGGATGCCCCGGACATCATCCAAATGGATGCCCAGTATCTTGGCGAATACGCAGAACGCGGGGCCCTGCTGGAACTCAAGGACGTGGATCTGTCCAAGTTCGATAAGGCCGCCGCGGATGCCGGCAAGACCGACGGCGGGCAGTTCGCTGTCACGGCAGGGATGAACGCCCTGGTGGTCCTGGCCAATCCCGCGCTGTTGTCCGCCAGCGGAGTTTCGCTGCCTGATGATTCGAGCTGGACCTGGGATGACTACAGGGAGACCGCGGCGGCCATCACCAGCAAGAGCAAGGAAGGTGTCTACGGTTCCGGCGGCGTCGTCGGTGATGCCTCCTTCAACCTCTGGATGCGCCAGCACGGGAAGTCCCTGTTCACCAACGACGGCGGCCTGGGCTTTGACGAGGCCGATGCCACCGAATACTTCGAGATGCAGGCCGGTCTGCGGGATGCCAAAGCCGTTCCGCGTGCGTCCGTCCTGACCGAAGAGATCAGTGCCCCGCTGGACCAGCAGGGCCTGGCAACGAACCGTTTCGCCATGGGGTGGGTGTGGTCCAACCAGCTGGCCGCACTGAGCACAGCCTCAGGGCAGGCACTGGAAATCCACCGTCCGCCGAGTGTGGAGGGCGACGCCATGAAAGCCCAGCAGTTCTACAAGGCTTCGCAGTTCTGGTCCGCCAGTTCCCGGACCAAGCATCCCGCAGAGACCCAGAAGTTCATCGACTTCCTGGCCAACAGCGTCGAAGCCGGCGAGATCGGGCTGGCGGACCGCGGCATCCCGGGCAACTCGGACGTACGCAACGCCGTGGCCCCGAAGCTGACGCCCACCGACGCGCTGACGGCAAAATTCATCGATGACATTGCCGATGAAGTGGGCGAGGCCCCTGCCGTGCCTCCCGCCGGATCCAGCGGGGTCTCCGAAGTCCTGACCCGGTACGCCACCGAGGTGCACTTCAGCAGGATTTCCCCGCAGGACGCGGCGAAGAAGTCGATCGAGGAAATCAAGAGCTCCCTCAGCTAAACGGGCGGGACACTCCAGAAACGGACGACGCCGGATGCGAACTGCATCCGGCGTCGTTTCCGTTGCTGCCCCCACCCCAACTGAGTGGATACGTACTTGGGGGATGGCGTGGTGCTGTCAGGATGCGTCGGACGGCGTAAAGGTCCAGGTTCCTGCGTGGATCCTGAAGTCACGCGAACGCACGACGGCGGGCTCCGCCGTCGGCCCCTGGATCCGGTAACCTCCGGCGGGGAGCCGGACAGTGGCGGTGACCCCCGCGGGAACCATGCACTCCAGCTGCATTCCAGCGGCAGTCCGCCGCCAAGCGACTTCGACGGCGCCGTTGGGCAGCGGGACGCTTCCCTTGGCATGTTCGAGGCTGCACACCGGCGGTTCGATGACCACTTCGCTGCCGCCGGGGACGCTTACCCGGACGCCGAGCAGGAACTCCAGGATTTCCTTCACCACGGAGGCGGACCAGGCGTGGGACTGGCTGTAGTCCGTGCCTTCCACCAGGTCCCAGGCTTCCCAGGTGAAGCTGGCGCCGGACTCCAGGAGCCGCGCCCAGCCGGGCTGGTCGGAGTTCGTGAGCAGATCAAGCACGGCGTCTGTCCGCCCCTCGGACAGCAGCGCACGCACCAGCCGGTGCACTGTCATGGGCCCCTGCCGCATGCCTTGCCCGGCGATCCGCTCCGCGTCGGCCGCGGCGTGCGCCGGATCGGTGATCCCCAGGGACAGCGGGAATGACGTGGCGTGCTGGGACTCGTGGGTGCTGGGTGTGCCGTCGGCGTGCAGGCCGTCCACCATCACCCCGTCCACGCGCAGGCGCGTGCGGATGGTTTCCGCCAAAGCCCCGGCCTGCCCGGCGTACCGGCCTGCCGCGTCCTCCTGGCCGGCGAGGCTGCACAGCCGGGCCGTGGACATAAGGGCCGAGTAGGCCTGGGCGTTGACGGTGGTCTTGGCCGCGCACTCCATGTCATAGCCGAAGCGGCCGGGGGCGGGCCAGTCCACGATGCCGTGGAGGTAGGGGCCGGAGCCGCCGCCGAGCTCGGTGACCAGTCCCGCCGTCGGACCTTCCGTGGCGAGGTACCGCAGTGCATAGTCTGCGGTATTCCGGAGGTGCGGGAGCAGTTCCGCTACGAGGGCAAGGTCTCCGGTCCGCAGGTGGAATTCCTCGGCCCACTCCGGCATCATGAGCGAAAAGTCGGGGATGTCCCGCTTCCCGTCGCCGTTGGGGTAGACCGCGTTGTAGCGCCCCAGGTCCTCGCCAGCGGTCCAGTAGCGGCCGGCCGACCAGCCGAACTCCCGCAGCGCCTGCGCCGTGTAGGCGTGCTCGCCGAACAGGGCCATGGTGGCGTAGGAGATGTTGACGGCGTCGGCCAGGAACTGGCCTTTTTCCCGGGTGGGCGTATCGACGAACTGTTCCTGGACCCCGTACAGCGCGGAATCGCGCAGCAACCGGAACACAGCATCCAGCGTGGGGTTGGAGCTGCTGAAGCTCCCCTCGTCCGGGTGCCGGCCGTGGATCACGACGGCGCCCACCCGGGACAGGTCCTGCGCCTCCACTCCGGGGAGTTCCAGGTAGCGGAAGCCCAGGTGCACGGTGGCCCGGAACTGCTGCGGGCCCTCGGCCTGGGTGTAGGGGAAGGACATGTCGGTGTTCTGGCTGGCCGTTTTGCTCCGATCCACCCGCCCGTCTGCATCCAGGAGGTAGCCGGCCCGGATCATCACGGTCCGTCCGGCCACACCGGTGCGGAAGTCCACCTCCGGACGTGCCGGGATGACCCGGCCGAAGTCCGCCACGAGCGTTCCGTCCGCGGCGGTCAGGAAGGCTTCCGGGGCGACAAAAGTCTCGGAAAGGGAAGTGCGCCGCGGGTGCAGGGCCGGGAACTCGGGGACGGGGTGGGGGCCGTAGCTCAGGGCCGGTGGCATGTCCTGGCCTGCATCCAGGGCTGCCGCTGCCTGCCCGTCGAGGTGCTCCACGGGATCGCCCTCGTCATTGCGATAACCAGCCTGGCGGTACGGTGCCTCGGCAGCGGTCCAGTCCGGGCCCGAGCCGAAGATCTCGCGGCGCCCGTCCGTGTAGTCCACGCTCAGGCGGACCAGCAGGCCGGGTACGCCGGCTGCCCTGCCCTGGCCGGGGCCGTACCAGTGGAGAAGGGCGGTCAGCGGGACCGGTACGGGCGGCTGTTGTGTCTGCTGGCCGGGCAGCGCTGGCTGGACTTGCTGGCCCGACTGTTTCCGCTCACCCGGTGAGTGCGCGGCGAGCAGCGCGGTGACGTCGGCGGCGTCGTAATATCCCTCGCCGGGGTAGCCGAAGGAGGTGGTGCTGAGGCAGGCGTTGCCGTCCAACGCCGCCTGCGCATGATGGCTCGCAGCCACAAAGAGGCGTGCCCGGGCGACAGTTCCCGTGACCAGAATGGTGCTGCGGAAAAGTGACCATTCGTCGGGCTGCCGGTGTGCCGTGGTGCGGGCCCAGTGGCCGAGGAACGCGCGGGCCTCTTCCGGACCCTCGCTGAACCGGTGGTCCAGGAGCACTGCGTCGTCAGCAATAGCGTCGCCAGGAATGGTGTCGCCGGCACTGGCACTGTCAGCATGGGCGCCGTCCGTAATCCGCAGCGAGGCGTACTCGGCCTGGCTGCGGGGACCCTGATGCAGGGCGAGCCGCCCCTCGAACCCCGCGGGGAGCGGCTCATTGACAGTGAGCAGCTCAACGCCGTCGAGGGTAACGGTGATGGTGGTACCGTCGTCGGAAACCGTGAGATCCTGCCAGGTGCCGGGGACCAGGTCCTTGCCGGGCAGCCGTTCCTGGCTGGCCACGGCGCGGCGTTCCAGCTGGGCGCTGGCCAGCACGTCGGTGGCCGGAGTGGCAGGTGCGGGGATGTCCCATTCCGGGGCGCGGCGGAGCACCACGTTCCCTGCCGTGTTCAGGTCCAGCAGCAATCCAGTGCCTGGTCCGCTGCTGCGGAGGAGCAGACCGGCCCATCCCATCACCGGCCGGAGGCGGGCCTCCAGAAAGAAACGGCGGACGGGAGGGCAGGGAATGGGCAGGAACGGGGAGCCGGCAACCCGCAGGGCACCGTCCATGATTTCCAGCGGAGCCCGGCCGCCCGGGGCAAGGTGGATCCAGGCGGCACCCCATCCGGTGTCCGAGAGCCCGGTACTGAATTGTTGCGGTTCGGACCAGGGACCGGGGTGGCCGCCGGCGTCACTCACGCGCACCCGCCAGCTGTAGTCCGCGTCCTCGGCCAGTTCCGGACCGCCGTAGGGGATCCCGGACTGGCTCGACGACGGGACGGGCCCGGAGCACCAGACCTCCGCTCCGGCCGAATCCTCGACGGCGATTTCGAAACCGGTCTGCCGGGCCGCGGCGGGGTCGGCGTCCTCCGGCAGGCCCAATATCCACCCGAACACCGGGCGCAGCGAGGCAGTGAGGCAGGGGGAGAGCCCGTCCGTCAGCAGGCCGGACGCCTGCAGCTGGCCTTGGCGGGTCAGTGTGGGGGTTGCTTCCTGGGCGGGGGAGTTGCCCATCAGGAATCAGTTCCGCGTGCTGCCAGGGCCCAGGGCAGTCGGAGCTCGCTGAAAGTTGCATGTTCTTGCGTGGCACGCTCCAGGGCTTCCTCGATCCCGACGACGACGGCGTGCGCAGCGTCGCCGTCACCTTCCCAATGGACGTAGGCGCTGTCGATGAGGGCCGGCAAGGGTGCAGTCCGGATGGCTTCGAGCACCAGCATGAAGGCCCCGCTGTCCAGGAGCGGGCTGATCAGTTCTTGGCCTTCGCGGCGGTGGGCCAGCAGGTTCTCCGTGAGGTCGTCCCGGCCGAAGATCTGCCCGGTTTCCCCTGAGGGGGTGGTCACGGTGAGGCGGTCTTCGGTGTAGTGGAACACGGCCTGGCCCCGGGAGCCCTGCAGCGTGACATAGGGTTCCACGGATTCGGTGGCGCAGATCGTGAGTGCGCAGGTGACGGGGAGCCCGGCGGTGGTGCGGATCCGGATGACGGAGGTGTCGTCGGATTCGATGTCATTGGCCCGGTAGAGGTCCGTTTCCACGGAGGCAACGTCGGACGTGGTGCGGGCGCCGGCGATGCGCAGCGCAGTGGCCACGGCGTGGGCCAGCGGATTGGTGGCGACCCCGTCAACCACGTCGACGCCGTCAATGCTCCGCTTCCCGGCCCAGCGGGAGCGCTTGTAGTAGGCCCTGTCGCGGACCCAGCGACCGGTGGCCGAGATGCCCTGCAGCGTGCCGATTGCTCCGCTGGCCAGCAGTTCCTCGATGGCCTGCAGCGCGTGTGACCCCAGGCTCTGGAAGCCGATCTGCACGCTCCGGCCGGAAGCCTTGGCGGCGTCGCACAGCGTGTTGAAGTCGGCCAGGGATGCCACGGGTGGCTTCTCCAGGTACAGGTCCGCGTTGGTGGCCAGTGCGGCGAGGCCCAGCGGGGCGTGCGTCTGGATGGGCGTGGCCACAATGATTACGTCCAGGTCCGGGGTGGCAGCCAGCAGGTCGGTGAGTCCCGGAAAAACTGCGGCTGTATCGGGCACGGACCCCGGGGCCGGCGGCTGGGGATCGGCCACGGCAACGAGTTCGACGACGCCGGCGCCCTGGAGGCGTTCGAGGTTGCGCAGGTGGTGCGTGCCGAAGCCGTGGACGCCTACCAGCGCCACGCGGGCCGGGCGGACTTGCTCCGGCACGGGCGCCGGGGCCGGGCCAGGATCTTCGGTCCGGACAGGATCCCGGGCCTCACCGAGACCGCAGGTCTGGAGGGGATCCTGAGCCTCACCAAGACCGCCGGTCTGGACAGGATCTGCCTTCCGGGACTGTGACTCGGCGGCGGTGCCGGCTGGCGTTCCCAATGGATCTCCGTTTCTGCCCGCAGGCACAAAATCTTGGCCCCGGCGGCCGTCGTGACGGGGCCGGAGCGGACGATGCGGCGTTCCCGCGATACCGGCGCTGGCAGGCGGATACGGGGCTGGCTGGCCCTTGGCGCTCACTGATACATCATCCGGCAAGCGCTTTCCAAGGTCCAGTGTGGACTATGGCGGGGTGCCGAGTCCAGTAATGTAACGATTCAAAAATTAGCTTGACCCGCCCGCCGTGAGGGGTCTAGATTTCGAGAAACCGATTACTCAGGTGACGCCCGCCACTCATGGACGCGTTTCTGCAACGATGGAGAACCGAAGGAGCTTTGCCATGCTGGCTGGAAATTTCAGTGCACGCGCCTACTCGTTCTTTGACACCCTGCTCTGGATTGCCTGCCTCAACGTGCTGTGGATCCTCTTCACCCTGCTGGGCCTGGGTGTCCTGGGTGCAGGTCCTGCAACGGCCGCGGCGCAGATCCTGGTCCGGCGCCGGGCACGGGGAGAAGCCGCCCCGCTGCTCAAGTCGTTCACCCGTGAATACTTCGCGAACTTCGTCCGTGCCAACGCTCTGGCGTTGCCCGTCAAGGCCGTGGCCGTTGCCCTGGCGATGAACTGGAACTACTCGTCCGGCGCCGGGGACCTGATGTCCCAGCTGATCGCAGCCGGCACGTTTGTTGCCGCCATCTTCCTCGCCGGAGTGGTCTGCTACCTCTTCCCGATGTACGCCCGCTACGAACTGCCCCTGGGCCAGTACCTGATGATCTGCTCCCGCTTCGCTGTCCGCCACCTGGCGGGCACCGTCATCCTGCTGTTCATCACGGCCGCAGCCTATTACGCGAGCCGCGCCCTGCCTGGACTCATCCCCTTCTTCAGCATCGGCGCCTGGCTGTACGTAACCGGCTGGCTGTGCGACCGGTTCTTTGCCGCCAATGACGAGTCCGTGGCCGCCTTCGCCGCACTCCAGGAAGCTGACATACCCGCCGTCGCGCGCCCCGCCGTCGGCCACCCCGCCGTCGCCCGGCCCAGCCGGCAGGGGGCACCTGTTGGATGAGCTCTTTGACGGCCGCCTCCTCTATGGTGCGGCCGTCTATCCTGAGGTCCTGGACGCCGCCACCTTCGCTGCCGACGCCGCCCACATGCGTCGGCTCGGTATGAACACGGCCAGGCTGGGCGAGTTCATGTGGTCCGCCCTGGAATCGGTGGATGGGGAGATCCGCCTGGACGTCCTGGACCGCGCCCTCGATGTGCTCGGCGCCAACGGGCTCAGTGCCATAGTCTGCACACCCACGGCCACCCCGCCGGTCTGGCTCACCCATGGCCACCCGGAACGCCTGCACCACACCGCCGACGGCGTTGCGCTGGGTCACGGCTCCCGCCAGCATATCTGCACCAACAACTCTGTCTTCCGCGACCGCGCCGCACGGATAACCAGGACCATTGCGGCCGCCGTCGGGAATGACCGGAGGGTTCTCGCGTGGCAGTTGGACAACGAGTTCAAGTCCCACGTGGGCGGCTGCCACTGCGCAACCTGCCGTGGCCTCTGGACCGGCTGGCTGGCCGCGCGCTACCAGGAGGTTGATCTGCTCAACCACGCGTGGCACTCCGCGGTCTGGAGTGAAACGTATCAAAACTTTGCGCAGGTGCCCCTTCCCGGCCCCACGCCGTTCCTCCACAACGCCTCGCTGGTCAACGATTTCAGGCTGTTCAGCCAGGAATGCATCAACGGGTTTGCCCGCGAACAGGCGGACATCATCCGCGGCCGCAGCACCCTTCCCGTGACCCACAACAGCGGCTTCGGCTTCGACCTCGACAACGCCGCGCTCTTCGAGAACCTGGACTTCTCCAGCTTCGACACCTACCCCTCGGCCAACAACCATTCCGCGTTCCTGATGAACCTGGACTACTTCCCGCGCCTGGCAAGGTCCCGCCGCACGGTCCTGATGGAGACCAGTCCCAGCCACGGCGGCTCGGTACGGCACTACGGCGTGCCGCACCCGCACGGGTTCGTGGAAGCGGAGGCCTTCGCCAACTACGCCTCAGGGTCCGCCGGATTCCTGTTCTGGCTCTTCCGCCAGCACCGCGGCGGCAGCGAACAGGCGCACGGTTCGGTGCTCAGCGCCTGGGGACAGCCCACCATCGGCTACGCCAGCGCGGAGGCAATCGGCCGGCTGCTTCCGGCGGTGAAGCCGCTGCTGGACCACAGCAGCCCGGCCCAGCCCGCCGTCGCCGTCCACTACTCGGACCACGCGAAGGCATTCCTGGAGACCGAGGCGGGCGACCATGTTGGCTACCGCGGCCTGATCTCGGCCTTCCACGCAGGACTGGTCCGGGCCGGCATCCAGCGGTCACTGATTCCGGTGGAGGCCTCCCTCGCCGGCTTCCGCGTGCTCTTCACCCCGTTCGTCCACCACCTCCCGGAGCAGGACCGGGCGCGGATCCTGCAGTGGGTGCACGACGGCGGCACCTGGGCCTGCGGGCCCGGCACCGGCGGCCGTACGGAGCACCACACCTGGCATGCCGACTCCGCCCTCGGCGGGCTGGAGGCCGCCGCCGGCGTTGAATCCGTCTTCCAGTTCCCGGCCACCGGATCAGATTCCCGGGGCAGCATCCTGGGCCACGACGTCGTCCTCTCACGGATGAGTACGTTCTTCCGGCTCCCCGAAAATGACGCGCCCGGTGCGGCCACGGCGCTCGGCACGGTCACCGGCGGTCCCGCCGAAGGCCTTGAATTCGCCACCGAACGCCGGATCGGCGCCGGCCGGATGATCCTGCTCGGTTCCTATCCAGGGGCCGGCGCGGGAACCGGCGGACCGGACGGCAGCGGCGCGTACGACGGCGGCGCGGCGCTGGCTGCCGTCGTCGAGTACGCGTGCGCCGGGGTGCTGCCGCGTGTCCGAACCGCGGGTGGCACGGTGGCCGAATATCTGCGCTGGCGCAACGGCCGACTGCAGCACTGGCTGGTCAACATGGGCGGCGAGCCGGGAGCGTTCACTCTCCTGTGGCCCGCCCGCAAACTGCTGGGCAAGCAGGCCGTCCACGCCGACAACGGCAGCCACGCCAGCCACCCCGCGCTTACCCTTTCCGCCGGCGTCCACACCCTGGGCGCCTACGACTACCTGGTTCTGGAAGACATCAAAGAGGAGCAATCACTGTGAAATGGCTTGAGCAGGCACCACGCGTGGACACGGCTGTGCAGTTCGGCAGGCCGTGGGCGCAGGGGGAATTGGGCGCAGCTGGCGTCCCCGGCGTTCGGCTGGCCGATGCCGCGCTGGCCCATGAGGCCAGGCCGCTGGCTTACTGGCCGGACGGCACCGTTAAATGGACCGCCCATGCCGTGGTGGTTCCGGGCGGCACTGAGGCTGCTGCGCTGGAGCCGGTGCTGGCGGGTGCCTTCGCCTCGGAGCTGGCACCAGCCTTTGGATCCGGGCCGGCAACGGCCGATGCACTGCCGACCCGCCTGCTGGCTTCCTCCGACGGCGGGACCATCATTGTCGATACCGGCGCATTCACCGTGACCATCCCCACGGGCACCGGGGAGGCGGGTGGCGAGCTCTCCGGCCCGTTCACTGCGCCGGACGGACGGCAGCTCGGCGATGCCCTGCGGCTGGTGGTCAGTGCACCGGATGCCCAGGCCAGCGTCGAGTCCGCGGACATCGAGACTCCGGGCTCCGTGCGGACGGTGGTCCGGATCGAGGGGGCCGTCGCCGCGGGTGGCACCGAACTGCTCCGGTTCATCATCCGCCTCACGTTCTTCGCCGGGCAGGCCACCGTTCAGGTTACGCAGACACTGCTGTTCCAGGACGCGGCCAAGGACCGGATCATCAAGGGCGTCGGGCTGCGGCTGGACCGGAGCCTCAACGGGGATCTGCTGAACCGCCGCGTCAGCATCGCGGGGGACACCGCCGTCTACACCGAACCCGTGCAGTCCGTCTACAGCCGGCCGTTCAGCGGCGACAACCCGGACTATGCCCGCCAGCTGGCAGGCCAGGCCGTTGCCGAGACGAAGGAGACCGCGGAGGTGTTCGCCGTCGGACGGCAGAATGCTGTCTGGTCCACCTTCCGCGTGACGCAAGAATCCGAGGACTACTTCCGTCTGGAGAAGCAGGCCAACGCCAGGCTGTTGCCCGTCCGGATGGGCAAGGGCCACCGCAGCCAGGGACTGGTGTATGCCGGGGACACTACGGGCGGCGTGGCCGTTACCCTGCGTGGCTTCTGGCAGAAATTCCCGGCCGCCCTGGAAGTGGACGGCATGGCTGGGGATTCCGCCGCGTTCACGGCGTGGTCCTGGGCCGAGTCAGTGGAACCCATGGACCTGCGTCACTACACGGACGAATGCCACGTGCCCAGCGCCTACGAAGGCTTCGACGAACTGCGCTCCACCCCGGAAGGTGTGGCCAATACGTCGCACATCTCCTTTGACTTCGTGGACGCGTCACCGTCCAACGACTGGCTGTGGGAACTGGCCTGCGAACGCCAGCAGCCTGCCCAGCCCGTCTGCGATCCGGAGCTGTACTACTCCTCCCGCGCCGCCGGAACCACGTGGGGGCTGCCGGAGACGGTGCCCGCCGGCGCCGCCGTCGAACAGCGGCTGGACGGGCTGGTGGAGTTCTACACCCAGGAAGTGGAGCAGCGCGGCTGGTACGGCTACTGGAACTACGGCGATTTTATGCACAGCTACGACCAGTACCGCCACCAGTGGCGTTATGACCTGGGTGGTTTCGCCTGGGCCAACAACGAACTGGCGCCCAACATGTGGCTCTGGCAGTCGTTCCTGCGCACCGGCGACGCACGGGCCTTCCGCCTCGCGGAGGCCATGACCTGGCACAGCGCCGAGGTGGACCGGCACCACTTCGGCGAGTACTCCCGGCTGGGGTCCCGCCACAATGTGGTCCACTGGGGCTGCGGCTGCAAGGAAGTCCGGATCAGCATGGCCGGGCTGCACCGCTACTACTACTTCATCACGGGGGATGAACGCATCGGCGAGCTTCTCTCCGAGGTCCGCGACGCCGAGCACGCGCTGGACCGGCTGGACCCCATGCGTGAGTTCTACGAGCGGACCCCGGAACGGACGCATATCCGGATCGGGCCCGACTGGTCCGCACTGGTGTCCAACTGGTTCAGCGAGTGGGAACGCACCGGCGACACCCAGTGGAAGGACCGGATCACCAAGGGCATCAGCCAGCTTGAGGCCATGCCCCACGGGCTGCTCTCCGGACCCACCCTGGAGCTCGATGCCTCGGGCCTGGACCTGCACCACATGTTCACCGGGACAGAGGGTGGCTTCCATATGATCATCGCCTTCGGCGCCCCGCAGGTGTGGATGGAGGTGGCCGAGGCGCTGGACCATGATGGCTTCCGCCGGATGCTCGCCGATTTCGGCCGTTTCTACGCCCTGCCGGAAGCTGAAAAACAGCGCCTCACCGGCGGGGCGTTGAACGATACCCACTTCAGCTGGCCGTCCATGGCCACCGGAATGATGGCCTACGGCGCCTGGTACTACCGCGACGAGGAACTCGCTGCCACTGCCTGGAAAATCCTGCTGGAGAACGCCAGCGGCGGGCTGACAACCCCTTTCGCCGCATCGCTGCAGCAGGCACAGACCTGGCGTTCCGTCGTCGAACACCCCAACATCTCCACCAACTGGGCCTCCCAGTGGGGCCTCAACGCCATGCTCTGCCTGGAACTGATCGGCCCGCCGGGGAGCCCCGCTGGGCCAATTACCCACGTGACCTGACCCGCATCACCACCTGACTGCACGAGCTGCAGCCCAACCGAACTATCCGATCCAACCCCGAAGAAGTGGAAAAGGAACAAACATGATCACCCGAAAACTCAGCCTGGCCGCCGCCGTCGTGACTGCCACGGCCCTGACCCTGACTGCATGCGGAGGCGGTGAAACCCCCGCCGTGGATTCCACCAAAATCAGCATCATGGCGCCGTTCCTGGAGGCACAGCCGCCCACGCCTGACGGAGCCGTACAGCAGAAATTGGAGGAACTCACGGGCAAGGACGTCAGCATCACCTGGACGCCGAACGCCTCCTACGAAGACAAGATGAACATCACGCTGGCCTCCTCCGAGATCCCCCAGGTCCTGGTGGTGCAGAGCAAGTCGCCGGGGTTCGTCAAGAACGCCGAGGCCGGCGCCTTCTGGGACCTCACTGACAAGCTGGACGCGTATCCCAATCTGAAGACCACCTTCCCTGAAGTGCAGAACAACGCCAGCGTCAACGGCAAGGTCTACGGCGTCTTCCGGGCCCGCGGACCCATGCGGGCAGCCGTGATGTTCCGCCAGGACTGGCTGGACAAGCTGGGCCTGAAGGCACCTGAAACCACGGAGGATCTCTACAACGTGGCCAAGGCATTCACCGAGCAGGACCCGGACGGGAACGGCCAGGACGATACCTGGGGCATCACCATCCCCAAGTGGGGCGCCCTGGGCTCCAACAGCCCCTACGACATCATTGAAGAATGGTACGGCGCCGGTAACCGGTGGACCGAAAAGGACGGCAAGCTGATCCCGAGCTTCGAGACCGAGGAGTTCCTCGAAGCCAACCGCTTCGTCAAAAAGATGGTTGACGAGAAGCTCATCAACCCGGACTTCGCCACGTTCGACGGCACCAAATGGAACGAGCCGTTCTTCACCGGCAAGGGCGGCATCATCGTCGACGTCGACTCCCGCGTCAGCGTGCTCATCAACCTGTTCAAGCAGGCCAACCCCAACGACTTCGAAAACAAGGTGGGGTTCGTCGGGAACCTCAAGGGACCGGACGGCGAACTCAACGCGCACCCGACCGACGGTTACTCCGGCTTCCTGGCCATTCCCAAGACCAGCGTCCGGACCGAGGCTGAACTCAAGAACGTCCTGGACTTCCTGAACACCATGAACGGCAAGGACGTCGCCACGCTCTTCAACAACGGCATCGAAGGCGTGAACTTCGCCGTCGAGGACGGCAAGGCAGCCACCATCAAGCCCGAAACCCCCGAGGGCAAGGCTGTGGCCACCGACATCAAGAGCTACGCGCAGCTGGGCACCAACGTCACCGGAAACAACTTCTACCCGATCAAGCAGGCCTCGGACTACGAGCAGGAAGTCTTTGACAAGCGCGTAGAGGTCATGGCGAAGGACCTGAAGAGCGCCGTCTACAACCCGGCCGCGTCCTTCGTGTCGCCCACCTATGTGGCCAAGGGTGCGCAGCTGGACAACATTGTGGCGGACGCCCGGATCAAATACCTGGCCGGCCAGATCGATGAGCAGGGCCTGAAGGACGCCATCAAGCTGTGGAAGACCAGCGGCGGCGACAAGGTCCAGGAAGAGATCAACAAGCTCTGGCAGGACAGCAAGTAAATGTCAGCCCCTGTCATTGACACCGAGTCCACGGAGCGGGTGCAGTCCACTGCTCCCGCTCCGCGGAAACGCGGCAGGTTTTCGGTCCATTTCGCCCATTACAAGTGGCTGTACCTGCTGTTGCTGCCTGGCGTGCTGTATTTCGCGGTGTTCCGCTACGGCCCGATGTACGGGGTATCCATCGCGTTCAAGGATTACGTCCCGTTCCTGGGTGTGAACGCCAGCCCGTGGGTGGGGTTCCAGCACTTCCAGGACTTCTTCTCCAACCCGGACTTCGGCCGGCTGCTGGGCAACACGCTGATCCTGGCGTTCCTGAGCCTGGGCATCGCGTTCCCGCTGACCATCGTGCTGGCGCTGCTGCTGAACGAGGTCCGCCTCTCCATCCTCAAACGCACCGTCCAGACCCTCGTCTACATCCCACACTTTTTGTCCTGGACCATCGTGGCGTCGCTGAGCTTCCTGCTGTTCGCCCTGGACTTCGGGCCGCTGTTCCTGTTCATCAACAACGTCCTGGGCACGGACATCGACTTCCTCTCCGACCCGGCCTGGTTCCGGCCGCTCATTGTGCTGCAGGACATATGGAAGAACACCGGCTGGGGGACCATCATCTTCCTCGCCGCCTTGGCCACCGTCGACCAGGACCAGTACGAGGCCGCGATCATCGACGGCGCCGGCCGTTTCCGCCGGGTCTGGCATATCACCCTGCCCGGGATCCGCTCCACTATCATCGTGATGCTGATCCTGGCGATCGGGCAGATGCTCAACACCGGATTCGAGCAGATCTATCTCATGACCAACGCCCTGAACCGGGGGTAGCTGAGGTCTTTGACACCTACGTGTACTTCGTGGGCATCACCCAGGGCGCCTACAGCTACTCCACCGCCGTGGGTCTCTTCAAGTCCCTGGTGGGCATTGTGCTGATCTTCGGCACCAACGCCCTGGCCAAGCGATTCAACCAGAGCGGACTGTTCTAATGAAGATTCACAACACCACCGGCGGGCGGATCTTCGACGCCGCCAACTACGTCTTCCTGAGCCTGATCGGCATCATCACGTTGCTGCCCTTCATCTACGTCTTCGCCGGCTCCTTCGCGACCGAAGCGGAAATCACCCGGCGGGCCTTCTTCGTCTGGCCCGAACAGTTCAGTCTGGGCGCCTATGAATACATCTTCTCCACGCCCGCGTTCATCCGTGCCCTGGTGACCACGGTGCTGGTCACCGCCGTCGGAACCGTGGTCCAGCTGATCCTGACCGTCACCATGGCCTACCCGCTGGCCAAACGGAACCTCCGTGGCCGCCAGCTCATCATGTCCCTGGTGGTCTTCGCGATGGTCTTCTCCGGCGGCATGATCCCCACCTTCCTGCTCGTCAAGGACCTCGGCCTGCTCAACTCGTACTGGGCGCTTATCTTGCCCGCGGCCATCAACCCGTTCAGCCTCATCATCATCAAGAACTTCTTCCAGGAACTCCCTGCCGAGCTGGAGGAATCGGCGAAGATGGACGGCGCCACCGAAGTGGGGATCCTCTGGCGGATCCTGCTGCCGCTCTCCAAGCCGGTGCTCGCCACGTTCGCCTTGTTCTACGCCGTGGGCATCTGGAACGACTTCATGTCACCGCTGCTCTACCTGAGCGACAACTCCAAATGGACGCTGCAGATGTACCTGCGCCAGGTCACCGCCTCCTCCGACCTCCTCGGAACCGGCAACGTGGACCCGAACTACATCCCACCGGAGCAGGGCATCAAGTTCGCCGTCATCGTCGTCGCCACCCTGCCCATCCTCATCTTCTACCCCTTCCTGCAAAAACACTTCGCCAAAGGCATGCTCATCGGCTCCGTCAAGGGCTGACGGTCCCGGCCGCATCCTGAGGTGTCTGATAACCAACAGAAAGCAACAGCATGAAAATCCTGCTCGCCGGAGATTCCACGGTGGCCAACTGCCCCACTTACGAGTACCCCATGAGTGGCTGGGGAGCGCACCTGCCGCGGCATGTGTACTCCTGGGCCGCGGTGCACAACTTCGCCAAGGGCGGTGCCAGCACGGAGTCCTTCCGCGAGGAAGGGCTGTGGGGACGAGCTGCTGGAAACCGCGGCGGAGGGCGACCTTGTCCTGATCCAGTTCGGGCACAACGACCAGAAGAAGGTCCACCTCGCGGCCCGGACGGGCTACGTCGCCAACCTGCGCACCATGGTGGCGGAGGTCCGTGACCAGGGCGCTGTGCCGGTGCTCTGCACCTCGGTGGAGCGCCGGCACTTCCTGGGCGGGCCGGCGTCGGGCGCTGTCCTGGAGGACAGCCTGGAGGACTACCCCGACGTGGTCCGGGAGCTCGCGCTCGAGCTGCAGCTGCCCGCCGTCGACCTTAACGCCTGGACGCGTGCGCTGTATCTGGAGCTGGGGGTTGCGGAATCGCAGTCCCTGTTCTGCCACTTCGGACCGGGCGAGCACGCGTTCTGGCCGGCCGGGCTGGCGGACAATACGCACTTCTCCCAGCGCGGGGCGTCCCTCGTGGCTGCAGAGGTTGCCGCCCAGCTTGGGAGGCTCGGCTTCGGCCCGCGCCGGTTGGGCTCCCCGGACAGCACGACGGCGGGACTTCCGTCGGCGGGGCTCACGACGGCGGGGCGGGGCTAGGTGGGCGCGCCGCAAGCCAGTGCCGGCCTGCTGTACAGCAACCCCTCGCCGGCCCGGCGGACGTGTCAGGCTGGGTGGCGGAAGGGCCGCTGAGGACGGGAAGCCACAACGGTGCACTTGAGCTGTCCGGCGCGCTGGACGATGAGGAGTTCGGGGACCACGCGCACTGGACGTTCTGGTGCCCGGAGGAGTTCCCGGACGGCATCCGGATCAGCTGGGAGTTCCTGCCCATCGCGGAGCCGGGCCTGGCCATGGTGTTCTTCGCGGCCGCGGGTCATGGCGGCCGCGACCTGTTCTCGGCCGGCCTGGCACCGCGGACGGGTTACTACCCGCAGTACCACGCCGGCGACATCGACGCCCTGCACGTCTCCTATTTCCGGCACAAGCACGAGTCCGAACGGGCCTTCCGTACCTGCAACCTGCGGAAAAGCGCCGGCTTTGAGCTGGTGGCACAGGGCGCGGATCCGCTGCCGCCCACCGAGGATGCGGTGGATTTCTACCGGATGGAAGTGGTGAAGGACGGGCCTCGAGTCGCATTCGCCATCAACGGGTTGCCCCTTTTTGACTGGTGCGACCCGTCGGAGAAAGTGCTGGGCGGTGGCCGCATCGGCTTCCGCCAGATGGCACCGCTGAAGGCCGCGTACAGGAATCTCAGAGTGCAGAAGGTCTAGGGCCCTGGGGCGACTGGTCCCCGCAACCCGGTCACTGTCAGTCAGGCCTGATGTTCTGGTTGAGGCTAAAGAAGTTGGTTGGATCGTACTTGCGCTTGAGAGCTTTGAGCCGGTCGTACTTGGCGGCACCATAGGCCTGCCTGACCCGTTCCTCGCCCTCTTCCATCAGGAAGTTCACGTAGACACTGGTGTGGTGGGGCGCGAGGGCAGACCAGTAGTCACGCGCCCATTGCCGCTCGGCGTCGAAGCCATCGGCGGTCTTGCTGTTGCCGTTGATGTTGAACGTGAACCCGGCCTGGCGGCCATTGAAGGCCGTGGCTTCATCATCGATCCGTCCCACTGCGCCGCCCATCTGCCACAGGGCGACGCTGGTGACCGGCGAGGTGATGTGGCTGCCGTGCTCGGCCACGATGTCGATGACGTCGTCGCTGAGGGCTGCGACGTCACAGGACCTGACGTAGTAATGCCAGCCGTGCGGGAAGGACGGATCGAACGTTCGCTGATGCTCCAGAAACGGCTTTGGCCGGCAAAAGTCGAGCACGGGCGAACCGAATTCCTTGAGCGGCCGCAGGACCCGTTCGCCCTCCTCAACCGGGCCCGCGTAGCAGGCGGTGACCGCAAGGACGAGCTTGCCCACCAGCTCGGGCGGTACGATCGGCAGCGCCGGTGCCCTGCGCTGCACGGCGATGGTCATGAGCTCGTCGGGGCAGTCTGCGATCCAGTCACGGTAAAACCGCAGCACCTCCGGGGCGTCCTCCATCGGCCAAAAGACCGGCCCGGCCATAACGTAGGGGCCCACAGAGACAAGCCGGAACTCGAAGTCGGTGACGATGCCGAAGTTCCCGCCGCCACCCCGCACGCCCCAGAAGAGGTCGGCGTTCTCGTTCTCGCTTGCCTTGACCAGCTCGCCGTCGGCGGTGACCACGTCTACAGACAGCAGCTGGTCGATGGTGAGTCCGTGCTTGCGCATGACCCAGCCGATGCCGCCGCCCAGGGTCAGGCCCGCCACTCCGGTGTGGGTGACGATTCCAGACGGAACGGCGAGCCCGAACTCCTGCGTTTCCCGGTCGAGTTCGCCCAGCAGTACGCCGGCCTGGACACGTGCCGTTCTCGCCTCGGGGTCCACGCGGATGCCCTTCATGGGCCCGAGATCGATGAGCATTCCGTCGTCGCAGACTGACAGCCCGGGGAAGCTGTGACCGCCTCCCCGCACGGCGACCCGCAGGTTCTGCGAGCGGGCGAACCGGATGGCGGCCCGCACGTCTGCGACGCCGGTGCAGCGGGCTATAAGTGCGGGACGGCGGTCAATCGATCCGTTCCACACCCTGCGGTGCTCATCGTAGCCAGCGTCAGCCGGGCGGACGAGGTCGCCCCGAAAGGATGTCTGTAATTCATCGACGGCAACGCCGTTGATCTCCGTGCTTGGTGCCATGGGACTCACGGACCTCTCGCTCTTCCAGCAGAGTCCCACCGTTGGCACCAACTGGCAAGAGGAAAATTGCGGGAGCTCGGGCGCCCCCGTCCGGGGCAAGCTGAGCCGTTAGCTGACAGCCTTCTCCAGAACTGCTCGAAGCGGAGATCCCTAGCCGGCGGAGGATCCCTTCGCCGGGGCGGTGCTCTGCCGGACCACCAGTTCGGGGGTGAAGATGACGGCCCGGTGCTTTGGAGTGTCGGACTCGAGTTCCTCGGCCAGTAGCTCGATGGCTGTGCGCCCCAGCGCCTCGGTGGGCTGCCGGATGGAGGAGAGGGGGACCACGGCGGAGACGGCGAAGTCGATGTCGTCATAGCCGATCAGGGCGATGTCCTCGGGAATCCGCACGGTGTGGGTCATGGTCAGGGACTGCATCACGCCCAGGGCCAGGAGGTCGTTGGCGCAGAAGATGCCGTCCGGCAGGTCCCCGCGCTCCACCAGCATGTTGCCCACGCTCCGGCCGGCCAGCACAGTCTGGCCGTCGGAATCAAGGACCTCAAGAGTGGCATCGGGTTCCTCCTTCACGGCGCGCTGCGCACCCTGCAGCCGGTCCGCTACCTGACGGATGGAGGTGGGGCCGCCCACAAAGGCGAGCCGACGGCGGCCGGTGTCCAGCAGGTGCCGGGCAGCGAGGTAACCGCCGGCGTCGTCGTCCACTGAGACGGAGCTGTACTTGCTCTCATCGGCGAGCCGGTCCACCAGGACGGTGGGCACACCGCGCTCGCGGAGCTGGTCGATGCGGGCGGTGACGTCTCCCACGGGCGAGATCAGCAGCCCCTGCACCCGCTGCTCTTGGAACAGGTCGATGTAGTTGGATTCCCGGCTGGCGTTGTGGCCGCTGTCGCCCACTAGTACGGCGCTGCCCTGGAGCGCCGCGGCATCCTCGGCGGCACGGACCACCGACGTGAAGAAGGGGTTGCCAACGTCGAGCACGATCAGCCCAATGGTCCTGCTGTGGCCGGCGCGCAGCTGGCGGGCGGCGTCGTTGCGCACGAAGCCGAGCTCCTCGATGGCCCGCAGGACACGTTCCTTGGTCCGCTGCGAGACCCGGTCCGGGTAGTTCAGGACGTTGGAGACCGTGCCCACGGCAACACTGGCATGGTTGGCGACGTCCTTGATGCTGGCTGAGCGATTCATGATTCTCCGTGCTTATATGCCGTGTGCAGCACTTTTCCCGTAGTCCCGGATTGTGGTCTGGAAATTGCTTGACACCTACTTGTCTTCAAGAGTACTTTGAATCGTAACAATGAAACGATTCAAAGCTTGGGAAGTTCAGGAGAGTCGCAGATGAGGGTTTGTTTCCGCTCCTCGGTCCAGCCGGGGCTGATCGACGAATACCGGCGCCGGCATGCTGCCGTGTGGCCGGAGATGCTCCGTGCGTTGAAGGACGCCGGCTGGCGCGACTACTCGCTGTTCCTGGGCGCGGACGGGCTCCTTATCGGCTACCTGGAATGCGACGATTTCGACGCCGTCCGGGCACGAATGGCGCTGACCGGGGTCAACACCCGCTGGCAGGCCGAGATGGCTTCTCTGTTTGACAACCCGGACCAGGCGCCCGACGAAGGGTTCCAGGTCCTCGAGGAAGTCTTCAACCTTGACCGTCAGCTCGCGGCGGCGGAGTCCACCGGCAGCTGACCCACTGGCCCCGTTTGGCGGGCCGCAGGAACCACAGCTCAAAAGACCACATCACTAAAGACCACATCACTAAAGACCACATCACTAAAGACCGGGAAGAACCATCATGAATGACGTAGCAACGGCGCTGGGCAGGCTCGGGGAGCTTGCCATCGAGGTCCCTTCGTGGGCTTATGGAAATTCCGGCACGCGCTTTAAGGTGTTCGGCACGCTGGGTACCCCGCGGACGGTGCAGGAGAAGATCGCGGACGCCGCGAAGGTGCACGAGCTGACCGGCCTGGCCCCGACGGTGGCCCTGCATATCCCGTGGGACAAGGTGGATGACTACGCGGCTCTGAAGGAGTACGCGGCGGGTCTGGGCGTGGGCCTGGGCACTATCAACTCCAACACATTCCAGGATGACGAGTACAAGTTCGGTTCGCTGACGTCCTCGAACGGGTCAGTGCGGCGCCGGGCCATCGCCCACCACCTGGAGTGCATCGAGATCATGCACGCCACGGGCTCGCAGGACCTGAAGATCTGGCTGGCGGACGGCACCAACTACCCGGGCCAGGACGATATGCGCGGGCGTCAGGACCGGTTGGCCGAGTCGCTGCAGGAGATCTACGCGGGCCTGGGCGGGAACCAGCGCCTGGTGCTGGAATACAAGTTCTTCGAGCCGGCTTTTTACCACACCGATGTTCCGGACTGGGGCACCTCGTACGCGCATACCCTGGCGCTGGGCGATAAGGCGATGGTCTGCCTGGACACCGGCCACCATGCGCCGGGCACGAACATCGAGTTCATCGTGATGCAGCTGCTGCGCCTGGGCAAGCTCGGCTCTTTTGACTTTAACTCCCGTTTCTACGCGGACGATGACCTCATTGTGGGTGCAGCCGATCCGTTCCAGCTGTTCCGGATCATGTACGAGGTCATCCGCGGCGGCGGGTTCGGGAAGGATTCACACGTGGCCCTGATGCTGGACCAGTGCCACAACCTGGAGGAGAAGATCCCGGGCCAGATCCGCTCGGTCCTGAACGTCCAGGAAATGACGGCCCGCGCCCTGCTGGTGGACACCGCGGCCCTGGGCGAGGCCCAGCGGTCCGGGGATGTCCTGGCCGCCAACGGCGTCTTCAACGATGCCTTCTACACCGACGTCCGGCCCATCCTGGCCGAATGGCGTGAATCCCGCGGCCTGCCCGCGGACCCGATGGCCGCGTTCAAGGCCAGCGGATACCAGAAACAGATCAACGAGGACCGCGTCGGCGGCCAGCAAGCCGGATGGGGCGCATAGAGCATGACTACGCAGAAGACAGACAACACGACTGTTGAAGACCTGATTGCGCGTTCCAACCGCCTCGGCGCGGACAAGCGGAACACCAACTTTGCCGGCGGCAACACCTCGGCCAAGGGCACGGAGAAGGACCCGGTCACGGGCGAGGACGTCCAGCTGCTCTGGGTCAAGGGCTCCGGCGGGGACCTCGGCACGTTGACGGCCGGGAACCTTGCCGTGCTGCGCCTGGACCGGCTCAACGCGCTGAAGAACGTCTACCCGGGCGTGGAGCGGGAGGATGAGATGGTGGCCGCTTTTGATTACTGCTTGCACGGCAAGGGCGGCGCCGCGCCGTCGATTGATACTGCCATGCACGGGTTGGTGGACGCCGGGCATGTGGACCACCTGCACCCGGATTCCGGGATCGCGATTGCCACCGCGGTGGACGGCGAAGCGCTGACCACCAAGATCTTCGGCAACAAGGTTCTCTGGGTGCCGTGGCGCCGTCCCGGTTTCCAGCTGGGTCTGGACATCGCCGCGATCAAGGACGCCACCCCGCAGGCCATCGGCACCATCCTGGGCGGCCACGGCATCACCGCCTGGGGCGACACCAGCGAGGAAGCCGAGGCCAACTCGCTCTGGATCATCGAACAGGCCGAGAAGTACATCGAGGACAACGGCAAGGCCGAACCCTTCGGCCCCGGGCTCCCCGGTTACGGTCCGCTGCCGGAGGCAGAGCGGCGCGCCAAAGCCGCCGCACTCGCCCCGGTGATCCGCGGGCTCGCGTCCACCGACAAACCGCTGCTGGGGCACTTCAGTGATGACGCCGTGGTCCTTGACTTCCTGGCAGCCGCCGAGCACCCGCGACTGGGCGCCCTGGGCACGTCCTGCCCGGATCATTTCCTACGCACCAAGGTCAAGCCGCTGATCCTGGACCTGCCCGCCGATGCCTCGATCGAGGATTCCATTACACGGCTGAAGGAACTCCACGCGGCCTACCGCGAGGACTACCAGGCCTACTACGACCGCCACGCCGTCGCGGATTCACCCGCCCTGCGCGGCGCGGACCCGGCCATCGTGCTGGTCCCGGGCGTGGGCATGTTCTCGTACGGTGCGAACAAGCAGACCGCCCGGGTTGCCGGCGAGTTCTACCTCAACGCGATCAACGTGATGCGAGGCGCCGAGGCGATCTCCACCTACGCCCCGATCGAGGAATCCGAGAAGTTCCGGATCGAATACTGGTCACTCGAGGAAGCCAAACTGGCACGCCTGCCCAAGCCGAAGAGCCATGCCTCCCGCATCGCGCTGGTGACGGGCGCGGCGTCGGGCATCGGCAAGGCGATTGCCACCCGGTTGGCGGCCGACGGCGCGTGCGTAGTCATTGCCGACCTGAACCTCGAGAACGCGGAAAAGGTCGCCGCGGAACTCGGCGGCGCGGACGTCGCCATCGGCGTCCAGGCGGACGTGACCGATGAGGCGCAGATCGCAGCCGCCATCCAGGACGCGGTGCTGGCGTTCGGCGGGCTGGACCTGGTGGTCAACAACGCAGGCCTGTCCATCTCCAAGCCGCTGCTGGAAACCACCGAGCAGGACTGGGACCTGCAGCACAACGTCATGGCCAAGGGCTCCTTCCTGGTCTCCAAGGCCGCGGCGAAGGTCATGATCAACCAGGACATGGGCGGGGACATCGTCTACATCTCCTCCAAGAACTCCGTGTTCGCGGGCCCGAACAACATCGCCTACTCCGCCACCAAAGCAGACCAGGCGCACCAGGTCCGGCTCCTCGCGGCCGAACTCGGCGAACACGGCATCCGCGTGAACGGCATCAACCCCGACGGCGTGGTCCGCGGCTCCGGTATCTTCGCCGGCGGCTGGGGCGCCAAGCGCGCCGCGGTCTACGGTGTGGACGAGCAGGAACTCGGCAAGTACTACGCCCAGCGCACCCTGCTCAAGCGCGAAGTCCTGCCCGAGCACGTGGCCAACGCCGCCTCGGTCCTCACCAGCGCCGAGCTGTCCCACACCACCGGACTCCACATCCCCGTGGACGCCGGGGTGGCAGCAGCCTTCCTCCGATGAGCACACCGGCATCCCGCGCACGGGGCGGTGTCGACGGCGGCGGTACTTCTGCCCGCGGCGTTTTCGCCGCCGTCGACATCGGCGCCTCCTCCGGCCGGGTCATCCTGGGCCGGATCAAGGACGGTTCGTCCGCTACTGGGGACGGGAGCGTCGAGCTGGAAACGGTGCATCGGTTTCCGAACGGTGTGGTGGAGCTCGACGGCAGCCTCCGCTGGGATTTCGACGCCCTGTTCGCCGAGGTCCTCGCGGGCCTGAGCGCCGCCTCCACCGTGGCGGCGGTGCAGGGCGAAACGATCACCAGCATCGGGATCGACACCTGGGCGGTGGATTACGGACTGGTCAACGCCGCCGGTGAACTCACGGCCCAGCCCTACAGCTACCGCGATGTCCGCAGCCGCGCCGCTGTCGCGCCCGTGCATCAGAAACTGGACCCGGCCCGGCTCTACGGCACTACGGGGCTGCAGTTCCTGCAGTTCAACACGCTCTACCAATTGGCCACCGAGCGGGACCTGGAGGGCGTGCAGGCGCTGCTGATTCCGGACCTGATCGCTTTTCTGCTGACGGGACAGCGGCGCACGGAATCCACCAACGCCTCCACCACCGGCCTGTTCGACGCCGTCACGGGGGAGTGGGCCACAGGGTTCCTCACCGCCCTGGGCCTGCCCGGGAAACTGTTCCCGGCGCTGATCGAGCCCGGCGAAACCGTGGGCACCCTGCTGCCGGAGATCGCGTCCAAGGTCGGGCTGCCGGTCCGCACCAAGGTGGTGGCCGTCGGCTCGCACGACACCGCCTCCGCCGTCGCTGCCGTCCCGGCCCAGGAGGAGGACTTCGCCTACATCTCCTCCGGCACCTGGTCGCTGGTGGGGCTGGAGCTGAATCATCCGGTCCTGACCGAGGCCAGCCGCGCAGCGAACTTCACCAACGAACGCGGCGTGGACGGCACCATCCGCTACCTGCGCAACATGGGCGGGCTCTGGCTGCTCAGCGAATGCCAACGGACCTGGGCCGCCGAAGGCTACACCCCGGAAATCACTGACCTGCTCGACGCCGCAGCGGCACTGCCCCGGGCGGACCGCAGATCAATCCAGACGATTCCGCCTTCATCGCCCCGGACAACATGCCCCACCGCATCCGCGCCACGGTCCGTCGCACCGGGGACATCCTGCCCGATGACCCTGCGGCCATCACCCGGTGCATCATGGACAGCCTCGCCACCGGCTACGCACGGGCCATCGCGGACGCCGAACGCCTCGCCGACCGCATAGTGGACGTGGTCCATGTGGTGGGCGGCGGCTCCCAGAACAGGCTCCTCTGCCAGCTCACGGCCGACGCCACCGGCAAAAAGGTGGTGGCCGGGCCGGTGGAAGCGACCGCCGTCGGGAACGTCCTGGTCCAAGCCAGGGCCGCCGGCGTCGTCAGCGGAGGGCTCACCGAACTGCGCCGCCTTGTGGTGGCATCGCACGCGCTGCAAACGTTCACGCCGCAGCTCTCCCGCCTGTAACACCCACCAACCCAGCGCGAAAGGGATCCCCTGAGTGGATGGTGTGACGTAGGATCTCCGATAGCATCCCGACGAGACAGGACCGGACAGCAGCATGCCCCTCTTCGACCTTCCCCTTGACCAGCTCCGCGGCTACACCTCGAGGGTCACGCCGCCCGCCGACCTGCAGGACTTCTGGGACGCCACGCTCGACGAGGCCCGGACGTTCCCGCTCAACGCCACGTTCGCGCCCGTGGAAAACCATTTGTCCGTCATCGACACCTTCGACGTCACGTTCGCCGGCTACGGCGGCGCACCGATCAAGGGCTGGCTGCACCTCCCGGCGAACCGGCGCGAAGGGACCCGGCTGCCCGTCGTTGTGCAGTATATCGGTTACTCGGGCGGCCGCGGCCTGGTCAACCAGGACACCAAGTGGGCGCAGGCCGGCTACGCGCATTTCATCATGGACACCCGCGGCCAGGGCTACGGCGGGATCCTCGGCGAGACGGCGGATCCGCACCCGTCAGCAGGCGAAGTGGCCTATGCGGGCCTCATGACCAGGGGCGCCGGCAGCCGCGAGGACTACTACTACCGCCGCGTGTACGTGGACGCGTTCCGTGCGGTGGAAGCGGCGCAGTCCCACCCGGAGGTGGATCCGTCGCGGGTGATCCTGGCCGGCATCAGCCAGGGCGGCGGCATTGTGGTGGCGGTTGCCGGGCTGGTTGCGGGAAGGCTCGACGGCGTCATCGCCGCGCTGCCCGACGTCCCCTTCCTGCAGGACTTCCCGCGGTCCATCGATATCGCGGCCCGCGGACCCTATCCGGAAATCGCGGCGTTCCTGGGCAGGCACCGGGACCGGTATGAGCCGATTCTTGAGGTCCTGAACTATTTCGACGGCGTCAACCTTGCCCGGGCGGCCACCGCACCGGCCCTGTACTCGGTGGCGCAGATGGACGATGTCTGCCCGCCGTCCACGGTGTTCGCCAGCTTCAATGCCTACGGCGGCGACTCCGCGGCACAATCCGCGGCACAAAAGGAGATCGAGGTCTACCGGTTCAACAACCACGAGGGCGGCCAGGAGCACCACTGGATCAGGCAGCTGCAGTACCTCCGCAGGCTCCTGGGCTGACTCCCCAAGTGACTCGCAGATAACGCACCCAAACCGCGAAATGAGTGCATCAAATGCGAGTCACTTGGGGGAGCAGGCGGCGGACTGGGGCCCGGATTTCCACGTGTGACGGCCGCGATTTTGCGGCCGCCGCGGCGCGCGGTTATGGTTTGCCTATGACAAACCGTTGGTATGCGTATTTTTCGTTGGCTCTGGAGGAGCCCGCGTCTAACTGACACGCATCCATCTTCCTTCAGAGCCAACAGGGCAGAGATCATTCTCTGCCCTTCGCCATTTCTCCGGCGGGTTCTGATCTGGGCCCGCTTTCCTATCTGGAACAGGACCCGAACATGAGCACCGCGACAGCCACTCCCTCAAAATCCACGTCCAATCTGCGCGTCAGCGAATTCACGCCGCTGCCCACACCCCAGGAGCTCATCGCCGAGCTGCCCCTGGACGCCCGGGTGACGGACGTCGTCGAGCGTGGCCGGGACGAAGTCCGGGCCATCATGGACGGCGTGGACGACAGGCTGCTGGTCATCGTGGGCCCCTGCTCCATCCACGATCCCAAGGCTGGACTGGAATACGCGCGCCGGCTGGTCAGCCAGGCAGAAAAGCACCGTGACGACCTCCTGATCGTGATGCGCACCTACTTCGAAAAGCCCCGCACGACCGTGGGCTGGAAGGGCCTGATCAACGATCCGCGCCTGGATGGCAGCCACGACATGGTCACGGGGCTCCGGACCGCCAGGGAGTTCCTGCAGCAGGTCACGTCGCTGGGGCTGCCCACCGCCACTGAATTCCTGGAACCCATCAGCCCCCAGTACATGGCGGACCTGATCTCCTGGGGAGCCATCGGTGCCCGCACCACCGAAAGCCAGATCCACCGCCAGCTTGCCTCCGGGCTCTCCATGCCCATCGGATTCAAGAACGGGACCGACGGCGACCTCCAGATCGCGCTCGACGCGTGCGGCGCCGCCGCTGCCGCGCAGGCTTTCCTGGGGATCGACGGCGACGGCCGGGCCGCGCTGGTGGCCACCGCCGGGAACCCGGACACGCACGTCATCCTCCGCGGTGGACGTAAGGGGCCCAACTACTCAGCGGCCGACGTCGAAAGTGCCTCCGCCAGGCTCGCCGGCAAGGGGCTCAACCCCCGGCTGATTGTGGACGCCAGCCACGCCAACAGCGGCAAGAGCCACCACCGGCAGGCGGAAGTGGCACTGGAAATCGGCGCACAGCTGGAAGAGGGCGGCGAGGCGGCACAGGCCATCGCAGGCGTCATGTTGGAGAGCTTCCTGGTGGGCGGTGCCCAGACCCTGGATGTCACCGAGCACGCGGCGGGCCGGGCGGAACTGGTCTACGGCCAGAGTGTCACGGACGCGTGCATGGATTGGGAAGTATCCGTTTCGGTCCTCGGCCAGCTCGCGGCGTCCGCCCGGAAGCGCCGGACTGCTTAATGATTGCCTGGATGACTTTCACTACAGCCCCATGAACCTCTAGAGTATCTAACACATGGTTGGTGGATGGCTCAGCATCGGCACACCGCAAATGAAACACAGCTGGGGTTCCTGTCGTCATCCATCAGCAAAGGAATAGGGAAATGTCCGCAGAACAGAACTTCTCGAACGCGAAGTTCCTGACCGTGGCCGAAGTGGCCGAGGTCATGCGCGTCTCCAAGATGACCGTTTATCGGTTGGTCCACTCAGGCGAAATGCCAGCGGTGCGTTTCGGCCGGTCATACCGGGTGCCGGAGAACGCCGTCGAGCAGTACCTCAAGGGTGCTGTGGTGGACGGGCACACCGAAACCGCCTGAGCGTTACGGCGGTCAGTGGGCATCGCCAAGAAGCGGTACCCTGTTAAGGAACGTTTTACGTCATTGTAAGAATCTGTCAGTTGTTTCAGTTCTGTAGCTCTGTCCACGGACCTTTTCCATCAGACAGGTACTGCATCTAGTTTGTGAGGAACTTTCGTGGGTTCAGTTATTAAGAAGCGTCGCAAGCGTATGGCCAAGAAGAAGCACCGCAAGTTGCTTCGTAAGACCCGTCACCAGCGCCGCAATAAGAAGTAGAGATACTTCGAAAAGCGTGAAATGCCCGTTGCCTTCCCGGCAGCGGGCATTTTTTTGTCTGCGTGGTCGCCACCGACGTTTCACCGTCGCTTAGCGTTCAGCCCTGCCCACCCCTCGCAAGCTCGGGCCGGGACCCGCGGGCTTTCACTTCCACCGAAAGGCGCTCCTACGGTCGCTGGGCGACCTCTGTCCCGCGATCGGCGGCGATGCGCTCCTACGTGAAACGCCGACGGCGACCGCTATGGCGCCAGCTTATGCCCGGGGGCCACGGATGCGGGCGAAGCCTTTCCACAGTCCGTAAATTATGCCGCCGGCCGTTGCTGCCTTGAGCCCCAGGGTGGCGGCGCGGCGGCCGGAACGGAAATCGTAGACCGGCCAGTTGTTGTCCCGCGCGTGGCGGCGGAGCCTGGCATCGGGATTGATGGCCACCGGGTGCCCCACCACTGTCAGCAGCGGGATGTCATTGTAGGAATCGCTGTAGGCCCAGCACCGCTTGAGGTCCAGGCCTTCGGCGTCTGCCAGTTCCCGGACGGCCACAGCCTTCGCTGCACCGTGCAGGATGTCACCCACCAGGCGGCCGGTGTACATACCGTCGGCAACCTCGCCTACCGTGCCCAAGGCTCCGGTCAGGCCCAGCCTGGTGGAAATGACCGTGGCGACCTCAATGGGCGTTGCGGTGACCAGCCAGACCCGCCGGCCCACGCGGAGGTGCTGCTGCGCCAGTGCCTTGGCGCCGGGCCAGATCCGGGACGCGATCATTTCGTCGTACACCTCTTCGCCCAAGGCCTTGACGTCTTCCACCGTGATGCCTGCTGCGAGGGTGAGGGCGGAATCGCGGACAGCGTGGACGTCATCCATGTTTTCGCCGCGCGCCACAAATTTGAACTGCTTCCACGCGAAGCCCGCAGCCTGCGTCAGGGTAAACGCGCCGCGTTGGTGCATCTTGCGGGCAACGTGGAAAAGGCTGGCGCCCTTCATGAGGGTGTTATCGACGTCGAAGAAGGCGGCTTCGCCGGTCTGCATCACCGCATCCGGCTGGGTCACCACAGCGACGTACTTCTCCTCGGGCATGTCCACGAGTCTAGTCAATACTCGGTGGCCCAGGATTTCAGCGCCAGCGCCGGTGCCCGCGCCTCCAAGTGCCCCCGCCGTCGGCCCCTGCCCCCTGCTCCTGCCCTCCGCCCTGTTCTCTGCCCCGAAGGGCGTTACGGTTAATGCATGGCAAAACCCAAGGTAGTCCTTATCACCAAAGCAGACTGTCACCTGTGCGCAGCGGCGCGCGACGCCGTCGGACGCGTAACTGCCTTGCTGGGACTTGGGTGGACGGAACAGCTGGTGGACGAGCTGCCGGAACTGCGTGAGCGGTACGCGGAGGAAATCCCCGTGGTCCTGGTGGATGGAATCCAGCGCGATTTCTGGAAGATCGACGAAGCCCGGCTGGAGCGCGTCCTCCAACGCGCCATGGCCCAATAGGAAAGCGGCCTCGCAGAATGACACCGGCTTTGTTGGCACCAGCGGCGGGGCTCTAGAGTGGAGTCACGACGCGATGGGATGGAGGGGATAGTGACATCACTGGATTCATCTCCCCAGGCTGTCCAAGGTGCAGAGAATGCCCAGGGGACATCGCGGGGCCACGGTCCGCAGCCTGTCCACGCTACAGAGGCGGCCAAACAGATACCGCCCGCGGCAGTGGCACGGCTGACCATATACCTGCGCGCCCTTAATACGCTGCTGTCCGACGGCGTCGAACGGGTATCTTCGGAATCCCTGGCCGAAGCTTCGGGCGTGAGCTCGTCAACCCTGCGCAAGGACCTTTCCTATGTAGGTTCCTACGGCACACGCGGCGTGGGCTACGAAGTGCAGTACCTGAGCCGTCATATCTCCGCGGCCCTGGGGCTGACCCATGACTGGAAGGTCGCCATTGTTGGCGCGGGTAACCTGGGCAAAGCCCTGGCCCGCTACGGCGGCTTCGAGTCCCGCGGTTTTGACGTGGTGGCAATTTTCGACGCCGACCAGATGGTGGTGGGCAATGAGGTGGGCTGGCTGCGGGTCAGCGACGCCGCGGACATGGAGGCCGTGCTGCAGCGGACGGGCGCCAACATGGTGGTCCTGGCGCTTCCGGCCACCGTGGCGCAGGCCGTGTGCGACCGCGTGGTGGCCGCCGGCGTCCACAGCATCCTGAGCTTCGCCCCGGTCATGCTCCAGGTCCCCGCGGGCGTCAACCTCCGCAAGGTGGACATGGCCACCGAGCTCCAGATCCTCGCCTATCACGCACAACGGGCGCAGACCCCGGACCAGACCGCCTAGTTTCGTTGGCGGTTGGTGGGGTCCACGCCCGTTAGGGTGTGGATTCGACCGGTCGGTACTACTGGCCGTAGGGGTTGCCGGGCGTGGTGCCCGGGGCGCCGTAGGGGCTAGCGAACGGCTGCGGCTTGCGGAAGTAAGGGGCCGAAGCCGGCAGGTAGAGCAGCACGATGGCTGCGATCCCGGCGAGAGTCCCCAGGGTGCCGAGGCTCGGTACCCCGAAGAGGCCGAAAACGGACAGCGCCGCGAAAACCGTGCCGAGGATGCGGGCCCAGTTCTTGCCCTTGCGGACGAAGAACGCCACCAGCGCATACAGCCCTGCACCGATGATGGCAATGACCACGAGGGATCCGGCGAGGAAGCCCTTGACGTCGTCAAAGTTGACCTGCGCACCCGAGCTGCCGCTGCTGCGGATGGCTTCATTGAAGGTGCTGCGCATCTGCGGATCGTTGAGCATGCCGATGCCCATCAGCATGCTGATGACATAGAGCACGCCGGAGGCAATCAGCAGCCAGAAAGAGATATTGACCAACTGGGGAACCCCGTTGGATCCCGTGGCCTGCGGCTGTTCGGAGGGGTACTGCGCGTAGGGGGACTGTCCGTACGGCTGCTGGCCATAGAGCGGAGGTGCGGGCTGGCCCAACTGTGGCGGGCTGTTTTGTCCGTACTGTGGCGCCGGGGGAGTCTGCTGGCCGTACTGCGGGGCGTTCTGCCCGTACTGCGGTGCCGGGGGAGTCTGCTGGCCATACTGCGGGGCGTTCTGCCCATACTGTGGCGCAGGTGGCGTGGGCTGCCCGAACTGCGGGCTGTTCTCGCCGTATCGGGGTGCTGGCGGCTGGTTGCCGGGCTCTGGCTCGTTCGGGACGGGAGGCGGGACAGGCGTGCTCATGAGCGGTCCTTTGCAGGTCGGATGTCAGTTCGGCTGCTGGGGCAGTCCAACTGGCCTGCCCCCAGTACGGCTTGGTTCCACCGTACCCCCGGCGCGTGCAGCGGGGGATCATTCCAGAGAGGTATTCCCACCGGTGGGATGCGTCTACGCGCGGCCCTTGACGGAGTTGAACCAGGCCTGTGAGTTCGGCAGCCACATCAGGACGGTTGCCGCGGCGCTGATGAGGAAGCCGAGCCAGTTGTTGCCGATCCCGCTGCCGCCGCCCACGCTGCCGCCGATCACGGCGAGCACCAGCGAAACGCCGGCGACGATTGTGAGGGCCAGGCGGGCCCATTCTTTGCCTTCCTTCATCTTAAGGACCAGGAGAATCTGGGCCGCGGCCAGGACGAGTGCCACCAGGACGAGAAGGAGCACCACCGCAGCCAATGCGGGTGCCACAGTGAACAATGCCAGCGTGGCAAGCATCCCGAAGAGACCGCCCAACACTCCGAGCATGCCGCCGATGAGCCAGATCCAGTACGACACCTTGAGCTCGGTGGGCAGCCCGGTCACGCTGAACATGCCGGAGAAACCGCCCTTGGGCATGACGTCGTTGAAGTTGCGGGGGCCGTCGGTGGGCATTGCAAATTGGAAGCCGCCCGGCTGGCCCGGCTGGCCCGGCTGGTTGTACGGCTGCCCGGGCTGGCCATACGGCTGGCCCGGCTGCTGGTAACTCTGTGGCGGCTGGTAGCCCGCGGGGGGAACGTTGCCGGCCGGGGGAACATTGCCGGCAGGCGGCGGGGTGACAGTCGGCTGGGCACCGGGCTGCTCGGCACCGGGCTGCTGGGGCTGTTGGGGCTGTGGTACTTCACTGTTGCTCATGGGTCTCACTGTAGACCGCGTGTCCGCCTGTATCTAGGTGATTAAACAAAGCACCCCGGCCGCCAGATTCCGGGGAATTGGCGGCCGAGGTGCTTCAGGGAAAGAACTATGCTGCGGGTGCGATGAACGCGAGCTCCAGGTTGATGGCAACCTTATCGCTGACCAGCACGCCGCCGGCGTCCAGGATGGCGTTCCAGGTCAGGCCGAAGTCCTTGCGGCTGATGGTGGTTTCGGCGGAAACGCCGGCGCGGGTCATGCCGAACGGGTCCACAGCCACGCCGTTGAACTCGGTCTCGAGGGAAACGGGGCGGGTGACGCCCTTGATGGTGAGGTCCCCGGTCAGCTCGTAGCTGTTGCCCTTGGCCACGAGGCCGTTGGAGACGAAGGAGATTTCCGGGAAGGTCTCGACGTCGAAGAAGTCTTCGCCGCGGACGTGGCCGTCGCGGTTGACATCGCCGGAGTCGAAGCTGGCGGTCTGGATGGTGGCGCTGATCTTGGAATCGGCCACGTTGTCGGCGAGGTCCAGGGTTGCCACGGCATCCTTGAACTGGCCGCGGACCTTGCTGATGCCGGCGTGGCGGACGGTGAATCCGATCTCGCTGTGTGAGTTGTCGAGGGTCCAGGTGCCGGTGGTGACGTCTGCGGGAAGAGCCATGGTGTTTCTCCTTGGGTTTGTCGGGTGGTACTTCCGGATAGCTTGACGCTTCATTTATTGAATCCTCAACTATCCGCTGCATCCAGTATAAACATGCATTTGCATGTTTTGTTCCCTGTTCCGGAACATTTTTCCAAAAGTTTGAGTTCTACTGGATGTAGAAGATTTCGGATCGCACGCCATCTTTGAGAAACTGGTAAACATGCCCCAATCCACTGTCCATCTGCTCCGCCACGGCGAGGTCCACAATCCCGACCGCGTTCTGTACGGCAGGCTGCCCGAATTCCACCTCTCCGAGCTGGGCCGGGAAATGGCGCAGATGCTCGCCGACCACTTCGCCGAGCGCGCCGCGCGCGGGTCCAGGATCGTCTACCTCGCGGCGTCGCCGCTGGTCAGGGCGCAGGAAACGGCGGCTCCCACGGCTGAGGCGCTTGGTCTGGAAATCCACACCGACGGCCGCATTATCGAAGCCGAAAACTACTTCCAGGGCATGAAGGTCACCAAGGCCGAGCTGCGGAAGCCCAAGCACTGGCCGCACCTGGTCAACCCGTTCCGGCCGTCCTGGGGCGAACCGTATAAGGCACAGGCCGCGCGCGTCAGGGCAGCCGTTGAGGACGCCCGGCTCCGGGCCATCGAGCTGGCCGCCGGGGACTACGGCACCGACGGCCCCGAAGCCATCATGGTCAGCCACCAGCTCCCCATCTGGGCCACCCGACTCAGCGCCGAGGGCAAGCCGCTGTGGCATGACCCGCGCAAACGAGAGTGCACGCTGACGTCCATCACCTCCCTGGTGTTCGACGACGACGGCTCGCTCCTGCGAGTTGAGTACAGTGAGCCCGCTGCAGCACTCCTTCCCGGTGCCGCCAGCACCCCCGGAGCCTGACGTGATGGACAACCGAAGAACATCCCCCACAACGGCAAGCACCGCATCCCGCCGTGCCGTACTCGCCGCCGGCGGCGCAGCCCTGACCGCGCTGACGCTGGGACTGTCCGCCTGCGCCCAGGAAGACGCCCTCGCCAAGCAGGCAAAAGCCGGCGACAACAAGAACTACGTAGCCGGGGACGGCTCGGTGACCGAGTTCACCGCGGCGGACCGCAAGGCCGCCGTCGCCATTAACGGCACGCTGTTCAACGGCACCCCGGTCGCCCCCGCGGACTTCCAGGGCAAGGTGACGGTCCTGAACTTCTGGTTCGCCGCCTGCGCACCCTGCCGGGTGGAAGCACCCATCCTGGAAGAGCTGCACCAGGACTTCAAGGACCAGGGCGTGCAGTTCTTCGGCGTCAACCTCCGCGACGAAAAAGGCACCGCAGAGGCCTTTGATAAGACCTTCAACCTGACCTACCCCAGCTTCGATGACAAGAACGGCGGCGTGCTCCTGGCCGTCTCCGGCCTGGTCCCGCCGGGGGCGGTGCCCACAACACTGGTCCTGGACAAGCAGGGCCGCGTGGCCTCGCGCGTGCTGGGCGAAATCCAGAAGGGCACCCTCAAAGCCCTCATCACCGCCGCCGTGGCAGAGTAGCGGCGGCCCCGGACCGTGAACAGCCCCTTCGCCGAAACCATCCTGAACGGCTCGCTCCTGCTTGCCATCCCGGTGGCGCTGCTCGCCGGTCTGGTGTCCTTCCTGTCGCCGTGCGTGCTGCCCCTGGTGCCCGGCTACCTGGGCTACGTCACCGGCCTGAGCGGCGTGGACCTGGAGAAGCAGAAGCGCGGCCGGATGCTCGCGGGCATCGGGCTTTTTGTGCTGGGGTTCTCCGTGATTTTTGTCCTGCTGGGCGGCGCGTTCGGCCAACTGGGCACCTTGATCACCGGCTCGCAGAATGCCTGGATCACCCAACTGCTGGGGGTCCTGGTCATCCTCATGGGCGTGGTGTTTATGGGCGGTTTCGGCTGGCTGCAGCGTGACGCGAAGATCCACGCCAAGCCACCGGCCGGCCTGTGGGGCGCGCCGTTGCTGGGCCTCACGTTCGGCCTGGGCTGGGCCCCGTGCATCGGCCCCACCTACTCCGCCGTCCAGCTCCTGAGCCTGTCCGGCGGTTCCTCCGCCGCCAAAGGTGCCTTCCTGGCATTTGTC